>NZ_JAKYXC010000016.1 GCF_022538185.1 Microbacterium sp. CFH 31415 | reverse complement strand
GTCAGTTGCCGGCGAGTGCCTGGTCGGTGTCCTTGATCGCCTGCTGCATCTTGCGCAGCGACTCACCCATGTCGGAGATGCCCTCGATGGCCTTCTCCAGACCCGTGGTCAGCTCGGTGTACCCCTCGCCGAACTTGCCCGACGCGTGCTGCGTCTTGAAGTCATCGCCGAGCAGACGGTCCACATCGCTCTTCAGGCGACGCAGGATGTCGCCGATCTCCTCGCGACCGCTGTCGAGCTTGCCCGACATCGCTTCCATCTCACCGTAAGAAGCCTTGAAATCCGCCATCGTCATTCCCTTCGTCCGTGGACCGGGTCCGGCCCGGTGACTCCACGCTAACCCGGGACCGCCGGAGTGCCCATGGGGACCATTCCCCATGGCGGACGTCGAACTACTGGACCAGACGCCGCACCGCGTCGGTCACGGCGTCGTCGTCCGTCAGCAGCTCGATGCGCTCGAAGAGGTCGATCATCGGCTGCTGCATGACCGCGAGGGTGACGATGTCCTCGTCGACCGCGTTGAGGACGAAGAGGAGATCGGATGCCGCGGCCACGGTGCGGATGCTGCCGGCGACGCCCTGCGCGGCCTCTGGCTCGGCCGCGACGTCGGACAGGCGCACGGTCGCCGCCGCCTGCACGACGGTGCCGAAGCGCTCGGATGCGTGCGACGCGATCTGCGGCGCCGTGGGCGAGTCGATGCCGAGCATCGCGACGTCTTCGAGGTCGACCTCGGCCGGGACCTCGCCGTACACGCTGAGGAACGCCACCCCCATCGCGCGGCCGTCCTCGGGGGCGAACCACAGCACATGGTCGACGTCCTGCGGCCGATCGGAGGCGACGTTGAGGGCGGCGCGCTCGAACGCGGCCCGGCGCTCCGGATCGCCGGGGATCGCGGCGTCCGCGAGCGCGGCGGCCCAGGCCGCGGCATCCGGCCACTCCAGATACGGGAAGGCGGGCGGCACGCCGATCCACTCGCGGTCGTCGAGATCGATGACGTAGTCCGTCATGCCGGCCGGCCCCACTCGAACGTGCCGATGATCCCGTGCCCGAGCGTCTCGAGCGAGCGGTCGGGCTCCTCGCCGCGATCCTCGGCGAGGACGGTGTAGGCGTACAGCAGGTGCAGGGCTCCGGCGTCGTCGGGGCGCGGGATCACATAGTGGAGGGTGACGGATGCCGCGGCATCCTGCCCCTCCAGCTGGTCGGCACGGTCGTACCAGCGGTACCAGCGGGCGCCCGTCGCATCGACCTCTTCCACGGCGGCATCGCCGGCCCGGTCGGCCACCGCCCGCGCGAGGCCCCCGGGCGCGAACCGCACCGGCACGACCGTGAGCGAGGCAGGGAGGACGGAGTCGTCCATCGTGACGACGGGCAGGTGCACGCCGAGCGCGCGTCGCCGGCGGAGCCCCTCGAACATGCGGTGGATGTGCTGGCGGATCGCGAGCGCGACGTCGGCACGCCCGGCGTCGCGGGCACCGCGGGTCGCCAGTTCCGTGAGCTCGCGCTCACTCTCGACGTCGGTGCGGAACTCCCGCCAGCCGGGAGGGAAGAGCATCGAGAAGCCGAGTCCGGGTGCCGGCGCGGTCGGTGTGCTCATGCGGCGCCTCCGGGCTGATCGTCGGCGGCGCGGGAGTGCGGCTCCGACGCCTTCGGGGTGGCGGCGGTCGCGGCGGCCTGGCGGGCGCGCAGGTCGGCGAGGTCGGCCTCGAGGGTGGCGCGCGCCTTCTTGTCGTAGCGCGCCTTGCGCCGCAGCTCGACCTCCTCGAGGAAGAACGCGTCGCGCTCGACAGCGGGCACCGGAGAAGCCGGCAGCGTGACGCGGCGGATGATCAGCACGATCGCGCCGATCAGCGCGAGGGGGGCGCCGAGCCAGTGCCAGCCCATCGTGCGATCGCCGTCGGGGATGCCGCCCGGCTCGGGGTACACCCACGACAGCAGGATCGGCAGGAGGAGGAAGACCGTGAGCGCGTAGACGATCGTGTTGGTCAGCAGCGCCTTGTGCCGTGCGTCGACGACCCGCCACAGCAGCACCGCGGTGAGAAGCGGGGCCAGCGCGACCGGGACGGTCAGCCAGCTGGGCAGCGGGATGAGCGGGAAGGGCACATCGGAGTCCCACGCGGACGTGCCGTCCACGGGGTTCGGGATGCCCGACGCGAGGACGTTGACGATCGTGACGATGATGAACACCGCCGACGCGACGAGGCCGATGCTCATCGGCATCCAGCGCGGGCCGATGCTGCGCTCGCGCGCGGCGTCGGCCTCGTCGCCGATGGCGTAGGCGAAGGGCGAGTGCGGCGAGGTCACGAAACCAGGCTCGCTCGCCAGCCGCTGTAGCGTTCGGAGTTCTGCGTGGCCATGAAGTCGGAGTTTACAATCCACGTGACCGACGACTCGAAGACGGAGGCGGCCTGCGCGAACTGCGACGGCGCGAACGACGCGACCTCGGCGGAGTTGGCCCACGCGACTGCGTCGTCACCCACGCGGGAGCCGTTGCGCAGCAGGAAGTTCGAGAAGCTCGTGACCGGGTTGTGCCCGCCGCGCCACAGGTTCATCACCGGGCGGTCGATGAAGAAGTCGCGCATCGAGAAGCGCGAGAGCAGGGCCGACGACCGCACGCCGGACCGCACGGCGTAGTACGCGTTGCGCGTGCCCGCCCACGCGTTGTTCCCGAGGCCCGCGAGCCGTGAGAACGGTCCGCCCGACATCGGCGCGTAGCCGAAGCGGGGGAAGGTCGACCGCACGGAGGCGCGCATGACGCCGCGACCTGCCGAGAACGTGGCCGAGACGCCCCGCAGCGCGGCGATGCCGCCGCGCGCGCCCGTGATGAGCGGCCGGGCGAACGGGATGACGCCGATGATCGAGAGCGTCAGATCGAGCCAGTTGCCTCTGCCCTTGGCGTACTTGAGCACGTTGATCGCGACCATCACGAGGGCGATCACCGCGCCGATGGCGGCGATGGCCAGCGCGATCGGCCCGGTCACGAAGATCGCGACCACCGCGAGGCCGACCGCGATCCAGCCCAGGACCGGCAGCAGGTCCTCTCCCCACGCGTCGTTGTTGTCGGCCGCGTCGAAGGCGTCCTCGATCCCGTCGACGGCGTCGTCGTAGGCGTCCGACCACGTCGAGAACTTGCGGTCGAACGTGCCCCACAGCGATGCGAGCCTGCTCTCGGCGTTCTCCCGCGCCGTCTCGGCGCTGGTCTGCGCGTCGAGCGCCGCCTGCTTCTGGGAATCCGAGACGTCGTCCTCCCACGGCATCTGATACCGGTGGTCGCGCACGAGCCGATCGGCGTCCGCCTCGTCCGTCCGTGCCGTCACCAGGTCGCGATGGGCGTCCTCGATCTGCGGGATGAGCGGGTGGATCCCGGTCTGCGCCGTGTCGAGCTCGACGGCGTAGGTCTTCAGCACCGCGCCGGTGCGCTCGTACCGCGTCGCGGCCTTCTCGAGGTCGGGATACGTCTCGCCCGCGACCTCCCGGACGGCGTCGACGGACTCGGCGATCTGCCGCGTGCCCTCGCTGATCCGCTTCAGCTGCGTCGCCGTGCGGCGCATGACCGCACCCGCGTCGACGAGATCCTGGCCGTAGCGGCGCACATCGCCGGGGTTGCCCTCCAGGCGGCGCAGCAGATTGTTCTCGGGGGAACGGAGTGTCATCGTGTCCTCACACCGCGTTGTCGGGGGCGGACGACTGCATCGCGGCCGCAGCCTCGGCATCCCAGTTCCGCCACCCGTCGATGACGTCCTGGAGGTGGGTGCGGATCTGGTCGAGGTTGTCCTTCAACTCGCCGCGCGTGTTGTTCCAGTCGTCCTCGAAGTCGTTCGCCTTGCCGTGGAGCGAGCCACGGCCGTCGGGGCGGCCGATGGCCTCGGCGATGCCGTCGGCGACACCGGTCGCGGAGTCGAACTCGTCGATCGACGCGTCGAGCCCGGCGAGGACCTCGTCGAGCTCCTGCATGTTGAGGTAGATGTCTGGCACTTCTTCGCCCTCCGCATGGCGCGGCGGGGCGGCCGGTGGCCGCCGCCGCCGCGAAGTCGTCAGTTGCCGGCGAGTGCCTGGTCGGTGTCCTTGATCGCCTGCTGCATCTTGCGCAGCGACTCACCCATGTCGGAGATGCCCTCGATGGCCTTCTCCAGACCCGTGGTCAGCTCGGTGTACCCCTCGCCGAACTTGCCCGACGCGTGCTGCGTCTTGAAGTCATCGCCGAGCAGACGGTCCACATCGCTCTTCAGGCGACGCAGGATGTCGCCGATCTCCTCGCGACCGCTGTCGAGCTTGCCCGACATCGCTTCCATCTCACCGTAAGAAGCCTTGAAATCCGCCATCGTCATTCCCTTCGAAACCTCGGACCGCTCTGGCCCCACGTCAGGCTAACCGAGCGGGTGAGCGCTTCCCAATGGGGATCATTCCCCATTCGCGGCATCCGCTCGTCCCTACTCCGCGACCAGCGGCAGCTGCACCGTGACGACCTGTCCGTTCTCGACGAAGAGGCCGCGGCCGGCGGGGAACTCGTGCCGCTGCACCTTCGGGAAGGGGATCTTGAACAGCGAGTCGCCGTCGTACGTCTCGGGCCGCAGGGCGATGCCGTGGCGTCCGCCCTTGAGCTCGCCGATCAGGCCGTAGCCGCTGCTCAGCTGCGACACGTCGCCGTCGGCGACGAGGAAGTGGTCGCTGCGGTTGATCGCCTGGAAGAGCTCCTTGAGCGGGCGCTCGGCATCGGTGTCGCCGTACTCGGTGATGTTCTCGACGACGACCGCGATCCGCTTGGAGGTCGACTCGTCGGCAACGACGTCCTTGAGCTCCTTCGCGAGCGCGCGCACGTCCTCGATGGCCGACACCGCCTGCCGCCACGGCCGGTAGTCGCGCAGCGCGGCGCGACGCCCGCCGACGTGGAAGAGCTCGACATCGGGGTCGAAGCGCTCCAGCGACGAGACGATGCCGCGCAGGGCGGTGGTCTTGCCGCTCTGCGGAGGACCCGCGACGACGAACGTGCCGACGGGCTCGAAGCCCTTGGGGCCGAGCGTGTCGTCGCCGATGCCGAGCGCGGGGAACTCCCCCACGCGCGCCGGCAGCTCGGCCACGTCGAGCTCGACCGGGAGCGACCCGATGTTCTTCGCCTCGACGGCGCCCGCCGCCCGCAGCGCCGCGGCGAACGCCTCGGCCGCGGTGTTCTGCTCGGCGACGTTGGTCGTGCCGCCGATGACGGCTACCTGGGTCTCGAGTCCGTCGACGATCGCACGGCCGGGCACGCTGCGCTCGTTGAGGACGTCCTTCGCGACGCCGAGGATCGCGTAGGCGCCCTCGTCGGACATCCGCAGCACGATCCGCTTGGTGACGTTGGCGCTCACCGCGGTGGGAACGGCGCCGTAGCGGTCGGCGGTCGCGACCACGTGCACGCCGAGCGGGCGGCCCTCACCGAGCAGACGCATGAAGATGCCGTAGAACGGCGCGCGGGTCGACGACGTCTCCCAGTCCTGCTTGAAGACGCCGAACCCGTCGAGCAGCAGGATGATGCGGGGCTCTGCGGCGTCGCCGGTGATCTGCCGGTACTCGGTGAGCGTGGCGGCGTTGACGTCGGAGTACCGCTTCGCGCGGTCGTCGAGCACGCCCCGCAGCGTGCGCAGCAGGCGCTGGACGCGCTCGACGTCGTCGCCCGAGACGATCGATCCGACGTGCGGCATGATCTCCATCGAGCGCAGTGCGCCGGTGCCGAAGTCGATGCCGTACACGGCGACACGGCCGAGGTCGGGCCGCGCGCCCGCCGCGATGCCGATCGTACGCAGCGCGGCGCTCTTGCCCGCGCCGCTCGTGCCGTACACGAGCATGTGACCGTCGGTGTCGGGCTGAAAGTAGACCGCCTCCTGCAGCTGCCGCTGCGGGATGTCGGCGAGGCCGATCGGAATGCGCTGGTCGCCCTCGAGCGGCAGATCGCGCAGGTCGATCGTGCCGGCGAGGTCATCGAGCCATGGCCGGCGAGGGGCGGGGATGCCCGCGTCGGCGGCCGCGGCCACGAGGTTCGCGACGAGCCGCTTCTGGTCGTTGGGCCCGAGGTCCTCGTCGTGCGTGTCGGACTCGCTGTCGCCCTCGGCCTCCCACAGGGTGACCGAGCCGAAGCGCAGCTCGGCCACGCGCACCTGGGCGCGATCGGGCTCTTCCGCGGTCCAGCCGCCGGCGTAGCCGGACTGGAACGGCACCAGGCGGCCGGGTCCGGTCTTGGCGATGCCGCGGCCCGGGATCGACGGGTCGAACGTCGAGGCGACCGGGTCGCCCACGACGTCGTTCGAGTCGGCGGCGTCGGCCATCCGCAGCGCGACGCGGAGGTTCGTGTTGGCGCGCAGGTTGTCCTTGATGACGCCCGCCGGGCGCTGCGTCGCCATGATCAGGTGGATGCCGAGCGACCGGCCGCGCTGGGCGATGTCGACGACGCCGTCGACGAACTCCGGCACCTCGGTCGCGAGCGCGGCGAACTCGTCGATGACGAGCACGAGCGCGGGCGGGGTCTCGGGATCCTGGCGCTTCTCGAGCTCGAGGAGGTCCTTCGCCTTCTTGCGGTTGAAGAGGTGCTCGCGGTGGTGCAGCTCGGCGCGCAGGCTGGTGAGCGCGCGGCGCACGAGGTGAGGGCTCAGATCCGTCACGAGGCCGACGGTGTGCGGCAGCTCGACGCAGTCGGCGAACGCCGATCCGCCCTTGTAGTCGACGAAGAGGAACGTCACCCGGTCGGGGCTGTACTCCGCTGCCATGCCGAGCACCCAGGCCTGCAGGAACTCCGACTTGCCGGAGCCGGTGGTGCCGCCGACGAGCGCGTGCGGCCCCTGGGTGCGCAGGTCGAGCGACATCGCGTCGGGGCTCCCCTGCCCGACGTATGCCTTGAGCGTCCCGGCGCGTTTCAGGCGCGGACGCGGGCCGCGCGTGCGGTCGATGACCGAGTTGTTCTGACGCCATCGCTCGACCGCCGCCTGCGGCTCGGCCGCCATGTCGGTGCCGATGAGGCGCAGCAGCGACACGCTGTTCGGCAGGTCCGACGAGTCGGCGGCGACCGAGCTCGAGTCGACGACGGGCGCCAGGCGCTTGGCGAAGATCTCGGCGTACTCGCGCGAGACGCCCTCGATCGCGACGCTCTGCGCGCGATCGCCCGCACGCACCCAGCCGACGGTGGCCTCGTCGAGGCCGTGGCTCACGTCGATGAACGTGCGGCACGACGCGGGGAGCGACTCGACGGTGGGGGCGACGAAGACGGTGTAGACGCCGGCATCCGGTCCTCGCTCGATCACCTGGGTGAGGCGCGGACGGTCGACGGGCGCGTCGTGCGTGACGAACAGCACGAGCGAGACGTCGCCGGCGGCCGACCCGCCGCCGCCGCGCTGCTCGCCGACGTGCTTGCCGAGGGCCATCGAGACCTCGCTCGCGGCGAGGGGCCCGCGATGCGTCGCCGACCCCGACAGACGCTCGAGGATCGCCTCCTCGAGTCCGTTGAGCAGGGCGGTGCCCGCGGACTGGCTGTCGGCGAGCGCCATCTCGGCGAACGGCGAGCGCGGGCTGGTGGTGTGGGGGAGCCACTTCATCCACTCCATGTCGCCGGTCCAGCCCGGGTCGACGATGGCGGCGGTGACCACCTCGTTGGGGGCGTGGAGCCCGAACAGCTGCACTCCGAGGCCGCGCACGACATCGGCTGCGAGCTCGCGGGGTCCCGCGATGCCGATGGCGCCGGCGGATGGCAGCAGCTCGATCACGGGCACGTCGTCGATGTGCGCGAACCGCTCGCGCAGCCTGCGCACCTGCTGCGAGTACTGCGCGATGCCGCGCTGGTCGTTGGCCTCCTGGATGGTGTTGCGGCTGTGCCCCGCGCCGACGCCGAGGCGCAGCCCGAGGAAGTTCCAGTGCTCCGGCCGGCGCGTCCACAGCATCGGCCCGAGCGCCATGGCGTTCTCGTACACGGTCGCCGTCGCCGGCGCCTCGGCCCGCCGGCGCTCGCGCTCGACGATCTCCTCCATCTCGAGCTGCTCCTCGAGTTCGTCGAGCTGCGTCTCGAACGTCTCGATCTCGAGCTGGAGCTTCTTGCCCTGCTGAGTGCGCTGGCCGATGAAGTTGCCGAGCATCATGAGCGGGGCCATCGCGACGATCAGGAGCGAAGTGGGACGCTGCGTGACGGCGAACATCGCGAGGCCGAGCAGCACCGGGGCCATGATCATCGGCCACGGGAAGATGCGCGGGTCGGCTTCGTTGGGGATGATCGGATGCCGGAACTCCTGGCCCGCGTAGCGGTCCTCCACGCGCGGCGAGCGGTTGAACATGAGCGCGCCGCCGCGCTCCAACACGAGGGACGCGTCGGTCTCGACGCGCGGCACGAGCGAGAACGACACCTCGGTGGCGCCGATCGTGATCTTCTGGCCCGGGATGACCCGGACGCGCTGCACGAGTCCCCCGTCGACGATGAGGCCGTTCGCGGAGTTCAGGTCGACGAGCTCGATGGACTGGTCGACCTCGACGCGCGCATGGCGCTTCGAGACGAGCGGGTCGTCCAGGAGGACCTGCGCGGGAGCCACGCGGCCGATCACCGTCGAGCCCGCCGCGAGCGGGATCGTCCGGCCGGCGTCGGGGCCGCTGTGGATGCGCATCACAGCCGCGGTGACCGCGCCGTCGGCACCTGCCCCGTGGACGGCGGGCACGACGGAGGCGTCGAAGCCCGAGCCGATGGGCGCGTCGGCGATCGACGCGGACGGGTCGAGGTGGACGGGGCGACCTGCCGGCGAGGCGACGAGCAGCGTGGGCACGTCGCTCGCATTCACGCCGCCCGGCGCGGCGAGCGCGTCGCCCTCGGCGAGGGCGCGCGCCACATCCTGCACGGTCGCCGTCGAATCGGCGGTCACGAGCACGTCGACGGTGGATCCGACGCCTCGACGCAGACCCAGCTTCAGCTTCACGAATCAGCACCTCTCGGAACGAGCTCGAACGTCCTGCCGCCGATCTGAACGGTCCAGCCCACCGGGACCCGCATGCGCTCGCCCGCCGGAACGTCGACGACGTCCCCACCGGGCGACAGCAGCTGCGTGCCGTTGCGCGAGCCGCGATCGCCGACCCACACCCCCTCGGCGTCCTGCCCGAACGCCGCGTGCGTCTTCGACATGAGTCGCTGCGGGTCGTCGAGCCGCACCACGGCGTCGGCCGTCTCACCCGCGGCGGGCTCGGGGTCGCGGCCGATGAGTCCCAGCACGGGGACGCGCAGCACCGAGCCGTCGTCGAAGCGGATCATGGCCTGCGCCCGGCGCAGCCCGGTGGCGGGCGCAGCGCCCGCCGCCTGCACGACCTCGGCCGGCGTCGGTGCCGGTGCCGGTGCCGGTGCCGGGGTGGCGGGCGGGGTGGCGTGCCCTGCGGCGGCGGGGGCCGCGGCTCCCGCGGCGGGAGGTGCGAAGCTCTGCGCCGCCGGGGCGAAGCCCTGCGCCGTCGGGGCGAAGCCCTGCGCCGTCGGGGCGAAGCCCTGCGCCGTCGGGGCGGCAGGCGGGGAATCCGCTCCGGGCACGCCGTCGATGACGCTGTCGTCGCCCGGCGCGGCGAGCGCCCACTGCGCCCCGGTGCCGCCGGGGCCCACGACGCCCGCGCGCGAGCGTGCGTCGGGGATGCGCAGAGACGACTCCGCCGGGGCACCGCTCGCCATCGACGGCAGCTCCTCGGTGTCGTCGGGCCGACCGCGCAGCGCGCGGCGCGCGTGGCGGAGCGCCTTGGCGTCGAACGGGTCGAGGCCCGCGCGCGCGTCGATGACCCAGCACCCGCCGATGCGGTCCAGGATGCTGCGGCCCCTCCGCTGCGGGTCGGCGAGGCTCGAAGCGAACAGCACGGCGGGGCCGACGACGACCAGCACGAGCGTGCTCGCCGCCAGGACGAGCGCGCGAAGCACCACACGCCAGAAGCCGGGGCGGCCGAGGTCGGTCGCCGAGATCGAGCGCAGCCGCAGCGCGGCCTTGCCGGTCGTGACGCCCCGTCGGCCGTGCAGGATCAGCTGGATCAGCACGAAGAGTCCGGAGAGGAACCAGCCGCCTGCGATGAGCAGCAGCGACAGCAGCGAGGTGTCGCCCAGGGCGCGCATGATCATGCCGGCGATGAGCGGCCCGGCGAGGACCAGCCAGATGACCACGTCGATCGCGAACGCGAGCGAGCGGTAGCCGAGCCCGGCCTGCACGATCCCGAGCATCGCCGCCGTCTCGGGCGCGACAGGGCCGTCGTCGAGGGGCTCGTCCCGCGTGGGGCGGGCGGGAGCGGCAGTGTCGGTCATCGTCATCCTCAGGTCACCGGTCGCCGTCAGGTCAGCAGGAGCACGAGCGCAGCCGCGGATCCGAGCACCACGGCCGCCGCGACGAGCACGACGACGATCGTGCGCCGTCGGTCACGGGCTCGTGCCGCACGCTCCACACTCTCATGATCCGGGACCGGGCCCGTGCGCTCGATGCTCGGAGGACGCACCGGTGCCGCGCCGCGGGCGGCGGTCACCGGGGGGACCGGGCGCGGCGGGACGGGGGCGCGGAGTGCGTC
The DNA here is from genome assembly GCF_022538185.1 of Microbacterium sp. CFH 31415. GTDB lineage: Bacteria > Actinomycetota > Actinomycetes > Actinomycetales > Microbacteriaceae > Microbacterium. The sequence goes on along the minus strand of NZ_JAKYXC010000016.1, from coordinate 159,702 downwards.
GGCGTCGGGGATGCGCGCGTCCCGACCGCCGGGCGCGCGGTCGACGGGACCGGGCTCACGGCGGGCGTCGCCCGACGCGGCCGGCGGGCGGAGCAGGGTCTCCTCGACGTCTGGCACGGTGTCGGTCGCCGCGGCGGACCGGCGCGAGAGCACGGTGTCGTCGTCGGCCACCGCAGGACCGGCGAGGCCGCGGCCCCGAGCCGAGGGGATCGTGTCGTCCGCCGTGCCGGGGCCGTCGGGCTCGGACTGACCGCGGCGGCGCACCGACACCACGGTCTCCTCGCCGACCGGGTCAGGTGCGCGACCTCGCCGCGCGGAGATCGCCGTCGCCTCGTCGACCGGCTCAGCCGCAGCTCGCCGGCGGGCCCCGATGACCGTCGCCTCGTCGACGGCGCCATCGTCGCCGGGGTGGGCGCGATCCGCTGCGGGGACGGGCGGGTTCGCGGGGTCGGCCGGCGTCATCGGCTCGAATCGTCGGCCAGCAGCCGGAGTTCGGCGTCGCCGAGCAGCATCCGGGCCGGAGCACGGTGCGCGGCGCCCGGCGGGATCTCCCGCTCGGCGCCGTCGGACGCGATGAGGATCGTGCCGTTGGTCGAGTGCAGGTCGGTCACCGACCACTCGTCACCGTTGCGCTCCAGACGCATGTGGGTCTTCGACACCGTGCCGTCATCGATCACGACGAGCTGCGCGTCCGGATAGGCCGTACTCCGTGCCGGCCGGCGACCGACGAGCACGATGTCGGCGGCGAGCTCGACCAGACCGCCCGAGGGCAGCACGATCGACCACTTGGCCTTGCGGCGGTTCGCGATCACGGTCTCGTCGACGCCGTCCGGAATCTCGGGCAGCACGTGCTGCGCCGAGACCGATGTGCGCGCCGAGCGCGGGGTGCCGGCATCCGGTGCCCCCGCGACGGCGGACACCTCGCCGGATGCCTCCGGGAAGGCGTCGCCCTCCGGCAGGGGTGATCGCGCCGGAGCCCACGGCTCCACCTCGGGCGTCGGCCGCGCCGCGGGCACACGAGTGACCGCGGGACGCTGGTCGGACTCCTCGTCAGGCCGTTCGGCAGCGACGCCGGGGACCGCGGCGATCGGCTGCGGAGCACCGCTGACGGCCGCCGTGACCTCTCCGGTCAGCTCGACGACGGCACCGAGGTCGAAGCCGCCCCAGTTCTGGTTGGCGCGCGCAGAGGACGCGGGCGCGGGCGCGGACTCCTCGTCGAGCACCGGCGACGGGTCGGCCGGTCGGTGGGGCGCGCCGGGGTGCGAGGGCTCGGTGAAGTCGAAGGATGCCGGGGGCACGGGCCGGGACGCGCCGGTCACCGGCACGAACGAGATCGGCTCCTCCGCGGCGGCGACGGGAGCGGCGCGAGGTTCGTCCGGCGAAGGTGCGGACGGTGCCGGCGGCACCTGCGGCACCGGTGGCACGGGCGGTGCGGGACGCATGGTGGCCGGCGCGGTGGGAGCCCACGCGTTGCCGGCCGGGGTGTCGCCGGGCGGCGGCGGGCCGGCGTCCGCAGGAGAAGAGCCGGGAACCGGCACGTCGGTGGGGCCGACGGAGCGGCGCACCCCCGGGGCGGGCTCGGCGCCGACCCAGCGGGCCGAGCCGAAGCCGAGGACCGTGGCCCAGACCGGGAAGAGGAGCGCGGCGAGCACGGTCATTCCCGCGCCGTACCCGAACGCGACGTTGACGCGGTAGCAGGCGATCACGACGACGACCCACAGCGCGATGCCGCCCAGCACCGGGACGAGGGCCATCAGCACGAGCCAGGGCGAGAGACCGCCGAGCTGGAGCAGCACGATCACGTTGAGGACCGGAACCCACGCCTTCCAGGCTTCCTCGCCCGACTTTCGGAACACGGCGGACAGCGCGATCGCGGTCCAGACGTAGACGGCGGCGACCGCGAGCAGCGAGATCAGGATCCCGGCGACGGTGGCGGATGCATCGGCATTCATGGCATGGGGCGCACGGGCTGGACGACCCGGCGCCTCCCCCTCTCGGCGAAACGCGTGCGGGCACCCGTGGCGGGTGCGAGGTGTCGGACGAACGATCTCAACGATACGGTCACGGCAAGCCCTCTCCAGAACCCTCGCTCCTGCGCGAGGCGGCGACGCTCCTCGTCGACCACCCGCCAGTACTGCGCGGCATCGGCGTCCGTCTCATCTCCGGACGAGAATACGGCGCGGTCGGCGGTGTCGGCGAGTTGCAGCCCCGTGTCGGAGCCGAAGGCCGTCGCGAGCTCCCGTCGGGTGTGCGTGCGCGGCGCCTCGCGGCCCGTGTCGAGCGCGGCATCCACGTACTCCTCCCAGCCACCGGCGATGCGGGCAGCGGGTGAGGGCGCGCGCCGTCGTCCGCGTCGGCGCGCCGCCTTCGCCGCGATGACGACGAGGAACGGCCCGAGCGCGAGTCCGAGGATGAGCAGCGCCACGCCCGCGGTGCGCAGGATCGGCCACAGCCACGCGAGGCCGACCCCGGCGTCGTCGGCGGCGGGATCGCCCGAGGCCGAGTCCTCCTGGAGCGGATCGGGAGGCAGGACCTCTTCCACCGTATCGGGCAGCACCTCCGTGACGACCTCGGGGTCGCGCTGCTCCGTCACGTCGAGGCTGGGCGACTCGGCCCACTGCGGGGTGACGTCGACCGCCACCCAGTCCCCCTCGGCCGACTGCACCTCGGTCCAGGCCGACAGGTCCCGCGCCCGGCACACGCCGTCACCGCACGACGCGAGGCCCGGCTGGGGCTCGCCGATGCGGGCGCCGAGCACGACCCGCGATGGGAAGCCGAGTTCGCGCGCGATCAGCGCCACGGCGACCGCGAACTGCTCGTCGTCGCCGACGGCCGCGACATAGTTCCCGGAGGCCTGCGCGCGCGGGTCGCCCTCGCGCTCGAGCAGCCGGTCGAACATCGCGTCGATGCGGGCGAGCGAGTGCCCCGACGCGCTCGGCTGGAACGTGTAGTCGGGCAGTTGCTCGGCCCACACCGGGAGTGGCTCGCCCTGGCCTCCCCTGAGACCGTGGCTGAGATAGCCGCGGTCCCGCAGCAGCGCGACGAGGTCGGCGAGGGCCGCTCCCCCGGTGCCCGAGACGTGGTTCTCCACCCACGCGCGCAGGCTGTCCGGCGCGGCCACGTCGCCCGCGGTGGCACCCGGGGCCTCCAGCTCCTCCAGGGCGGGGACCTCTGGCTCGACGCCGTAGGCGGTGTAGCGGTCGCCGGACGCGAGCCCTCCTCCCGCGGTCTGCACGCCGGCCGACGCGGCGGCGTTGTAGTAGAAGCGGTCGACGAGCGACGCGGCGCGCGGGCCTGCGAACGCGACGCCCGACAGCCGCCCGGCGGTCGGCATCCAGATCCCGCCCAGAGCGTCGATCTCCACGGTGGCTTCGACCGGCGTGCCGGGTCCGGCATCGAGCGACGAGGGCACGCGCACGAAGCGTCCGGCGTCCGCCGCCCCCTCCCCGCCGCTGCGGAACACCTCGCCGTCGTAGGAGTCGAGGGTGGCGACGCGCACGCGCTCGGGCGCCGCGGCTCCGGTCGTCACCGTGAACAGCACCTGCTGCACGCGGTCGTCATCGAACAGAGCGCGGTACTCGGCGAGCGGGCTCACGGCTGCCGAGAGGTCGACCTCGGGTCCGACCGCGGTGCGCAGCACCTCGCGTTCCGCGCCTCGCGCGGCGAACGGAACGACGCCCACGGCGAGCACGAGCGCCGCCGCGACCATGCCCGCGCCGAGCGCCGTGCGCCGCCGGTCGGCCCGTGACCGGCGACGCGAGATGCGGACGCCGCTCGACGCTGCGGCGCGCTGCAGCGCGCGAAGGCGCTCGTCGTGCGTGCGCCAGGCCAGCCACAGCAGACACGACAGCAGGCTCAGCGCGCCGAGCGCGGTCTCGGCGGGCGCGTACAGCGTGAGCGGCCCGATCTCGATGGGCGTGCTCACCGTCGTGCGTCCGAAGAAGAGCCCGAACGAGACCATCCCCAGCGCGACGGGGACGGCTGCATAGGCGATGCGATCCTCGCGCCACGCGAGCAGAAGCAGGAGGCAGGTCCCCCCGAGGAAGACGATCAGCGCCGGGACGAGGAGGTTGCGGTACGAGCCGACGGGCAGCTCGACGGTGACGAGGTCCTTCCAGCCCAGCAGCGCGCCCGAGGAGAGCTCGCTGAATCCGCGCAGGAGGTCGCTCGCGCCGCCGAGCCGCGACGGCACCGCCAGTGGGACGCCGACGACGAGAGAGACGCCGGCCAGTGCTCCGGCGACGATCCAGCCGTTCCACCGCAGCCGTGCGGCCACCGCCGCGAGCGCCGCGGCGATCGACACCGCGACCGCGACCAGCAGCCCGAACGCGGCCGAGTGGTAGATCGGCCACGCGGCCGCCGCTGCCACACCGACGACCACGACGGCGAACAGGCTCCCGACGACGATGCGCGGGACCAGGACCGGTCGCCGCTCGGCCGCGGTCGCGGCATCCCGATTCGCGCTCATGCCGTCGCTCCGCGCAGAAGGAGACCCGACAGGTCATCGAGGGTGCCGACGGTGAGGACGGTCAGGGCGGAGAGCGGCTGCATCCGCGGATGCGCCCGCTCGTCGCATATCACCGCGACGACGCTGGTGTCCGCCGAGAAGGCGAGGGCGGCCTGCTGCAGCCGCGTGAGGGTGACGTGGGACCCGACGACGAGGAAGGCGATCGACAGGCGGTCCCCCGATTCGGCGGTGAGCCGGCAGACGTCGGCGATGGGCATGGTGCTCTCGAGCATCGTCACACCGCTGAACCCGTCGAGCATGGGGCGTGGGGAGCCGGCCGGGATGTGCCGGATCGCCCGCAGGCGACCGCGGACCACGCGCGGGATCTCCGACCCCGTGACGATCTCGACGTCGCGCGCGTCGCGGACCGCGCGCAGGCCGAGCGAGGCGGCGCACGAGACAGCCAGCTCGAACTCGTCGGGATCGGCGTACTCGTGCTCGGCGACGCCCAGCACGACCGCCATGCGCGAGCGCCGCGACTCCTCGTACTGGCGCACCATCAGCCGCCCGGTCTTGGCGGTCGACTTCCAGTGGATCTGCCGGCGGGAGTCTCCGGGCGCGTACTCGCGGATCGCGTGGAACGACATGTCGGAGTCGACGAGCCGGCGGGTGGGGCTGCCCTCGAGGTCGCGGATCAGGCCCGCGCTCGTGGAGGGGAGGGACGTCGTGCGCGGGTGCACATAGACGTCGTGCACGTCCTCGAACGCGTGCTCGCGGCGCAGCAGGCCGATCGGGTCGCTGCGCACGGTCGTCGCGGGTCCGACGGTCACGATGCCGCGACGCAGGCCGGGGATGTCGAGCGGCTGCGAGACGGTGTGGCCGGGGCGCAGCAGGGGAACTCCGAACTCCACGAGACCCGCGCCGACGGGGATGTCGAGGCGGCCCGGGAGGGCGATGCGGTGCCCGTCGTTGCGCACGACGATCTCGCCGGTGACGCCGTCGCCGGCGACGACCCGCTCATGTGTCAGCGACAGGTCGACGTCGTACGAGCGGGCGCCGAAGAGGAAGGGGACGGATGCCGCGACCAGCACGAGCGCGGCCACGCCCGCCACCATCCACTCGACCCAGCCGAAGACGATGCCCAGCGCGAGTCCCGCCGTCGCGGCGAGCACGACCAGCACCCCGGCCGGCCGGATCGTCCGCGCGGCCCACCCGGCCGCCGTCGCGATCCCGCGGGCGAGGGCCGTCCATGCACCGACGAACCACACCACGACACCCACGAGGGCGCGCGACCGGCCGCCCGACGCCACCGAGGTGGCGGTGACGGTCGTGCGGCCCGACGACCCCGTCGAGACGGAGGTCCGGGTGAGGCGTGACTCGGTCAGGCTCATACGGCCTCGCGGCGACTGGGCGGCGCGACGTCGAGCAGGACCTGGCCGATCACGGCCTCCTGAGTGACTCCGTCGAACTCGGCCTCGGGGTGGAGGATCAGGCGGTGCGAGAGCACGGGCACGGCGAGCGCCTTGACGTCGTCGGGCGTCGCATAGGTGCGTCCCTGCGACACCGCGCGCGTGCGGGTCGCGCGCGTGAGGGCGAGGGCGCCGCGGATGCTGACCCCCAGGCGCACCTCGTCGGCCGAGCGGGTGCTGTCCACGAGGCGGGCGATGTAGTCGAGCACGAGGGCGTCGACGTAGACCTGGGCGGCGAGGTCGGCCATGCCCACGAGCGCCTGCGGGGTGATGATCGGCGCGAGGTCGGCCGTCGCGACCGCGGCGCCGTCGAGGATGCGCACCGTGGCGGCGTGGTCGGGGTAGCCGAGCGAGGTGCGCATCATGAAGCGGTCGAGCTGGGCCTCGGGCAGGCGGTAGGTTCCGGCCTGCTCGACCGGGTTCTGCGTCGCGAGCACGAGGAACGGCACACCCACCTGGCGGGTGACGCCGTCGATCGTGACCCGGCCCTCCTCCATCACCTCGAGCAGCGCCGACTGCGTCTTCGGGCTCGCGCGGTTGATCTCGTCGGCGAGCACGATGTTGGCGAAGATCGGTCCGGCATGGAACTCGAACACGCCCTCCTTCTGGTCGTACACGCTGATGCCGGTGATGTCGCCGGGCAGGAGATCGGGGGTGAACTGGATGCGCGTGTTCGTCCCCTGCACCGACTGCGCCATCGCCCGCGCGAGCGACGTCTTGCCCGTGCCGGGGACGTCCTCGAGCAGCACGTGACCCTCGCTGAGCATGGCGGTCAGGACCAGCTCGACCATGTGTCGCTTGCCGAGCACGGCGCGCTCCACGTTGTCGGCGAGCTGCCCGAACGTCTGGGCGAACCAGGTCGCCTGCTCCTGCGTGATCGTCATGTGCTGTCCTCGTTCATCTGACTGGGTCGAAGGGGTCACGGCGTGGGCTCCGGCGGAGCGCCGGGATCGCAGGCGGCGCCGAGGGTCTGCGACGCGGGCGCGAGGTTCCACGCGGCGTTCCACGAGACCGTCACCTGGAGTCCCTCCACACGCGTCGCTCCCGCAGGCACGGTCCAGGTGCCCGCGGTGTAGGGAAGAGCCGCACCCGCCGCATCGTAGAAGACGGCGCCGGCGTCGGACCATGCGATGCCGGCCTCGCCGTTGCTCGACGAGCTCGTCAGCGACAGTGGCGCTCCCGCCACGCAGGATCCGACGGCCCAGCGCGCCTGCACCTGGTACGGCGCGCTGCCCGGCGCGGGCACCACGGGCCCGCGGTCGGACTCGGTGCCCCAGATCCGGTGACGGAAGAACACGCGGATGCCGGGATCGCGGTCGTACACCGACGTTCCCGGGCCCCAGCGCTCGTACACCACCACGTTGAAGCGCGGCGGGGCCTGACCCGGAGCGGGGTCGTCGACGATCCGCCAGCGGGCGGCCTGACCTTCGACCACGGGGTCGGGCGCGACACGGAAGGTGTAGCCCTGGGGCGCCGCGCCGGACTGCTGGGCGCGCACCGTCTCGTCGGCGGACGCCGCGCCGAACGAGGAGCCGTCGTACCAGGACTCCACACACACGTAGTAGCGGTAGTCACGGCCGTCCTCCATGCCGGCGAACGAGGCGCGGTCGCCGCCCGCGACCGGGGTGCAGGACCCCCGCTCGTCGTACGGGACGATGCCGAAGCGCAGCTGCGACCCGGTGCCGTTCGGCTGGGCCGTCGCCACGGCGTCGATGGTCGACCGCCCGTCGCCCGTCGACCGCGAGACCAGCGAGAGAGTGACGTTGAGGGGCGCGCCGACGCCGTTGGCCGTGATCGTCGTCGTCGTGCCGTTGGGCTGTCCGCCGAGCCCGGGCGGGAGTGCGAAACGAGAGAGGGGCGTGATCGTGACGGGGTTGGCCGCATTCGACCCGACGCGGAAGCTCGGGACGCGCACGGTGACGTCGTTGCGGCCGACGGCGACGCGCTGCGTCTCGCCGACGGCGCTCACGATCTCGAGACTGCCCGTCTCTGCGGCATCCACACCCTCGACGAGCAGCGAGATGATGCCGCCCTCTCCCGTCGCCGTGGCGACCGGCGCCCAGGTGATCCGCGCCGGCGCGGACGGGGTGTCGTACGCCCACGCGACGGTGCGCACGCCGGTGCGCGACTCACCCACGCCGTTGACAGCGACCGCCTCGTACGTGCGCTCCTCGCCGTTGGGCGCGGTGATGGGCGCGCACACGCCGTCGGCGGAGCAGTCGCTGACCTTCTGCCCGTTCCAGCGGATGACGAAGCCCGACAGAGCCGGGTACGCGAGGCGGGACTCGCCCGGGTCGACGCGCAGCGTCACCGTCTGGTCCGCGTAGGCGGTCTGCACGACGCTCGCGGGCGCCTTCGGGTACCCGAGCAGGTCGAGGAGCAGCCGCCCGTCGCGCTCGCCGCTCGTGGTGCGGTTCTGCGCGTCGCGCACGGAGAACGTCGCCGAGCACGTCGCACCGGGGGCGTCGCCGCTCCACGACGCCACGACGGACGTCGGGGACGCGATCTCGAATGTCACACCGACGCAGGCGCCGGTCGCACGCACGTCGACGACCTCGAGCGGAGTGCGCGGCAGCGGGTTGACCTCGCCGCCGACGCCGATCACCGAGATGGTGCACGACGTGCCGCTCGCCTGCGAGCACTGCTGGGTGGTCGAACCGCCCTGCGGGAGCGTCGAGGGAGCCGCGCCGACCCGCAGGATGAGTCGCACCGGGGCGACCTCCTCGTGGCTCGTCACCGACACGATCGCCGCCTCCTCCGAGCCGGGAACCGCGGTGTCGCGTCCGGTCACCGTGACGATCGATCCCTCGAGCGACACGTCGAACGCCGCACCCGGGTAGTCGAGGTCGTACCGGATGCCCTCCCAGTCCTGCCGCAGCTGCCACGAGGTCATGTCGCGCAGGTCGAACGTCGAGGTCTCGCCCGGCCCGACGGTCATCGAGCCGGCCCTCAGCACCGGCTGCGGGTCGAGCGCGTTCACGACGATGGGCACGGAGAGATAGGTCCAGTCGTCCTGGCCCTCGAGCCTGACCGGCACCTGGCACGAGTCCGCCCACGGGCCGCCGGGACCGGAGTCGTACCGCACGGACGTGCCGTCCTCGACGACGCACGCCGCCTCCGCGCGCGCGCCCGAGGCGCGCACGTCACGGCCGACCTCGAGCGTGGTGCCGCGGGGCTTGGCCACGAGGTCGGCCATGTCGAACGTCACCGACTCGAGCTCCGTCACCTCCGGCGCGGCCGCCCCGGAGCGGATCGAGAGCGCCAGGTCGTCGTCGCCCGGCACGCGCAGGAACGCGTACGTGGTCACCGGACCGTTGATGCCCTCGCCGGTCACGGCGAACGGGATCAGGCGGGTCTTCGCAGGCAGCGCGCCGCTGATGTCCCAGCCGTCGACCTCGATGCCGGGCGGATCGCCCCACAGCGACACCTCGAGGTCCGAGACGTCACCGCCCGACCAGGTGGCCTTCTCATCCAGCACGTCGACGCCGTCGGGGAAGTCCTCGCGCGTCTCGGCGGTGAGGATCGTGTCGGCGACGACCGGGTAGTCGGGCACGTTCTCGCGGACGACCTTGACCACGATCAGACCGCGACCGGTGTTGCCCGAGCTCGATTCGACGTCGTAGAGGAACGACATCGTCGTCGGCTCCTCGCCGGCCTCGATGACGACGGTCGCGCCGTCGGTGCGGCGGATGCGATCCTCGAGCCGGTCGAACTCCGGGTTGTCAGTGCCGTCCAGAAGCGTCTCCGGAAGGTCGGGGCGCACCGCGGTGACCGACAGCGTGCCGAGAGTCGGGTCGACGTCGTTGGCCAGCGGGCTGACTCTGATGGTGTTGCCCTCGCCCGCCTGCACCTGGACGTAGTCGGTGAAGGTCACGGGGCTGGGGTTCGATTCGCCGTCCAGCACGCCGATGCGCACTCGGGCCTCGCCGGTGTCCCCGAAGGCGTCGACGACGCTGTACCGGAACGACACCTGACCCTTGTCGCCGGGAACGCTCGAGTAGACGATCGACTTGCCGTCGGCCGAGATCGTCGCCGCACCGCGCTCCGGCTGCGTGACGATGCGGTCCAGCGTGACGACATCGCCATCGGGGTCCATGCCGAAGCCGTCGAACTCGATGAGCGCCGATGCTCCGCTGAGCACGCGGCCCTCGAGCCGGTCGGGAACGGGCGCCCGGTTCACCTCGTCTTCGAGCACGCGGATGCGCACGACCGCGTCGTCGGCGAGTGCCGGAGCGCCGGTCGTGAAGACGCTGTAGTCGACCGCGTACTCGCCCGGCTCGTCGGGCGCGAGGTAGCGCAGCAGGTCGCCGGAGGCGAACGCGAGCGCATCGTCGGTCGACGAGACCACCGAGGCCGGGTTCAGCGTGGGGCGTCCGCCCGCGGGCGAGATGTCGTTCTCCAGGACGGGGATGTCGATCTGGGCGCCGGCACGCACGACGACGGTGTCGTCGACGGCGATGGGCGCGAGCTCGGGGGCGAGCGGAAGCAGATAGACCGTGGCCTCGCCCACAACTCGTGAGCCGGCGTCCTCGGTGCCGTCGCTGACGACATAGCTCACCGTGCCGAGGCGGCCGGGCTCGCCCGTCGCCGTCGTGCCCGACACGCGGAGATTGCTCTGACCGACGGTGTCGACGGTCAGCGAGGCGCCCTCTTCGGCATCCGCGACGACATCGCTGAGCAGCAGGACGCGCCGCGTGGGGTTCGAGACCGCCGCGAAGACGTCGAGCGTCGCATCCTGCTGGGGGTGGACGAAGGCGACCACGGGCGACGTCGCCAGGTCGGCCGGGGCATCCGCCGGCAGCAGGGTGATGCGGGCCGTTCCCGTCGCTTCGCTCGTGCCGTCGGTGACGGTGAAGTCGACGCGGAATGTGCCCGGTTTCTTCGCAGAGAAGTCGAACTCGGTCGTGCCGTCGGCCGCCGTGGCCGTGGCCTCCGCGTCATCGAGCACGCGCACCGAGTCGAGCCTCAGCAGGCCGGCCGTGCCCGTCACGTGCGGCGCGATGTCGACGGTCAGCGCGGTGTCGACCGTGTCGACGACCGCGAAGGAGTGCACCTCGAGCAGCGGCTCGGGCGACACCGTCACGACGAGGGACTTCCGGGTGGTCGCTCCTTCGGTGTCGGCGATCGTGACGACGAGCTCGACCTGCTGCTCGGCCCCGCTCCCGTCGTCGCTGTGCTGGTAGACGACGTCGCCCGACGGCGTCGCGGCCACGCTGCCCACCGCGCTCGTGTTCTCGACCGACAGCAGGAGGAGCGGGTCGCCCTCGGGGTCGACCCAGCCGGGCAGCACCGGCACGGTGATGGTGCCTCCGCGCGCGACCTCGGGCTCGGGCCATTCGACGAGGCAGCGTTCGACGCCGCACCACTGCGGAGCCGTATTGACGGATGCCGCGGCCGCCGTCAGCGTGATGGTCGTCGCGTCGGAGAAGAGACCGGACGTGGCTGTTCCGTCGGTCACCGCATACGAGAACGTCGCCGAGCCGGTCGCCTCCGGCGTCGTGCGCACCGCCAGCCGCTGCCCGTTGTCGGTGATGGACACCGTGCCGAAGGCGGGATCGAGGCCCGAGACCGATGCGGGGTCGATGCTCAGCACGTCTTCGTTCGGGTCGTGGTCGTTCATCAGCACCGGCAGCGTGGTGAGGCTCCCCGCGCGCACCCCGAACGCATCGGGCTCGGCGATCGGGGGCTTCGGGTCGATGACGACCGTCAGCTGATCGTCGCTGGGCACGGCGTCGGACTCGGTGCGATCGTCGAGCGACCAGTCCTGGCTCGACTCGATGAGCCGGCCGTCGGGGACGGTCCACGCCCAGCCCGACCGGATGTCGTTGAGGATGACGGCGCGGTCGCTCGCGACGAACGTCGGGCGCCGTTCGTCGGCGAGCTCTTCACCGCCATAGTCAAGCGCGGTGGGCCCGCTGTCCGACCTCCAGAGCGACCCGCCCTCCGCACCCGCCCCGAGCCAGGCGGCGTAGACGGTGCCGTCCTGGACGATCGGCCGCGCCGGAACGCCCAGCGGCGCGTCCGGGTCGCCGGCCTCGGTCTGCGGGGCCGTGCCGTCGGCGGGCACGCGCACCAGCACCGAATCGTCGGCGAGGTAGACGCTCTGGCCGGCCGGATCGGGCTCGCCCACGATCAGACCGGCACTCGCCACGGTCTGTGTGGGGCCTTCAGCACCACGCAGCCACACGTCGCCGGTCTCGGTGTCGGCGACCGCCCACACGTCTCCGGCCGCGGTGATCGCCGGTGCGGCGATGTCGTCTGCTTCGATCGGGTCACGGCCCGCCACCTCGCCGGCCTCGATGTCGTACCGAAGGACGGAGGCGTCCTCTCGGGAGTAGGCGAAGAGGATGCCGCGGTCGTCGACGGCGATCGCGTCCGCGCTGTACTGCGGCGCATCCTCGTCCTCCGAGGGGAAGGGGTCGAGCCGGGCCGGGTCCCCGGCGGACAGCAGCCCCGCGAACACCACGCCGGCGTCGGTGCGGTAGGCGACGAAGTCGCCCGCGGTCGCCACCTCGGTCGTGCCGGCCGGCGTGGACGCCGACGCGCGCAGGGCCTCGTCGTCGAGATCGGCCGGCAGCGACTCGTCGATGCGAGTGACCTTGCTGAGGCTGTCGCTGAAGATGTAGGCGGCATCGCCGCTCTGCACGACGCGGTCGGGGTTGCTGATCCCGCGCACGGTGTCGAGCTCGCGCACGGAGGTGTTCACGCGCGCGTACTGGCGACCTTCGCCCGTCTGCAGCGCCCACACAGCGGTGTCGACGTCGGGGGTCTCCTGCGCATCGAGCCCGGGCCAGATCACGCTCGCCCCGATGACCACGGCGGCGACCGAGGCCGAAGCGACCAGACCGGCGACCGTACGGCGGCGCATCACAGCACCCCCGTCGCGAACATCGCGACGAGCACGGCGGCACCCGCGACGGTGAGTCCGACCACTCCGCCGACGATCCACGGCACGACGCTGTGCCGCGCGGGGCCGGGCGCCGAGAACTCGGTGTCCTCGTCGCGGGCGAGCCCCGACACCCCGGTCGCGGCACGGCGCTTCCGCACCGAGTCGCGCTCCAGGTGCGAGCGCGCGGGACCGCGGAGTGCGGAATCGGTGAAGTCGACACCGGCGGATGCGGGCGCCCACTCCTCCTCGGGGATCTCGAGTGACGTCGGTGACAGCCCCAGCTCGGCCTGCACATCGCGCAACGCCTCGGCGAAGGAGCGCGCCGAGGCGTATCGGCGGGCGGGGTCGCGGTTCATCGCAGTCGCCAGCACCGTCTGCAGCGATGCCGGCACGTCCGCGCGCGCGATCTCGGTGTAGCTTGCGCGTGCGATGCGACGGCGGAGCAGGTCCTTCGTGTTCTGGCCGCGCTCACGCCGCTCGAACGGACTGTGCCCGGCGAGCAGGGAGTACACCGTGGCGCCCAGGCTCCAGACCTCGCTGGCGATGGAGCCGGCTGTCTGCTCGGCCACGACCTCGGGCGCGCTCCACGGGATCGACATGGCCAGGACTTCGTCGGCGCTCTTCTGGATGAGCGACGAAGAGATGCCGAAGTCGGCCAGCACCGGCGTGCCGAACGTCGTGATGAGGATGTTGCTCGGCTTGACGTCTCGGTGCACCAGTCCGGCGCGGTGTGCCGACTCGAGGGCACCCGCCATGCGCACGCCGATCGTGAGGACCTCATCGACCGGGATTCGCTCGATGCGGTACCGCTGGGCCAGTGACCCCGGGCAGTACTCCATCACGATGTACGGCCGGCCGTCGGCCGAGATCCCGGCCTGGTAGACGGTCACGATGGAAGGGTGCGCCGAGAGGTGCGCGAGCACGTCGGCCTCGGCGTTGAACATGCGGCGCAGGTCGGGATCGCGCACGTCGCTGGGCAGCACCTTCACGGCGACGTTGCGGCGGGGCATGTCCTGCTCGTAGAGGAAGACGTCGGCGAAACCGCCCGAACCGAGGGGGCGGATGTACGCGAGTCCGGGCAGAATCGGCGGCGCGGAGGGGAGCCTGGTGGCCACGACCCCTCCTTCGGTTGTCCTGCCGCCGAAAGAGCCGGCATGCCGATCGCACAGCAAACTCGGCCATGCTAACAAAGTCGTCTCCATGAGCCTGTGCACACCCTGATGCTGTGGAGGGCAGACGGTCTCTCCGGCGCTAGCCCGTCGACGGATCGTGCGGGTCGAACGGCGCGTCGAGCGACCGCGCGAGGTCCTCGAGCATCGCCTCTATCTGCGGCTCGACGTACTCGGTGATCGCCGCCTGGATGCGCAGGCGGTGGTGCAGCAGGATCGTGCACACCTCGCGGCCGACCATGTTGGCGTAGTCGTCGGCGAGCCCGACCTCCTGCCGCAGGGCAGCCTTCGCCTCATCGCTCAGCGGCGGCAGCGCCGGGATGTGCGCGTCCGCCTCCTCCGCCAGCCCGGAGATCGTGAAGAGGAAGGGCGCACCGGGCACCGGGTCGGGGTCGAGCGGCAGACCCTCGTACTCCGGCTCGAGGTTCTCTGCCGGCCGATAGCTGCGGGATCGGTTGCGTGCGGCCTGCTGGTCGAGCTCGGCCTGCAGCATCGGCAGGTTCAGCGAGGTGTACTCCGCCACCGCGCGGTCGACGATGGTCTTGATGCGCGTCGAGAGGCCGTGCTGCACGCCGTGCGGGACATCGGCCCCGAGACCCGCCGCCGACAGCACCGGCGACCCGAAGCAGCGGCGGCACGGGGCGACCCGGCCGCGGTGCGTGGCGGGCTCCCAGCGAGGAAGCCACGCCAGCCAGGCGTCCACCGCCTGGCTGACCTGCGTCTCGAGCGAGCGCTCCACGAGTCCACGGTAGTACCGCATGACCGCCTGTGCCGGGATTCCGCGGATCCCGTGCGTCCGGTCATTCGTCGAACTCGTCCTCCCACGGCCAGCGCGGACGCTGTGCGCGCGTGCGGACGAGCGCGATGCCCGCCCACCCTGCGACGAATCCCGCAGCCCCGATGACGAGTCCGAACCACGAGGTGGCGATGCGGCCGGCGACGGCGGAGGCGATCGCGAGGTCCGTCCCCGTCGCGAGGGCGCCGATCCACACCCCACCCACATAGCCTGCGAAGCACGCGACCGCGGTCCATGCCGCGCCCCAGAACGAGGCGGGCCGACGACGCACGGTCGCCCAGAGTGCTGCGGCGAACGCCGCCGTCGACACGAGGCTGGCGACGATGCCCGGAGCCTGACCGAGTCCGGGCGTGGCGATGACGTCCTGTCCGCTCACCAGGCTGGTCATCCCGAGCCCGAAGATCAGGAGCGCGATGTAGCCGACGGTCGCGAAGACGAGCGCCGTGACCGGGCGGACCGGTCCGCCCGTCGACTGCGGCTCAGTGGACATCTACTGCCGGACGAGCTGTGGCCCCGCCTCGAGGGTGCGCTCGTACTCGCGCTGGGCTTCCACGTTGAGCTCGGTGACGCGCTTGCCGCGCGAGGCCGCCCAGGCGCCGAACCAGATGGTGAGCTCGCGACCGATGATGAAGGCGGCGATCGCGAGCGGAGCGAGGATGTGCTGCTCCATGAGCTCCGCCCCCTGCGAGGCGGTGATGTTCCAGAACTGCTCCTGGAACAGCTGGCCCAGCAGGTAGCCGCCCCACGAGGCGAAGCCGACGAGCAGCCCGAAGATCACCCAGGAGCCCCAGCGGCCGCGGTTGATGATCGCGCCGAGCAGCCAGAACGAGAGGAAGAAGACGATGACGGGCACCCACAGCACCCATGACGACAGGGCGGCGAGCGCGTGCCCGGCGATGTCGTCTACGTTCAGCTCGCCCGCGATGCCCGCCAGTGCGAGCCACACCCCGAAGTACAGCACAGCGAACGCGAGCGCGGCGACCAGGCCGATCGCACCCGCAGCGGCGCGGTTGCCGCGCGGGCGCGGCGCCTCCGGCGCCTGGACGAAGATCGGCTGCGGTGCCACCGGAGAGGCGACGACGGTCTCGGCGACGGGCTCGCTCGGGGTGACCGAAGGGGCCACCGCGACGGTCTCGGCGCTCGAGTCGTAGACGGCGGTGTCGGCGGCCGGCGCGGGAGCCCGGTCGTGCTGCAGGGACGCCGCCTCGGCGGAGTCCCACGGGTCGGGCTCGGCCGGTGCGGCCGCCGCGGCCGGCTCGGCGGGAACGTCCGCCGGTGCGGCCACGCCGGGATCGGCGGACTCGGCCCGAACGGCCTCCGCCTCTGCCAGCCCCTCATGCGCACGGCCGACGACATCACCCTCGGGCGTGGGCTCTTCGACCGGCTCGCCGTAGGTCGACTTCGAGTCACTCATCGCAGGCACTCCTCACGCGGGGTTCGGTCCCGCACAGTGAGAGTAGCCCGGGGTGCGCCTCGCGCCCGGAAGCCATGCCGACGCGATTGCGCACTGTTTCACACGGTTCCGGTCACTGCGCCGGGTCGGCGCGCTGGCCGTCGCACGCCGCGACGACGACCTAGGGTGGGCGCATGGCCCACCGAACGTCGCGGCTCGCCGCCGCAGCGGCATCCCTCCTCCTCGCGATGGCCGCGCTCTCCGCCTGCGCCGCCGCGACGACCGGCGGCGCTGGCCCGACTCCGACCGCGCAGGCCGAGACGACGGATGCGACCCCCATTCCGACGGTCACCGCCAGCCCCACGGCGGTGCGGGTCGACATCCCCGACGACTGCCGCGCGATCCTCAACGCCTCGGTGCTCGCCGAGCTCGCCGATGTGCCGCTGAACGACCCCGCCTTCGGCCCTTCCGGCCTCCAGAGCGACGGCAGCCTGATCTGCGTGTGGCGCGACCCGGCCGCCGACACGACCGGCCTCATCACGACCGTCGCCTACGTCTCGCGGGGTCCGGCGCTCGATCTTCTCAACGGGCTCGCTGACGACGAGGACTTCACCTGCTACACCCCCGACGGCGGCACGCGCTGCGAGAAGACGTGGGAGAACGAGACGTATCCGGTGACCGACGGCCGCACTCTGTTCTGGCGCGACGGCATCCTCATCGATACGCAGTTCTCCAACCTCGCCCCCGCGGGCTACACCTCGGCGATCGTGTCGAGCATCTTCGGCTGACCCCCGCTCACCCGTGTCTCGGTCCGGCTCGCGCCGGTCACCCGAAGACCTGGCGCTCCAAGCGGGCAGCGTAGTCCTCGGGATGCCACGCCGACTCGACGCTCGCCAGCCACAGCCCGTCGCGGAAGACGTGGGTCTCGGTCTCGCGCCCGACGCGTCCTGCGCAGTGGAGCCCCGCGTCGCTCATCGCGCACGAGAAGCCCTGCCCGCGCAGCGCCGCCTCGGCGAGCGCCGGCGCCGCCTCGTCGACCGCGGCGAGCGTGGACACGACCGTGCCCCCGTCGGGCGCAGCCCAGTGGCACGTCACGCGCACGTCCGGGGTGAGCACCTCGAGGAGCGTCGGCACGGTCGTCGACGGCGGGTCGAGGTCCTGGTCGAGGACGGTGCGGCCGGTCCAGGTCATCTCATTCCACAGGCTGTCCGAGTAGAGGGTGCGACAGTCCAGGCGGTTCCCCTCCGCCGCCTGCCGCGCGGGCGTGTCGACCTGCGTCGGCTGCGGGCGCGGCGTGGTCGCGTTGCGGAGCATGTCGCCGGCCCACGCCACGGTGACCGGCACCATCGGCAGAGAGAGCCAGACCAGCGCGCCGACGATCGCCGCGCATCCGAGGCCGACGGGCACGGCGATCCACGAGTTGCGTCCACCCACCCGTGCCATGGCCCCCACCACCTCCCTGTCCACGGTAAGCGCCGGGGGACGGATGCTGCGGCGCGGCGCGCAGCGCACGTCAAAGCCCCCGGGAACGACGAAGAGCCCCGGCGAACCGGGGCCCTTCGTGTTCGTGCGCTCAGCCTGCAGATCTCGATGCGGCGCCGGAGCGCCCACTCGATCTCGGTCGATCGCGACTCAGTTGTAGTTGCCGCTGAAGTCGCCGTCCGTGGAGAAGCTGTCGAAGTCGACGTAGCTGAGGTCGGCGTCCGAGTAGGCGCCGTCCGAGGCGAAGATGCGGTTGGGGTACCGCTCGCTCTTGGCCTCCTCCGTCGCCTCGACCGAGACGTTGCGGTACTTCGCAAGTCCGGTTCCGGCGGGGATGAGCTTTCCGATGATGACGTTCTCCTTGAGGCCGAGGAGCGGGTCGCTCTTGCCCTCCATGGCGGCCTGCGTCAGGACGCGGGTCGTCTCCTGGAACGATGCGGCCGACAGCCACGACTCCGTCGCAAGCGACGCCTTCGTGATGCCCATGAGCTCCGGGCGACCCGACGCGGGGCGCTTGCCCTCGGCCACGGCCTCGCGGTTCATGCTCTGGTAGCGCTTGAAGTCGACCAGCTCGCCCGGGAGCAGCGTGGTCTCGCCGTGGTCGACCACGGTGACCTTGCGCAGCATCTGGCGGACGATGACCTCGATGTGCTTGTCGTGGATCGGCACACCCTGCGAGCGGTACACGCCCTGCACGCCGTTCACGAGGTAACGCTGCACCTCGCGGGCGCCCATGACGCGCATGACCTCCTTGGGGTCGAGCGTGCCCACCAGGATCGGCTGACCGACCGTGACGTGCTGTCCATCCTCGACCAGGAGCGTCGCGCGCTTCAGGACCGGGTAGACGTGCGGCTCGTCGCCGTTGTCGGGCGTGAGGATGACCTTCTTCGCCTTGTCGGTCTCGTCGATCGTGATGCGGCCGTCCGACTCGGCGATCGGGGAGGCACCCTTCGGGGTGCGCGCCTCGAACAGCTCCTGCACGCGGGGCAGACCCTGCGTGATGTCGTCCGCGGACGCCGAGCCACCGGTGTGGAAGGTACGCATCGTCAGCTGGGTACCGGGCTCACCGATCGACTGAGCGGCGATGATGCCGACCGCCTCGCCGATGTCGACGATCTTGCCGGTGGCCAGCGACCGGCCGTAGCACTTCGCGCAGACGCCGACGGCGGACTCGCACGTGAGCACCGAGCGCACCTTGATGGACTCGACGCCACCGGCGACCAGCTTGTCGATGAGCACGTCGCCCACGTCGTCGCCCGCCGCGGCGAGGACCTCGCCCTGGGGGCTGACGACCTCAGCGGCCAGCGTCCGGGCGAACACCGAGTTCTCGACGTTCGCGTCACGCAGCAGCGTGCCGTCCGAGCCCACAGCCGCGATCGGCAGCTCGAGACCCTTGGTCGTGCCGCAGTCCTCCTCGCGGATGATGACATCCTGCGAGACGTCCACGAGACGACGCGTGAGGTAACCCGAGTCGGCCGTACGGAGGGCCGTGTCGGCCAGACCCTTGCGGGCACCGTGCGTCGCGATGAAGTACTCCGCCACCGACAGACCCTCGCGGTACGAGGAGATGATCGGACGGGGGATGATCTCACCCTTGGGGTTGTTCACCAGGCCTCGCATGCCCGCGATGTTGCGGATCTGCAGCCAGTTGCCACGAGCACCCGACGACACCATGCGGTTGATGGTGTTGTCCTCCGGGAAGTTGTCGCGCATCGCCTTCTGGACGGCGTCAGTCGCCTCGGTCCAGATCTTGATGAGCTCCTGGCGACGCTCGGCGTCGGTCGTGAGACCCTTCTCGAACTGCGCCTGGACCTTCGCGGCCTGCTTCTCGAAGCCGGCGACGATCTCGCCCTTGTTCGGCGGGGTGAGGATGTCGCTCAGCGCCACGGTGACACCCGAGCGGGTGGCCCAGTAGAAGCCGGCGTCCTTGATGCGGTCGAGCGAAGCAGCGACCTCCACCTTCGGGTACTCCTCGGCCAGCTTGTTGACGATCTGCGACAGCTTGCCCTTGTCTGCCTGCTCGCGCACGAACGGGTAGCCCTTGGGGAGGGTGTCGTTGAAGATCGCCTGACCCAGCGAGGTCTCGACGAGGCCGTTGCGCTCGTACGCGGCGATGCTCTCGGCCGTCTCGCCCTCGGACTCGAGGAACGTCATGCCGGGGATGCGGATGCGGACCTTGGCCTGCAGGTCGAGGGTGCCCTCGTCCTTGGCCAGGATCGCCTCGCCGACCGAGCCGAACACGCGGCCCTCGCCCTTCGCGCCCTCCTTGACCGTGGTCAGGTGGTGCAGACCGATGATCATGTCCTGCGAGGGCAGGGTCACCGGGCGGCCGTCCGACGGCTTCAGGATGTTGTTCGAGGCGAGCATCAGGATGCGTGCCTCGGCCTGGGCCTCGACCGACAGCGGCAGGTGCACGGCCATCTGGTCACCGTCGAAGTCGGCGTTGAACGCCGCGCAGACGAGCGGGTGCAGCTGGATGGCCTTGCCCTCGACCAGCTGGGGCTCGAAGGCCTGGATGCCGAGACGGTGCAGCGTGGGCGCACGGTTGAGCAGCACCGGACGCTCGCGGATGATCTCCTCGAGCACGTCCCACACCTCGGGGCGGGTGCGCTCGACGGCGCGCTTGGCCGCCTTGATGTTCTGCGAGTGACCGAGGTCGATCAGGCGCTTGATCACGAACGGCTTGAACAGCTCGAGGGCCATCTGCTTGGGCAGACCGCACTGGTGGAGCTTGAGCTGGGGTCCGACGATGATGACCGAACGACCCGAGTAGTCCACGCGCTTGCCGAGCAGGTTCTGGCGGAACCGGCCCTGCTTTCCCTTGAGCATGTCGCTCAGGGACTTGAGGGCGCGGTTGCCGGTGCCCGTGACGGGACGACCGCGGCGGCCGTTGTCGAACAGCGCGTCGACGGCCTCCTGCAGCATCCGCTTCTCGTTGTTGACGATGATCTCGGGAGCACCGAGGTCGATCAGGCGACGGAGGCGGTTGTTGCGGTTGATCACGCGACGGTAGAGGTCGTTGAGGTCGGAGGTCGCGAAGCGGCCACCGTCCAGCTGCACCATCGGGCGCAGCTCCGGCGGGATCACCGGGACGACGTCGAGCACCATCGAGGCAGGGCTCATACCGGTCTGAAGGAACGAGTTGACGACCTTGAGACGCTTGATCGCACGGATCTTGCGCTGACCCTTGCCCTCCGAGATCTGCAGGTGCAGGTTCTCGGACTCGGCGGCAAGGTCGAAGGCCTCGAGGCGGCGCTTGATCGACTCGGCGCCCATGTGGGCCTCGAAGTACTGACCGAAGCGGTCCTGAAGCTCGTGGAAGATCTCGTCCTCACCCTTGAGCGCGCCGACCTCGAGCGTGCGGAAGTCCTCCCACACGCGCTCGAGACGGGCGATCTGGTCGTCCGCGTTCTTGCGGATCGAGGCCATCTCCTTCTCGGCGGCGTCCTTGACCTTCTTCTTCTGGTCGGCCTTGGCGCCTTCCTCCTCGAGCGCGGCGAGCTCCTCCTCCAGCTTCTGGAGACGGGTCGCGATGCGCGAGTCGCGGCGGTCGGCCAGCGTCTTCAGCTCGAGACGGATGTTGTTCTCCTGCGTCGGGAGGTCGCGGTGGCGCGCCTCCTCGTCGACGGAGATCACCATGTACGCGGCGAAGTAGATGACCTTCTCGAGGTCCTTCGGCGCCATGTCGAGCAGGTAGCCCAGGCGGGACGGAACGCCCTTGAAGTACCAGATGTGGGTGACGGGCGCGGCGAGCTCGATGTGGCCCATGCGCTCGCGGCGGACTGAGGACTTGGTGACCTCGACGCCGCAGCGCTCGCAGACGATGCCCTTGAAGCGCACGCGCTTGTACTTGCCGCACGCGCACTCCCAGTCACGCGAGGGACCGAAGATCTGCTCTCCGAAGAGGCCGTCCTTCTCGGGCTTCAGCGTGCGGTAATTGATGGTTTCGGGCTTCTTGACCTCACCGAACGACCAACGACGGATGTCGTCGGCAGTGGCCAGGCCGATGCGAAGCTGATCGAAAGTGGTTGATTCGAGCACTGGTTCTCCTGTGTCTCAATAAAGCAAATCGTTGATCGAGTAGCCGCGGAGCGGCGTATCGAGATCGGCCGGGTCAGATCTCGTCGATCGACGAGGACTCGAAGCGGCTGGAGATGTTGATACCGAGCTCTTCTGCGGCGCGGAAGGCGTCGTCGTCGGTGTCACGGAGGTTGACCGCCGTGCCGTCGGCCGAGAGCACCTCGACGTTCAGGCAGAGCGACTGCATCTCCTTCATGAGGACCTTGAACGACTCGGGGATACCGGGCTCCTGGATGTTCTCGCCCTTGACGATCGCCTCGTACACCTTGACGCGGCCGAGGATGTCGTCGGACTTGATCGTGAGGAGCTCCTGGAGCGCGTACGCGGCGCCGTAGGCCTCGAGGGCCCACACCTCCATCTCACCGAAGCGCTGACCGCCGAACTGGGCCTTACCACCGAGCGGCTGCTGGGTGATCATCGAGTACGGGCCCGTCGACCGCGCGTGGATCTTGTCGTCCACGAGGTGGTGCAGCTTCAGGATGTACATGTAGCCCACCGAGATCGGCGCCGGGAACGGCTCGCCGGAGCGGCCGTCGAACAGCTGCGTCTTTCCGCTCGAGTCGATCAGGCGCACGCCGTCGCGGGTCGGGGTCGTCGAGTCGAGCAGACCGGCGATCTCCTCCTCGAAGGCACCGTCGAACACCGGTGTGGCGACCTTGGTGCCGGGCGGAGCCTCGAGCGCCTGCTCGGGCAGACGGGCAGCCCACTCGGGGGTGCCCTCGACCTTCCAGCCCTGCTTCGCGATCCACCCGAGGTGGGTCTCGAGGACCTGGCCGAAGTTCATTCGACCCGGAATGCCGAGCGGGTTGAGGATCACGTCGACCGGGGTGCCGTCCGCGAGGAACGGCATGTCCTCGATCGGGAGGATCTTCGCGATGACGCCCTTGTTGCCGTGACGGCCGGCGAGCTTGTCGCCCTCGGTGATCTTGCGCTTCTGGGCGATGTAGACCACGACGCGGCGGTTGACGCCCGAGCCGAGCTCGTCGTCGCCGTCCTCGGCGTTGAACTCCTTGACCGCGATGATCGTGCCCTGCTCACCGTGGGGGACCTTCAGCGAGGTGTCGCGCACCTCGCGGCTCTTCTCGTTGAAGATCGCGCGGAGCAGACGCTCCTCGGCCGACAGCTCGGTCTCACCCTTGGGCGTGACCTTGCCGACGAGGATGTCGCCGGGACGCACCTCGGCGCCGATGCGGATGATGCCGCGCTCGTCGAGGTCCTTCAGCAGGTCGGGGCTCACGTTGGGGAGGTCGCGTGTGATCTCCTCCTTGCCGAGCTTCGTGTCGCGGGCGTCGACCTCGTACTCCTCGATGTGGATCGAGGAGAGGGTGTCGTCCTTCACGAGGTCCTGGCTGAGGATGATGGCGTCCTCGAAGTTGTGACCCTCCCACGTCATGAACGCGACGAGGAGGTTCTTGCCGAGCGCGAGCTCGCCGTTCTCCGTCGCCGGGCCGTCGGCGATGACCTCGCCGACCTCGACGCGGTCGCCGGCCGAGACCACGACGCGCTGGTTGTAGCTCGTGCCCTGGTTGGAGCGGTCGAACTTGCGCAGGAAGTAGTCCTGGGTGCCGCCCTCGTCGAGCTGCACGGTGACCACATCGGCCGAGACCTCGAGGACCACACCGGCCTTCTCGGCGGTGACCACGTCACCGGCGTCGATGGCCGCGAAGCCCTCCATGCCGGTGCCGACCACGGGCGACTCCGAGCGCAGCAGCGGAACAGCCTGGCGCTGCATGTTCGCCCCCATGAGCGCGCGGTTGGCGTCGTCGTGCTCGAGGAAGGGGATGAGCGAGGTCGCGACCGACACCATCTGGCGCGGTGAGACGTCCATGTAGCCGATCTCCTCGGCGTGGAACAGGTCGACCTCGCCACCCTGGCCGCGGCGGGCCAGGATGCGGTCCTGCGCGAAGTGACCGTCGGCCTTCAGCTCGACGCCCGCCTGAGCGACGATGTAGTCGCTCTCCTCGCTGGCGGTGAGGTAGTCGATCTGGTCGGTGACCTTGCCGTCGACGACCTTGCGGTACGGCGTCTCGATGAAGCCGAACGCGTTGATGCGCGCGAACGACGCGAGTGAGCCGATCAGACCGATGTTCGGGCCTTCCGGCGTCTCGATCGGGCACATGCGGCCGTAGTGCGAGGGGTGGACGTCACGGACCTCGACGCCGGCACGCTCACGCGACAGACCGCCGGGGCCGAGCGCCGACAGGCGGCGCTTGTGGGTCAGACCCGCGAGCGGGTTGTTCTGGTCCATGAACTGCGAGAGCTGCGAGGTTCCGAAGAACTCCTTGATCGCTGCCACGACGGGGCGGACGTTGATCAGGGTCTGCGGCGTGATCGCCTCGATGTCCTGCGTGGTCATGCGCTCGCGGACGACGCGCTCCATGCGCGACAGACCGGTGCGGACCTGGTTCTGGATGAGCTCGCCGACCGCGCGGATGCGACGGTTGCCGAAGTTGTCGATGTCGTCGACGTCGAGCCGGATCTCGGCGGGCTTGCCCGCGCGGATGCCGTCGAACGTGACGTCGCCGCGGTGGAGGCGGACGAGGTACTTGATGGTCGCGACGATGTCGTCGACCGTGAGCACCGAGTCGCTCAGCGGCTTGTCGAGGCCCAGCTTCTGGTTGATCTTGTAGCGACCCACCTTGGCCAGGTCGTAGCGCTTCGGGTTGAAGTAGAAGTTGTCGAGCAGCGCGCGGGCGGCCTCGGCGGCGACCTGCTCGCCCGGACGGAGCTTGCGGTAGATGTCGCGGAGCGCGTCTTCCTTGGTGAGGATCGTGTCCTTCGACAGCGTCTCCTCGATCGACTCGAAGCCCGCGAACTCGGCGAGGATGTCTTCGCTGGTGAGGCCGAGCGCCTTGAGGAAGACGGTCACCGACTGCTTGCGCTTGCGGTCGATGCGCACACCGACCTGGTCGCGCTTGTCGATCTCGAACTCGAGCCATGCACCGCGGCTGGGGATGACGCGCGCCGACACGATGTCCTTGTCGGACGTCTTGTCGGGAGTCTTGTCGAAGTAGACGCCGGGCGAACGGACGAGCTGCGACACGACGACGCGCTCGGTGCCGTTGATGATGAACGTGCCCTTGTCGGTCTGGAGCGGGAAGTCGCCCATGAAGACCGTCTGGGTCTTGATCTCACCGGTCTGGTGGTTCATGAACTCGGCCTCGACGTAGAGCGGGGCCGCATACGTCTTGCCCCGCTCCTTGCACTCCTCGATGGAGTACTTCTCGGGCTCGAGGTACGGGTTCGTGAACGAGAGCTGCATCGTCTCGCTCAGGTCCTCGATGGGGCTGATCTCCTCGAAGATCTCCTCGAGGCCGCTGACCTCGGGGACATCCGTGCGACCGGCCGCCTGGGCCTCGGCGACGCGCGTCTTCCACGCGTCGTTGCCGACCAGCCAGTCGAAGGACTCGGTCTGAAGCGCCAGCAGGTCGGGGACCGTCAGCGTGTCGGAGATCTTGGCGAACGAGAGGCGGGATGCTCCGCGGCCGTTCTTGGGGGTGGTGGTGGATGCGTTGCGCGCAGCAGCCAAGGGGATTACCTCCGTGGGCCCGGGTAGGGCTCGTTTCCTTGTCGTCAGGTGTGGAGTGCTCAGTCGTCCCCGATTGCCCGCGCGTCACGCCTCGCCGTGAAGCGAGGGCGCGCAGGCACAGCCGACCACCATATGAGGGCAGGGGGAATCCAAGAGCGCAAGGACCCACTATACGCCGGATGACGCGCCATGTCCAGCCGGATCCTTGACGAGCTTCGGATGCTGCGGTATAACCGCGCCGGACGGTGGACGGATGCGGCATCCCACCCCCACAATGAGCGGATGACGCTGGGGAGTCGAGGGGGCTCGGGGACGGCGATCCGCACGCCCGACCAGCGTCTGCGCGTGTTCGTGAGCTCGACGCTCAAGGAGCTCGAGAACGAGCGGAGTGCCGTCCGCGCGTCCGTCGAAGCGCTCCATCTCGCCCCGGTGATGTTCGAGCTGGGCGCCCGCCCACATCCCCCGCGAGACCTGTACCGGTCGTACCTGGCGCAGAGCGACGTGTTCGTCGGCATCTACGCCGACAGCTACGGCTGGGTGGCGCCGGGCGAGGAGATCTCGGGGCTCGAGGACGAGTACCGGCTGGCCCCGCCCGGCATGCCGAAGCTCATCTACCTCCGCGAGTCGGCGGGCCGCGACGAACGCCTCGTCGAACTCGTCCGGCGCATCCAGGAGGACGACACCGCATCGTACAAGGGCTTCTCATCACCCGACGAGCTCGCGCGACTGGTCGAGGCCGACCTGGCCGTTCTTCTCGCCGAGCGGTTCGACGCGTCGCGGCGCGGCGACCCCGCCCCCGCGCCGACGCCGGCGACGCCGATGCCCGCCGCCTACACGCGCATCATCGGCCGCGAGCGCGAAGTGGCGGAGGTCGTCGAGCTGCTGGCCTCGGGCGCCCACCGCGTCGTGACGCTGCTCGGTCCCGGCGGCATCGGAAAGAGCCGCCTGTCGCTGGAGGTGGCGGAGGCCGCCCGCGCGCACTTCCCCGACGGCGCCGTGTTCGTCGCCCTCGAGAACGTGTTCGAGGAGCGCCTCCTCCTGCCGACGATCGCGTACGCGCTCGGCATCCGCGACAGCGGCGACCTCCCCGTCGAGGAGAGGCTCGCGCGGGCGCTGTCGACGAAGCGCATGCTGCTCGTGCTGGACAATTTCGAACAGCTCGTGGATGCCGCCGCCCAGCTGGTCCCGCTGTACACAGTCGCACCGCACACGTCGTTCCTCGTGACCAGCCGCGCGGTGCTGCGCGTGCGTGGCGAGCGCGTGTACGACGTGCCGCCGCTGCAGACCGCCGACGCGGGCGCGCCGAACTCGATGACGCGGGCCGCGCGTTCCGCGGCGGTCCAGCTCTTCATCGAGCGGGCACGCGCCGTGAAGCCCGACTTCGTCCTGACCGACGAGAGCACGTCGGCGGTCGTCTCGCTGTGCCGGGCGCTCGACGGCCTGCCGCTGGCGATCGAGCTCGCGGCCGCCCGCATGCGCCTGCTGACACCCGAGCTCGTCCTGGAGCGACTGCACGGCCCCCGGTCCGTCCTGCGCGATGCGGCGCGCGACGTGCCGGAGCGCCAGCGCACGCTGCGCGCCACGATCGACTGGTCGGCGGGGCTGCTGCGCCCCGACGAGCGCGCGATGCTGTGCGACCTGGGGGTGTTCTCCGCGGGGTTCACTCTCGAGGCGGTGGAGTCGGTGGCGGCGGGCCGGCCCTGGGAGCCGCGCGCGGTGGACGCCCTCGAGGTGCTCATCGACAACTCGCTCGTCGCCCAATCGGAGGTCGACGGCCATGCGGTCTTCACCATGCTCGTGACCGTGCGCGAGTACGCCGTGGACCACCTGCGCGAGTCGGGCGACGAGCGCCGGATGCGCGACGCTCATGCCCGGTACTTCCTCGAGCTCGCCCGTCGCGTCGCCCCCTCCCTCGGCGGCGCCGATCAGCGCAGCGCGACCCGCAGGCTCGACCTGGAGCGCGGCAACCTCCGCACCGCCGTCCGCCACCTGATCTCGGTGGGCGACGCCGATGCCGCGACCGAGATCGCGTGGCGGCTCTACATCTACTGGTGGCTGCGCGGGTACTTCTACGAGGTGCGGGTGTGGATGGAGGAGCTGCTGGGCGCGGCATCCGATATGTCTCCTCACGCGCGGGCGGTCGCCCGCTTCTACTTCCTCTGGTCGGAGATGTGGCGCACCGATGAGCGCGACGGCGTCGTGCGCGGACTACTCGAGGCGGCCGCGCTCTTCGACGAGGCCGGCGACGACTTCGGAGTGACCATGGCGGAGGCGACCGCGGGGCTCGCCCGGATCACGATGGGCGATCCCGACGTCGCATCGACGGCCGCCACGCTCGAACGATGCGCCGGCCGGTTCCGCGAGGGCGGTCAGCGCTGGGGGGAGGTGCTCGCGCTCATCGCGCTCGGCCGGCTCGAATGGGCGCTGGGCGATCCCGAGGGAGCGGCGCGGCGGTTCGCCGAGGCCGCCACGGCTGCGCGCGAGGGCGGGGGCATCTTCGGGCTCTCGGTCGCCACGCACCATCTTGCCCGCGCGCGCCTGCTGGCGGGGGAGACGGATGCCGCGGCCTTCGGCTTCACGGAGGCTATGCGCATGTCGATGGAGCTGGATCACGACGAGGGCATCGCCTACGCCATCGAAGGTCTGTCGGCGGTCGCCTCCCTGCGCGGGGATGTCGAGACCGCCGCCCTGCTCGCCGGCGCCGCGGAGAGCACGCGCGAGCGGCTGACGATGTTCGACGCACCCCAGTTCGTCTTCCACCTGCGCTATCTCACTGCCGCCGGCGGCGAAGGGCCGGAGGTGGAGGAGGCGATCGCGCGCGGACGCACCTGGTCGGCCCGCGAAGCCGCCTCGTTCGCGGTACGTCGCGTGCCGGCCGTCGTGCGCACCGGCCGGGAGTCGGGCACCGAGTCGGCGCGGGCTGCCGCAGAAGCCGGATAGCGCGATCCGGTCGGTGCGTGCAGATCGAGGACCCCCGACTGCGGCACCGCGCGAATGTCTGGCGCGACCGGCGGTTCTGGGTCCAAGATGTCGTCATGACTGGGGAGTCGTTCCCCGCGATCCGCACTCCCGATCAGCGGATCCGGGTGTTCGCCCGTTCGACCCTGCGCGAACCGGCCGACGAGGGTCGCGCCCGCGCCGCGACCGAGCGGATCCGCCTCGCCCCCGCGCCGATGCCGGCCGAGGCGATCAGCCTCGCGCTGCCCCCGGCAGGCGCGCCGGAGAGAGAGGCCCTGCAGCGATGGTGAACCTGCAACAGCCGCATCCCGTCATCCGCACTCCCGATCAGCGGATCCGGGTGTTCGTCAGTTCGACCCTGCGCGAGCTGGCCGACGAGCGTCGCGCCGTCCGGGCCGCGATCGAGCGGATGCGCCTCGCCCCCGTCATGTTCGAACTCGGCGCACGCCCCCACCCTCCCCGCGAGCTCTACCGCTCCTACCTCTCCCAGAGCGACGTGTTCGTCGGCATCTACGGCTCCAGCTACGGCTGGGTCGCCCCCGACGAGGACATCTCCGGCCTCGAGGACGAGTACAACCTCGCCCCGAAGACGATGCCCAAGCTCATCTACATCAAGAACGCCGACACCCGAGACGAACGCCTCGCCGACCTCATCGCCCGCATCCAAGCCGACGACACCGCCGCCTACCTCCACTTCCAGTCGCCCGAAGACCTCGAAGACCAGGTCGCCGACGACCTCGCCATGCTCCTCGCCGAGCGCTTCGACGAGTCGCAGATCGCGGAGGACATCGACCCGGAGGCGGCCGCGGCCGCGCTCGTCGCGCGCGTCCCCGTGCCGTACACGACCACGATCGGACGCGACGGCGACATCGCGGCCGTGCGCGATCTGCTCGCCCGCGGCACCGACCGGGTCGTGAGCCTCATCGGTCCCGGAGGCATCGGCAAGAGCCGTCTGGCGATCGAGACGGCGCTCGCCACCGAGGACCTCTTCCCCGACGGCATCTACTTCGTGCTGCTCGAGGGCGTGCTCGAGCCCGGCCTGCTGCTCCCCACGATCGCCTACCACCTCGGCATCCGAGACAACGGCGAAGCGGCGCTCGAGGAGCGCATCTCGCATGCGCTCGAGGAGCGCAAGGTGCTCGTCGTGCTCGACAACTTCGAGCAGATCGTCGAGGCCGCGCCGGTGCTCGTGCGGCTGTACACGGTCGCGCCCACGGCGACCTTCCTGGTGACGAGCCGTGTCGTCCTGCGCATCCGCGGCGAGCGCGTGTACGAGGTGCCACCGCTCTCGACCCCGCCCGGCAACAACCCTGCGAGCGTCGACCGCGCCACCCGCTCCGCCGCGGTCTCGCTCTTCCTCGATCGCGCCCAGGCCGTGAAGCCCGGGTTCGAGGTCACGGAGGAGAACGCCGCCGACCTCGCCGACATCTGCCGGCAGCTCGACGGACTGCCGCTGGCGATCGAGCTCGCGGCCGCGAAGGTGCGCATCCTCACACCCGCCGGCATCTCCCAGCGGCTGGGACAGAGCCTCCCCCTCCTCACCGCCGCCGTGCGCGATCTGCCTGAGCGACATCGCACCATGCGGGCGACCATCGACTGGAGCGTGAGCCTGCTCCCCGACGAGCAGCGCGAGCTGCTCGAGGATCTCGGGGTGTTCGCGACGCGCTTCACGCTCGACGCCGTCGAGGCACTGGGCGTCGGCCGGTCGTGGGAAGGGCTCGAGATCGACGCCCTCGCGGCGCTGGTCGACGCGTCGCTCGTGAAGCAGACCGAGATGGGCGGCCGGTCGGTGTTCTCTCTGCTCGCGATCGTGCGCGAGTACTCGCTCGGACGCCTCAAAGCGCGCGGTGAAGCGGACCGGGTGCGCGCCGCACACGCCGACTACTACTTCGACCTCGTGCGCCGCGTCGCGCCCGGCCTGGGTGGCCAGGCGCAGGCGGAGGCGGTCGTGCAGCTCGGCCTCGAGCTGCCCAACCTGCGGGCCGCCGTGCGGCATCTGATCTACACCGACCGCCTCGACGACGCGGCTGACTTCGCGTGGTGCCTGCTCATCTACTGGTGGATCTCGGGGTTCTTCGCCGAGGTGAGAC
This sequence comes from Microbacterium sp. CFH 31415, assembly GCF_022538185.1. Taxonomy (GTDB): domain Bacteria; phylum Actinomycetota; class Actinomycetes; order Actinomycetales; family Microbacteriaceae; genus Microbacterium. Next base: position 129,400 of record NZ_JAKYXC010000016.1, on the reverse strand, counting down.
TGTGGATGCTCGAGCTGCTCGACAAGCAGCATGACCGCCCCATCACGCAGCACACGCGCGCGGTGGCGTGGTTCCTCGCGCTGTGGGGCGAGATGTGGCAGCGTCCGAGCGAGCAGGTGGTCGCCGGGCTCGGCGAGTGCGTGCGGCTCTTCACCGAGAGCGGTGACGAAGGCGCCGCGGCGATGGCCCTCGCCGCCCGGGCGACGGCGCGCGTGCAGCTGCGCGACCCGAACATCGCCAAGGCCGAGAAGGAGCTGCGCAAGGCGGTCGCGAAGCTGCGGGAGTTCGGCAACGACTGGGCGGAGGCGATCACCGAGGTGTCCCTCGGCCGCCTCGCCTGGGTGCGGGGAGAGACCGACGCCGCCCTCGGGCACTTCGATCGGGCGACCGAGCTCGCCTCCGCGGGCGGCGACATCTTCACCACCTCCGTCGCGGGCAACCTCCGGTCGCGCCTGAACTTCCAGCTGGGCAACATCGAGGAGGCCGAGCGCGAGTTCATCCTGACGCTCCTGCTGTCGGTGCGCCTGCACTACGAGGAGGGCGTCGCGTACAGCCTCGAAGGCATCTGCGCGGTTGCGGCCGCCCATGGCGAGGCCTGGCGCGCGTCCGCCCTGGCCGTCGCCGCCGGGGTGATCCGCCGGCGCATCGGCATCTTCGACGTCGGCGCCTTCACGGTGCACACGCCGTACCTCGACATCCTGCGCGGCCGCGATCCCGACAGCGTCGCCGCCGGAGAGGCGGCGGGGGCCGAGCTGAGCGTGCCCGAGGCGGTGCGGCTGGCCCTCCCCCAGAGCGAGCACCAGGGCGTGGCCGAGGCGCTCCGTCACTGGTGACGCGGGGGCCGCTACCCGGTTCTGCGTGCGTGGCGGAAGCGGATACGGGTGCCGGGCCGGGCCTGCGCGACGAGGTCGAGCGAGGCATCCGTCACCACCGCGATGACGGGGTAGCCGCCCGTCACCGGACCGTCGGCGAGGAGGATCGTCGGCCGGCCGCTTGGCGGCACCTGCAAGGCCCCCGCGACCATGCCCTCGCTGGGCAGCTCCCCCGTTCGCACGCGCACGAGCTCGGGACCGTCGAGCCGTGCACCCACGCGGTCGGCGTGGTTCGACACCGTCCAGACCGACTCGTACAGGGTCGTCAGCGCCTCGGGCGTGAACCAGTCCTCACGCGGCCCGGGCGCGAGCTCGATCTCCAGCTCGTCGTCGTGCGGCGCGCCCCACGGCGCGAAAAGGCTGGGGGGAATGGGAGCGGATGCCGCGTCCGCGACGCCCACCTCGGTGCCGGCGCGCAGCGGCTCGGGTCCGAGCCCAGCCATCACATCCGTCGACCGGGAGCCGAGCACCGTGGGACCCTCCAGCCCGCCGCGGACAGCAAGGTACGCCCGCGCGCCGTGCGCGAACCAGTCCACGTGCAGCTCAGCGCCGCTCGGCCATTCATGCGCTTCGTACGGATCGACCTCGCGCCCGTCCAGGCGCACCGGTCCCCACGCGCCGGTCACCGCGAACCACAGGTCGCGCCGGGCGACCGCGCGGAAGCCGCCCATCGTGATCTCGATCCCCGTCGCATCCTCGGGATTGCCGAGCAGCCGATGCGCGGTCCGCAGCGCGGCGCGATCGAGCGCGCCCGAGCCCGCGACTCCCATCGACGCGGCGCCGGATCGGCCGGCGTCCTGCAGGGTCGCCAGCAGTCCCGGCTCGGTGACGACGAGGCCGCGGGTCACCGACCCCGGCGGAGATGCCGTTCGCGACGCTGCGAGCGGGATGTCCGGCACAGCGCGGAACTGCACGCGCATGCCCGGTGCGAGCAGCGCGGGGGACGCGGCATCCGGATCGAACAGCGGTGCTGCCGTGCGACCGATCAGCCGCCAGCCACCTGGGGTCTCGCGCGGGTACGCTCCCGCGAAGCCCGCGGCGAGCCCGACCGCGCCGGCGGGCACCCGCGTGCGGGGAGTGGCCAGGCGCGGGACGTCGTACGGCCAGTCGTCGCTGACGAGGTACCCGAATCCGGGCGCGAAGCCGGTGAAGGCCACGGTCCAGGCGGCGTCGGTGTGCCGCCGGACGAGCTCGTCGGCCGTCAGGCCGAGCAGAGCTGCGGTGTCGGCGAGGTCGTCGCCGTCGTACGCGACCTCGACCTCGACGGTCGAGCCGTTCCCCGCTGCATGATGCTCCGCGGCCGCGGCGGTGCGCTCGGCCCACGTCCGCGCCGCCGACAGGGGGATCGCGCGGGGGTCGACCCGCACCAGCACGGTGCGGGCGGCGGGGACGAGGTCGATCACGCCGTCGGGGCGGGATACCTCGAGCCCGGCGTGCAGGGCAAGCACGTCGTCGAGCGTCGCGGTCTCGAGCAGGAACGCGCGCTCGCCGACGGGTCGCACCCGCACGCTCACCACGGTGCGCGCACCTCGATTCCGGCGTCGTCGAGTGCGGCGCGCACCGCCCGCGCCATCTCGACCGACGACGGCGTGTCGCCGTGCAGGCACAGCGACACCGCGTCCGCCTCGATGAGCGAGCCGTCGACGGCCTGCACGACGCCATCGCGCACGAGACGCACGGCTCGATCGGCGACCGCGTAGGCGTCGTCGAGCAGGGCGCCCGGCGACGTGCGGGCGACGAGCCCGCCGTCGGGAGCGTAGCCGCGGTCGAGGAACGCCTCGCGGACGAACGGAAGACCCGCGGATGCCGCGGCCGTCGCGATCTCGCCGCCCAGACCCAGCACGGGCAGCGCCCGCCCGATCAGGTCGGACTGGTCGGCGACGGCGCGGACCACCGCATCGGCCTTCCGGCGATCCGCGGTGACGGCGTGGTACAGCGCGCCGTGCGGCTTGACGTACCGCACATCGGCACCGGCGGCGACGAGCGCGCCGAGCTGCACGGCGACCTCCGCCGCGAGCAGGTCTGGGGCGATCGCGATCGCCGTGCGACCGAAGTCGGCGCGGTCGGGGTAGGCCGGATGCGCGCCGACGGCGACGCCGAAGCGAGCGGCCCGCGCGACCGCCTCGCGCATGGACGCGGCATCCCCCGCATGCCCGCCGCAGGCGACGCTCGCGCTCGAGATCACCGCGAACATCGCCTCGTCGTCCGCAGTGGGCACGCCGTCGACGGTCTCGCCGAGGTCGGCGTTCAGGTCGATGGCCGCCATGCCTCAACGGTAACCCCGCGGGATCCCACCGCGCCGGGCGTTACGACTCCGTAAAGGCTGTGCACGGACGCGTGCACGACGGCCCCGCGGAAGGCAGGATGGACGAATGGCCCGCTCCACCGAACGTCCCGCGGCCGGGACGCCGCTCCTCCAGGTCCGCGACGTCGGCGTCGAGTTCCGCACCATCGATGGCCCGGTGCACGCCGTCGAGGAGGTCGACCTCGACCTCGCGGCGGGTGAGACCCTCGCCATCGTGGGCGAGTCAGGATCGGGCAAGTCGACGACCGCGATGGCGATCATCGGACTCCTCCCCGGCAACGGCAAGGTCACCAAGGGCAGCATCCTGTTCGAGGGCGAAGACCTCGTCGGGGCACCCGAGAGCGTCATGCGCACCGTGCGGGGCGGTTCGATCGGCCTCGTGCCGCAGGACCCGATGTCGAACCTCAACCCGGTCGTCAAGATCGGCACGCAGATCGCCGAGACGCTGCTCGCCCACGGGCTCGCCACACGTAAGAACGTCGACCAGCGCGTCGTGGAGACCCTCGCCGCCGCCGGCCTGCCGAACGCCGCCGACCGGGCGAAGCAGTACCCCCACGAGTTCTCCGGCGGCATGCGCCAGCGCGCGCTGATCGCGATCGGCCTGGCCTGCAACCCCAAGCTCCTCATCGCCGACGAGCCGACGAGCGCCCTCGACGTGACGGTGCAGAAGACCATCCTCGACCAGCTCGACCGCATGACGAGCGACCTCGGCACGGCCGTCCTGCTCATCACCCACGACCTGGGGCTCGCCGCCGAGCGCGCCTCGCGCGTGGTCGTGATGAACCGCGGCCGCATCGTCGAGCAAGGCCCCGCCCGTCAGATCCTCGAGGATCCGCAGCAGCCGTACACGCAGGCGCTCGTGAAGGCGGCGCCCTCTGTGGCGGCCGTGCGACTGCGGCCGGAGGTGTTCCGGAAGACGACGACGTCGCCCGCCGACACGGCGGTGCCCGATGCCGCGCCCGCCGCGACGACCGAGCCGCGCCGTCCCGAAGAGCCCGCGGCCGCGGCATCCGCCCCCGACAACATCGTCGAGGTCGAGGGGCTGACCAAGGTCTACAAAGTGCGCGGCAGCAAGGAGGACTTCACCGCCGTCGACGACGTGTCCTTCGCGATCCCCCGCGGCGAGACCGTGGCGATCGTGGGCGAGTCCGGCTCGGGCAAGACCACGACCGCGCGCATGATGCTCAAGGTGGTCGAGCCGACCAGCGGGTCGATCCGCTTCGACGGCCAGGACGTCGCAGCGCTCAAGGGCCGCGATCTGCGGCAGTTCCGCCAGCGCGTGCAGCCGATCTTCCAGGATCCGTACTCGTCGCTGAATCCGATGTTCTCGATCGAGCGCATCATCTCCGAGCCGCTCGAGTTCTACCGGCGTGGGTCGGGCAAGGAGCGGGCGGCGCGCGTGCGTCAGCTGCTCGACGACGTCGCGCTGCCGCAGACGATGCTCCGGCGGTACCCGTCCGAGCTGTCGGGAGGCCAGCGGCAGCGCGTCGCGATCGCCCGCGCACTCGCGCTCTCGCCCGACCTGATCGTGTGCGACGAGCCGGTGTCGGCGCTCGATGTGCTCGTGCAGGACCAGGTCCTGCGCCTGCTGCGCGACCTCCAGCAGGAGTACGGCCTGAGCTACCTGTTCATCTCGCACGACCTCGCGGTGGTGCGCCTGATCAGCGACTACGTCTGCGTCATGAAGGACGGCGCGCTGGTCGAGGCCGCGTCCAGCGAGGAGATCTTCACCAACCCGCGCGACCCGTACACACGCCGGCTGCTCGCATCGATCCCCGGCAACGAGCTCGACATCGCCGTCTGACGCCTCTCGCCTGCGACACGGCCCCCGGAACCGCAGCGGTTCCGGGGGCCGTTCGCGTCGGGCTCAGCGCTTGCGGGTGCGGGGGTCCATCGCCTCGCGGAGCGCCTCGCCGAGCAGGGTGAAGCCGAGCGCGGTGATCATGATGCAGATGCCGGGCAGGAAGGCGAGCCACGGCGCGATCGCGAGCTCCGCCTGCGCATACGTGAGCATGCGTCCCCACTCGGCCGTCTCGGGGCGGCCGCCGCCGAGACCGAGGAACGACAGGGCCGCCGCCTCGATGACCGCCGTGGCGAGGCTCAGCGTGCCCTGCACGATGACGGGACCCACCGAGTTGGGCAGCACGTGGCTCATCGTGATCCGGCCGCGGCCGAGACCCAGGGTCTGCGCCGAGAGCACGTAGTCGGCGCTCCGCTGCTGCAGCATCGACGACCGCAGGAGGCGCGCGAACACGGGCACCTGCGCGACACCGATGGCGATCATGACCGAGAACGGCGTCTGGCCGAGAAGTGCGGCGATGGAGACGGCGAGCAGAAGGCTCGGCACCGACAGCAGGATGTCGACGAAGCGCATCAGGATGTTGTCGACCTGTCCGCCGAACATGCCCGCGATGAACCCGATCAGCATGCCGCCGATCAGGCCGAACGCCGTCGACACGACGCCGATGATCAGCGACGCCTGAGCACCCCAGATCAGCTTCGACAGCACATCGCCGCCGAAGCGGTCGAGGCCGAGCGGGAACTGCGGCAGATCCCCCGGGCCCGGGATGTGGGTGGGCGTGATGTAGGCCTGGCCCGGGAGCGCATTCGGGGGATACGGGGCGAGCCACGGCGCCAGGACGGCGACGAGGACGAAGAAGAAGACGATGACCCCGCCGACCCAGGCCGAGGGGTTGTGCATCAGGCGACGGAAGACGTCGCGCCAGAAGCCGCCGCCGCCCGTTCGGGCGCCGAGCAGTTCGCCGTCGGTGATCGCCGTGTCGTCGACGGGACCGCCGGACGGCGCAGGAGGCAGCATTGCAGAGGTCATGCGAGACCTCCCGCCGTGGGGATCATCGTGGTCATGCGGGACCTCCGGCCGTGGAGCGCGATCATGAGACCCTCACTCTCGGATCGATGAAGCTGTACGACACGTCTACCGCCAGGTTGATGAGGGCGTAGCCGATCGCGATGAAGATGATGAAGCCCTGCAGCACGGCGTAGTCGCGCTCGAAGATCGCATCGGCCATGAACTGCCCGACCCCGGGATACGCGAACACCTTCTCGGTGAGGACCGCGCCGGAGATCAGCAGGCCGGTCTGCAGGCCGACGGTCGTCACCACGGGGAGCATCGCGTTGCGGAGGATGAAGCGATTGCGGATCGTGCCCTGCGAGACGCCCTTCGCGCGGCCGGTGCGCACGTAGTCGGAGTTCTGCACCTCGAGCACCGAGGCGCGGGTGATGCGCACGATGATCGCGAGCGGGATCGTGCCCAGCGCGATCGCCGGGAGGATCAGGTGGAGGATCGCGTCCCAGGCGGCGTCGAACTCTCCCGTGAGGATGCCGTCGAGGACGTAGAAGCCCGTGGGATGCGTCGCGTCGATGCGGGGGTTCTGGCGCCCGTCGGATGGGAGCCAGCCCAGCTGCACGGCGAAGACGTATTTGAGGATGAAGGCCAGGAAGAACACCGGGATCGTGATGCCGATGAGGCTGGCGACGACGGCGAAGTGGTCGGCGGCCTTGCCGTGGCGTCGGGCGGCCCAGTACCCGAGCGGGATGCCGAAGCCGACGGCGAAGATGAGCGCCGCGATCGCGAGCTCGAGCGTCGCCGGGAAGCGGAGCGCGAACTCCTCGAGCACGAGCCTGCCCGACATGATCGACGCGCCGAAGTTGCCCTGGAACAGCGAGGCGATCCAGGTGAAGTACTGCTCGATCAGGGGCCGGTCGAACCCGTAGAGCTCGTTGATCCGCTCGATGGCCTCGGGCGTCGCCTTCTCACCGAGGATGGCGACCGCGGGTCCGCCCGGGAGGGAGCGCACCCAGAGGAACAGCAGGATCGACAGGCCGAACAGGGTGGGGATGAGATACAGGACTCGTTTGCCGATGACGCGCAGCACTACACAAGACTCCGGGTTCCAGGATGAGAGGGGAACGCGGATGCCGCGGGTCAGGCGTGTGCCCGACCCGCGGCATCCGTCAGTTCGTCACTCGGTGAGGACGATCTGGTTGAACACCTCGTCGTTGACCGGGCTGGCCGGGTACGACTCGACGCGCGGGTCGAAGGCCAGCGACGGAGCGGGGTGGGCCAGCGGGACGCCGGGGTTGAACTCCGCGATCATCTCGTTGATGGCCAGGTACTGCGCCGTCTGCTCCTCGATGTCGGCCGTGCCGCGGGCCTCGGTGAGCGCCTCGAACAGCTCGGGGTTGTCGAAGCCCCACTCGTTCGAGGCCTGTCCGAAGAAGACGCCGACGAAGTTGTCGGTGTCGTTGTAGTCACCGGTCCAGCCGAGCAGGTGCAGACCGTGGTCCGCGCCGCCCTGGATGCGGTCGAGGTACGCCGGGTTCCACTCGTTGCCCGCCGGGGTGACCGTGATGCCCACGGCCTCGAGCTGCGAGGCCAGGTTGGTGAAGATCTGCTCCGGGTTGGGCATGTACGGACGCGACACGTTCGTCGGGTAGTTGAACATGAGGGTCAGACCGTCGGGGTAGCCCGCCTCGGCGAGCAGCTCCTTGGCGCGCTCCGGGTCGTAGTCGTACGTGGTGACGTCCTCGTTCCAGCCCGTGACCACCGGCGGGATGAACTGCGTCGCGACCTCGGTGCCCTCGGGCAGGACCTGGGTGACCAGGGCCTCCTTGTCGATGGCGTGGTGGATCGCCTCGCGCACCAGCGGGTTCGCGAGCTCCGGAACGGCCTGGTTCATGCCGAGGTAGAGGATCGTGAACGGGTCGCGCTGCATGACGTTGTAGCCGGCCTCCTCGAGGGCGGCGGTGTCAGCGGGGGCGACGAGGTCGTAGCCGTCGATGCTGCCCGACTCGAGCGCCTGACGGCGCGCGGTGGTGTCGCTGATGGTGCGGAAGATGATCTCCTGCACCTGGCCCTGCTCGCCCCAGTACTCGGGGTAAGCCGTGAGGGTGACCTGCTCGCCCGGCGCCCACTCGTCGAAGACGAACGGACCGGTGCCGGTCGGGTGCGCGTTGGCGTACTCGCTGAGCGTGGGGGACTCCTCGGTGCCGCCCACGCCGTCGGCGTCGTACTCGGCGAGAGCCGTCGGGCTCTGCATCGAGAACGCGGGGAGCGACAGGGCCGCGATGAAGCCGGCGAACGGCTGCGTGAGCGTGACCGTCGCGTGCGTCTCGTCGTCGGCCGTGCAGGACTCGTAGACCGCGGTCTCGGGCGAGTCGGCGAAGCCCTTGAAGAGCGAGCCGTAGTAGTACGACAGGCTCTCGGACTGGGCGAGGCCGGTCCAGTTGTACCAGCGCTCGAAGTTCGCGCAGACGGCTTCGGCGTTGAAGTCGGTGCCGTCGTGGAAGGTGACGCCCTCCTTCAGCGTGAAGGTGTACGACAGACCGTCCTCGGACTGCTCCCAGCTCTCGGCGAGGAGCGGGGCGGGGTCGGCCGTTCCCGGCTCGACACCCACGAGTCCCTCGAAGATCTGACGCGCGACGCGGAAGGTCTCGCCGTCGCTGGCGAAGGCGGGGTCGAGACCCGAGGGGTCGTTGGATGCCGCGAAGACGAACGTCGAGTCGACGTCGCTCGCCTCGCCGGTCTCGCCGCCGCCGCCGCGCTCGCTGGCGCAGGCGGTGAGGACGACGGCGCCGATGGCGACCGCCGCGGCGCCCGCGAGAAGGCGCCTCTTCGAAGTGTGGAGCATGTGCTGTGCACCTTCCATGTCATGTGGGCGCCGCTCACGGCATCGTGCAGGCGAGGCGTGGGGCGCCCTCAGGGGGTGTGATGCATCGACGCTACCTGGACGCGGACGCTGCGGCGATTACACCTATGTCTCGATTATGTTTCGACCGCGCGGACGTCCAGCGGCTCAGCGATGTGCTCGCGGACGACGCCGTCGCGAGTGCAGATGTGTCAATCCGGCCCCGGAGCGGCGGTCGGACCGCGCTAACGTGAGGGTCATGGCGCGCGGGGGGAACGAGGCATCCGCTCCTTCGGCGCGTCTGCTCGACGGGGCCATCGCCTCTATCGTGCCCTCGGCGTTCGGCGGCGGATGGGAGCTCGACGTCGACGGCACGCCCCAGTCGCACGTCGACCTCGACGACCCCACCCACCTGCACTTCGAGTACGTGGCGCGCATGGGCGCGGTGATCGACAGACTGCGGATACCGGGCCAGCCGCTCACCGCGATCCATCTCGGTGCCGGCGCCCTCACGATCCCGCGGTACGTCGAGGCGACGCGGCCGGGCTCGCGGCAGCAGGTCGCCGAGCTCGAGCCGGCGCTGTGGGACCTCGTGCGCGAGAATCTCCCGCTCCCGCGCGGGGCATCTATCCGCGTGCGGATCGGCGACGCCCGCGCGGTGCTGGGCCGCCTGCCCGCGGGGCTGATCGGCGCGGCCGACCTCGTCGTGTCCGACGTCTACTCGGGCGCCCAGACGCCCGCCCATCTCACCACCGTGGAGTTCTACACCGAGGCTGCGCGCTTCCTCGCGCCCGACGGCGTGCTGCTGGTCAACGTCGCCGACGGGGCCGGGCTCGCCTTCGCCCGCCGCCAGGTCGCGACGGTCGCGGCGGTGCTCGAGCACGTCATCGTGCTCGCCGAGGTGCAGACGCTGAAGGGTCGCCGCTTCGGCAATCTCGTGATCGCGGCATCCCGAGCTCCCCTCCCCACGGAGTGGCTGCCGCGCCTCATGGCGGCCGGCCCGCACCCTGCGAAGGTGGCGCAGGGCGCCGAGGTCGTCGAGTTCGCCCGCGGCGCCCGGGTCGCGACCGACGGCGACGCGACAGACTCGCCGAAGCCGTCGTCGTCGCTGTTCGACCGCTGACCGTCGCTTCCGACGGCGGTGGGATGCCGCGCCCCGGCGTGGCACGGCCGGACAGCGCTCGCCCGGCGGCACACTGGATGCAGCGAGCTGACCGTGTGCGAAGGGAGTCGCTGTGAGCTACATCCGCGGGTACGACCCCGACACCCTCCGCGAGAAGGTGGATCCCCGCCAGTGCAAGGAGCGCCTCGACGAGATCGGCGAGCAGCGCAGCCTTCCGGCCCTGCTCGAGCGCGTGTGGCTGCTGAAGGTGCTCGATCGCACCGAGGATGCCCTCGTCGTCTCGGAGCAGTCGGTGCGCGTCGCCCGCATGGCCGGCACCCGCAAGGACCTGCTGCGCGCCCGCATCCTGCACGCCTCGGTGCTGCAGACGCGCGGCGCGTACGCCGCGGCCGACCAGGAGCTCACGACCTGCGCCGAAGAGGCCGACGGCCAGGGCTGGGCCGGCATCGCCGCGTTCGCCTATCAGCACCGCGGCCGCACCCACTACGAAGCCGGCGACTACGAGTCGGCGCGGCGGGACTTCAAGCGGGCTCTGTTCCTGCGCCAGGAGTCCGGAGCCCCCGACGACCAGCTCGAGTCCACGCTGCTCGCGATCGATGCCGCAGACCGGCGCCGGGCCGCGGCATCCGTCGCCAGCTGACTGTCGCAGCCACCCCCTACTCTCGCGTTCATGTCGGACCTGCATCGCGTGCGCCTCTGGGCTGAGGCGCTCATCTCGACCCACCTCGATGACTCGTGGTCGTTCGCGTTCGACAACGCCAAGCGCCGTGCCGGACTGTGCGACTACACGAGCCGTCGCATCAGCGTCTCGCGATACCTCGCCGCACGCCACGACGACGACACCAACCACCAGACGCTGCTGCACGAGGTGGCCCACGCGCTCGCCGGGCCGGCGGCGGGCCACGGCGCCAAGTGGAAGGCCGTCGCCCGCGACCTCGGCTACGTGGGCGGCACCACCCATCACGGCGAGACGGCCACCGACCTGGCGCCGTGGGTGGGCGTGTGCCCGGCCGGGCACGTCGCGTACCGGCATCGCCGCGCCACCCGTCCGACCTCGTGCGCGAAGTGCGCGCCGCGCTTCGACGAGCGGTTCACCTTCACATGGACGCGGCGCGAGATCACCCCGGCGACGCGCCTGGCGGCGATGACCCCGCGCTGACCCGGGAGGGCGTCGGCAGTCGCGGCGGTGGGTGCCCCGGCGGTGGGTGCCACGGCGGCGGGTGCAGTTGTCGCGGCGCCGGGTGCCCGGGTGCGGGCGTCGCGGCGGGGGTCCGGGTGCGGGCGTCGCGGCGGGGGTCCGGGTGTGGGGCGCGGTGCCTCGGTGCGGGTGACGGGGCCCGGGGGTCCGGGGCGGCGGGTGCCTGGGCGGATGCAGGTGTCGCGGCGCCGGGTGCCCGGGTGCGCGCGTCGCGGCGGCGGTGCGGGGCGCGGTGCTTCGGTGCGAGTGACGGGGCACGGGGGTCCGACTGTCCTGCGCGGCGCGCCGGTGTCCTGGATCCGGTGTCTGTGCGGCGCGCTGGTGTCAGAAGGCTTCGAACGCGCCCTCGCGAAGGACGGGGACGACGGATGCCGCGTCCACGGCGGCCGCGGCGAGCACCTCGTCCCGCCGTCCCGCTGCCTCGAGCTCGCGGCCGGAGCCGCTCGCGGTGACGAGGTGCCGAGCGGCGCCGCGCAGTGCCCGGAACCCCTCGCCCGCGACGGCGGCGTCAGGCGACGAGTGGTCGATGCCGAGCTCGGCGAGCGCGTCGACGACGGCTCCTGCACCCATCAGGTCTTCGACGGCGAAGCGCAGCGGGGCGACGGCATCAGCCGAGACGCGCTCTCCGCAGGCGATGACGGCGATGCTCGTGCGGTCGCCGCGGTGGTGCTGGATCGTCATGACCGCGCGCGCCACTGCGGACGCGTTGCGCAGGCCCCCCAGCAGCACGGTGGCACCTGATCCGGCTGCGGCCTCGGCGACGGCCGCGCCGTTGATCGAGACCGCGTGGGCCGCGGCATCCAGTTCCACCGCCTTTCCGTTCTCGACGGCCTGGATGACCGTCGACGAGAACCGGAGCACGTCGACCACCACGATGACGTCGCTCGGGGCGACGCGCACGAGACCGTCGACGCCCCAGTCGAGACGCACCTGGTAGGAGGACTGGTCGAACAGGTGGCCGGGCATCCGTCCAGCGTACGGCGGCATGTGTCGCAACTCCGACCCGCGAGGGCGTCCGCCCGCCGTCACCCGCACGAAGACGGCACGTGAAGCGCGGCCGAGCGTGTGCCAGGCGGAGTCGTGGCACGGCGGGCCCGGACGATCGCACCGGCCGCACCGCCGAGCCGGTGTCGGGCGGGGTTGCGGCACGGCAGGCGGCTCGGCAGACCTGCCCCTCCACCCGCCCGCGGTGCACGGTGCGAGACTGGAGCATGCGCATCCTGCTCAAGCTCGTGATCGACTGCGACGCCGACGCCGCCTGGCGGGCCCTCCACTCGCCCCGCGCGGTGGCGGAGCTCTACGGCCCCGTGCTCGGGCTCGAGCCGCTCGTACCCGACGGGCTGCCGACGGCGTGGTCGCCCGGCGACGACGTGCCCGTGCAGCTCTCGGCCTTCGGCGTGCCGTCCGGCCGCCAGCTGATCCACGTGAGCGAGCGCGTGGTCGACGAGCCGGCGGGCCCCGTGCGCATCTTCCGTGACAGCGGCATCCCGCTCACCGGTCCCCTCGCCAGTCTCGACGTGTGGGACCACCAGATGGCGGTCTCACCCGCGCCGGGCGAACCATCCAAGACACTCTGGCGCGACCGGCTCGTGATCGGCGGGCCGACGGCTCCCGCGCTCTGGCCGGTGCTGTGGGGCATGTGGCAGTGGCGCGCCGCCCGCATCCGCGCCCTCGCACCGAGCTGGGCCCACGACCCCGAGGCCGACGTCGCGATCTGACGCCGCCCGGACCCGGTCCTCCCCCCGGTCTCCCCCCCGGGTCTTCCGCGAGACTGCACTGGTGCGCCGAGACCGCAGCGCGTAGCTGCAGTCTCGGCGCCCGGGTGCAGTCTCGCGGGGAACGGAGGGATGGGGGACTGGAAGGGGGGCCCGGGCGGCGCCGGGCCCGGCGCCGGCGTGGGCGTCAGTCGGCGAGCGCCTCGATCGGAGCTACCCGCGTCGCCAGGCGCGTCGGAACGACCGCGGCGACGAGCGTGAGCACGGCGGTCGCGACCACGACGAGCGCGATGGGCAGCCACGGCAGCGCCGGGGCGACGAACGTGGGCGACTGCCACGCCGGCGGGACGGCGACCGAGCCGAGCACGGACTGCGCTCCGGCCCACCCGTAGACCGTGCCCAGCACCAGCCCGGTGACGACGGCCGCGATCGTGATGTGCGCAGCCTCGAGCATCACCATGCGACGCACCTGGCTGGTCGAGACGCCGAGCGAGCGCAGCAGCCCGAGCTCGCGGCGGCGCTGCACCACGCCGATCGTCAGGAGGTTGACGAGTCCCACGGCGGCGATGACCGCCGAGACGGCGACGAGGCCCATCATGATGCCGGCGAACATGTCGAGAAGCGCCTCGAAGTCACGATCGATCTCGCCCCCGCCGGATGCGGCGACGACCGCCTTCACCGTCTCGAGAGCGACGGCGAACATCGTGACGAGCGTCACACCGATCACGACGCCGATCGCCATGCGGCTCGATCGCTCCGGGTAGCGCAGTGCGTTCTCGGCCGCGAGTCGCGAGGTCGCCGAGTCGCCGAACAGGCGGCCGACCAGGCGCAGCACCGGCGGCATGACCATCGTCGAGCCGAGCACGAGGCCGGTGAACGACAGCAGTCCGCCGAGGAACGCGATCACCACGCCGAGGGGCGAGACCAGACCCAGCGCGATGCCCGCCGCCAGCAGCGCAGCCCCCGAAGCGAACAGGCCGATCGCGGCTCCGTTGCGCCCCTTGCGGCGGGTGTACGAGTCGTGGGATGCCTCGACCGAGCCACCGAGCGCCTGCAGCGGCGTCACGGTCAGCACGCGTCGCGAGCCCACCCAGGCCGCGGCCCACGTGGTGAGCGCCACGATGATCGCCGGAATGGCGAGCACTGCCTGTACGACCGAGTAGCCGACGTCGGGAACCCCGAGGAGCGCCTCGGCGAGCGCGATGCCGCCGGCCGCCGCAAGCATTCCGGTGAGGAGCCCGACGACGGCGCCGATCGCGCCGACGACGAGACCCTGACGGGCGATCTCGTTGCGCTGCGAATACGCCGATGCTCCGATCAGACGCATCAAGGCGATGCGCCTGGTGCGGCCCGCCACGATCGTCGAGAAGGTGTTGGCTGTCACGATCGCGGCGACGTACACGGCGACGCCCACGAGGATCACCGTCATGATCACGAGCACCGCGGCCAGCGTCTCGCTGTCGCCGATATACGGGTCGGCGTCCATGATCGCCGCGAGATACCCCGTCGCGGTGAGGAGCAGTGCACCGAAGGCGCTCGAGATGGCGGCGACGAGGATGCTCGCACCCATGCCGCGCTCGCGCAGCCACGCGAGAGGACGCGCGGCCGGGGGCTGCGGCATCCGCTCGACTCGTTCCTGTGCGGTGACCGCGGTCATGACGCCACCGCCGGCTCGCTGGTGCCGAGCTCGCTCGCGAGCATGTACGCCGAGATCTCCTCGGCGGTCTGACGCGGCTTGTCGGCGACGATGCGTCCGTCGCCGAGGAAGAGCACGCGGTCGGCGTGGCTCGCAGCGATCGGGTCGTGCGTGACCATCGCGATCGACTGGCCGTGATCGCGGCTGGCGGCCGCGAGGAGCCCGAGCACCTCGCGGCCGGTGCGCGAGTCGAGGTTGCCGGTGGGCTCGTCAGCGAAGACCAGGTCGGGCGCCGTGGCGAGGGCGCGGGCGATGGCGACGCGCTGCTGCTGGCCGCCCGAGAGCTCGTGCGGACGGTGCCGCAGCCGCGGCGTGAGGCCGAGCGCCTCGATCAGGCCGTCGATCCGGGCCTTCTCGAGGGCCGTCGGGCGGCGTCCGTCGAGGTCGAACGGCAGCAGGATGTTGCCGAGCGCGTCGAGCGTCGGCACGAGGTTGAACGCCTGGAACACGAAGCCCACGCGACGGCGGCGCAGGATCGTGAGCTCGAGGTCGGAAAGGCCGGTGATGTCGGTGTCGCCGATCCACGCGCGACCCGAGCTCGGGGCATCGAGTCCCGCCATGATGTGCATGAGCGTCGACTTGCCCGAGCCGGACGGTCCCATGATCGCGGTGAACTCGCCACGGCGGATGCCCACCGACACCTCATCCAGTGCGCGGACGCCGCTCTCGCCGCGGCCGTAGGTCTTCGTGAGCTGCTGGACCCGCGCCGCGAGCCCCAAGTCGGTCGATGTGATCTCCATGCCTTCGACGGTACGAACGGCAGGTGGGACGGCGCGTCGGCCTGGCGAGGCATCCGAGTACATCTGCAGGATGATCTCTTCCGCGCGCCGGGGCACGGGTCTAGGGTCGCGGCAGGCCATAGATGACGAGGAGACCCGATGCCCGCCACGCCCCTGCCGCCGCGCGGCGACCTGCCCGCCGGCCCGAAGACGTGCGACGCCAGCGGGATGATCGAGATCCATCGGCTCTTCCGGCGCACGTTCGGCGAGAGCCCCGACCTGGTGCGCGGCGTCGCCTCCGGCGACACCGCACACGCGGCCGCGGTCGCCACGCAGCTCGAGACGCTGTCGATCGCGCTGCACGCCCACCACGAGGGCGAGGACGCCCGACTGTGGGACGCCCTCGAGGAGCGGGCACCGGCCTGCGCCGCGCACGTCGAGCGCATGAAGGAGCAGCACGCCGAGATGCTCGTGCACCTCACCGCCCTGGACCGGGCGCTGCCGGCCTGGCGTGCGTCAGCGTCGGAGGCGGACTCGGTGCCCGTGCTCGCGGCGCTCGATGGGATCAACGCCGCCCTCGCCGTGCACCTCCCCGACGAGGAGGCCAACATCGTGCCCGTCATGGAGCGCACGATCACCGAGGAGGAGGTCGAGTGGTTCGCCGAGCACGGACGCAAGGCCGTGCCGAAGGGGCAGACATGGCAGCAGCTCGGCGAGATCCTCGCGTCGCAGCCCGACGGCGGCGACGCGTGGCTGCGCACGCACATGCCGGCGCCCGGCCGGCTCGCGTGGCGCCTGATCGGCCGGCGCCAGTACGCCAAGCACCGCGCCGCCCTCGAGGGTCGCTGACCCCGCGACGCCGCGCGCCGTGCACAACCTCGGCAGATCGACCGGTTGCCGGGCGGCGCGCCGCGATGCCGGCGCCGGTGCGGCAGAAATGCCGACGTTGTGCACGCCCGTGCGCCGCCGCTACGCCAGGCCGTGCTCGAAGGCGAACACCACCAGCTGCACGCGGTCGCGCAGGCCGAGCTTGGTCAGGATGCGGCTGATGTGCGTCTTCACCGTCGCCTCCGACAGGAACTCCCGGGCCGCGATCTCGGCGTTCGACAGGCCGCGGGCGGCGAGCGCGAAGATCTCGCGCTCGCGCTCGGTGAGCCCGCCATAGGCGGGCGGAACGGGCCGCGGTGCGGCATCCGCGAAGTGAGCGAACAGGTCGCGGGTGGCGGACGCCGCGATCACGGCCGATCCCGAATGCACGGTGCGGATGGCAGCGAGCAGGAACTCGGGGTCGGCGTCCTTCAGCAGGAAGCCGCTGGCGCCCTGGCGGATCGCGCGGGCCGCGGCCTCGTCGAGGTCGAACGTCGTGAGCATGACGATGCGCGGCGGCTCGGGGTCGGCGAGCAGCTCGGCTGTCGCGGTCAGGCCGTCCATGACCGGCATGCGGATGTCCATCAGCACCACGTCGGGGCGGGTGGAGCGGACCACGTCGAGCGCCTCGCGCCCGTCGGACGCCTCGGCCACGACCTCGAGGTCGGGCTGCGAATCGACCAGCATGCGGATGCCGGCGCGGAACAGCGCCTGGTCGTCCACGAGTGCGACGCGGATCATCGGTCCTCCCCCGGTCGTGCGCAGAATCGGTGATCATGGGCGGCACGCCGGGCCGCGGCATCCGTCACCGGTGTGTCGTGGACGATCTCCGCCGTTGCGTCGCATGGACCCCGGCTCACGTCGCCGCCCCGATCGGAAGCGAGGCGCGCACGACGAATCTCGCACCCTCGGCTGCCGCGGCGAGGCTGCCGCCCACGAGCTGAGCCCGCTCGCGCATGCCGATCACGCCATGGCCCGCGGCGGGCGGCCCCGCCGATTCCGCGACGCCGTTGCCGACCTCGAGCTCGACTCGCGCGGGGTTCCACGCGAGCCGCACCTCGACGGCGCCGCCGTCGCCGTGGCGCAGCGCGTTGGTGAGCGCCTCCTGCAGGATGCGGTACACCGCCAGCTGCACGCCGGCGGGCGGTTCGCCGCTCGGCGCCGGGTCCACGTCGACGCGCAGGTCGACGCCGGCCGCGCGCACCTGGGCGTAGAGCGCCTCGAGGTCGGCGAGCGTCGGCTGCGGCCCGTCGGCCTGACTGTGGCGCAGCTGCGTCAGCAGCAGCCGCACGTCGGCGAGCGCGGTGCGTGCGGTGGTCGAGATCGTGGCGAGCGTGGCCGTCGCGACCGAGGGATCGGATGACGCGGCATACCGCGCCCCGTCGGCCTGGGCGATCACCACCGCGAGCGAGTGGGCGACGACGTCGTGCATGTCGCGCGCGATCCGCACGCGCTCCTGCTCGACGACGGCCTCGGCCTCGGCGCGCTCCTGCGCCCGCCGGTTCTCGCGCGCCCGCAGCGACGTGCGCACGAGCGCGCCGACCGTCCACGACAGCAGCAGCGCGAACCCGGCCGCCACGAGCACCGCCAGCGCGATGGGGATGGTGCTCCAGGTCACACCGCTGCCCGACCCGAAGTACGGCCCGATCGCGAGGTACACCGTGATGACGACGGCGCCGAGGAACGACGAGGCGAAGCCCAGCCAGAACACCCGCTGCGTGCCGTACGCGGCCGTCGCGTAGAGCACCGCGAAGATCGCGACGTCGGCGACCCCCGGTGGCCGGCCGAACGACATCTGCGCGATCGCGGCCAGCCACGCCACCCCGAGCGCGATGCCCGGCGACAGCCGCCGCACCGCCAGCGCGGCCGCGAGCAGCAGCGTCATGACGACCGCCGAGAGCAGGCCGAACGAGAAGCCGTTGAGCGGGTCGGTGTACTGGATCTCCAGCGGCAGTGCGATCGCCGCGAACAGCCCAGCGACCACCACGTCGACGACGAGCTGGTAGGGCTTCAGGCTGCGGAACACCGTTTCACGGTACGCGAGAGCGGATGCCGCGGCATCCGTCCCGCGATGTACAGCGCCGGTGCGGGCATCCCTCCCGGGATGCAGCGGCCCGGGAGCGTCGGCCCTCCTATGGTCTGCCCAGCCGACCATTGCGGCGCGCGGGACGAGGCTTTACTGTCGCGTCACAGGCCGAAACCGACGGGAAACGTCGAGTCGACAGGATCAGGGGCAAGGCAGCCCCCAGGTCACGCCCCGTCGGTCCCAGCCCGAGGGACCTCGATCGAGCACGGACGGAGACAACATGACGACGGTACGAGCGGCTATCTCGCAGACTTCCTGGACAGGTGACAAGGAGTCGATGCTCGACAAGCACGAAGGATTCGCGAGGGATGCCGCGGCCCAGGGTGCGCAGGTCGTGTGCTTCCAGGAGCTGTTCTACGGGCCGTACTTCGGCATCACGCAGGACAAGAAGTACTACCGCTTCGCGGAGCAGGCGGACGGGCCGATCGTGCAGCGCTTCGCGTCGGTCGCGAAGGAGCTCGGAACGGTCATGGTGCTGCCGATCTACGAAGAGGCCGAGACCGGCGTGTACTACAACACCTCGGTGCTGGTCGACGCAGACGGCACGATCCTCGGCAAGTACCGCAAGCATCATCTGCCGCACCTCGACCGGTTCTGGGAGAAGTTCTACTTCCGTCCGGGCAACCTCGGCTACCCGGTGTTCGACACCGCGGTCGGGCGGATCGGGATGTACATCTGCTATGACCGGCACTTCCCCGAGGGATGGCGCGAGCTCGGCCTCGCCGACGCGCACATGGTCTTCAACCCGAACGCCACCAAGCCCGGGCTGTCGAACCGGCTGTGGGAGGTCGAAGGCCCCGCCGCCGCCGTCGCGAACGGCTACTTCGTGCTGCAGCCCAACCGCGTCGGGCGCGAGGACAACGAGTACGGCGACCTCGCCGTCGACTTCTACGGCACGAGCCAGGTGATCGACCCGCGCGGCAACTTCGTCGGCGAGCGCGGCTCGGGCGACAGCGAGGAGCTGCTCGTGCGCGACCTCGATCTGAACATGGTGCAGGAGATGCGCGACGACTGGCAGTTCTACCGCGACCGCCGGCCCGACTCCTACACGCGGATCGCGAAGCCGTAAGGGGCCGACATGACCACCACACTCATCACCGGCGGAACGGTCGTCTCGGCCACCGGGCGCGGCGAAGCGGATGTGCTCATCGACGGCGAGACCATCGCCGCCGTGCTGGCACCGGGCTCGCAGCTGCTGGGAACCGACCTGTCGACCTCGGTCGACACCGTCATCGACGCCACGGGCAGGTATGTGATCCCGGGCGGCATCGACGCGCACACGCACATGGAGCTGCCGTTCGGCGGCACCGCCGCGTCCGACACGTTCGAGACGGGCACGCGGGCCGCGGCATGGGGCGGGACGACGTCGATCATCGACTTCGCCGTTCAGAAGTACGGCGAGCGCGTGCAGGACGGGCTCGCCGCGTGGCACGAGAAGGCCGCCGGCAACTGCGCGATCGACTACGGGTTCCACCAGATCATCGGCGGGGTCGACGACGACTCGCTCGCCGCGATGCGCGGCCTGCTCGACGAGGGCGTCTCGAGCTTCAAGCTCTTCATGGCGTACCCCGGAGTGTTCTACTCCGACGACGCGCAGGTGCTGAAGGCGATGCAGGTGTCGGCCGAGACCGGCCTGCTCACGATGATGCATGCCGAGAACGGCCCCGCCATCGACGTGCTCGCCGCACAGCTGGCCGAGGCCGGCAAGAAGGCGCCGTACTACCACGGCATCGCCCGGGCCTGGCAGATGGAGGAGGAGGCGACGCACCGCGCGATCATGCTCGCCAACCTCACCGGGGCGCCCCTGTACACCGTGCACGTGAGCGCCAAGCAGGCGGTCGACCAGATCGCCTGGGCGAGAGACCAGGGCTGGAACGTCTTCGGCGAGACCTGTCCGCAGTACCTGTACCTGTCGCTCGAGGAGCAGCTCGGCGGGTTCAGCGAAGAGTGGGGCCAGTTCGAGGGCGCGAAGTGGGTGTGCTCGACGCCGCTGCGCAGCCGCGACGAGGGCCACCAGCATCACATGTGGCAGGCGCTGCGCACGAACGACATCCAGATGGTCTCGACCGACCACTGCCCGTTCTGCATGAAGGGTCAGAAGGAGCTCGGGCTCGATGACTTCCGCGCGATCCCCAACGGGATCGGGTCGGTCGAGCACCGCATGGACCTCATGTACCAGGGCGTCGTGACCGGCAAGATCACCCTCGAGCGCTGGGTCGAGCTCACGAGCACGACCCCGGCCCGCATGTTCGGCCTGTACGGACGGAAGGGCGTGATCCAGCCGGGCGCCGACGGAGACGTCGTGGTGTACGACCCGAAGGGGCACACGACGATCTCCGCGGCATCCCACCACATGAACATGGACCACTCCGCGTGGGAGGGATTCGAGATCGACGGTCATGTCGACACCGTCATCTCGCGCGGCAAGGTCGTCGTCGACGGCGGCCGGTACCTCGGGGCCAAGGGGGACGGCCGGTTCCTCAAGCGCGGCCTGTCCCAGTACCTCATCTGACATCGCCGATCGAGGAGCGGAGCGTATCGAGATCATGGACTTCGGAGTCGTCCTTCAGACCAACCCTCCCGCCGCGCGCACCGTGCAGCTCGCACAGCTGGCGGAGGCCCACGGCTTCAGCCACGTGTGGACCTTCGACTCGCACCTGCTGTGGGAGGAGCCGTACGTCATCCACTCGGCGATCCTCAACGCGACCAAGCGCGTGACGGTCGGTCCGTTCGTGACGAACCCGGCGACCCGGGACTGGACCGTGACGGCTTCCGTCTTCGCCACCCTCAACGAGCTGTACGGCAACCGCACGATCTGCGGCATCGGGCGGGGCGACTCCGCAGTGCGCGTGACCAACGGCAAGCCGGTCACGATGTCGGAGCTGCGCGAGTCGATCCACGTGATCCGCGAGCTCGCGAACTCGCGGCCGGTCGAGTACAAGGGCGCCACCCTGCAGTTCCCGTGGAGCCGCGGGTCGGAGCTCGAGGTCTGGGTCGCCGCATACGGCCCGCTCGCGCTCAAGCTCACGGGCGAGGTGGGCGACGGATTCATCCTGCAGCTGGCGGACGTCGACATCGCCGCGTGGATGATCAAGACGGTGAGGGATGCCGCGGCCGCCGCCGGCCGCGACCCCGACGCCATCTCGTTCTGCGTCGCCGCGCCGATGTACATCGGAGACGACTGGCACCACATGCGCGAGCAGTGCCGGTGGTTCGGCGGGATGGTCGGCAACCACGTCGCCGACATCGTCGCGAAGTACGGCGAGCACGGCGCCGTGCCCGACGCGCTCACCGACTACATCGCGGGACGCCAGGGGTACGACTACAACACCCACGGCAAGGCCGACAACGACCACGTCGACTTCGTTCCCGACCAGATCGTCGACCGGTTCTGCATCCTGGGCACCGCCGACGAGCACATCGCCAAGCTCGAGCAGCTGCGCGCCCTCGGCGTGACCCAGTTCGCGGGCTACCTCCAGCACGACAACAAGGAGGAGACGATGCGGGTGTACGGCGAGACCGTCATCCCCGCGCTCTCGGCCCACGTCACGGCGAAGGCATGACGAGCACCGCCGGCATCGAGACCCAGATCGCCGCGCCGGGCGATCCGGCTCATCCGGCGCGCGCCCCGCGTCCGCGCCCGCGCCGCTCCGGTCTCGCGTGGGTGTGGGGGATCGTCGGCGTCGCGGCGGTCGTGATCGTGTGGGAGCTGTACAAGTGGCTCGCGCCTGAGGACGGCGTGCTCGTCGCCGGGCTGCGCATCCTGCCGCGCACGACCGACCTGGCGATGCCCCACGTGTGGGTGATGGTCGGCCGGCTGTTCGAGCCCGTCACCCGGCAGGAGGGCTCCCCTCCGCTGTGGGGTGTCATCGCGCTCGGAGCGCTGACGACCCTGGGCATCGCGGCGGTGGGCTGGATCGTCGGGATGCTCGTGGGCTTCGCGTTCGCCCTGCTCATGCAGCGCTGGCGCCTCGCCGAGTGGGGCCTGCTCCCCTGGATCATCCTCAGCCAGACCGTGCCGCTCATCGCGTTCGCGCCGATCGTCAAGAGCTGGGGATCGCGCATCGAGATCGGCGGCTGGGAGTGGCAGGACTGGATGTCGGTCGCCCTGATCGCGTCGTACCTCGCCTTCTTCCCGATCGCCGTCGGGGCCCTGCGCGGCCTGCAGTCCCCCGATCGCATCCACACCGAGCTCATGCACACCTACGCCGCCGGGTACTGGCCGACGCTCGTGAAGCTGCGGCTGCCGGCATCCGTCCCCTACCTGCTCCCCGCACTGAGACTCGGCGCGGCGAACGCTGTCATCGGCGCGGTCGTCGCCGAGGTCTCGACCGGCCTGCAGGGCGGCATAGGACGCCTGCTGATCCAGTTCGCCGGCCAGGCGTCGGGCGACCCCGCGAAGGCCTGGGGGCCGATCTTCGGCGCTGTCGCGCTCGGCCTGGTCGCGGCGGGCTCCGTGGCGCTGCTGGGCGTGCTGCTGAAGGACTACCGACGAGGAGAGGCGGCCTGATGACCGATACGGCGACGAGCGTGGAGCCCGTGACCCGGGCGGCCGCGGTGAGCGTGCACGGGGCGTCGAAGGTGTTCCCTTCGAAGGCCGGCGACGTCACTGCGCTCGACGGCATCGAGCTCACGGTCGCCGAGGGCGAGTTCGTCTCGCTCATCGGACCATCGGGATGCGGCAAGTCGACGCTGCTGCGACTCATCGCCGATCTCGACGCGGCGACCGCGGGCACGGTCGAGGTGTTCGGCAAGCCCGCGCATCGCGCTCGGCGCGACCAGGACTACGGCATCGCGTTCCAGCAGGCCGGGCTCCTCCCCTGGCGGACGGTCGCCGCGAACATCGCCCTGCCGCTCGAGCTGCACGGCGTCGGAGGCGCCGAGCGCAAGGAGCGGGTCGCCCGGCTCGCCGAGCTGGTGGGTCTGTCGGACTTCGCCGACCGGCATCCCGATCAGCTGTCCGGCGGCATGCAGCAGCGCGTCGCCATCGCGCGGGCCCTCGCCGAGCAGCCGCGACTGCTGCTGATGGACGAGCCGTTCGGCGCGCTCGACGAGATGACCCGCGAGCGCATGCAGGCCGAGCTGTCGCGCATCGCCGCGGAGACGGGCGCCGCCGTGGTGTTCGTGACCCACTCGATCCCGGAGGCGGTGTTCCTGTCGGATCGTGTGGTGGTCATGTCGCCGCGCCCAGGACGGATCACCGACATCATCGAGACGGGATTCGGAGCGGATGCCGCGCGCGACGAGTCGCTGCGCGAGACGCCGGCCTTCTTCGCCAAGGTCACCGCGGTGCGCGAGGCCCTGCACGGCGTTCCGCCCGTGCGACCGGGTGGCGCCGCGCCCCGCGGTGCGGAGGAGCGATGACCACCGCGCGGTCGGCGCCGCGGGCGGGATGGAGCCCGGCCGCCGAGCGCCGCCTGCGGATGATCGCTCCGATCGTCGTCGGTCTGCTCGGACTCGCGCTGTGGCAGTTCCTGGTGACGGTCGTCGGCGTCTCGGACTACCTGCTCCCGAGCCCCGCGGCGATCCTGCAGCAGCTCGTCGAGTTCTGGCCGGCCATCCTGCAGGCCACCGTCATCACGGGGACGAACGCGCTCCTCGGACTCGTCGTCGGCACGCTGCTCGCGATCCTGCTGGCCGCGCTCGCTGCGCGCTGGCGCGCCGTCGACGGTATGTCGGCGCCGATCGTCGCGTCGCTCGCGGTCGTGCCGATCGTGGCGCTGGCTCCTGTGCTCAACTCGATGTTCGGCGCCGACAGCCAGTTCGGCCGCCAGGCCATCGCCGCGCTCGCCGCGTTCGTGCCCGTGTTCGTCAACACCCTGCGGGGCCTCCGTCAGACCCGCCCCGTCCACCGCGACCTGATGCACGTGTACGCGGCGTCGGGGTCGCAGACGTTCCGTCTCGTCACCCTGCCCACCGCCGTGCCGTACCTGATGACCGGCATCCGCATCGCGAGCTCGCTCGCGGTGATCTCCGCTCTCGTCGCCGAGTACTTCGGCGGGCCGCGGGGCGGTCTCGGCACGTTCATCGCGACGTCCGCGGCGACGAGCGCCTATGCGCGCGCGTGGGCCTACGTCGCCGCGGCGATCGCCCTGGGTCTCGTCTTCTACCTCGCGACCGCGCTGCTGGAGTGGCTCGTGCTCCGCCGCATCCCGACCGGAGGGGCGCGATGATGCGCCGTCTCGCACGACGTCCTCGCCTTGCGAGGCCGGCAATGCACCACCGCAGCGACTCCCCGTGAGGGGTCGGAAAGGAACGACATGAGACACAGCACACGTCGCGCGCTCGCAACGGGCGCGTTCGCCCTGTCGGCCGCGCTCCTGCTCGCCGGATGCTCCGGCGGCGGGGACAGCCCCGACGCGAGCGGCGACCCGGACAGCGGCGAGCTGACACCGGTCAAGCTCCAGCTCCAGTGGCTGCCGCAGGCCCAGTTCGCCGGCTACTTCGCCGCGATCGATCAGGGGTACTTCGAGGAGGAGGGGCTGGAGGTCGAGATCATCCCGTCCGGCGGTGACATCGTCCCCCAGGACGCGCTGGCCAACGGCGACGTCGACTTCGCGATCGCCTGGGTGCCCAAGGTGCTCGGTTCGATCGAGGCGGGTGCCAACCTCACCGACATCGCCCAGATCTTCCAGCGCTCGGGAACGCTCCAGGTGTCGTGGGCCGACTCCGGCATCGAGTCCGTCGCCGACTTCGAGGGCAAGACGATCGGCTCCTGGGGCTTCGGCAACGAGTGGGAGATCTTCGCGGCCATGGCGGCGGAGGGCCTCGACTCGACCACCGTGCAGATCATCACGCAGGACTTCAACATGAACGCGTTCCTGCAGGGCGACATCGACGCGGCGCAGGCGATGACCTACAACGAGTACGCGCAGCTGCTCGAGACGGTGAACCCCGACACCGGCGAGCTCTACCAGCCGGAGGACTTCAACGTCATCAGCTACGAAGACACCGTCGGAGCCATGCTCCAGGACGCGATCTGGGCCGACACCGAGCGGCTCGAGAGCGACGAGGCGTACGCCGACACGGCGGTCGCCTTCCTGAAGGCCGTCGTCAAAGGCTGGGTGTACGCGCGGGACAACCCCGAAGAGGCCGCCCTGCTCACGATCGAGAACGGCTCGGCGTGGGGTCCGAGCCACGAGCTGTGGATGATGAACGAGATCAACAAGCTGATCTGGCCGTCGGCCGACGGCATCGGCATCATCGACGAGACCGCGTGGCAGCGGACCGTGGACGGCGCGCTCTCGGCCGTCAACGAGACCGGCGCCCACCTCATCACCGAGGAGCCGCCGGCGAGCGCCTGGTCGAACGAGTACATCCAGCAGGCGCTGGACGAGCTCGAGGCCGACGGCATCGACCTCACGGGCGAGTCCTTCACGCCCATGGACGTCGTCCTCGAGGAGGGCGGCAACTAGCCGCACCCGGACGTTTCGTTCGCTTCGCTCGCTCATCGACCGGGATCGTCGGTTGACCCCCGGTCGATGAGCGACGAGCGTAGCGAGGAGACGAAAACGCACTCATCCCCAGGAGGACACGATGTCCGACGATCTCGACGCCACGGCGAAGCAGCTCGACCGCGACCACGTCTTCCACTCGTGGTCGGCGCAGGCCGGCCTCGACCTGCCCGTCATCGCCGGCGGATCCGGCACGGTCGTGTGGGACCACGCCGGCAACCGGATGCTCGACTTCTCCAGCCAGCTGGTGAACGTGAACATCGGTCACCAGCATCCCGCCGTCGTCGCAGCCATCCAGCAGCAGGCCGCCGAGCTCGCGACGATCGGACCCGCGACGGCCAACCTGGCACGCGGCCGGGCCGCACAGCGCATCCTCTCGAAGGCTCCCGAGGGCTACGCCAAGGTCTTCTTCACCAACGGCGGCGCCGACGCGATCGAGAACGCCATCCGCATGGCCCGCCTTCACACCGGCCGCGACACGGTGCTCTCCACCTACCGCTCGTACCACGGCAACACCGGTGCGGCGATCGTCGCGACGGGCGACTGGCGACGGATGCCGAACCAGTACGCCCGCGGGCACGTGCACTTCTTCGGCCCGTACCTGTACCGCAGCGAGTTCTGGGCGACCACGCCGGAGGAGGAGTCGGCGCGCGCGCTGCACCACCTCGAACGGGTGATCCAGGCCGAGGGCCCGTCGACGATCGCAGCGCTCCTGCTCGAGTCGATCCCCGGCACCGCCGGCATCATGCTTCCGCCGCCCGGCTACCTCGCCGGCGTCCGGGCTCTCGCCGACAAGTACGGCATCGTCCTGATCCTCGACGAGGTGATGGCGGGGTTCGGCCGCACCGGGCGCTGGTTCGCGTTCCAGGGGCACGACGTGGTGCCCGACCTCATCACCTTCGCGAAGGGCGTCAACTCCGGCTACGTGCCGGTCGGCGGCGTCATCATCTCGGATGCCATCTCGGCGACCTTCGACGAGCGGGTCTTCCCCGGCGGCCTCACCTATTCCGGGCACCCGCTGGCCGCGGCATCCATCGTCGCCTCCATCGATGCGATGGAGAGCGAGGGCATCGTCGAGAACGCCCGGCGGGTCGGCGCGGACGCCATCGGTCCCGGCCTGCGCGAGCTCGAGGCGAAGCATCCGCTCATCGGCGAGGTCCGCGGCGAAGGCGTCTTCTGGGCCATGGAGCTCGTCGCCGACCGGGAGACGCGTGAGCCGGTGGGCGCCGACGTGATCGGAAAGCTGAAGAAGGAACTGACGTCGAGGGGCCTCATGCCCTTCGCCGCCGACAACCGCATCCACGTGGTGCCCCCCTGCGTCGTCACCGACGCCGAGGTATCGCAGGCGATGTCGATCTACGATGAAGCCTTGACGAGCGTCGAAGATGACCTCTTCTGACGCGTGCGCGTCCTCTCACGAGGAGGGCTTCCCAATGAAGGGCAGGAACACACGATGACCGACACGACGACCCTGGAGCGGACCGATCAGTCCACGACGACGATCCTCGAGCACTGGGTGCGCGGGGCCGCCTGGGCCGGCGAGTCCGAGCGGACCGGCCAGGTCTACAACCCCGCGCTCGGCACGGTGCAGAAGCAGGTGCGGTTCGCATCGAAGGCGGACGTCGGAGCCGCGGTGGATGTGGCCTCCGAGGCGTGGGCGCAGTGGCGCGACGCCTCCATCGCCAAGCGGCAGACCGTCATGTTCGCCTTCCGCGAGCTGCTCAACGCCCGCAAGGGCGAACTCGCCGAGATCCTCACCGCCGAGCACGGCAAGGTGCTCTCCGACGCGCTCGGCGAGATCGCGCGCGGCATGGAGGTCGTCGAGTTCGCGTGCGGGCTCGGCCACCTGACCAAGGGTGCCTACTCCGAGAACGTCTCGACGGGGATCGACGTCTACACGCTGCGCCAGCCGCTCGGCGTCGTGGGCATCATCAGCCCGTTCAACTTCCCGGCGATGGTTCCGCTGTGGTTCTTCTCGATCGCGCTGGCCGCCGGCAACGCGGTGATCCTCAAGCCGTCCGAGAAGGACCCGACCGCCGCGAACTGGATGGCCGCGCTCCTCAAGGAGGCCGGGCTCCCCGACGGCGTGCTCAACGTCGTCCACGGCGACAAGGAGGCCGTCGACGCGCTCCTCGAGCACCCGGACGTGCAGGCGATCTCGTTCGTCGGCTCCACCCCCATCGCGAAGTACGTCTACGAGACGGCGACGGGCCACGGCAAGCGCGTGCAGGCCCTCGGCGGTGCGAAGAACCACATGCTGGTGCTCCCCGACGCCGACCTCGACCTCGCCGCCGACGCCGCCGTGAACGCCGGCTTCGGCTCGGCCGGTGAGCGCTGCATGGCGATCTCGGTCGTCCTGGCCGTCGACACCATCGCCGACGAGTTCGTGCAGAAGGTGTCGGAGCGCATGGCGACGCTGCGCACCGGCGACGGCATGAAGGGCTGCGACATGGGCCCGCTCATCACCGGCCAGCACCGCGACAAGGTGACGTCGTACATCGACGTCGCCGGCACCGACGGCGCGACGGTCGTCGTCGACGGCCGCGACGCCGAGATCGACGGCGACGCGAACGGGTTCTGGCTCGGGCCGACGCTCATCGACAGGGTGCCGACCACCTCGACGGTGTACACCGATGAGATCTTCGGCCCGGTGCTCTCGGTCGTGCGCGTCGAGGGCTACGAGGACGGCCTCGACATCATCAACTCGAGCCTCTACGGCAACGGCACGGCGATCTTCACGAACGACGGCGGTGCGGCTCGCCGCTTCCAGCGCGAGGCGCAGGTCGGCATGATCGGCATCAACGTGCCGATCCCCGTGCCCGTCGCCTACCACTCCTTCGGCGGCTGGAAGGCCTCGCTGTTCGGCGACGCGAAGGCGTACGGACCGCACGGGTTCGAGTTCTTCACGGCCGAGAAGGCCATCACCTCGCGGTGGCTCGACCCCTCGCACGGCGGTCTGAACCTGGGTTTCCCCCAGCACGACTGAGCAGGACACGGATGCCGCGGCGCGATAGGTCGCGGCATCCGCTGTTCCGCTGCTCGATCCCCGGATCGCTACTGGCGGGGGGCGTAGACCTGGAGGGCGTCGGGCACCGCGACGCAGCGCAGCCGGAAGCCGCCGGGGGCCCGCTCCTCCAGCTCGCCGTCGTGGACGAAGACCGACGGACGCCCCGGCTGCGGCGTGACCTTCAGGTCGAGGCTCGGCACCACGAGCCGCTCGATGTCGGCATCGCGGGGGAAGAGCCGCACCGCCCGCAGCACGGCGGCCGTGCGCTTGCCGAAGGCGAGTGACGCCAGCGCGCGCACACGGGACCCGCGCGCATGGTGGATGCGCACATCGAGGACGGACGCATCGACCTCTTGGCGCTGCATCGTCGCCACCCGATCGGGGTCGTTGCGGCCGACGCTCACGAACACCGACCAGACTCGGGCCCGCTTGCCGTCGAGGACGACCGTGAGCGGCTCGGTGCGGCGCAGCGCGGACCACGTGGCCGCGACGCCGCCCAGCCACTTGCCGAGGCTGCTGCGGCGCTCGCGCTCCCCGATCAGCTCCGGGTAGGCGCCGACCGATACGACGTTGAGCACCGTCACGGGCTCGTCGTCGTCGGCGGTGGCCTCCACGACGCCGACCGGGACGGCGGACCCTGCCTGAAGCGCGTCGATCGCGACGTCGACGTCGGTGAGTCCGAGTGCCCGTACGAAGTGGTTGAACGTACCGCCGGGCATGGCGAGCATCGGCCGGTCGTGGCGGCGCGCGAGGTGCGCCATCCGCGACACCGACCCGTCGCCGCCGTAGACGGCGAGGACGGCGGGCGCGGCATCCGACTCCATCACCTCCTCGACGACGTCGGCGAGGTCTTCGCCTTCCGCGAGCTCACGCACCACGGCGGCGGGCAGGCGCTCGGCGAACGTCTCGGCGGGATCCTCGCGGATCACCGCCGACCCGGACCGGGAGTTCCGCACGATGAGCACGCCGGTGCCATCGCTGTTCTGTGTAGCCGAGTCCATAGCGCGAGGCTACCCACGCCCGCCCCTCGGGGCCGGGGGTTGCGCCGAGGCCCGCCAGGGGTCAAGCGGGGAGGATCGGCCGGTTCTCGTAGAAGGTCTGCAGCACGACCGTGGTGCGCGTGTTCACCGAGGCGGCAAGGCGGATGTCTCGGATCAGCGATTCCAGATGCCGGGGCGTGCTCACGCGCACGAAGAGGATGTAGCTCGCATCGCCGGCGATGGAGTGACACGCCTCGATCTCGGTCAGGTGCTCGAGCATCTCGGGCGCGTTGTCGGGCTGCGCGGGATCGAGCGGTGTGATCTCGACGAACGCCGACAGCGGCTTGCCGACCGCCTCTGCGTCGATGAGGGCGCGGTAGCCGGTGATCACCCCGCGGGCTTCGAGCCGGCGCAGACGGGTCTGCACCGCCGACACCGAGAGACCGGCGGCGGCCGACAGCTCGGCGAGGGTGGCCCGCGCGTTCAGCGACACCTCCCGCACGATGATCGTGTCGATCGGATCGTCGACGGGTGCCGCCGTGTCGGACGGGGCGTCGGAGTTGAGCATGCGTCGAGGATACCAAGCGAGATCGCCGCCGACAGGAATGTTTCCGGCGGTAGGGCTGGAATGCCGGAAGTTCTCCCGTACAATCGGAGGAGTCCACCTCGACCGATCGGAGGTTCACCATGCCCACCAGCCCGACTTCTGCAGCGCAGGCCATCGTCGGCGAACCCGAGGTCGTCGAGGACGCCCGTGGCGTCGAGACCTCGCCCGCCTGGCTCACGCTGAAGGCCGCCGCGACGGCTCTGCAGGACCTGCAGGTCAAGGACGGTTCGATTCCGGATGCCGCGGCCCACCCGCAGGCGCGCGAGCACGTCACGACGATCATCGCGTCGATCGCCGAGCTCGCCCCGCGCTTCCCGCACGACGCGGACTACCTCACGGCATCCATCCGCGACTTCGAGCGCTGGATGAGCGAGGACTTCGGCGTCCCCGACTTCCTCGACTCGCTCGTGGCCTTCCAGCCGCAGCAGCACCGCGTCGACGGCATCCGCCACCTGGTCGTCTTCCCGATGTACACGCAGAACGGGTCGTCCGACCGTCACGTCGAGGCCGTGCTCGTCGAGGTCATCTGGCCTGACTTCATCGCCGAGCTCGAGACCGAGTACACCAACAGGCTGTTCGTGTCGCTGCGCTTCCTCGACTTCACGCCGGGCTACGACACCAACAGCGCCGTCCTCTTCCCCGAGACGGTCGCGATGCGCGAGATCCCGTCGTTCACGTGGGGCGCGATCTTCCAGGACCGCGAGGCAGCGCGCTACCGCCGCGTCGTGCGGGCTGCCGCCGAGATCACGAAGCTCGACCTGCCCGCCGACGCCGCACGCATGCTCGACGACCAGGCGCTGACCGAGAAGACCTTCGTGATGTGGGACATCATCCACGACCGCACTCACATGCGCGGCGACCTGCCGTTCGACCCGTTCATGATCAAGCAGCGGATGCCGTACTTCCTCTACTCGCTCGAAGAGCTGCGCTGCGACCTCACCGCGTTCCGCGAGTGCGTCGCGATCCAGGGGCGCCTGTCGGCCCGCGACGACCTCTCGGCGGCCGAGACCGAGATGCTCGAGCACGCGAAACTCGTGCAGTACGCGGTGATCTTCGACCGCATCTTCCGGTTCTCGATCACCGGCTCGCGCGTGCGGAACTACGACGGGCTCGGCGGACAGCTGCTGTTCGCGTGGCTGCACCAGCGCGGCGTGCTGCACTGGACCGACACGGCCCTCGCGTTCGACTGGGACGACGTGCCCGCTGCGGTCGTCGCCCTGGCCGACGCGATCGACGAGCTGTACTGGCGCTCGATCGACCGCCCGAAGACGGCGCACTGGCTCGCCGCCTACGATCTCGTTCGCGGCACGCTCACTCCGAACCCGGCGTCGGCCTGGGCCCGCGGGCTCTCCGACGAGATCCTCGCCGGGCCGCCGAAGGGCTACACCGACGCGGTCATGGACGACGAGTTCCCGCTGTCGATGTTCTTCGAGGCGCTCGACAAGAAGATGAAGCCGGTCATCGAGTCGACGGCCGGTATCACCGGTGTCTGACGCCGGGGTCGCCGGTCGGCTGGTGCTGATCGCCGGGGCGACCAGCGCTTCCGGTCTCGCGGCAGCCCGCGTCCTGGCTTCGGCCGGGGCGCGGGTCGTCGCCGTCGGCCGGGATGCCGGCCGGCTCGACGAGCTGGCCGACGCGGCTCCCGGTGTCCGCACCGAGGTGTGCGACCTCACCGACGAGCACGATGTCAGGGCGCTGGCGGAGCGCGTGCACGCCGCCGACGGACCGGTCGACGGTGTGCTTCACCTCGTCGGCGGCTGGCGCGGCGGCGGCGGACTCACCGGGCAGAGCGACGACGACTACCGGTTCCTCGAGCGGTCGTTCACCGCCCTGCGCCACGTCAGCCGCACGTTCGACGCCGACCTCCGCGGATCCGAGGCGGCCCGCCTCGCCGTCGTCTCGTCGACCGCAGTCGCCCGCCCGCTCGCCGGCGGCGCGAACTACGCCGCCGTCAAGGCCGCGACCGAGGCGTGGACGCGAGCCGTCGCGCAGGGGTTCGCGAAGAGCGCTCGAGATGCGGGCGCACCGCTGGCCGCGGCATCCGTCATCTTCCGTGTCAAGAGCCTCGACGGCCTCGAAGACGCGCTCGCACAGCGGTTCGCCGACCTCTGGTCGAGCGAGGCGGCCGAGGTCAACGACACCATCGTCGAGCTGACCGACCCCGCCCTCTGACCCGGGCGCGCCGGCCTCGGCCGACCTGCCGCGCCACCCGCGTGCCGTTCTCAGGACCGCCGCAGAGCCCCAGTTGACCCGGCCGCGGAACCACGAGGCCTCCGCACCTCGACCCGACCGCTCATCCTGAGTCACGACACGCAGCTAGATTGGACATCCGTGAGCACGATCCACGACCCGAACCTCCGCGGCTTCGCATCCGACAACTACTCCGGCATCCACCCCGAGGTGCTCGCGGCCATCGCGGCCGCCAACGACGGGCACCAGGTCGCCTACGGTGAGGACGTCTACACCGAGCGGCTGCAGTCCGTGATGGCTCGCCACTTCGGCGAGGGGGTCGAGGCCTACCCGGTGTTCAACGGCACCGGAGCGAACGTCGTGGGCCTGCAGTCGATGCTTCCCCGCTGGGGCGCCGTGATCTCGGCGACCACGGCGCACATCAACGTCGACGAGGGCGGTGCGCCCGAGCGCGTCGGCGGGATCAAGATCCTCAGCGTCCCGACCGACGACGGCAAGCTCACGCCCGAGCTGATCGACCGCGAGGCGTGGGGCTGGGGCGACGAGCACCGGGCGCAGCCGCTCGTGGTCTCGATCACGCAGTCCACCGAGCTCGGCACCCTCTACTCGGTCGACGAGATCCGCACGATCGCCGACCACGTGCACGGCCACGGCATGCGGCTGCACATGGACGGGTCGCGCATCTCGAACGCGGCTGCTTCGCTGGATGTGCCGTTCCGTACCTTCACGCGCGACGCGGGCGTCGACGTGCTGAGCTTCGGCGGCACCAAGAACGGCGCGATGCTCGGCGAGGCGATCGTGGTGCTGAACCCCGAGGCGTCCCAGGGACTCACCTACCTCCGCAAGCTCGACATGCAGCTGTCGTCGAAGATGCGGTTCGTCTCGGCGCAGCTCGTCGCGCTGCTCGACGGCGACCTGTGGCACCGCAACGCGGCGCATTCCAACGCGATGGCCCGGCGCCTGCGGGCAGGCATCGAGGCGGGGCTCGCCGACGGATCCATCCAGGGGGTGGGCTTCACGCACCCGACGCAGGCCAACGGCG
The DNA here is from genome assembly GCF_022538185.1 of Microbacterium sp. CFH 31415. Taxonomy (GTDB): domain Bacteria; phylum Actinomycetota; class Actinomycetes; order Actinomycetales; family Microbacteriaceae; genus Microbacterium. Next base: position 95,891 of record NZ_JAKYXC010000016.1, on the reverse strand, counting down.
TGTTCGCGACTCTGCCGGACGGCGTCGCCGACCGGTTGCGCGAGTCCTTCCGCTTCTACGACTGGGATGCCGCGAAGAACGAGGTGCGCTGGATGTGTTCGTTCGACACCTCCGAGAACGACATCGACGCCTTCGTGGCCGCGATCGCGCGGGAGACCGCGCGATCCTGACGCCCGGGAACGCCGAAAGGGCAGGATCCGCCGCTGCGGATCCTGCCCTTTCACGTGTGGGACGGGTGCGGGCGGGTCAAGCGCCGGCAGGCTGCGCCGCGTCGGCGTCGGCGTCGGCGTCGTCCGGCTGCTCGGCGGCCTGCCCGACGCCTGCGTCCGCGTCGCCGTCACCCGCGGAGTCACCGGCGTCGGACGACTCCGGCTGCTCGTCCTGGGCAGCGTCGGCGACGGGCGCGTCATGCCCGTCGTGCTCCGCGTCGACGTCCTGGGCATGCACGACGTGCTCGATCGGCGCGGCGTCCTCGAGCGTCTCGGCAACCGCATCCGTCTCGGCCGGCACGCCGGCGTCGGCGAGGTCGAGCGGCGCGGTCGGACGGATGAGGTCCTTCACCTCGGCCATGAAGCTCGTCAGCTGATGCTGCTGCCAGCGCAGCTGACGCGTGCGGTCTTCGGCGTCGCGCAGCACGGCCTGCGAATGGCTCGTGACCAGGTCGATGATCTGCTGCGCCTTGGCGCGGGCCTGGTCGAGCTGCTCGCGGGCGCGCAGGGCGGCATCCGCCTCCACCTGCTGGGCCTGGGCACGCACGAGACGCTCGAAGTCGTCTGCCTTCGCCGACACGCGCTGCGCGTGCTCGAGCGACGCGGCGACCTGGTCGTTGGCGTCCTGGGTGATGCGCTCCGCGTGGGCGACGGCCTGGTTGTGCAGCACGAGGAACTCCTGCTGCGCGTCGTCCTGACGGCGGGTGAGGGATGCCTCGAACTCGAGGGCGCGGACGCGCAGCTCGCGCACCGCGTCCTCGGCCTCCGAGCGCGCGTGCGCGGTCTCGCGGGCGACCATCGACCGCAGCGTCGCGACGCCCTTCTCAGCCTCGGAGCGGATCGCCGCCGCCTCGCGCTCGGCCTGCGAGACCTTCTCGGCTGCGTGGGCGGCCTCGCGCTCGATGCGCGCCTGGTGCGCCGTGAGCTCGGTCTCGATGCGCAGACGTGCCTGCTGGGCCTCGTGCTGGGCCTGCGAGATGATCGCATCGGCTTCGGCCTTGGCATCCTTGCGGCGGTTGTCGATGTCTTCGTGCGCGGCGGCGAGCAGTCGCTCGCCCTGCACGGTCGCGTTGCGCAGTACGACACTCGCCTGCTCCTCGGCGACGCGGAGGATCTCCTCGAACTGCGGGCGGTTCGGCGACGCCGACTCCTCGGTCGCGCTGACCAGCTCTTCGGTGAGCACCTGCACGCGGTGCTCGGAGTTCGAGAGCTTCGCCTGGACCGCCGCGAGCTCGGCTTCGAGGCGGGCGACGGCATCGCGGTCGCGCGCGGCAGCGGCGGCCACCTCGGTCTCGAGACGCTCCAGTGCCTCCTCGCGCTGCGCGGTCGCCGCGGCGAGCTCGCTCTCGAGGCGGTCGGCCTTCTCGCGGCTCTGCGACACCGCCGCGCTCGCGCGCCGCTGGTTCTGCTTGAGCAGCGTCACCTGCTCGGTCGCCGCGTGCACGCGCGCGTTGAGGCCGGCGACCGCCGCGTCGACCTCTTCCTTGTCGTAGCCGCGGAAGGCGGTCGTGAACCCCGCGCCGGCGGTCTGCCTGTCCGGAGTGGCGGCGTTCGCCATCAGGCGGTCGAACGGGTGGGTGCTGGTGTCTTCGGCCGCGTCGTCACGCGCGGGCGAGGCGTTGTCGGACATCGAGTGTCTCCGCTTCTAGGGGATCGGGGGTCGGCGATCTCATCGGGGGGATGGAGCGGCGCAGAATCGCACACTCGTCCCAGCGGAGAGTGCATCCGACAGTGGCGAGGGGCGGAGACGACGCCCTCGACGACACCAGTGTTCTGGGCGCAGCGAACTGCGGCTCGGGCAGGTGAAGACTACCCCGCCGACCTGTGTATTCGGCATGCGCGGCGGCGGGTGCTGTGGAGGGCGCGGACGCGGCTCGCGGGCGGCGGTTGAGGGACTCGGGATGCCGCGGCCTCAGGCCCCCGCGAGCCACTCCCGGTACGCGTCGAACGAGTACTCCCGGCCGAGGAAGGCCTTCACGAGATCCCGGGCGTCGCGCGACCCGCCAGGCTCGAGGATCTCGCGGCGATAGCGGTGCGCGGTCTGCTCGTCCATGAGCCCCTGGCTGAAGCCCGAGAGCAGGTCGCGGGCGATCACGAGGCTCCACTGGTACGTGTAGTAGCAGGCGCCGTACCCCGTGAGGTGCCCGAAGCCCGCGTACGGGTGGAGGTCCGGCAGCGGCTGGACCGGGCTGGTCTCGGAGTACAGCCGCTCGGTCTCGGCCTGGAGGTCGTTCGGACGATCGACGTGCAGTCGGTACGACACGTTCGCGTGGCCGAGCTGGCGCCGCACCTCGAGAGCACGGCCGAACGCGTCGGCGACGCGCATCTTCTCGACGAGCTCGGCCGGGATCGGGTCGCCCGCGGCGTTCGCCGTGAACGACCGCAGCACGTCGGCGTCCCACGCCCACTCCTCGAGGAGCTGGCTCGGCGCCTCGACGAAGTCCCACTCGGTCGCGACGCCGCTGAAGCGCACCCAGCGCTGGTCGGCGCCGAGGATGTCGTGCACGAGGTGCCCAAACTCGTGGAAGAACGTCACGACGTCGTCGTGCGCGAGAAGTCCCCGCGAGAAGTTGCACAGCAGAACCGCCTCGGGAAGCGACCTCTCCGAGACCCCGGGCACGAGCGGGAAGCACGCCGCGTGGCTGAACTTGCCGGGGCGCGGGTGCAGGTCGAGGTGGATGCGGCCGATGCGCTCCCCGTCGCGCAGCACGTCATAGCTCGAGACGTCCTCGTGCCAGGTCGGCACGTCGACGGGGCGGTACTCGACGCCGAGCAGGCGCCCGGCGACGTCGAGCACGCCCGCCCGCACCCGGTCGAACGGGAGGTAGGAGCGCACCAGCTGCGCGTCGACGTCGTACTCCTCGCGCTTGAGCGCGCCGAGCAGGTACCAGAAGTCGGCGATCGTGACGACGTCGGCGTCGGGCTCATCGCGGCGCAGCCGCTCCAGCAGCCGGGCGTGCTCGACGGTCGCGGCGTCGGCGGAGGCGGCATCCAGTCTCGAGAGGAAAGCGGGGATCTCGGGACCCGAGCCGATCATCCTCGTCTCGGTCTCGTAATCTGCCCAATCGGCGAAGCCGAGCAGCTCGGCGCGCTCGGCCCGCACCTCGAGCAGCTCGGCGAGCACGCTGTCGTTCTCGGGCCACGCGAGGTCGTTGTACGCGCTCACGAGGGCCACCCGGGTCGCGCGCTCGGCCGCGAACTCGCGCACCGGCAGCAGGTCGGTGTAGTCGGTGGTGAGGGTGACCCGCCCGTCGGCGCCGATGGGGTGCGCGTCGATGAAGTCCTGCGGCAGCCCGGTCAGGGCATCGGCGGGCACGGTGACCTCGCGGCGGCCGTCGCGCACGTTCCGGGAGAAGATGAGCGACAGCTCGGTGTCGCGGTCGGTGAGCTCGCGCACGCGCGCCCGCTTCTCGTCGTCGAGGTCGACGCCGCCGCGTCGGAAGTCGCGGAGCAGGTGCGACAGCATGCGCGCGGCGTCGTCGTCGAGCCCCGAGGCATCTGCTTCGGCGAAGACGGCCCAGAGATCGCGGTCGAGCAGCCGGGCACTGCTGAGCGCCTCCACCGCCTGCACCTGGGCCTCCGCCGCTTCGCGCACGGCGTCGTCGGGGTGCGCCTCGCTCAGCAGGTAGACGGCGCTGAGGGCCTCGGCCAGCGCCAGGTCGGCGTCGTTCCACAGTTCGAGCCGCTCGATCGTCGACAGCTCGGACTCCGCCTTCAGCTGTTCGTCGAGGGCCCCGACTCGGGCGATGCGCTCGGTCGCGCGGTCGGTGGCGAGGGCCATCCAGCCCTCGGCGTCGGTCGGGAAGGTCAGGGGCTCGAGGGCGGCGCTGCTCACTCGACGAGCCTACGACGCGACGTCAGCGCAGGGCGCCCACGCTCGCGAGGGCGAGGCGCACGAGGGTTCCGCGTCCGCCTTCCATCTCTGCGGAGAGGGCATCGGATGCCGCTTCCTCCGGCTTCAGCCACGTGACCTCGAGCGCATCCTGACGCGGCTCGCACGTGCCGGAGACGGGCACGACGAAGGCGAGCGACACGGCGTGCTGGCGTTCGTCGTGGAACGGGCTCATGCCGGGGAGGGGGAAGTACTCGGCCACCGTGAACGGGAGCGGCTGCGGCGGCAGCAGCGGGAAGGCCATGGGGCCGAGGTCGTTCTCGACGTGGCGGAAGAGCGCGTCGCGCACGGTCTCGCCATAGCGGACGCGGCCCGAGACGAGGGTGCGCGTGATCTCGCCGAGCGGCGTCGCGCGCAGGAGGATGCCGACCTCCGTGACGGCGCCGACGCCGTCGGTGCGGACCGGCAGCGCCTCGACGTACAGCATCGGCAGCCGGCGGCGGGCCTCGGCGAGCTCGATGTCGCTGAGCCATCCGGGGTTGCCCGCGGCATCCGGCGTCGGCGATCCGAACGTGCCGTCCCCCAGGCTGCGGCCGCCGGAGCCGAACGACGCGCCCACGCCGCCGAGCGGATCGCGAGGTGTTCCGTCGTCGTCGCGCTCGTTGGGGTCGGGATCGGGGGTGCGCACCGGCATGCCTCCTGTATACCTCAACGCCCCGCCGGGCGAGAGTGGTCCGGCGGGGCGTTGAGGAGGCGGCGTGACCCCGGTCCGGGGCAGGATGGAGGCGTGAGCACCCACACGCCTCTCGACGCGGACGCCGTGCTGTGGTCGGCCGACGCCGGCGATCGCGACGGGCGGCCGCTGCTCGTCCTGCTGCACGGCTACGGCGCCGACGAGCGCGACCTGTTCGGTCTCGTCCCCTACCTGCCGCCCGAGTTCGCCGTCGCCGCCGTGCGCGCCCCGCTCGCACCGCCCTTCCCGGCACCCGGCTACTCCTGGTACCCGATCGAGGGACTCGAGACCCGTGATCCCGCGCACATCACGGCCGCGGCGCGCGGACTCATCGAGTGGACGGATGCCGCGGCCGCGGCCCATCGCACGATCGGACTGCTCGGCTTCTCGCAGGGTGCGGCGGTGGCCCTGCAGGCGATGCGGCTCGAGCCGGCGCGGTTCGCGTTCGCGGTGAACCTGTCGGGCTACGTCACTCCCGGCGACCTGCCCCGCGACAGCGAGCTGGCCGACCGGCGGCCGCCGGTGTTCTGGGGGCGCGGCACGAACGACGATGTCATCCCGGCCTTCCTCGTCGCGCACACGACCGAGTGGCTCCCCGGCCACGTCGAGCTGAGCGGCCGGGTCTACCCGGGCCTCACGCACAGCGTGTCAGAGCAGGAGCTCGCCGATGTGCGCGTGTTCCTCGACAAGCAGCTCGCGCAGGAGGACGGGGCCTCCGCCTCGGTGTAGCGAGCACGAGATTCCCAGGCGCTCGGGCGGAGCATCCGCTATCGTGTCCCCTGGCCTTGTCCCCTCTGTGAGGAACTCCCTTGAAGCTGATCGCCGCGACCGCGCTGTAATCGCGCTGCTCCGTCGATCCTTCCGACGGCCCAGCGCTCCGATTCCGCGCTGGCCGTCGATCCTGCCGCTCTTCCTCGGCTTCTGCCGGCTCCCGCCGGCGCGTGCCGGCTCTCCGCCGGCGTCGGGGCGATTCCGCGGCATCCGGTGCCAGCGCATGACCGCACCACGGAGGCCCCATGTCCACCCATACCCTCACCCCGTCCGTCATCCTCGAGCGCGTCTCGTTCGCATGGCCCGACGGCACCCTCGCCCTCGCCGACGTATCCGGCGCCTTCGGCGCCCTTCGCACCGGCCTCGTCGGCCGCAACGGCTCGGGCAAGTCCACGCTCCTCCGGCTCATCGCCGGCGAGCTCGCCCCCGCTGCCGGCAGCGTCGCGGCGTCCGCCGGCGTCGCGTACCTGCCGCAGCGGCTCACCCTCGACGTCGATCGACCCGTCGCCGAGCTGCTCGGTGTGTCGGTGCCGCTGTCGGCGCTGCGGGCGATCGAGTCCGGCGACGCCGACCCGCGCCACTTCGACGCCGTCGGCTCCGACTGGGACATCGAGGCGCGCGCGCACGCCGCGCTCGCCGAGGCCGGTCTGTCGCCGGGCATGCTCGACCGACGCGTCGGCGAGCTGTCGGGCGGCGAGGCGGTGCTCACCGCGATCGCCGGGATCCGGCTGCGCGAGGCGTCCATCGCGCTGCTCGACGAGCCCACGAACAACCTCGACCGCGACGCCCGGGCCCGGCTCGGCGCGATGGTGCGGGGCTGGCGCGGAACGCTCATCGTGGTGAGCCACGACGTCTCGCTGCTCGAGCTGATGGACGAGACCGCCGAGCTCTACGGCAACGAGCTCTCGGTGTTCGGCGGTCCGTACTCGGAGTGGCGGGCGTGGCTCGACAGCGAGCAGGACGCCGCGAAGCAGGCCGAGAAGGCGGCTGCGCAGGCCGTGCGGCGCGAGAAGCGCGAGCGCATCGAGACCGAGACCAAGCTCGCCCACCGCAGCGCGATGGGCAAGAAGGCGCAGGCCGAGAAGCGCGTGCCGGGGATCGTCGCCGGCGGGCGCAAGATGTCGGCACAGGTCTCGGCCGGGAAGCTGCGAACCGAGGCGCGTGGCAAGGAGGCGGAGGCGCGTGAGGCGCTCGACGCCGCCGGACGCCGCGTGCGCGACGACGACACGATCCGCATCGACCTCCCCGACCCGGGTGTTCCCGCGGGGCGCCGCATCGCGACGCTGAGCGACGGACACCGGTCGTGGGTCGTGCAGGGGCAGGAGCGGGTCGCGCTCATCGGCGCCAACGGCGCGGGCAAGACGACCCTGCTCGAGCGCCTGCTCGGCGTCGAACGGTCGGGAGAAACCGCCGGTTCCGGCCTCGGGATGGGCTCCGATACCCGATCCGTACCGGCGGTTTCACCGGCGGGCGCCGTCGCCAGCGCGGGGGATGCTGTGCGGAGCGCGATACCGGACGCTGTGCCGGGTGCTGTACCGGACGCAGGAGACATGCAGGGGGCGCACGATGCGCCGCCGCAGGGCGACCTGATCCTGAGTTCGGTACGCGGTGAGCTGCACACCGACCGGGTCGGCTACCTGCCGCAGCGGGTGGACGGCCTCGACGAGCACGGGTCGGTCCTGGAGAACGTGGCGGTCGCTGCGTCCGCGGTGCCGATTCCCGAGCTGCGCAACCGGCTGGCCCGGTTCCTCATCCGGGGGGCCGCGGTCGAGCGGCCGGTGTCGACGCTGTCGGGCGGCGAACGGTTCCGCGTCGCCCTGGCGCGGCTGCTGCTCGCCGACCCGGCACCGCAGCTGATCGTGCTCGACGAGCCGACGAACAACCTCGACCTCGACACGGTCGGGCAGCTCGTCGGCGCCCTCGCCGCCTACCGCGGCGCGGTGCTGATCGTGAGCCACGACGACGCGTTCCTCGCGCGGCTGGGCATCGACCTGACGCTCGAACTCGGCCGCGACGGCGAGCTCACCGAGCGGTGAGCTCTGCGACACCCGGTCCGTCTTCCGCGGACCGGGTGTCGCGACGGCCTCATTCGGAGCAGGATGAGCGCATGAACCAGCTCATCCGGCCCCGCGAGGGGCGCATGATCGCCGGCGCCTGCCTCGCGGTCGCCAACCGTTTCGGGGTGAACGTCGTCGCCGTGCGGATCCTCACCGTCCTCGCGACCGTGTTCTTCGGCCTCTCGATCTGGGTCTACCTGCTGCTCTGGGTGCTCATCCCGTCCGAGCGCTGACGTCAGGCCGACCTCCGCCGACGTCAACCCCGCCCCGATGTCGCCGCCCTCGACCAAGATGGAGGGATGAGCGACGTGCTCGAGCGGTTCAGCCCCGCCACGCAGGATTGGTTCCGCGGCGCGTTCTCCCGGCCGACCGACGCGCAGATCGGCGCGTGGGACGCCATCTCCAAGGGCAAGAACGCGCTCGTCGTCGCCCCCACCGGGTCGGGCAAGACGCTGTCGGCCTTCCTGTGGGCGATCGACCGCGTCTTCCGCGAGAAGGACGCGAGTGTGCCCGCGGCTCCGGCGAAGGGCCGGAAGAGGCGAGCGGATGCCGCGGCCCCGCCGACCCGCATCCTGTACATCTCCCCGCTCAAGGCGCTGGGCGTCGACGTCGAGCGCAACCTCCGCTCGCCGCTCGTCGGCATCGGGCAGTCCGGACGCCGCCTCGGCGTCGCGGTGCCCGACGTGTCGGTCGGCGTGCGCTCCGGCGACACCACGTCGAGCGACCGGCGCAAGCTCGTCACGGCGCCGCCCGACATCCTGATCACGACGCCCGAGTCGCTGTACCTGATGCTCACGAGCGCCGCGGGCGAGACCCTCAAGGGCGTGCACACCGTCATCGTCGACGAGGTGCACGCGGTCGCCGCGACCAAGCGCGGCGCGCACCTCGCCGTAAGCCTCGAACGGCTCGACGCCCTGCTCGACAAGCCCGCCCAGCGCATCGGACTCTCGGCGACCGTGCGCCCGATCGACGAGGTCGCGCGCTTCCTGGGCGGCTCGGCACCGGTCGAGATCGTCGCACCGAAGTCGTCGAAGGCGTTCGACATGCGCGTGGTCGTGCCGATCGACGACATGCTCAACCCGCCGCCCGCGCCCGGCGCCACAGCGCCGGCCGACTGGACGCCGGCGACCGGCGACGGCGCAGGCGACGGCGAAGTCATCGACGAGGACTGGTTCGCCGACGGCTCGGGCGGCCGCACGCGGGCGTCCGGCGCCGGCGAGACCGAGGTCACCGGCTCGGTGTGGCCGCACGTCGAGGAGGCCATCGTCGACCGCATCCTGCAGCAGCGCTCCACCATCGTCTTCTGCAACTCGCGCCGCCTCGCCGAGCGCCTCACCGGGCGCCTCAACGAGATCTACTCCGAGCGGCTCGGGCTCGACCTGCCCGAGGCATCCGTCCCCGCCGCGATGATGGCGCAGGCCGGCGCCACGGCCGGGGCCGACCCGGTGCTCGCCAAGGCGCACCACGGCTCGGTGTCGAAGGAGCAGCGGGCACAGGTCGAGGAGGAGCTCAAGTCGGGGGTGCTGCGCTGCGTCGTGGCGACCAGCAGCCTCGAGCTCGGCATCGACATGGGCGCGGTCGACCTCGTGATCCAGGTCGAGGCTCCGCCGAGTGCGGCGTCGGGCCTCCAGCGGATCGGTCGCGCGGGCCACCAGGTGGGCGAGGTCAGCCGCGCGGCGCTCTTCCCGAAGCACCGCGGCGACGTGCTCCACACCGCGATCGTCACCGAGCGCATGCTCGCCGGTCAGATCGAGGCGATCGCGGTCCCGCAGAACCCGCTCGACATCCTCGCGCAGCAGACCGTCGCGGCGTGTGCGCTCGCGCCGATCGACGTCGAGGGCTGGTACGAGACGCTCAAGCGCAGCGCGCCGTTCCGTTCCCTCCCCCGCTCGGCGTACGAGGCGACGCTCGACCTCCTCGCGGGACGCTTCCCGTCCGACGAATTCGCCGAGCTGCGGCCGCGTCTCATCTGGGACCGCGACCACGGCACCCTGACCGGGCGCCCCGGCTCGCAGCGGATCGCGGTGACGAGCGGGGGCACGATCCCCGACCGCGGGCTGTTCGGCGTCTTCGTCGCCGGCGAGTCCCAGAACGCCCGCGTCGGCGAGCTCGACGAGGAGATGGTGTACGAGTCGCGCGTCAACGACGTGTTCACCCTCGGCACGACCAGCTGGCGCATCGTCGAGATCACGCACGACCGCGTCAACGTGGTGCCCGCGTTCGGGCAGCCTGGCAAGGTGCCCTTCTGGCACGGCGACGGGATCGGCCGGCCGGCAGAGCTGGGCGAGGCGCTCGGCAAGTTCTCGCGCGAGGTCTCGGCGGCGAAGCCCGACAAGGCGCAGGAGCGGCTCAGCGAGGCGGGGCTCGACGACTACGCGCAGGGCAACCTGCTCGCCTATCTGGCCGAGCAGCGCGAGTCCACCGGCACTCTTCCGACCGACAAGCAGCTCACGGTGGAGCGAGGACGCGATGAGGTCGGCGACTGGCGCGTCATCCTGCATTCCCCGTACGGCATGCAGGTGCACGCGCCGTGGGCGCTGGCGGTCAACGCGCGCATCCGCGAGCGTCTGGGGGTCGAGGGTTCGGCGGTCGCCAGCGACGACGGCATCATCGCGAGGATTCCGGATGCCTCGGCCGAGCCGCCCGGGGCGGAGCTGTTCGTCTTCGATCCCGACGAGCTCGAGCAGATCGTCACCGAAGAGGTCGGCGGTTCAGCCCTGTTCGCCTCGCGGTTCCGCGAGTGCGCGGCGCGGGCGCTGCTCATGCCGCGGCGCAACCCCGGCCGCCGCAGCCCGCTGTGGCAGCAGCGCCAGCGGTCGGCGCAGCTGCTCGAGGTCGCGCGGCGCTATCCGACGTTCCCGATCATCCTCGAGACCCTGCGCGAGGTGCTCCAGGACGTCTACGACGTGCCGTCGCTGCTGCGGATCGCGCGCAGCATCGGGGATCGCCGCATCCGTCTCATCGAGACCGAGCCGTCACAGCCGTCGCCCTTCGCCCGCGACCTGCTCTTCGGATATGTCGGCGCGTTCATGTACGAGGGCGACTCTCCCCTCGCGGAGCGTCGTGCCGCCGCGCTCTCGGTCGATCCGGCCCTGCTGTCCGAGCTGCTCGGCAAGATCGAGATGCGCGAGCTGCTCGACCCCGACGTCATCGCGCAGTTCGAGCGCGAGGCGCAGCGGCTCGATCCCGAGCGCCGCGCTCGCGGCCTCGAGGGGGTCGCCGACCTGCTGCGCCTGCTCGGTCCGCTCGACGCCGCCGAGGTGGCCGCCCGCCTGCAGCCCACCCGGACCGCCCCCGAGCCGAACGGCGATGGGGCGAGCCGCGCCGACACGAGCGCGGCGACCGAGGGCGAGGCATCCGCTCTCCTCGACGATCTCGTCACCGCACGTCGCGCGATCCAGGTCACCATCGCCGGATCTCCGCGCGTCGCCGCCGTCGAAGACGCGGGACGCCTGCGGGACGCCATCGGCGTGGCGCTGCCCGTCGGCATCCCGACCGCGTTCCTCGAGCCCCTCGCGGATCCGCTCGGCGACCTCGTCGCACGATACGCCCGCACCCACGGACCCTTCACGGCGGATGCTGTCGCCCAGCGGCTCGGCGTCGGCATCGCCGTCGCACGCCATACGCTCCAGCGGCTCGAGTCGCAGGGCCGGCTCACCAGCGGGTTCTTCCTCCCCGCGTCGACCGCCACCGCCGGTGACGACACCGAGTGGTGCGACGCCGAGGTGCTGCGCCGGCTGCGGATGCGCTCGCTCGCGGCCATCCGGGGCAGCGTCGAGCCCGTTCCGCAAGACGCGTATGCCCGATTCCTGCCGGTGTGGCAGCACGCCACCCGTCCGTTGGAGGGTGTCGACGGGGTCGCGGCGGTGGTCGAGCAGCTCGCCGGCGTGCCGATCCCGGCCAGCGCGTGGGAGTCGCTCATCCTGCCGGCACGGGTCGCCGACTACTCGCCCGCCATGCTCGACGAGCTCACCGCCACCGGTGAGGTGGTGTGGTCGGGGCATGGCAGTCTTCCGGGCCGCGACGGCTGGGTGGCCCTGCATCCCGCCGATGCGCTCCCACTGACGCTCACCGTCGCCGACGACGAGATTCCCGACGGGTCGCTCGACGCGCAGCTCCTCGCCGCGCTCGACGCCGGGGGCGGCTACTTCGCCGCACAGCTCCGCCAGCTGACGGGCGCCGAGAACGAGCAGTCCGTGATCGACGCACTCTGGCGGCTGACGTGGGCGGGCAGGGTCACCAACGACACCTTCGCCCCCGTGCGCACGCTCGTCGGCGGCGGATCGCAGGCTCATCGCGTCGCCCGCAAGACGCCGCGCACCCGGCTGTACCGCGGCGCCGCCGTGCGGACGGTGGCGGCATCCGTCCCCCCTCGGCCGCCGGCGATCGGGGGACGCTGGTCGCTGCTGCCGCCGCCCGAGCCCGACCCCGCGCTGCGCGCCACCGCGGCGGCGAGCCTGCTGCTCGACCGGTACGGGGTCGTCACGCGCGGCGCGGTCCAGGCCGAAGGGCTGCCCGGCGGTTTCGCCCAGGCGTACCGCGTGCTGGCCGGTTTCGAAGAGGCCGGGCACTGCCGGCGCGGCTACGTCATCGAGAAGCTCGGCGCGGCGCAGTTCGCCGCGTCCACCACCGTCGACCGTCTGCGCGAATTCGCCGCTCTGCCCGACCCGCCGCCCCTGCGCGCTGTGACGCTCGCTGCCACCGACCCCGCCAACCCGTACGGCGCGGCGCTCGGCTGGCCGGCGCTCGAGGGAGTCGGCCATCGCCCGGGGCGCAAGGCGGGGGCGCTCGTCGTCCTGGTCGACGGCGCGCTCGTGCTGTACCTCGAGCGGGGCGGCAAGTCCGCCCTCGCGTTCAGCGGGGAGGAGGCGGCCATCGCTGCGGCGACGCGCGACCTCGCCGCGACGGCGCGCGCACGGCGGCTCGACACCCTCACCATCGAGCAGGTCAACGGCGCGTTCATCCACGGCACCGGCTGGGGCCGCGCCCTCCGCGAGGCGGGCTTCGTCGAGTCCCCGCGCGGGCTGACGCTGCGCCGCCTCACCGCGGGCGACGCCGAGCGCGCCGCCCGGCAGCGCGCCGGAACGCCGAATGCCTGAGGGCGACACCGTCTACCGCACGGCCCGGCGGCTGAACGACGCCCTGGCCGGTGCGACCGTCACCCGGTTCGAGCTGCGCGTCCCGCAGGTCGCCGCCGTCGACCTGACCGGCAGTGTGGTGCACGGCGTGGTGTCGCGCGGGAAGCATCTGCTGCACCGGATCGGCGATCAGACGCTGCACACGCACCTCAAGATGGAGGGCGAATGGCACGTCTACCGACGCGGCGAGCGCTGGCGCAATGCCGCGTTCAAGGCGCGGGCCGTCATCGGGGCGACCGCGGCCGACGGCACGGAGTGGGAGACGGTGGGCTTCGACCTCGCCGACATCACCGTCGTGCCGACGTCCGCCGAAGACACGCTGGTCGGCTACCTCGGCCCGGATCCTCTCGCGGCGGACTGGGATGCCGGCGAGGCCGCGCGGCGCCTGGCCGCCGACCGCCGCGCAGTGCACGTCGCGCTGCAGGATCAGCGCAATGTGGCGGGATTCGGCAACGAGTACGCCAACGAGATCCTCTTCGTGCGCGGCATCCTCCCCACCACTCCTGCGGATCAGACGGATGCCGCGGCGATCATCGATCTCGGCGCCCGCATGATCCGCGCCAACAGGGACCGCAGCGGGCGCACGTTCACGGGAGATGCCCGGCCCGGTCGCTCGACCTGGGTGTACCGCCGCGAGGGGCGCGAGTGCCGCCGCTGCGGCGCGATCATCCGCGGCGGATCGCTCGGCGCCGACCCCACGAAAGAGCGCATCGTCTTCTGGTGCCCGGTGTGCCAGACCGGCCCGGCGGCCGGCTGACACGACCCACGGCGGCCTCTCCACGGACGATCTGTCGGCCCCCGAGCGCCGGTCGGCCGCCCGCGCGCCGTGAGCGCCGCGAAACCCTGCGGTTTCCTGACCGTTACACAACTCCGGACGATCTGTCAGGCCGAACGCTGCGAGACCCCGGATCGTCCGGTTCGGCCATCGGCACGTTGCGGGGGGTGAACCGCCCACTATTGAATGACCCACACATCCCACCCGGTCGTGCAGCGTCGCGCGACCCGCAGCAGGAGGACCTCATCAGGTGACGACGGCGACTGACGCGGAGACCGCTCCGGCGACCAACCCGGCCTCGACGGACGGCCGCGGCGCCGTGGTCCTGTCCGGGATCACGAAGCTCTACGGCGACCAGGTCGCCGTAGACGACCTGTCGCTCACGATCCAGCCCGGAGAATTCATCTCACTCCTCGGCCCGTCGGGGTGCGGCAAGACCACCACGCTGCGCATGATCGCCGGATTCGAGCACCCCGACGCGGGGGACATCCGGGTGTCGGGCAAGTCGGTGCTCAACGCTCCGCCTTACCGCCGCGACGTCAACACCGTCTTCCAGGCGTACGCCCTGTTCCCGCATCTCAGCGTCGCCGAGAATGTCGCCTACGGCCTCCAGCAGCGCCGCACTCCGAAGACGGAGATCCGCGACAAGGTGACGCAGGCGCTCGACCTGGTGCAGATGCGGCGATTCGGCGACCGCAAGCCCGCACAGCTCTCCGGCGGCCAGCAGCAGCGCATCGCGCTCGCGCGCGCCCTCGTCAATCAGCCCTCGGTGCTCCTCCTCGACGAGCCGCTCGGCGCTCTCGACCGGCAGCTGCGGGAGGAGATGCAGCTCGAGCTCAAGCTGCTGCAGGCCCGCCTCGGCATCACGTTCATCTTCGTCACGCATGACCAGGGCGAGGCGCTCTCGATGAGCGACCGCATCGCGATCATGCGCGCCGGTCGCATCGAGCAGCTCGCCGATGCCGACACGGTGTACGCACGGCCGGCATCGGCGTATGTCGCGGCGTTCGTGGGACAGCAGAACTTCTTCCGCGGCCGGATCGAGGAGTCGGGTGCGGCGATCGCGTCGCCGCACGCCCTCGTGCGCGCCGCGAACGCCACGCTCACAGGCACCGGTCAGGGCGAAGCCGCCGTGCGGCCCGAGTACATCCGCATCGCGGCCGACGACCCGGCGGCGACGACCGATGCGAACACCGCACGCGGTGAGCTGATCGGGGTGTCGCACCTCGGCGACACGATGCAGTATCTCGTGCGCCTCGGCGACGAGCAGAGCCTCATCGTGCGCCGCCCGACGCCCGACGCCCCCGCCCTGCAGGTGGGCGACGCGGTCGTCTGCACCTGGGCCGCACACCACGTGCTGCTGTTCCCCGCCGACGACGCCGCCCAGGAGGGCGGCTACGTCGCGCCCCCGACCACCGTCTGAACCGTCCTTCTCACAACCACACAGCCGCAGCACCCGCTCACCCGGCTCCCCGACCCGAACCTGGAGACCACGATGACCGACTCACGCAACCCGATCCGCATCCTCGCGCCGGAAGGCGCGGCGCCGTCGATCGTGCGCGAGCTCTCGCGCCGCCGGTTCCTGAGCCTCGCCGCCCTCGCCGGCGGAGCGAGCGTGCTCGCGGCGTGCGCGCCCGGGGGGAGCGGGTCGCCGGCGCCGCAGGCGACAGGGGGCTCGCTCGAAGACAGCCTCTCGGTCTACACGTGGGCGGAGTACGACGCACCCGAGGTGGTCGAGGCGTTCACCGCAGAGCTCGGACCGAAGGTCACGCTCGACTCCTACGGCTCGAACGAAGAGCTCATCTCCAAGCTCGTGGCGGCCAAGGGCACGTCGGGCTACGACATCGTCGTTCCCACCGGCGTCTTCATCCCGCAGATGATCGAGCAGGGCCTGCTGCAGAAGCTCAACAAGGACCTGCTGCCGAACATGGCGAACATGGATCCGGCTTTCATGGGTCGCGCGTGGGACCCGAACAACGACTACTCGATCTGCAAGGCGTGGGGCACGACCGGCTACGTGTACGACAAGAACGTCATCACCCGCGAGCTGACCACATGGGCGGACTTCTTCGACGCCGCACAGAACGAGGCGAGCGGCAAGACCGCGATGTCGGACGACCCCGCCGGCGTCGTCGGATCGTACTTCTGGGCGAACGACATCGACTGGAACACCGACGACCCCGACCAGCTCGAGGCCGCTCGCGCCTTCCTCGTCGAGAAGATCGCGCCGCACGTCGCGGCGTTCGACTCCGCCGCCGGTGCCAACACCATCCCCCAAGGCACCCACGCCCTGCTCATGGCGTGGAACGGCGACGCGCGCCTCGGCATCCAGGAGTCGTCCGACCCCGACCGCTGGCAGTGGGTGCTCCCCGGCCCGCAGACGGAGCTCTGGATGGACAACTGGGCGATCGCGACCGGCGCCGCCCACCCGGAGGCGGCTCACGCGTTCATCGATTTCGCAATGGTCCCCGAGAACCAGCTCCTGAACCTCGAGTGGGTCGGCTACAACGTCGGCGCGAAGGACGCGCAGGCCGCGGCCGAAGCGGCAGAGGTCGAGCGCCTCGACATGATCTTCTTCACGCCCGAGCAGCTCGAGACCATGCACGAGCAGGTCCTCAACGACTCGCTGGCCGCGCGCGTGGAGATCTACAACGAGGTGAAGGCTGCGGCCGGTGCGTAATCGCGCCTCGGGCGCGGTCGGCCCGGCGCTCGCGGTCCCGGCGTGGGCGTGGCTCCTGCTCTTCTTCGTCGCGCCCGTCGCGATGGTGGTGTGGTTCAGCTTCGGCTACAAGCCCGGCGTCTTCGGCACCCACGCGAACGACGTCCTCTCGCTGGACAGGTACTTCGAGGCCATCTCGCCCACCTTCATCGCGACGTTCCAGAACACGCTCGGGGTGGGCATCATCGGCACCCTGCTCTGCTGCGTGATCGGGGCGCCGGTCGCGTACTGGATGGCCTTCAAGGTGAAGCCCGAGCGGCGCGGCATCCTCATCGCCCTCGTGCTGGTGCCGTTCTGGACGAACTTCCTGGTCCGCACCATCGGCTGGCAGGTGATCCTCGCTCCCGAAGGGTGGCTCTCGACCCTGATGCAGAGCATCGGCGTGCTCGACGGACCGCTGGAGCTGCTGTACACGCGCACCGCGGTGATCATCGGTGTGGTCTACAACTACCTGCCCCTGATGATCCTGCCGCTGTTCGTGGCGTTCGACCGGGTCGGACCGGCACTGCGCGAGGCCTCGAAGGACCTCGGCGCCGGCAAGGTCATGACCTTCTTCCGCGTCACGCTGCCGCTGTCGCAGCCCGGCATCATCGCGGGCGTCCTGCTGGTGTTCATCCCGCTGATGGGTGACTACATCACCGCGACCGTGCTGGGCGGCGCGAAGGGCAACATGGTCGGTCAGATCGTCGCGGGCCAGTTCCAGACGGCGCAGAACTGGGCCCTCGGTTCGGCCATGGCCGTGCTGCTGATGCTCCTGATCATGCTCGCGATCGCCGTGGCCGCACTGATCCTCTGGCTGATCGCGCTGCCGTTCCGCTCCCGCAACCGGCTGGTCCTCGGGCCGGTCACCGATACGGCGAAGACGGATGCTGCCCCCGCAGCCTCACCGGAGGTGACGACGTGACCACGCAGACCCAGACGGAGACGATCATGCAGGCGCGGGCTCGCGAGGGCCGGCCCGGCACCGGCGTCCGTCGCCGCGTGCGCAAGCCGTGGTCGGACATCGCGCTCAGCGTGTGGGGCATGCTCGTCATGCTCTTCCTGTTCCTGCCGATCATCGTGATCGTCGTGCACTCGTTCAACACCGGCCGCCTGCTCGCCGTGTGGGACGGATTCGGCTTCGACGCGTTCATGTCGATCCTCACCAAACCCGCGATCCAGAGCGCCGTACGCGTGTCGCTGCTCACCGCCCTCATCGCAGCGATCATCGCGACGGTGCTCGGCACTCTCGCCGGCATCGCCATGGCGCGGCATCCCGGCAAGTGGGTCTGGTGGTTCCTGGGCCTCTTGCTCCTGGTGTCGGTGACCCCTGAGATCGTCGACGCGGTCGCGCTGCTGCCGTTCTTCGTCTTCCTCGGCCAGGACATGGGCGTCACGATGTTCAACGACGGCATCGTGCGCCTGTCGGTGGGATCCTCGCTGTTCGCGACCGCGGTGGTGTCGTACATCGTCCGCGCGCGGCTCGTGGGTCAGGACGCACGCCTGGAGGAGGCATCCGCTGATCTCTACGCGAAGCCGTTCACCACGTTCCGCCGCGTGACGCTCGCGCTGGCGATGCCGGCAGTGCTCGCGGGCTTCCTGCTCGCGTTCACCCTGAGCCTCGACAACACCATCGTCGCCGCGTTCGTGCAGGTGTCGGGCACGACCCCGTGGCCGGTCTACGTGCTGAGCGCGCTGCGAACGGGGCTGCGTCCCGAGATCGCGGCGGTATCGACGATCATGCTTCTGCTCACACTGGTCGCCCTCGCTCTGGTCGCGCTGGTGCTCAAGCGCGCGGGCGACTCGGCGACGCAGATCGCCCGCACGATGACGGGAGGCTGACCCGCCGTGCGGTACGCCGATCTCGTCTTCACCGGCGGTCCGGTCTTCACGGCGGACACGGTGCGCTCACGCGCCCGCACGGTCGCAGTGGCGGACGGCAGGATCATCGCTGTCGGCGGCGACGACGTCCGCGATCTGATCGGCCCTCGGACCGAGCTGGTGGACCTGCGGGGACGGATGCTGCTGCCGGGGTTCCAGGACGCCCACGTGCACCCCGTGTGGGGCGGCCTCGACATGCTGCGGTGCGACCTCTCCGAGCACGGCACGGCGGTGGAGTACCTCGACGCGATCGGCGCCTACGCGGCCGACCACCCCGACGACGAGTGGATCCTCGGCGGCGGCTGGCAGATGTCGGCCTTCCCCGGCGGAACGCCGACGGCGGCGGCACTCGACACGGTGGTGGCCGATCGCCCGGCGTTCTTCCCGAACCGCGACGGGCACGGAGCCTGGGTCAACTCGGCCGCGCTGCGCCTGGCCGGAATCGACCGCGACACGCCCGATCCCGCCGACGGACGCATCGAGCGCGACGCAGACGGCACTCCCTCGGGAACCCTGCATGAGGGCGCGATGAGCCTCGTGAACCGCCACCTGCCCGACGAGCCGCTCGAGCGGCTCACCGAGGCGCTCCTGGTCGGCCAGCGCTACCTGCACTCGTTCGGCATCACGGCGTGGCAGGACGCCATCGTCGGCTCGTACGGGGATGCCGGCGACCCGGGACCGGCGTACCTGCGGGCGGCTGCCGACGGAACGCTGACGGCACGCGTGGTGGGCGCCATCTGGTGGGACCGCACGCAGGGGCTCGAGCAGATTCCCTCCCTCCTCGAGCGTCGCGAGCGGTACCGCGGCGGGCGCTTCGCCGCGACATCCGTCAAGGTCATGCAGGACGGGGTCGCCGAGAACTTCACCGCCTCGATGCTCGAGCCGTACTGCGACGGGCACGGGCACTTCACCGACAACTCGGGCATCTCGTTCGTCGACCCCGACGTGCTGAACGAAGCCGTCCCGATCCTCGACGCCGAAGGCTTCCAGGTGCACTTCCACGCGATCGGGGACCGTGCCGTGCGGGAGTGCCTCGACGCCGTCGAACATGCGATCGGCCGCAACGGGCACGGCGACAACCGTCACCACATCGCGCACATCCAGGTCGTCCACCCCGACGACGTCCCGCGCTTCCGGCAGCTCGGCGTCGCGGCCAACATGCAGTCGCTGTGGGCCGCGCTCGAGCCGCAGATGGTCGACTTGACGCTGCCGTTCCTGGGCGAGCCACGCAGCGCGTGGCAGTACCCCTTCGGCGACCTGCTGCGCGCGGGTGCCGTGCTCGCCGCCGGCAGCGACTGGTCGGTCTCGTCGCCCGACCCGCTCGCGGCGATCCACGTCGCCGTCAACCGCCTCGCCGCCCCGGGCCATGAGGAGGGCGAGTACGAGGCCTTCCTCCCCGAGCAGGCGATCGACCTCGCCACGTCGCTGACGGCCTACACGGCCGGCTCGGCCTGGGTGAACCATCTCGACGAGACCACCGGGACCGTAGAGGCGGGCAAGTACGCCGACCTCGTCGTGCTGGACCGCGACCCCTTCGATGGTCCGGCCGAGGAGATCGGCGCGACGCGGGTGCTGCAGACATTCGTCGAGGGATCGCGCGTGTACGCCGCCCCCGACGCGTAGCGAGGCACCATCCACCATCCCAGGTGCTTCCCAGAACAGGTGATCTGACGGAAACAGGGCAAAATCGACCGATCCGTCCTGTGTTCGCCAGATCACCTGTTCTCGGCAGCCGGCAGCCCCCAAGATCGAAGCAGACAACACCGAGCAGGGAAGTGATACCCGTGGGCACGACCGTCTTCGAACGACAGCGGCCGGCAGCATCCGTCATCCGTCACAGCCTCTCCGAGACGCGTCAGGGCGTCTTCTGGCTGGACGACCTCCCCGACACCCCCGCACGCGCACGCGTGAGCGGGGAGTCTAGGGCCGACCTCGTGGTGGTCGGCGCGGGCTACACCGGTCTGTGGACCGCGCTGCAGGCGAAGCGCCGCGATCCGTCGATCCGCGTCGTCGTGGTGGAGGCCCGCACCGTGGGCTGGGCCGCTTCG
Source organism: Microbacterium sp. CFH 31415 (assembly GCF_022538185.1). Lineage (GTDB taxonomy): Bacteria > Actinomycetota > Actinomycetes > Actinomycetales > Microbacteriaceae > Microbacterium. Next base: position 75,749 of record NZ_JAKYXC010000016.1, on the reverse strand, counting down.
GGCCGCAACGGCGGGTTCTGCGAGGCGAGCCTCACGCACGGACGCGACAACGGCCTGAGCCGCTGGCCCGACGAGATCGACCGCCTCGACGAGATGGGGCTCGAGAACCTCGACGGGATGGGCGAAGACATCGCCGCATACGGCATCGATGCGGACTGGGAGCGCGTCGGCTCGCTCGGCGTCGCCACCGAGCCGCACCAGCTCGAGTGGCTGGACGAATGGGCAGCGGATGCCGCATCCCGAGGCGAAGAGGGAGTGCTGCGTCTCAGCGAGGCCGAGGTGCAGGCATCCATCGCCTCCCCCACCTATCTCGGGGCCGTCTGGGAGCAGCGCTCGACCGCCATCGTGCACCCGGGCAAGCTCGCCGCCGGTCTCGCGCACGCCGCCGAGGAGGCGGGCGTCGAGATCTTCGAGCACTCGCCCATCCATGCCCTCGACGACGCCGGCGACAAGGTGCGGGTCGTCGCGACCCACGGCCGCATCACCGCCGGGCGCGTGGCGCTGGCGACCAACGTCTTCCCGTCGCTGCTCAAGCGCAACCGGCTCATGACCGTGCCGGTGTACGACTACGCACTCATGACCGAGCCGCTGTCGGCCGAGCAGCTCGCCGCGATCGGCTGGAACGACCGGCAGGGCATCAGCGACCTGGCGAACCAGTTCCACTATTACCGGCTCAGCCGCGACAACCGCATCCTGTTCGGCGGGTACGACGCGGTCTACCACTACGGGCGGCGCGTCCGCACGCAGTACGAAGACCGCCCCTCGTCGTTCGAGAAGCTGGCCGGCCACTTCTTCACGACGTTCCCACAGCTGGACGGCCTGCGCTTCACCCACAAGTGGGCCGGCGCGATCGACACGTCGACCCAGTTCTGCGCGTTCTACGGCACCGCGCGCGGGGGTCGCGTCGCGTACGCGGCGGGATTCACGGGCCTCGGCGTGGCAGCGACGCGCTTCGCCGCCGACGTGATGCTCGACCTGCTCGCCGGCGAGCGCACGGAGCGCACCGAGCTCGAGATGGTGCGCAAGCGCCCGCTGCCGTTCCCTCCCGAGCCCGCCGCCGCCCTGGGCATCAACGCGACCCGCTGGTCGCTCGACCGTGCCGACCACAATCGCGGCAAGCGCAATTTGCTGCTGAAGACCCTCGACGCCCTCGGACTGGGGTTCGACTCATGAGCGATTTGGATGCCGGAGCCCTCGTCTCCGCCGGCGAGGTGGAGGTTCCGCTCCTCCCCGTGCCGCCTGCGCAGGTCGTTGCGGGGTCGCCGGCCACGGGCTCGGTCGACCTGGACGAGGACATGGGCATCGGCGTGTGGGAGATGACCCCCGGCGCGATGTCCGACATCGAGATCGACGAGGTGTTCGTCGTCGTCGCCGGGTCGGCCACGGTGGAGTTCGTCGACCCGGCCCTGCCCTCGATCGAGCTCGAGACCGGCGCGATCGTGCGGCTGGAATCGGGGATGCGCACCGTCTGGACGGTGCGCGAGACCCTCCGCAAGGTGTACCTGGCTTAGCGCCCCCTCGCCCGATGCCACGATGGAGGCATGCGTGCAGTCGTCTACGACGCCTTCGGCGTCGCGCCCGAGGTTCGTGACGTGCCGAGACCGTCGGCGCCCGAAGGCGGCGTCGTCGTCGAGGTGCGCGCGACGGGGCTGTGCCGCAGCGACTGGCACGGCTGGGCGGGCCACGACGACGACATCTCGCTCCCCCACGTGCCCGGGCACGAGCTGGCGGGCATCGTCGCCGAGGTTGGCGAGGGCGTCGGGAGGTGGGCCGTCGGCGACCGTGTGACGGTGCCGTTCGTGTGCGGCTGCGGGCGCTGTGAATGGTGTCTGCGGGGCGATGCGCAGGTATGCCCCGGGCAGACGCAACCGGGCTTCACACACGACGGGTCCTTCGCCGAGTGTGTCGTGCTGCATGCCGCGGACGCGAACCTCGTGGCGATCCCCGAGTCGGTGAGCTTCGAGGCCGCCGCGGCCCTCGGGTGCCGCTTCGCCACGGCCTACCGCGGACTCGTGGGCCGGGCACGTCTGGCGGCCGGCGAGTGGGTGACGATCGTCGGCGCCGGCGGAGTCGGCCTGAGCGGAGCCATGATCGCGAAGGCGCTCGGCGCCCGCGTGATCGTCGTCGATCGACATCGAGCGGCGCTGGATGCGGCATCCGCTCTCGGCGCCGATCATGTCATCCTCGCCGACGGCGGGGACGTCGCGGCCGTCGTCCACGAGCTGAGCGACGGCGGATCCGACGTCTCCGTGGATGCCGTCGGCAGTGAGCAGACGTGCGCCGACGCGATCCACAGCCTGCGCCGACGTGGACGGCACGTGCAGATCGGCCTGCTCCCGCCCGTCGACGGCCACCCTCGCGTGCCGATGTCACGCGTCATCGGGTGGGAGCTGGACCTCCTCGGCAGCCACGGCATGGCCGCCGTCGACTACCCCGGCATGCTGGCGCTCATCGAGTCCGGCGCTCTGCACCCCGAGGCCCTCGTGGAGCGCGTCGTCGGGCTGCCGGAGGCCGCCGCTCTGCTGCCCGCGTTCGACTCCGCGACGCCAGCCGGCATGACGATGATCGACCCGCGTCGAGTGTGAGACGACTCCAAGGGTGGAGCGGGCTCAGCGGCCGGCGCTACGGCGCACCAGCAGGGCGAGGTGCAGCGCGGTCTGGGTCTCGCCGTCGTCGAGGTCGACGCCGAGCAGTTCTTCGATGAGGGCGATGCGCTGGTAGAACACCGAGCGCGACAGATGGGAAGCGGATGCCGCGGCCGTGCGGTTGCCCGGATGCGCAAGCATCGCCTCGAGCACATCGAGCAGGTCGCCGGTGCGGGTGAGGTCGTGCACGATGAGGGGCGCCAGCATGCGCTCGCCGTGCTCGAGCACGCGGTGGTCGTCGCGCAGCGCCGTCACGAGCTGCACGAGCGGGCGGTTCTCGGCCCGGCGCAGATGCGGCCCCTTGCCTGGGCGCCGTCGCCGCCCGCGGGCGAGGTCCACGGCGTCGTGCAGGGAGGCGAGAGCCGAGTCGAGGCCCTCGGCGGCGCGTCCGACCGAGAGGGTCAGGCGATCGGTGTCCGCCCCCGCCTCCACGAGCGCGGCGGCGAGCGCGAGAGCGGCGGAGTCGTCGAACACCGTGTCGGCGGGCAGTGAGAGCAGCACCGTGGTCGCCGGGGCGGGCACGCCGTCGGGGGCCGAGCCTGCGAGCGCGCGCCCGCGCAGGGCGCGGGCCGCGGCATCCGCTCGCTCTGCCGTGACCGCGGCGCCCGACACGACGATCCCGTACAGCCGCGCGCCTCGCAACGGCAGTCCGGCCGCCTCGAGTCGAGCGGCCGCACCGCCGGCGCCGGCGAACCGGCCGGCCAGCAGGCCGTCGACCAAGCGGCGTCGCCCGATGCGACCCCACTCGTCGGACTCCCCGTCGGCGAGACGGCCGACCGCGAGTGCGATGGCGCCCTGCTCCATCACGGCGGTGCGTCCGGCAGGATGGTCGGGCCCGGGAAGTGCGATCAGGGTGCCCCAGCGCACGCCGCGCGCCTCGACGGGCACGACCAGCCAGTCCTCCGCGCCCGGGGCCGCGCCCCGCTCGCGGCGCTGCTCGGCACGGCGGTGGGCCGAGCGCGAGCGCAGCTCCCACTCGGTGAAGAGCTCCTCTTCGAGAGCGAGCGGCACCTCGGCGGCGACCACCTCGTGCCCACGGTTCTCGAGGACCACCGGGGCGCCGAGGGTCTGGGCGAGCTGATGCACGATGAAGTCGGCGGGCGACCCGCGCAGCACGAGTGCGGTGAAGCGCTCGCGCACCTCATCGCGCGAGCGCAGCGCGTCGCTCTGACCCGTGATGATGCGGCCGTGGACGGCCTCGGTGATCGTGATGAACTTCAGTTCGCGGTGCAGGACGATGAGCGCCAGGTTCCGCTCCCGGGCCGCTTCGACCACCACGGCGGGCACGTACCGGTAGTGGGTGCCGAGCTCGAGGATCAGCCCCGAGAGCCCCGCGTCGTCGAGCCCGCCGATGAACCGGCGGAGGTCGGCAGGGTCCGCCGGCCACGACGACCCCGTCGACAGCAGGAGCTCGCCGCCGTCGAGCAGCGGGGCGACGCCGGCACTGTCCGACACGTGCAGCCAGCGCACGCGGGCATCGAGCGCATCGTCGCCGACGAGCACCTCGGGGACACCCTGTGCGACGGCGTCGAGGGCGATCACCTCGCGCACGGTCGGAAGGGTTTCAAGCGCGGATCCTGCGACCAGACGATCCGTACGGATCGGTTGATCTTCGCGACGGTCGGGCACCGTTGCACCAACTTCTGCTCTGACAAACTGGGCCGACCCAGCCTAATCCATCTCCGGTCGATCTGTCCGGAGACGACCCGGGAGCCGCCATGACCGACACGCTCTCCCGCGCCGCGACCTACACCGACGGCGACGGCGCCACCCATCCCCTGCCCGATCACGAAGCCGACGCCCGCGTCCGCGCCGACGATCGCGGACACGTCTTCCATTCGTGGAGCGCACAGGCGGTGATCGATCCGCTTCCGATCGCCGCCGGCGACGGCTCGACGTTCTGGGACTACGAGGGCAACGCCTTCCTCGACTTCAGCTCCCAGCTGGTGAACCTCAACCTCGGGCACCAGCATCCCGACCTCGTCGACGCCATCCAGCGGCAGGCCGGGCGGCTCGCCACGATCCAGCCGTCGATGGCGAACGACGTCCGCGGCGAGCTCGCACGGCGCATCGCCGGGGTCGCGCCCGACGGCATGGACAAGGTGTTCTTCACCAACGGCGGCGCCGACGCCAACGAGAACGCCGTGCGCATGGCGCGACTCGTCACCGGCCGTCGCAAGGTGCTGTCGATGTACCGCAGCTACCACGGCAACACATCGACGGCGATCGCGCTCACGGGTGACCCGCGACGGTGGCCGAACGAGCCCGCCGACGGCTCGGTCGCCAAGTTCTTCGGCCCGTATCCATACCGCTCGGCGTTCCATTCCGCGACGCCCGAGGAGGAGACGCAGCGCGCACTCGAGCACCTCGAGCAGACGATCGTGCTCGAGGGCGCGTCGACGATCGCGGCGATCGTCATCGAGACGATCGTGGGCACCAACGGCGTGCTGGTACCGCCGCCGGGCTACCTCGCCGGGGTCCGCGAGCTGTGCGACCGGTTCGGCATCGTGTACATCGCCGACGAGGTGATGGTCGGATTCGGCCGCGTCGGCGAATGGTTCGCATTCCAGGCTTTCGATGTGGTGCCCGACCTCATCACGTTCGCAAAGGGAGTGAACTCGGGCTATGTGCCGCTCGGCGGCGTGGTGATCTCGGACCGCATCGCCGCGCACTTCGACACGATGGCGTTCCCGGGTGGGCTCACCTACTCCGGGCACCCGCTCGCCTGTGCAGCCGGCGTCGCGACGTTCGAGGTCTTCGAGCGCGACTGCATCCTCGAGCGCGTCCGCGACCTCGGAGCGCGCGTCGTCGAGCCGCGGCTGCGCGACATCGCGGCACGCCACCCCTCCGTCGGGGACGTGCGCGGCCTGGGCCTCTTCTGGGCCATCGAGCTCGTGCGCGACCGCGAGAGCCGCGAGCCCCTCGTGCCGTTCAATGCGAGTGGTGCGGATGCTGCGCCCGTCGCCGCCGTCGTGGCAGCGTGCAAGCGCGACGGCGTCTGGCCGTTCACGCACTTCAACCGCGTGCACGTCGCACCGCCGCTCGTCATCGCTGAGGACGAGCTCGTGCGCGGTCTGGACGTGATCGACCGCGCCCTCACCCACGCGGACGAGCACACGCGCTGACGCAGCGCGTTCGAGCGCTCAGCCGGCGACGACGGCGTCGCCCACGCGGATCACCGCCGGCGACGCGGAGGACGCCAGGTCGGGGACGAGCCACACCCCGAACCACGTCTTGCCGTCCCAGCGTCGGTGCTTCGCGAGCGTGCGGATCGGCTCCTTGCCGCGCGCGAGCGTGTCGGGATCGATCGTCGTCATCACGCAGCGATCGCACACGCCGTTCACGCGGAACCGCACGTCGCCGAGCTGCACGAACGGCCAGGAGTCCTCGGCGAAGGGCGACGCCGGGTCTCCGTCGACGACGACGTTCGGACGGAAACGCACGATGTCGAGCTCCGGCGTCCCGTCGTCGGTCCACCGGTTCAGCTGCGCCGTCGACGACTCGCTGGCGAGGAGCAGCGGCCCCACGTCCGCGAGGGACACGCGGTCGTCGGGGTGTCCGCCGTGCGCGGGGTTCACGGACCGCACTCGGGGGTCGGGCTGCCACACGAGCCTCACCGGGCGGTGGAGGCGGTCACTCAGCCAGGCGTCGGCCGCGGCATCCGCCGGCAATGCCGAACCCTGACGCGAGTGGCCCACTCGGATCGGAGCGGCGCCCACGGGCTCGGGCACGCGCAGCTCGCTCCCGTGACGCCCGTCCGACAGCACCAGCGCAGCGTCGTCGAGGGTCGCGGACAGGCCGAGCATGCCGTTCGCCTCGCGCGCGGTGACCGGCTCGCCGTCGGGGTCGACGACCGCCCAGCGCCGGTCGCCCTCCAGGCCCCACGGCAGCACGCCGGCGGCGTCGACGTCGAGTCCGGAGAACGACTTGACGGGATAGAGGCGGATGCGGGTCACCTGCATCGAAGAACGCTATCGCGCACTCGGCGCCGTCCGTTCGGCTCCGTCGATCCGACGACGGGATGTGGCGCGGGAGCCGGGCGTGTTCAGCCAGCTGAGCACGGTGAGCATGAGCAGTTCAGCCCGCGACGCCTGGCTCAGGACCGTCCAGGTGTGCGCGTCGTGCGGATCGGCGATCATCGCTCCCTCTCCCTTCTGGGACCCCGTCTCGGTCCCACCAAGAAAGAGGCGCTCGGGCAGCCTCACGTACATTCCTCGCCGCCGCCCTCACGGGCATGGAAAAAGCAAGAGGGAGGCGGATGCCGCGCGAATGAGATGGAATCCGATGCGGGCAGCGTGACGAACTACTGGTGCATCCGGGGGAACGGATGCACGGGAATGAATAGACGAGGTTCGTCGTTATTTCTGTACTCAGCACGATTCGGTGCTGCAGGAGGGGACTGTGGGCAAGAACTACATCGACATCGAGAACGACCGGGGCGAGACGCTGCGCTACCGCAAGCACGTCAACGGTCGCGGCCTCATCGCGCACGGCGCCAAGGTGCACCCGAGCGCCATCGTCGAAGCGGGGGCGTATGTCGAGCCGGGGGTTCAGATCGCCGCGGGCGCACACGTCGGCCGCGGCGCCTGGGTCGAGTCGGACGCCGTGATCGGTCCCGACGCCGACATCGCACCCCACGCCCACATCGGACCCCGCGCCGCGATCGGTGCCGGAGCGAAGATCGGCGTGCGCACCCACGTCGGCAGCGAGGCGCGTGTGGCTGTCGGATCGCTCATCGGCGACGACGAGACCATCGCCGACGGCGAGCGCGTGGCGACCGATCAGCGGGGCCTCCGCCTCGCGGCCTGACACCCGCCGACGAGCGGCCAGTCCCGGCGGGTTGACCGCAGGGCCGGCCCGCCACGATCGGAAACTCGGAGGGTGACCGCGCTCCGAGGCGCCCGCGCGCCTGGGGGCGCGCTATCGTGGCGCGCATGAAGGGGTTCGTCACGGCGGTCGCCGTCGTGCTCGGATCGGTCCTGGTCCTCGCGATCGGCGTGGGTCTCGCCGTGTGGGTGCTCCTGAGCGTCGGCGCATTCGACGCACCCGCCGAGTCCGCGAACTCTTCCAGCACGGAAGCCCCTGTCGCCGACGGCATCCCGTCCCGCCCCGCCGGGGCCTTTCCGCTGATCGTGCGGTACGTCTTCGACGGCGACACCATCGAGGCGCAGGCGCAGCAGCCCAACGACATCGTCACGACCACGGAGCCGGTGCGCATCCGGCTGATCGGCATCGACACCCCCGAGGGCACGCCCACGCCGGAGTGCTGGGCCGACGAGGCCCGCTCCCACCTGGGCGAGCTGCTGCCCGAAGGCGCGACGGTGTGGGCGGCACCCGACACCGAGACGTCGGACCGCTACGGCCGCTACCTCTTCAACCTCTGGTCGGACGACGGCCGCTTCATCAATCACGAGCTCGTCGCCGCCGGGGATGCCGAGGCGATCCGCATCGGGTCGAACGACGAGTTCTACGACCTCCTGGCCGACGCTCAGATCCAGGCACAGGCATCCGGGGCCGGCAGGTGGGCCGCGTGCGGCTGATTCTGCGGTCGGCTCAGGCGAACAGGAACAGCACGAAGCCGATGAGCGGCAGCGTGCCCTGTGTGAGCGCGGCGCGCAGGTACTTCATGCCGGTCGTGAGCAGGACGAGTGATGCCGAGACCATCGAACCGAGACTGAACAGCACCAGCGCAAGCCCGGCCGCCCGCAGCGCAGAGTCGTCCGCGCCCGACAGGAACAGCACGAGCCCGATGGCTGTGCCGACGGCGAGGAACAGGTTGTAGAAGCCCTGGTTGTAGGCCATCGGCTTGGTGATCTCGGCAGCGGCCTGGTCGGCGACGCCGAACCGCTTCCAGATCTTCGGCTGCGTCCACTGCACGCTCTCCATCACGAAGATGTACACATGCAGCAGGGCGGCCAGCGCGGCGAAGACCGTGGCGATGATCGCGATCATGACCGAACGATAGCGCCCGGCTACGCTGAAGCCCATGGCACGCAGCGGGAAGTCGCACGCGCGACCGGGGAAGTCTGGGCGGGATGCCTCGTCCCGCCGCAGCGGAAAGGGCGGCAAGCCCGCGGCCTCCGTTGTCGGGGCCGGCACTTCCGGCGGCAAGGGCGGGCGTTCCCCGCGCCGGCCGCCGGCTTCTGCGGCACCGCCCGAGGCCCCCGCTGCGCCGGAGATCGCCGGCCCTTTCCGGCTGGGCGCGATCCCCGGCGCCACCCCCGGGAAGTGGATCTCGGCCTGGCGTGACCGCGTGCCCGGCGTCCAGCTCGAGCTTCTGCCGCTCGAGGTCGCGGATCAGCGCCGCGCCCTCGTCGACGGCGAGGTCGACGCCGCGCTCGTGCGCCTGCCGATCGATCGCGACGACCTGCACGTCATCCCGCTCTACGACGAGGTGCCGGTCGTCGTGATGGCCGCGGAGTCTCACCTGACTGCGGCCGACGACCTGGGCACCGACGACCTGGCCGGCGAGATCGTCATCGCGGCACGCGACGATGTGCTCGGCGTCCGGATTCCCGACGCCGTGGCACCGACCTTCACGCCGCCCGCCGACACCGCCGAGGCGATCGCGACGGTCGCCGCCGGCGTGGGGATCGTCGTCGTGCCGATGTCGCTCGCGCGGCTCCACCATCGCAAGGACGTCGAGCACCGCCCGCTGCGGGACGGTCCGGTCTCGACCGTGGCGGTGGCCTGGGTCGCCGAGCGCACCACTCCCGCCGTCGAGACCTTCGTGGGCATCGTCCGGGGGCGAACCGCGAACTCGTCGCGCGGCTGAGCAGGCATGAGGTCGGGGGATGTCGCCGACCTGGGTCTCTGCGACATCCCCCGCCCGGTTCTGCTCAATGGCCGCGTGTCCCCAGACGCTCTCCCCAAGAGACGGCCACCCGCTCCCAGCGGCGACACCCCCAGATGCCGTCGCGCGTGAGCAGTTCCATTGATCTAGAGCGTGCCCCTGTCCCGCTGATACACGGCCGGAAGGAATTTCTTCGAGATCTTCAGAATCCGGCGCCGTGCACCTGGAACGGCGCCACGATCCCCGTGTGCGCGGCGGCTGCCGCGAGCGCCTCCGAAGGCGGCTGTCCGCCCGCCAGCCCCTCGTGCATCGCGCCGAGCAGTTCGCACGCGGCGTCGTCGGCGACGATCACGGGGGCGGCGACGACGCTCTGCGTTCCGGCGTGCAGCCAGATGCGGGTCATGCCGATCGCCTCCTCCCCCCAGCGCACCGATGAGCGCCCGACCTCGCACGCCGAGAGGACGACGGTCTCGGGAACCTCCGGCATGAGGTCGATGTCGTAGCCGAACAGCGTGCCGTCCGCCAGCTCGAGTCCCGAGAACAGCGGGTTGTCGACGGTGTGACGGCCATGGGCGGCCACATGGAGCACGTCGACACGGGCCGCCAGCGCGGTGACGTGATCGACGGACGCCTCGCCCGCGCGCAGTACCGTGCTCTCGCGCCACACGGCCGCGGCGGCCGCGACCTCCTCCTCGCCACGCGCGACCCGCGGTCCGACAGCGAAGCCCGCACGGCGGCGCGGTCGGGCGCCGTCTCGCATCCGCACCCACCGGGATGCCGAGGATGCCATCGTGAACGCGTGGCCGCGCATCGCGGGCAGCATCGCCCATGGGATGCCGCCGAGGATGCCGGGGATGGTGATCACGAGCCTGCGGCGGCCGGCGCGCTTGACCGCATCCGCCAGGAGGATGTTCGACAGCGCCTCCAGGCGCGAGTCGAGGGATCGTCGCACGACCGCAGCCATCGGCCCGCTGCGCACAGAGGCCGCCATGTCGAGATCGGCGCGCAGCCCGCCGAGGAGCAGGTCCGAATCCCATTGCCGGATGGGCACGACGTGGTCGCCATCGGAGGTCACCACAAGGGCGACCAGGGCGGTCCGCGCGTAGACGTAGGCGATGTGGGCGGTATCGGGCGGAAGGGCGCTGCGCAGCTCTTCGAGCGTGATCGGACGATCGACCTGGATCGCCCCTGTGGCCGACCACTGCCGCTCGCGTGCGCGCTCGCGGAGCGCAGCCGCACGAGGCTGCGACAGCCACTCCTCGCCGGGGTCGTCTGCGCGGATCATGCGCAGTTCGGCGAGCTCCTCCGCGAGTCGGGCGTCGGGCGGAGGTCGCAGGGGTGTGACCTGCTGGCTGAGGTGGCGCGCGCGCTCCGACCACTCGAAGAGGACGTCCGGGCGGCCGGACTCGACGGCCGAGCCGAGTCCGGCGAAGATGAGGCCGGTCGCGTGCATGCCGAACGACGTCTGCAGGTCGAGGCTGCCGAATGCGTGCTGCCACTCGGTCAGCATGTCGAGGCCGTTCGCGGCGTGCCGGCGCACGAGGGCGGGCCTGCCCGCTGCGCGGGCACGTGCGGCGCGTGCCTGATGGGCGAGGAGGCGCACCTCCATCGACGCGGAGGCCACCGGCCGAATGGGGCGCGTCGACGGCTGGCCCCGCTCGGCGAGAGCGAGGTCGTAGGCCAGGCGCAGCGCCGCCGCCTCGTTCAGGAAGCGGTTGCGCTGGAGCGCCGCGACGACATCGGCGACCTCCCCCGCCGACGGACGCTCGACGGAGGCCGGCAGCTCCGGCGCGAGCAGCGCGCGCAGCCTGATGCCCTCGGCGCGCACACGCCACGCCTCATTCCCGAAGGCCTCGAAGCCGGCGGAGGCGGCAGCGGCCGCGGTGCCGGCGCGCTCGGGCGCATGGTTCAGGAGCGACCGCGCCAGGTTGAGCTCGGCCATCGCGCGATCCAGCGGCATCCCCAGCTCGCCGAACGTCGCCGCGACACGCTCGAGGATCGCCTCCGCCTCGGACGTCTGGCCCGCATCGCGAAGCACCTCGGCGCGATCCAGGTCGCCGACCGCGGCGCCGACCGCGGTGTCGCCGGCGAGCGGCGCCGCGGCGACCATGGCCTGCAGTGCGCCGACCAGGTCGCCCGAGAGCATCGCGACGTAGCCGAGGTTGTGGCGCGCCTGAGCCTCGGCAACCGGCATGCCGGCCGCGGCATATGCTGCGACCGCGCAGCGCAGGTCATCCTCGGCATCGTCCAGGCGGCGGTGCTGCATCCGCACCAGGCTGCGGTTGACCCGCGTGTTCGCCTCGGCGACCGGGTCGTCGGCGAGCGCCTCGATCGCGCGCGTGAGCCAGCGCTCCGCGTCGGCGAGGCGACCGGCCTCCTCTGCCAGGGCTCCGAGCTGGCCGGCGAGGATCGCGACGGTGTGGTCGCTGAGACCCGGCTCGGCGATCGCGTCGCCGCAGATGCGTTCGGCGTCGGCGACGTGCCCGGTCCGCGCGAGCACGTACGCCCGCGTGCCGGCGATGCGAGCCCGGAGGTTGACATCGCCGGCGTCGCTCTCGGCCCGGTCGAGCACCTGAGCGGCCTCGTCGTAGCGACCGCGGTTGACGAGGTCCACCGCCTCACTGTGCAGAGCGTCGGCCGAACGGGTCATCCCCCTATCTTGGCGGGAACAGCGCCCGTCTTGGCGGCTAGAGCTTCGGCGTGAACTCCAGCTTCTTCGCCTCCTCGCGCAGGAGCTTCTTGATCTCGTTCTCGCTGGGAGCCCTCGCCGCGCTCGCCGTCGCCGTGCTCGCCGTCGCCTTCGGTTCCATCAGGGCGGGGGCGATCGCCTGGGCGAGCTTGCCCGCGATGTACGGCGCGGCGAACGACGTGCCGCTCCAGATCGCGAACCCGCCGCGCCAGTCGTCGGGGTCGAGGCTCTGCCTCGGCAGCGGCTGGGCGACGCCCGGCAGGTCGTAGAGATCATCGCGCGTGCCCGCCTGGATGCCGCCGAGGAATCCGGGTGACGTGCTGAAGACGGACACACCGGGCGCGTAGGTCTTGACCCAGTCGCCGACATTGCTGAAGAGCGCGATCGTCTGGCTGTTCGGATTGAGCGCGCCGACCGACACGTGGGGCGCTGCGTTCGCGAGCGCGGCGGCGTCGTCCCGCTTCGCCGGGAACTGCCACAGCGCCGCCGGGAACGCAGGGCGCTCGGTGGAGTCGTTGCCGGCCGAGCACACGACCGCGCAGCCCAGCATGCGCGCCTCCTCCAGCAGCTCCCCGAGCGTGGCGTCGAACAGCTCGTCGTCGGGGGTCTCGTGGTAGTAGCCCAGCGAGATGTTCATGACGTCGACCTTCTGGCCGGCGCGCATCGCGTCGACCAGCCGCCGCACCGCCTCGAGGAACTCCCCCTCGAGCACGGTGCCCTGGCTGTTCGCCACGCGCACGGCGATGATGTCCGCGTCGGGGCAGACCTGGCGCACGATGCCCGCGACGAACGTGCCGTGTCCGGCCGCCTCGTCGAGGAACCCGTCGAGCGGACCGGACTGATCGGGGTAGACCTCGGGGTTCGTGTTCGGGTCGTGGTCGCCGATGGGGCCCTTGGGCGACATCGGATCGCGGGTCACGATCGGATCGTCGAGCCAGGGGTGGTCGCCGCACCCGGTGTCGAAGACGGCGACGACGGGTCGGCGCCCCGAGTAGTCGGCGTCGTCCGTGCGCACGGGCTTCGGCCCGATGTAGGTGATGATCTCGCGGCCGCCGCTTCCCGGCTCGGCGTAGGCGTCCGGGCCGGGGGCGTTGGTGCGGCCGTACGGGTTCGTCCGACCGTAGGGGTTGGTGCGACCGTACGGGTTCGTCCGACCGTAGGGATTGGTGCGGCCGTTCGCCCCCAGCGCGAGCACGTGGTCGAGCCCGACCCCGCGGGAGAGCTTCCTGCTGTCCCGCTCGGTGCGCGATGCGTCGTCGGCTCGGGGGAACTTCTGCCGCGCCGCCTTCAGCAGCCGCCACGCGTCGACGGGCGGCACGGGCTGGTCATCGACGTCGACCTTGGGATCCTGCGAGATGTCGGCCCGGTAGAGCGGTGGAGTGCGGCGTTCGATGCGGTCGGCGCGCGCCTCTTCCTCGGCTGCTGCGAGATCCAGCTCGCTCTCCTGCTCGCCTTCTGCGGGTCGGGTGAGCGGACGGATTCTCACCGACCAGCCGAAGGCGCGGGCGGACTCGCTCAGATCGGTCTGGATGCGCTGCAGGTCCTCGCCGGCGCTCACGAGGAGATGGGTGGGTGCGTATTCGGTCGGGTAGGCGGGAACGCCGGGTTCGGGTTCGACGGCCGGGTCGAGCACGACACCGAGAGGCTTCGTCGCCTCGTATCGTGAGCGCCACGTCTCGTTCGGCGGTCGCCGGGGCGGATTCTCGTCAGCCATGGATCTCCTCGATCATCGGGCGGAGCGCGGCCCCCGGCCGCAGCATCCGCATCGTCATACTTCGAACTGCGGTGTCTCGAAATCGCGAAGCTCGCCGGTGGAGTCCTTCACCACCATGCGCAGCCGCACCACACCAGGGGTCACGTCTTCGAATGCGAACCGGCCGTGCTCACCCGGCTCGGCCGACCACTCCCGCTCGCCCTGCACCAGCCGGATGGCCAGAGCGGTGGCATCAACCCATCCATCGACTCGGCGTCCGCCGTCTTCGGTGGCACTGGTGTGCAGAAGCACGCTGGTCGTCCCGTCGCTGAACTGCAGCGTCGCGGTGTCGGCCTCGCCGCGCACTGCGGCGAGGGAACCCTCGACCAGGGTCAGCAGCGCGTACTCGCGGGTGAGGTCCTCGACGGCCACTGCGGCGACCATCCGGTCGACGAGACCCGCCGGCACAGGATCGACCCCCTCCCACATCGCGCGCATTCGTGCGAAAAGCGCCGCATCCGCGGCGAAGTCCTCATTGTCCATCGTCCTGTCCTTCCCATCCTGAGCCCTCGAGCTCTGCCCGGAGCTTGGCGAGACAGCGCTGGCGGGTCGGTCCGATGGACCCGATGGGCATCGCCAGGTCCTGCGCGATGCGGGCATAGTCGGGACGGTCCTCGAACGCGACGATCCGCAGCAGACGCTGGCATCGTTCATTGAGCGTCGAGACGGCATCCCACAGCCGACGTGTCGCGTCGTCTGCGGTGGCCGTCTGCTCGGCGGATTCGTGGACAGGCAGGTGGGGTTCGAGCGCCTCGGCTTCCGTCGGGTCCGCCCGACGCTGCTGCTTGCCGACGCGCCACGCCTCGCGGCGTGCGCACATGGTGAGCCACCCCGACACGGCCTGCGCGTCGTGGATGGTCTCGTGACGCCGCACGAGCGTCAGCCACGTCGTCTGCACGACGTCCTGAGCAAGTGCGTGGTCGAGACCGTACGCGCGCACGACATGCCACAGCGGCGGTGTCATGAGCCTCACGAGCTCGTCCATCGCGCGACTGTCGCCTTCGCGCCACCGCACGAACAGGTCGGCTGCGCGTTGCCATCGCGCCGGCTCGACGGAGTCGATCGTTCCCGCCGACTCTCCGTGCGACGGTGCCAGGTCGCGCGGGTCCTCTGGCGGCGGCGAGGCCCCAGCCTCGGCGTCCGCGTGCGTCATGACGCCAATTCTGTCCACACTACGAGGAGAGCGATAGATCCCCCCTGATACAGCGTGTCGCGGGATTTCCCGGCCGTCGCGTGACGGTGGGGCCGCCGCCTAGACTTCTGCGCATGACGACCGCGCCGCTGCTCTATGTCTGCGTGCGGCCGCAGCAGGGCGCGGCGGCCGCCGAGTACGAGTCGTTCCGCACCGCGATGAGGCTGGATGAGGCGGAGGTCCACCGGATCGACCTCGTGCGCGAGCCGCTCCCCGACGACGTCTTCGACCGCTACAGCGGGTTCCTCGTCGGCGGCAGCCCGTTCAACGTCGCCGATCCCGAGTCGACGAAGACCGACGTGCAGCGACGTCTCGAGGGCGCCCTCGAGCGGATCGCGCGTCGGGTGGCCGACGGCTCTGCCGGCCACGAAGGGCCGGCGGCGCTCTTCACGTGCTATGGGATCGGCGTGGTCACCCGTATGCTCGGGGGCGAGGTGAGCCGCGCCTTCCCCGAAGACACCGGACCGGTAACGATCGAGCTCACCGACGCCGGCCGCGCCGACCCGCTCTTCGGCGGACTGGCCTCACGCTTCACCGCGCTCACCGCGCACAAGGAGGGCACCGCGGCGCTCCCGCCGGACGCGACGCAGCTCGCGGTGAACGCCGCGTGCCCGGTGCAGGCCTACGTCGTGGGCGACCGCCTGTATGCGACGCAGTTCCACCCGGAGCCCACGACGAAGGCGTTCACCGAACGCATGGCGGTCTACCGCGACGACGGCTACTTCGAGGCGGAGCACTACGACGCCGTCGCGGGGCGCGTGCTCGCGGCATCCGTCACCGAACCGGTCCGGCTCCTGCGCGCGTTCGCCCGGCGATTCGGCGCGGCCTGATCAGACCTCGGCGTTGCGCACGTCGGCGACGCGATGCACGAGTGCGCCGGCCAGCGGAACGAGCAGCACGACCGCGGCCACGACGATCGCGGCGACGCCGATCGGGGTGCTCTCGGGCTCGCCGGCGAGGCGTCCGACACCGATCCACGTGAGTCCCCACGCCATCGCCAGCCCGGGGGCGACGCGCCAGCCGCTCGCCCACGCGATGCCGATGCCGATGCCGGCGACCACCACGAGGACCGCGATCCCCCACAGGGCGGCGCTCTCACCGGCCTCGGCGGGGACGATCGTCGTGAGCCACGCCGACGTGTTGGCGACGGTGGCGAGGGTGACCCAGCCGAGGTGCAGGCCGGTCACGCCGTCGATGAGCAGGGCGTCGAGCACACCGCGCCCCGGATTGAGGAGCGTGGCGCGGAAGGTCACGCACAACAGGGCCAGCAGCAGCACGATCGACAGCACAGTGAGCGGCAGCGTCAGGAATTGCGCCGTCACGAGCCAGAGCCCGTTGAGCACCATCGTGCCGGCGATGAGCCAGCCCACCGCCCGCTGCCGCGAGCGCTCGCGCTGCCGCGGGAACGCCTGCCATACCGTGTAGGCGAACAGCCCGACATAGATGACGGACCAGATCGAGAACGCCGTGCTGGCGGGCGCCAGGTACGAGCCCTCCGACGAGAGCGCGCCGTCCTGCAGGTCTTCGACTGACGTGCCGCCGAACAGGCCCGAACCGACCATCGCGGCGACGATCATGAAGCAGAAGGCGCTGATGACGACGATCTGGCGAGTGAGATCCTTGGCGGCCATGCCCTCACGCTACGGAAGTCGGCTGACGCGCCCACCCCTGTTGACAGGAGACGGGCACTCCCCTACGAGGTCACGCGCCGGCGGGCGGGTCGAGCAGGAGCCCGATCCGCTCGTCGAGGTAGCGGTCGAGGGGCATGAAGCCGCCGGAGGTGCTCCACCGGATGCTCGGGACGCCGGCGACGAGGGCGAGCGGGCCGTCCGACGCGCCCGAGCCGGCCCCGGTGCCGTCGAGGGCGGCGGGATCCAGCATCCGCCACCCGATGTGCACGGTCTCGCCCTCCTCGAACCCGCCGCGACGTGCGGCCGCGGCGAGTTCGCCCCGGCGCCGCTGCGATTCGGCGGTGTACCCGCGGATGGTCTCGCTGCGGGCACGGATGATCTCGCCCGTCGCGAGCACGGCGTCGTCGGTCAGCAGCAGCGCGCCGAGGTGCCATGCGGTGCCTGCGCGCACGATCCGCGGGGCGCGGGCGATCCCGAGCACACGACGCGGCGAGACGAGCTCGCCGAGGGCTTCCCGCCGTGCCGGGGTGAGGCGTTCACGGGCGGCATCGAGGATGGCGGCGACGCTCATGCCATGTCGTCCTCGACCGGCACGGCCGATCCGACGCGCCGCTCGCCGCGGATGCTCATCGCGACGAGGGGGAACAGCAGCACCGAGAGCATCCCGGCGCCCACGAGGAGTGCGGCCGCGGCCGACGAGAGGATGCCCTCGTCGAGGCCGATCGCCGTCACCGCGACGATGATCGGCAGCGCCGTGGCCCCCAGCAGCGCGACCGACAGCCGGTCGCGGCGGGTCGACGCCTCGGGCGCAGCGAGCGTCGAGGGGAGTCCGCGCACGAGGAACAGCACGACGAGCACGACCGGCAGCAGCAGGAGCAGGACAGGCTGCGCGATCAGAGCCTCGAGGTCGAACGTGACCCCGGTGTAGATGAAGAACACCGGCACCAGGAAGCCGAACGCCAGCGCCTCGACCTTGCTCTCCACTGCAGATCGGTCGGACTCGGCGGCGTCGCGCATGAGCAGGCGCCAGACGATGCCCGCGGCGAAGGCGCCCAGCAGGATGTCGAGGTCGAGCACCACGCTGATCGCGATCAGCGCCGCCAGGATGACGAGCACGACGCGGATCGCGAACTGCCCGGACGTGTGCAGCGTCGAGTTGACGAAGCGGTGCATCGCACCACGCGGCACGTGCAGGGCGAGCCAGATCGCGAAACCGGCCAGCAGGACGAACAGCAGCAGCACGACCGTCGACGCACCGGGCGCCCGGCCGCCGAGGAACACCGAGATCGCGATGAGCGGCCCGAATTCTCCCATCGCCCCGATCGCGCCGATCGCCTTGCCGAACGGCGTCTTGAGCTCTCCGGCGTCGCGCAGGATCGGCAGGATCGTGCCCAGCGCCGTCGAGCACAGTGCGATGCCGATGATCACGGCCTCCTCGCCCGGCACGAAGATCCAGGCCAGCCCCACGCCGAGGAGCAGGCTCAGCAGCCATCCGAGCGATGCCCGTCGGCCGGTACGGCCTCGGAACGCCGCGAACTCGATCTCGGACCCGGCGACGAAGAACAGCATCGCCAGGCCGAACTCCGAGAGGACGTCGATGAAGGCATCCGGCTGCGCCCATCCGAGCACGCTGGGGCCGACGAGGATGCCGAGTACGAGCTCGAACACGACGATCGGCACGCGCACCCATCGCCCCAGTCCGCGGGTTGCGAGCGGCGCGAGGACGCCGAGGATCGGGATGATCAGCAGCGTCGGCTCGAGATCGTCCACGGACTCACCCTAGCGACGAGTGAGCCGCGTGGTGACGCCGGTCTGCTCCGGCCGGAGAGCCGGAGGTCAGGCCTCGATCGCGCGGACCGGCCGGGGGCGCATCGGCGGCGCCGGGTGCACCGCGCCGCGGATCTCCCGATGCAGCCGCTCCATGCGCTCGTCCAGCTCAGCGGCAGTGTCGGCGGCATCCTTGAGCTCATCGAGCAGTCCGGCGGGCACGTTGGTGTCGTACTTGTAGTAGATCTTGTGCTCGAGGCTCGCCCAGAAGTCCATCGCGATCGTGCGGAACTGCACCTCGACGGGCACCTCGACGCGGCCGCTCGAGAGGAACACCGGCACCTCGACGATGGCGTGGAGGCTCTTGTAGCCGTTCGATTTCGGCTGCGCGATGTAGTCCTTGACGGTGATCACGCGGATGTCGTCCTGCGCGGCGAGCAGGTCGAACAGGCGGTACGCGTCCGAGACGAAGCTGCACGTGACGCGCACGCCGGCGATGTCGGTGATGTGCTCGCGGATCGAGGCGAAGTCGGGATCGATGCCCTTGCGCTGCACCTTCTCGACGAGGCTGTCCGGCGACTTGACGCGGCTGGCGAGGTG
Source organism: Microbacterium sp. CFH 31415 (assembly GCF_022538185.1). Lineage (GTDB taxonomy): Bacteria > Actinomycetota > Actinomycetes > Actinomycetales > Microbacteriaceae > Microbacterium. The sequence continues at coordinate 56,679 of NZ_JAKYXC010000016.1, read as the reverse complement.
CTCGATCGGGTTGTAGTCGTGCACGAGCTGGAACTCGTCGCGCAGGATGCCGAGCTTCGTCTCGACCTCCTGCATGCCGAAGCGGTACTCCATGAGGAAGCGCTCGAACTCGTCGCGCATCTCGCGCAGCTCGGCGGCCGAGACCGTGATCGAGGTGTCGTCGGGACTCGATGCGCGCGCGAGGGGCGCCGGGGTGGCCATGTCCCCACGGTAGGGACGGCGGCTACGAGACACCTGTGAGATGCCTCAGCCGTCGAGGGCGTCGCGCGCGCGTTCGGCGTCCTTCGCGGCCGATCGGGCCCGGGATGCCGCGGCCCCCCGCTCCTCCTCGACCTGCCCGAGCGCCGCCTGTGCCTTCGCCTGCTCCGCCTCGAGCCGCTCGAGGTCGCGGCGCAGGTCGTCGATGCGCTCGGAGACATGGTCGACGCGCTCCTGCAGCTTGGTCCGCTGCGCGTCGATGCGGGCGAGCTCGCGCTCGGCCTCGTTGGCGAGGCGCTCGGCCTCGCGCGCAGCCTTCTCCGCCGCCTTCCGCGCGCGTCGCTCGGCGAGGTCGTCGCGCTGCCGAGGCGCGGCGACGCCGGGGAGGGATCCGCCGACCGCGTCCACGAGATCGGCCTCCTCGAAGGCGCCCGCCTCGAGCGGACTGACGAGGCGACCCGTCATGACGGCGGCGGCGGCCGCGGCATCCATCACCGCCGCATTGATCGTCTTCTCGACGTCGTCCCGCGCCGCGGCACTGACGGCGACGCCGGCGTCCTTCGCGAGTCCGGCGGCCTGCGTGGCGAGGGCGGCGACGAGGGCGCGGCGCTGACGTCCGAGCCGGGAGAGCTCGGCGGCGTCGAGGTCGTCCTGTGCCTCGCGCAGCGCGGCCGACAACTCGAGCGCTTCGCCGAGCCGGCCGCCGCGGGCGAGGAGGTTGACCGTCCACGCGGCGACGGTGGGCTTGCGCAGCCCCTTCACCTGCGCGGCGATCGACCGGTCGGCCATGCCGGCACGGGCGTTGCGCGCAGCCGTGAACTCGGCCGGCGGGAGGACGTAGAGCTCGGCCGCGATCGCGTCGAGGTCGGAGCGCTCCGGCATGGGTTCATTCTGCCTCGGCTCGGCAGCCCGGTGGCCACGGGTGCGGGGCGCGGGCCAGACCGGGCGGCCCGCACGCAGACCGGGTGGCCCGGCAGCAGCCCGTCGGAGCGCGGCAGCAGACCGGCCTCAGCCCGTCAGCAGCGCGTCCGCAACGAGGCGGCAGTCCGGCCGGCGGGGCCTAGCCCGCGAGCACCGAGGCGGCCTGGCGCGCGGCGCCGAGCGCGACGTACTCGCCGGGCTCGGGCACCTCGACCGCAAGACCGAGCACAAGGGGGGCGATCGCCCGCACGGCCTCGGACTGCGCGCCTCCGCCGATGAGCAGCGCGCGCTCGAGCGGCACGCCGAGGCTCCGCAGGGCGTCGAGGCCCGCTGCGAGTCCCGACAGCATCCCCTCGACGGCGGCGCGCGCGAGGTTCTCCCGCGTCGTCGAGGCGAGCGTCATCCCGGTGAGCGACGCGGTCGCGTCGGGCAGGTTCGGGGTGCGCTCCCCCTCGAAGTACGGCACCAGCGCGAGGCCGTCCGCCCCGGGCGACGCCGCGAGCGCGAGCCGGGACAGCTCGGCGTGGTCGACGCCGAGCAGGCCCGCGATCGCGTCGAGCACGCGTGCGGCGTTGAGGGTGGCGACGAGCGGCAGGAAGCGCCCCGTGCAGTCCGCGAAGCCGGCGACCGTGCCCGACGGGTCGATCGTGCGCTCGTCACTGACGGCGAACACGGTGCCGCTCGTGCCGATCGACACGACGACGTCCCCCGGTCCGGCGCCCAGTCCGAGCGCGGCGCCGGCGTTGTCGCCCGCGCCGCCGCCGACGCGACGGCCGTCCGCGTCCTCGACCCACTCGTCGGGGCCGAGCACGCGCGGCAGCAGTGCGTCATGCCCGAGGCCCGCCGCCAGGAGGTCACGGTCGTAACCGGCGGTCTCGGGGTTCCAGTAGCCGGTGCCCGAGGCATCCGATCGATCCGTCACGAGCTCGTCGAGGACCGGTCCACGCAGCGACTCGCCCTCGGGTCCGAAGCCGCGCAGGCGCCAGGTCAGCCAGTCGTGCGGGAGCGCGACGGCCGCGACGCGCGCGGCGTTGGCTGGCTCGGCATCGCGCAGCCAGCGGAGCTTCGTGAGGGTGAAGGATGCCACGGGCACGAGTCCCGTGCGGCGGGCGAGCACCTCGGCGCCGAACTCGGCCGTGAGGTCGGCCGCCGCCTGCGCGGAGCGCGTGTCGTTCCACAGGAGCGCCGGGCGGATGACCCGCCCGCCCTCGTCGAGCACGACCATGCCGTGCTGCTGGCCTCCGACAGCCCACGCCTCGACATCGTCGAGACCGCCGGCGTCGGCGATCGCGGCCTGCAGCGCCTGCCACCAGGCGGCGGGGTCGACCTCGGTGCCGACCGGGTGGGATGCGCGCCCCTGACGCACGATCGCGCCGGTCGCGGCATCCGTGATCACGACCTTGCAGGACTGGGTCGACGAGTCGACTCCCATGACGAGGCTCATGTGCACTCCTTCAGGCGTCCCTTCCCGCGAGACTTCACTGGCGCGCCGAGACTGCAGCGGGTGCATGCAGTCTCGGTGCCCAGATGAAGTCTCGCGGGAAGCGGGGCGGGGTTGGGGGACGGATGCCTCAGCCGCGGGCGCCGAGCAGGTGCTCGGTCGCGAGCTGCTGCAGGCGCACGAACCCGGCGCCCTTGCCGCCCAGGTACACGCTGGGGTCGAAGTCCTCGTACGCCGAGCGATCGGCGAGGAAGTCGTCGTACGTCTCGCCCGGGTTGAGGGTCGGGGTCGCGAGCTCGTCGACCTTCGCGGCGGCGAGCGCCTCCTGCACCTCGGGGTCGGCGCGGAATGCGGCGGCGCGCTCCTTGAGCAGCAGGTAGGTGCGCATGTTCGCGGCGGCCGACTCCCACACCCCGACCTCGTCCTCGGTGCGCGAGGGCTTGTAGTCGAAGTGGCGCGGGCCGTCGTAGGCGGGCACGCCACCGGGGCCGCCGTTCTCGAGCAGATCGACGAGGGCGAAGGCGTTGTGGAGGTCGCCGTGGCCGAACACGAGGTCCTGGTCGTATTTGATCCCGCGCTGGCCGTTGAGGTCGATGTGGAAGAGCTTGCCGTGGAACAGCGCCTGCGCGATGCCGGCGGCGAAGTTGAGCCCTGCCATCTGCTCGTGGCCGACCTCGGGGTTGAGGCCGACGAGCTCGGGACGCTCGAGAGAGTCGATGAACGCGATCGCATGGCCGAGCGTCGGCAGCAGGATGTCGCCGCGCGGCTCGTTGGGCTTGGGCTCGATCGCGAAGCGGATGTCGTAGCCCTTGTCGGTGACGTAGTCGCCGAGCAGGTTCACGGCCTCGCGGTAGCGCTCCAGCGCCTGGCGGATGTCCTTGGCCGAGTCGTACTCGGCACCCTCGCGGCCACCCCACATGACGAACGTCTTGGCGCCGAGCTCGGCACCGAGGTCGAGCTGGCGGAAGACCTTGCGCAGCGCGAAGCGGCGGACGTCGCGGTCGTTGGCGGTGAAGCCGCCGTCCTTGAACACGGGCGCCGAGAAGAGGTTGGTCGTGACCATCGGCACGATGAGGCCGGTGGCAGCGAGCGCGCCCTTGAGCCGGTCGATCTGCTTCTGGCGCTCGGCGTCGGTGGACCCGAACGCGAACAGGTCGTCATCGTGGAAGGTCAGGCCGTAGGCGCCGAGCTCGGCGAGCTTCTCGACAACGTGCACGACGTCGAGCGGGTTGCGGGTGGGCCCGCCGAAGGGGTCGGTGCCGTTGTAGCCGACGGTCCAGAGACCGAAGGAGAACTTGTCGGCGGGAGTGGGGGTGGGCATGACGCTCCTCGATTCGGCGGCGAACCAGGTTCGACGGTGAACTAAATGTTGTTTAAGACAACCTATAGCATGAGCGGATGCCACGTCCACTGCTCGATTCCGAGAATTACGCTCCCGACGCCCGATACTTTCGGCGGTAGCATCGGACCATGGCCGACACGACCCGAGTGACCCTCGCCGAGATCGCCGCGGAAGCGGGGGTCTCCCTCGCGACGATGTCGAAGGTGCTGAACGGCCGCACGGATGTCTCGCCGGCGACCCGCGCCCGGCTCGAGGAGCACCTCGCCCGACACGGTTACCAGCGCCGCGCGTCCGCGCAGCGCAGCGAGTTCGTCGAGCTCGTCTTCCACGAGCTCGAGCCGATCTGGTCGATGGAGGTCATCGAGGGGGTCGAAGACGTCGCGCACGCAGCCGGTCTCTCCGTCGTGCTGACCGTGAGCGGCGACCGCCACTCGCCCGCGCCCGACTGGATCGACGGCGTCCTGCGCCGGCGACCGGTCGGGGTCGTGCTGGTGTTCAGCGACCTGGAAGCCACCTATCGCGAGAAGCTGCGGTCGCGCGGCATCCCGTTCGTCATCGTCGACCCGGCGGGCGACCCGTCGCCCGACGTGCCCTCGGTGGGATCGGCGAACTGGTCGGGCGGGCTCATGGCCACGCGCCACCTGATCGAGCTCGGTCACCACCGGATCGCCGCGATCACCGGCCCCGAGGACATGATGTGCTCGCTGGCCCGCGTCGACGGCTACCGCTCGGCCATGAACGCCGCCGGGCTGCCGATCGACCCTGAGCTGATCCGGTTCGGCGACTTCCACCCCGGCGGCGGGGAGCACCACGGCCGCGAGCTGCTGGCTCTGCCCGACCCGCCGACCGCCATCTTCGCCGGCAGCGATCTGCAGGCGCTCGGCGTCATCGCCGCCGGCTCGGCGGCGGGACTCCGCGTGCCCGACGACCTGTCCGTCGTGGGCTACGACGACATCGCGCTCTCCCGCTGGATGAGCCCGCAGCTCACGACCGTGCACCAGCCGCTGCGGCGCATGGGCGAGGAGGCCACGCGCCTCGCGCTGCGCCTCGCCGACGGCGCCACGGCCGACACCCTGCGCATGGACCTAGCGACGCACCTCGTGGTGCGCGACAGCAGCGCCCCGCCGCCCGCTCGCTGAACAGCCCGCCGGGTCGGGTGTCGCAACATCGGAGATCCGGGCGACACGCGCGGGCGAAGCATCCCTCGCCCCGCGTGTCGGGCGCGATGTCCGATTCTGGGCCTTCCCGCACCCGCGGACCTCGGGACGGGCAGAGGTTCCGATACGCCGCTGGGGCGCCCACTCACCCGGCGGACCGGGCATACCGGGGAGCCGGACCAGAGTCAAGCCTCCTGCTCCAGCGCAGGAAGCGGCGCATGATCGCTTCACGCGAAAGGAGCGCGCCCATGGTCCTGGAACTGCCGACGTCGTCGCCACGCCCGACCGCCCTGCGCTCCCGCGGAGTCCGCACGCTCCGCGAACTCCCGCCGCGCCGGCCGCAGCAGCCCGCACCGCCTGACGCCGTCGTGCGCTGGGACCGCATCGACGTCGACCGCTACGAGGTGCGGGTGCCCGAGGGCGTCGTCGGCTACATCGACGTCGTCGGGGCAGTGTTCGTCGTCCTCGCCGGCGCCCGCTCCGACCGCGCTGTCGAGGTGCTCCAGACCCTCGACTTCGACGCGGCCGTGCGGGCGATCAGCCCGGCAAGGGCGTAGCGGCGGACCTCACTCCGGGGTCACGTCGACCTTCGCGTGCAGCGCGCGTCGGCTCCCGACGTGGCGCACGTCGCCCGTCACCCGCACCGTGCGGGTCGCGACGATCTCGGCGCTCGAGCGCCCGAAGCCGAAGTCGATCGCGCCCGGCTCGACGCGGCGATGGCCGTCGGCGCCGGTGAACGACACCAGGTCGGCCGGCACCTCGAACGACACGCGCACGCGGTCGCCGACCCGCAGCGGCACGCGCGCGTACCCGATGAGCCGCTGCACGGGCCGCACGACCGATGCGACGGGATCGTGCACGTACAGCTGCACGACCTCGACGCCATCCCGCTCGCCGGCATTGCCCACGTGGATCGACACCGTCACCGACCCGTCGACTCCCATCTCGGCAGCAGAGGCCGCGGCATCCGCCCACACGAAGTGGGAGTACCCGAGGCCGTGGCCGAATGCGAACGCCGCGGTGGGATCGATGTTCGACACCTCGCTGCGCCGCGCGAGCGTCGCCGCGAGATAGGTCGAGGGCTGAGCGCCCGGGTCGCGGGGCACGCTCACCGGCAGCCTCCCGCTCGGGTTGACCCGGCCGCTCAGCACGCCGGAGATCGCCGCGGTGCCTTCCTCGCCGGCGAAGAACGTCTGCACGATCGCCGCCGCGCGCTCGGGAGCCGAGCCGAGCGCGTAGGGGCGCCCGGCCAGCAGCGTCACGACGGTCGGCGTACCGCTGTCGAGCACGGCGTCGAGCAGCGCCTGCTGCGCCCCGGGGAGCGACAGGTCGGCGACGTCGCAGCCTTCGCCGCTGGTTCCGCGGCCGAAGAGTCCGGCACGGTCGCCGAGTGCGAGCACGACGACATCGGCGGCGGATGCCGCGGCCGCGGCCGCGTCGAACCCCTCGGTCTCGCCGCCGTCGACCGTGGTGCCCTGTGCGTAGACGATCTCAGCGTCGGGGAACTCCGCGGCGACCGCATCCTGCAGGGTCGGCAGGGAGATGCCGATGGGGATCTCGGGATGCCGCACCCCGACGTGCGACGGGAACGAGTAGCAGCCCAGCACGGCGTACGGGTCCGCGGCGGTCGGCCCGACGACGGCGATGCGCTTCGGGCGGGCCAGAGGGAGGGTGCCGTCGTTGGAGAGCAGCACGACCGCCTCCTCGGCGAGACGCCGGGCGAGGTCGCGGTTGGCGGCGGGGTCGAGGTCGACGCTGCCGCGCACGTCCTCGCTCGCGCCGTCACGGTCGGCGAGCGCGGACGGTACCGGCGACCAGGCGGCGTCGAGCATGCCGAGCTCCGCCTTCTGCCGCAGCACGCGCCGGAGCGCGCGGTCGATGAGGCCCCCGTCGACCTCGCCATCCTCGACGGCGCGCACGAACGCGGGCCCGAAGGTCTTGACGGTCGGCAGCTCGACGTCGATGCCCGCAGCGAGCGCGTCGCGCGCAGCATCCGTCCACTCCTCGCTGTAGCGATGGAGCTCCTTCAGGAAGGCGATCGAGAAGTAGTCGGCGACGACCGTGCCCTCGAAGCCCCATTCGTCGCGGAGAAGGCCGGTCAGCAGCGAGGCGTCTGCGGCCGTCGGGATGCCGTCGAGGTCGGTGTACGAGTTCATCACCGAGCGGACCCCGCTCTCGCGGATCGCCATCTCGAACGGCGGCAGCAGCACGTCGGCGAGCTCGCGAGGACCCACCGAGACCGGCGCCAGGTTGCGGCCGCCCTTGGAGGCGGAGTAGCCGACGAAGTGCTTCAGCGTCGCGATGACGCCCGCCGACTCGACGCCCTGGATGTAGGCGGTCGCGACCGTGCCCACGAGGTAGGGGTCTTCGCCGATCGTCTCCTCGACGCGACCCCAGCGGGCATCGCGCACGACGTCGAGCACCGGCGCGAGGCCCTGGTGCACGCCGACGGAGCGCATGTCGTCTCCGATGCGGCGACCCATCTCGCGCACCAGGTCGGGGTCGAACGACGCTCCCCAGCTCAGCGGCACCGGGTAGGCGGTCGCGCCCCAGGTGGCGAACCCGGCGAGGCACTCCTCGTGCGCCAGTGCGGGGATGCCGAAGCGGTTCGCGGCCATGATCCGCTGCTGCGCGCGCTGGAGCGAGAGCGCGCCGGTCGCGGGGTCGACCGGAGCCGTGCCGAAGGGCCGGGTGAGCTGCCCGAGCCCCATCGGCAGGATGGCGTCGAAGTCGACATGGTCGTCCATGTCGTGCTGGTGCGGGGCGACGTCCTCGCCGTCGTCGGAGGCTCCGACCCACACGCCGTAGAGCTGCGCCACCTTCTCGGCGACGCTCATCTCGGCGATGAGCGCGTCGACGCGCTCGTCGATCGGCAGCGTCGCATCGCGCCAGGGCGCGACGCTCTCGATGCCTGCCTGGTTCGAGAGGGTCATCCCTTCACCGCTCCTGTCAGTCCGCCGACGATCCGCTTCTCGGCCACGAGGAAGAACGCCAGCGCCGGGATCATCGCCAATGAGGTGTACGCCAGGATCGCGCCGGTGTTCTGCGAGTACTGGCTGGAGAACTGCGTCACGCCGAGCGGGAGCGGCCACAGTTCCTGCGGCAGGCTGCCGGTGCTGATCACGAGCAGTGGCAGCAGGTAGCCGTTCCAGCTCGCCACGAAGGCCAGGATGCCGACCGTGATCAGGCCCGGCTTGGCCAGCGGCAGCATGATGCGCCAGAAGAACCCGATGCGCGAAGCACCATCGATCATCGCCGCCTCTTCGAGCTCGGCCGGGATCGCCCGCAGGAACGGCACCAGGATGATGATCGTGGTGGGCAGGGCGAACGCGATGCCCGGGATGATCACGCCCAGATACGTTCCGTGCAGTCCGAGCGTGCGCAGCATGAGCGTCAGGGGCAGCGCAGCGACGGTCAGCGGGAACATCAGGCCCGCGGCGAACAGCGTGTAGAGCCCCTGACGGCCGCGGAAGTCGTAGCGCGCCAGCACGAAGGCGGCCATGATGCCCGCGACGACGACGCCGACGGTCGTCGAGACGGCCAGCCCCGAGCTCGCGAAGACATTGCCCCAGAACCGCGGCGCGGTGAGCACGGCGATCCAGTTCTCGAGGGTCCACGGATCGGGCAGGCCGGCCGGGTTGGCGTTGAGGTCGGGAGTCGTGCGCAGACCCCCGATGAAGACGTAGATCACGGGGCCGACGGCGATCGCCGCGATGACGAGCGCCACGAGGTAGACGAACGGCTGGCCCCAGTCGAACCTGCGGCGGACGGGCTGAACGTCGCGGGGCTCCGCGCTGCCGGTGACGATGGTGGTGGTGGCAGACATGTCAGCCCTCCCCTCTCTTGCGGCGGACACCGGGCTCGCGCGTGCCGCGGGCCGAGGACCCGGTGACCGATCCCGCGAGGTCGCGGCGCAGCGCGAAGCGCTGGTAGACGAGTGCGATGACGAGCGAGATGACGAACAGGATCACGGCGATCGCGCTGCCGTAGCCGGGCTGCCCGGCGAACTGGCCCTGCTGCACCATGTACGTCGCCATGGACTCGGTCGAGATCCGCCGGATGGCCGGCGCAACGGTGACCCAGATCATGTCGAAGACCTGGAGCGAGCCGATGATCGAGAGGAACGCCCAGATGCGGATCGTCGGACCGAGGAGCGGCAGGGTGATGTACCGCTGGATCTGCCACCAGCTGGCGCCGTCGATTGCCGCCGCCTCGGCCAGCTCATCGGGCACGCCCTGCAGACCCGCGAGCATGAGCAGGATCGCGAAGCCGATGTACTTCCACGTGAGGATGAAGAAGATCGTCCAGAGTGCGAGGTTCGGGTCGGCCAGCCAGTTCTGGGCCAGCCCACCGAGACCGATGGCCTCGAGGGTCGCGTTGACCGCCCCGTTGGGCTGGAGGATGAGTCGCCACGACAGACCCGCGATGACCTCGGCGAGCACGTAAGGCACGAAGATCAGCAGGCGGAAGACACTGCGGCCGCGCAGGCGCCGGTTGAGCAGCAGCGCGATGCCGATCGCGATCGGGCCCTGGATCAGCAGGGACATGATCAGGATGAAGAACGTGTTGGCGATGGCGCGCTGGAACTCGGGCGTCGTGAGCGCCCGCACGTAGTTGTCGAGGCCGATGAAGCGGCCCGAGTCGGCGAGGTTCTCCCACTGGAACGCGGGAGGCAGATTGAAGAGGCTGTAGACCGCCGCGAGGATCACCGGCAGGATCACGAACCCCAGGAACAGCACGAGTGCGGGGGTGATGAAGAAGAAGATCTCGAGGCGCTTGCGAGCCTCGCCGCGCCGCCGAGGGCGCGCGGGTGCAGGGCCCGGGCCCGCGGTGACCGCGGGCCCGGGCGTGGTGAGAGTGGCCATAGTTACAGCGTCGCCGCGGCGTCCTGCATCCGCTTGACGATGTCCTCAGGGGTGCCGTTGCCTGCGAACAGGTTGACGATGCCCTCGTTCATGGCGTTGCCGACGGTGGTGCCGAACGCGGTGTCGAGCCAGAGCTGCACGAACGACGCGTCGGCCAGACCGGCGGCGACGGCCTTGAGGTTCTCGTCCTCGAGCCCGTCCTGCGCAGCGGGCACCGTCGGGATGCCCGAGCCGCTCTCGGCGAAGCGGCGCTGGACGTCCTCGGACATGATGTACGCGAGCAGATCGGCGCACTCCGGCGGAGCCTCGGCCGCGCAGCCGAAGCCGTCACCGCCGCCGAGCGCGGCGGTCGGGTCGCCTGCCGCGCCGTCGATGCCGGGCACGGGGAACCAGCCGAGGAAGGCCGGGACCTGCTCGTCGGGGGCGAGGCCGCCGATCGTGCCTGCGTTCCAGTGGCCCATGAGCTCCATGGCGGCCTGGCCGTTGGCGATCATGCCCGCCGAGCTGCCCGCACCCTCCTGCGGCACGGTGCCGAGGAAGCCGTCCTGGAACGGCTCGATGCCGATGAAGTCCTGCAGCTGTTCGCCCGCCTCGACCCAGCACGGGTCGCTGAAGTCGAAGTCCGTCTCCGCCGCCGCGAGGGTCTCGGGCGAGCAGGACTTGAGCGCGAACTGGTACCACCAGTGCGCGGCCGGCCAGCCGGCACCGGCTCCGACCGAGATCGGAACGACGCCCGATTCGCGCAGGTCGCCCACCGCGTCGACGAGGTCGTCGAACGTCTCGGGCACCTCGACGCCGGCCTCTTCGAACATGTCGGTGTTGTACCAGAAGCCCTCGATGCCGAACGTGAAGGGGACCCCGTAGGTCTCGCCGCCGACCTGCCACGGGTTCACCGTGGCGCCGACGCTCTCGATGGTGTCGGGGATCAGGTCGTCGAGGGGCATCAGGTAGCCGTTCTCGACCTGGTCGCGCAGCTCGCCGCCGGGCCACACCTGGAAGAGGTCCGGCGGGTCGCCTGCGGCGAGCGCGTTGGGGATCAGCGTGCGCTGCAGCTCCTCGTTCTGGTAGCCGACCTGTTCGACGTTGACGCCGGGGTTGGCCTCCTCGAACTCGGCCGCCACTTCCTCCCAGACCTCGGGCAGGGGACCGTTGGTGGCGTTGTGCCACCAGGTGAGTGTGACTTCTTCGCCGTCGCCGTCGCCGTCGCCGTCGCCACCACCGGCCGTACAGCCGGCGAGTGCGCCGGCTGTGAGGCCGGCAGCTGCGATCACGGCGAAGACGCGCATCCTGCTGCGTGTGTTCATCCTCGAACCTCTCGAAAGTTTCGACCTCTACGTCGAAAGTGATGTGGACGTCCTCAGAGTAGGCCGCACCACATTTGGAGTCAAGCGCAACAAATACCGATCCGATCACGGTGACGGCCCTACAGTGAGGGGGATGACCGATCCGTCCCCCGCCGCCGAAGGCGTGCGCCAGCGAAACCTGGCCCGTCTGATGCGACTCGTGCACCTCGACGGCCCGGTGTCTCGCGCCGCACTGACCGAAGCGACCGGGCTGAACCGGTCGACCATCGCCGATCTGGTGGCGGAGCTCGCGCGCGAGGGACTGGTCGAGGAACGCGCCCCCGATCCGTCACGGCGGGTCGGGCGCCCCTCCCCCGTGGTCGCCGCCGCGCCCCGTGTCATCGCCGCCGCGGTGAACCCCGAGGTCGACGCCGTGACGCTGGCGGCGATCGGGCTCGACCGCGAGATCGTGCTGCGCGAGCGCATCGACGTCGACCACCTGGTCACCCCGGAAGAGACCGCGGCGATCATCGCCGAGCGCATCGCGGCGTGGCGGGAGGGCGGACTGAGCGGGGCGCGCATCGTCGCGGTCGGCCTCGCCGTGCCCGGCCTCGTGCGCGCGGCTGACGGCCTCGTACGCGACGCCCCCCACTTGCACTGGACCGACGCGCCGGTGCGCGACCTCGTCACCGCGGCGACCGGGCTGCCGACGGTCGTGGGCAACGACGCCAGCCTCGGCGCCGTCGCCGAGCACCTCTACGGAGCCGCGCGCGGCATCGACCACGTCGTCTACCTCAACGGCGGCGCGAGCGGCATCGGCGGCGGGCTGATCGTGCACGGGATGCCGGTGGCCGGCGCCGGCGGCTACGCCGGCGAGTTCGGGCAGAACCGGCCCGGCATCGCGTCGAACGCCGACCGGCGGGCGGGCGACGGCGTGCTGGAGGACGAGGTGAGCCGCGCGCGGCTGCTCGCGGCCGTGCGGCTGTCGGCCGCCGACGAGCCCACTCTCGCCGCGGCGCTTGCGGCATCGGATCAGCCCGATGTCCGGGACGAGCTGACGCGGCAGCGCGGCATCCTGGCGACCGCACTGGCCAACGCCGTGAACGTGCTCAATCCGTCGGTCGTCGTGCTGGGCGGCTTCCTGGCGACGCTCGCCGAGCACGACCTCGACGGGCTCACGGCGGCGGTCGGCGCGCAGGCGATGACGGCGAACATGGAGGGCCTCGACATCCGCATCGCCTCGCTGGCCGAGGACCGGCTGCTCATCGGTGCGGCCGAGGCGGCGTTCGAGCGGCTCCTCGCCGACCCCAGCGGCGCGTCGACCCCCACGTCCTGAGCACTACACCGCGCGCATGGCCCGGTCAACGGGGGTGAGGGATGCCGCGCCCCGGCCCACTCTGGGAGGTACAGGAGGCCTTCCCATGACTGATCCGAACATCTTCCCCGGCGCCCCGGGCGCTCCAGGCGAGACACCGGGGGCACCGGGCGAGACACCCGGACCATACCCGACGGAGCCGCCCGTTCCGACGCCGGACGAGCCGCTCGCCCCGAACCCGCAGGAACCCACGTTCCCGTCGCCCGACGAGCCCAGCGTGCCCCTCCCGCCGGATCAGGAATAGGCGATCGCGGACCCGCTGACGCGGACCGCGACCGCGTCAGCGACCCGGGGGATCGATCCAGCGCGCACGCGTGCCAGGAGGGCCCCCGCCTCGCTTTCCAGGTGCACGAGTGCGGCGTGCCCGCCGTACTGCACGCGTGTGACACGGGCGGAGATCTCTCCGTCCGGCCTCAGCTCGAACTGCTCCGGTCGCAGCATCACGGTGACGGGGCCGCTCGCGGGCGGCGAGATGACGAGATCGCCGAGCGGGGTGGATGCGACCGTCCCCGCCGCGACGCCGTCGGTGAAGACGGCCTCCCCGACGAACGTCGCGACCCATGGCGAGACGGGATGCCGGTAGAGGTCGACGGGCGAGCTCTCCTGCACCACCCGCCCGTCGCGCATCACGACCACCGTGTCGGCGATCAGCAGCGCCTCGTCCTGATCGTGGGTGACCATCAGGCAGGTCACGCGCAAGCGCTCGAGCAGCGAGCGCACGTCCTCGCGCAGCTCGCCGCGGAGCTGCGGATCCAGCGCGGCGAAAGGCTCGTCGAGCAGAAGCAGCCGGGGCTCTGCGGCCAGAGCGCGTGCCAGCGCGACCCGCTGCGCCTGACCCCCCGAGAGCTGGTCGGGGTACCGGGCGGCGAGGGCGTCGAGGCCGGTCAGTTCCAGCAACTCGCCGAGCACGCGCTCGTCATCGGTGGCACGAAGGCGTTCCCCTGCCCGTCGTCGGCGCGCCCGGAGGCCGGCACGACCGAACGCGACATTCTGCGCGACGGTCAGGTGCGGGAACAGCGTCGCGTCCTGCGGCACCCAGCCGACCCCGCGGCGCTCCGGCGGCACGACGACCGCAGCGGCATCCGTGACGATCTCGCCGCCGAGTTCCACGCGTCCCGCGCGCGCCGGGACCAGCCCCGCGATCGTGCGCAGCAGCGTCGACTTGCCGCAGCCGCTCGGGCCGACGATCACTCCGAACGCTCCGTCGCGCACCCGCAGCGACACATCCGTCAGCACGTCCGCACCGCCGAGGCCTACGACCACACCGTCCACCACGAGTTCGCTCATACCGGCCTTCCCATTTCGACACGCTCCTCCCGCGGCGACAGCAGCGCCGCCGGAATCGTCGCGAGCACGACGAGCACCACCGCATAGGGCACGGCGGCTCCGTACTGGGCGATGTCGGTCCTCGCCCACAGCTCGACCGCGAGCGTCGTCGTCCCCGTGGGGCGGAGCATGAGCGTCGCCGGCAGTTCCTTCATCGCCGTCACCGCGATGAACAGCGCCGCGACCAGGATCCCCGGTCGCGCGAGCCGTATCGTCACGCGCCACCACGTCGCAAGCGGAGCGTGCCCGAGAGTCCCCGCGACGTCGCCGAGCGCACGAGGGACGCGCTCGATCGACGAACGGATCGTGCCGACCGCCTTCGGCAGGAAGAGGATGCCGTAGGCGAAGGCGAGCAGGATCGACGTCTGATAGAGCGCGGGCACAGCGACCAGCGAGAAGAACACGAGTCCGAGTCCCACGACGATCCCAGGCACCGCGAGCGGCACGGACCCCGCCGTCTCGAGGATGCGCGCCACCCGCCCCGCGTACCGCGCGGCAAGCGTCGCGATCGGCAGGGCGAGGATCACGGCGATGATCGCGCCGGCGACGGACAGGACGATCGTGTTGGCCGTCGCCTCGGCGAGGGCCGAGGCATCCGTCTCGCCGACCGTCTGCGCGTTCAGCAGGCGCGCCACGAGACTCGCGACCGGCACCGCGACCGCGCCGATCGGCGCGATGAGCAGCACGACGGCGGCGACCGGGACGATCCATCCCGTGAGGCCCGGAGGCCTGGAGCCCGCACGTCCGACGGCGAATTCCCGGCGCGGGCGGAGGCGCCGCTCGGCCGCGAAGATCGCGAGCGCGATGACCACGAGCACGCCCGCGAGGACGGCGGCGTAGTACCGGTCGAAGCTCGCCCCGTACGCCTGGTGGATCGCGGTCGTCAGCACCGGGTAGCGGAACAGCGCGACCCCGCCGAAGTCCGCGAGCACGTACAGGCAGGTCAGCAGCGCACCGGCGAGCGTCGGGGTGCGGATGCCCGGCCAGACCACCGAGACGAACGTGCGCATCGGACCGTGGCCGAGCGTGCGCGAGACCTCTGCGAACGCGGCAGGTGCGCCGCGGAGCGCTCCGACGACGGGGAGGGTCACATAGGGAACGGTCACAAGGGTGAGCACCGCCCACGACGGCCAGAATCCGTGGATCCCCGGGAAGGTCGCGAGCCAGCCGAACGCCGCCAGGTACGACGGCACCGCGAGCGGCAGCACGGCCGCGACCGCGAACAGCCGCGGCGCAGGGAGCCGGACGCGGCTGAGGGCGAGTGCGCCGGCGACTCCCAGCACGACGGCGGAGAGGGTGACGGATGCCGCGAGCACGACGGTGTTCGCGAGCAGTAGGGGGATCCGGGGCCGCTCCAGCACCCGGATCACACCCTCCCATCCCGCTTCGCCGATGCGGACGCCGAGGTAGACGAGCGGGATCGCCGCGAGGACGGCCGACAGCCCCGCCGCTGCGATCAGCAGCGGCGGGGCCTTCCGGCGAGGACTCGGGGTCGAGCGGCGCACGGCGCCTAGATGAGACCGTGTGCGGCGAGGAGCTCCTGCGTCTCGGAGACGGACTCGAGGTCGCTGAGGTCGAGGCCGGGGTTCACGAGGGTGTCGAGCTCGGGCAGCCCCTCCGGCGCCGCGACGCCCGGCACCAGCGGATACTCGTACGTCTGCTCGACGAAGTACGCCTGACCTTCGTCGGACAGCAGATACTCCACGAACGCGAGGGCGTCCGGATCGCCCTGTGCGCCGGCGAGGATCGCCGCCCCCGTGACGTTCATGATCCCGCCCGCGTCACCGGGGAGGAACTTCAGCTGCGCGCGCATGTTGTCCGCACCGACTTCGGCGGCCGCCTCGTACCAGTAGTAGTGGTTGATCAGGCCGAGCTGCGCCGCACCGGTGTTGACGAGCTCGAGCGAGTCACCGTTGCTCTCCGTCAGCACCGGGGCATTCGCGGCCATCCCCGCGACCCACTCGTCCGCCGCGTCCTCTCCCTCGAGGACGCGAAGCCCCGTCACGAAGGACTGGAAGCTGGCATTGCCCGGGGCGAATGCGACCCTGCCGTTCCAGCGCGGCGCCACGAGGTCGTCGGCGGAGTCGGGCACCTGGTCCTCGGTGAGCTGCGTGCCGTCGTACGCGATCACGCGGGCGCGTCCCGTGATGCCGACCCAGCTGCCGTCCGTGCTGGTGAAGCCCGCGGGGACCGCTCCTGCGAGCTCGGCGGGGATCGTCGAGGCGAGCCCCGCCGCGGTGAGCGCGCCGAGGGCGCCCGCATCCTGCGACAGGAACACCTCGGCGGGAGTCGCGTTCCCCTCCTCGAGCAGCAGCGCAGCGATCTCGCCCGTCGAGCCGTATCGCGCCTCGACCTCGATGCCCGTCGCTTCGGTGAACTGCTCGATCAGCGGTCCGATCAGATCCTCGCTGCGGCCCGAGTACAGCGTCAGCAAGCCATCGCTCTCGATGGCGGCGGCATCCTCCGACGGAGCGGGGCCGGAACCTGACGGCGTGGCGGCGCAACCGGTGGTGACGAGAGCGACGACGGCCAGTGCCGCCATCGCGGTGCGTCGAGGGGTCATGCAGGATCTCCTTCGCGAACGTATCGGATCAGGTAAGCCTAACCTTAGTGAGCGTGCATGATCGAACATGTGACGCTCGAGCGCGCGCGATGACGCCGAGCCTGCGCCACGTCAGCGCGTCCGGACGGGTCGGTGAGACCGCACCAATTGTCTGCCGAGGCCACTGACGCACCCGAGGGCCTACGGCGTAGGGTCGGGGACACGTCCTACGGAAGGCCCACCCATGTCGACCACGACCGAACGCCACGCCCGCACCGAGGCCGAGCTCCAGCAGATGGCCAAGGATCATCTGTGGATGCACTTCGCCCGCCAGTCGGTGATGACCGAAGGACCGGGCGTACCGATCATCGTCAAGGGCGAGGGCCACCACATCTGGGACTCGCAGGGCAGGAAGTACATCGATGGCCTGGCCGGCCTGTTCGTCGTCGCCGCCGGCCACGGCCGCAAGCGCATCGCCGAGGTCGCCGCGAAGCAGGCCGAGCAGCTCGCCTTCTTCCCGATCTGGTCGTACGCGCACCCTGCCGCGATCGAGCTGGCCGACCGCATCGCCGACTACGCGCCCGGCGATCTCAACAAGGTCTTCTTCTCCACGGGAGGCGGCGAGGCGGTCGAGACGGCCTTCAAACTCGCGAAGTACTACTGGAAGCTGCAGGGGAAGCCCACCAAGCACAAGGTGATCTCGCGATCCGTCGCCTACCACGGCACCCCGCAGGGTGCCCTCGCGATCACCGGCATCCCCGCCATGAAGGCGATGTTCGAGCCGCTCACGCCTGGCGGCTTCCGCGTGCCGAACACGAACTTCTACCGCGCCGAAGACATGGGCGCTCCCACGGGCAGCCTCGAGGAGTTCGGCGTGTGGGCCGCCGACCGTATCGAGGAGATGATCCAGTTCGAGGGTCCCGACACCGTCGCGGCGGTCTTCCTCGAGCCGGTGCAGAACTCCGGCGGATGCTTCCCGCCCCCTCCCGGTTACTTCCAGCGGGTCCGCGAGATCTGCGACAAGTACGACGTGCTGCTGGTGTCGGACGAGGTCATCTGCGCCTTCGGCCGCATCGGGCACATGTTCGCGTGCGACGCGTACGGGTACCAGCCCGACATGATCACGTTCGCCAAGGCGGTCACCAGCGGCTACGCGCCCCTCGGCGGCACGGTCGTCTCGGACCGCATCTACGAGCCGTTCGCCCACGGCGACACCGCGTTCTACCACGGCTACACCTTCGGCGGTCACCCTGTCGCGGCCGCCGTGGCGCTCGAGAACCTCGACATCTTCGAGGAAGAGGGCCTGCCCGAGCGGGTGCGCGAGAACTCGCCGATCTTCCGCCAGACGCTCGAGAAGCTGACCGACCTGCCCATCGTCGGCGACGTGCGCGGCGACGGATACTTCTTCGGCATCGAGCTGGTGAAGGACAAGGTGACGAAGGAGACGTTCGACGACGACGAGTCCGAGCGTCTTCTGCGCGGCTTCCTCTCGAAGGCCCTGTTCGACGCCGGCCTGTACTGCCGGGCCGACGACCGCGGCGACCCCGTGATCCAGCTCGCGCCGCCGCTGACCATCGGACCGGACGAGTTCACCGAGATCGAGCAGATCCTCCGCTCGGTGCTGACGGAGGCCTGGACCCGGCTCTGAGTCGCCGCATGACGCCCGGCGGGAATTCCCGCCGGGCGTCTGCGCGTTCTCCTCCGGCATGACACGAGTCGGAATCATCGGAGCAGGACACATCGGATCGACCCTCGCGCGCGGCCTCGCCGAGCGCGGGTACGAGGTCGTGATCAGCAATTCGCGGGGTCCCGAGACGCTGACGGCGCTCGCCGGAGAGCTCGGTCCGAATGTCTCGGCAGGGACCGTGACGGATGCCGCGGCATCCGGTGACGTCGTCATCGTGACCGTGCCGCTCAAGGCGCTGGACCAGATCCCGGTCGAGCCCCTCGCGGGCAAGATCGTCCTCGACACGAACAACTACTACTGGGAGCGCGACGGCCGGATCGCCGCGCTCGACGCCAAGCAGACGACCACGACCGGGATGCTGCAGGAGCACCTGCCCACCTCGAAGGTCGTGAAGGCGTTCAACCACCTGTACTCGACGGACATCCTCACGACGGGTGCCCCCTCCGGCACCGAGGACCGTCGCGCGCTCGCCACCGCGAGCGACCACCCCGACGCCGTGGCGTTCGTCACGGGGCTGTACGACGAGTTCGGGTTCGACACCGTCGACATCGGCTCGGTCGCCGAGAGCTGGCGCGTCGAGCGCGACCAGCCGGCGTACGTGTCGCGGCAGACGAAGGCCCAGCTCGAGGCGAACCTGGCCCGCGCCACCCGCTGACACCGGCGCGGAGAGGCCGAGTCTGCGGCGAGCTACAGCGTCGCGGCGTACGGGTCGAAGTCGGCCGGGATCGACCCGACCTCGTCGATCGTGCTCTGCACCGGCACGAAGGCGCCGGACTCGACGGACTCCTCGATCGAGAGCAGCGTGTCGAGCACGTGGTAGCCGAAGCGCCCCGTCGCGACGTGCGGGCGACCGGCGCGAATCGACCGCACCATGTCCAGCAGGCCCACGCCGCGGCCGGCGAGAACGCCCTCCTGCTCGACCTCGACGACCTCCTGCACCACCGGCGCCGGCGGCACGATCATCTCGGCGAGCGGCCGCGTGATCGTGATCGGACCGCCGAATGTGTTCGGATCGGGGATGACCAGCGTCCCTTCGGTGCCGGTGATCTCAACGACGCCCTGGCGCAGCAGCGGCGAATCGGTGCTGTACAGGCTCGACGCCTGGCCGCCATCCTCGAACTGCGTCAGCACCGAGACGGTCGAGGGGATCTCGACGGGGAACTCCTGCCCGGCGAGCGGCCCGACCTGCACGACGCGCGAGTCGGTGGCGCGCAGGCCGACCGCCGCGACCGACGCGACGGGACCGAAGACGTGGACGAGCGCCGAGACGTAGTACGGGCCCATGTCGAGCAGCGGACCGCCGCCGACGGCGTAGAGGAACGCGGGGTTGGGGTGGAAGATCTCCGGCCCCTGCCATTGGAACGTCGTCTGCGCGAACAGCGGGCGCCCGATGTCTCCGCGGGCGATCGCGCGCTTCGCCGTCTGCACGCCGGGTCCGAGCACCGTGTCGGGAGCGACGCCGACGCGAAGACCCGCGGCATCCGCCTTCTCGAGCATGCGCAGCGACGACGCACGATCGACGCCAATGGGCTTCTCGGTCCACACGTGCTTGCCCGCGGCCAGGATCGCCTCGGACACCTCGACGTGCACCGCGGGGATGGTGAGGTTGACGACGATCTCGATCTCCGGGTCGCCGAGCACGAGGTCGACGCCCCCGGCCTTCGGCACCCCGTACTTCGCCGCCTGCTCGCGCGCGCGGTGCTCGAGCAGGTCGCCGATCGCGATGACGTTCACATCGGGGAAGGCCGTGAGGTTCCGCAGGTACTGGTCGCTGATGTTCCCTGCGCCGATGATGCCGACGCCGGCGGGCGCGCTCATCAGACCGCCGCCCGCTCGTCGAGGAAGACGCGGCTCTGCTCGATCGCGTCGAACAGATCGCCGGCGTAGGCGTCGAACTCGACGATGGCGAACTCGAGAGCGGATGCCGCATCCAGCGCCGCGGTCAGCGGAACGCTGCCCGTCCCCGCCGGCACCTGGTCAGCGGGCGGGTACGCCGTGATCGCCTCCGCGTCGAGCGTGCCGTCCTTGACGTGGACCGCGATGACGCGGTCGCCCAGCGTGGTGAGCAGCGCGGCGGGGTCGACTCCGGCGCGGGCCGCCCAGTACAGGTCGACCTCGAGCACGACCCGCGGGTCCAGCAGCTCGGCGAGCAGCTCGAGCCCGGTCTGCCCGCCGATCTGCGCTTCGAGCTCGTGCGCATGGTTGTGGTACCCCACGCGCAGCCCGCGCCCCGCCGCGATCTCGGCGGCGGCGTTGAGCAGGCGTGCGGTCTCTTCGATCTGCTCGCGCGTCTCCCAGCGGGCGGGCTCGGTGTACGGGTCGATGACGGTGCCCATGCCGAGGGTCTCGGCGGCGTCGAACACCTCGTCGGGCGTCGGCACCGGGAGGGCGGTGCCGCTGCCGTCGGGGTTGACGAAGGAGGTCGATGCCAGGAATGCGTGGCCGGTGGGGGCGGTGAGGCCGTGAGCGGTGAGGGATGCCGCGAGCGGCGCCGCGCGACGGACGAAGTCGTACGGCTCGACGGCGGTGAAACCGCGGCGGGCGATCTCGGCGAGGGTGCCGTCCAGATCGGCCTCGAGGGCGTCCTTCACGGTGAACAGCTGAACCGATGTGAGTGCCGTCATGGAACCTCTCCTGTGGTCGACGCCGACGTGGCCGAGTGGCGCCACGTGAGCACGGTAGCACAAAACCTCCACATGGAGGTTTTAGATCTGGCTAGGATGCCTGCATGCCCGAAGAGCCCGCCGTCGCCACCGACGACGACGCTGCATCCCGACCGCGCGGGCCGTACGCGAAGGGTCTCGCCCGGCGGCAGCAGATCCTCGACCGCGCCATCGAGGTTTTCGCGCGTCGGGGGTCGGCCGGCACCAGCCTGCGCTCGATCGCGCAGGAGATCGGCGTCTCGCATGCCGCGCTGACGCACTACTTCTCGTCGCGCGAACAGCTGCTCGTCGAGGTGTACCGCGAGGCGGAGCGCCAGCAGGGCGAGGCCGAGCCGCACGGCGTCGACGCGTCGCCGGTCGACATCATGACCGCATCCGCTGGCCGCAACCACGCCGTGCCCGGGCTCGTGCAGCTGTACTCGACGCTCGTGGCGGCAGCCCTCGAGTCCGGCCATCCCGACGCGACCGCCTTCGCCACCGAGCGTTTCGCGGCGGTGCGCGCCGACCTCGTCGAGCGGGTCGAGCGCGGGCAGACGTCCGGGCGCATCCGTGCCGACGTCGACGCCGCGGCTGTGGCGTCGCTGGTCATCGCGGCGTCCGACGGGCTGCAGACTCAGTGGATGCTCGACGAGTCGGTCACCCAGGCCGAATCGCTCGATCTTCTCGCACGCCTGCTGGAACCGGAGCCTCGGCGGGGCGGCAAGGCATAGGATCGCGGCGTGGGGACCATCTACTACGGCGGCTCGGCCACTCCGATCCACATCGAAGACCGGGCGCTGGCCCATCTCAAGGTCGTCATCACGACGAAGCTGCGGCGGGGTGAGAGCTTCACCGTGTCCTGGGAGCATCCGGACGATGAACCGCGTGGGCGCAGCACGCTGTGGCTGCACCCCTCCATTCCGCTGCGCTTCGTCTTCGACGACCCCGAGCCGACGCAGCTCAGCCGGCGGTGGGTCGAAGACCTCGCCAACTCGGCCAGCTCTTCGGGCGGCATCACCCTCGTCGCGGAGCACATCGACTCCGCGCCCGCCCCGGCGGGCGGCACGGCGGAGGGCGACATCACGCTCGGCGCGGTCGAGGTCGACAGCCTCGATGTCGGCACCCTGCGGGTGGCGGGCACCGAGTTCCCCGCCCCCGGCGACGAGGACTGAGGCGCTCAGTCCTCGTCGGGCGCGGCGTCCTCGGTCGGCTCGGGGACGATCGAGAGACCGGAGGGCCCGCTCGCAGACAGCATCAGGTCTTCGATCCAGCGTCGGTTGACCCGCGGCTGACGGCTGCCGAAGAAGTGGAACTGCAGCGGCACGGAGGGATGGATCCAGAAGCTTCGACGACCGCTGCCGTCGCCCACCTCGACGTCGAACATGAAGGGCTCCCCCCGGCGGAGCTTGTTCATGATCACGATGCGCAGGTGCGCGAGGGTCCGATCATCGATGTCGACCGAGTTCGCCGTCGTGTCGTAGATGAACCTGCCCATGCGAGGAGCATAGGGCGCCGCGTCAGCGCGGCGCGAACGCGGCGGCGAACAGGTGCCTGGCCCTCGAGGCGACGGCGGGCCGGGCCGGCGGGTCGGTGCGGGCCAGTTCGGTGGCCAGCATCACCGCTGCCATCGTCACATCCTCGGCGTCGATGTGGTCGCCGATGCGTCCGGCACGGTGCTCGCGTTCGACCAGCGACGACACGACGACGGCGAAGCGCTCGCCGAGCGGCTGCACGCGCGGGTCGTGCAGGTCGGCCGTGATGAGCTCGAGCAGCGCGGTGGACTCGACCGCCTGGGCCACGACCCGGTCGAGCAGGTCGTCGATCGTGCGGTCGGGGTCGGAGATGTACTCCTCGAGCTCGGCGACGTTCTCCTCGAACACCGCGACGGCGAGCGCCGTGCGATCGGGGAAATGCCGATAAAGACTGCCCTGTCCGACGCCGGCGCGCTTGGCGACGGCACTGAAGGGCGCGGCGAGGCCGCCGTCGGCGTACACCTCGCGCGCGGCGGCGATCAGGGCTCTGCGATTCTCGGCGGCGGCGGCGGGACCACGGTTCGCACGGGGGGATGCGGTGCTCTGCACGGGTGTAGCATAGTTCCGGACAACGATGTCCGGTTAGGAAGGAGCTCATCATGGGCAACCCGAAGCCCCTCACGGGGGACTCCTCGATCGCCGACTGGCTGGCCGACCCCGCCGGAAACGCGATCCTCACGCACCTGCTCGCCCAGAGCGGGCAGACCCCCGACGTCTTCACGCCGGTCCGCCGTCTCGCGATCAAGCGACTCGTGAAGCTCAGCCGGGGCTCCTTCACGAAGGAGATGCTCGACGACCTGATCGCGCGTGCCGCCGCGGGCGATGTGCCCGAGGGCGCCGCCGGCGCTGCCCCGGCCGTCACCGCCGACGGTGCCGATGACGCCGTGCCCCCGGTCGCGCTGCGCGAGTGGACCGAACGCATCGACCAGGCCCGCTTCGCCGGTCAGACCGTGATCGTCACCGGAGCAGGCTCGGGCATCGGCCGCGCCACGGCGTCCCGCATCGCGCGCGAGGGCGGTCGCGTCGTCGCGGTGGACGTCAGCCAGGAGCGCCTCGACGAACTCGTCGCCGAGCACGCGAACGCCGACATCGCCGCCGTCGTCGCCGACATCACCGACGACGACGCGATCGCCCGCATCGTCGAGACGGCCGGCGACACCATCGACGGCCTCGCGAACATCGCCGGGATCATGGACGACATGACGCCGGTCGGCGAGGTCTCCGACGCCGTCTGGCAGCGCGTCTTCCGCGTGAACGTCGACGGCACGATGAAGCTCATGCGCGCGGTCATCCCGACGATGCTCGCGCAGGGCGGCGGCTCGATCGTCAACACCGCATCCGAGGCCGCGCTGCGCGGCTCTGCCGCCGGTGCGGCCTACACCGCGTCCAAGCACGCCGTCGTGGGCCTCACCAGGTCGAGCGCCTTCATGTACGGCCCCAGCGGCATCCGCGTCAACGCGGTCGCCCCCGGCGCGACGATCACCAACATCGAGGCGAGCTTCGCATCCCCGCTCGGAGCGGCGCGTGTGCGCACCGGCATGGCGATCATGTCCGACCCGGTCGAGGCCGACGCTCTCGCGGCATCCATCACCTTCCTGCTCTCCGACGACGGCGTGAACATCAACGGCGTCACCCTCGCGAGCGACGGGGGCTGGTCCGCGGCCTGACGCCGTCCTGAGACGCTGCGCGGCTGCTCCCGCGGCACAGCACTCCCGATGCCCGGCGAAGCGATTCGCCGGGCATCGCCGGTCTCAGAAGGGCCAGACCAGGGGGACGTAGAGCACGGCGAACAGCAGGAAGATCACGGCCAGCGGCAGTCCGAGCTTCCAGTAATCGCCGAACCGGTAGCCTCCGGGCTCCATCACCATGAGGTTGACCGGGGTCGCGATGGGCGTCAGGAACGAGGCGGCCGCCGCCACGGTCAGCGCCATCATGAACGGCTGCACCGACAGGTCGAGGGATGCCGCGACCGACACCGCGATCGGAGCGACGATGAGCACGGTCGCGGTGTTGCTGATCAGCTGACCGAGCACGACGGTGAGCAGGCACAGCGCCGCCAGGGCCACGTGCGGTCCGCCCGCGCCGAGCAACGACAGCAGCCCGTCGGCGACGAGCGCGGCGGTGCCGGTCTCGATGAAGGCCGTCGACAGCGGGATCATGCCGGCGATCAGCACGATCGTCGTCCACGAGATCGACCTGTACGCCTGCATCGGCGTGACCGTCCGCGTCAGCACCAGCGCCATCGCCGCGAGCAGTCCCGCGACGACGGGCGGCACCACGCCGGTCGCGAGGAGCACGATCATCGCTGCGAGCACGACGAGCGATCGCTTCGCACCGCGGCCGAGCGGCACCGAGCGCCGCAGTCGCGCCGGCGGGTCGACCACGAGCACGCCCGTCTTCTCGGCGTGCCGGGTGAGGTCGTCCCACGTGCCCTGCATGAGCAGCACGTCGCCCGCCTGGAGCGTGATGTCCTGGCCCTTCAGCTGCTCCTCACCGCGACGGGCGGCCAGGATCACCAGATCGCCGCCGGGCGCGGCCATGCCGCAGTAGACCGTGGAGCCGATGAGCGGTGACCGCGGCGGGATCACTACCTCGCTCACCCCGTTCTGCGGCCCCATGATCACGCCGGTGTCGAGGCTGAGCGAGTACTGCTGCCGCAGCAGGCGCGCGTGCCGCACCAGGTCGAGGGGCATGCTGCTGACGGTGCGCACCGGAAGCAGGGGCCGGCCGAACAGGGCCATGAACGCGACCGTCACGACGACCAGCGGAACACCGACGAGGGCGAACTCGAAGTAGCCGAAGGGGCGGCCGCCGTTCTCGGCGGCGATCTCCGAGACGATGACGTTCACGGGGGTGCCGGTGAGCAGCAGCAGCGAACCGGCGGAGGCCGCGAAGGCGAGCGGCATGAGGAGCTGCGAGGTCGGGATGCCGGCGCGCGATGCCACGACGACCACCAGAGGCAGGAGCGCGGCGACCGCACCGTTGATGCTGATCAGCGCGGCCGCCCCGGCGACGAGCACGCAGATGAGCACCAGGAGCGGAAGGCGGCGCGTGCCCGCGCGGCCGATGACCTTCTGCCCCGCCCACGCGGTGACGCCCGACGCATCGAGCGACTCGCTCACCACGAACAGGGCCGCGATGAACAGGACGGTCGGGTCGCCGAAGCCGGCGAGCGCCTGCGGCAGTGTGAGCACGCCCGTGAAGAACAGTGCGAGCGAGACGCTGAGCGCGACGATCCCGAGGGGTACGCGATTGCTCACGAAGGCGACGATCGCCAGTGCCAGGATGATCAGCGTCGCCGCGACGGGGTCCACTCGCCCCACCCTAGCCAGCGTGTCCGGCGGACGTCAGACGGCGCGAAGCGGCCGCGCTCAGCCGCGGAGCACCGCGAGCCCGGCGACGTCGTAGGCGACCTCGACCGCTTCGAAGATGGCGGCGTCGATCGTGCGGGGCGCATAGGCGTCGCCGATGGTGACGACCCGCGGCGCGGCATCCGTCAGCCCGTCGATCACGACGGAGGCGCGCGGCTCGACCGCCACGACGGCATCGAGCCCGGTGAGCGTCTCGTCGACGCCGGTGAGAGTGTCGGCGAGGTCGACCGCGCCCGGGCGGACGGCGGTCACGGACTGCGACGTGCGGCGCCGGAACCCGCCGTGCGCGCGCAGTCGCTGCAGCAGCAGGGGGCGGTCGTAGCCCGCGCCGATGTGCGGGAACACCGACTCGAAGGGCGTGACGAGCTCGAGCTCCTCGACGTGCTCGAGCAGCGTGAGCACGATGCCGGCCGCATACGCCGTGCCGTCCGCGTCGACGACGGCGATCCGCGATCCGACGAGTGAGGGGTCGGATGCCGCGGCGAACGCGTCTACCGTGCCCTCGAGGGGGAAGCCGCCCGCGTACGCGCCGCCCAGCGCGAGCGACGAGCGGCGCGGTGCCGTCGCCCCGGTCGCGAGGACGATGCCGTCGGCGGTCTCCGCGCGCAGGTCGGCGGCGGTCGCGCGCACCCCGAGCCGCACGTCGACCCCCGCGTCCGCGAGATCGCGCACCAGGTCCTCCACGAGCAGGCCGACGCTCTCACGGCCGGGAACGCGTCGCGCGAGCCGCAGCTGCCCGCCGAGCTCCTCGGCGGCCTCGAGCAGCGTGACGGCGTGCCCGTCGGCCGCGAGCTCGACCGCGGCGCGCATGCCCGCCGGTCCGCCGCCGACCACGATCCACCGCTGCGCGACCTCGGCGCGGGGGCGTGCCCCACGCTCGCGCTCCCGGCCCGCCAGCGGGTTGACGGTGCACGACATCGCCAGTCCGCGGCTGCCGCGGCCGAGGCATCCCTGATTCAGCCGGATGCAGTGGCGGATGCCTCCGGCCTCGGCAGCACCCGTCGCGCCGGTGAGCTTCAGCCCGAGGTCGGGATCGGCGATCTGAGCCCGGGTGAGGGCGACCATGTCGGCGATGCCCGACGCGACGACCTCCTCGGCCGCTTCGACGGACTGCGCGGCCCCGACGCCGAACACCGGCACGTCGGGATTCGCCGCCTTGACCGCCGCGACCTCCTCGCGCAGCCACGCCACCGGCATGGCCGACGACGGGAAGACGTAGTGCACGTTGTGGTAACCGCCGGCGGCGAGGTCGAGGAAGTCGATGCGGGCCTCGGCACGAAGGCGCGCGATCACCTCGCGCATCGCCGCGCCGTCG
This sequence comes from Microbacterium sp. CFH 31415, assembly GCF_022538185.1. Taxonomy (GTDB): domain Bacteria; phylum Actinomycetota; class Actinomycetes; order Actinomycetales; family Microbacteriaceae; genus Microbacterium. Next base: position 29,682 of record NZ_JAKYXC010000016.1, on the reverse strand, counting down.
AGACCGTCGGCGTGGAACTCGTTGGCGACGATGCGGATGCCGACCGTGTAGTCGTCGCCGACACGGGCTCGCACGGCGCGCAGCACCTCACGCGGGAATCGCGTACGCCCCTCGAGGTCGCCGCCGTACTCGTCGCGCCGGGCGTTGTAGAGCGGCGAGAGGAACTGGTGCAGCAGGTACCCGTGCGCCATGTGGATCTCGACGCCGTCGAACCCACCGTCGCGGGCGTGTTCGGCCGAGGTCGCCCACGCCTCGACAACCGAGGCGATGTCGTCGTGGCTCATCGCCCGCGTCGCGTGCGAGGTCGAGGGAGACAGTATGCGCGACGGGGCATACACCGTGCGCGGTCCGTCCGGGCCGTCGGGCTGCGCCTGCGCGCCGTGGTGGTTGAGCTGCACGAAGACGCGTGCGCCGGCGTCGTGGATCGCGTCGGTCATGCGTCGGCTGGCCGGAACCGACTCCGGCCGGAACGCGTCCTGGAAGCCACGGATCGAGCCCGACGGATGCACGAAGTGGTTGCCGGCGACGAACAGGCCGCAGCCTCCCTGCGCCCGCCGCACGAAGTACGCGGTCTCGCGATCGGACTCGACGCGGTCGGAGTACTGCTTCGAGTGCGCCGTCTGCATGATGCGATTCGGCACCGTGACGGTCCCGATCTGCAGGGGCTGAGACAGGACGCTCTCGGTCATCCTTCGAGCCTACGACCCCGGCGTTCCCCTGCTCACCGGGAACTCGAGCGCGGGCCTCCTCACCTGTCGCGAAGTGCCTCCTGCGGCGACAGGTTGTGACAGGTGAGCAGGTGGAGTCGGGTGCGCGGGTGCTCACCTGTCGGGAAGTGCCCCCTCCAGCGGCACGTTGTGACAGGTGAGCAGGTGGAGTCGGGTGCGCGGGTGCTCACCTGTCGGGAAGTGCCCCCTCCGGCGGCACGTTGTGACAGGTGAGCAGGCCGAGCCAGGCTCAGAGGGCCGAGAGCGCCTGGTCGAGGTCGGCGATGAGGTCGTCGACGGTCTCGATGCCGACCGACAGCCGCACCAGCTCTTCGGGGACGGCGAGCTCGGTGCCGCGCACCGATGCGTGGGTCATCGCATCCGGGTAGTTCATGAGCGACTCCACTCCGCCGAGCGACTCCGCCAGCTGGAACAGCTTCGTCGACTCCGCGAGACGGCGAGCGGATGCCGCGTCCGCCAGCTCCGCGGAGACGATGCCGCCGAAGCCGCTCATCTGGCGGGCGGCGAGCTCGTGACCGGGGTGCGCCGGGAGGCCGGGGTAGTACACGCGCGCGACCTTGGGGTGCGCGTCGAGAAACTCCGCCACCGCCTGCGCGTTTTCGCTGTGGCGCTGCATGCGCACTGCGAGCGTCTTGATGCCGCGCGTGGTGAGCCAGGCGTCCAGCGGGCCGGAGACCGCACCCACCGCGAACTGGTGGAACTTCGCCTGCTCGTACAGGGCGTCGTCGTTGAGGATCAGCGCGCCGCCGACGACGTCGGAGTGCCCGCCGAGGTACTTGGTCGTCGAGTGGACGACGACGTCGGCGCCGAGCGAGAGCGGCTGCTGGAGCGCCGGCGAGGCGAAGGTGTTGTCGACGACGACGAGGGCGCCGGCATCGTGGCCGAGCTGCGCGAGCCCCGCGATGTCGGTGATGTGCAGCATCGGGTTGCTCGGCGTCTCGACCCACAGGATCCGCGCCGGCCGCTCGGCGAGCGCGGCCCCGACCGCGGCGAGGTCGCTCATGTCGACGATGCGCAGACCGATGCCCCACGGCGCGAGCACCCGGGCGAGCAGTCGGTAGGTGCCGCCGTAGACGTCGCTGCCGAGGAGCACCTCGTCGCCGGGCTTCAACACGGACCGCAGGAGTGCGTCCTCGGCGGCGAGACCCGACGCGAACGACAGGCCGTGGGCACCGCTCTCGAGCGCGGCGAGCTGCGCCTCGAGCGCGGTGCGCGTCGGGTTGCCGCTGCGGCCGTACTCGTACCCCTGACGGAGCCCGCCGATGCCGTCCTGGGCATACGTGGTCGAGAAGTGGACGGGCGGGATGACCGCACCCGTCGTCGGGTCGAACGCCTGTCCGGCGTGGACGGCGCGGGTCTCGAATCCGCGGGGGACGTTCGAGTCGGTCATGCCTGGGTTCCTTCGGATCGGTGGTCGGCGTTGTCGACGGCCGGCTCCGGCGCGGCGACGTCGAAGCCTCGCGCGCGCATCCAGTCGTCGTCGTAGATCTTGCTGAGGTAGCCGCGCCCGTGGTCGGGCAGCAGCACGACGACCACCGCGTCGGCGGGCAGGTCGCGGGCCGCGCGCAGCGCGCCGACGACGGCCATCCCGCTCGAGCCGCCGACGAGCAGCCCCTCCTCCCGGGCGAGGCGCCGGGTCATCGCGAACGCGTCGGCGTCGGACACCCGCTGCAGCTCGTGGGGCACCGAGGGGTCGTAGCTCTCGGGCCAGAAGTCCTCGCCGACGCCCTCGACGAGATAGCCGTGCACCGGCCCGCCCGAGTAGAGCGAGCCCTCGGGGTCGACGCCGACCACCCGCACCGCGTCACCCGACACCTCGCGCAGGTATCGTCCGGTGCCGGTGATCGTGCCTCCTGTGCCGATGCCTGCGACGAAGTGCGTCACCCGGCCGTCGGTGTCGCGCCAGATCTCGGGCCCGGTGGTCTCGTAGTGCGCGCGGGGGCCGTTCAGGTTCGCGAACTGGTTCGGCTTGAAGGCGCCGGGGATCTCACGGGCCAGGCGGTCGGAGACGCTGTAGTACGAGCCCGGATCCTCGGGCGGCACACTCGTCTCGGTGATCACGACCTCGGCGCCGTACGCCTTCAGGACCGCGACCTTCTCGCCCGCGAACTTGTCGGGCACGACGAAGATCATGCGGTAGCCCCGTTCGAGGGCGACGAGTGCGAGCCCCACGCCGGTGTTCCCGCTGGTCGGCTCGACGATCGTGCCGCCGGGCTTCAAGAGGCCATCGCGCTCGGCGGCGTCGATGATGTTGCGGGCGATGCGGTCCTTGGCTGAGCTGCCGGGGTTGAAGTACTCGACCTTCGCGAGCACGGTGGCGGCGATGCCGTCGGTGACGCGGGTGAGCTGGACGAGAGGGGTGTTGCCGACGAGGTCGGCCACGCTCTTGGCGTAACGCACGGATGTGTCCTTGGTGGTGTCGCCGCGCTGAGCGCGGACGGGCTGTCGGGGTCGCGGAGGCGTGCCGGAGGCACTCAGCGACAACAACGACAGGTCAACACGCGGTCAGTCTAGCCCGATGCCCGTGTTAGCGTGAGCGCGATCGACGGAAGGCGGTGGGCATGTTCGAGTCTCTGGGCATCCTGCTCCGCCTGCTGCTCGAGGTCTTCGGCGCTGTCGCCGTCCGGGAGCCCAGCGCGCTGGTGCTCGCCGCCGCGCTCGCGGCGATCGCGATCGTCGCCCTCACGGCCGTTCCGGTCGAGCTTCCCGCCTCCGCTGTCGGGTCGTCGCCGCACCCGCGGCGCGCGATCGACGTCTCGGTGAGTCCGGCGCAGAGCGATCCGGATGCCCCTGGGCACTCCCGTCCGCGAGCGCCGGGATACGCGGCCCCGGCCGCCTGACCCCGTTCCGCGCCGTCCGCGCTCCCCGTCCGCCGGGGTGGCCGTCGGCGTCTGCCGGTGTCGTCGTGGCCGCACGCGACCACCTCGGCATCGACGAACGGACCACCCTTGGACATCTACGCCCTCCCCCCTGTCGCCGCAGTCCTCGACGCGGCATACGCCGTGCTCATGCAGCTCACGGCCCTCCTCGAACCACTCGCGGGTGCGGCGGCGGCCGCGGCATCCGTCCTCCTCATCACCCTCCTGGTGCGCGCCGTGCTCGTGCCCGCCGGCGTCTCGCAGGCGAAGGCCGAGCAGACGCGCAGCCGGCTCGCGCCGAAGCTGCGCGACCTGCAGAAGCGGTACGGCCGCGATCGTGAGCGGCTGCAGCGCGAGACGATGAGGCTGTACGCCGACGAGAACCTCGCCGTTCGCAGGCTGCCTGCCCCTCGTGGCCCAGGCGCCGGTCATCGGGGTCGTCTACGCGCTCTTCGCATTCCCGGCGATCGCGGGGCACGCGAATGCGCTGCAGTCCGAGACGCTCCTCGGCGTCCCGCTCGGCGCGAGCCTCGTGGGGTCGATCGCCGCCGGTACCGCCACGGCGCCCACGTTCGCGGTGTTCGGCGCGCTGATCGTCGTGATCGCCGTCGCCGCCGAGCTCACACGACGCGCGTTCCGACAGCCTGTGACGGACGGAGCGGATGCCTCGCCCCTCGCGAGTGCGGGATTCGCACGCGCCGTCGGGGCGCTGCAGTTCACGACCGCCGTCGTGGCGCTGTTCGTCCCGCTCGCCGCGGCGATCTACCTCGCGACCACCGTCGTCTGGACGCTGGTGCAGCGCGTGATCCTGCGTCGTCGCTACCCGCTCGCCGCGCCCTGAGGGTCAGCGATCGGTGGCGGGCGCCGGTGCGTCGGCATCCGAGGGTTACGGCTCCCGCCCGTACTTGACGGCCATCGTGAGCAGGCGCACACCTGCGCCGAGCACGATGAGGTTCAGGATCATCTGCACCGTCACCACCACGCGGGCGAGCTCGGTGACCGCGCTGATGTCACCGAACCCGACCGTCGCGAAGATCGTCACCGTGAAGTAGAGGGAGTCCATGCGTGACAGGTCGCCGGTGAAGGCAGCGGGATCGTTCCGCGACATCAGGAAGTACATGGTGGCGAAGAGGAGGAGGTAGATGGGGGCGATGACCGCGAGGGCCTCGATCGCGCGCACGCCCGGATCAGCAGAGCGGATGATCGCGAGCACCTGCCACACCGTCACCCCTGCGAGCACGGCGGCCGCGACGACGATCGCGAGCGGCACGGGGATCGTGTCGATCCAGTCGAGCGGCACGAGGAAGTAGAGAGTGACGAGCACCGCCGCCGAGAGGAGCGCCCGCAGCAGGCCGAGGGCGATGACCTTCCGGCGCTGAGCCCGGGTCAGCCGTTCGATCGGCGCGTCATCCATGGGTGCGGCGTCCTCTCCCCCGGCGTGCGCAGGGCGCGGCTCCGCCACGGTGACCTCAAGGGTGCCGGTCGCCCTGCGCCCGTGCATCACCCGCGGGGAGTGAACTCGCGGCGTCTCGCCGCCCGCGCCGCAGTGGGATACTCGACAGATCGGCCGCCAGTGGTCGTCACCATCATCATGAGCACCTCGAATCAGAGTCGCATCGTCGCGAGCATCAGCGTCGTCGGGGCCGGCCGCGTGGGCCGAGCCGCCGCCGCCTCGCTGCGCGCCGCGGGCTACGAGGTTCACGGCCCGACCGGCCGCGGCGAGCGGGTCGAACCCGCAGACGCCGTGCTCCTGTGCGTCCCTGACCGCGAGATCGGCGAGGCAGGCACGGTCGCGCGCGATGCCGCGCCCCTCGTGGGCCACACGTCCGGCGCGACGCCGCTGGCCGAGGTGGGCGTCGACTTCGGGCTGCACCCGCTGCGGGCCTTCGTGGGCACCGAGGGCGCCGACTCCTTCGCGGGCATCGGATGCGCCGTCGCGGGCACCTCGCCCGAGGCGCTGCGGGCCGCCGAAGAGCTCGCCCTCGCCGTCGGCGGCCGGCCGTTCGAGGTGCGCGACGAGCAGCGTGCCGGGTATCACGCGGCCGCCTCGATCGCGTCGAACTACCTCGTGACGTTGCAGGCGGCCGCCGAGACGGTGGCTGCGGCATCGGGCCTTCCCGACGGATTCCGCGCGCACCTCGTTCCGCTCGTGCGCGGCACGGTCGAGAACTGGGCGGCCCTTGGGCCGCGCGAGGCGCTCACCGGTCCGATCGTCCGCGGAGATGAGCCGACCGTGCAGCGGCAGCGGGCCGCGGTCGAGGCATCCGCTCCCGGCCTTCTTCCGCTCTTCGACGAGCTGACCGAGCGCACGCGCGCGCTCGTCGGCTCGGAGGGGGCACCGGCATGAGGACCGTCCGGACCGTCGCCGATGTGCGTGCCGCGGTGCGCGATGCGCGATCGCAAGGCGCCTCCGTCGGGCTCGTGCCGACGATGGGCGCCCTCCACGACGGTCACCTCTCGCTCGTCCGCCGGGCACGGGACGAGAACGACCTCGTCGTGGTGTCGCTGTTCGTCAATCCGACGCAGTTCGGGCCGAACGAGGACCTCGCGTCGTACCCGCGCAACGAGGCGCGCGACTCCGAACTGGCCGCGGGGGCCGGCGCCGAAATCCTGTTCGCTCCTCCGGCGGACGAGGTATACCCACGCGGATTCTCGACGACCATTCATATCGCCGGCATCACCGACGTGCTCGACGGCGCCCACCGAGGCGCGCACCACTTCGACGGGGTGGCGACGGTCGTCACGAAGCTGTTCCAGATGGTGGCGCCGGATGCCGCGTACTTCGGCCAGAAGGACGCTCAGCAGGTGCTCGTAATCCGCCGGCTCGTGCGCGATCTCGACATGCCGGTGCGCATCGTCGCATGCCCGATCGTGCGCGAGCCGGACGGGCTGGCGATGAGCTCGCGCAACGCCTATCTCGACCCTGCCGCGCGTGAGCAGGCGACCGCGCTGAACCGTGCTCTCGAGGCAGCCGAGGCCGTCGTCCGCAGCGGCGAGACCGGTGCGGATGCTGTGATCGCGGCCGCACGCGAGGTGCTGGCGCGCGCCGGCATCGAGCCCGAGTACCTCGAACTGCGGTCGCCCGACGACCTCGCCGAGCTCGACCGTGTGGACGGCGGAGCGCTGCTGGCCGTCGCCGCGCAGGTCGGCAAGGCACGACTCATCGACAACCGAATCCTGGAGGCCACCCCATGAGCGCAGGATCCTTCCCTACGACCGGCAAGCCGGCCCGCCCCCGCATGACCTTCGGCGCGCTCGCCGCGATGAAGGAACGCGGCGAGCCGATCGCGATGGTCACCGCCTACGACTATCCGAGCGCCCAGATCGCCGAGGCGGCAGGCGTCGACATGGTTCTCGTCGGCGACTCGGCGGCGATGACGGTGCTCGGGCACGAATCGACCGTGCCCGTGACGGTCGACGAGATGCTGATGCTCACGGCCGCCGTGCGACGGGGGCTGTCGACGCCGTTGCTCGTCGCCGACCTGCCCTTCGGGTCGTACGAGCAGTCCGACGAGCAGGCCGTGAAGACCGCGCAGCGCTTCGTGAAGAGGACCGGCTGCGACGCGGTCAAGATCGAGCGCGGAGGCTCGTCGGTCGACCGCGCCCGCGCGATCGTCGCCGCGGGGATCCCGGTGATGGGGCACGTCGGCCTCACCCCGCAGACCGCGGCGAACATCGGCGGCTACCGCGCGCAGGGCCGCACCGCGGAGGAGGCCGTCGCCCTGTGCGAGAGCGCGATCGCCCTCCAGGACGCCGGATGCTTCGCCATCGTGTTCGAGGCGATCCCGAGCCCCGTGACCGAGGCGATCATGCCACAGCTCTCGATCCCAGTGATCGGCATCGGCGCCGGACCGAGCACCGACGGCCAGGTGCTCGTTTTCCACGACCTGCTCGGCATTTACGACGGCCACACCGCCCGGTTCGTCAAGCGCTACGCCGAGCTGCGCGGCGAGATGATCGGCGCCGTCTCGGCCTACGCCGAAGAGGTGCGCACGCACGCCTACCCGCAGCCCGAGCACGGGTACGGGATGCCGGCCGACGAGGCCGCCCGCCTGCGCGCGATCCTCGACTCGAGCGCTCCTCCGCAGGTGCGCACGCGCCGTCCCGGGGCGTAGCGCCGTCCCGGGGCGTAGCACCGACCCGGGGCGTAGCGCCGTCCCGGGGCGTAGCACCGACGCGGCTTCGGTCGCGTGGGCACGGCTGTGCCCCCGGCCGTAACCGGGGGCACGCGGCACGCCAGATCAGCGATCGTTGGTGAAGGCGTCCTTCACATCGTCGCCGGCCTGCTTGATGTTGGCCTTGGCCTGGTCCATCTTGCCTTCGGCCTGGAGGCGTTCGTTGTCGGTCATATCGCCGACCCCCTCCTTGACCTTGCCCTTCATCTCTTCCGCGCCGTGCTTGATGTCATCTCCTGCACCCATGGCGTTCTCCTTTCTCTGGATGGTCCCTGCGAGGGTCTTCTAGGTCATACGCCGTCGGCGTCGCGGTCCACGCCTAGTCGATCGACCCGGCGGTGGTAGCGCATCCCGAGGATGCCGCCGAGGATCGCGCCGCCGAGCGTGATGAGCGCCGCCACGACGGCGGTGATGATGCCTGTCACGGTCGCGTCCATCGGGAAGCGCGGGAAGCCGTCGAGCGCCGACAGGATGTCCCACCGGCTGCCGGCCGCCAGGCTGAGCAGCGCGACCACGATCGCGATGACGATTCCCCACAGCCAGACGGCGAAGCCCTGCGCCGCGCCGCTGAACCGCGCCATGCGCCCGGCGACGTAGCCGCCCGCGAGGTACGCGACGAACAGGGCGATCCCGATCGCGATGGCGCCGACGATGCCTACCGTGTCGGGGTTGTCGGACGCCGCGTCCGCGACCTCTTCGACCGTGGTGCCGGTCTCGATGCCGATGGCGGCGCCGACGGCGCCGACGATGGCCGAGAGCAGGACGACCGCACCGAAGGCAGCGAGCCAGCCGAAGAACGCCGAGCCGAACTTCACACCGCCGAAGCGGTTGCGCTCCTCGGCGAGCGCTTGGCCGTGCGACAGGTCCGCCGGTGCCACGGGTGCGGCGGCAACCGTGTCGGCGTCGTGCACGGTGCGATCCCGGTCGGTGCGCGCGTCGTTGTCGTAACTCATGCGGCGAGATTAGGACGCTTGCGCCCACAGGGGTGCCCCGTTGCGGCGAGCGCGCGTAAGGCTTATGCTCCCGCGCCGCGAAGCGTTCTCCACCCGTGGGGCGGCGCCCTTCCCCTGGGACTGCGCGCGTCACGCGCCGCCCCTGCCCCGCGAGTGCGCGCCGCCCCTGCCCCGCGGGTGAGGCCGGGCGGCGGTCAAACCGTCGGGAGAAACGCCGTCGCGCGTTGCGCGCGCGGGCCGTAGAGGCCGAAATCTCCCGACGGTTTGACAGGGAGCGCGCGAGCTTCAGGAGAGATGCCGGTGGCGGAAGGTCGGAGAAGCCGCGGCGCGGGCTTCGCGCGCACTCAGGCGAGCGAGTGGTCGTGGATCTCCGACGAGGTGCTGGTGCCGTTGAGCTCGAGGTAGAGCTGGCGCTCGGTGACCGAGAGGGTCATGGTGTTGCGCCGCGCGATCGCGGCGACGGCCGCGTCGACGAACCCGGGGTCGAAGCTGTGCAGCACGATCCCCTCGGCGTTGTAGATGCGCTTCCCCGCCCAGGGCGCCATCACCTTCGCGGGGTCGCGATGCGTGTACACGACGGTGCGCTCGGCAAGCCGGCTGCCCTGGTGCAGGCGCTCGGCGTCGGGGGCGCCGACCTCGATCCACGCGATCACGCGGCCGGTGAGGTCGCGCACGAGCACGGCCGGCTCGTCGGTCGCCGAGATGCCCTCGCTGAACGCGATGCCCTCTTCGTACTCGAGGCAGTACGCGAGTACGCGTGTCATCATGAACGCGTCGGTCTCGGACGGATGCCGCGCCACACGCAGCGTGAGGTCTTCATAGACACCGCGATCGACGTCGGCCAGGGACACGTCGAAGGTGTGGATGGTCGCGCCGACTGCCATAGCCGACGAGCCTAGACGATGCGAGGTCGGGGAGCGGGTGGCGGCGGAACCTCCTTGGCCGCGATGATGTCGGCCCGTGCGATGCGCTCGATGCCGCGCTTGCCGTCGACGACGACGGTCTCGGCATCCGCTTCCAGCAGTTCTCCGAGCGCGTCCGTCGCCTGCCCCGAGGGCAGCAGGTAGCGCACGACCACCCGGTGCCCGGGCTCGGGAAGCGTCACCATGCGCCGGGCGCGTAGTCCTTGAGGAACACGCCGAACAGGTCTTCGCCCGCCTCGCCGCGCACGATCGGGTCGTAGACGCGGGCCGCGCCGTCGACGAGGTCGAGCGGGGCGTGGAAGCCCTCCTCGGCGAGACGCACCTTCGTCGGGTGAGGGCGCTCGTCGGTGATCCAGCCGGTGTCGACGCTCGTCATCAGGATGCGGTCGGTCTCGAACATCTCGCGCGCACTCGTGCGGGTGAGCATGTTGACCGCTGCCTTCGCCATGTTGGTGTGCGGATGCCCCGGCCCCTTGTAGCCACGGTTGAACACACCCTCCATCGCGCTGACGTTCACCACATAGGTGCGCCGCGCCGGGCTGGCGGCGAGCGACGGGCGCAGTCGCGAGATGAGGAGGAACGGCGCGGTCGTGTTGGCGAGCTGCACCTCGAGCATCTCGAGCGGGTCGACCTCGTCCACCCGCTGCACCCACGAGTTCGAGTGGTCGAGGTCGGGGATGAGCCCACCCGCGTCGATCGCCGTGCCCGCCGCGAGGCGTTCGAGCGAGCTCGAGCCCGCGGCCATCGCCTGCTCGGTGAGCTCGTCGGCGCGCGCGGCCGCGGCGGCGAGGATCGGATGCGCGGTGACCGACCGCTCCAGTGCCTGTGGGTGCTGGTCGTTCGTGTGACCGAACGTGACGAGTTCGGGCAGAGGGCCGGACGGCAGCGGCGCGAGCTCGGCGTCGACCAGCGGCTGGTACGCGCCCGGCGAGCGACGCACGGTCTGCGTCGCGTTGTTGATCAGGATGTCGAGCGGCCCGGCGGCGGCGACTTCGTCGGCGAGGCCGATCACCTGCGCCGGATCACGCAGGTCGATGCCGACGATCTTGAGCCGGTCGATCCAGTCGGCGGCGTCGGGCAGGCCGCTGAAACGGCGCACGGCGTCGCGCGGGAAACGGGTCGTGATCGTCGTGTGCGCGCCGTCGCGCAGCAGCCGCAGCGCGATGTACATGCCGATCTTCGCGCGGCCGCCTGTCAGCAGGGCGCGCTTGCCGGTGAGGTCGGTGCGGGCGTTGCGCTTCTCGTGGCTCATCGCCGCGCAGGTGGGGCAGAGCTGGTGGTAGAACGCGTCGACGACCGTGTACGGCTGCTTGCAGATGTAGCAGCCGCGGGCCTTGATGAGCGTGCCCGCCGTCGGTGCCGTCGTGGACGTGCTGATCGGGATGCCGCGCGTCTCGTCGTCGATCCGGTCGGGAGCTCCGGTGGCCGTCGCCGCGACGACCGCCTTGTCCGCCTGTGCGATCGCCTCGCGGATCTCTCGCCTCCGCTCCTTCTTGACCGCCTTGAACATGGCTGCGGTCGCGCGCCGCACGGCGATGAAGTCGGGGTGGGTCTCGTCGAGCCCGGCCATGCTCCCGAGGACGCGGAGCGTCGTCTCGAGGTCGGCACGGTCGATGCCGCTCGGCGGGAGGTCGGCGGCGGGGGTCTGGTCAGGCACACGCGATTCTACGTCGGCCCGTATGGGCGCGACCTGTTAGCGTGCCGGGGTGACCACCCTGCCCGACGAGCCGACGCAGCCCCGCCGCATCCATGTCTCGGCCGCGGTCATCCTCGACGAGCACGGTCGACTGCTGCTGGTGCGCAAGGAGGGGACGACGGCTTTCATGCAGCCGGGTGGCAAGCCCGAACCGGGCGAGTCACCGGATGAGACCCTCAGCCGCGAGCTCGCCGAAGAACTCGGCATCCACGTCCCCGTCGACGACCTCCGCTCGCTGGGCGCGTTCACCGCCGCAGCCGCCAATGAGCCCGGCTGCCTCGTCGTCGCCGATGTGTTCGCCGCCGACATCGGCTCGCAGAGTCCCACGGTCGGCGCCGAGATCGCCGAACTGCGGTGGATCACGCGCGCTGACGCTGCGGAGCTCGAGGTGGCGCCGCTCGCACGAGAGAACTTCCTGCCCGACTGACGACGCGCCGGGAGCCCACGTCAGGCCGCGGCAACCGCGACCGGCGCCGTCTCCACTGCCCTGCCCTCCCGCCGCACGCGCATCCCCTCGGCGATGGCGGCCAGCGCCTCCCGCAGCGAGGGGTATTCGTCGACGCCGGCACGACCGTGCACCCAGAGCACGTAGACGATCTGGTCTTTGCACTCGAGGTAGGCGACCACGCGATGGGGATCGCTGTGGCCTGCGAGGGAGTCGCACGCCACCCAACCGCCGTTGCCCACCCAGACGAGGTCGGGCCGGGGATCGCCCCCGGTGATCACACGCGTCATCTCCATGGCCATGCCTCCTCGCACTCGCCCAGCGCCCCACACGCCGGCCCCAGCATCCCAGTCCTCCCGCACACGGTGGGAGGCCTTGACGAGCGCCGGAATGTCTGAATCGACAGGCGCCACCGCGGCCGACTCCGCCGCGGCCGACCGAGGCCGCCGCGGCCCGCCAAGCGCCCGTGTAGCACAGCCGCCGCGGGAGCCGCACCCCCTGGCACGGGCGCCGCGCACCTGCGAGCGTGGCGGAATGCTGATCGACGACGGTCTCCGATTCGCCCTGCGCGGGTACGACTTCAGCGCGAGCCTGTGGCGACGAGCGCGCCGGGGGGCGCGCGCTGTTCCGATGCAGCTGCTCTGGCGGGAGGCGCTGTTCGTGCGAGGCGCCGACGGCGTCGACGTCTTCTACGACGACCGGCTGGTCGAACGGCACGGTGCGATGCCCTCGATCGTTCAGGAGACCCTGTTCGGGCACGATTCCGTGCACAGCCTCGACGGCGAGGACCACCGTCACCGCAAGGCCACGTTCGTCGATGTCGCCTACGACGACGCCCAGGTCGAGCGGCTCACCCCGCTGCTCGAGCGCGAGTGGCAGGCGGAGCTCGCGGACTGGATCGCCGGCGGTCGCCGCTCCGCATACGACGCGGCAGTGGGGGCGCTCGGCCGCGCGATCACGACGTGGGCGGGACTGCCCGGCACCGCGGCGGCGCGCACCCGGTGGTCGGCGCGGCTCGCCCAGATCGTCGACGGGTTCGGCGCGCCGTACTCCCCCGCCTTCGTTCAGGCGCAGCTCAACCGCGCCTGGTCGGACCGCCACGCGGCACGCCTCGTCGAAGCGGTCCGCGCCGGCTCGCTCAGTGCACCGCCGGGCACGGCGCTCGCCGAGTGGGCGTGGCACACGGACCGAGACGGTGCTCTGCTGACACCCCGACTCGCCGGGGTGGAGCTGCAGAACAGCATCCGTCCCATGGTGGCCGTCGCACGGTTCGTGGCGTTCGCGGCGAAGCGCCTGCACGAGGAGCCTGGGTGGCGAGCACGCATCGCCGCCGAGACCGGCGAGCGCGATTCGCTCGTCGGCGGCCCGCTGGCCCTCGCCTTCGCGCAGGAGGTGCGCCGCATGTCGCCCTTCGTGCCGATGCTGCCGGGGTGGGCGATCGCCGACGTCGAACTCGACGGCCACCGTGTGGGCAAGGGCGGACGCGTCGTGCTCGACATCTTCGGCTCGAACACCGACGACGCGTCGTGGGTGCGCGCCGGCGACTTCGACCCCGAGCGGTTCGTCGGCGTCGACGACTACGAGGCTCTGAGCTCCTTCGTCCCGCACGGCGGAGCGGAGGTGCGCACCGGCCACCGCTGCCCCGGCGAGAAGCTCGCGCTGGCCGGACTCTCCGCGGCGATCGCCGTGCTGAGCGACCCGCGGCTCACGGTCCTCGCGCAGGGTCTGGGCGTGAACCGTCGCAGGCTGCCGACCAAGCCGTCGTCGGGCGGCAAGGTGCGCGCCGCAGCCTCCGGCGGGAGGTGTCCCTTCCACGGCTAGCGACCGACGCGACGCGACCCAGCGGCCGCGGGCGACCCGGAGTCGCCCGCATCCTCGGCTCAGGCCTTCGCCGGCACGGTGTACGCCACGTGTACGCGCCCGATCTCGCCGTCGAATGCGAAGGGCATCCGGTCGGCGTACGCCCGCGAGACGGCGCCGCCGTACGCGCGGCCGATGTCGAGGCAGTCGTTTGCGGAGAACAGCAGGGGCGCGCTGACCGGGACGGTGCCTGCCGCGACCTCGGCGCCGTCGACACGCAGCACCACGGAGAGAGGTCCGCCCGGGCGCGGCTCCACATAGGACGTCTCGATCTCGATCGCGTGATCGCCCGCCGGAAGGGGATCGGATGCCGCGACCGTGGTGCGCTGCACGAGGAACAGGTTGTACTCATAGGTCAGGATGCCGTCCACGACGAACGCCGTCAGACCGCCCCCTGCCCCGCCGAGCTTGTAGAGCACGCCGTTCGCCTTCTCGCCGACGGTCACCTCCATCGACACCGTGTTGGGCTTGTTCCCGAGCGCCGGCGCGCAGAACTCGGGCACTCTCACGGTGTCGCCGGTCATGTCCCACTCGGTGTACGGCGGCGAGATGCGCAGCTCGGGGTGGAACGGCACGACCCACAGGCCGCCTCCGATCGGCAGCACCTTGTTCCTCGCCGCCTCGATCGCGAACAGCTCCTTCAGCGCCGCCACCTTCTCGGGGTGCTGGTCGGCGAGGTCGTGTGCCTGACTCCAGTCCTCGTCGAGGTTGTAGAGCTCCCACACGTCGTGGTCGGGCGTCCACGTCTTCATTCCCGGCGGCGCTCCGGGAACCCACGGCAGGCGCGGTCCGGTGGTCGACGCCATCCAGCCGTCCTCGTAGATGGAGCGGCTCGCCATGATCTCGAAGTACTGCACGCGATGGCGGCCTTCGGCGGTCTTCTCGTCGATCGAGTACGCGAAGCTCGTGCCGTCGATGGGGTCCTGCGGGATGCCGTTGACGGTGTCGGGGTGCGAGATGCCGAGGATCTCGTAGATCGTCGGCGCCAGGTCGATCACGTGGTGGAACTGCGTGCGCGGCTCGGGATCGTGCGCGATCCGCGCGGGCCAGCGGATGAACATCGGGTTGCGCGTGCCGCCCAGGTGCGATGCCATGAGCTTCATGCCCTGGTACGGCGACGAACCCGCCCAGGCCCACGCCGCGTGGTACTGGTTGTCGGTCGCCGGAGTGCCGAGGGCGTCGAGACCGCCGAGCTCCTCGAGCGCGGCGATGTGCTGGTCGACCGTCGTCGGGATCATGTTCTGCGCGAGCAGCTCGCTGATCGTGCCGTTCTGGCCCTCGCCCGAAGACCCGTTGTCACCCCAGATGTAGACCACGATGGTGTTGTCGGCGTAGCCGAGGTGCTCCAGCTCGTCGACCACGCGGCCGGCCTGCACGTCGGCGTGCTCGCCGAATCCTGCGCACAGCTCCATGAGCCGCGCCTGGAACGGCTTCTGGTGATCGGGGATCTCGTCCCAGCCCTGCAGCGACTCGGGCCGCGGGGTCAGCACGGCGTCGTCGGGCACCCAGCCCGCCGCCTTCGCACCGGCGAGGGCGTCTTCGCGGTAGGCGTCCCATCCATCATCGAAGACGCCCTTGTACTTGTCGGCCCACTCCTTGTGGACGTGGTGCGGCCCGTGGATGGCGCCGGTCGCCCAGTACATGAAGAACGGCTTGTCGGGTGAGAGCGCCTTGTGGTCGCGCAGCCACGCGATGGCGTCGTCGGCGATGTCCTCGCTGAGGTGGTAGCCCTCTTCCGGCGATTTCGGCGGCAAGACGCTCGTGGTATTGCGCACGAGGTTCGGTTCGTACTGCGACGCCTCACCCGCGAGGAAGCCGTAGAAGTACTCGAACCCGTTTCCGGTCGGCCAGTTCTCGTAGGGTCCCGCCTTCGTCGTCTCTTCGGCGGGGGTGTTGTGCCACTTGCCCCACGCCGCGGTCGAGTAGCCGTAGTTACGCAGCACTTCGGGGATCGTCGCGCTGCTCTTGGGGATGTGCCCCGAGTAGCCATCCCAGTCGTTGGCGAGCTCGGCGATCTGTCCCGCCCCGACGCGGTGGTGGTTGCGACCGGTGAGCAGAGACGCGCGGGTCGGCGAGCACATCGAGGTGGTGTGGAAGCGGTTGTAGCCGATGCCGGCCCCGCGGATGCGTTCGAGGGTCGGAGTATCGATCTTGCCGCCGATCGGCGCCGGCAGCGCAGGCCCGGCGTCGTCGATGAGGATCACCAGGATGTTCGGTGCGTCGTCACCGAGGTGCTGCTCGGGCGGAAGAGGTGAATAGGTCGACTCGGCGAGGGTGCGACCGGCATAGCTGCCCGACGGTTTCGGGGGGAACGGCAGTGACCGGGCGGGAGGAAGCGGGTGTCCTACGATCGATGTCTTCTTCTCTTCGGTCATCTCGATGCCCTCTCGTCCACAGTCCGTGTCGTCCGGCCGAGGGCCCCGCAGCGGCGAGGATGCGGCCCCCCGGTCACAGGACTGGAGCGTAGGGGGGATGCCTCCGGTGGGGCATCACCCGCATCGGGCGATGGTGAGCGGCGCGGCCGATCATGGCGTGCGACCACCTCATGCCTGCGGGTCCGCGGTGACCTCCCTGGCGGTGTCGGCAGGGGCGTTCTGCGCCCTGCTCAGGAGGACGAACGGGATCGCGACGGCCGAGATGACGCCGCTCCAGATGAGCGAGGTGCCGTAGCCCCCGACATCCGCCGCTCGTCCCAGCACCGGCTGGATCACCACACCGCCACCCGAGCCCATCAGCGAATCGAACGACAGCACCGTCGCCCGCTGCTTCGACGGGATCATGTCGTTGAGGTATGCGCGGTGCACAGGGTCGTCGATCGCGGACGCGATGCCCCACAGCGCCACCAGCACGATCGCGAACCAGAAATTGCGCACCAGTCCCAGGCCGAGCAGCACGAGCGCACTCGCGACGGTGGCCAGCAGGATCGCCGACGTCCGACGACGGAAGAGCCTGCGCACCCACGGGGCCAGCGCCCCGCCGACGATCGCCGCTCCCGACAGCAGCGCGGCGGCGAGCCCGGCCACCGTGTACGCCTCCTCGTCACCCCAGAGCTCGAGCAGATAGGGCTGGAGCGCATAGAAGACGTAGATGCCGACGCCGGCGGTGAACGGGCTGGCGAGCATGAGCCAGCGCACCGGCGGGTCACCCAGCCCGTACCGGAACGAGGCGCGCAGGACCGTGCGCGTCGCGCGCAGCGGCGTCTCGCTGCGATCCGGCGTGAAACCGAGGTCGCGCATCAGCAGGGCGGCAACCACGAACATCAGCAGCAGGATGGCGCCTCTGATCACGAACGGCACGCCCAGGTTCGTCGCCTGCGCGACGATGCCCCCGAGCACCGAGCCCGACAGCATCGCGATGCCGCCGACGATCTGCGCGCGCCCGAACACGGTCTCGAGGCTGCCGGCGTAGCCCGTCGCCTTCAGTGCATCGACGAGCCAGGCATCCACCGCGCCGGAGAAGAAGGTGAAGCCGAGCCCGAGCAGCACCGACACGATCGCCCACGCCCAGAACGGCGACTGCCACACCCACAGCAGCCAGTACATGACGGTCGTGACCGCCAGCGTGATCGTCCCGAGCAGGTAGGACGCCCGTCGACCGACCGTGTCGGCCACGACGCCGGTGGGGATCTCGAAGATCAGCATGCCGGCCGTGAAGAACGCGTTCGCCGAGAACGCCTCGAGATTCGACAGTCCGGCGTCGAGCAGGAAGAGGGTGTTCACGCCCCAGATGAATGAGGCGGCGAGCGTGTTGCCGAGCATCAGCGTGTAATAGGTGCCCTGCACCCGCTGCGGGGTGGGCATCGAGCGCGCGGCACTGGCGTGGGAGATGACGGCACCGCCCCTCTGCGAGAGCTTCGACGACACCGCGACAGTAGCCCCGTTGGGGGTCACCGTCCACGGGTTCCGCGAAGATCGCCGGGACGGATCCGCCCGGCACGCGGTAGGTTCGAGGCGACGAGCCCCAGATCCGTCGGGAGGCGGTGCGACATGGTGACGACGCTCTCGCCTGAGACGGGTGCCGACCCCGCCGGTCGTCGCCCTCACGGGAAGACCGCCGCACGGGTCGGAGTCACGTTCCTGGTGGTCGCGCTCGTCGGCCTCGTCGTCGCCGCCCTGGTGCTGTTCGCCTGGATGGTCAACGAGGAGCACTTCGACAGGCCGAGTGCAGAGTTCGACGAGCTCGCGAGCGTGATCGACACCCTCCCCGGTGTCGACTCCGTCCAGAAGGAGCGCTGGGTCGAGGCGCCGACGTTCTCGAACCCGACGTCGTGGATGGCGGTGACCGTGGACCAGGCGGGTCTCCCCGGACTGCTCGACGCCGCGTGCACGACCGGGTACCCCGACGCGGTCCTGTGGTCGTTCCACGTGCGCACGCCGTCGGGTACGGACGTGTCGGTGAACGGCGACTCGCCCTCCCCGAGCGCGGTCAGCGGCGGCACGCGGTGCCCGGACTTCGGGTTCGATGCCGTCGAGGTCGTCGACGAGCTCGACCGGGTCGCACCCGGGCTCGCCGTTCAGCCGGCGAGGTGGGACGAGACCAGGTTCGCGTTCGTCGAGGTCGAGGAAGCGCGGTCCGCCGGATTCGGGCATCTCCTTCCGCTCGTCGCGCACGCCGCGGATCTCGTCGCCGCGGCCGGTCTCGACTCCGGGACCGTGGTGGAGATCAACTCGTCCTCGCTCGGGGTTGCCGTTCCGCCGGATGAGGGCGACCGGTATCTCGCGCTGCTCACCGAGCTCGCCGACGAACACGCCGTGAACAGCTTCTGGGCCGACGGCCGAGAGACGAACGGGCAGGCGAGGGTGCAGATCGTCGCGCCGGAGACGCAGCACGCCGCGATCGAGGAGCTCCTGCGGGCATCGGGCCTCGACATCGCGGACCTGCCGGTGCGCTTCCTCGAGCAGTGACCCGAGGCACCGTTCTCACTCCGCGCGACGCCCCCGTCGTGCGAGGAAGATCGTGAAGCCCAGCGCGACCAACGCGGTCAGGCAGAGAAGGCTGAGCCCGATCGTGTAGCTGTGGGCCTCGGCGTTGTACGTCGCCCCCATCACGAGCGGCGGGAAGTAGCCGCCCAGTCCGCCGGCTGCGCCGACGATCCCTGTCACCGTGCCCACCTTCTCGGCCGGGGCGCGCTGAGCCACCCACGTGAAGACAGCGCCGGTGCCCAGACCGAGGGCGAGCGCCATGAGCACGAAGGAGGTGCCCGCCGCCAGCTCGGGCGGCGGCTGCGTGGCGATCACCACGGCCATCACGGCCGCGCCGCCCAGCGAGATGCCGAGCACGGTCGCCGGCCCGATGCGGTCGGACAGCCACCCGCCGACGGGCCGTGCGATCACGGCGGCGATGGCGAACCCGGCCGTGCGCGCACCGGCGTCGGCGAGGTCGTAGCCGTAGACCTCCTTGAGATACGTCGGCAAGTAGGTGGAGAACGCGACGAAGCCACCGAAGGTCACGGCGTACAGGAACGCCATCTGCCAGGTCACCGCGAGCTTCGACGCCGCCTTGAGCTTCGGCATCACTGGGGCGGTGTTGGGTTTCCATCGCGGCGAGTCCCGCATGAACAGCCACACGATGAGTGCGACGACGAGGAGGGCGCCGGCCATGATGAGGTGGGTCGGGACATAGCCGAACCACGCCACCATGCGCGGTGTGAAGAACGCCGACAGAGCAGTGCCGCCCATGCCCGCGCCGAAGAGGCCCGTCGCGAACCCGCGCTTCGACGGCTCGTACCAGGCGTTGACGAACGGGATGCCGATGGCGAACGTCGTTCCGGCGATGCCGAGCAGGAACCCGAACGCGAGCATCAGGGCGTACGACCCCATGACCCCCGCCACCGCCACGAGGACGACGGGCACGGCCGAGGCCGCCGTGAGCACGGTGAACATCAGGCGCCCGCCGAACCGGTCGGTGAAGGCGCCGGTGAGGATGCGCCCCAGCGAGCCGACGAGCACAGGCGTCGCGATGAGCAGCGACGCCTGCGTCGAGTCCAGACCCATCTCGGCGGTGTACTGCACGCCGAGGGGAGCCACGAGGTTCCAGGCCCAGAACGTGATCGTGAACGCCAGCAGCGCCAGCAGAAGGTTCTTGGTGCGGCCGGGCAGCGCCTGAACGGTACCGCCCGCCACGCCCGCGGCATCCACTCTCATCGTCGTCCTCCGGTCTTGGTGCCGCTGCGGCCGGCCTTGCGGTCGGGGGTGCGGTCCGTCGTCCCGACGGGCGCCCAGCCGCGGCGGATGCCGCGCGCCGTCGTCGGTCGTCCGTCGCGCGAGCGGTACACGATGTACGGGCGGAAGAGATAGTGCACCGGCGCGGTGAACGCGTGAACGAGCCGCGTGAACGGCCAGATCATGAAGAGGAGCATGCCGATCACGGTATGGACCTTGAAGTCGAGCGAGGCCTCGCTCATCGCCGCGATGTCGGGCTGGAAGACGAAGAGCGAGCGGAACCAGGGTGCCACCGTCTCGCGGTAGCTGAGCTCGTGCGGCGGGCCGATGACGCTCAGCACCGTCGTCGCGAGTCCCGCGACGATCGCCGCCACGAGGACGACGTACATCGTCTTGTCGTTCTTCGTCGTCGCCATGAACACCGGTCCGGTGGTGCGACGCCGGTAGATCAGGATGCCGACTCCGACGAGGGTCGCGAATCCCGCGATCGTGCCGAGGCCGAGCGCGGCGAGGTGGTACATGTCCTCCGAGACGCCGAAGGCGTCCGTCCATGCCTTCGGGATGACGAGCCCGACGACGTGACCGATGACGACGACGAGGATCCCGAAGTGGAACAGCGGGGAGCCGATCCGCAGCAGACGTGATTCGTACAGCTGGGATGAGCGCGTCGTCCAGCCGAACTGGTCATAGCGGTAGCGCCAGATCGTGCCGCCCACGAGCACCGCGACCATGATGTACGGCAGGATGCCCCACAGGAACAGGTCCATCAGCGTCTCCCGACCGGTTCGAGCGGCAGCAGCCGCGGGTCGTGCGGATCGAGACCGACGGACTCGCGCGGCGGTCCGGCTGCGGCCATCGCCATCGCCTGCTGGCGGTCGGCGGGCGAGCGTCCCGGAAGCGTGTCGCACACGGCAGCGACGACGCCGGCGTACGGCGATCCGCGGTCACCGAGGGCGAGGCGGATGAGTTCGAGGCTCGGCCGGTACTCCTGGAGCAGTGCCGCCCCCTCGCGCGGGGCGTGCCGGGCGAACTCGAGCACGAGCGGCAGGAAGTCGGGCAGCTCGCCCGTGCCGTCGATCGCCAGCCCCTGCTCGCGGTACCGGCGCTTCAGGTCGGCGAGCACGGCCCCGCGACGGCGGGTGTCGCCATCCGTCCAGTAGCTCAGGTAGAGCGCGTGGCGCCGCGACATGTCGAAGGTGTCGACGTACGCGGACTGCACCTCGGCCGGCGGCGTGGTCGCCCACCAGTGGAGGAGCGGGGAGAAGGATGCCGCGGCCTGCGGTGCCGCCTCGCGCAGGGCATCGTCGATCATCGCCGCCGATCCGAGCACCGCGTCGTCGGGGTAGCTCAGGCACAGTGACGCCGCCTGGTGGACCACTCGGGCGTTCATCGCGTGCCCTCGTCCGGGGCATCCGGTCGGTCGTCTCGCGGCGGGAACAACCCGGGCGGCGCCCCGTTGCCGTCCCAGTTCAGGAGGTTGACGCGTCCTCGCAGTGACTCGCCGCTCGCCGCCGAGTCGGACGTCTGCCGCTCCTTGAGCGCCTGGAAGGTCTCGACCGCGACCGGGACGGGCCGCCCGCTCGCCTCGCCGAACATGCCCGACTCGTTCCCGTAAGGCCCGCCGTCGAAGTCGAGCGAGCAGCCCAGCTCTTCCAGCTCGTGGGCTCGCTCGTAGTGCGCTGTGGGGATGACATAGCGGTCCTCGTACTTCGCGATGGCGAGCAGGCGATACATCTCGTAGATGGAATCGCCGGTCATCCCGACCGCCTGCGGAATCGACTCGTCGCGCTCCCGGTCGAGCGTGATGTCGCGAAGGTACGCGCGCATGGCGGCGAGGCGCCGAAGCACGATGGTGATGAGATGGGCATCTCCGGCGGTGAAGAGCTCGGCGAGGTACTCGACCGGGATGCGCAGAGCCTCGATGGCACCGAACAGCGTGCCCGCCGCTTCGGCGTCATGACCCTGGTCGCGCAGCAGGTCGACGATGGGCGACAGCGGCGGGATGTACCAGACCATCGGCATCGTGCGGTACTCCGGGTGCAGCGGCAGCGCCACCCGGTAGGTCTTCGCCAGGGCGTAGACGGGAGACCGGCGCGCGGCATCCATCCAGTCCTCGGGGATGTCGCCCTGTGCGCGCACCGCCGCAATGACCTCGGGGTCATCCGGGTCGAGCATCAGGTCGAGCTGCGCTTCGTAGAGGTCCTGGGGGTCGGGTGTCGAGGCCGCCTCAGTGACGCGGTCGGCGTCGTAGAGGAAGAGACCGAGGTAGCGGAGGCGCCCGACACACGTCTCGGAGCAGACCGTGGGGATGCCGACCTCGAGGCGCGGGTAGCAGAGCGTGCACTTCTCGGCCTTGCCGGTCTTGTGATTGAAGTAGATCTTCTTGTACGGGCAACCCGTGATGCATTGGCGCCAGCCGCGGCAGCGGTCCTGATCGACGAGCACGATCCCGTCCTCGGCGCGCTTGTAGATCGCGCCCGACGGGCAGGACGCCATGCACGACGGGTTCAGGCAGTGCTCGCAGATGCGCGGCAGATAGAACATGAAGGTCTTCTCGAACTGCAGCTTGATCTTGTCTTCCGACTCGCGCCGCACCCGCTCGACGATGGGGTCGAGATGCCCCATCTCCGATGCACCTCCCAGGTCGTCGTCCCAGTTCGCCGACCACGTGATCTTCGTGTCCTCACCGGTGATGAGAGACTTCGGCCGTGCCACCGGGAAGTCGTCGCCGAGCGGTGCGTCGATCAGGGTCTCGTAGTCGTACGTCCAGGGCTCGTAGTAGTCGGCGAGCTTCGGCTGCACCGGCGACGAGAAGATCGTGAGCAGACGCTTCAGGCGACTGCCCGTTCGCAGCGCCAGGCGTCCGCGCTTGTTGAGCGTCCAACCGCCGCGCCACTGCTCCTGGTCCTCGTAGCGGCGCGGATAGCCCTGACCGGGGCGCGTCTCGACGTTGTTGAACCACACGTACTCGGTTCCCGCGCGGTTCGTCCACGCCTGCTTGCACGTGACCGAGCAGGTGTGACACCCGATGCACTTGTCGAGGTTCATCACCATGCCCATCTGGGCCATCACACGCATCAGTACGTCACCTCCTGCGAGCGGCGGCGCACCGTGGCCACCATGTCGCGCTGGTTGCCCGTCGGGCCGAGATAGTTGAACGTGTACGACAGCTGCGCGTACCCGCCGATGAGGTGCGTCGGCTTGACCAGCAGCCTCGTGACGGAGTTGTGGATGCCGCCCCGCCGACCGGTCGCCTCGGACTTGGGCACGTCGATCGTGCGCTCCTGCGCGTGGTGCACGTACACGACGCCGGTCGGCATGCGGTGCGACACGATCGCCCGCGCGACGAGCACGCCGTTGGAGTTCACGCACTCGACCCAGTCGTTGTCGGCGGCACCGATGGCCGCGGCATCCGCTGGGCTCATCCACACCGTCGGGCCGCCGCGCGAGAGCGACAGCATGAAGAGGTTGTCCTGGTACTCCGAGTGGATCGACCACTTCGAATGGGGCGTGAGATAGCGCACCACGACCTGCTGCGCGCCGTCGGGTCCGAGCTTGGGCTCGCCGAACAGGCGGTTCATGTCCAGCGGCGGGCGATAGATGGGCAAGGCCTCGCCGAGGTCGCGCATCCACGCGTGATCGAGGTAGAAGTGCATCCGGCCGGTGAGTGTGTGGAAGGGCTTGAGCCGCTCGATGTTGACCGTGAACGGCGCGTAACGGCGCCCACCCGTCTCCGATCCCGACCACTCCGGCGAGGTGATGACGGGCACGGGTGCCGCCTGGGTCATGGCGAACGTGATGCGCTTCTCCTCCGAGCCCTCCGCGAGGTCGGCCAGCGGCTTGCCGACGCGCTTCTCGAGCGTGCGGAACCCCTGCGAGGCGAGTTCGCCGTTCGTCGTCCCGGAGAACGCCAGGATCGCCTCGGCCATCTTGACGTCCGTGTCGATCGCCGGACGCCCCTCAGCGGCGCCGCCGAGCATCACGCCGTTCTTCTGCGCCAGCCGCTGGACCTCGTGCGAGACGTCGTAGGTCACGGCCTTGATGGTGAAGCCGAGCTCGTCGGCGAGGGGTCCGACGGTGGCGAGCTTGTCGGCGATCGCGGTGTAGTCGCGCTCGACAACGGTGAACTGCGGCATCGTCTTGCCGGGGACGCCGACGCCGTCACCGCGCGACCAGTCCCGCACCGCCCCGCCCGGCTGCGACGTCTCGCCGGGAGTGTCGTGCTGCATCGGCACGGAGACGAGATCCCTGCGCGTGCCGAGGTGCGTCCGAGCCTGCGCCGAGAACTCGACGGCGATGGCGTGGAACAGATCGAAGTCGCTCTTCGCCTCCCACGGCGGGTCGATCGCCGGGGTGAACGCGTGCACGAACGGATGCATGTCGGTCGACGACAGGTCGTGCTTCTCGTACCAGGTCGCTGCGGGGAACACGACGTCCGAGAGGAGGGTCGTCGAGGTCATGCGGAAGTCGGCCGAGACCAGCAGGTCGAGTTTCCCCTCCGGGATCTTGTCGTGCCACTTCACATCGTTCGGCCGCACGGCGGCTTCATCGGTCGCCATGACGTTGCTGTGCGTGCCGAGCAGGTGCTTGAGGAAGTACTCGTTGCCCTTCGCGCTCGACCCCATGAGATT
Organism: Microbacterium sp. CFH 31415; assembly: GCF_022538185.1. Classification (GTDB taxonomy): domain Bacteria; phylum Actinomycetota; class Actinomycetes; order Actinomycetales; family Microbacteriaceae; genus Microbacterium. The sequence goes on along the minus strand of NZ_JAKYXC010000016.1, from coordinate 5,252 downwards.
CGAGCGCCACAGGGTGAGCAGGCGCGGCCAGTTCTCGGGGGCGTCGACGTCGGCGATGGCCGGCTGCAGCTCGCCGGACCGGAGCTGTGAGGCGACGTAGGATGCGGCATCCGCCGCCTCTCCGTTCGCCACCGCTGCGTCGGCCTGGTCGGCGAGGTCGAGCGGGTTGACGTCGAACTGCGGGTAGAAGGGCATCCAGCCGAGGCGTGCGGACTGGGCGATCGTGTCGGCCGTGTGCATGCCGGCGAGATTGCCCTCGGCGAGCGGCGATGCCAGCGCATCGGCGGAGTACCCGTCGAAGCGCCACTGGTCGGTGTGCATGTACCAGTACGCTGTGCCGATCATCGTGCGCGGTGGACGACTCCAGTCGAGCGCATTCGCAAGCGACAGCCAGCCGGTGATCGGCCGGCACTTCTCCTGCCCGACGTAGTGCGCCCACCCGCCGCCGTTGCGCCCCATGGAACCCGTGAGGATGAGGAGCGCGAGGATCGAGCGGTAGGTCGCGTCGCCGTGGAACCACTGGCAGATGCCGGCACCCATGATGATCATCGACCGGCCGTTCGACTCGGCCGCGTTCGCCGCGAACTCCCGGGCGATGCGCGTGCACGCCTGTGCCGGCACACCGGTGATCTCCTCCTGCCATGCGGGAGTGTACGGGGAGTCGGCATCGTCGTAGCCACTCGGCCACTCGCCCGGCAGCCCTTCGCGGGGAACGCCGTACTGAGCGAGCAGCAGATCGAGGACTGTGGTCACCAGGATGCCGCCGACCCGCGTCGCCGGGACCCCCCGGCGCAGCACCTCGCCCGAGCCGTCGGCGGAGTCGAACCGCGGCAGGAGGACCTCGACGTTATCGGCGTCCTGAGGCGCGTCGCCGATCGACAGGGCCGGCTCGACTCCCTCGAGATCGAGGTTCCAGAGACCCTCCCCCGATGCGGCGTAGCGGAACCCCATCGAGCCGTTCGGCACGCGCGGGGCGCCGGACGCGGCATCCAGCACCACCGTCTTCCACTCATCCTCGGGAGTGTCACCGCCGAGGTCCTTCGACGTCAGGAACGTGCCCGGCACGTAGGCGCCGTCGCGCTCGACGAGGCGCACGAGGTGCGGCAGGTCGGTGTACTGGCGCGCGAAGTCGGCGAAGAACGGCACGCGGCGGTCGACGTAGTTCTCCTTGAGCACGACGTGCCCCATCGCCATCGCGAGGGCGGCATCGGTGCCCGCCTGGCACGGCAGCCACTCGTCGGCGAACTTCGTGTTGTCGGCGTAGTCGGGGCTGACCGTCACAACCTTCGTACCGCGGTACCGCACCTCGGCCATCCAGTGGGCGTCGGGTGTGCGGGTGACCGGCACGTTCGACCCCCACATCATGAGGTAGGTCGCATCCCACCAGTCGCCCGACTCGGGCACGTCGGTCTGGTCGCCGAACACCTGGGGGCTGGCGACGGGAAGGTCGGCGTACCAGTCGTAGAACGAGGTCATCACGCCGCCGACGAGCTGCGTGAAGCGAGTGCCGATGCAGTGCGACACCATCGACATCGCCGGGATGGGCGAGAAGCCGGCGACCCGGTCGGGCCCGTACTCCTTGATCGTGTGGACGTAGCCGGCCGCGACGAGTTCGACCGCCTCGCGCCACGATGCGCGCACGAGACCGCCCTTGCCGCGGGCCAGCTGGTAGCGGCGCCGCGTCTCGGGATTCCGGGTGATCTCGCCGAACGCCTCGACCGGGTCGTTGCCTCGGGCCTTCGCCGCGCGGTACTCCTCGAGGAGCACGCCGCGCACGTACGGGTAGCGCACCCGCGTCGGCGAGTAGGTGTACCAGGAGAAGGCAGCCCCGCGGGGGCACCCGCGGGGCTCGTACTCGGGACGGTCGGGGCCGACGCTCGGATAGTCGGTCTCCTGGGCCTCCCACGTGATGATGCCGTCCTTCACGTACACCTTCCACGAACAGGAGCCCGTGCAGTTCACCCCGTGAGTCGACCGCACCACCTTGTCGTGACTCCACCGATCGCGATAGAAGGCGTCCCCGTCGCGGCCTCCTTCGAGGAAGGCAGCGCGATGATCGGCGGTCTCGTCCCACCTCGTGAAGAACCGCCCTGCGCGCAGCAGAGCATCCGAAGCCGGCCCGTCCACACCGATCTGGGGCGTCATGGCTCGGACCCTAGTGAACATTCTCCGGCCGCACCAGAGCAGTCGCGGGCGGAGCTGTCGCGAGGAGAGGCCTCACCCGGCCGATGCGGGCCAGGCCTCTCGTCCGGGTCAGGCGCTCTGCGCGGAGTGCCGGCCCTCGGCGATCTCCTCGACGACCTTCGCGTTGAACGCAGGGAGGTCGTCGGGGGTGCGGCTCGTGACCAGGCCGTCCTCGACGACGACCTCCTCGTCAACCCAGGTCGCGCCGGCGTTGCGGAGGTCGGTCTGCAGACTCGGGTAGCTCGTCAGCGTGCGGCCCTCGACGACCTTCGCCTCGATGAGCGTCCAAGCGGCATGGCAGATGGCCGCCACCGGCTTCTGCTGTTCGAAGAACGCCCGCGCGAAATCGACGGCGTTGCCGTCCATGCGCAGGTGGTCGGCGTTGACGACTCCGCCCGGCAGCACGAGCGCGTCGAAGGCGCCGGCATCGACGTCAGCTGTCAGTTCGTCCACGGCTTGCTTGTGGCCGTTCTTGCCCTCGATCTCGCCCGGCTCGGGAGCGATCAGTACGGCCGTCGCGCCGGCATCCGTCACCGCCTGCCAGGGGGAGGTGAGCTCGCTGTCTTCGAATCCGTCGGTCGCGACGAAGGCGACGCGCTTTCCACTCAGATCAGTCATGGGCTCCACGCTAGGAGCGTGCGGCGGGCGACCGGAGGGGGTTGACAGGATTCACCCCGCGCAGGTCTGCCCCTCGATGCGGCGCTCCTCGAACGAGCGTGCCCGACGCCGAGAGAGTGTGCTGCCCGCGCAACACAGGCAGCGCGGCTACCCTCGAAGCATGTTCCGCGATGAGGCGCCGCCGCCGCACACGTGCGGGTGGTCGCCGCACTACCGGCGGACCGTCTCGAATGACGAGTGCGCGCGGTGCCGCGCGGAGGACGAGCTCATCCTCGACACTCAGCGCGTCGACCAGAAGAGGCGCGCTCGGCTGTACCGTCCCGCTCGAGCCACGGTCGTGGACCCGCCGATGAGCGAGGTCGCCGTCGCCCGCCCGGACGAGCGATCGCTCGTGCGCCGCCGGCAGACATACGTCGCGCCCGCCGAAGAGGTCGCGCTCGACAGCACGCACCTGCCGAGCATCCCGCCCCACAGCACGGACTGAGGCCGCCCCAGCCGCGCGCGGCCCGCACGGGTGTACGTTCGCCACGTGTCCACCGATCTCCCGATCGCCGATGACGCCAGGCTCGGCATCACCCTGAGCGGCGGCGGCGCGTTCGGAGCCGCCCATGTCGGCGTGCTCCAGGTGCTCGAAGAGCGAGGCCTGCGTCCGGGAATCGTGACGGGCACGAGCTCGGGCGCCCTCGTCGGATCCGCCTTCGCGTCGGGGCTCGGCGGAGACGAACTCGAAGAGATCGCGCGACGCTTTCGCTGGAGCCGGATCGCGAAGTGGAGCTTCCAGCCGCGCTGGGGGCTGCTCGACACCCAGGTCGTCGCGGAGGCCGTCCATCGGCTGCACGGCGAAGCCCCGCGGATCGAGGACCTGCCGCGCAGGTTCGGGGCGGTGGCGACCGATCTTCGCACGCGCCGGGCCGTCGTCATCGACAGCGGCCCCTTGAGTGCGGCGCTGCGCGCCACCATCGCGGTGCCTGGACTGCTCCCGCCCGTGCGGCTCGGCGGCCGGCTGCTCGCCGACGGGGGTCTGGTCGACAACGTCCCGGTTTTCGCCGCGCGCAAGCTCGGAGCCGATCGCGTCATCGTCGTGCATCTTCACGCCAAGTGGGAGAACGCGCGCATGATGCGCACGAGCACGAAGCTGTCGGACCTCGTCGCCGATCCGTCGGTCATCCTCATCCAGCCCGAGATGGAGCGCATGGCGCAATGGACGATGCGCGACGTACCGCGCCTCATCGCCGAAGGCCGTCGCGCGGCGACCGCCACACTCGAGCAGGCTGCCCCGGAAGATCGCATCGCCCGCCCCGAGACTGCGTAGCGACAGCTCGAGGCCGGGCGACGCGCGGCGAGATGCGCCGCGCGTTCGGTCACCCGGCGGGTGAGAAGACGGCCGCAGGACCGAGCCGCGCGCTACGAGTTGATCTGCTCGATCACATCGTCAGCGGACTCCTCGATCGCCTTGCGCAACCGCTCATAGTCGTTCGAGTCGATCGCTTTGCTGATGCGCTTGTCCGCACGGTCGAGTGCTTCTTCGACCCGGTCGGCCCACTTGTCATCGACGACGGCGACGACCGCGGACGTCCCCGGTGCGAGGTACTCGTCGACGTCGACGCCGAACTGCTTCTCCTCGTGGTTCTTCCGGATCTTGCCGAGGATCGCGCCCACTCCCGCCCCGACGGCGGTCGCCGCGAGAAGCGGAGGGGCGAACAGGCCGAGCACCGCGCCCGCACCGGCTCCCCACGCAGCGCCGTGACCGACGGACTTGTCACCGTGCTCCTTGACCTGGACCTTTCCGTCCTCGCTGCGCGAGAGCACCACCGCGCCGACGATCTCGTAGCCGCCGGAGTCCTGCCCGCTGCGCAGCGCGTCATAGTCCTCCGAGGCGGCTGCCTCGGTACCGTACGAACCGACCACCAGCGCGAGATTCTTCGAGCCCATCGCTATCCCCTTCCATCTACGTCCGAGACGACCGGCGGCTGTCTCGCGGACCACAGTCCCGACGACGACGCGAGCCTACGACCGAGCCGCCCTCGACTCGTCCCCCGTCACGGGTGAAGTCTTCGCGCGGCGAGCGGGAGCGCCGTCGACGTTTGTGATGAGGGCGGGAAGGGAACCGTCGACGCCTGTCTCACGACCGCACCGCGTCACACGGGACGGTCAGTGGGTGTCTTGGGCTTCGATCTCGGTGCGGTCGCCGGACCAGAGGGTGTGGATGGTGCCGGGTTTGTCGGTGCGCTGGTAGGTGTGCGCGCCGAAGAAGTCGCGTTGTCCTTGGACGAGGGCGGCGGGGAGGCGCTCGGCGCGGAGGCCGTCGTAGTAGGCGAGCGACGAGGAGAAGGCGGGGGCGGGGATGCCGGCTGCCGCGGCGGTGGCGACGATGCGGCGCCAGGCGTCCTGGGCGCGGCCGAGTGCCTCGACGAAGTAGGGGGCGGTGAGCAGCACGGGCAGGTCGGGGG
>NZ_JAKYXC010000015.1 GCF_022538185.1 Microbacterium sp. CFH 31415 | reverse complement strand
GGGGGGGCGCCCCCGGCCTCGGAGGTCAGGCCTTCGCGAGTCCGTAGATCGGGCTCTTCGCCTGCTCCGCCTCGTGGTCGGGCCCCAGCGGGATGCCGGAGCGGTCACGCAGCAGCAGGGTCGCGATGAGGCCCACGATCGTCATGCCCGCGAGGTACCAGGTGACCGAGACCGTGGAGCCCGTCGCCTGCACCAGAGCCTGGGCGATGGTGGGCGCGAAGGCGCCGCCGACGATCGCGCCGATCGCGTACGAGATCGAGACGCCCGAGAAGCGGATGGATGCCGGGAACAGCTCGCTGTACAGCGCCGCCTGCGGCCCGTAGGTGAAGCCGAGGCCGATGGTCAGCACGGCGAGGCCCAGGAACAGCAAGCCGACGTTCGCGGTGTTGACGAGCGGGAAGAGCAGGAAGACACCCGCCAGCTGCAGGATCCAGCCGATGATGTACGTCGTGCGGCGACCGATCCGGTCGCTGATCCACCCCGCGACGAAGGTCGCGATCAGCCAGGTGACGGCCGAGCCGGTCACGGCCCACAGCACGGGGGCGGTGGGGAGGGCGACGGGTCCCTCGGGATCGGTGGCGTACCGCTGGATGTAGCCGCCGGTGGTCATGTAGCCGACCGCGTTGTTGCCGGCGAAGACGAGTGCGGCGATGATCACGAGCAGCGTGTGCTTCTTGAACAGCTGCACGATCGGCATCTGCGCCTTCTCCTTGCGCTCGGCGAGCTCGGCGAACACCGGGCTCTCCTCCACGCGACGGCGCACGTAGTAGCCGACGAGGATCAGCACGACGCTCAGGAGGAACGGGATGCGCCATCCCCACTCCTTGAACCACTCGTCGCCGGGCAGAGCGACCAAGGCCATGACGGCCGATGCGAGCAGCAGACCGATCGGCACGCCGACCTGGGGCGACGCGCCGAAGATGCCGCGTCGGGCCTTCGGAGCGTGCTCGACGGCCATGAGCACCGCACCGCCCCACTCACCGCCGGCCGAGATGCCCTGCAGCACGCGCAGGAGGATCAGCAGGATGGGCGCGGCGATGCCGATCGCGGCGTACGTGGGCAGCAGGCCGACGAGGGTGGTGGCCGCACCCATGAGGATCAGCGTCCACATCAGGACGACCTTGCGGCCGTACTTGTCGCCGAAGTGCCCGGCCAGGAACGCGCCGAGCGGACGGAAGAGGAAGCTGATCCCCACCGTGATGAACGAGAGGATCTGCGCGAAGCCCTCGCCCGCGGGGGCGAAGAAGAGCTCGGCGAAGACGAGTCCGGCCGCGAACGCGTAGATGAAGAAGTCGTACCACTCGACCGTGGTTCCGACGACGGTCGCGAAGACGACCCGGCGGCGATCCGCCGAGCTCGCGATGGTTCCGGTGGGCGTGAACCCTGCTCCGGGTGGGGGTGTGCTCATGAGCTGACTCCTGTGTCTGTACTGACGACTTCGTCACCGGCCCTCCATCTGCGAGAGGGTTGCCGGATGTGGCACCATCGTATACGATTTCGGATACGACGCAAGAGTGAGGACGCTCCTGATGCAGGAAAGCACAGCGGATGCCGCATCCGACCCCCGTTTCCGGGCATTGCCCACCCGGCCCGGCAAGATCGTCGCCATCCATCTGAGCTATGCCTCCCGCGCCGATCAGCGCGGTCGTCGGCCGCAGCATCCCTCCTACTTCTTCAAGCCGTCGAGTTCGGTCGCCCCGTCCGGTGCGACGATCGAGCGGCCCGCCGGCACCGAGCTGCTCGCCTTCGAGGGCGAGATCGCGCTCGTGATCGGCACACCCGCCCGACGGGTCGGCCTGGCGGAGGCCTGGGACCACGTCGGGTGGGTCACCGCCGCGAACGACTTCGGCCTCTACGACCTGCGCGCGAACGACAAGGGCTCCAACGTCCGCTCGAAGGGCGGCGACGGCTACACGCCGATCGGCCCCGCGCTCATCGACGCCCGAACGGTCGACCCGGCCGCGCTGCGAGTGCGCACCTGGCTCAACGGCGAGATCGCCCAAGAGGACTCGTCCGCCGGCATGATCTTCCCCCTCGCCCAGCTGGTGGCCGACCTGTCGCAGCACTTCACCCTCGAGCCGGGCGACGTGATCCTCACGGGCACGCCCGCCGGCTCGTCGGTCGCCGTCCCCGGCGACGTCGTCGAGGTCGAAGTCGACGTGCCCGGCGGCCCGTCGTCCGGACGCCTCGTGACCACGGTCGTCGAGGGTGGGGCCGGTTTCGACGGCGACCTCGGGTCGCTTCCCGCGGTCGACGACCTGCAGCGCACCGAGGCGTGGGGCTCGCGTGAGGCCGCCGGCCTGCCCGCGGAGGCTCCCGGATCAGGAGATCCGGCGAACACAGGAGGTTCTGACGCAGAGTCTCCTGACTCCGCCGGAACGCCTGTTCCGAGCAGCGACGGAACGCCTGTTCTGAGCAGCGAGCTGCGCGCGAAGCTCGTGTCGGTGCCGGTCGCGGGACTGTCGGGCCAGCTGCGCAAGCGCGGTCTGAACAACGTGCACATCGACGGCGTCCGGCCGCTGCATCCCGGAGCCAAGCTCGTCGGCACGGCCCGCACTCTCCGCTTCGTCCCGAACCGCGAAGACCTCTTCGCGAGCCACGGCGGCGGCTACAACGCCCAGAAGCGCGCGTTCGACGCGGTCGGCGAGGGCGAGGTCATCGTCATCGAGGCGCGCGGCGAAGCCGGATCGGGAACGCTCGGCGACGTGCTCGCGATCCGCGCCCACGCACGCGGTGCGGCCGGCATCGTCACCGACGGCGGGGTCCGCGACGCGGCCGCCGTCACCGCCGTCGGCCTTCCGGTCTTCGCCGTCGGCGCGCATCCGGCCGTCCTCGGCCGCAAGCACGTGCCGTGGGACGTCGATGTCACGATCGCGTGCGGCGGTGCGACCGTACAGCCCGGCGACGTGATCGTCGGCGACGCGGATGGCGTCATCGTGATCCCGGCGGGCATCGTCGAGGAGATCGTGGACGCGGCCATCGCACAGGAGGACGAGGATGCCTGGATCGCGCAGCGCGTGGCCGAAGGGCATCCGGTCGACGGCCTGTTCCCCCTGAACGCCCAGTGGCGCGCGCGCTACGACGCCGAGCGCGAGGGGCAGACCGCATGAGCACCGAGACGCAGAGCACCCGGACTGCGCAGAGCAAGTCGCAGCGCGCGTACACCTGGATCAAGGAGCGCATCGCGCAGCAGGAGTTCACGCCCGGCTACCGCCTCGTGCTCAGCTCGCTCGCCGACGACCTGCAGATGAGCGTCGTGCCGGTGCGGGAGGCTGTTCGGCAGCTCGAGGCCGAAGGCCTGGTGACCTTCGAGCGCAACGTGGGCGCGCGGGTGTCGATGGTCGACGACTCGCAGTACCGCTACAGCATGCAGGCGCTGTCGATCCTCGAGGGTGCCGCGACGGCGCTGTCGGCCCGCGCCCTGACCACCGACGACATCCGGCACGCACGCGCCGTGAACGAGCAGATGATCGAGACGCTGCAGCATTTCGATCCGCGCCGCTTCACGGCACTCAACCAGGAGTTCCACTCGGCGCTCTTCACCAAGTGCGCGAACCCCCGCATGCTCGAGCTCGTCAACGCGGAGTGGGCCAAGCTCGGCCACCTGCGCGAGTCGACCTTCAGCTTCGTCCCCGGCCGCGCGCAGGAGTCCGTGCGCGAGCACGAGGACATCCTGAAGCTCATCGAGGCCGGGGCCACGCTGAGCGAGATCGAGAAGGCGGCCCGCCGCCACCGCTCGGCCACGCTCGACGCCTACATGATCCACGAGCACCCTGACGAGGCCCTCAGCCTCCCCGCTTTCTGACCCGAGGGCGCACACCCCACTGCGCCCTTTCCGACCTCCGACGAAGGAGAAGCAGATGACCGACACTGCAACCACCATGCGCCACGTGCCCGCAGACCTGCCCGAGCGCATCCAGCACTACATCGACGGCGAGTTCGTCGACTCGATCGACGGCGACACGTTCGACGTGCTCGAGCCCGTCACGAACGAGGTCTACGTGAAGGCTGCGGCCGGCAAGAAGGCCGACATCGAGCGCGCCGTCGCCGCCGCACGCCGCGCGTTCACCGAGGGTCCCTGGCCGAAGATGCTCCCCCGCGAGCGCTCGCGCGTGCTCCACCGCATCGCCGACATCGTCGAGTCGCGCGACGCGCGACTCGCCGAGCTCGAGTCGTTCGACTCGGGCCTGCCGATCACGCAGGCGCTCGGTCAGGCTCGCCGCGCGGCCGAGAACTTCCGGTTCTTCGCCGACCTGATCGTGGCGCAGGCCGACGACACCTTCAAGGTGCCCGGGCGCCAGATCAACTACGTCAACCGCAAGCCGATCGGCGTCGCGGGCCTGATCACCCCGTGGAACACGCCGTTCATGCTCGAGTCGTGGAAGCTGGGCCCGGCGCTGGCGACCGGCAACACGGTGGTGCTCAAGCCCGCCGAGTTCACGCCGCTGTCGGCGTCGCTCTGGGCCGGCATCTTCGAGGAGGCGGGCCTGCCGCGGGGCGTGTTCAACCTCGTCAACGGCCTCGGCGAGGACGCCGGCGACGCCTTGGTAAAGCACCCCGACGTGCCGCTCATCTCGTTCACCGGGGAGAGCCGCACCGGGCAGATCATCTTCGGCAACGCGGCGCCGTTCCTCAAGGGCCTGTCGATGGAGCTGGGCGGCAAGAGCCCGGCGATCGTCTTCGCCGACGCCGACCTCGAGGCCGCGGTCGACGCGACGATCTTCGGCGTGTTCTCGCTGAACGGCGAGCGCTGCACCGCCGGCTCCCGCATCCTCGTGCAGCGTGACGTCTACGACGAGTTCGTCGAGCGCTATGCCGCGCAGGCGAAGCGCGTGAAGGTCGGCTACCCCCACGACCCCGAGACCGAGGTCGGCGCGCTCGTGCACCCTGAGCACTACGAGAAGGTCATGAGCTACGTCGAGATCGGTAAGTCCGAAGGACGCCTCGTCGCCGGCGGAGGCCAGCCCGAGGGCTTCGCATTCGGCAACTTCGTCGCCCCGACGGTGTTCGCCGACGTCTCCCCCGACGCGCGGATCTTCCAGGAGGAGATCTTCGGCCCGGTCGTCGCCATCACCCCCTTCGACACCGACGAGGATGCGCTCGAGCTCGCCAACAACACGAAGTACGGTCTCGCCGCCTACGTGTGGACCAACGACCTCAAGCGCGCCCACAACTTCGCGCAGGCCGTCGAGGCGGGCATGGTCTGGCTCAACTCGAACAATGTGCGCGACCTCCGCACCCCGTTCGGCGGCGTCAAGGCCTCTGGCCTCGGCCACGAGGGCGGCTACCGCTCGATCGACTTCTACACCGACCAGCAAGCCGTGCACATCACGCTCGGCAAGGTGCACAACCCGACCTTCGGCAAGGTCGGCGGCAGCGCCCACTGACCCGGATGCCGCGGCCATCGGTCTGCACCTGGCCGCGGCATCCGCTCACCTCCCACAGATTCGCATCAAGGCAACAAGGACGAGCCATGACCAACCGTGACGACATGACCCTGACCTCTTCCGGCTTCTACGTCTCCCAGGAGGCGCCGATCGAGACCGACAACCCGGTGCCGACGCCGTCGGTTCCCGCGCCCGACATCCTGCGCTGCGCCTACATGGAGCTGGTGGTCACCGACCTGGCCGCGTCGCGCGAGTTCTACGTCGACGTGCTCGGGCTGTACGTGACCGAGGAAGACGACGAGGCCATCTACCTCCGCTCCACCGAGGAGTTCATCCACCACAACCTCGTGCTGCGCCGGGGCCCGATCGCCGCCGTGGCCGCGTTCTCGTACCGGGTCCGCACGCCCGAGGACCTCGACCGGGCGGTCGCCTTCTACGAGGAGCTCGGATGCCGCGTCGAGCGCCGCGCGGACGGCTTCACCAAGGGCATCGGCGACTCGGTGCGCGTGACCGATCCGCTGGGCTTCCCGTACGAGTTCTTCCACCAGACCGAGCACGTCGAGCGTCTCGCGTGGCGCTACGACCTGCACAAGCCGGGTGAGCTGGTGCGTCTCGACCACTTCAACCAGGTCAGCCCCGACGTGCCGCGCGCCGTGAAGTTCATGCAGGACCTCGGCTTCCGCGTCACCGAGGACATCCAGGACGATGAGGGCACGGTCTACGCCGCCTGGATGCGCCGCAAGCCCACAGTGCACGACACCGCCATGACCGGCGGCGACGGCCCGCGCATGCACCACGTCGCGTTCGCCACGCACGAGAAGCACAACATCCTCGCGATCTGCGACAAGCTCGGTGCGCTCCGCCGCTCCGACGCCATCGAGCGCGGCCCCGGCCGCCACGGCGTCTCGAACGCGTTCTACCTGTACCTGCGCGACCCCGACGGCCACCGCGTCGAGATCTACACGCAGGACTACTACACCGGCGACCCCGACAACCCCGTCATCACGTGGGACGTCCACGACAACCAGCGCCGCGACTGGTGGGGCAACCCCGTCGTGCCGTCCTGGTACACCGAGGCATCCCTCGTCCTCGACCTCGACGGCAACCCGCAGCCCGTCGTCGCCCGCACCGACTCGTCGGAGATGGCGGTGACGATCGGCGCCGACGGCTTCTCGTACACGCGCCGCGACGAGGGCGCCGAGTCGATGCCCGAGTACAAGCAGGGCGAGTACAAGCTCGGCCACCAGCTGTAGACCCCGGTTCTCCTGCTCACCTGTCACGATCTGCCGACCTGCGCGACGCGTTGTGACAGGTGAGCGGGAGGCGGGTGAGCCGGAGGCACCGGAACCACGAAGGAGATCGGATGCTGCACCCAGACGACATCGCGCACATCGCGGCCGAGCTCGCCGAGGCCGACCGCACGCACAGCGTGATCCCGAGGATCACGGCGCGCTACCCCGAGGCGACGGTCGAGGACTCGTACGCGATCCAGGGGGTGTGGCGCGACCAGAACATCGCGGCCGGGCGCCGGCTGGTCGGCCGCAAGATCGGTCTCACCTCGAAGGCGATGCAGCAGGCGACGGGTATCACCGAGCCCGACTACGGCGTGATGTTCGACGACACCGTGTACGAGTCCGGCGCGGAGATCCCCGTCGACCTGTTCTCGAACGTGCGGATCGAGGTGGAGCTGGCGTTCGTGCTCGCAACGCCGCTCGAGGGGCCCGACGCGACGCTCGAGGACGCGCTCACCGCGATCGACTACGCGGTTCCGGCGCTCGAGATCCTCAACTCGCACATCGAGCTCGAGGGCCGCACGATCGTCGACACGATCTCCGACAACGCCGCGTACGGCGCGATGGTGCTCGGCGACGTGCACAAGCGCCCCGACGAGATCGACCTGCGCTGGGTGCCGGGCGTGCTCAGCCGCAATGGCGAGATCGAGGAGACCGGGGTCGCCGCGGGCGTCCTCGGCCACCCGGCCACGGGCGTGGCGTGGCTCGCGAACAAGTTCCACCAGCACGGCGCGCGGCTCGAAGCCGGCGAGATCATCCTCGCCGGTTCGTTCACGCGCCCCATGTGGGTGTCGCGGGGCGATAGCGTGCTGTGCGACTACGGACCGATGGGAGTGGTGTCGTGCAGATTCGTTTGACGTGCGCTGGCGTGGCCGGCCCACGCCCCGAGAGCGGGGATTCATGTCGGTCCGTCTGAGCCCCACCTTCCGCGATGCGCTCGCGGGCACCGACCGCACCCTCGCGGGAATGTGGGTGTGCTCCGGCTCTCCGCTGGTCGCCGAGATCTGCGCGGGCTCGGGCCTCGACTGGCTGCTCATCGACATGGAGCACTCCCCCAACGGCCTCGAGTCGGTGCTCGCCCAGCTTCAGGCGGTGGCCGCCTACCCGATCACCCCCCTGGTGCGCGTGCCGATCGGCGACGTGGTCACCCTCAAGCAGGTGCTCGATCTCGGCGCTCAGAACATCCTCGTCCCCATGGTGTCTTCGGCCGCGGAGGCGGCCGAGGTCGTCGAGGCCGTGCGCTACCCGCCGCGGGGCCGCCGGGGCGTCGGCTCGGCGCTCGCCCGCTCGGCGCGCTGGAACCGCGTCGAGGGCTACCTCGAGAACGCCGACGAGCACCTCTCGCTGTTCGTGCAGGTCGAGACGATCGAGGGCGTCGAGGCCGCGGCCGAGATCGCCGCGGTCGACGGCATCGACGGCATCTTCGTCGGACCGAGCGACCTCGCCGCCTCGATGGGCGTGCTCGGACAGCAGACCCACCCCGACGTCACCGCCGCCGTGCTGCGTGCGTTCGACGCCGTGCGCAGCGCGGGCAAGCCGGTCGGCGTGAACGCGTTCGACCCGGCGGCGGCCCAGTCCTACATCGAAGCGGGAGCGGGCTTCGTGCTCGTCGGCGCCGACGTGGCGGTCCTCGCGCGTTCCTCGGAGGCCCTCGCCGCCCGCTGGGTCGACGGCGCCGGAAGCGGCGAGCGCGCGTCGTACTGAGCCGGGCCGGCTCCCTGCCGAGGTACGGCAGGCGGAGCATCCGGTATGTCAAGTCCCCGCATCGGCCGCCCGAGCGTGTCAGGGTGAGGACATGGAGAGGGATGTCTCGAGCCGGATCGTCCTCGACGTGACCGAGCCCGCCGACCTGGTGTTCGCGATCGCGGTAGCCGACCAGTACGCGCCGGCGCACGAGGAGTTCACAGCCACGCTCGACGGCGAGTCGCTCGACTGGCACGTCGTCTCCGACGCGCACGGCACGCGGCTGCACCGGCTGACGTCGGGGGTCGGTCGCCTCACCGCCCAGTACACCGCCCGTGTCGACGGCAGCGCTCCGACCGCGGACGCCACCGAGGCCGACCTCCTCATCTACGCCCGGCCGAGTCGGTACGCCGAGTCCGACGCCCTCGCCCCCACCGCGTCCGGCGAGTTCCAGGGCATCACCGACCCGGCCGAGCTGCTCGCCTCGGTCTCATCGTGGGTCGGCACGCGGCTCCGGTACGTCTCGGGGTCGTCGCTGCCCACCGACGGCGCGACGCGCACACTTCTCGCCCGGCAGGGTGTGTGCCGCGACTACGCGCACCTGTCCGTCGCGCTGCTGCGAGGGCTCGGCATCCCTGCGCGCAGCGTCGCGGTGTACGCCCCCGGCGTCTCGCCCATGGACTTCCACGCGGTCGCCGAGGCCTGGATCGACGGCGCCTGGCGTGCGATCGACGCGACGACCCTCGCACCGCGCTCGTCCCTGGTACGGATCGCGACGGGGCGGGATGCCGCAGACACGGCGTTCCTGACCGTGATGTCGGGGCGCGCCGACCTCGTCGAGGTCGAGGTGACGGCCACGGTGGACGCGCTTCCCGATGACGACATCACGCAGCTCGTCTCGATCTGGTGAGCCGCCTGCCGCTGGGGCATCCCAGCGTGGCACAGTGATCCCATGAAGAAGTGGATCGTCCGGTTCGCGTCGCTGCTGGTCTTCAACATCGTCGTGCTGCTCGTCATCGGATTCCTGACGCCCGCGCGCGTGGGATGGTCGGCATTGTGGGCGGGCATCGTGCTGACCGCGCTCGCCATCTGGATCAAGCCCGCCGTCCACAGCTGGTTCCGCTCGATGGCGGCGAGATCGGCGAACCAGCGCACCAGGGCGGGTGAGAAGGTCGTCGAGTTCCTCCTCGCGTTCGCGGTGGCATTCCTCGTCTGGATCGTGACCGTCTGGCTCTCGGGCGTCTCGATCGGCGGCGGGTTCTTCGGCGCCTTCTGGGGGTACGTGCTCCCGCCGGTGATCCTCCTCGTCGGATGGGCGATCTACGACGCGATCGACGACAAGGTCGAGGCCCACGCGGGCGCCCTCTACGACAAGGCCTCCGGCGGACGGGCGACGACCGTGACCGCCGCCGACGCCCCACGCATCCCGACCGCCGAAGAGGCAGCCGGACGCCGCGAGCTCGACGACGGTCTCACCGACGAGCAGCGGCGCATGCTCGACGAGCTGGGCAAGGGCTGACGCGGATCCGCAGGGCTGTCGATCGGCCGCACCCTCGATCGTCATCGTGGTGTCGCAGCTCTGACGAAAGGACGACATCATGCGCTACACCCTCCTCCTCCACTATCCCGAGATGACCGCGGACGACATGGGTCCGGATGCCTGGGCCGAAGGCATGCGGGAGTTCGACGAGTACGCCAAGGCGATCGACGCGGCCGGAGTGCTGCGCTCTGCCGAGGTGCTGCAGCCGTCGGCGGTGACCACATCGGTCACCGCGCCGGACGGCACCCTGCGCGTGCAGGACGGTCCGTTCGCCGACACCAGGGAGCAGCTCGGCGGCACGTTCGTGATCGAGGTCGACGACCTCGACGCGGCGATCGGCTGGGCCGCCAAGGCCCCGTCGATCGGGTGGGGCACCGTCGAGATCCGGCCCACGGCGACGCGATTCGTCGACGGCGCCTGGACGCCCTTCGCGGACTGATGCCCGCCTCCGACGTGCGGTCCGTCGCCGAGCGCGCGGCCCGCACGTCGTACGGTCACCTCCTGGCGCTGGTCGCCGCGGGCACGCGAGACGTCGCCCTCGCCGAGGACGCCCTCGCCGATGCGTTCGAGCGCGCCCTGAGGACGTGGCCGGATGCCGGCATCCCCGCCAATCCGGAAGGATGGCTGCTCACCGTGGCCCGCAACCGTTTGCGCGACGCCCTCGGCTCGGCCGCTCGCCGCACCGGCGTGCCGCTGGACGACGTCGCGGCGGCGACCCTCGCGGACGAGCGCGCCCTCGACGCGACCGTCGCCGTGGAGCGACGAGACCAGATCCCCGACAAGCGGCTCGAGCTGCTCTTCGCGTGCGCGCATCCCGCGATCGACCGCGCCGTGCGCTCGCCGCTCATGCTGCAGACGGTGCTCGGGTTCGGGGCCGCCGAGGTGGCACGCGCCTTCGGCGTGCCGCCGGCGACGATGGCGCAGCGTCTGGTGCGGGCCAAGCGCCGCATCCGTGACGCCGGCATCCCGTTCGCCGTGCCCATGCGCGCCGATATGCCGGCTCGCCTGCCCGCTGTGCTCGAGGCGATCTACGGCGCCTACGCCCTCGAGTGGCTCGATCAGGGCGACGAGCCCAGGGAGTCGCTCGCCGACGAGGCGCGGTGGCTCGCCGTCCTCACCGCGAGCCTGCTCGACGACGAGCCCGAGGCGTGGGGTCTCGCCGCGCTCCTCACCTACGCGCAGTCACGGGCCGCTGCGCGGGCGATCGTGCCGTGGCCGCCGCTGGATGAGCAGGATCCGGCCGGGTGGGACCGGGCGATGATCGTCGAGGGAGCGGCCCTGCTGCGACGGGCATCGGCGCTCGGGCACCCGCTGGGGCGGTTCCAGCTCGAGGCGGCGATCCAGGCGGTCCATTGCGACCGTGCGCGCACCGGCGAGCTCGACGTCGACGCGCTCGTGACGCTCTACCGCGGGCTGGTCGCGATCGCGCCGACCCAGGGTGCGACGGCCGCACTCGCCGCCGCCGAGGCACGAGCGCGCGCGACGGGGTGAGTACGGCGGTCGACCGCTGAAAGCTCAGAGGACGAAGTCGGGGGACACCATCGCCGCCTCCACCGCCTGCACGGTCTCACCGAGATCGAGCGACGACGTGTCGATCGCGTGTGCCTCGAGCTCACCCAGCTGCGAGAACTTGTGCCAGAGGTCGGCGACCACGTCGCCGTCGGTCAGGGCGTCGGGCGCCGTGCGCGCCAGTGCGCGACGCAGCGTGACCTCGAGGTCGGGCCGCAGGACGACGTACCGCAGCGCGATGCCGGGATGAGCCGCGGCCGCCCGCGTGTAGTGCTCCAGCATCCAGGGGCCGACGACGCCGTCGGCGACGACCTCGTAGCCGCCGTTCGCATAGGCGACGGCGGCAGCCGCGATGGCATCGAGGACGGTGTGGTTCTGCCGATCCGCATCCGGCAGGTACGGCAGGATGCCACCCGAGACGATGAAGCCCCAGAAGTCGTCGGTGTGAAGGTGCACCGCCCGCGGCCGCATCGCGGCCACGGTTCGTGCCACGGTGGTCTTTCCCGCACCCGCTGGGCCGGTGAGGATGGTGATGCTGCCAGTCACGTCGGTGTCCCTCCGAGACGTCGTCGATCCGAGCCTAGGCCAGCGCGACGACGCGCGCGCGGGGGTCGTGATCGCTGCCGGAGTCGGCTGCACGATGCCCGGGCAGCCCGACCGGCCCAGCCGCGGTCGCGGCAGTCCGTGTCAAGCGGGTTGAACCGGCCTCCGGCCGCGCGCATGCTGGGAACATCGAGACCGCCGAGGCGAAGGGATCACCGTGTCTCAGCGTCAGCACCCCTCACCCGATCATGTGCCTGGCCCGCAGGAGGTCAGCATTCCTGAGCTGGAGTACGACGAGACGATCGCCCCACGCCCCGAGGAGGAGATCGCCGACGTCGCGCGAGCAGAGCCCGACGTCGAAGACCACACGGCGTCCGCGCCCTGATTCGCCGGCGCGACCGACGACGGGATGAGCGGATGCCGCGGCAGCCGTCCTCATCGAGACTCTTCCACGCCGACGCCGCTGCCACGAGCCCAGGTCCGGGCGGCGTCAGCCGGGACGGCCGGCGGGCGTGCGCTCGTCGAACTCGCGCCGCAGGTACTTCGGCGCCTGGGTTCGCCACGCCTCGGTGATGAGCTCGTCGAGATGTGCGGGGTCGACACCCGCCATGCGGAAAGCGACCTTGGGCTCGTTCCACGCCGTCGTCGTGCGCAGGAAGACGTCGGGCTCCATCTCGACGAGGGCGAGCGCGTCGACTCGGTCGGCGACTTTCACGCCCACGACCAGCTCGGCCGCGATGATCGCGCGCATGTCCTCGGGGATGCTCGGCCACGGGTGGCACTCCCAGGCGAAGAGCTTGCGGCGCACGAACCACGCGACGCCGCCCGTCATCGTGCGCTCCTCGCAGCCGGGCAGGCCTGCGGCCGTGCGGCGGATGTCGTCGAGGTCGGGCATGTCTCAGGCGTCCTGGATGCGGCGGTACCGCTCGAACACGACGCGCCCCCCGAAGGTGCGGGTCTCGAGCAGCTCGAGCGCGACGGGGTGCTCGACGGGCGGGAGGAACGGCATTCCTCCGCCCAGGATCACGGGGTAGCGGAACATCCGGAACTCGTCGATCAGCCCCTGTTCGATTGCGGACGACGCGAGGACCGCACCGCCGATCTCGACGTCCTTGTCCGTCGCGCCGACCATCCGCGCCGCCTCCTCGGCGAGCGACCCCTCGGCGAGCCTCGCGTTGCCTTCCACCCGGTCGAGCGTCCGGCTGAACACCACCTTGGGGATGGCGGACCACAGGTCGGCGAACTCTGCGGTGGCCGCGCTGTCGCGGATCGACGGGTCCGTCTCCCAGACGAGCATCGTCTCGTACAGCCGTCGCCCGAACAGGCACCCGCCGAGGTCGCGGATCTCCTCGATGTGGAAGGCGAACTGCTCCTCATCGGGACCGCCCCAGTCGATGCCACCGTCGCGGTCGGTGATGAATCCGTCCGCCGAGACGCCCATCGAGTAGATCAGCACGACCGCTCCGCGATGCTCATCCCCTCAACCTGCCACCGATCGCGGTGCGGCGTAAACCCCGGGCGTGGAGAGCCGTTCAGTCCGCGAGCCGCTCCGCGGCCTCGACCACGTTCGTCATCAGCAGCGCGACGGTCATCGGGCCCACGCCGCCGGGGTTCGGCGAGAGGAAGCCGGCGACCTCGGCGACATCGGGTGCGACATCCCCGTACACCTTCGACTTGCCCGTCTCGGGGTCGATCTCGCGGGTCACGCCGACATCGAGCACGGCGGCGCCCGGCTTGACGTCTTCGGCGCGCACGATGTGCTTGACGCCCGCCGCCGCGACGATCACGTCGGCCTGGCGCAGGTGGTGGGACAGGTCGGCTGTGCCGGTGTGCGTGAGCGTCACCGTGGCGTTGTACTCACGGCGCGTGAGAAGCAGGCCGATCGACCGGCCGATCGTGACGCCGCGGCCGACGACGACCACATCCTTGCCGTTCAGGTCGTACCCGTTGCGCAGGAGCAGCTCGATGACGCCGCGCGGAGTGCAGGGCAGCGGCGACGTGATGGGGGTGTTCACGTTGAGCACCAGCCGGCCGAGATTGGTCGGATGCAGGCCGTCGGCGTCCTTGTCGGGGTCGATGCGCTCGAGGATCGCGTCGGTGTCGAGGTGCTTCGGCAGCGGCAGCTGCACGATGTAGCCGTGGCACTCGGGATCGGCGTTGAGCTCGTCGATCAGCGCCTCGACCTCGGCCTGCGTCGCGTCGGCGGGGAGCTCGCGCTGGATCGAGTTCATGCCGATCGACTCGGACTCGCGGTGCTTCATCCCCACGTACAGCTGCGAGGCCGGGTCGGCGCCCACGAGCACCGTCGCGATGCCGGGCGTGATGCCCCGCGCCGTGAGCGCGGCGACCCGCTCGGCCAGCTCCGCCTTGATCTCGGCCGCAGCGGCCTTGCCGTCGAGCTTCTGTGCGGTCACGTTCTCTCCTGTTCGACTGAACCGCGAGACTTCATCCGCGCACCGAGACGGCAGCTGGTACCCGCGGTCTCGGTGCCCCGTTGACGTCTCGCCGAAGGACGAGGGGGTGGGAGGATGCCGTGGCCGAGGGCGGCGGCATCCGCGGGGGGCTACTGCTGCAGACCGGGGTAGAGGGGGAACTCGGCGGTCAGGGCGGCGACGCGCGCGCGCAGCGCCTCGACGTCGGCACCGGGCAGCAGCGCGAGGGCGATGACATCGGCGACCTCGGTGAACTCCGCGTCGCCGAAGCCACGGGTCGCGAGCGCCGGCGTGCCGATGCGCAGGCCCGACGTCACCATCGGCGGACGCGGGTCGTTCGGCACCGCGTTGCGGTTGACGGTGATGTGGATCTCGTGGAGGAGGTCCTCGGCCTGCTTGCCGTCGATCTCGGCGTTGCGCAGGTCGACGAGCACGAGGTGCACGTCGGTTCCGCCCGAGCGCACCGTGATGCCGGCGCCCGCCACGTCCTGCTGCGAGAGACGCTCGGCGATGATGTGCGCACCGCGCAGCACCCGCTCCTGGCGTTCCTTGAACTCGGGGGTGCCGGCGAGCTTGAACGCCGTCGCCTTGGCGGCGATGACATGCATGAGCGGTCCGCCCTGCTGGCCCGGGAAGACGGCCGAGTTGATCTTCTTCGCGATGTCGGCGTCGTTGGTGAGGATGAAGCCCGAGCGCGGGCCGCCGATGGTCTTGTGCACCGTCGACGAGACGACGTGGGCGTGCGGCACCGGGTTCGGGTGCAGGCCCGCGGCGACGAGACCGGCGAAGTGCGCCATGTCGACCCACAGCAGTGCGCCGACCTCGTCTGCGATCGCGCGGAACGCGGCGAAGTCGAGCTGACGGGGGTACGCCGACCAGCCCGCGATGATGACCTTGGGCTTGTGCTCGACGGCGAGGCGACGCACCTCGTCCATGTCGATCGTCGAGGTCTCGGGGTCGACGCCGTACGCGACGATGTCGTAGAGCCGGCCCGAGAAGTTGATCTTCATGCCGTGCGTGAGGTGGCCGCCCTGATCGAGCGAGAGTCCGAGCAGGGTGTCGCCCGGGCGCGCGATGGCGTGCAGCACGGCGGCGTTCGCGGTCGCACCCGAGTGCGGCTGGACGTTGGCGAACTCGGCGCCGAACAGCTCCTTCGCGCGGGCGATGGCCAGCTCCTCGGCGACGTCGACCTCTTCGCAGCCGCCGTAGTAGCGGCGGCCGGGGTAGCCCTCGGCGTACTTGTTCGTGAGCACCGAGCCCTGCGACTGCAGGACCGACACGGGAACGAAGTTCTCGGAGGCGATCATCTCGAGGTAGCCGCGCTGGCGATCGAGCTCACGCTCGAGCACCTGTGCGATCTCGGGGTCGACCTCGGCGAGCGGGGCGTTGAAGTACTGATCGGTCATGAAGATCTCCTGACTGCGGCAGTGAA
This sequence comes from Microbacterium sp. CFH 31415, assembly GCF_022538185.1. GTDB lineage: Bacteria > Actinomycetota > Actinomycetes > Actinomycetales > Microbacteriaceae > Microbacterium. Next base: position 16,446 of record NZ_JAKYXC010000015.1, on the reverse strand, counting down.
CAGCGGTTGAGTAGCCCGCGAAGCGCGCGCATATCGAAACTCACATCGGCCCAGGCGCGCGGTCGAATGCCGTAGTCGGTCGCTCCCCGGTGGTGGTCCACCTCAACGCCAGTCGCGACACACCGAGCATAACGGATGCCTCGCTCGTGCACTCTCCGGAGACCGTCGATGACGTGCGGCATCCGCTCGCCGGGGGGAGACGCGTATTGGACGCGAGACGCCGGAACGATAGGCTGGCCCCACCCTTTTGTTAGGACTCTTTACATGAATCGTCGTCGAGGACGGACAGCAGCGGTCGCCGCTGTCATCGCGGCGATCCTGGCGGGCTGCGCGCCCGCCGCCCAGAATGGAGACACTGTGCCGCTTCCCGCCGTCGTCCCCGCCCCCGCCTCGCTCGACCCGACAGCCGGCGCGCCGTTCCGGCTCACCGATTCCGTGCGGATCGCAGGCGAGGCGGATGCCGCGTCCGCCCTCTCCGCTCTGGTTGAAGCACGCACCGGTCTGACCCTCGCCGGCGACGACAACGACCATGGCGGCGGCGACGGCGGCGACGGCGACGGCGACGGACCGATTGTGACACTGGCGATCGAGCGGAGCGGCGCAGCCGAGTCCTACAGGCTCGTCGCGGACGAGGCATCCGTCACCGTCACCGGCGCCGACCCCGCCGGCCTCTTCTACGGAGTGCAGACCCTGGGGCAGCTCATCTCGCGCGACGGCGACGACTGGATCGTGCCGGCTGTCGCCATAGACGACGCACCCCGCTTCGCCTACCGCGGTGTCATGCTCGACGTCGCCCGCCACTTTCACCCGGTCGACACCGTCAAGGCGTACATCGACCACGCGGCCGGACTGAAGCTCAACGCGCTGCACCTGCACCTCAGCGACGACCAGGGGTGGCGCATCCAGCTGCACTCGCGCCCGAAGCTCACCGAGCTGGCGTCGAGCACGGCGGTCGGCGGCGATCCGGGCGGCTTCTACACCCACGACGACTACCGCGAGATCGTCGCGTACGCAGCATCCCGTCACATGATCGTCGTCCCCGAGATCGACATGCCGGGGCACACCCACGCGGTCGGACTCGCGTACCCCGAGCTCGTCGAAGAGCCGGTGATCGCCGACCACATGCGGGAGGACGGCTCCGAGCTGCCCGAGGCGGGCCGGCCGTACCGAGGCATCGCGGTCGGCTTCTCGTCGCTCAAGATCCACGACGAGGCCACCTACGACTTCGCCGCCGACGTCTTCGGCGAGCTCGCGGGCCTGACGCCCGGGCCGTATCTGCACCTGGGCGGTGACGAGGCGCTCGGCACCCCCGACGAGGACTTCGCGCTGTTCGTGGCCAGGGTGAGCGCGATCATCGCCGACCTGGGCAAGACGCCGGTCGCCTGGCACGAGGCCGGTGACGCTGCCGACCTCGCCGAGGCGACGGCGGGCCAGTACTGGGGATTCGTGGAGCCCACCGACGGCATGGATGAGAAGGCGCGCGGCTTCGTCCGCAACGGCGGTCAGCTGATCCTCTCCCCCGCCGACGCGATCTACCTCGACATGCAGTACCCCACGGGTCCGAAGCTGGGCCTCACGTGGGCGAACGGGCCGACGAGCGTGCAGCGCGCGTACGAGTGGGAGCCGTCCAGGACGATCGCCGGCATCGAGGACAGCGACATCCTCGGCGTCGAGGCGCCGATGTGGAGCGAGACGATCCGCACGCTCGACGACGTCGAGACGATGGCGTTCCCGCGCGTCGCCGCCGCAGCCGAGGCCGCCTGGTCGCCCGCGACGGGCGCGAGCGACCTGCGCACGTGGGAGTCTTTCCGTGCGCGCGTCGGCGCGCTCGGTCCGCTGTGGACAAGCCTCGGCATCGGGTTCCACCCCAGCGGCGAGATCGACTGGGCGACGGAGTGAGCACACTCGTCCACTCGGTGCGGCTCGTCGACGACGGGCGCATCACGGACGACGCGTGGGTGCTGTTCGACGGAGGCCGCGTGCGGGCGACGGGCGTCGGCCGCGAACGACCGGCGGCCGACGATCTCTTCGACGGCGGTGGCGGATGCCTCGTCCCCGGGTTCGTCGACATCCACGGCCACGGCGGAGCCGGCGTGAGCTATGACGACGGCCCGGCTGCCATCCGGTCCGCGCGAGCCCTGCATCTGGCGCACGGCACGACGCGAGCCGTCATCTCGCTCGTCACCGCACCGCTCGATGACCTCGCCGCACGCGCCGCGATGGTCGCCGATCTCGCTTCGGCCGACCCGACCATTCTCGGCTCTCACCTGGAGGGGCCGTTCCTCGATCCGGGCCACAAGGGGGCGCACGCAGAAGGGCTGCTGCGGGCACCCGACGCAGCGTCCGTCGATCGCCTGCTCGAGGCGGGCCGCGGCACGATCCGCCAGATCACCCTGGCTCCGGAGCTGCCGGGCGCCGACGCCGCGATCGCCCGGCTCGTCGAGGCGGGCGTCGCTGTGGCCGTCGGGCACACCGACGCCGATGCGGATGCCGCCCAGCGCGCCTTCGACGCCGGTGCGACGATCCTGACCCACGCGTTCAACGCGATGCGGACGATCCACCATCGGGCACCAGGGCCGGTTGTCGCCGCGATGCGCGACGGGCGCGTGGTTCTCGAGCTGATCGCCGACGGCACGCACGTCGACCTCGACCTGATCGCGGTCGTGTTCGCGGCGGCCGGCGGTCGCGTCGCTCTCGTCACCGATGCGATGGCCGCAGCGGGAACCGGTGACGGGCGGTACGAACTGGGGGGCCTCGAGGTCGTCGTGGATCAGGGTGTGGCCCGGCTGGCAGCCGACGGAGCGATCGCCGGGTCGACCCTCACGCAGGACGACGCGCTGCGCCGTGTGGTCGCTGCGGGGGTCGCGCTGCCGGTGGCGGTGCGCGCGCTGACGGCGACACCCGCGCGGGCCGTCGGGCGCGCGGATCTCGGCACGCTCGCCGTGGGCGGTGTCGCCGACGCCGTGCTGCTCGACGGCGAACTGCGCGTGCAGCGCGTCTGGGTGGCGGGCGCCGCCGCCTGACGGGATCCGTCGGGCGCGCGACCCGGGGCCTCGCCGCGGACGAAGCTGGGTGGTGTGACCGGTCGCCATTCGGGCAATGGCCACAGGTCCGGGTAGGGCGGGGACGGTGGTCCCTCCCCCGAGTTCCCACCGAACCCCGCCTCCGGCGACACGGACGGGATCCGTCCTTCGCCGATGCTCACCGTGATCCCCACTATCGGCGAGCAGCGATGTCTTGTAGATGAGACGGGCTGGTGGGCGATCTATTACGCGGGTCGGGAGGAATTCCTCTCGGATGGGATCCGCACGTGCCGTCCGCCGAGCGCACGCATCGAGGATCGATCTGGTCAAACCAGCCGCTCGCGGTCAGAATGGTGGGGCCGGACCGTCTGCCATCGGCCCGCTTAGGCTGGATCGCCGCCGGGCAGCGGTCGGAGCCGCGCAGCCGATCGGGGGGACCGTGATCGATCACGACGACTCGACGATGGGCGATCCGACGCTCATCGGTGACGCGGACCTCGTGCTGCGCAGCCGGTCCGGCGACGCCGCCGCGTACGGCGAGCTCTGGCGCCGCCACTACCGTTCCGGCATCGCGGTCGCCCGCAGCGTCTCGCCCACGACGGATCCCGACGACGTCGTGCAGGAGGCGTACACGAGGATCTACCAGTCGATCCGTCGCGGTGGCGGCCCGACGGGTTCCTTCCGCGCGTACCTCTTCACCAGCATCCGCAACACCGCCGCAGGCTGGGGCCGCACCCGGCGCGAGACCGCCATCGACGAGCTCGAGACGATCGAAGACCCGACGACGACCGACGAGGCGACCGCAGCCTCGCTGGACCGCGGCCTCACGCACCGGGCCTTCCACAGTCTCCCGACGCGATGGCAGGAGGTGCTCTGGTACTCCGAGATCGAGGGCATGAAGCCGGCCGAGATCGCGCCGCTGCTCGGCCTGAAGCCCACCGCCGTCGCGCAGCTGACCTTTCGCGCCCGCGAAGGCCTGCGGGAGGCATGGATCCAGGCGCATCTGCGCTTGGTCGCTGACGGCTCCGACTGCGCGTGGTCGATCGAGCGGCTCGGCGCATACTCCCGCAACAACGTCGGACGCCGCGACCGCGCCCGCGTCGAGGAGCACCTCGCGAGCTGCGCGCGCTGCGCGATCGTCGCGTGCGAGGCCAGAGAGGTGTCGAGCCGTCTCGCCCTCGTGCTCATCCCCCTCACGGTCGGGGTCGCCGGCACCGCCGGCTATCTCGCGACGCTGCAGGGTGGTGTGCCGATCGCCACCGTCGCCGCGATGCCGTCATCGGTGATGCAGGGCGCCGTCACCGTCGGCGCGGGCGCCGCAGGATCGGCCGCCGGATCAGGCTCCGCCGCCGGCGCGGGGTCGGCGGCAGCCGGTGCGGCCGGTGCGGCTGCGACGAGCGGTGCTGGCGCTGCGAGCGCCGCGAGCGCCGCGAGCGCTGCGAGCGCTGCGAGCGCTGCAACGACGGTGACAGCCGCCGCCACCGGCGGGTTCCTCGGTACTGCAGGGGTGGCCGGCATCGCTGCAGCCGGACTCCTCGTCGCCGGTACCGTCGCGGCGGTCACACTGCCGGGCGCGAGCGACCCTGCTCCCGCCGAGGGCGCGCCCGCATCGGCGGTGCAGACGGTGGACGAGCAGTCGGTCACGCCGCTCGAGATGATCCGGGCGGCGACGGTGCCGGTCACCGCGCCGGGTGGACCGGCCCCCTCCGACATCCCGCTCGTCCTCACCGAGACGATCGGGGCCGCTGCCGACCCGCAGGGCGGGGACACTCCCGCCGAAGGGGGCGGGAGTGGCGCCACGGGCGACGCGAGCACCGAACCGGACGTCGCCGATGACACCGCAGGCGTCAGCGGCGGCACCAGAAACGGCGGCGTGAACAGCGGCGACACGAACAACGGCGGCGTGAACAACGGCGGCACGAACAACGGCGGCGTGAACAACGGCGGCACGAACAACGGCGGCACCAACGGCAACGGCGGGACCAACAACGGCGGGAGCAACAACGGCGGCACCAACGGCAACGGCGGCACGAACAACGGCGGGAGCAACAACGGCGGCACCAACGGCAACGGCGGCGTGAACAACGGCGGTGCGACCAACGGCACGCCCCAGAACAGCAGCGTGGGCAACGGCGGCACCGACGGCAACGCGGGCAGCGTGGCCAAGAGCACAGGAGTGCCCGGCGGGTCGCCGTCGATCGTGTCGAGCTCGGCCACGACCTCCGACGGATCGACGTCGATCCACGTGACGGTCGGCGGCCCCGCGGGCGCCACGGCGCAGGCCCGGATCCGCGGCTCCGTACGGGCGACCGCGCTGCTCGACGGCGGAACCGCTGTGCTCACCATCGTGCCGACCGCGGCCGAGCTCGCCGCCGACGCGCGCCTCGAGCTGCGCTATGTCGACGGCGCTCGCGTCGGCACGCCGGTCGGCACGAGGCTGAGCGACCTGTTCTGACGCGCTCCGCACGCCGGAACGGGCGAGCAGCGGCGCCTAAACTGGAAGTCATGTCCGACTCCGCCCGCCCCGCGTCATCCGCCGAGCCCGCCCCCGGCACGCGGGCGCCTCTGTCGGCGATCGACGTCCTCGCCTTCCTGTGCGAGCTCTTCGCCTTCGCCACCCTTGCGATCTGGGGCTTCGCATCTTGGCCGTTCCCCTGGAACATCGTGGCCGGCATCGGTGCGCCCGTGCTGGCGATCGTCGTGTGGGCGCTGTTCGTCTCCCCCCGCGCGGTGTTCGCGGTGCACCCGTTCGTGCGCGCCTTCGTCGAGCTTCTCGTCTATGCGTCGGCGACCATCGCCTGGTGGAGCATGGATCAGGCCTGGATCGGGCTCGGCTTCGGCGTCGTCGCCGTCATCATCGGCGTGATCGCGGGTCGGCGCCGGTTCGCGTGAGCACGCCGGTCGACGTCGTCGCGCAGCTGCGCGCCGCCCTCGGCGAGCGCGTCGACAGCTCCCCCGCATCGTTGGCCGAATCCCGCGCCGACAAGTCGGGGCACGCGGCATCCGGAACCCCGCTCGCGGTCGTGCATGCGACCTCGGTCGCAGACGTGCAGCAGACGCTCCGCATCGCGAGCGCGACCCGCACGCCGGTCGTCACGCGCGGAGCGGGCACCGGGCTCGCGGGTGGTGCGAACGCGGGGGAAGGCGAGATCGCCCTCTCGGTGCGTCGCATGGACCGCATTCTCGAGGTGCGTCCTGACGACCTGCTCGCGGTCGTCGAGCCGGGCTTGATCAACGCCGACCTCAACACCGCGCTCGCCGAGCACGGGCTGTGGTGGGCCCCCGATCCCGCCAGCCGCGCGACCTCGACCGTCGGCGGCAACATCGCAACGGGCGCCGGCGGCCTGCTGTGCGCGAAGTACGGAGTCGTGCGCGACGCCGTGCTGGGGATCGATCTCGTCCTCGCCGACGGCCGCCTGCTGCACCTCGGCCACCGCACGGTCAAGGGCGTCACCGGTCTCGACCTGACCTCGCTCGTCATCGGCTCGGAGGGCACGCTGGGGGTCGTCGTGGGCGCGACGCTAAAGCTGCGCCGGCTCGTGCCCGGCGAGGTGCGCACGATCGCGGCGACCTTCCCGGGTGTGCGCGCCGCGGCTGAGGCATCCGCCGCCGTGACCGCCGCAGGCGTGCAGCCGGCCATCATGGAGCTGATGGATGCGGCCTCCCTTGCGGCAGTCCACCGGCTGCTGTCTCTCGAGCCGCCGACCCCCGGTGCGGCGCAGCTGACGATCCAGACCGATGGCCCTGCCGCCGACCTGGAGGCGGAGCGCATCGCCGAGGTCCTCATGGCTGCCGGCGGGGCCGTGGCCGTCTCGCACGACCGCGAGGAGGGCGAGCGCCTGCTGACGATCCGCCGGTCGATGCACCCCGCGATGGAGACGCTCGGCACCGCCCTGATCGAAGACGTCTCCGTGCCCCGCAGCGCACTGCCCGCGATGTTCGACGAGATCGCCCGCGTGGAGCGCGAGCACGGCGTCGTCATCCCGACGGTCGCGCACGCCGGCGACGGCAACCTGCACCCGAATTTCATCTTCGACGCCGAGCCCGACGAGTTCGGCGTCATCGAGGCACCTGCGCACATCTGGGCAGCCGCCGACGACCTCTTCCGCGCGGCACTGCGGCTCGGCGGCACACTGACCGGCGAGCACGGCGTCGGGGTGCTCAAGCGACGCTGGCTCGTCGACGAGCTCGGCGAGGACCAGTGGGATCTGCAGCGACGGATCACCCGGCAGTTCGACCCGCTCGGCATCCTGAACCCGGGCAAGGTCTTCGCGGACTGAGCCCCGCCGGCGCCCGGCGATCGCTGCGGCGGTCAGAGACCCTGCCACGCGGGCTTGTTGGCGTACGCGTAGCGGTAGTAGTCGGCATGGGCGAGACGCGAAGCCGCGGCCTCGTCGACGAGCACCGTGGCGTGCGGGTGCAGCTGGATCGCAGACCCGGGGAGGGATGCCGACACCGCGCCTTCGACCGCACCGGCGACTGCCTCGGCCTTGCCTTCGCCGAACGCGAGCAGCACGAGGTGACGCGCGCGCATGATGGTGCCGAGTCCCTGGGTGATGCAGTGCCGGGGGACGTCGTCGACGCTGTCGAAGAACCGCGCGTTGTCTTCGCGCGTCTGCTCGGTGAGCGTCTTCACCCGCGTGAGCGACGCGAACGACGAGCCCGGCTCGTTGAAGCCGATGTGGCCGTCGGTGCCGATGCCCAGGATCTGGAGGTCCACCCCGCCCGCCTCGGTGATCACACGCTCGTAGTCGTCGCCCGCATGCTCGATGCCGTCGAGCGACCCGTCTGGCACGCGCACGAGAGTCGGGTCGAGACCGAGCGGCTCGACGACTTCGCGCGAGATCACCGAGCGGTAGCTCTCGGGGTGGGCGGGGTCGAGACCGACGTACTCGTCGAGGGCGAAGCCGCGCACCTGCGAGACGTCGAGTCCGGCGACACGCGGGCGCAGCGCCTCGTACACCGGGAGCGGCGTGGACCCCGTGGCGAGCCCGAGCACTGTGCGCGGGTTCGCACTGATGAGGCGCACGATCTCGTCGGCGGCGATCGCGCCGGCCTCAGCCGGGTCTCGGACGATGATGATCTCAGCCACGCGTGAGAGCTCCCTCCGGGTCGCGGGCGGCACCGACGAGCGCAGCGCCGAGTGCGGCGGCGGGTGAGCCGGCAGGAAGCAGCTCGACGCGCTCCTGGAGGCGCAGCGAGCGCATGAACGGGGATGCCTCGGCACTGGCTGCGAGCTCGGCCGCGACATCCGCCATCAGCCGCGGGCCCAGCGCCGTGACGCCGCCGCCGAGGACGACGGCGTCGACATCGGCGGTGAGCACGAGCACCCGCACGGCCGCCGCCACGCCCCGCGTCAGTCCGGCACGAAGCTCGCGCGCCCGAGCGTCTCCGGCGTCGGCGGCGTCGAACACATCGCGCACCGGCAGTGCCGCGGCGTGCCCCCAGCGCTCGGCGATCGCGCCGCCGCCGGCGAGCGCTTCGATGCAGCCGCGCTGACCGCAGCGGCAGAGCGGCCCGTTCGGGTCGACTGAGATGTGGCCGACCTCGCCTGCCGTGCCGCGCGCGCCGCGCCACAGGACGCCCTCGCTGACGATGCCCGCCGCGATGCCGGTGCCGAGGTTGAGGTAGCCCATCGACCCCGAGCCGCCGTGTAGTGCAAAGGCGCCGAGTGCGGCGGCCTTGACGTCGTTGTCGACGCCGACCGGCACACCCAGTCGGGACTGGGTGGCGGCGACGAGGTCGAGCTCCTCGACGCCGAGGTTCACGGCGTGCACGACGCGTCCGGTGCCCGGCTCGATCTGACCCGGGATGCCGATGCCGACGGAGCGGATCGCGGAGACATCCACGCCGGCCTCGCGCCCCAGGGCGCTCACGGCGTCGAGGACGGTGCCGGTGACGGCATCCGGTCCCCATCCCGTCGCCAGGCGGATGCGACCCACGATCGCGCCCGAGTCGTCGACCGCGACCGCGTCGGTCTTCGTGCCGCCGACGTCGAGCCCGACCTTCATCGCCCCGTCTCCCCGCGGGAGAGGGTGTGGTTCACGGCGCGCATCAGCCCTTGACCGCCCCCGACACGAGACCGCCGGTCATGCGGCCCTGCACGATGAGGAAGAAGATGACGACCGGGATCGCGATCATCGTCGAACCCGCCATCACGGCGCCCCAGTTGACGGCGCCGCCGACCGAGGACGACTGGAAGGCGTTGAGCCAGGGCATCAGCGTCAGGTTGTAGCCCCGCAGGAACAGGAGGGCCATGGTGAACTCGTTCCACGCCTGGATGAAGGCGAAGATGCCGGTGGCGACCAGCCCCGGAGCGAGAAGCGGGAAGGTGACCTTCCAGAACGCCTGCGACTTGGTGCACCCGTCGATCATCGCCGCCTCCTCGAGGTCTGCCGGTACGCCCGCAACGAAGCCGCGCAGAGTCCAGATGGTGAAGGGCACGACCATGGCGACATAGACGATCCCCAGGCCCAGCAGCGTGTTCATCAGGCGCCAGTCGTCGATCATGCCGTAGATCGTGAACATCATCGCCTCGCCGGGGATCATCTGCACCACGAGCACGGCGACGATGAACGTCCAGCGACCGCGGAACTTGAAGCGGGCGAGCGCGATCGACGCCAGGAAGGCGAACAGCACCGTGACCACGAGAACGCCTGCCGTGATCGTGAGTGTCGTCGGCAGGGCGTGGGCGAAGTCGGTCTGCCCGGGGGCGGCCTCGCGGCCCCACGCCGAGCGGTAGTTGCTGAACGTGAAGTCGAAGGGGAACAGACTCGGGTTGCGGCTGATGATCTTCGAGTTCGGCGTGAACGAGAGGTTCACCATGTAGTACACGGGGAACACCGACATCACGAAGACGATGAGAGCCGCGATGTTGAGGAACGTGCGGGTGACGATGCGCTTCGGCGACGGTCGCCGCGCGTCGATCGAGCCGCGCCTCGGCGTCTTCGCGCTTCCGACCTCCCCGAGCACCTCGTCGACGCCGACGGTGCTGAGCTGAGTGCCGGTGCTGACCTGGGTGCTCACAGTTCCTCCTCCTTGAGGGTGGTGCGCACGTATCCCCACGAGAGGACGAGCAGCAGGACGACCATGACGACGCCGATGGCGGCGGTGAATGCGACCTCGCCGGGACCCTGGCGGAACAGGTAGGTGCCGAGCACGTTGGTCTCGCGAGCGATGCCGCCTCGGCTCTGCAGCGCGTACACCTGGGTGAAGATGCGCAGATTCCAGATGATCTGCAGCACGAGGACCACCGTCAGCACGCTGCGCAGGTACGGGAACACGATGTTCCAGAAGCGCTTCCAGCCGTTCGCGCCGTCGAGCGACGAGGCCTCGAGCACCTCGGCGGGCACCTGACCGAGGCCCGCGTACGTCGTGAAGGCGACGAATGGCACACCCTGCCACACCACGATGATCGTGAGGACGAAGAAGAACGAGAACGGGTTGAGCAGCCAGGGGTGGTTGGTCCAGTCGTCGGTTCCCGTGATCGTGTTCAGCGCCCAGTTGACCAGTCCGTACTGGGTGTCGAAGATCCACCCCCACACGACCGTCGCCGTCAGCGGAGGCATGGCCCAGGCGAGCAGGAGTCCGACGGACACGACGATCCGCCACGCACGGCTGAGGCGCGTCATCAGGACGGCGATGAGCACGCCGAACACCATGATGAAGACCGTCATGACGACCATGAGCGCCAGGCTGCGGATGAGCACGACGGGGAAGTCCGACTGCGTGAACAGGTCGAGGTAGTTCTCGAAGCCGACGAAGTTCGGCATGGTGCCCTGCACCTTGTTGCGCACGGTGTAGTCGGTGAACGACTGGATGACCATGAGCACGGCCGGGTAGGCGACCATCACGCCGAGGATGATCAGGGAGGGGGCGAGCAGCGTCCAGGCGCTGCGCGCATCGCGTCGCGCGCGTGCCTTCTCCCGTGAGACGGGCGGGCGAGAGCCGGTGGGCCGCTGATCGGCGGGACGCACCGCGGTGGCGGTGTCGCTCATGTCGTCTCCTCTCTGTGGGGTGTGCGTCCGGGCACGACGAGGTGACCGGCGGGGCGGGATGTGTGCGGAGAGGACCGCTCTCCGGGTCAGGCGCAGGTCCGCGACCTGAGTCTGACCGAGTGCTCGGTCCGGGGTGAAGGGGTCCCGGCCCGGTCGGAACCGGGACCCCTCACCTCCGGGGGGACTTACTTGTTGAGGATGTCCTCGATCTGAGTGTCGAGCTCGTCGGCCACGGTCTGGACGTCCTCACCCTGCGCGATGCGCACGAGCGCGTCGGGGATGATCAGCGCAGCCTCGACCTCGCCCCAGTTCGGGCTCGCCGGGGTGAACTTCGAGTTCGCCAGCGCCTCGGCCTGGGCCTTGGCGGAGTCCGTGTCGGGCAGCGCCGACGCGGCCGAGATGATTCCCGGAACGAGACCCTGCTCGGCGAGCAGCTCCTGGTAGCCGGTGGAGAGCATGATCTCGAGAGCGGCCTTGGCCTTGGTCTGGGCGTCGCTCTTGAACGCGATGGCCACGTTCGACCCGCCGGCGAAGATCGGGGCGGTCTCGCCCTCTTCGAGGCCCGGGAGCGCGAACGCGCCGAGGTCCTTGGCGTAGGTGTCGGGGCATCCGTTGGACACCTCTTCACCCGCGGCCTCGTCACCCCACGGCCAGGCGCCCGTCAGGTTGCCCTCCGCCCACGCCGGCGTCGACAGGAAGCCGACCTCGCCCGCGCAGAAGGCGATGTTGCCGAGACGCTCGTTGCCGTCGACCGGGGCGACCGTGGCGTTCTCGTAGACGTCCTGCAGCATCTCGAGGCCCTTGACGCTCTCGGGGCTGCCGAACTGGGCGTCCCACTCGTCGCCGTCCTGAACGGCGATCTCGCCGCCGTTGGCCCAGACGTAGGGAAGCGCGTTGTACCAGTCGCGGCCCGGAGCGTAGATGCCCGAGACGGTCGTGGTGGTCAGCTCCGCGCCCTTCTCGACGTACTCCTCGAGCGTGGCCGGGAGGGTGTCACCGACGATCTGCGGGGTGTAGAAGACGACGCGGCCCCCGGCGTAGTACGGCGCGGCCCACAGCGAGTCGTCGTATGTGCCGGCCTCGACGAGACCCGGCAGCAGGTCGTCGCCGCCGAGGGCGTCCTCCATGTCGGAGATGTCGAGGAACAGTCCCTTGTCGGCGAAGCCGATCGCCTGCGTGTTGCCGACCTCCACGACATCGGGAGCGTCATTGGACGACAGCGCCGCCTCGTACGTGTCGGAGACGTCGGCCCAGGTCTTCTCCTCGATGGTGAGCGTCCAGCCGTCGTTCTCCTCCTCGAAGGTCTCCTTGAGGTAGTCGCGGGCCGTCTGCGGCGTGTCCGTGCCGACCAGCCACACGGTCAGGTCGCCGGTCGCGGCCTCGCTGGGGGCAGCAGCGCCGCCGCCGCCCGCGCATCCGGCCAGAACGACAGCCGAAGCGCCGACGAGCGCGAGGGCTCCGAGCTTCTTGTTCATGGTGTCTTCCTTTGGTTCTCTTGGTGGTGATGACGGGCCGGGTGACCCATCCAGGGGGGTTTGGTTGTGGGGCTCCGGAGTCGAACCCCGGCAGCGCAGCCTTTGCGCTAGGAGACCCCGAGTTGTCCTGACAGGACCATGACGGCCGCGCCGCGCAGGACGATGTCCTGACCTTGCTCCGTCATCCGCACGCGGACGCTGTCGTGGACGTGCGCCAGCGTTCGGGTGCGCAGGGTCTCGACGGTCGCTTCCGCGAGGGGTCCGTCGAGAAGTTCGATGGGGCCGGAGAGCACGATCTCCGACAGATCGAGCACGCCGACCACGGGTGCGAGGGCGATGCCGAGGCGCTCGCCCGCGTCGCGGAGGATGCCTTCGCGATCTTCGGGAGCGGATGCCGCGGCCAGCCGCGACGACAGCGAAGGGACCGACAGCCATGCCTCCAGGCACCCGACCTTGCCGCAGCCGCAGACCGGGCCGCCGTCGGTGCCGACGGTGACGTGACCGATCTCGCCCGCGGCGAAGCGTCCGCCGCGCATGGGCTGACCGCCGGCCAGGAGACCGGAGCCGACACCGCGTCCGACCTTGACGAGCAGCACGTCGTCACCCGCGCCGCCGAAGGTGTACTCGGCGAGGACCGCGGCGTTCGCGTCGTTGGCGACGAGCACCGGCAGTCCGAGCGCATCCTGGAGGGCGCCCTCGAGGTCGAAGCCCGCCCAGCCGAAGTTCGGGGCGGTGAGGATGACGCCGCGATCGTCGACGACACCGGGGGTGCCGACGCCGATGCCGAGCACCGGAGCGTGCGACTCGGCGACGAGCACGCGTGCGAGCTCGACGACCGTCGACACGACGTCGTCGGCTTGCGGCAGTGCCACCTCGCGGCGGAACACGATGTCGCCGTCGAGGGTGAGGACGGCGCCGATGATGGTGTCGCTCCCCGACAGGTCGATGCCGACGATGCGGTGCCCGTCACGGTCGAGGTCGACGAGGATCGCCGGCTTGCCCGGGCCTGATGCCTCCCGTACGCCCATCTCGGCGACGAACCCGTCGGCGATGAGCTCGGCGACGAGGTCCGAGATCGTCACGCGGGTGAGGCCCGTCTCTCGGGAGAGGTCGGCACGGCTCATGGCGCCCTGGTGGAAGAGGGTCTGCAGCACGAGCGACCGGTTGTGGCCGCGGGCGTGCTCGGGGAGCACTTTGCCGCCCTGGCGCAGGGCCCGGGGCGAGCCGAAGCCGCGTCCGGCGGCGTTTCCTGAAGGGTGCGGCGACTCGAGAGTGGAAGAGCCGCGCTGCACTTCCGATGCAGACATGTTTGTTAGTAGACCTTACGAACAAACAATCCGCAACCCTTGGAGAGGGATTTGGGCGGCGTGTTTACAAAACTGTTACACCCGCGGCCGGGAGTCGGCTGGGCTTCGATGTGCGCTCCGGATGCCGTCACCTACAGTGGGACGATGCGTACGACGCCCTTCTCCCCCCGCTTCGCCGCGCTCACGGTCGCAGCCGTCGCCCTCCTCGGTCTCACGGGTTGCACCGGTCCCACCGGTGCGACGGGCACTGCTGCTCCATCGGACCGCCCCGACGGCGGGACCCAGACGACGGCCGAGGCCTGCGACCTCGTGAACGACATCATGACCGACGCCTCGGCGGAGTTCGAGAACATGGACCCGAACGACCCCGATGCCGTCGTCGAGGCCATGGACGCCGCCGTGCAGAGCCTCGCCGACGCCTCCGACCAGGTGACCAACGAGGACGTCAAGGCGATCCTGCCCGACCTGCAGTCGATGTTCGGCCAGGTGGCCGACCTCATGTCGGCGATCGTCGAGGGCGACACCTCGAAGGTCGGCGAGCTCGAGGAGCTCGGTGAAGGCTTCCAGGAGACCGGTGCCCGCTTCCAGGAGCTGTGCACACCGACGGAGTGACCTCCCGTCGCACCGTGACACCGTGATCAGGTCGTTGCCCGCGCGCACAGGCGCGTCATTTACCATGGGGGCAACGTTGCTCACAACCGGGGGGTGAAGACGTGACGGATCTGGCGACCAAGTCAGGGGCCGAAGACGCGCAGGCTGACGACCGCGCGATCATCGACGACGCCGCGCTCACCGACGCCGACACGGACGAGGCGGACGCCGCCGATCTCGCCGAGGCCGACACCGATGCGGAATCGGTCACCGTGGATCCGGTCGCCGACGAGACCGAGGATACGGTCGCTGACGAGACCGAGGTTACGGTCGCTGACGTCGAAGAGCCCGCCGCCGACGAACAGCTCGCCGACGAGACCGAGGTTACGGTCGCTGACGTCGAAGAGCCCGCTGCCCACGAACAGATCGCCGACGACACGACAACCGTGCTCGCCTCCGTCGCCGCGTCGGACGTCGCCCCTGAGGCAGCCGCCCCCACCGACGTCGTCTCCCCCGTCGCCGACGACGCGCCCGCCCACTCCGCCCCGGCCGGCGGCGGGCCGGCCACCCCGGCGTACGCGTGGGCGCCGGCGGAACCCGCCCCCAAGAAGAGCCGCAAGCCACTGTGGATCGGCCTCGGCGCCGGCGCCGCCGTCGTCGCGCTCGCGATCGCCTCGGTCACCCTCCTCGCACCCGGCACGTCCGTGGCCGGAGTCCAGATCGGTCTCCTCCCGCCGGCCGTCGCGGCAGACATCGTCAACCAGCGCCTCGCCGACACCACCATCGTCCTCGTGGGCGAGGGCGGCGAGGCAGAAGTGACCGGCGCCGACCTCGGCGCTTCGGTCGACGCGAGCAGCCTCGTCGGCGAGGCGTTCGCCGCCAACCCGCTCTGGAACGTCACAGCGTGGTTCCCGGAATCGATCGATGCGCCCGTGCGCATCGACGACGAGACCGCCACGTCCGCCCTGCGTGCCGCCGCCCCCGAGCTCTACACCGAGCCGGTTGACGCGACCCTCGCCTACGACGCCACCTCGGTGTCGTACGTGACAACCCCCGCCGAGCCCGGCACGGGCGTCGACATCGCCGCGCTGCGCGCCACGTTGCAGGACGCCTTCGAGGCCGGTGAGACCCGCGTCGAGTTCGAGGCCGTCTCGGCACCCGTTCAGGCGACCACCCCGACGTACGTCGCCGAAGCCGCTGCGGCTCGCCTCAACGGCATCCTCACCACCGCGGGTTTCTACGTGGGCAGCGAGCGCACGGTGCCCGTCGCCCGCGAGGTCGCCGCCTCGTGGCTCACGGTGACGCCCGGCGAGCGCGGCACGTTCGAGATCTCGGCCGACGCCGCCGCGATCGAACAGATCGTCGCCGGCCTGCCCGAACAGGTCGACCGCGCAGCGGTGGACGCCACCGTCATCACCAACTCCGCCGGAGAGGTGCTCCGCGAGCTGTCGGAGGGCGTCACCGGCCGCACGCTCGGCGACACCTCGTCGATCGCCGACGACTTCGCCGCCCAGCTCGCCTCCGGCAGCGGCGCGTACGAACTGCCCGTCACCGAGACCGAGTTCAAGACCACGTCGCTCGAGCGTCGCGTCGAGGTCGATCTGAGCGCGCAGACGACCTATCTCTACGAGAACGACAAGGTCATCGGCACGTACACGATCTCTTCGGGCATGAACGCCACCCCGACGCCGACCGGGCACTTCACCGTGAACGCGTACACGCGCATCCAGGACATGGGCGCGCTGTGCTACAACCCCGAGGCGGTCAACAGCTACTGCACCGAGGATGTGCCCTGGATCACGTGGTTCGCCCCCGACATCGCCTTCCACGGGGCCTCGGCGTTCCGCTCCGCGCTGGGATTCCAGCAGAGCCACGGCTGCGTGAACATGTGGGATGCCGACGCGAAGTTCATCTACGACTGGACGGTCACCGGCACCGAGGTGTGGGTGCACGCCTGATCACACGCGTTCCGGTTGCGGCCGGAACGAGAAGAGGGGGGGGGGGCGGCCGGGGCGGGGCCGCGGCGCGGTGGGGGGGTGGAGGCACCGCGGGG
>NZ_JAKYXC010000014.1 GCF_022538185.1 Microbacterium sp. CFH 31415 | reverse complement strand
CCACCCGGGGTGGGGGTGGGGGCTGAACCGTGATGGGGGTCCCCCCCCCCCCCCGCCCCCCCCTCTTCTGTTCGTCGTGATCAGCCCAGCGCGTCGATGATCTCGTTGAACGTCCTGGACGGGCGCATGACCGACTCGACCAGCGCGGTGTCGGGACGGTAGTAGCCGCCGATGTCGGCGGGCGATCCCTGTACGGCGATCAGCTCGGCGACGATGTCGTCCTCCCGGGCCGCGAGCGCTTCGGCGACCGGCCCGAAGGCCGCGGCGAGGGCGGCGTCGGCCTGCTGCGACGCCAGCTCCTGAGCCCAGTACAGGGTCAGGTAGAAGTGGCTCCCGCGGTTGTCGATCGTGCCCAGGGCGCGTCCTGGCGACTTGTCGTTCTCGAGGAACGTGCCGGTGGCGGCGTCGAGCGTGTCGGCGAGGACCTGCGCGCGCACGTTGCCGGTCGTGGTCGCGAGGTGCTCGAGCGAGGCGGCAAGTGCGAAGAACTCGCCGAGCGAGTCCCACCGCAGGTAGTTCTCCTCGAGCAGCTGCTGCACGTGCTTGGGCGCCGAGCCGCCCGCGCCTGTCTCGAACAGCCCGCCCCCGGCGAGCAGCGGGACGATCGAGAGCATCTTGGCGCTCGTGCCGACCTCCAGGATCGGGAAGAGGTCGGTCAGGTAGTCGCGCAGCACGTTGCCCGTGACCGAGATGGTGTCTTCGCCCTTGCGCAGGCGGTCGAGCGAGTACTGCGTCGCCGCCGCCGGAGCGAGGATCTCGATCGTGAGGCCGTCGGTGTCGTGGTCGGCGAGATACTCGTGGACCTTGGCGATGAGGGCGGCGTCGTGCGAGCGGGTCTCGTCGAGCCAGAACACGGCGGGAGCGCCGGTCGCGCGGGCGCGCGTGACGGCGAGCTTCACCCAGTCGCGCACCGCGATGTCCTTCGTCTGTGTGGCACGCCAGATGTCGCCCGCCTCGACGTCGTGCTCGATCAGCACCTCGCCGGCGCTGTCGACCACCTGCACCACACCGGGCGCCGCGATCTCGAACGTCTTGTCGTGGCTGCCGTACTCCTCGGCCGCCTGCGCCATGAGCCCGACGTTCGGGACCGTGCCGATCTGGGCGGGGTCGAGCGGTCCGTGAGCGATGACATCCTCGATGACCGTCTGGTAGACGCCGGCGTAGGACGAGTCGGGGATGACCGCGAGAGTGTCGGCCTCGCCGCCGTCGACGCCCCACAGCTTGCCGCCGTTGCGGATGAGGGCGGGCATCGAGGCGTCGACGATGACGTCGGACGGCACGTGGAGGTTCGTGATTCCCTTGTCGGAGTTGACGTACGAGAGGCGGGGGCCGCGCTCGAGGTCGGCCTGGATGGCGGCCGCGATGGCGTCGCCGCCCTCGACCGACGGGAGACCGGCGAGGATGGCGCCGAGACCGTCGTTGGGGGTGAGGCCGGCCTCGGCGATCTTGTCGCCGTACGTCGCGAACACATCGGCGAAGAAGGCCTTGACGACGTGCCCGAAGATGATCGGGTCGCTGACCTTCATCATCGTGGCCTTGAGGTGCACCGAGTAGAGCACGTCATCGGCCTTCGCTGCGGCGAGCGTCTCGGCGAGGAACGCGTCGAGCGCAGCGGCCGAGAGGAAGGTGGCGTCGATGATCTCGCCCGGCAGCACCTTGAGGCCGCTCTTCAGCTCGGTCGTGGTGCCGTCGGCTGCGACGTGCCGGATCGACAGCACGTCGTCGGCGAGGATGACCGTCGACTTCTCGTTCGACTTGAAGTCGTCGTGTCCGAGCGTGGCGACACGGGTCTTCGAGCCCTCCGCGAACGCCTTGTTGCGGTGGGGATGCTTGCGCGCGTAGTTCTTCACCGACAGCGGGGCACGGCGGTCGCTGTTGCCCTCGCGGAGCACGGGGTTGACGGCGGAGCCCTTGATGCGGTCGTAGCGCGCGCGGACGTCCTTCTCCTCGACGGTCTCGGGCTCGTCGGGGTAGTCGGGGATGTCGTAGCCCTGCGACTGCAGCTCCGCGATGGCCGCCTTGAGCTGCGGGATCGAGGCCGAGATGTTCGGCAGCTTGATGATGTTCGCCTCGGGAAGCGTCGCGAGTCCACCCAGTTCGGCCAGCGCGTCACCCACCTGCTGCTCGGTCGTCAGCTTCTGCGGGAAGGCGGCGAGCACGCGTCCTGCGAGCGAGATGTCTCGGATCTCGACATCCACCCCCGCCTGGCTCGTGACGGCCTTCACAATCGGCAGGAACGAGGCTGTGGCCAGCGCCGGTGCCTCGTCGGTGTAGGTGTAGATGATGGTCGAATCGGTCACCGGGTTCGTCTCCGTTCAGTGGTCTTTCCAGCCTATCGCAAGGGCAAAGTATCTCGACATCGAGATACTTCCCTGGGTGAAGGGGACGTGAACAAGACCATTCGACGATGCCTGGCCGCGTCATCCGGGCTAGCCTGTGCGTATGGCTGATCTGCGACTCGTCGAACTCTCCGCCGCCACGATCGTGGCGGTCAACAATCTGTCGCTCAAGCCCGGTCAGGAACAGTTCCTCGCGCCCGTCAGCTACGGCATCGCCGCCACCGTGGTGAACCCCCAGACGACGTGGCAGCGCGTCGTGCTCGACGGTGACGAGGTCGTCGCCTTCGTCAGCGCGAACTTCGACCCCGACTCCCCCGTCGAGCACTTCCGATCCGTGTTGTGGCGCATCAACGTCGATGCCGACGATCAGGGTCGCGGTGTCGGGCGCTTCGCCGTCGAGCAGCTCCTCGAAGAGGCGCGCAACCGGGGCTTGGACCGCGTGGCCGTGATCTACGAAGCCGGAGAAGGCGGACCCGAAGCATTCTTCCAGCGTGTGGGCTTCACTCCCGTCGGCGAGACCGAGTACGGTGAAGTGATCGCAGAGATCCGTCTCTGACCGACCCTCGCGCATCACCCGAATACCGCAAGCAGCGACACAGCCCGTCCGGGCTCCTGAGACCGGCGGCGGGGCCTCGAGTACCCCTCCCCCTTCGAGGCTCCGTCGCCTTCAGCCCGGCTCCTTCGCACGGCCGCTCGGCCGCTCGGGTGATCGAGGATCCCGCGACGGAAGGGGCGCAGTGACGGCGAGGACTGTGCTGGCGATCGATGCCGGGCAGACGGGCATGAAACTCCGGCTCCGGGCCGGCTCGAGGATCGAGGACGCGCTGCTCCCCGGCATCCGCACACACGAGCCGCTGCTGCCCCAGCTCGCCGGTGCCGTGCGATACGCGGTCGAGAGGTGGCAGCCCGGCGCACAGCTCGTCGTGGCCGCCGGCGTCTCGGGACTCACTTCCAGAGAAGCGGATGCCGCCTCCCTGCGGTCGCTCGTCGCCGGGGCCGGCGCCGGAGAGGTGCTGCTCGCCCACGACTCCACCACCTCGTACCTCGGGGCGATGGGTCCGGGCCGCGGCGCGGTCGTGGCGGCCGGGACCGGAGTCGTCACGCTCGCCGTGGGCGCGGAGCGCGTCGCTCGGGTCGACGGCTGGGGTCACGTCATGGGCGATGCCGGCAGCGGGTACTGGATCGGGCGTGAGGCGCTCGACGCCGTCATGCGCGCGTACGATGGCCGCGGCCCCGCGACCGCGCTGCGCAACGTCGCTGCGGCGCGGTGGCCCGACCTGTCGGAGGCGTACATCGACCTGCAGTCGTCAGCCGATCGGGTGAGCACCGTGGCCTCGTTCGCCGCCTCGACGGCGCAGCTCGCCGAGCGGGGGGACGCGGTGTCGCAGGACATCCTGCGACGTGCGGGGCGTGAACTGGCGCTCAGCGTGTCCACTGCACTCCACCGCGTCGGCGACATCCGCCAGCCCGCGGTGTGCGCGATCGGCGGCGTGTTCGGATCGCCGCTGCTGCGCGCCGCCTTCGAGGACAGCCTGCGCGCCGCTCAGCACGATGCGCGGTTCGTCGCGCCGCTCGGGCAGGGCATCGACGGGGCACTCGCCCTCGCCGACCTCGAGCCGCGGCATCCGCTCGCCTCTTTCGTCTCGTCCGCAGGTCGCTGAGACGACGGATGCCCCGGCCGCGCGAAGACGGCCGGAGCATCCGTGTGCGGTCGTCAGACCAGCGACTCGCGCCACGCCGCGTGCAGCTTGGCGAATCGGCCGTCGCCGCCGATGAGCGCCTGGGGCGCGTCGTCCTCGATGATCCGGCCGTGCTCCATGACGAGCACGCGATCGGCGATCGCGACCGTCGACAGCCGGTGGGCGATGATGATCGCCGTGCGGTCGGCCAGCAGCGTCTGCAGGGCGTCCTGGATCTGGCGCTCGCTCGGGATGTCGAGCGAGGCGGTCGCTTCGTCGAGGATCAGCACCGCGGGATCGGCGAGGAACGCGCGCGCGAACGAGATCAGCTGTCGCTGCCCCGCCGAGACGCGGCCGCCGCGCTTGTTCACGTCGGTGTCGTAGCCGTCGGGCAGCGCCTGGATGAAGGCATCCGCGCCGACCGCCCGAGCCGCGGCCTGGATCTCCTCGAACGTCGCGTCGGGCTTGCCCAGCGCGATGTTGTCGGCGACGGTGCCGCTGAACAGGTACGCCTCCTGCGTCACCATGACGATGGCGCGTCGAAGGTCCTTGGGGTGAAGGTTGCGCAGGTCGACACCGTCGAGGGTCACCGCGCCGCGTGTCGGGTCGTAGAACCGTGACACGAGCTTGGCGAGCGTCGACTTGCCTGCGCCGGTCGTTCCCACGAGCGCGATCGTCTGACCGGCCGGGATGTCGAGCGAGAAGTCCGGCAGGATCACGCGGTCGTCGGAGTATCCGAAGAGCACGTCGTCGAAACGCACATGCCCGCGGGCGCTCCAAAGGTCGACCGGCTGCACCGGGTCGGGCACCGTGGGCTGCTCCTCGAGCACGCCCGACACCTTCTCGAGCGCCGCCGTCGCGGACTGGTACGAGTTCAGGAAGAACGCGACCTCCTGCAGCGGGGAGAAGAAGTTGCGCACATAGAGCACCGCCGCCAGCAGGATGCCGACCTCGATCGCACCGTCGATCACGCGGTAGCCGCCCCACAGCAGCACCAGCGCCACCGTCACCGAGGCGACGGCCATGAGCCCCGGCTCGAACGTGCCGAACAGCTTGATCGAGCGCATGTTGACGTCTCGGTAGTCGCTGGCGAGCTCACCGAACTCGTCATCGTTGCGGGGCTCCTTGCGGAACGCCTTGACGGCGCGGATGCCCGTCATCGTCTCGACGAACTTCACGATCACCTTCGCACTCACCACGCGCGACTCGCGGTACACGCGCTGAGAGCGCGTGTAGAACCAGCGCATCAGGAGGAAGAGGGGGATCCCCATGACCGCGAGGATCACGCCTGACTCCCAGTCGACGAGCAGCAGCGCGATGAGGGTGAATCCGCCGTAGAGGATGCCCGAGACGAGCTCGTTCAGACCCCCGTCGAGCAGCTCGCGGATCGAGTCGAGGTCGCTCGTCTGGCGAGAGATGATGCGGCCCGAGGTGTACGACTCGTGGAACTCGAGGCTGAGGCGCTGGGTGTGCAGGAAGATCCGCTTGCGCAGGTCGAGCATGATCGCCTGCGTGAGGCGGGCCGCGACGACGACGTACCAGCCGATGAGGCCGGCGCCGGCGATGCCCGTGGCGAGGTAGACGACCACGACGCCGATCGTGGGCAGCCAGTTCATCTGTTCGACGGCCGCCGGGAGCGCGTTGTCGATGCCGAACGCGATCAGCGCCGGGCCGGCGACGCGGAAGGCCGTCGACACGACGAGGACGATGGCGGCGAGCCAGAGCTGGCCGCGTACGGGCGTGACGAGCGAGCCGAGCAGGCGCAGCGAGCGCTTGCGGATCGCCTTGCTCTCGACGCGCGTGTAGTCGGAGCGGTCTTCGCCGCTGGTTCCGGTGACGGTGGCGGTGCTCACAGGTTCACCTCCCTCTCCCGCAGGCGGGCTTCTTCGACCTCGAGGCTCGAGATCACATGTCGGTAGTGCTCGCTCTCGCGGAGGAGCTCGGAATGCGTGCCGACCGCCGTGATGCGCCCGGCTTCGAGCAGGGCGACGCGATCGGCGAGCATGACGGTGGACGGGCGGTGCGCGACCACAAGCGCAGTCGTCTCGTGCAGCACCTCGCGCAGCGCGTCCTCGACGAGAGCCTCGGTGTCGACGTCGAGCGCCGACAGGGGGTCGTCGAGCACGAGCACCGCCGGGCGCGCCGCGACCGCCCGGGCGAGCGCGAGCCGCTGACGCTGACCGCCCGAGAGCGACAGGCCCTCCTCGCCGATGATCGTGTCGACGCCGTCGGGCAGGTCGTCGACGAACCCGGCCTGGGCGACCTGGAGCGCCTCGCGCATGATGGCCTCGGCCTCGGGGCTGCCCGGGGCGAGGTCTTCGCGACCGAGCAGGACATTGTCGCGCACGGACTGCGAGAAGAGCGTCGCATCCTCGAAGGCCATGCCGACGTGGCGGCGCAGCTCGTCGAGCGTGAGATCGCGCACGTCGACGCCGTCGAGCGTCACCCGTCCCTGCGTCACGTCGTAGAGACGCGCCGGCAGGGTCGTCAGTGTGGTCTTGCCCGAACCGGTCAGACCGACGAGAGCCATCGTCTCCCCGGGGCGGAGGGCCAGGTCGATGCCGTCGAGCAGATCCCGCTCGCGGGCCGCGGCATCCTGATACCGGAAATGCGCGCCCTCGAAGACGAGCGCGCCGCGCGGACGATCGATCGTGCTCGGCGTCTCGGGGTCGACGATCGCATTCTCCTCGTCGAACACCTCGAAGATGCGGTCGGTCGCCGTGCGGGCGTCGAGCGTGAACGAGAACAGGAACCCGATCGACTCCATCGGCCACCGCAGCACCGTCGCCATCGCGAAGAACGCGATCAGCTCTGCGGTCTGCAGCTGCCCGATGGACGCCAGGTAGATGCCGGCGCCGAGGCACAGCGCGAAGGCGATGTCAGGCAGCAGCACGAGCCAGAACCAGATCCAGCCGATCGCCCGCGCCTTGCTCAACTCGGTCTCACGGAGCGTCTCGGCCTGCCGGGTGAACTTCTGCAGGGCGTGCTTGCCGCGGCCGAAGGCCTTGAGCACGCGGATGCCGTGGACGCTCTCCTCGACCGAGGTGGCGAGGTCGCCCGCCTGATCCTGACTCTGCCGGGCGAGTGTTCCGTACGTCTTCTCGAAGCGGTAGCCCGCATACCAGAGCGGAGCTGATACGAGGAGGAACACCGTGCCGAGCAGCCAGTGCCAGCGGAACAGCAGCACCGTGCCCACGAGGATGGTGAGCACGTTGACGACCAGCAGCACGATGCCGAACGCCATCCAGCGTCGCAGCATGCTGATGTCCTGCATCATGCGGCTGAGCAGCTGGCCCGACTGCCACTTGTCGTGGAACGACACCGGCAACCTCTGCAGCCGGGAGTAGAACGTCTGGCGGATCTGGTACTCGACCTTGGTGGCGGGGCCGAGCACGAACCAGCGTCGCAGCCACACCATGAGCGCCTCGGCGAGGCCGAGGGCGAGGATCGCGGCGGATCCCCAGATGATCTGCGTGAAGTCGCCGGAGGCGATGGGGCCGCCGACGATCGCTTCCAGGACGAGCGGGATGGACAGCGCGAGGAGACTTGCGAGGAGCGCGCTCGCGGCGCCGAGCGCCAGGCGCGGCAGCACCGGCTTCGCGAACGGCAGCAGCCGGGCGAGCGCCTGCGGGGTGGACTTTTCGGACCGTTTCGACGGAGCGGTCTCGTCGGGGAGGGCGGTGGTGGTCATGATCCTTGTGGGAGGTGGTGCGATGACCCGGCGTCGGGTCGGGAGGGTGCGCGAGGCGCGACGGAGCCCCGGTGAGGGGAACGCTCCGGAAGGCGGCGGTATGCCGAAGCCGGCGGAATCGCCGGAATGCGGACGGGAGCTGTTACCCCTGTGCGCGGAAGCGCTCCGGCCCGGCGATGCGGAGGACGAAGACGGTCTTCGCGGCGATGGCGGCCTGGGACATGGCATCCTCCTCGGTGAGAGCGGAACGGGGCTGCCGCGGCCCGTTGAGCGCGACAGCCCTCCAGCCTATACCTGGGAGTTCGCTGCATGCAACAAGCGTTTTCCGGCGGTGGCTGCCGTCGGCGAGGCGGACGATGGCGGCGGGTGCCATCGACCGAGGACGACGGCGGTGGCAACCGGCGCGCTGGCTCAGCCGATGAGCGCGGGCACGCCCGCCTCGCGCGCGAGCAGACGCTGCTTCACGTCGACTCCCCACGCGAACCCGCCGAGCGCTCCCCCGGTGCGCAGCACGCGGTGGCACGGGACGAACAGGGCAGGCGCGTTGCGCGCGCAGATCGATGCCGCCGCGCGAACGGCGCTGGGCGAGCCCAGGACGGTCGCGAACTCGGCGTAGGTGAGCGGTCGCCCCGGCTCGATCCGGCGGAGGGCGTCCCAGCCGGCGAGCTGCATGGCCGTGCCGTGCTGCGCGACCGGGACGTCGTCGATCGCGGAGAGGTCGCCGTCGTAGTACGAGACGACGGCGGCCGCGGCATCCGTCACCCCCTCGGTCACCGTCGCCGGGCGGTGACCCGCCCGGAGACGGCCGAGGAGGCGCTCGACGTCGTCGGTCCACCCCGATGCGAGCACGCGCTGGGCGTCGTCGGCGAGGATCGTGAACGCGCCGTCGGGGGTGTCGATGGTCTGGATGGTCGCGACGCTCATGCGCTGGCTGCTTTCTGGAGATCGGATGCCGCGCCCCGGCGTGCACGCGCGGGCTTCGGCGGGACGGCGCGCCACAGGTGCGCGGTGAGGTAGCTGCGCCACGGCGCGGTGCGAGACGCCCACTCGGTGAGCGGCTTGGGGTCGGCGGGAAGCCCGGCGGCCGCGGCGCCGGAGCGCACCGCGACGTCGCCGGGGAGGAACACGTCGGGGTCGCCGAGCACGCGCATGCGCACGTAGTCGGCCGTCCACGGGCCGATGCCCGGCATGGCGAGGAGTGCGGCGCGCTGCTCGGCGCCATCGTCACCGGTCGTCAGCACGAGGCTGCCGTCGGCGAGCGCGGCGGCGGCACCGACGATCGACCGGATGCGGGCGGCGGGACCACGCAGCACCTCGGCGCCGTGCTCGGCGATCGCGGCCATCGTCGGGAAGAGGCGGGTGCTGCCGTCGAAGCCGTCGACCGTCTCGCCGAGCGCGGAGGTCAGGGCGGACAGCGCCGTGCGTGCGGCGACGACGGTGATCTGCTGCCCCACCATGGCCCGGATCAGCATCTCGTGCGGGTCGGCCGCACCCGGGACGCGGATGCCGGGGAGCGCGGAGACGAGCGGTGCGAGCTCCGCGTGCCGCGACAGCGCCTCGTCGACGGCGATCGGGTCGGCGTCGAGGTCGAACAGGCGCCGGGCGCGCGTGACGAGCGTGGACAGATCGCCCAGGTGCGTGAGCCGCGCCCGCAGCCGCATGCGGCCGACCTCGTCGACGCGCAGTTCGAACCACGCCGGCCCGCCGGGCAGACGCAAGGTGCGGGCGAATGTCGTGGGCGTCGCGACCTCGGCGCCGTCGACCGCGCGCGCGGCCATCCAGTCGAACAGCCCGTCGGCGTCGAGCGGGCCGCGATGCGGCAGCACGAGGTCGATAGACCCCGGGGCGGGAACGGTGCGGGTGCCCGCGACGACGCGGCGCCGCGCGCGCAGCTCGAGCGGCGACATGCCGAACACTTCGCGCACCGTGTCGTTGAACTGACGGACGCTCGCGAACCCGGACGAGAAGGCGACGTCGGCCGCGGGCAGGTCGGTGCCGACGAGCAGCATGCGCGCGGTCTGCGCACGGTGGGCGCGGCTGAGCGCGAGCGGACCTGCGCCGAGCTCGGCGCTCAGCAGCCGCGTGAGGTGGCGAGACGAGTAACCGAGGCGCCGCGCGAGGCCCGGCACCCCCTCCCGCTCGACGACGCCGTCGGCGATGAGCCGCATCGCCCGCCCGGCCGTGTCGCCCCGGAGGTTCCATTGCGGGGACCCCGGAGCAGCCTCGGGCAGGCATCGCTTGCACGCGCGGAAGCCCGCCTCATGCGCGGCCGCGCTCGTCGGGTAGAACGTGACGTTCGAGGGCTTGGGGGTGCGCGCCGGGCAGCTCGGACGGCAGTAGATGCCCGTCGAGCGCACGGCGGTGACGAACTGCCCGTCGAAGCGCGTGTCGCGCGAGTCGATCGCGCGGTACCGCTCATCGAAGGTCATGGCCGGGCTGCTCATGACCCCAGCCTTACACGGACCGCCGACATCCACTCGCGGAAATCGGACACGACTGTGATTCCAACCCCGTCTCCCCATCCCCCGCTCACCCGGCGCCCCCGCTCACCCGGCGCCCCCGCTCCCCCGGCGCCCCCGGCGCCCCCGCTCGCCCGGCGCCCCCGCTCCCCCGGCGCCCCCGCTCGCCCGCGAGACCGCATCCGTGAACCGAGAACGCAGACGGCAGGTGCAGTCTCGGCGCAACGATGCAGTCTCGCGAAAGGACCCGGGGGTCCGGAAAGGGCGGCGCGAACGCGCGGTCAGTGGAAGAAGTGCCGCTCGCCGGTGAAGAACATCGTCACGTTGGCGGCGCGGGCGGCTTCGATGACCTCGTCGTCGCGCACCGATCCGCCGGGCTGCACGATCGCCGAGATGCCGGCATCGATGAGCACCTGCGGGCCGTCGGCGAAGGGGAAGAAGGCATCGGATGCCGCGACCGAGCCGGCCGCGCGATCGCCGGCGCGCTCGACGGCGAGGCGGCACGAGTCCACGCGGTTGACCTGGCCCATGCCGATGCCGACCGTCGCCGACGCCTTCGCCAGGACGATGGCGTTGGACTTGACGGCCCGGCACGCCTTCCACGCGAAGATGAAGTTCTGCATATCGCTCGCCGCGGGACGCTCGCCTGAGACGAGCTCCCAGTCCTTGGCGACCGAATCGATGTCGGACGGGAAGCGGTCCGCGTCCTGCAGGAGCAGTCCGCCCGAGACGAGGCGCACGTCCATCCGCTCCTGCTGCCAGTCGTCGGGGAGCTGCAGCAGGCGGAGGTTCTTCTTGGCCCGGAACACCTCGAGGGCGGCCGGCTCGAAGGACGGGGCGACGATGACCTCGGTGAAGATGTCCTTCAGGTTCTCGGCCATCTTGAGCGTGACGGTGCCGTTCGCGGCGATCACACCGCCGTAGGCCGACACCGGGTCGCACTCGTGGGCGCGCAGGTGGGCGCTGGCGATGGGATCGAGTGCGTGGGGAGCAGCCACCGCGATGCCGCACGGGTTGGCGTGCTTGATGATCGCGACCGCAGGCTTGACCATGTCGAAGGCGGCGCGCAGCGCGGCGTCGGCGTCGACGTAGTTGTTGTACGACATCTCCTTGCCCTGCAGCTGGGTCGCCTGGGCGATGCCGTGGCCACCGGCGCTCGTGTAGATCGCGGCACGCTGGTGCGAGTTCTCGCCGTAGCGCAGGGTGGCGAGGCGCTCGGCCTTGATCGTGAGGTGCTGCGGCAGGTCGCCCTCGCCGAGGGTCTGCTCGGCGAACCACGTGGCGACCGCGCGGTCGTACTCGCAGGTGTGGGCGAAGGCGCGTGCGGCGAGCTCGCGACGCTGGTTGAGCGTCGTCCCGCCGCCGGTCACGGCCTCGATGATCGCGGGGTACGACTCGGGTGAGACGACGATCGCGACGTTGGCGAAGTTCTTCGCCGATGCGCGCACCATCGCGGGGCCACCGATGTCGATCTGCTCCACGACGGCGTCCCCCTCGGCGCCGGAGCGCACCGTCTCGACGAAGGGGTAGAGGTTCACGACGACGAGCTCGAACGGCTCGATGCCGAGCTCGCCCAGCTGCTGCTTGTGGTCGTCGAGGCGCACGTCGGCCAGCAGGCCCGCGTGCACGCCCGGGTGAAGCGTCTTGACGCGGCCGCCGAGCGATTCGGGGAAGCCGGTCACCGTCGCCACGTCCGTCACGGCGTGGCCTGCCTCGCGGATCGTCGCGGCCGTCGAGCCGGTGGAGACGATCTCGATGTCGGCGGCGGCGAGCGCGTCGGCCAGCGCGAGGAGATCGGTCTTGTCGCTCACCGACACGAGCGCGCGACGGATCGGGACGACGTCGCGGTGGTGGTACAGGGCGGGGTCGGTGGTCGGGCCGGCCATGGGAGGATCTCCTCGTCGGTGGGTCAGGAAGCGGGGGATCTCGACGCGTCGCCGTCGGCGGCGGTCGATGCGGCTGCCGCGCCCGCGGATGCGGCATCGAGATCGAGCTCGCCGTTCGCGATGCGACGGACGACGTCGATCACAAGCCGCCGCTCGACGGGCTTGAGGCGGTCGTGAAGCGTGTGCTCGTCGTCGCCGGGGAGCACGGGGACGCGCTCCTGGGCGAGGATCGGGCCGGAGTCGACCCCGTTGTCGACGATGATGACGCTGGCTCCGGTCTGCTCGACGCCGGCTGCGAGCGCGTCGCGCACGCCGTGGGCGCCGGGGAACTCGGGCAGGTAGGCGGGGTGGGTGTTGATGATGCGAGGCGACCACTCGTCGACGAGCGGTGCCGGCAGGAGACGCATGAGACCGCTCAGCACGACCAGGTCGGGACGCCACACCGCCAGCTGCCTGCCGAGCTCGGCGCCCCACTCCTCTCGCGAGCCGAACTGGGCCCACGGGACCATGAACGAGGGGATGCCGTACTCCTCGGCGTGCGCGAAGCCCTCGGCCTCGCGGTCGGCGCCGACGACGACGATCTGGGCGGGATACTCGGGGTCGGCGGCCGCATCGAGCAGAGCGCGCAGATTGGACCCTGTGCCCGAGATGAGGACGGCGACCGTGAGCACCCGGCTAGTCTACCGGCGCGCCCGAGCCGGGCCGTCGAGGGCCGAGATCGAGCGTGGGATGCTCGTCGACGAGGGGTTCGGGCGCAGCATCCCGAACCTCCTCGTGAGGCTCGAAGGGCGTGTGCGCGCTCGGGACGTCCTCGCGGGATGCGTGGGCGTGCGACCGGCCGCGCGGCGACAGCAGGAGGATCGACGCGCCGACGAGCACCTCGATCCCGACCGCGAGGGCGACGGGTCCGGGTTCCGGGCCGACGTGCGCGAGGCGGCCCGGACCGAGCGAGCCGGAGGCGATCGCCGCGAGCAGCGCGGCCGCTGCGGCCGACGCCACCGCGATGCCCGCCGCGATGGCCAGCCGCGCCGCGATGGGATCCTCGCCAGCTGCGGGCCGGTCGTCGGGGTCGGGCTCGATCACGGGGGCAGAGGCGAGCAGTCCCGACAGCACGACGGGTCCGGCGTCGTTCGATGCGGCGGGCGCGGGGACGCCCGTCGCGTGCGTCGCGACCAGGCGCGACCGCGCGATCCAGCCGGCGAGAGCGCCGAGCGCAACGGGCACGAGCGCGAGCAGCAGCAGCCACGGCGTCGTCGACTCGGGGATCGCACCGAGGATCGGGATGCCAGGTACGACGCCGGTCTGCGTGCCGGACGGCGACACGGCGGTGCCGTCGCCGAACACGAAACCCGGGCCGGCTGCGAACGCCATGCCCCACACCGCGAGGGTCGGGAGGTAGGCCAGCTGGGCGAGGGTCACGACCACGGCGCCGAGAACGTCGACGTTGCCCGCCTGGAACAGCGCGACCACCTCGCCGCCGCGCAGCAGCACCGCGAGCGCCGTCACCAGCGCACCGAGCCCGATGAGACCGACCACGACGACCGCCGTCCCGCGCGCGATCAGCCCCGGGGTCTCGCCCCAGCCGTGGGGAGCGGCTTCCACGCGGTCGCGCACCCGGGCCACCGGGCCGGCGCCCGCCTCGCGCCACTCCGTGACGACGGCGCCCGCGAGCGAGAACAGGCCGAAGACCAGCATCGGCACGAGGATCGCCTGCCACAGCTCGGCGTCGGCGACGAGGTTCTGCGACGTGAAGCCGGCGAGGGTGGCAAGCACACCGAACACCAGGGTCCCCGTCACGACACCCGTCGCCCAGCCTTCGGCGCGCGATGCCCGCACGCCCGACCGCGCGGCGAAGATCATCGTGAAGCCGGCGAACGCGAGCGGAGCCAGAGAGAGGGTGAAGGATGCCGCGGCCGGGTCGATCCCCGTCGCGGCGACGTACTCGGCGGGGAGTGTCACGAGGAGCGGCACGAGGTTGCCGAACTGCCAGGCCGTGACCGCCGTGGGCCACAGCGCGGACCAGTCCGCGCCCGCGCCGAACGTGAAGACGAAGAGCAGCGTCAGCGGGGCGAGGGTCACGGCGATGCCGACGGCGACCGCGATGGCGGCGTCGACGGCGGAGAGGAGGGCGACGGTGAGGCGATGCATGCGCCATCGACCCTACCCAGCGCCGAGCCGACGTCCCGGCGGCGATGCGGCCGGTCGCGGCATCCGGTCCGGTCATCGGCGCAGGTCCGTGAGCACTAACGTTTAGCGCGGAGGTTATTCATGAGCACAACCCCGTCGCCCGTCGTCGACACCACCGCAGAGTCCCCCGAACCACGCAATGGCGTGGACCGCTTCTTCGAGATCACGCGCCGCCGTTCGACGGTCGGAGCCGAGGTCCGCGGTGGTGTGGTGACGTTCGTGACGATGGCCTACATCGTCATCCTGAACCCGATCATCCTGTCGGGCGGGATCGACGTCGACGGCAACTCCCTCGGGTTCACGCAGGTCGCCGCCGTCACGGCGCTGACCGCGGGCGTCATGACGGTGCTGTTCGGCCTGGTCACCCGCCTGCCGTTCGCCTTCGCCGCCGGCCTCGGGATCAACTCGTTCCTCGCGGTGTCGGTCGTCGGCCAGGTCACCTGGGCGGAGGCGATGGGCCTCGTGGTGATCAACGGCCTCCTCATCGTGCTGCTCGCCGCGACCGGCCTGCGCCGCATGATCTTCGACGCCGTGCCGGTGCAGCTCAAGCTCGCGATCACAGTCGGCATCGGCCTGTTCATCGCCTTCATCGGCTTCGTCGACGCCGGCTTCGTCACGACGACCGGCGCGTCATCTCCCCCGATCGGCCTGGGCGTCGACGGCTCGGTCGCGACGGTGCCGACGCTCATCTTCGTGTTCACCCTGCTGCTCACCGGCGTCCTCGTGGCCCGCAAGGTCAAGGGCGGCATCCTCATCGGCCTCGTCAGCGGCACCGTCCTGGCCGTCGTCGTCGAGGCGATCTGGAACATCGGCCCGAAGTTCACCGACGACGGCGTCAACCCCGGCGGCTGGGGGCTCTCGGTTCCCGAGCTTCCCGCGTCGCTCGTGAGCATCCCCGACCTGTCGCTCATCGGCCAGGTCTCGTTCGGATCGTTCGAGCGCATCGGCGTGCTCGCCGCGCTCATGCTCGTCTTCACGCTCGTCTTCACGAACTTCTTCGACGCGATGGGCACCATGACGGGCCTGTCGAAGGAAGCCGGCGTCGCCGACGCCAAGGGCGACTTCCCGCGCCTCAAGTCCGCGCTGATCGTCGAGGGCGTCGGCGCGGTCGCGGGCGGCTACGCGTCGGCCTCGTCGAACACGGTCTTCATCGAGTCGGGTGCCGGCATCGGCGAGGGCGCACGGACCGGCCTCGCCAACGTCGTCACCGGCGGACTGTTCCTCGTCGCGATGTTCTTCACGCCGCTCGTGTCGATCGTGCCCACCGAGGTCGCGGCCGCAGCGCTCGTCATCGTCGGTGCGCTCATGATGGCGCAGATCCGCTACATCGACTTCTCCGAGTTCTCGGTGCTGCTGCCCGTCTTCCTTGCTGTGACCGTGATGCCGCTCACGTACTCGATCGCCAACGGCATCGGGGCGGGCTTCATCTCGTGGGTGATCGTGCGGGCGCTGTCCGGCAAGGCGAAGGAGATCAGCCCGCTGCTGTGGATCGTCGCCGCCGGGTTCGTGCTGTACTTCGCGCGCGGCCCGCTGGAGGTGCTCCTCGCGGGCTGACCGCGCAACGTCGGAGATCTCGCGAGAAACGCCGGGATGAGGGATGCCTCGTCCCGGCGTTTCGCCATGATGTCCGACGTTACGCCCGGCGCCAGGCGCGAGGCGCCGGGCGCGAGGCGCCGGCGGGTCAGGCCTCGATGGGCTCCAGCAGGAACACGGCGATCTCGCGATCGGTCTTTGCCTGGTACGCGTCGTAGTCCGGCCACACCTCGACCGCACGCGCCCACCACTCGGTCCGCTCGTCGCCCGACAGCTCGCGCGCCAGGTAGTCGCGTTTGACGGCGCCGTCCTGCAGCTCGACGTGCGGGTTCGTGCGGATGTTCCAGTACCACTTCGGCGGCTCGGGATGCCCGCCCTTCGACGCCACCGCGAGGTAGCGCCCCTCGCGCTCGACGCGCATGAGCGCGGTCTTGCGCAGGCCGCCGCTCTTCGCACCGACCGACGTCAGCACGATGATCGGCACGCCGCGCAGGGTGTTCGCCTTCTGCCCGTCCGAGGCCTCGTACGCCTCAGCCTGCTTGCGGGCCCAGTCGGAAGTGGACGGCTTGTACTCTCCGGTCAGCGGCATTCCCTCACCCTAACCCGGCATGACGGCAGGTCGGCCGGGCTCGACGCCCGACCAGTCGCGCTGCCGAAACCTGCGCACGCGCCCGTCGGAATCGACCGCGCCTGCAGGAAACGACAGCGCGACGGCGAGAGCGCAGGAAGAGCTGGGAGGGGACGGATGCTTCGCCCGCCGCCACCCCCGCACGCAGGAAGGCCCCGCCGAAGCGGGGCCTTCCGGGAGTGCGTACGATCTACAGGCCCGCGATGATGCCGCGCATGAGCTCGGCGGTCTCGCTCGGGGTCTTCCCGACCTTGACGCCGGCGGCCTCGAGGGCCTCCTTCTTCGCCTGGGCGGTGCCCGCCGAGCCCGACACGATCGCGCCGGCGTGGCCCATCGTCTTGCCCTCGGGAGCGGTGAAGCCGGCGACGTATCCCACGACCGGCTTGGTGACGTTGGCCTTGATGAAATCGGCCGCGCGCTCCTCGGCGTCGCCGCCGATCTCGCCGATCATCACGATCGCCTTGGTCTCGGGGTCGGCCTCGAACGCGGCGAGCGCGTCGATGTGCGTCGTGCCGATGATCGGGTCGCCGCCGATGCCGATGGCCGTCGAGAAGCCGATCTCGCGCAGCTCGTACATCATCTGGTACGTCAGGGTGCCCGACTTCGACACGAGGCCGATCGGGCCTTTGCCGGTGATGTTGGCGGGCGTGATGCCGACGAGCGACTCCCCGGGTGTGATGATGCCGGGGCAGTTCGGCCCGATGATGCGCGTCTTGTCCCCCTTCGACTGCGCATAGGCCCACGCGGCGGCAGTGTCGCCGACGGGCACGCCCTCGGTGATCACGACGAGCAGCGGGATCTCGGCGTCGATGGCCTCGACCATGGCGTCCTTCGTGAACGCGGGCGGCACGAACGCGATCGACACGTCGGCGCCGGTCTTCTCGATCGCCTCGGCGACCGATGCGAAGACGGGGAGCTCGACGGGGTTGCCCTCGGCGTCGCGGTGGAGCACGGTCGTGCCGGCCTTGCGCGCGTTGACGCCGCCGACGACCTGGGTGCCCGCCTTCAGCATGAGCGCGGTGTGCTTGGTGCCCTCGCCGCCGGTGATGCCCTGGACGATGACCTTGGAGTCCTTGTTGAGGAAGATCGACATGTCTGTTCTTTCCTAGTTCCGGATGTCTGGGGCTCAGGCGTTGGCGAGCTCGGCGGCCTTATCGGCGCCCTCGTCCATCGTCTCGGCGAGCGTCACGAGCGGGTGGTTCGCGTCGCGCAGGATCGCGCGGCCCTCCTCGACCTTGTTGCCGTCGAGGCGCACGACCAGCGGCTTCGAGGCGCTCGAGCCCAGCTCGGCCAGCGCGCCGACGATGCCCTTGGCGACGGCGTCGCACGCCGTGATGCCGCCGAAGACGTTGACGAACACGCTCTTGACCTGCGGGTCGCCGAGGATGACGTCGAGGCCGGCTGCCATGACCTCCGCCGAGGCGCCGCCGCCGATGTCGAGGAAGTTGGCGGGCTTCACGCCGCCGTGGTTCTCACCCGCGTAGGCGACGACGTCGAGCGTCGACATCACGAGGCCCGCGCCGTTGCCGATCACGCCCACCTCGCCGTCGAGCTTGACGTAGTTGAGGTCGTTCTCCTTGGCCTTCGCCTCGAGCGGGTCGGCCGCGGCCTTGTCCTCGAGCAGCGCGTGGGCGGCGTGCCGGAAGTCGGCGTTCTCGTCGAGCGAGACCTTGCCGTCGAGGGCGATGATCTCGCCCTCCTCCGACAGGATGAGCGGGTTGACCTCGACGAGCGTCGCGTCCTCGCCCTTGTAGACGGCGTAGAGCTTGACGAAGACGTCGCTGACCATGTCGACGAGCTCGGGCGCGAAACCGGCGGCCTCGGCGATCTCGACGGCCTTCTCCTTGTCGATGCCCTGCAGCGGGTCGACGTTCACGCGGGCGAGGGCCTCGGGGCGCTCGACGGCGAGCTCCTCGATCTCCATGCCGCCTTCGACGCTCGCCAAAGACAGGTAGGAGCGGTTCGCGCGGTCGAGCAGCACCGAGAAGTAGTACTCCTTGTCGATGCGTGCGCCCTGCGCGACCATGACGCGCTTGACGACGTGGCCCTTGATGTCGAGGCCGAGGATGGCCTTCGCGGCCTCGTAGGCCTCATCGGGCGTCTTGGCGACCTTCACGCCGCCGGCCTTGCCGCGGCCGCCGGTCTTGACCTGCGCCTTGACGACGACGACTCCGCCGATCTTCTCGGCTGCGGCCCGCACCTCCTCCGGCGTATCCGCGATGATGCCGGCGAGAACCGGCACCTCGTACTTCTCGAAAAGATCACGTGCCTGGTACTCGTACAGATCCACAGTGCATTCCTTCGCAGGTGGCGAATGGGGGTGGGATGACGCGAAAAGCGTCTCGACGTCGAGATATCGACCAGTACCCCAGCCTACTACCGCGTGCCGGGCGCTCCGGACCGCAGCGACGCGCCGCCGCCGACCTCAGCGCGCGGCGGCGGCGGACGTGGGCGGGGTGCTTGGCGTCACCTCCTCCTCTTGACGCGCCTGCGGACCCGCGTGCTCTTCGGGATCCTGGTGCCCCTCCGGACCCTCACGCTCCTCGCCGCGCACGCGAGGAAGCCGGGCAAGGTCGCACACCGCCGGGCCCTCGATGCGCGTCCCGTCCGCGGCGAACCGCGACGCGTGGAGCGGGCAGTCCCACGAGCGCTCGGCGTCGTTCCACGCGAGCACCCCGCCGAGGTGGGTGCACACCGCGCTCACCGCCCGCGTCGCGCCGTCGACTGTCGAGATGCCCACCGGGTGACCGGCGCGGTTCGCCACGATCCCCTCGCCCTCGGCCGGTCGGCGCACCGGCGTCGGCACCGTCTGGGCACCGACCCAGCCGCTGGCGGCCTCCCACCCGACGCGGAGGTTCTCGACGCCGCCGCGAGCCAGATCGGCCGGGACGGTCATTCGCGTCGCGATGACCCGCATCCACTCCGGGCGGTCGCGCCACGGCACCCGCTCGATCTCGGCGGCGAGCCGCAGCGCCGCCGCCGGCCCGTTCGAGAGCCCCCACTTCGCGAAGCCCGTCGCGAAGCGGATGCGTCCGAGCCCTCGCGGCATCGCCCCGACGAACGGCATGAGGTCATGCGACTGGTAGTCCTGCGCCGACCACTGCGCGACGGGTTCGGCGCCCGGGAACTGCACGCCGGCCCAGCGGATGAGGTCGTCGATCTCGGCCTGCGGCGAGGCCGCCCGCCCGACCGGAAAGCCGTTGCCGCCGACGATCAGCTGCGCGGCGTCGGCGGGCCCGTCGGCGGGTGTGATCGACCGGACCGACTTCGTCTCGCCGTCCACCGAGAGGTACAGCCCGTCGGGCACCGGCGCGTCGATCGCGAATGCGACGCACGAGGACCGCAGCCCGCGCACCTTCGCGAAGTACAGCCCGCGGTCGGTGATCGGGGCGGCCGTGGCGAGCACGACGCGATCGGCCGATGCCGACCCCTCGTCGGTCCACACCCGCGCCCTCGGCACGACGTGCACGCGCGTGACTCGAGCGCCGGTGTGCAGCGTGCCGCCCGCCGCGAGGAAGGCGCGCGCGAGCGCGACCGCGACGCGTTGCGGATCGATCGCGACCTGGTCGTCGAGCGCCACCGCCGCCTGCATCGGCACGCCGCTGTCGGTGAGCTCGGAACCCTCGACACGACGCACCGGCAGGCCTGCCTGGGCCGCGGCATCCCGCTCCGCGTCGACGCACTCAGCGCCCTCGGGAGTCTGCGCATACGAATAGGCGGTCCGCCGCGAGTACGGCACGCCCGCACCGCCGGCGAAATCGAGCAGCCATTCGGCGCCGTCGCGGTTCGCGTCGGCATAGGCACGGACGAGGCGCGCCGGATGATGGCGGCGCAGCGACGACAGCACCGAGCCCTGCAGCAGCGAGAGCTTGCCCGTGTTCGCCCCGGTCGCGAGGTTCGCCACCTCGCCCGCCTCCAGGACGGCGACGTCGCGTCCAGCCCGCGCGAGCAGCAGGGCTGTGGTGAGCCCGGTGATGCCCCCGCCGACGACGATGACCTCGTGGTGCCGTCCCGGCTCGAACGGCGAGCCTTCGACGATGCCGGCTGCGTGCTTCCAGATCGACGCCATGCCGCCAGTCAACTCCCCGCGAGCGCGCGGCGACAGCCCGTTGACAAGGCTCCCCGGCAGGTGAGAGCGATGAGGACGGAGATTCGGATGCCGCGGCCGACGCACGTTCACTAGGCTCTCCCCCGAGATGTCCGACACCACCGCCATCCCCTCCGCCGCGCCGCAGGCCGCGGTCGTCGCCGCCGCGCTCGAGCTGTTCGCCGAGCAGGGCTTCGATCAGACCTCGGTCGAGCAGATCGCCCAAGCCGCGGGGGTGTCGCGCTCGACGTTCTTCCGCCAGTTCGGCGGCAAGGACGACGTCGTGTTCGCCGACCATGAGCTGCTGCTGGAGCGCCTGCGCGAGTTCCTGGCGGGATCGCACCCCGATCCGTGGAAGGCGGTGTGCGAGGCATCCATCCTGGTCTACGCCCACTTCGCCGCCGACCCCGAACTCGCGCGCCGGCGCTACACGGTCGTGCGCCAGGTGCCGGCGCTCCGCGAACGCGAGATCGTCACCGTCTTCCGCTACGAGCGCCTGTTCGACGAGTACCTCCGCAGCGCGCTGCCGGGGCTCGACCCGATCGACGCCGTCGGCTTCGCCGCGCTCGTCACCGCGATCCACAATCACGTGCTGCGTCAGCTGCTCCGCGGGCCCAAGCGCGTGCCCGTCTCGGTGCTGCGCCGAGCGCTCGACGATGCGCTGCGTCGGTTCGGCGTGCAGCCCGACGGGGAGGCTCGGGGTGCCGCGGCCGACGACGTCGTGGTGGCGGTCTTCCCCCGTTCCATGCCGGCGGCCGAGGTCGCGCGGCGACTGCAGGAGCGGCTCGACTGAGCCGCGGCATCCGCTCTCCGAAATCACCCGGCGAACGCGGATCTCATTCTCGCCCCGCCGAATGAGCGGCGGTATGGTCGCCACATGAGCACCGTGGAATCGTCGCCGACCGCTGCCGCCGGACCGACCCCCTGGTACACGAAAGAGCCCGACGAGGTCGTCGCCGCCCTCGGATCCGACCGCGAACGCGGGCTGACCGCGACCGAGGCGGAGCGGCGGCTCGCCGAGCACGGGCCCAATGCGATCGCGGCCGAGAAGCCGCCGTCGCTCTGGCAGGTGTCGCTGAGCCAGCTCGCCGACCCGATGAACGTGATGCTCGTCATCGTCGCGGTGATCAGCCTGCTCATCGGACAGGTCAGCGTCGGCATCGTGGTGGGCGCCCTCGTGGTGCTGAACGTGTTCCTGGGGGCGAGCCAGGAGATGAAGGCGAAGGCCTCCGTCGACGCCCTGTCGAAGATGCAGATCCCGCAGGCCCGGGTCATCCGCGACGGGAGTCTCCTGCAGATCGCCGCGACCGACATCGTGCCCGGCGACCTCGTCGCGCTCGAAGCCGGCGACATCGTGCCCGCCGACGGCCGCATCCTGCGCTCCGCGACGCTCGAGACCCAGGAAGCGGCGCTGACCGGTGAGAGCGCTCCGATCGCCAAGGACGCCGCGACCATCGGTGACCCCGATACGACGCTGGGCGACCGCGCCAACATGGCGTTCCAGAACACGCAGGTCACCCGCGGCACCGCGACCGTCGTGATCACCGACACCGGCATGACGACCCAGATGGGGCAGATCGCCTCGATGCTGTCGTCGGTGAAGCAGGCGAAGTCTCCGCTGCAGCGGGAGCTCGACTCGCTCACCGGCGTGCTCGGCTGGATCGCGTGGGGTGCCGTTGCGGTCATCGTGATCTTCGGGCTGGTGCGTCAGCAGCCGCTCGCGTCCGTCATCCTGCTCGGCATCTCCATGGCGATCTCGGCCATCCCCACCGGTATGCCCTCGTTCGTGCAGGCGATGCTCTCGTACGGATCGCGCCAGCTCGCCGAGCACCAGGC
Source organism: Microbacterium sp. CFH 31415 (assembly GCF_022538185.1). Taxonomy (GTDB): domain Bacteria; phylum Actinomycetota; class Actinomycetes; order Actinomycetales; family Microbacteriaceae; genus Microbacterium. Next base: position 59,966 of record NZ_JAKYXC010000014.1, on the reverse strand, counting down.
GGTCGTGAAGAACCTCACCGATGTCGAGACGCTGGGCGCGACGAGCGCGATCAACTCCGACAAGACCGGCACGCTCACGATGAACGAGATGACCGTCGAGTCGCTCTACTACGCGGGCGACTCGTTCACGGTCGGCGGGAGCGGATACGAGAAGACGGGAGACATCCGGCAGGTCGCCGGGCAGCCCGTGCCCGACTTCACGCAGCTCGCGCTCGGGCTCACCCTCTGCAGCGATGCGACGGTGTCGGACGACGGCGTCGTGATCGGCGATCCGACCGAGGCCGCCCTCGTCGTGCTCGCCGCCAAGATGGGTGCCGACGCCGAGCTCACTCGCGCGAAGTTCCCCCGCGCCGCCGAGGTGCCGTTCGACTCCGCTTACAAGTTCATGGCGACCTTCCACGAGGTGCCGCAGGAGGGCGCGACGCGACTGGTCGCGCTCGTCAAGGGCGGACCGGATGTCGTGCTCGACCGCTGCTCGACGGTGATGACCGCCAACGGCCCGGCGCCGATCGACGCGCAGCTGCAGACCGTCCTCGGCGCGAACCGGAAGCTGTCGGAGCAGGGTCTGCGCGTGCTGGCGTTCGCGGTGCGGCGGTTCGCGCCCGGTTCGCCGGTTCCGGACGACCCGATGGCCGAGGTGAAGGACCTCACTTTCGTCGGTCTGGTGGGCATCATCGATCCGCTGCGCCCCTCGTCGAAGGAGGCTGTGCGCATCGCCCACGAGGCCGGCATCGCGGTGCGGATGATCACCGGCGACCACGCGATCACGGCCGCCGCCATCGGCGCGAAACTCGGGCTCGGCCCCGGAGCCGCGAGCGGCGCCGACATCCAGGCGATGAGCGACGATGAGCTGAAGGCCGCTCTGCCGAACCTGCACGTGTTCGGCCGCGTGACCCCCGAGGACAAGCTCCGTCTCGCGCGCCTGATGCAGGAGGACGGCGCCGTCGTCGCGATGACCGGTGACGCCGTGAACGACGCCGCCGCCCTCAAGCAGGCCGACATCGGCGTGGCGATGGGGTCGGGCAGCGAGGTGACGAAGCAGGCCGGGAAGATGATCCTGGTCGATGACAACTTCGGCACGCTGGTCACCGCGGTCCGGCTGGGGCGCGGGATCTACGAGAAGATCGTCAGCTACGTCCGCTACCAGATGTCGCAGCTGTTCTCCCTGGTGCTGCTGTTCCTGGTGGCGAGTGTCTTCGACATCAACAGCGGCGTGCCGCTCACGCCCATCATGATCCTGTTCCTGAACTTCTTCATCTCGATCTTCCCGGTCATCGTGATCCTCCTCGACCCGGTGCCGGACGGCATCATGCTCAAGCCGCCGCGGGATCCGAAGAAGACGATCGCCAACGCCGGTGCCGTCACGCTGTGGTTCGTCTACGGCGGCGTGCTCTTCCTCATGACGCTGATCCCGCTGCTGCTGTTCTCCGGCCAGGCGAGCCCGTCCGAGCCGAATGTCCCTGTGACGATGACGTTCGTCGTCGCTGCGTTCGGTGCGGTCCTGGGTGGACTGGCGATGCGACGCGATCCCGAGTCCGGCCTGTCGGCGCCGATCCTCGCCGCGATCAAGTGGCTCGCGATCCCGCTGGCGATCACCGTCGCGGCGGTCGAGATCGGCTTCCTCCAGCGGCTCGTGGGCACGGTGTCGCTCAACGGGAGCGAGTGGCTCATCTGCATCGGGCTGTCCCTCGTCGTGCCGCTGTTCGTCGAGGTCGAGAAGTGGATCCGCCGCGGTCGCACCGCGCGGAGGACCGTCGCCGCCTGAGGCCGCCGATCGGCCGCGGCTCGATTCGCGGGACGACCGTGCACGGCCTATCGTGCGAGGGAGAGCTGCGCGTGCCGCACCGGCGCGGCCGACGACGAGGAGGTCGCATGCAGATCATCGGAGCCGTGCTCGAACGCTCCGGCGCCGTGACGCCCTTCGCCCGCTCGCGGCCCTTCACCGTCGGCCCTCTCGAGCTGGACCCGCCCGGTGCCGGCGAGCTGCTCGTCCGCATCGAGGCTGCGGGCGTCTGCCACTCCGACCTCAGCGTGGTCGACGGCAACCGCGTGCGTCCGACGCCCATGCTCCTCGGCCACGAGGCGGCGGGCATCGTCGAAGAGATCGGCGAGGGGATCGCGGATGTCGCGCGCGGCGACCGTGTCGTGATGACCTTCCTCCCCCGCTGCGGCGAATGCGACGGCTGCCGTACCGAGGGGCGTCTGCCCTGCACACCGGGAACGGCGGCCAACAACGCCGGCACGCTCGTGGGCGGCGGCATCCGTCTTCATCGCACAGGCACCGACGGCGCAGACCAGGACGTGCACCACCACCTCGGCGTCTCGGCGTTCGCGACCCACGCCGTCGTGAACCGCACGTCGGTGGTGAAGGTCGACCCCGACGTGCCTGCCGCGGTCGCCGCGCTGCTCGGCTGCGCGGTGCTGACCGGCGGCGGCGCCGTGCTCAACGCAGGCCGCCCGGCGCCAGGCGAGCGCGTCATCGTCGTCGGGCTGGGCGGCGTGGGCATGGCCGCGCTGCTCGTGGCCGTCGCGCTGGGCCACGAGGTCATCGGCGTCGATGCCGTCGACGCGAAGCTCGGCCTCGCCCGCGGTCTCGGCGCCGTCGGCGCAATGAGCCCGGCCGAAGCGGTGGAGCGCGGGATCCGGGCCCCCGTCGTCGTCGAGGCGGCGGGCGCCGCACGCGCCTTCGAGACCGCGGTCGCCCTCACCGCCCCGGGCGGCACCACCGTGACGGTCGGCCTTCCCGCCCCCGACGCCCGCGCGAGCGTGTCGCCGCTGGTGCTGACGGCGGAGGCCCGCACGATCGTCGGGAGCTACCTCGGATCGGCGGTGCCCAGCCGGGACATCCCTCGCTACATCGAGCTGTGGCGCGCCGGCCGCCTGCCGCTCGAACGGCTCGTGTCATCGCGCATCCACCTCGGCGACCTCGACGAGGCGATGGACCGCCTCGCCGGGGGCGGTGAGCTGCGCCAGCTGATCACGCTCGACCCGCCGTCCTGATCACCCGAACTCGCGCGGGCGCCGGCGTCGCCGCGGTCCTAGGCTCGGGAGCGTGAACAGCCCGGGACACCGCACCCTCCACACGGAGGCGGTGTCGTGACCGACCTCGAGCTCGCCCGCATCGCCGGCGGCTCGGTGACCCTGCACGACGCGCGGACCAGGACGCGGCGCACGGTCGCACTCGAGCCCTTCGAGATCGGCGTCTACCCGGTCACGCAGGAGCAGCTCGCCGAGATCGTCGGAGAGGCCCTGGCTCGTCATCCCCGCCGTCCCGCGGTCGACGTGAGCTGGCTGCGCGCCATCCGCTTCTGCAACGCCGCGTCGGAGTGGGAGGGCCTCGACCCGGCGTACTCCTTCGACGGCGAGGACGTCACGTGGCACGTCGACTCCGACGGCTACCGGCTGCCGACCGAGGCGGAGTGGGAGTTCGCATGCCGCGCAGGCTCGACGGGCGCCCACTACGGACCACTCGCCGAGGTCGCCTGGACCAGCGTCGACGGGGTCACCGCCCCTCAGGACGTCGGCGGCAAGCTCCCCAACCTCAACGGGCTCTTCGACACCCTCGGCAACGTGTGGGAGTGGTGCTGGGATCTGCTCGATTCCGCCCGCTACGACGCCTACCGCGTGTTCCGCGGCGGCGGGTTCGCTGACGACGCCTGGAGCGTGCGCGCCTCGACGCGGCGCGGCGGTGCACCCCGCATGCACCACGACGACGTAGGGATGCGCATCGCACGGGGCGGCTTCGACGGACGGGATGCCGCGCAGGGCTGGTCCGCGGCGGCCGATGTCGAGCGAGCCGCGATCGACGGCCCGCTCCCGTCCGGCTGGACGCCTCGGCGCTGACGGACTGAGGAGGATGTGGTGTGAGACTGAGTACTATGTGACTTGACATTCAGTTTCACCAAGAGGAGTCCGTCGTGACCGAGTTCCAGCCCCGTCCCGGCCAGAGCGCCGCCGGCTACGACGTCACGCGGCGCCTCGGCACCGACTACTACCAGGTGTTCGCCGACATCCCCGCCGAGGACCGCGCGGTGTGGGAGCGCGCGCAGGCCTACGTCGACGAGGTCGGCACCCGTATGCAGGACGCGTGGGATGCCGCGGACTACCCCCTCGACATCGCGATGCGCCTCGGGGAACTCGACCTCCTGAACGACGGCATCGTGCACCCGGAGCTCACCCGCTTCTCGCCGCTGGCGGCCGGACTGGTCAACATGGAGGTGTCGCGCGGGGACGGCTCGCTCGGCACCGTGATCGCCGTCCAGGGCGGCCTCGCGCTGCGCACGCTCGCGCTGTTCGGCAGCCCCGAGCAGCAGGATCGCTGGCTGAAGCCTGTCGCACGCGGTGAGGTTCCCGCCTCCTTCGCACTCACCGAGCCCGACCACGGCTCGGACTCCGTGTCGCTCGAGACCGTCGCCCGCCGCGACGGCGACGAGTGGGTGATCGACGGCGCCAAGAAGTGGATCGGCAACGGCGCATCCGGCGGCATCACGTTCGTGTGGGCGCGCGTCGACGACCCCGACGCGTCCGAGCACGGCGCCGTCCGCTGCTTCCTCGTGGAGCAGGAGACCGCCGGGTACACCGGCACCGTGATCGGCGGCAAGGCGTCGCTGCGCGGCATCCATCAGGCCCTCATCACTCTGGACGGGGTTCGCGTCCCCCTCGACGCGGCGCTGCCGGGCACGAAGAGCTTCAAGGATGCCTCGACCGTGCTGTACTCCACGCGCTCGGGCGTCGCATGGTCGGCGCTCGGTCACGCGACCGCCTGCTACGAGGCGGCGCTGTCGTATGCCCAGCAGCGGATGCAGTTCGGCAAACCGCTGGCGAAGTTCCAGATGGTCCAGGAACGCCTCGCGCAGATGCTCGAGGAGCTGACCGCGATGCAGCTGTACTGCCGGCACCTCGCCGACCTCGAGGCATCCGGCGGACTGCGACCGACGCAGGCCTCCCTCGCGAAGTACCACAACACGCGTGCGGCGCGACGGATCGCGGCGACGGCGCGCGACCTGCTCGGCGGCAACGGGATCCTGCTCGAGAACGGGGTGATGCAGCACATGACCGACATCGAGGCCATCCACACCTACGAGGGCACCGAGAGCGTTCAGGCCCTGCTGATCGGGCGCGACATCACCGGTATGAGCGCGTTCGCCTAGCAAACACCGCCTCTCCCGGCAAGGCGCCCGAGCGGCGCGGCCGGCGCCCTTAGCCTCGGCGCATGGGCTTCTTCCGCAGCACTCCGCAGACCGTGCGCCTGGAATCTCACGACGCCGAGCTGAGGGCTACGCGCGCGCCGTGGAGCCTGTGGGCCGACGGGTTCGGCAAGCTCGCGATCCGCGCACTGCAGATCATCCTCGTCGTGGCGGTGGCCGCGGGGGTCGTCTTCGTGATCCAGTCGCTCACGCTCGTGACGATCCCGCTGGTGATCGCGCTCATCCTCGCATGCGCGTTCAACCCCGTGATGAGCTGGATGCGGCGCCGCGGTCTCCCGTCGATTCTGGCCACCCTCCTGACGCTCCTCGCGATCGTCATCATCCTCGGGCTCCTCGGCTGGCTCATCGTGTGGGCGGTGCGCGACCAGTGGGACGAGCTCTACACACAGGCGCAAGCCGGTTTCGACGACCTGCTCGCGTGGCTGCAGACACTGCCGTTCGACTTCCTGCAGCCCGAGCAGGTCGACGAGTGGGTCGCGACGCTCACCGACTTCGTCACCAGCGCGCAGTTCGGCTCGGGCGCACTCGCGGGCGTCGGCGCGGTCGCCAACTTCGTCACCGGCCTCGTGCTCATGGTGACGATCCTGTTCTTCTTCCTGAAGGACGGACCACAGATGTGGGAGTTCCTGCTGCGGCCGTTCCGCGGCGAGAACTACGTGCGCGCGCGCCGCATCGGCGATAAGACCACCACGGTGCTCGGCTCGTACGTGCGCGGCACCGCCACGGTCGCGGCGGTCGATGCGATCGGCATCCTGATCGGCCTCCTGATCCTCCAGGTTCCTCTCGCCATACCGCTCGCGGTGCTCGTGTTCCTCCTCGCGTTCATCCCGATCGTCGGTGCGACGGTGGCGGGCATCCTGGCCGCCCTCGTCGCGCTCGTCGCCAACGGGTGGGTCAATGCGCTCTTCGTCGTCGGCGTGGTGGTGCTCGTCAACCAGCTCGAGGGGAACTTCCTGCAGCCGTTCCTCATGGGCCGGTCGATGAAGCTGCACGCATTCGTCATCCTCGTGGCGCTGACCGTCGGCGCGGTGCTCGGCGGCATCGTGGGCGCCGTGCTCGCCGTGCCCATCGCCGCGGCGGCGTGGGGCGTCATCCAGGTCTGGGACGGACCCGGCCTCCCCGCCCGCTGGGCCCGGCCGAAGCTTCCGATCGAGGCCTGATCCGGAGTTCCGGGCGGCGTCTTGGACCCGGCTCGGCGTGCGGGCGTGCCGGCGTCCGGCGTGTGGGTGTGTCGGCGTCGAGCGTGTGGGTGTGCCGGCGTCGAGCGTGTGGGTGTGCCGGCGTCGGGCGTGTGGGTGTGCCGGCGTCGGGCGACTCGCCGGAGCTCTGCGACTGCGGCGATCGGTGCGAAGATCGGCGCGTCGAACCGAGCGGAGGCGGCGGCGCTGTTCGCGGCATCCGGCACCTGAGCCTGTCCGGCGTCCGACGTGCACGGCAGGATGGGCTCATGCCGTACGACATCCCCGCGCCGATGCTGGCGAAGTCCGTGCCCGCCGTGCCCGACCCTGCCAAGACGCCGGGCGGGCTGAGCTTCGAACCGAAATGGGACGGCTTCCGCGCGCTGGTGTCGTGGGACGGCGAGAACGTCGAGATCGGCTCGCGCGGGGCGAAGCCGCTGACGCGGTACTTCCCCGAACTCGTCGAGGCTTTCGCGCGCCTCCTCCCCGAGCCGTGCCTCGTCGACGGCGAGATCGTCGTGCCCAAGGGCGAGCCCGGGACGCAGCGGCTCGACTGGGAGTCGCTGACCCAGCGCATCCACCCCGCGGCTTCCCGCGTGAACATGCTGGCCGAGACGACGCCGGCGATGTTCATCGCGTTCGACCTGCTCGCGCGCGGGGATCGGGATCTCCAGCCCGAGCCGTTCGAGGTGCGGCGTGCCGAGCTCGTCGACCTGCTCGGCGGTGTGCCGCACCCCGTGCACGTGACCCGCACGACCGACGATCCCGCTCTCGCCGCGCACTGGCTGGCCGAGTTCGAGGGCGCCGGGCTCGACGGGGTCGTGGCCAAGCCGCTCGCCCAGCCCTACGCACCCAACAAGCGCACGATGTTCAAGATCAAGCACGCGCGAACGGCCGACGTCGTCGCGCTGGGGTACCGCATCCACAAGTCGGGTGCCGGCGTGGGGTCGCTGCTCGTCGGACTGTACGGCGACGACGGCACGCTCTACCCCGTCGGCGGCGTCGCCGCCTGGAGCAACGCCCGCCGACTCGAGCTGATCGACGAGCTGGCTCCGCTCGTCGAGCGCGACGAGAGCGGCGCCGCCGTGAAGGGCGAGGGCGAGAAGTCGCGCTTCTCCGCGCCCGATCGCGACTCGTCGTTCGTGCACCTGCGCCCCGAGCGGGTCCTCGAGGTGCGCTACGACCAGCTCGAGGGCTGGCGCTTCCGTCACACCGTGCAGTTCGAGCGCTGGCGCCCGGACCGTGATCCCGAGTCGTGCACGTACGACCAGCTCGAGTCCGTGTCGGCCTACGACCTCGGCGACGTCCTCGACTGACGCGCGCGTCGAGCGAGTGGGGTGAGACGAACCGCCTCTGACCGGCGGAGGAAGCCGTACCCTCAGTCGGCCTCGATCCCCGTCCCGCCGCTCGGCGGCCCGAACTCCACGACGGGGATGTCAGGCTCGCCGCCCTGCAGCGCCTCCATCGCCGCCCGCAGATGACTCCAGGCTTCGGGATGCGCGGCGGCGTACGCCGCGAGCACGGTCGCCGACGCCGCCGGGTCGAGCAGACGCGGCTGCGCCCGCACCCGCCGGTACCGCCCGACGCTGAGGAAGGCCACGCCGTTCGCCGCGAGGTTGCGATACCACTGCGACTTACGGCCGAAGCCACTCGCGACCCGCACAGCGTTGCGTTCCATCCCGATGACCTCGACCACGACGAAGCGACGCTCACCGGACGTGCGCCCGCGGTGCTCGATCATCACCAGCCGATCGCCGAAGATCCACCCGAGACTCGCACGGTAGAGCGGGATCGGCAGACGCATGAGCCAGCGCACGCGCAACAGCCGGGCCATCAGGCGGTCGACCACACGCGGTTCTGACGTCATCGCGGCGCCCCGTCGTCAGTCCCAGTTCCCGGGGTTCTTGCGGCTGGGCTGCACCCGTGGCGGCTCCCCGGGCATCTTCGGGAAGTCCGGCGGGAACGGAAGCTCGCCGAGCCCGTCGTCGAGGTCGCGCTGCCACCACGCGAGAAGCGTGTCGATGCGGCCCGGCTCCGCCAGCAGGTCGGCCCACGGGTCGCCGACCTCGGCCAGGCGCCCGGGCACCGAGCGCACCGTGAACGACGACGGGTCGACCCCCGCCTCCAGTTCGTCCCACGTCACCGGCGTGGACACCGTCGCCGCGGGCAGGGCGCGCGGACTGTAGGCGCCCGCCATCGTGCGGTCGCGGTTCGCCTGGTTGAAGTCGATGAAGATGCGTTCGCCGCGCTCTTCCTTCCACCAGTTCATCGTGACCTTGTCGGGCATGCGCCGCTCCAGTTCGCGCCCGGCCGCGATCACCGCGTGCCGCACTTCGAGGAATTCCCACTCCGGCGCGATGGGACAGAAGACGTGGATGCCGCGATTGCCGCTCGTCTTGAGGAACGGCGTGAGCCCCGCCTCGATCAGCACCTCGCGCAGCGCGGGAGCGACGGCCGCGGCATCCGCGAAATCCGTTCCCGGCTGAGGGTCGAGGTCGATCCGCAGCTCGACGGGGTTGTCTGTGTTGGCCGTCAGCGACGCCCACGGGTGGAAGACGATCGTGTTCATCTGCACCGCCCAGACAGCCGCCGCGATCTCGGTCAGGATGAGCTGCGGATGCCGCCGCCCGCTGTTGTATGTGACGGTCTGCGCCTCGACGAACGCGGGTGCGCCCTTGGGCGGGTTCTTCGAGTAGAACTTCTCGCCCCCGACGCCCTCGGGGAACCGTTCGAGCGAGACCGGCCGGTCGCCGTTCGCGGCGAGGAACGGCTGCGCGACCGCGAGCAGGTACTCGGCCAGCTCGTGCTTGGTGATGCCGAGCTCGGGCCAGATCACGCGGTTCGGGCTGGACAGCCCCACCTCGCGGTCGCCCTCGGGCCCGGGAATGGTCAGGGTGATGCGCTCCGACGCCATGCCTCGACCCTAGGCGCGGGGCGCGACATCCCGCACCCCTCCTCGGGATCCGGCGCCCTCGGGCCGCAGAACCTCGTGCGCAGAATCGGAGATCATCCGCGACACGCCGGGGACGGATGCCGCGCCCCGGCGCGCCGCCGAAGATCTCCGCCGCTACGACACGCGGTGCCGTCCGGCCGCGCGTGCGACGCAGGCGCCACCGACCGGACGCCGCGCCAACACCCCCGTCGTGCGCAACATCGGAGATCATCCCGCGACACGCCGGGGACGGATGCCACGACCCGGCGCGCCGCCGAAGATCTCCGCCGCTACGACACGCGGTGCCGTCCGGCCGCGCGTGCGACGCAGGCGCCACCGACCGGACGCCGCGCCAACACCCCCGTCGTGCGCAACATCGGAGACCGTCCACGACACGCCGGGGACGGATGCCACGACCCGGCGCGGCGCCGAAGATCTCCGCCGCTACGACACGCGGTGCCGGGCGGCCGCGCGACGCAGGCGTCACCGACCGGACGCCGCGCCAATACCCCCTTCGTGCGCAACATCGGAGACCGTCCACGACACGCCGGGGACGGATGCCACGACCCGGCGTGCCGTCGGCGATCTCCGCCGCCACGACAGGCGGTGCCGGGCCGCGGCGCGTGCCGGTGCGTCAGGCTGCGGTGGCGAAGACCGGTGCGAGCTCGTCGCGCGACAGGCGGATCCAGGGGCCGGCCGGGTCGACGATCACTCCCGCGAGTCCCTCGTCGCCGAGCGCGGCTGCGAGCTGGGCGGCGGTCACGGGCGCGGCCTGGTCGCCGCGGCCCATGACGGCCACCTCGACCGGGTGCGAGTACACCTCGAGGTAGCGGGAGCCGTCCTCGGCACGCCCCTCCGCGATGCCGGGACGACCGTCGTCGAGCTTGCCCACGGCCACCCACAGCGGGGCCTCGGCGAGCGCCTGCGCCACGGCGGCGGCCGTCTCGGGGGTGCGTTCGGCTGCGAGGAGCGTCTTGATCGCGAGCTTCTCGTCGACCTTCTCGAGGAGCTTCTTGAGCAGGTCCTTCGGCAGCACGACCCGCGCGGGCGCCGAGGACTGGTCGAGGACGAGACCCTCGTAGGGTCCGGCGAGCACATGCTTGATGACCGACAGCACCGGCTGCCCGAGCGCCGAGGTGTCGGCGTCACCGTCGGCGCGCACGCTCGCCTGCAGCGCGGCGCCGCTCGAGTACGCCAGCGCGAAGGCGCGATCGCCCACCTTCACCATCGCGAGCGGGAGTTCCTTGCCCTCGGCGAGCAGGGCGCGGGCGTCGCCCTTGATGCGCAGGAAGAGGTGCCCCTGCAGGCACTGCCGCGCCACGTCGAGAAGCGCCTGCGGCGCCGTCCCGTCGGCGAGCCGGGCGAGCGCCTCCCGCACGAGCACGTTGTCCTGGAGCCCGGGGACGGTCTCGGTCGCGCGGGGCGCGACCTTGGTGGCCGCGCGCCCGGTCTTGCGGGGCTGCAGCTGGGGCTTGGCCGGCGGAGGCGCCGAAGCGCCGAGTCCGCCGTAGGAGGACACCGAGATGGACACGGATGCCGCGGCCGCCGCGTCGTCGGCCTCGGACGTCGCGTCGGGGGCATCGATGCTCGCCCCGGCGACCGCACTGTCGACCGCCTCTTCGGGCGCGGCGTCGTCAGCCGGCGTTTCGGAGGAGTCTTTGGAGCGGCGCGAGAACAGAGCCATGGTCCGAGCCTAACCCGGGCAGGAGAACGCCGACCTGGGCTGTCCCCAGGCCGGCGCACCCACGCTCAGCGCAGCGAGGCGCGGTAACCCCATACCCGCGCGGCCGCCTCGGTGGCGAAGCACTCCTCGGGGTCGGTCACGGCGTAGTACTGACCGCCCGGGACGTGGTAGATCCAGTCGCTCGTGTGACGGGTCGTCTGATTGCCCTTGACCGGGTATCCCGACGGGCAGTTGTCCCTGCTCGCGGGGCGGGCCTTACCGGACGACACCGCGCCGGTCGTCGCACTGCTGCGCGAAAGCGTCTGGTACCCGCTCCGGCTCCCCACCACGACCACCTTGACGGACTTGGCGATGTGCGCCTTCGACAGGGTGAATGTCGACCTCGACCCGCTCGCCGCCAGCGCGCCGCCGACGTACCACTTGTACGTGAAGCCCGTAGCCGACCAGGTGCCGTTCCGCGCGGTGAGGGTCGACCCTGCGATCAGGCTGCCACCGATCGTGGGGGCGCTCGTGACGGCGATGCGCACCGTCTTCGAGGAGGTGCGGGCGACCGTCGACCAGCCCGACTTCCGACCGGTGACGATGACGGTGATCTGCTTGTCCTTCTGGTAGCTGCTGAGGGCGAGGGTAGAGCGGGTCGCGCCCGAGATCGGCGCACCGTCGGCGAACCACTGGTACGCGAAGCTCGTGCCCGTCGTCCATGTATTGGGCTTGGCGGTCAGGGTCGAGCCCACCATGTACACCCCGGAGATGCTCGGCGTGGCCACTGTTGCGACCCGCGCGGTGGCGGCCGAGGCAGCCGTCACGGTCGCGAAGCCGGACTGCTTGCCGGTGACCTTCACAGTGAGGCGCTTGTCCCGCTGGGTCGACGTCGGGCGGAACGTGTAGCCGGTCGCGCCGCTGATCGCCGCGCCATCGGCGTACCACTGGTAGGTGATCGTGGTCCCCGCCGTCCACGAGCCGCGGTGGGCCGTGAGGGCGAGCCCGACCGCAGCTGTGCCGGTGATCTTCGGGACGGAGAAGCCCGTGACCTTCGGCGTCGCCGCCGCCTTCTTCGTCACGGTCGCATAGCCGGCTTTCGTGCCGGTCACGGTGACCGAGATGCGCTTGGCGACGTGGGTGGCCTTCGGCACGAAGGTGGACTTCGTCGCCGCGGTGATGGGTGCATCGTCGGCGTACCACTGGTACGCGAACCCCGTGGAGGCGGTCCACGCGCCCGGCGTCACAGTCAGCGTGTTGCCGGTCGCGGCGGTTCCGGTGATCTTCGGTGTCGCGACGGTCGCGACCTTCGGGGTGGCTGCAGACACCTTTCGCAGGTCGGCGTACCCGGGCAGCGATCCGGTCACGGCAACCTTGATGGCCTTGTCCTTGAGCGCGCTCGTCAGGACGAGCTTCGCGCTCGTCGCCCCGACGATCGCGGTGCTGTTGGCGAACCACTGGTACGACAGCACGGTGCCCGCAGTCCAGGTTCCGGCCACGGCGGTCAGCGTGAAGCCGACGCCCGCCGTTCCCGAGATGCTGGGCACCTGGTACACCAGCGCACCTGGGGCGACCCGTGCCGTCTCCTGCGACGGCAGCGTGGTCGGAGCGAAGCCGTCCATCGCGCCCGTCACGTCGATGCGAACGGTCTTGCCGAGCGTGTCCGCAGTGAGCGCGAAGGCCGGGTCGGTGGCGCCTGCGACGGCAAGGCCATCCACGAACCACTGGTAGGAGAGGGTGGCCCCCTCGGTCCATGCGCCGGGCTCGGCCGACAGGGTCGAGCCGACGGCGACGGCGCCGATGATCTGCGGCACCGTGCCGGCGATCATGGGGCCTGCACTGAGCGACGCGCTCGCTTCGTGGGCGCCGCCGTCGACGACGGTGATGACGGATGCCTCGGCTTCGCTGGCCGCGTCATCCCACCACTCGTCGAGAAATGTCGGCCCGGCAGCGTCGAAGTGGACCTTGTACTCGCCCGGCGCCAGATCCGAGACGGTGTACGCGCCCGCCGAGTCCGTCGATGCGACGACGGCGGCGGAGCCATCGGTGGGGACGACGGAGACGGCGACGTCCGCCAGGGCGCCGCCCACCGCATCCGTCACCGATCCGCTGATCGAACCGGCCTGGAGCTCGAGAGCGGACGCGGAGGTCGCCGTGACCCCGCCACCGACGATCAATGCCGCGGCGACAAGTGTGCTGAGCGCGCGCGCTGGAGCACGGCCAGGAAGCAGAGACATTCGGCTCCTCGGAGGATCGCGTGGGTCTTGCACGGCCCCCGCCGTCCACGCCGATCCCATTCTGGCCGCGCTGACCACGCCCGGAGGGCAGTTGGGGCCCGCTGGGTGAAAGCTGGGCCGATCCAGAGCTTCGCGGCCCGCCGAGCCTGGGCGCGGCGCGAGAAACGCCGACCTGGGCTGTCCCCCGGGCCGGCGTCCAACCCTCAGCCGAGAGCGGCCACTCCCGCGACGATCACCGCGACGCCGACGACGAGCAGCGATGCCGCCAGCACCACCACGCCCACCCACAGCAGTGCGATCGCCCGGCCGGGGCGCTCGGGCTCGCGACCCAGGACCGAGAGGAAGAAACCCGCCGGAATGAGGATCGCTCCGGCGAGCACCCCCACCCCCGCCCACTGCCACCCGGGCGCGGCACCTGACGCCGACAGCAGCAGGATGCACACCAGACCCAGGATGACGAGCACGCCGGCGTGCGCGTGGCCCGCCCGGAAGAACGTCTTCTGCAGCCCGTTGAAGGGCAGGCCGCCGGTCGCGATGCGCAACAGGAAGGTGCCGCCAGACATGACTCCGATGACTGTGAGGATCGTCGCGCCTGTGACGACGGTGATGATCGGGTCCACTCCGACCTCCTTGGATAGTTCGACTGTCCAATATTAGATAGCTATAGTATCCATCACAAGGGGGCGATGTGAGGATCTCGGAACTGGCGGAGCGCAGCGGGGTGCCCGTCGCGACGGTGAAGTACTACATCCGCGAAGGGATGCTGCCTCGCGGCGTCGTGACGTCGGCCACCCGTGCCGAGTACGACGACGACCACCTCGCCCGGCTGAAGCTCATCGCAGCACTGGCGGACGTGCGCGGCCTCCCCCTCGCCCGCGTGCGCGACATCCTCGCCCTCGTCGACGAGCCCGGCCTCGACGCCCTGACCACCCTCGGGCGAGCCGTGGGTGCGCTGCCTCCCTACGTCGACGCCGACCGCGTGAACTATCCGCGTGCCCGCGCGGCGATCGACGACCTCGGCTTCACGTACGACGCGGACTTCACCGCGGTGGCCCAGCTGGAGGAGGCCCTCGGCGCGCTCGAGGCTGCCGGCCTCGCCGCCGACGCCGAGACGCTGCGGAGGTACGGCGGCGCCATGCGCTCGGTCGCCGCAGAGGAGATCGCGCCCATGTCCGCCATGAGCCTGGATGAGGCCGTGCCCTACGCCGTGCTGGGCACCGCGCTGTATGAGCCGGTGATGCTCGCGCTACGGCGCCTCGCCCACCACCACCTGCTCGCGACCCGCACCGAGCCTTGAGCGCGCGGCGCGCGGGCGGGCGGGCGCGCGGCTCGCGCGCCCGTGGGCGCTCGAGCCGGCGATCGACGGTTCGTCGCTACAGCTTCTCGATCGGCGCGATCTTGATCAGCAGCTTCTTGGGACCGACCTTGTCGAACCGCACATGTGCGACGCGCTTCGCGCCGTCACCGGTGACAGCGTCGACGCGGCCCTCGCCGAAGTCGTCGTGACGGATGCGGTCGCCCGGGGCGAGCTGCATGTCGCCGTTGTCGCGCACCTTCGCCGGAATGCGGTTCGCGAAGCGCTCGAGGTTGCCGGAGGGCTCGCGCTTGGCGAGCGGCACGAGGTCGTCGCCGTAGCGCTTGCCCGAGCCGCCGTAGCCCGACCCAGATCCGCGCCGCGCGTTGAGCGCGCGCGACTGCGTGCCGCCGCGCGAGTTCACGTCGCCCGGCGACTGGCGCCAGGTGAGCAGCTCGGCCGGGATCTCCTGCAGGAACCGGCTCGGCATCGCCACCGTCACCTCGCCGAACTGCGCGCGGGTCATCGCGAGCGACACGTACAGCCGCTTACGGGCGCGCGTGATGCCGACGTAGAACAGCCGGCGCTCCTCCTGGGGACCGCCGGGCTCGCCCGCTGAGATCCGGTGCGGGATCAGGTCCTCCTCGACACCGGTGACGAACACCGCGTCGTACTCGAGGCCCTTCGCAGTGTGCAGCGTCATGAGCGACACCGAGCCCGAGGCATCCTCCAGATCATCCGCGTCGGAGACCAGCGCGACCTCCGCGAGGAAGTCGATCACCGTGCCCTCGGGGTTGTTGCGCGCGAACTCGCGCGCCACGGCGACGAGCTCGTCGAGGTTCTCGATGCGCGCCTCGTCCTGCGCGTCCTTGCTCGCCCGCAGCGCATCGTAGTAGCCGCTCTTGTTCAGCAGCAGCTGCAGTCCCTCGGCGACCGCGGTCGGGGGTGCCAGCTCGCCGCTCGCGGGGAGCATGAGGGCGGATGCCTCGGCCAGAACGGCATCGAGATGCGCGATCGCCGCCTGGATCTTGGGCCCCACGCCGAGCGCCGACGAGTTTGCGAGCGCGTCGCGGAAGGTGATCTGCTCCTCCTGCGCGTAGCGCGAGATCGCCTCGATGGTGACGTCGCCGATGCCCCGGCGCGGCCGGTTGATGATGCGGCGCATAGCCATCTCGTCGGCGGGATTCGACACCGCCACGAGGTACGCCAGGGCGTCCTTGATCTCGGCGCGCTCATAGAACTTCGTTCCGCCCATGATCTTGTAGGGCACGGCCGAGCGGATGAAGATCTCTTCCAGCGCACGCGACTGCGAGTTCGTGCGGTAGAAGACGGCCATCTGCGAGTAGTCGATGCCGGCCTTGCGCAGCACCTCGATCTCGTCGGCGACGAATTGCGCCTCGTCGTGCTGCGAGTAGCCGGTGAACCCGACGATCTGCTCGCCGGCGCCGACGTCGGTCCAGAGCTTCTTGTCTTTGCGGTCGAAGTTGTTGCTGATGACAGCGTTCGCCGCCGACAGGATGTTCTGGGTCGAGCGGTAGTTCTGCTCGAGCAGCACGACCTTCGCGCCGGGGTAGTCGCGCTCGAACTCGCTGATGTTGCGGATGTCGGCGCCGCGGAACGCGTAGATCGACTGGTCGGAGTCGCCGACCACGGTGAGCGAGGCGCCGGCCTTGTCGGGGTCGTCGGCCGGGTCGGGCTCGAAGATCATCATGCCGCCGGAGGACGCGATGGGCCCGGCATCCGATCCGATCGGCCGCGTCAGTTCGTGGATCAGCGCGTACTGGGCGTGGTTGGTGTCTTGATACTCGTCGACCAGGATGTGCCGGAACCGGCGGCGGTACACGTCGGCGACGTGCGGGAAGGCGCGGAAGAGGAACACCGTCTGCGCGATGAGGTCGTCGAAGTCGAACGCGTTCGCCCGCTGCAGCTCCCGCTGGTAGGCGGCGAACAGCTCGACGAACACCCGCTCGGCCGGATCACTCATATTGGCCGATCGAGCGTAGGACTCGGCATCCGCCAACTCGTTCTTGAGCTTGGAGATCTTGCTCTGCGTGGCCGCAGGGGTGAGTCCGAACGCGTCGGCCTCGTGCTCCTTGACGAGCCGCTTGATGAGAGCGCGCGAGTCGCCCGAGTCGTAGATCGTGAACGCCTTCGTGAAGCCGAACTGCTCGGCCTCGCGGCGGAGGATGCGCACGCAGGCGGAGTGGAACGTCGAGATCCACATGCCGCGTGCGGTCTCGCCCACCAGCTGCTCGACGCGCTCGCGCATCTCGCCTGCGGCCTTGTTGGTGAACGTGATCGCGAGGATCTGGCTCGGCCACGCCTCGCGTCCGCGCAGCAGCGACGCGATGCGACGCGTCAGGACGCTCGTCTTGCCGGAGCCGGCGCCCGCGACGATGAGCAGCGCCTGGCCGCGGTAGGTGACGGCCTCGCGCTGCTGCGGGTTGAGCCCGGCGAGAAGGTCTTCGTCGGGGCGTGCGCCGGCCTGCTGAGGCCCGCGGTCTCCGCCGACGATGAGAGGAAAGGGGGCGTCGGTCATGGCCCGACAAGTCTAGGCGCGCACGGCGACACCCGCCCCCGCTTCTCCCCCAGCCTCGCACCCGAGGTCGGGTTGCCGGCCGTGGCGGGCAGCCGCGCACGGAACCCGCCACGACCGGCGCCCCGGCGCTCCCGTACGGCGGGCATCAGACTCAGAGCAGACGGCGCTCCGAGGCCCAGGCGGTCAGCTCGTACCGCGACGAGAGCTGCAGCTTGCGCAGCACGGCGGAGACGTGGGTCTCGACGGTCTTGTTCGAGATGAACAGCTCCGCGGCCACCTCCTTGTAGGCGTACCCGCGGGCGATGAGGCGCATGACCTCCTGCTCGCGGGCCGACAGCCGGTCGAGCTCGTCGATCGCCGTCGCTGTCTCGCCGGCGACCGCGCCGAACGCGTCGAGCACGAACCCCGCGAGCCGGGGCGAGAAGACGGCGTCGCCCCCGGCTACCGCATGCACGGCGCGGCTCACCTCCTTCCCGGACGATCCCTTCGTGATGTAGCCGCGGGCGCCGGCGCGGATGACGCGCACGACGTCCTCCGCGGCATCCGACACACTCAACGCGAGGAACCGCGTGCGCGGAGCCAGCGGCGATGACCGGCGCAGCACGGCTTCGCCGCCGCTGGCGTCCGGAATGCCGGCATCCGCCGCGCCCGGCAGGTGCACGTCGAGCAGCACGACGTCGGGCTGCAGTTCGGCGATCACCGAGACGGCACCCGCGACATCGTCGGCCTCGCCGACGATCTGCACGGACGGATCGAGGTCGGCCCGCAGACCGGACCGGAAGATCGAGTGGTCGTCGACGAGCACGACGCGGAGCGTCTCACCCACGTCGGGCCTCCTCCCCCGCGAAGTGCAGATGGACCTCGGTGCCGATGCCGCCCGCACCGGGCTTCACCGTCGCCGTGCCGCCGACCCGGCGCAGCCGCCCGATGATCGACTCGCGTACGCCGAGTCGGTCGCCGGGCACGTCGTCGAGCGAGAACCCGGGGCCGCGATCGCGGACGTAGACGTCGACCCCTGTCGCGGTGCCCTCGATGTAGACCGAGACATCGCCGCCGGCATGGCGCGCCGCGTTGAGCATGGCCTCGCGAGCGGCTGCGGCGATCTCGCCGCTCGCACGCTCGGTGGACAGGCCGGCGGAGACCACGTCGATGCGCACCGGGAAGTCGAGCTCGAGACCGCCCGCGTAGTCGCGGAGGTCGGTCGGCAGATCGCTGTCGACGGGACTGTCCCCGTCATACAGCCAGGAGCGCAGCTCGCGCTCCTGCGCCCGCGCGAGCCGTGCCGCCTCGCTGGAGGGACCGGCGCGATTCTGGATGAGGGCCAGCGTCTGCAGCACCGAGTCGTGCAGGTGCGCAGCCATCTCGGCGCGCTGCTCTTCGCGAATCCGGCGGGTGCGCTCGCCCGACAGCTCGCGCCACTTCGCGATCAGTGTCGAGGAGTAGACGGCGGCGATGCCGGCCATGATGGCGACGGCGAACAGGAAGGCGACGAGTCCGGCCTCCTGCAGGATGCTGACCTGCAGGACGATCAGCGCCGCCAGGACGCCCGTCACCGTAAGGCGCACCGACAGCTCGTGGCGCGGTCCGCGCGCAGGGTCGTCGCGGTCGACGAACGTCGCCCACATCCCCGAGGCGACCGCGCACACGGTCGTCAACCCGACCCAGACGAACCATCCCGGCTGCGTGGTCAGAGGCAGCTGCCCCGCGATCGTGGCGAGGAGCTGCACAGTGGTGGCGATCAGTCCCAAGCCTGCGGCCGCAGCGAGGAGCCACGCCACGGGCACGCGTCGCGTGGGCGCGGCATCACCCTCCTGCCACGGCGTGAACACCCAGATCCACGCGTACAGCAGCGCGCCGGCGCCCCAGAGCAGCGTCAGCAGCACGAAGATCGCGCGCACCGCGGTGGTGCCCCAGCCGAGGTGCGCGGCGACCGCCTCCGACGTGCCCGACACCGCGCACGCGCGAGGACGACGCAGAGGCACGCGCTCGCGCACGGCGGGAACGGCGGACGAGGACATGCCGCAATCCAACCACCTCGAAGGTTCGCGCGCCGCGCGTCCGTGGCGAAGATCAGGGTCGACTCAGGGGATCACCCCATGGCGAGCGGCGGTGAGGGAGCCGCAGGATCGAAGCATGACCGATTCGACTGCCGCGCCGGATGCTGCGCCCCTCGCCGACCCCGGACCGCCGCCGCCCCCTCCCGGTGGCCGCGCTCCGTCGTGGGACCGCTTCTTCGCCTGGCTCACCGACCTCGGGCTCGCCCGCGGCGACGGCTGGATCGGCGGGGTGTGCGCGGGCCTTGCCGCCCGGCTCGGGATCGACCCGGTCATCGTGCGTGGGGTCTTCGTGGTGGCGGCACTGTTCGGGCTGCCGATGTTCCTCGTCTACGGGCTCGCGTGGGCGCTTCTGCCCGACCTGTCGGGGAGGATCCACCTGCGGGATCTGGTCGACCGCCGCTTCGACCCGGCCATGGTGGGCATCGGCCTCATGCTGCTCATCGGCATCTTCCCCGTCGTGCCCTGGTTCTTCGCCGCTGCCCAGCCCTTCGGTCCCTTCTTCGACTGGTCGCCCTGGGGTGCGTTCTGGACCCTCGTCACGGTCGCGGTGATCGGCGGCGCCATCTACCTCATCGCGCGGTCCTCCTCGCACCGCGCCTCCACGTCCGGCGTCGCGCCCGGGATGGATCCGCGAAGGGCTTCCGCGGACCCGGGCGACGCCGGCGCACCCGCGCAGGACGATTCGGGCGTCCGCGCGACGGCGGATCCGGCGGGCGCCGACTCAGCATCGTCGGCCGCCGGATCTGCCCTGATGCCCCCTCCCCTCGAACCGGCGGTGCCCTCCGGCGCCACGGACGCCGAGCTCGCCGCGTGGCGCGAGCAGCATGCAGCGTGGAAGCAGCACGACCAGGCGTGGCGTCGCCAGCAGCAGGATGCCGAGCGCGCCGCGCGCGAGCAGGCACGGGCCGAACGCACCGCCGCGATGGCCGCGTTCACCGCCGAGGCGGCGGAGCAGCGCCGCCTCCGCCGGGCATCGAACCCGCGGACGAGTTTCGGCTCGGTCGTGTTCGTCATGGGCGCCGCGCTCGTCGTCGGCGCGGCGACGGCGCTGTGGCGCGGCGCAGCGGAGCCGGGCGAGCCGCTCGTCGCGGTCGCCGTCGGACTGTTCGCGGCGGCACTGGTCGTCGCGCTGGCGATGGTCGTCGCCGGGGCGATGCGCCGCCGCAGCGGTTTCCTCGCCTTCCTCACCGTCGCGCTGCTGATCGCCGGCGTGAGCACGACGGCCGTGCCGGTGACGCGCGGCATCGTGTTCGGCGACGCGAGCGTCGGGTCGTGGGACCCGCGGGAGTTCACCCAGGTCTGGGGACACCTCCACATCGACATCGGCGACGTCGGCGGCACCGACGGCGGGACAGTAGTCGACACCATCCGGGTCGACAAGCGCAGCGGCTCCACCGATATCTGGGTCGGCGCCGGGGTCATCCTGACCCTGCAGGTCACGAGCCCTGACGGCGTGGAGTGGTCCACCGTCGACGACCGGACCGGCGAGTACATGACGGGCGGCGAATGGGAGGGGGCGGAGCTCGCCGACGGCCGTACGAGCATCCGCCAGCGCATCGACACGGCGCGCCCCGACTCCGACGTGCCACCCACGCGGCAGACCGTCGTCCTGGACCAGCAGTCCGGCACGGTTTCCGTCTCCATCGCCCAGCCCTGAACGGACACCACCATGGACACCGAACCCACCGCACCCCTCCCGCCCGCCCCACTCACTCCGCCGCCGCTCGCGCTCGCCCCGCCCTCCGTCGCGACAGCCGGGCCGACGGATGCCGCGGCCCTCGCCGCATCGCCGGCAGCACTCGCCGATCCGCGGGTGCGCTGGGCGGGCATCGTCTGGGGCGCGGTCTTCGCCGCGCTCGCCGGATTCGCCCTGTGGGTGCTGGCCGAGGCATCCCGTCTCGATGACGTCCGGGAGTGGCTTCGCTCGCTGTCGCCGGCGGATCTCCAGCCGGGATGGGTGGTCGGGATCACCGTCCTGGCCGGCGGCGTGCTGCTGCTTATCCTGGGCGGCGTCGCGCTGCTGCGCAGCGCCCAGCTCCGCGTGACCGTCGAACGATGACCGCGCCGGGCTTTCGATCAGGGAGCGTTGACAGGATGTACCCGTGCGCACCGTCCTGAACATCATCTGGCTCATCCTCGCCGGCCTCTGGCTCTTCCTCGCCTACGTGCTCGCGGGCATCCTGCTGTGCATCCCGATCATCACGATCCCGTGGGCGATCGCGTCGTTCCGCACGGCGAACTACGCGCTGTGGCCCTTCGGCCGCACGATCGTCGCGAAGCCGAGCGCCGGCGTCGGCTCGTTCCTCGGCAACGTGATCTGGGTGATCTTCGCCGGGTGGTGGCTGGCACTCGCGCACATCGCATCGGGCATCGCGCTCCTCATCACGATCATCGGCATCCCGCTGGCGATCGCCGACTTCAAGATGGTGCCGATCTCGCTCATGCCGCTCGGGAAAGACATCGTCTCGACGCGCGAGGGCGCCTTCGACCGCACGCTCACCTCCCGCTGAGTCCGGCGGCGGTCGACCGAGAGTGGACGATCGGCTGCCGCGACCTGCCGCCTCCGGTGGCTCAGACGTCAGTCGACTCGAGTGAAGATGACGCCCCGGTAGGCGTCGTCGCTCCAGCGCACGAGACGATCGAGATCGTCCGGATGGATGGGCAGTTCGTGACTGTCGACCCAGGTCTCGCCCGCGTCGACGCCCACCCACGGATCCTCGACGACCAGCGTGTCGCCGACGCGAGCGTGGGCGACGACCCAGTGCGGACCGGTCTCACCGTGCATGGGCTCCTCGTCGATGAGCAGCAGCGCGTGCTCGCCCGCGTCGACGCGGCGAACGACCTCATCGATGTCGACGCGGTCGCGACGGACCGGGATGCCGCGTTCCTGCGCCTGGCGGAGGGAGTCCTCCTGCAGCTCGGCCCGGAAGGAGCGGTCGAAGCCCGTGAAGTTCTCGATCAGGACCGGCCCCTCGGAGTCGAGCGCGACCTCGACGGGAGCATCGCCGAGGTGGTCGTGCAGCGCGACCGCCAGGCCGATCGGCTCGCACGCCGGGTAGTTGCTCGCCCGGCGCCAGAAGCCGAGCTCCACATCGCGGTCAGCGGCACCCGCGCCGAACCCGCCCGCCGCGCTGCCCTCGGCGGCGATGAGCGCGGCGACCGCCCCGCACGTGAACAGCGTGGTCTGGGCGTAGTAGCCCGGCTCATCGTGCGCTGCCGGGACCAGCCAGCGCACGTATCCGCGGACGTTCTCGGTGCCCACCGCCGCCCACGGTCGACGCATCGGCACGAAGCCCAGGTCTGCGGCGAACGCCGGCAGCTCCCCTCCCGCGTGGACCTCCCACTTGACCGCCACATCGCCGTGCGCGAGCGCGTGCTCGGCGACCGCGTCCACCAGACCCGCGGCGGCGGCCTCGTCGGTGCACCACACGTCCGTGATCTTGACGGCAGCGGTTGCGGGGCGGCCGCGGGTGAGGACGGCGGCGAGCAGCGCATCGTCGGCGCCACGGGCGGCCCACGCGGCCGGGCGATACTCCTCGCGCGCGCGGCGCCAGGGGTCGAGTCGCTCGGCCGACAGGCCCATCCCCTCGAGCTCATCGGCGACGGATGCCGGTGACGAGGAGTCGACACGGAGGGAAGCGGGCATGTCAGTCCTTCTTCGGGGATTCGAGGTTGGGGTGGGTGTTCTCGCGTCGTGCGGCGGCGACGAGGAGGGCCGTGTACTCGTGACGCGGCTCGGTCAGCACCTGGGCGCACGGGCCGGTCTCGACGACCCGGCCGTTCCAGAGCACGGTCACGGTGTCTGCCAGCATCCGGACCACGGCCAGGTCGTGGGAGATGAACAGGATCGCGATGCCCAGTTCGTCGCGCAGGCGCGTCAGCAGGGCGAGGATCTGCGCCTGCACCGACACGTCGAGCGCCGACACGGACTCGTCGCAGATGAGCAGACGCGGACGGGGCGCGAGCGCACGGGCGATCGCGACACGCTGACGCTGTCCGCCGGAGAGCTCCGCAGGACGCTTGCGAGCGAAGCCTGCGGGAAGCCCCACCGTCGTCAGGAGCTCGGCGACCTCGGTCGCGGGCCTGCCCGCGACGCCCAGCGCCTCGCGCAGGATCGCGCCGATCGACATCATCGGGTTCAACGAGGAGTACGGATCCTGGAAGACGATCTGCATCTGCTCCGGGGTGCGGGAGCGCCTACCCGGCGCGAGCGGCACGCCGTCGAACACGATCGACCCGGCATCCTCGGATTCGAGGCCGGCGATGCACCGGGCGAACGTCGACTTGCCCGAACCGGACTCGCCCACCACGCCCGCGATCTGCCCCGGGGCGATGTCGAGGGCGACGCCGTCGAGCACCTGCCGTTCGCCGAAGTGCTTGTCCACGCCGCTCGCGCTCAGCAGCAGCCCGGCCTCGTCGACGGGCGCCGCGGCCACGGGCGGCGGCGCGACGGTCATCGTGGGGTCGGCCTCGATGAGAGCGCGCGTGTACGGATGCTGCGGCGCGGCGAGCACGTCCGCGGTCGCGCCGCGCTCGACCACTGCGCCGTGACGCATCACGAGCACATCGTCGGTGCGCCCGCGCACCATGCCGAGATCATGGGAGATGAGGATGACGCACAGGCTCCGCGCCCGCTGGACGCTGCGCAGTAGATCGAGGATCTCCGCCTGGTTCGAGGCATCCAGGGCGGTCGTCGGCTCATCGGCGATGATCAGCTGCGGGTCTGCGGCGAGCGCGGCCGCGATCGCGACGCGCTGACGCATGCCCCCCGAGAGCTGGTGCGGGAAGGAGCGGGCGACGTGCGCCGGCAGCTTCACCTCCTCCAGGCGATCGGCGACGAGGCGGTCGCGCTCGCCCCGGGGCAGGCGGCGGCCGGCCGCGGCATCCAGGGTCCACCCGATCTGGTCGCCGCAGCGGTGCACCGGAGAGAGGCTGGTGAACGGGTCCTGGAGCAGGAGCGTCACCGTGCCGCCACGCGCCGACCGCCACGCCGGCTGCGACGACTCGAGCGAGAGCTCCCGCTCGCCGATCCGCACGCTGCCCTCGGCGCGGAAGCCGCGCGGCAGGAGTCCGATGAGCGCCTTCGCGGTGAGGGTCTTGCCCGAGCCGGACTCGCCGATCAGCGCGAGCGTGCGTCCGGCCTCGATGACCGCATCGATCGGCTGCACCATGGGGCCGTCGTGGCCGATGACGGTGAGCCCGGTGATCTCGACACCGCTCACAGCGTCTTCCCCACCTGTGAGAGGCGCTGCCCTGCCCAATCGCCGACGAGGTTGACCGCGGAGGCGACGAGGATGATGAGCACGGCCGGGACGACGACGGCCGCCGGGTTGTCGAACATGATCGCGCGGTTGTCGGTGAGCTGACGGCCCCAGTCCGGGATGCCGGGCGGCACGCCCACGCCGAGGAACGACAGCGATGAGAAGGCGACGATCGCGAAGGCGACGTTCAGCATGACGTTGGTGAGCACCAGGGTCGAGACGTTGGGGAGGAGGTGTCGGAACATGACCCGCCAGCGCGAGAGCGACAGCATCCGTGCCGCCTCGATGTAGGGCCGGGCGGACTGCTCCAGCACACCAGCGCGGACGATGCGGATGTCGGACGGCGAGAACAGCAGGATCAGCAGCCCCACCGTGACCCAGTACCCGCCGCCGAAGACGCCCGACACGACGATCGCGGCCAGCAGCACCGGCAGGGCGAGGAGCAGATCTGTCCAGCGGCTGATGACCACATCGAGCCAGCCACGCTCGTAGCCGGCGAGGGTGCCCAGGACGATCCCGAGGACCATCGAGCCGAGCGCGACGCAGAGGGGCCCGATGAGAGCGGATGCTGCGCCCGCGACGGTCATCGCCCACACGTCGCGGCCGAGTTCGTCCGTGCCCAGCAGGTGCCCGGGGGTTCCGGGGGGCAGAAGCCCGGAGAGGATGTCCTGCCGCATGGCGTCGGGGTAGAGGATGCCGCCGAACACGACGGCGAATGCCGTGACGGCGAGCACGACGAGCGCGAAGATCACCGTGACGGACGGGCCGCGACGACGACGACGGCGCGTGGGCGCGGCGAGCAGATCGATCGCGGCGGTCATGCGGGCAGCCCTCCTCGGCGGATGCGGGGATCGAGGAGCAGGTACGCGAGGTCGGCCAGCAGGGCGATCACCGCGATGACCACGGCGACCAGCAGCGTCAGCGACTGCACGACGGCGATGTCCTTGAAGAGGACGGAGTCCTGCAGCAGCGTCCCGAGCCCGGGAAGCGCGTACGTGGTCTCGGCGAGCACAGTGCCGCCGACGAGGAAGGTGAGGACGAGACTCGCTCCGGTCACGATCGGGATGGCCGCGTTGCGCAGCGCGATGCGCTGCACCTGCGGCTCCGCGATCCCACGGGCCCGGGCGGCGGTGACGTAGTCCGACTCGAGCTCGCGGATCATCGCCGTGCGCGTGAGCTTCACCACGATCGCCCCGAGCCCCAGGGCCAGGGTCACCGCCGGGAGCACGAGATGCCAGAGCGTGTCGAGGCCGCCGGATCCCGCGCCGTAGACGGGGAAGATCCGCAGGTAGTACGCGAACGCGTACAGCAGCAACAGGCCGACCGCGAAGGTCGGTGCGCTCAGCCCGAGCACTGCGAGACTGTTGGCGGTGCGGTCGGCCCACCCGCCCGCCCGCACCGCGCTGTGCACGCCGAGCGGGACGGCGACGACGACGGCGATCACGAACGACAGTGCGCAGAGGGTCAGTGTGAGGCCCACGCGCTGGCCGATGGCGTCCGCGACGGGGACCTGGAGGCGGATGGACTGGCCCAGGTCGCCGACGAGGAAGGCGCCGAGCCACTTGAGGTACTGCAGCCACACCGGGTCGTCGAGGTTGTACTGCTCGCGGATCGCCGCGACCGCCTCCGGCGAGGTGGGGCGATTGCCGAGCAGGTTCTTGACGATGTCGCCGGGAGCCAAGTGCATCAGGGAGAAGATGACGACCGACAGCACCAGGAGCACGGCGAGAACGCCGAGCACGCGCACCACGAGCAGCCGGCCGACGGACCGGTACCGCGATGCGCGCGCTCGGACGGGGAGGGGCTGGGTCACTGACCCGCCCGGTACAGCTGGGTCGGCCACGAGGAGATGAACGCGAACGAGCTGTAGTCGTTCATGCCCAGGTCCTTCGCGAAGGCCGTGGCGGACTGCCCCCACCACAGCGGGACGTTGATCGCGTCCTCGGCCTGCAGCGTCTCGGCCTGCACGAGAAGATCGATGCGCGCTGCCGGATCGGACGCCGCGCCGGCCTGTGCGATCAGGTCGACGATGGCGGGGTTGTCGTAGCCGGCGGGGTTGCCGGCGCCCAGGAGGTAGCTGGGCACCTCGGCCGGGTCGCCGAGCGTCGAGAAGTACCACATCAGGTTGACACCGTGGTCGGACGAGGCGTCCAGGCTCGCGAGCCACTCCTCGATCGGCACCTCACGGACGTTCAGCGTGATCCCGACCTCTTCCAGGTTCTGCGCGAGGGCCTGGGCGGCCGTGCCGAGCTGCGGGCCCGTGTTCGGGGTCAGCAGCTCCGCCTCGAATCCGTCGGGGACCGACGACTCGGCGAGCGCGGCCTTCGCTGCATCCAGGTCGTAGTCCCACTGAGGGATGCCGGCGAGCACGTCGCGCGCTTCCTCGGCTTCGTAGGCGGCACCGAGCGATTCGGGCGTCATGATGGCCGTCGCGGCCTCGCCGTGGCCACGCAGGAGCTTGTCGACATACGCCTCGCGGTCGACCGCGTGGGCGAACGCCTCCCGCACCTTCGGGTCGTCGAACGGCGCGACGTTGGTGTTGAAGTAGAGGCCCACGTACGACAGATCGTTGACGTAGTCCACGCGCATCGTGTCGAGGTTCTCCCACTGCTGCGACTGCGCCAGCGGGACGTTGAAGGCCACATCGACGTCACCCGACTGTGCCGCGAGGAGTCGCGTGGACTCGTCGGGCACGAAGTTGACCGTGATCTCCTTGACCTTCGGCAGCTCGCCCCACCACGTGTCGACACGCTCGAAGGTCACATGCGAGTCGGGCGCGAACTCGGTCACCTGGTAGGGGCCCGATCCGAGCAGCAATGCGTCGGGCGTGCCGACCTTTCCGTCGTGCTCCTCCCAGAACGCCTTCGAGGTGACGAAGGCGGCGCCACCGGTGCTCATGTTCGACGCGAACGCCGCATCGGGCTCCGTCAGCGTGATCGTCACCTCGGCGTCGCCGGTCTTCTCGACCGTGTCGACGTTGGTGAGGTAGTACGCCAGGCCCGGCGAACTGGTCTCATCGCGCGCCTGCTCGAGGCTGAACACCACGTCGTCGGCGGTGACCGGGGTGCCGTCCTGGAAGGAGGCATCGTCGCGCAGTTCGTACACGTAGGTGAGCTCGTCGGTCTGCTCCCAGGACTCGGCGAGGCCGGGCTGCACCCGACCCTGGGCGTCGATGGAGACGAGGCCCTCCTGCGCGATGGAGGCGATGTAGTAGTTGAGGATGCCGGCCTCCTGACCGACGTAGAGGCTCGACAGGGAGCCGGGCAGCGCGACCGTGATGTGCTCGATCTCGGCGCCGGAGTCGGGGGCGGTGGTGTTCTCGGGCGTGGCGCTTGCGCACGCGGTCAGCAGCAGCGCGCTCGCTGCGGCGACCGTGGCGGCCTGCGCCAGGCGGGCGGTGGACGGGAACGGCATGGCGGGGTTCTCCTCGGGTAGGGGTGCGGCGGTGCGGAATCTGGCGCGATGGCTCTCGCTGCGCCGACGGGCGTCGAGAGTGGCCTCGACTTCCGCCGTGGTGGGTCGGTGAGATGCGAGCGTGCGGATGGCGGCGGCGACGGCGGGGATCTCCGCGGCCTCGAGCAGGGTCGTCGCCGATGTCCGGCGGGTGAACGACGGCGAGAGGCCGAGGGCGCGAAGCCCGTTCGGCAAGGTGATGCCGGCGAGGTCGGACTCGGCGACGAACGCCGTGCCGACACCGTGGGCCGCCAGCGCGATCGCGGCGTCGGGGCGGCCGGTGACGATGTCCTCGGGGCGCTCGATGCGCCCGATCGCCTCCGCGACGACGTCACTGCACGTGCCGCGGCCGCGAATCCAGGGCAGGCCGCTCAGTGCACGGGGGTCGAGACGGCCGGCGGGCGCATCCACGTCGGTGACGGTGAGGGCGACGACTTCCTCGGCGAAGAGGAACGTCGAGCGCGCGCCGGCACGACGCGGCGCCGGGCGGCGGCGGCTGCCGGCGGCGGCCACATCGATCGTGACGGCGACGTCGGCCCGACCACCGCGCACCAGGTCCAGAGCCGCAGTGGTGTCGTCGGTCTCGTGGACCGATACCTCGATCCCCGGGATCTCTGCCGCCAAGCGTGCGAAGGCCGGCGCGATGACGTGTGCCACGCACTCGACGGGCGCGGCGATGCGGACCACTCCCGCCCTCCTGCCGAGCACGCGTGCGAGCTCGGTCGCCGCGGCTGTGAGGCTGGCATCGATGCGCGGTGCGTGCTGCGCCAGCAGCGCTCCGACGGGAGTGAGGGTGGCGGCTCGGGCGGTGCGAGCGACGAGGGTGGCGCCGAGCCGCGCTTCGAGCCGCTGCACGTGCTGGGTGATCGTGGGCTGGGTGAAGCCGAGCGCACGGGCGGCTGCGCTGATGGACCCCTCCTGGTCGATCGCGACCAGGATCCGCAGCGAGTGGACATCGAGGGCGCGCGTCAGTGCATCGATCTCCGGCGCATCGGTGCTGTCCATAGGAGGATGCTATTCACACTCAGATTTCGATGGTGTAACAATATGTATCGGTTGGATACTCGGCGTCATCGAGCACCAAGATGGGACGCATGAACGCCGCGCACGACCGCTGGACCGCGACGAGGGATGCCGCTGTCTGGGCACCGCACGGCATCGCCGCGCTCACTGCCACCCTCTGGCTCGACGACGTCGAGCGCGAGTACGACGGCGTTCCCGGCTGGTGGCGGGCTGACGGCACCGCCGCCGTCGGCCGCCAGACACCGGGCGACCTCCGCCTGCAACGGGGCGAGGCGACACATCTCGGCGACCTCATGGTGCGTGCCGTGGACCGTGACGGAGCGATCGCGTTGCGGGCGTGGGATCCGGCCGCCG
This sequence comes from Microbacterium sp. CFH 31415, assembly GCF_022538185.1. Classification (GTDB taxonomy): domain Bacteria; phylum Actinomycetota; class Actinomycetes; order Actinomycetales; family Microbacteriaceae; genus Microbacterium. The sequence continues at coordinate 30,768 of NZ_JAKYXC010000014.1, read as the reverse complement.
CATCGCGCCGCGGCATCTCGGCGATCGAGCGCGCTGCCTACGATCCCGCATTCCGCGTGCGCGGCGAGTTCGGGGCGACGCCCCGCGCGGCCGAGCGAAGCACGGTCGACGGCCGACGAGACGACATCGTGTACGCGGGCGCGGTGATCTTCGAGCTCGACGGCGCGAAGCTCGAGCTGACGGTCGAGCAGGAGGACGACGGGTCGCTCTTCGCCGCCTTCTCCGATGCGACCAGCGGCACCGAGAGCTACCGGTTCCGCTTCCTCCGCCTCGCGGCGCCTGACGCCGCAGGGCGCGTCGAGGTCGATCTCAACCGCGCATATCTGCCACCCTGCGCGTTCTCGGACCACTACACCTGCGCGTTCCCGCCCCCGGGCAACCGGTGGGCGGTCCCCATCACGAGCGGCGAGCTCCTCGTACGCTGACTACGCGCGACCTGCGGCATCCGGTGGCGCCGTCTCAGGAGGGGACGGACGCCTCGTCCTCCCGCCGCTTCCACGGCATCGCGAGCAGCAGCCCGACCAGGGCGAGCGCACCGCCGATCGCCGCCGCGATCCACGGCGTCTCGGGCGGGATCTCCAGGTACGTCGTGATGCCGAGGATGCGCGCAAGGCCCCAGGGCAGCAGGCCCAGCTCGTCGTTCCACAGAGCGAGCGCGCGCTCCAGGCCGATCGTCCCGATGACGACTGCGGGAACGGCCAGGCCGGCGCCGACGCCGGCGAGCACGTAGCCGATCGCCCGGCGCGCGCGCACCTGCGCCGCCAGCGCCCAGCCCGCGGCGACGAAGACCCACACGAAGAGCGCGAATGCGACCGCGATGTAGGCGGTGCGGAAGGCGGGCTCGGTCCAGAAGGCGAACCAGTACCCGCCCGGACCGGTGAACGACAGCGCGACGAGCGTCACGATGCACCGCAGCATGATCACGCCGCCCACCGCGGCGATGACCGGCCACGGCGAGCGCCGGCCGACGAGGATCCGCACGACGAGCGCGAACACCGCCCATGCCGCGAAGACGACGGCGAGATGCGTCCACGACAGGAACGACGTCTGCACCGCGCGCGTCGCCACGAGCAGCGCGGCCGGGACGATCAGCAGCAGCCAGCGATCGAGCTCGAGCATGCCGAGCGTCGATTCACGCGCCCGCCACGGTCGCGTCGACGCGATCCACGACGCGCGGGCTGCCGCCGCGCCCGGCCGGCGAACCAGGCTGGTCCGGGCCGCGAGCATCCCGATCACGACCCACGCGATCGCGAGCACGAGCAGGATGCGAGCGAGCCACGACATCAGCAGGTCGCGCTCCGCGCGCTCCACACCGAGTTGTGCGGCGGTGAGGTTGTACGCCGGGTAGTCGATGTCGCCCTCGTACGTCTCCAGGTGCGCCGCGGCGAGCGCCTCGAACTCGGCCCGATCCGCGTCCCACGCGGCGTAGGCGTCGGGCGACAGCGTGTCGTGCCACTCCCCCTGGTGCAGGATCATCGCGCGGTACGCCGCCAGCAGCCGGAGCACGTCGGCCTCGTAGTCGAGCGTCCCGGTGAAGGCGTCGCGCAGTGCGGGGTCGCGCCAGGTCGCGGCATCCGTCTCCGCCACCGCCTCGCGCATGCGCTCGACCGTCGCGACGGCCTGCTCGCCCCCCGCGATCGCCTGATCGATGTCGCCGCCGGTCGCATCGCGGGCGATCGCGTAGAGGACGTCGAGAACCGCGGAGTCGCCGGTGAGGATGTCCCACTCGAAGATCCACATCATGGGCGGCGGCTCGAGACCGATCGCGAACACGCGCTGATCGGCGAACTGCTCGATGTAGAGGCCCTGCTCGATCGCCTCGCGCGACAGGTCCATCGCCTCGACGATCGCGGCGACGGTCTCGGGGTCGTCCGAGAACCACTGCCGGGCCCAGCCGGCCGTCACATCGGCGACGTCGGTCTCGGTGTCGCGTGCGAGCGCGGACGCAACCACGGTGTCGAGCTCGTACAGCTGCCAGAACCCTGCCTTGAGGTAGAGCGTCATCGGGCCGGCGCGCCACGGCCCGCCGTCTTGCGTCCAGACCCAGACGCCTTCGATGTTCTCGTTCGCAGCGAGCAGGGTCTGCAGGGCGTACTGATACTCGCGCCCGAGGTCGTTGGGGAACGCGCCGAAGTTCTCGAACTCGCGCCGCGACTGGAACTCGACGATCCGCCGCTGGGCGCCCTGCTCCAGCGTGTCGTTGAGCGGCAGCCAGCTGTAGAAGTCGCCGAGCGTGTACTTGGTCGAGACGATGAGCGCCGGAGAGTCGATGCCGCCGAGCACCTCCTCGTACGAGACGGGGTTGGTGTGCATGTCGCCGACCGCGCCGACTCCGACACTCCAGGTGCGGAAGATCACTTCGCGATCGGATGCCTCGGCCTGCGCGCTGAGCGTGTCGAGCATCGTCCGCACGGCCTCGGGGGTGCGCACCGCGAGCTGCGAGTAGTAGTCCCAGCCCCCGACGTCGTACACCTCGCCGGCTTCGCCGATGCGGATGAGGATGCCGTCGAGCGCCGGCTCGGCAGCGTAGAGCTCGTCGAGCCCGGCGGCGTAGACGTCCCACAGCGCGGGGTTCTCGGTGTCGAGCGATCCGAACGTGTCGACGAGGTAGTCCTCGAGCGGCGTCGTGAGGGTGAGCATGTCCGTGCGCAGGAACACGTCCATGCCGAGCTCGTCGGCGTGCTGCCAGAACGGTCCGAACGCGTCGCGCAGCGCGACCGCCTGCGCGCGGTGCTCGTCGCCCGGCGTGTAGACGACGCCGTCGGCGACCTCGTCGAACGCCACGAACTCGATGAACCCGGGAAAGGCCACGGCGTTGTAGCCGTTGGCCAGCGAGTGCCGGATGAAGACGTCGAAGTCGTCGAACGCCTCGGCGAGCGCGGCCTCGTCGATGTAGGGGGGCTCGGGGAGCAGCACCTGGGCGAAGGCCTTCGACGCGTGCGAGTAGTCGGTGCCGGACTCCCAGGCGGCCGGGTCGGGCTCGACGCCCACGGCGCCCATGTCGACCATGCGGAACGGCAAGCGCGACGGTGCGTGCTCGCCGATCAGGTCGTTGAGCGGCGCAGCGGCGCGTACCCGGGCAGCGAGCTCATACAGCGCTCTCGCAGCCCCCGCGTCGGCATCGGCATCGATTCGAAGGGCGGACGCGTCCCCGGTCAGACGATATCCGTCCGGCTCCGGGACCTCGCCGTCGTCTGGCTCGCTCTCCTCCTGCATGACGGCGACGGTGATCGTCACGGATCCTCGGCGTTCCGAGGCGGCGCCGATCGCGCTGCGGAGCTCGCGCACCGCCGCCTCGACCCGGGGGGAATCCGGCGCACTGACGGCGCCGAGCGATGGAGGCGCAACCGGTTCGGCGATCTCGGGCGCCGTGGGAGCAGCGGGGGCCATCTGCTCGGCCGGTTCGGCGCGGATGCCCAGCGCATCGCCCACGGCGGCGCCGAGTCCGGTTCCGAGGGCGAGCAGCACGAGAGCGGTGATGACAGCGAGGATGCCTCGCCGTCGCGCCGTCGTCATTGGACTAAGTTACCTCGCCCGGACCAGTGCTTTTGACCCGTCGAGGGCAGCCGCAGACAGCGTCCTCGGGGGGTGGTCGCTGCGGACCCCGGGTCAGTTCGGCGCACCGCTGCCCGGGAACGCGATCTCGGAGTCCGGCGGCCGGATGAGGAAGCCCTGCGCGCGATCGCAGCCCAGCTCGACCGCGATGTCGAGGTGGGTCAGCGTCTCGACGCCCTCGGCCACCACACGGAGCCCGGCATCGTGCGCGACCGCGACCGCGTCGCGCAGGGAGGCAAGCGCGGGGCCGCCTGCCGACCGCACGAGACGACCGGGGATCTTGACCTCGGTGAGCGGGAGGCGGGGAAGCAGCTCGGACGGGAGCGAACCCTCGCCGTAGCCGGGAAGGGAGACCTCCACACCGATCTCGCCGAGCGAGCGCAGCTGCGCGAGCACGACGGGGTCGTCGACCGCCCCGTCGGCGGTGAGCTCGACGATGAGCGACCCGGTCGGGACCCCGTGGCGCCGGCATTCTTCGGCGACATGCATGGCGAATGACCCGTCGGTGAGCTGCAGCGGCGAGACGTTCACGGCGACGGCCCATGGACGACCGGTCTCGTGCCATTCGGCCTGCGCACGGAAACCCTCGGCGAGCATCCTCCGCCCGAGCGCGTGGATCAGTCCGCTGCGCTCGGCGACCTCGATCACCGTCTCGGGATCGATATCGCCGTGACTCGGGTGCTCCCATCTGCACAGCGCCTCAGCTGCCACGATCGACCCCGTCTCGAGGGAGACCTGAGGCTGGTAGACGGCGAAGATCTCGGGACCGGCGACCGCGGCCGCCAGGTCGGTGGCGAGGTCTTCGGAGGTGAGCACCTCCCTAGACCACCTGTTCTGGGCCGCGATTGCAACCGCGCACGCCTCGCGCGGGCATCGGGTAGATTCCGCACTCGCGTCATCGGTGCGCATTCCGGATCGGGCGTGCGGCCCTCGGCGCCCGAAGGCCGCCTTCTCTATAATCTTCACGTCGCAGCTGTGGCGGGGAGGATCGCGATGGCGTTTCGGAATCAGGAGACGTTGGAGTCTTGGCTCGCCGAGTACCGCTCGCTCGGCAGACCACTGGCGGATGCCGCGCGGGTGACCGTTCAAGACGGAGATGGCGGGGCGAACACCGGGCTGGTGATCGTGCGGCTCGGTCATGCTCCGACCGGCGTCTTCATCCAGCCGGCTACGCAGGAGGCGTCCGCGTGGGTCGCGACGATGGAACCCCGCGAGGAGATCCTGGTGCTCGATCCGGCGGGGCTGCTCGAGCTGTCTGCCGAGCTCGCCGCGGTCTCGGATCTGTGCGCTTTCCTCGAGGAGAAGTCGCGCGCGTACGAGGGCACCGACGTCGCCTGAGCGGCGTCAGTGCCGCGCGCCCACCGTGGCCTCGGTGAGAGACTTCAGCAGCTCGGCCGATCGGCCGACGAGGATCTGATCGGCAGCCCCGACGGCCACATCGAAGTCGTCGTCGAACCGGTTGAGGACCGACCAGGGGTCTGCGGCGATGTCGATCGTGACCGTGATGCGGTTCACGCGACGGTCGTCGGGGTCGACATCGCGCCGCACCACGCCCCGCTCGACCAGCCGGTCGATCAAGGTCGTCACTCCGGCTGAGGTGATCCCGAGGTACTCGCGGAGCGCGGTCGGGCGCGTGCCGGGGTTGGCGACGATGTACAGCAAAGCCCGGGCATCGGTGTCGCTGATGCCGAGGCTGACGCGAGCGGCGATCATCGCGGCATTGCGCGCATCGAGGTACTGACGCAGCGCAAGCCCGAGGGTCCACTCCGGTGTCCCGTTCACCATGCGGCCATTCTCTCTCACGCTGGGGAAAGCAAGTACTTCACCATCTAATAATTAGCCATCTTAGCTAACGTGACGTAATATCGGAAGAGCGGGAGACCCTCTCCTGCTCAACGCGACGTCGTCACCGCCGTCTCGTCACGACGCACCGCTCGCGGTGCAGAAGCCGGAGGCTCTCGTGAACGGCGGCACACTCGGCCTCGCGACTTGCGGTCAGATCGCCGTGGATCAGGACTCGATGATCGTGGACGCTGACTCCCAGGTTCTGGAGTGGCTCAACTGCGACCGCGACGAGGTCGTCGGGCATCCCCTCGGAGCAGTCCTCACGCTGCGGATGCCGTTCTCCGGCTCCGGCGGCCAGCGTCCCACCGATGCCACTCTGCACGGTGTGTCAGGGGTCGTGCGCCCCGTCGTCGTCGGCTCTCTCGGAAAGATCGAGTCCGGCGTGGAACGGATCGCGATCTACGACGTCTCGACGCGCTCGGCGTTCAACCTCGGATTCCGGGGCGCGGAAGCGAAGACCGAGCGCGGCCGGCATCGACTGCAGATCCTGCTCAACGCGGCGGTCGGGTTCGGCAACGTGAGATCGGAGCTCGATGCCGCCGAGCTGCTGGTCGACGTGGCGCAGCGAGCGTTCGCCGCGAGCGCCGTCAGCGTGCACATCAGCGGACCAGACGGAGTGTTCCAGGCGGCCGGGACGAATCCGCTCGCCGCTCACTGGCCGGAAGGCCTTCGTCCGACCGGCACCGTCACGATGCTCGGCGGCGAGGTGCTGATCGTACGCTCGCCTGACGAAGCGGACTCCTACGTGCCCGGCATGAGCGAGGTCTTCCACGCCGGCGGAGTGCACGCCGCGATCGCCTCGCCGATGCATTCCCACGGTGACGCGGTCGGCTCCATGGTCTGCTTCTTCGACCATCCACGCGAGTTCGATGAAGAGGCCGTCCCACTGGCCGACGCGCTCTCGAATCAAGCGGCCCAGGCGATCGCCCGGATCCGCCTGGAAGACACTCTGCGCCGCGCAGCGATGCACGACGAAGTCACCGGGCTTCCGAATCGGCGTCTGATCGAGGAGGACGTCGTGCGCACGCTCTTCCACGCGGAGTCGGCGCTGACCGTCATCTTCATCGACCTCGACGGCTTCAAGGCGGTGAACGATCTCCTCGGGCACGCCGCCGGAGACGCTCTCCTCCGTGAGACCGGGCAACGGCTGCGCGACGTCACGCGACAGTCGGACGTCGTCGGACGCTTCGGCGGGGACGAGTTCATCGCCGTCGCTGCGGTGGACGGGGCCGGCGATGCCGTCGCCCTCGCCGAGCGCATCCGCGCCGCGATCGCCGAGCCGTACGGCGAACTGCCCTCCGAGCTCACCATCACCGCGAGCATCGGCGTGGTCACCGTCGGCAACGACGGCGCCGCCGTCATGGACCAGCTCATCCGCGCGGCCGATCATGCGATGTACGAGGCGAAGATGGCCGGCGGCGATCGTGTCTCCGTCGCACAGACGGATCTCACGTCGGCCCCTGGGGGCTCAGCACTCCCGGTCTGAGCCGGGCGCCCGGCATCCACGGGCGAGTTGCCAGTCCGGGTGGGTTTCGCTCGCGCGTTCTCTCCAGGACTGGCAACTCGGCGCCCGCGGATGGTCCGGGGACCGGGTTCAGCTGCTCTTGCGCATCGCCCGGATGCCGGCCCACAGGCCGAGCGCGGCGAGCACCAGCGCGGCGACCCAGCCCCACAGCACCTCGACCGCCCCGAGGTCGCCGGCGAACAGCGCGCGCTCGGCCTGCACCACCCAGTTCACGGGGTTGACGGTCGAGACAGCCTTCATCCACCCCGGGCCGTCGTCGAGCGGCAGCAGCATGCCCGACAGGATCAGCAACGGGAAGATCAGCGTCTGCTGCACGCCCCAGAACAGCCACTCGCGGTCCTTGGTCTTCAGCGCGAGCGTGTACGACAGCGAGCCGAGCCCGACGCCGAACACAGCGAGCAGCGCGAGACCGATGACGAGCCCGGGGACGTTGATGGTGAAGCCGAACGGCCACGCGATCAGCACGATGATGAGCGCCTGTACCACGATCGGAGCGATCTCCTTGAGCGCCCGGCCCACCAGCAGCGACGACCGCGCGAGCGGGGCGACGAGCGTGCGCTCGTGAGAGCCCGTCATCATCTCGTACTGCAGGTTCGAGCCCGTCGCGCCCGTGCCGAACAGCACGATCATCACGAGCACACCGGGCACGAACCACTGCAGGGTCTCCCCCACCGGCGCGCCCGACGAGCCGATCAGCAGCGGTGCGAAGAGCCCGAGGAACACAAGGGGCTGCACCAGGCTGAAGATCAGCGTGAACGGGTCGCGCACAACGGGCTTCAGCTCACGGGTCAGCACGTTCCAGGTGTCGCGGGCGGGGTTCGCGCGCACGGCCGTGTCGGGCCGGATCTCGGTCGCGGTCATCGCTGGACTCCTTCCATGACGGATGATTCCGATCCGCCGCCTGCGGCGGCACTCGATCCGGATGCCTCGGCCGAGGCATCCGTGTTCTCCTCTGTCTCCTCCGCATCACCCTCGCCGGCCTCGCGCAGCGTGCGTCCGGTCAGGGCGAGGAACACGTCGTCGAGCGTCGGCGGAACGCCGGTCGCCCGCTGCACCTTGATGCCCGCGGTGTCGAGCGCACGCACCGCGGTCGGCAGCAGCGAGTCGCCGTCGGGCGCCGTGAGGATCACGTCCGCGCCCTCGGGGCGCACCTCACGGTCGGTCAGCCGCTGGATGACCCCGACGGCGGCCGCCGCATCCGCTTCGCTGCCGAAGCCGAACGTCAGCAGGTCACCGGCCAGGTTCGCCTTCAGCGCGGCAGCGGTGTCATCGGCGATGACCCGCCCCTTGTCCATGACCATGACACGCTCGGCATAACGGTCGGCCTCCTCGAGGTAGTGCGTGGTGAGGAACACGGTCGTGCCGTACTTCACGCGCAGGTCGAGGATGTGCTGCCACAGGTTGGCGCGGCTCTGCGGGTCGAGGCCCGTCGACGGCTCATCGAGGAAGATGAGCGGCGGCGCGTGCATCAGCCCGAGTGCGACGTCGAGGCGTCGCTTCTGCCCGCCCGACAGCTGCTGCACCGATCGGTTCGCGAACCCGGAGAGATCGAGGGACTCGATCAGCTCGTCGGCCCGGGCACGGCTCGCCGGCTTCGACATGCCGTAGAACGCACCCTGACTCAGCAGCTCGTCGTGGGCCCGCTGCGAGAAGCTGCCGCTGGTCAGCTGACCGACGTAGCCGATGCGTGCCCGCACATCGGCCGGCTGCTTCAGGATGTCGAAGCCGACGACCCGCGCCGTGCCGTCGGTCGGAGGGATGAGGGTCGTGAGCATGCGCAGGCTGGTCGATTTGCCCGCGCCATTGGGTCCCAGGAACGCCACGAGCTCGCCGCGCGCGACCTGGAAAGTGAGGTCGGTGACCGCCTCGACGGTCTTCTTCTTGACGGCGAAGCGCTTGGTGAGGCCCCGCGCTTCGATGATCGGTTCATTCGTCATGCAGCAAGGGTAGAAACCATTGCGGACGGATCCTGTCCGCGTCATAGGGCAAAGTTGAGGACATGTCCGACACGACCACGCGAGCTCTCTCGCTGCTCAACCTGCTCCAGACCCACCGCCACTGGCCGGGTTCCGAGCTCGCCGAGCGCCTCGGCGTCACCGAGCGCACGGTCCGCCGCGACGTCGAGCGCCTGCGCGACCTGGGGTACCGCATCGAGTCGTCGCCGGGCGCCGCGGGCGGCTACCGCCTCGAAGCGGGAAGCGCGGTCCCTCCTCTGCTGCTCACGGATGAAGAGGCGGTCGCGATGGCGATCGGGCTGCGGGTCGCGGCATCCCAGCGCCTCGTCTCCGGTCCCGAGACGACCATCACCGCCCTCGCGAAGCTCGAGCAGGTGCTGCCCGCACCGTTGCGGCGACGGGTGAACGCACTCGCCGAGACGGTGCAGCCTGCAGGACTCAACGCCGGCGCCGCGGTGTCGAGCGACGTGCTCGGCGAACTCGCACTCGCATCCCGCGACCACGAGCGGGTGCGATTCACCTACACGGCCGCGTCGGGCGAGGTCACGCGGCGCCGTGTCGAGCCGCACGCGCTCGCCCCGGCGGACCGCCACTGGTACCTGCTGTGCTGGGACCTCGAGAAGGACGACTGGCGCACGTTCCGCGTCGATCGCCTGGCCGAGGTCGAGCACACGCGCGTGCTGTTCGAGCCGCGGCCGCTCACACCCGAGCAGATCGAGGAATTCATCGTCGTCGCGCGGTCGTGGGTGCGGCAGAAGGTGGAAGCGGATGCCGTCATGGAGCTGCCGCTCGACGTGATGCGCGAGTACTTCGGGCAATGGGGCCAGGGCGCCGAGGCCGAGGATGACACCAGGACCCGGTGGCCCGTCGGCGGTGCCGACTGGCGCGAGACGATGTACGGGCTGATGTGGATCCCGACGGGCGTCGAGTACACGACCGACCTGCAGGAGCCCGGTCGATCCGAACTGCGGGAGTCGCTGGAGCGGATGCTGCGCGCGATCGACGCGCCTCCGCCTCCGCCCCGGGGCGCGTCACGCCCGCACACGCCGCCCTACGGCTGATGGGCCGGTCGCTGCTCGCCTGTCACATCGCGCCGCCCGCGGCGGCATTTCGTGACAGGGGAGCCAGCCGTCGTCCTGCTCGCCTGTCACAGAGGGCCACGCGTGGCGGCATTTCGTGACGGGCGAGCGGTCCCGATGTTCGGGGCGGCTTCCGGCACAGCCTGTTCGCAGGACGCGCACCTACGCTGGCGCCGACGACCGAAGGAGTGACATGCGCCGATCCATCCTCGCGGGCGCCGGAGCGGTGCTCCTGCTCCTGCTCACCGCCTGCGCCACCGGAGGACCCATGACCGACCCCACCACCCCCTCATCGAGCCGCCCGCCGTTCGCGACCACCACGCCCGGCCCGATCGGCCCGTCCGGCACCCCTGCCGCGGTGTCGCCGGCGCAGTGGGATGCCATCGTCGCCGACCTCGCGGAGCGGGGGGTGGCAGGCGAGCCGGTGCTGGTGAGCGCTGAGTCTGTGACGTGGCCGAACGGCGCGCTCGGCTGCCCCAAACCCGGCATGTCGTACACCCAGGCCGTCGTCGACGGCATGCGCGTCCTCGTCGAGGTCGACGGGGTGAGTTACGACTACCGCTTCGGCCGCGGCGACGCACCCGTGCTCTGCGAGGCCTGAGCGCAGCATCCGCTCGGCTCAATCAGACGACGAGGGCGGCACCCCCTTTCGGGAGTGCCGCCCTCGTGCGACTGCGAACGGCTACTTCGTCTTGACGAGGACCGTCTCGCTCGTACCCGACTTGTTGTCGAGCACGACCGCCATCACACCGAGCGGCTTCTGCGTCGCGTACGCGTCACCGTCGACGGCGACATCGACCGTGACCGTGCCGTTGCGCGGCACCTCGGCGTACTGGCCGTTCTCGAGCGCCGGCGACCACGGGTTGTACTTCGCGACACCCTCGATCTCGTCGAAGAGGGCCGTGTCGGTGATCGAGTAGCTCGCGACCGTGTAGTCGAACGAGCCGGCGGCTTCGGTGAGCCCCAGATCGCTCGCCCACACCGGCAGCATGATCGTGCTGCTGTCGGTCGGCGCCGTCGCGTAGAAGCCCGCAGCCAGCAGCCCCTGAGGCGTGCTGATGAACACCTCGGAGCGCCCGCTGACCGAGCCCGTGCGCACCAGACCGGAGTCGGCCGAGAACACGATCGCCTCGGGGTTCCCGTCGCCGTTGCGGTCGATCACCACGTCGAACTCGTTGCTCGACACGTTGGACCAGCGCGAGTGCGTGTTCACCGCGAACACGAGCACGTGGTCTCCGTCGGACTGCGGGAACGACTGCACGCCCGCGGACGCGAGATCCATGCCGGTGTCGTTGAGCTTCTTCGACACGTCCTTGGGGTCGCTCAGACCCCACGTGAAGAAGTCGGCTCCGGCGGTCTGGGCGCCGATCGTGTTGGTCAGCTTCACCTTCTTGCCGGCGTCGGCCACCTTCTCCTTCTTGCCGAACAGGGCGCCGGTCTTCGACGCGACGCGGCTGTCGGCACGCGGAACCATCAGGTACGGCACGCGCAGCGCCGAGGAGTCCGACGTGAGGACGACGTCGCCCGAGAACTCGTACTGGGCGAACGGGTCCACCGTCGACGAACCGACCGCGTCAGCGCGCGCGGTGAGAGCGACGATGACCGTCGCCTTGCCCTTGGCGGGAACCTTCACCGAGCTGCGGTTGAACGTGAGCGTCGCCTTCTCGGACTGCGCCGACGGGGCGGAGCTCACCTTGTAGGTGACCGCCGTGTCGCCGTGGTTCGTGATGGTGATCGTCTTCAGCCCCGCGAACCCGAGCCACGACTCCTGGAACCCGAAGTTGAGCGCCGTCTCACGGAGCCAGCCGCTGTCGGTGCGGAACGCGTCGCCGGTCGCCGTGACCTTCGTCGCGACGGCCTGTGCGGCGTCGACGAGTCCGACCCCGCCGCGGGTCATCTGCTGGCCCGCGACCTTCTCGGGATCGGCCGACGACACGACTGCAGCGGAGACCTCGCCGGCCTTCCAGCCCGGGTGGGCCTGGACGGCGAGCGCCGCGACGCCCGCGACGTGCGGAGCAGCCATCGACGTGCCCGAGATCGTGGCCGGGCCGTTGCCCGTGCCCACGCCCGTCGAGACGATCGAGACACCCGGAGCCGCGACATCCACGGCCACACCGCTGTCACCGCTGCGCGGGCCGTTCGACGAGAACGACGCGTAGCCGCGGAACGAGGGGTTCGCCAGGTCGGCTGCGGCGATGGTCGCCGCCGCACCCGACACGAACTTCGGTCCGTCGGACATGCGGACGCCGAGGAACGGGATCGTGACGTTGAACGGGTCGCCGTTGTCGGGGTTCTCGGTGATGACGCCTTCGAACGGCGGGTAGTCGTTCGTGTTGTTCACCATGAGGGCGGCGGCCGCGCCGGCCTGCTCCGCGAAGATCGGCCGCGCCGCGCGGGCACACGTGCCTCGCTCCGAGACGGCGAGCTGGTTGAGCCCCGGCGCGACGCCGTTGCTGGTGTACGCCGCGACCGAGCAGCCGAGCGCCTCGTTCTCGGCCGTGGCCGGGTTGTCGACCAGTCGCACGACCGTCATGCCGGGCAGACCCGCCAGGTCGGCGCCGTTGGCGTTGATCGCCGAGACGGCGACGCCGTTCACCGTGACTGTGGCACCCGGGAAGCTCGCGGTGCTGTCCACCGCGGCGACCGAGATGACGCCCTCGCCGTTGCCGGGCGAGCCCGCGATGTACGGAGCCGGTCCGGAGTTGCCGGCCGAGGCGACGACGACGACGCCCGCGCCGATGGCGTTGGCGGCAGCGACGGCCTCGGGGTCGTCGGCACGGCCGAAGCTCGAGCCGAGCGACATGTTGATGACGTCCATGTCGTTGGCGACGGCCCAGTCGATGGCGGCGGTGGTGACGTTGGTCGAGCCGTCGCAGCCGAAGACGCGCAGGGCGTAGAGGTCGACCTCGGGCGCGACGCCGGGGCCGATCTTCCACTGCTGCGACGCGGTGGACTCGTCGTATGCGCCCGTGTAGGTCGCGCCGTCCGCGGTGACGCCGCTGCCGCCCGTGGTGCCGGCGACGTGGCTGCCGTGACCGTTGCAGTCGAGCGGGTTGGCGTCGGGCTTCGGGACGCTGCCGTCCTCGTTGGCGTTGTAGTCGTCGCCGACGAAGTCCCAGCCGCCCTTGATGCGCGGCGCGTTCGGACCGAACAGCGCCGGATCGGCCGCCTCGGTCTCGGCCGCGTTGGCCGCCTGGTACGCCTCGACCGTGCCCGGGCCGCCGAAGTTGGCGTGGGTGTAGTCGATGCCGGTGTCGATGATGGCTACCTTGATGCCCTCGCCCGTGTAGCCGGTGTTCTGCCACACCTGGGGCACACCGAGGTACGGGACCGAGACCGCGTTGTCGATCGTGTACGTACGAGCGGCGTGGATGCCGACGACGTTGGGCAGTGCTGCCACCGCGTCGACCGCGTCGGCCGGGATGGTCGCCTGGACGCCGTTGTACGCAGACTGCATCGTGGCCTCGACGGCGCCGCCTTCGGCCTCGACAGCGCCCACGACGGGCTGCTGGACCTTCTGGAGCGACTTCTTGATCGCACTGCGCTCGGACTTGCTGAGCTCGCGGCCCTTCTCGGCCTCGACCACAGCGACCGGGTCGCCCGCGAGCTCGACGACGACGGTCACGTCGCCGTTCGCGTTCGCGCTGAGCGGCTCGACGGTGGCGCTCACGGGGCCCCGGGTGGGGGCTTCATCGAACCGCGACGACGGATCGTCGTCTGCCGCGGCGAATGCCGCGGTTGTGGGGAGTGACAGCGCCACGACAGCGGCGACCGCCATTACACGTCGGTACAAGGGGGGTCCTACTTTCTCCGTACTGGGGGTGGAGTGTGGATGGTCCCGTTTCGCTCTGGGGGTGGAAGCGGGGCACTTCGGCGAAGGTATGTGGCAATTCACATCAAGTCAACGGTGGATTCCCAGGTTGAGCAGACCGCACAATCGACCCGCCGTCAGCGGCCCCTGTCTTGTCCTGTTGCGCAGTGGAACGTGCCTTATCGAGAGATACGCTCGACGGCATGAGCGACGATGCGCAGAGCACACTCGACCGGATCGAGGGCGAGGAGCGTGAGCTGATCCTGTCCCGCTTCGATCTCTCGGATGCTTGGGCCCTCGGCTCTCGGATGCGCGCCGCCGCCGAGACCGCAAGCCTGCCGATCGTCATCGGCATCACCCTCGGCGAGGCCCGCGTCTTCCACACCGCCCTGCCCGGATCGAGCGCCGACAACGACGGCTGGCTTGAGCGCAAGACCCGGGTCGCCCGCCGCTACGGCCGGTCGTCGTACGGGGTCGGCCAGTCGTTCCGTGCTGCCGGCAAGGACTTCGACGCCGACGCCCGGCTCGATCCCGCGCTCTACGCGGCGCACGGCGGGGTGTTCCCGTTGACCATCGCCGGCGTGGGCGTCGTGGGCACGGTCGGCGTCTCGGGCCTCCCCCAGGCCGACGACCACGCCTTCGTCGTCGAGCAGCTTCGCGCGTATCTCGCGGAGTTGTGATCGGATGCCGCAGCCCGCGGCCTCGTCACATGCCGACGCAAAGCGAAACCACGGTTAACGCTTGGCCAAGGGGTCCGGCTCCCGCGCTACCGTTGGGTCATCGCGGCGATCCGGGCGGTCCCGGGCACCGGCTCATACCCGGATGCGCTGCGGGTTCGACTCCCGCCGTCGCGTCCACCAGGACTGCGGTCGGATGGCCGCCGTGCGGGTTCCGGCTAGGCACTCGCCCGCTACTCGATCGGCCGGCGCAGCTCCCGGGCGATCTCTGCAATGGCCGACGGTCCGATCCGGCAGCATCCGCCGATGAACATCGATCCGGCGTCCGCCCACGCCACCGCAAGCGCCGGGTCGAACCCCGCCTCACCGACCCATCGCCGTGCCTCGCCGTCCCAGGTCTCCCCTGAGTTGGGGTAGGCGATGCCCGGCTTGCCACTCGCCGTGGTGGCCGTCCGTACCGCCGGCAGCACATCGCCGGGTGCGCAGCAGTTCACGCCGACGGCGACAAGGGCCTGGTGGCCGGCGGCGAGCGCGAAGGCATCAGTTGCGGGACGGCCGTCCCGCAGCCGGTCCCCTGAGATCGTGCACGACAGCCAGGCGGGAAGCGCGAACTCGTCGACCAGCTCGAGGAGAACCGACACCTCGTCGAGGTCGGGGATCGTCTCCAGGGCGAGCAGGTCGGGCTGGGCGCTCGCGAGCAGTTCGATCCGCGGGGCATGGAAGTCGCGGAGCACGGCGCGACTCACCCCGTACCGTCCGCGGTACTCCGATCCGTCGGCGAGCACCGCGCCGTAGGGACCGACGGATGCTGCGACCAGCCGCACCGCTCCATCACCGGCTGACTCGGCGACGTCGTCGCGCACCTCGCGGGCGATCGTCACGCTCCGCCGGATGAGGGCCTCCGCCGCGGTGCGAGCCATCCCCCAGCGTTCGAATCCCGCGACGCTCGCCTGATAGCTGGCGGTGGTGGCGACCTGCGCGCCCGCGTCGAAGTACGCGCGATGCACCGCTGCGATCTCGCCCGGCGCATCGCGCAGCAGTCGGGCAGTCCAGAGTTCGTCGCTGAGGTCGTGCCCGCGTTCGGCGAGCGCGTTGGACAGCCCTCCATCGAGGACGACCACCGCAGGAGTCATCGAGGTCGTCACCCGCCCATCATCCCCCGCCCGTGTCGTCGGGTTCGCATCCCGAAGTTTCGGGTCCGAGTCCTGCACGAGGCCACCAGATCTCGTCCGGCGGGTGCAGACTCGAACCGTGGTCACCGTCACCGCCGTCCACGGCGATATCACCGAGCAGCGCGTCGACGCGGTCGTGAACGCGGCGAATCGTCAGATGCGCGGCGGGGGCGGCGTGGACGGGGCGATCCACCGGGCCGGTGGGCGCGCGATCCTCGACGACTGCATTGCGCGCTTCCCCGGCGGTCTGAGCACCGGTGACGCGGGATGGACGACCGCCGGCTCCCTGCCTGCCACGTGGGTCATCCATACGGTCGGCCCGAATCATGCAGCCGGCGAGCGCGACCGAACACTCCTGGAGTCCTGTTATCGACGTTCGCTCGAGGTGGCCGACGAGCTCGGCGCCGAGAGCCTCGCCTTCCCTCTGATCAGCGCCGGAATCTACGCGTGGCCGCTGAACGACGCGATCGACGCGGCCGTCGACACGATCCATCGAACGCCGTCGCGCGTCGAGGAGGTCCGGCTCGTCTCGTTCACCGCCGAGACCCACCGCCGGGTCCACGCCCAGGTGCTGCGACGCTTCCCGCCACCCACCGAGCCCGACACGATCGGCCGGCTCTTCGATCGCTCTCCCAGCCAGTGGGGGCTGCGGGGCGACCCGTACCTGTGGCGCGCGCTCCGCGCGGAGCTCGCGACGACGCCACTCCCGCCCAACTCGTGGGAGCTCCGGGACACGATTCATGCAGCGGCCGCGGGCATCCTCGGCACATCGCTCAGGAACGCCGGCGCGCCGATCCACGTCGCCGAGTTCGACCCCGGCCACGGCATGTCGGCGGGTGCGGTGCTGCCGTCGTGGTGGAAGAACACCGGCATCCGGATCCTCATCGACCGCTACGAGGCGACCGTGCCCGACGAAGGCGAGGACGCCACCGCGCCATCCCCCTGACCCGCCACATCACGGCGCGGCAACGGATCCCTGTAAATCTCCTGGCGTCCAGCCGTCCTCGACCTCCCGGCGCGCACACTGGACCCATGTGGTGGAAGTTCCTGCGAGCAGTCAAGACGCGCGAGCACCGCGTCGCGCCGACGACGTGGGTCGCCGCGCTCGCCGCGACGGTGTACACCTTCGTGCCGTTCGACCTCATTCCCGAACTCGTGCTCGGCCCGCTGGGGATCGCCGACGACGTCAGCATCTGGGCGATCTTCGCTGTCCTCCTCACGCGCGAGAAGCATCGCTGGCAGGCAGCGCTCCCCGCACGGTAGCCCCGATCATCAACCCGGGTCCGCCGGGGTGTGCGGCGTGTGCGGCGCGCGCCGCGTCGTGACCGGGTGGTGGTGCGGGATCGGCTCCGGGTGGGTGGTCGCATCGCCGCGATCGTCCGGTTCCTCGACCGCCGCATGCGACTCGAACGGCCTGGGGTGATCGACGCGTCCGTCGGTCTTCGGGAATCGTCGCCCGGTGACGGCGCGACCTGCGATCCGGATCACGAAGAACTTCGGCGCGGGGCTCCACGAGGCCAGGCTCATCACGCCGCTCGTGCGGATCTCGTCTTCGCGCGTGACCCGCTCGGCGTCGCCCCGCACGACCACGCTCCAGCGCACATGCTCGTCGTGATCGTCCACCTCGAACGCCACCGCGGGGTGCTGGGCGATGTGCAGCAGCTTCGCATCCCTCGCGGTGCGCACGTAGATCGAGCCCTCGTGCGGCACGTAGTTCACCGGGAAGATGTCGGGCGTGCCGTCGGCGTTGATGACGGCCAGACGGCCGAACGAGGTGGTCTCGAGCAGCCTCCAGCACTCCGCCGTCTCGAGCTTCTCGATTCCTCTGGTCCGCGCGCGGTCAGCCATGTGCTCCTCCGTCCTTTCCCCTCTGGTCTACCCGGTGACCCGCGCGAGTGGAAGCGGCTCGACGACGAGAGCAGAACGGGGAGCGGATGCCGGCGAGCAGCGCTCGACGTTGACCCGCCACAACAACGACGGGCGAGCATCCACTCCTCCGAGTCAGACTCCGTTGAAGGAGTGCCGGTTCTTGCCCTGCCTCTTGGAGTCGTACATCGCGGCGTCAGCGCGCACGAGGAGCTGCTCGGGCGTCGGCACCTCATCCACTCCCGGACGGTAGAGCGAGATGCCGATGCTCACGGAGGCGGAGATGATGCCGTCGGCAACCACGATCGGCTGACTGCAGATCTCGAGGATGCGGGACGCGATCGACGCGGCGGCGGCGTCGTCGGCTCCGGCGCAGATCGCCACGAACTCGTCGCCTCCGATGCGGCCGACGACATCACCGGAACGCACCCCAGCCTGCAGGCGGGTGGCCAGCTCGATGAGCACGAGGTCGCCGGTGGCGTGGTCGAACGCGTCGTTGATGCCCTTAAAGTCGTCGACGTCGAGGAACATGACGCCGAGCGCCTCGTGCTGTTCCGTCGCGTGCCGGATCGCGTCGTCGAGCGTCAGCTCGAGCAGCTGCCGGTTCGCCACGCCCGTGAGCTGGTCGTGCAGTGCGAGGAAAGCCAGGCGGCGCTGCAGGCGCACACGTGTGAGGGTCTGCGACGCCTGCCGGCCGAGGGCGTCGAGCAGGTCGAAGAAGGACGAGTCGAACTCGGTGCGACGGGCGAAGAAGCAGACCAGGATGCCGAGCCGCACACCGTCCGCGACGAGCGGCGTCACAGTGAGAGAGGCGAGCCGCTCGGCGCGCAGCGCTGCGGCGACCTGCGGGAATTCCGTCTCCTCGGGCCCGGCGGTCACCACGGCCACATCGTGTGTCGACCGCAGCTCGGGGACCGGTGACACTTTGCCGGCGAGAGGATTCGTGCCGCCGACGAGCTCGAGCTCGCCGTCGTCCTGGAGAAGCAGCACGGCGGTCTCGCGTGCGGAGAAGGCCTGGCGTGCGACCGAGGCGAACGATTCGGCGACGTCCTCGTCGGTCGCGCTGACGCCGAACGCGGTCGAGACGTCCTGGAGGATGCGAACGCGCTCCTCGGACGTCTCCGCCGCGCGCCGGGCGGTGAGCAGCTCCCGCTCGTACCGCAGCCGTTCTGCCGCGCTGAAGACCGCCGTCCGGATGACTCCCGCCTGGTCGTCACGGGTCGAGTTGATCAGGGTGGGCATCGCTGACCCATCTGCTGTCACGAGCGTGAGAGCCACCTCGTGCACCTTCCCCTGGAGGTGCATCACCTGCATGTGGCGGGTCTCGTAGAAGAGCTGGCTGCCCGGATCGAGCAGAGACGCGAACGGCCGGCCCACAACGGCGTCCAGGTCGTATCCGGTCCAGCCCAGGAACGTCGGGTTCGCTTCGAGGATCACGCCGTCGAGGCTCGTCGCCACCAGCCCGCAGGGTGCTGTCTCGAACCAGTCCTGTGCGCTCATGACAGGTACGCCCGCATCTCTGCGACGACCTCGTCCGGAGCAGAGAGGATGGGAACGTGCCCGGTGGCCGTGAGCACCGACAGTCGGCTGCCTGCGATCTCGGCGTGGACGTAGTCGCCGACGCCCTCGGGTGCGATCACGTCGGCGGTGCACTGCAGGACGAGCGTGGGCAACGAGACGAGCGCCAGATCGGCGCGGTTGTCGGAGAGGAACGTCACGCGTGCGAAGTGCTGCGCGATCACAGGGTCGATGCTGCAGAAGCTGTCGGTCAGCCGCGCCCCCAGCTCGGGCCGATCGGGTGTCCCCATGATGACGGGAGCCGTCTCGCGCGACCAGCCGAGGTAGTTGGCGTCGAGCGATTCGAGCAGTGCGTTGATGTCGGCCGGTTCGAACCCGCCGCGATACGACCCGTCGTTCGTGTATCGGGGCGACGGACCGATCAGCACGAGCGCGCCGAACCGGTCGGGCCGCCGATTGGCGGCGAGGACCCCGATCATCGCGCTCACCGAGTGACCGACGAAGACGACGTCGGTGGCATCGAGCTCTTCAAGGATCTCGAGGATGTCGGTCGCGTACCCCTCGAGCGAGTCGTACTTGCCGCGGTCGTAGGCGGAAGAGTCGGAGTTGCCGGCGCCCACGTGATCCAGCAGCACGACGCGGTAGTCACGCTCGAAGTGCGGAGCGACGAGGTTCCAGGTCGCCTGACTGCAGCCGAACCCGTGCGCGAACACCATGACCCGCCCCGCGGGGTCACCCGAGAGGGTGACGTTGTTGCGACGTAGAACGTCGGTCGTCCGCACAGCGGTCATGGCGTTCCAATCGAGTGCGACGGGGGGAGCCGCACTTAGCCCGATCGTACGTCACCGCGACGCAGCGGGCCGCTTTCCCGTGTTCCGCCTTCGGACAGGTGCGGATTCCGGCTCGACTGCGCAATCCGGACACTGGTTATGGTCTGACCATCGGAGGACGATATCGTTCAGGTACTGCTCCGGGGCGAGTGAACGGAGACACGGTTGGACGATCAGACGCTGTTGCCGGTCGGCATCGTGCACCTCGAGGGGAACGGCAGGATCGTCAAGGCCAACGCCTGGTTCGCGGACTGGGCCGGAGCCCCGCTCGACGCTCTGCCGGGCAGGATGATCGACGAGTTCCTCGTCCATGCCCACGAGGACATCATGTCGCTGGACGACGCCGGGCCCTGGGTGATGGTGCACGCGCAGGATCCCAGCAAGGCCGTCATGGCCACGCGCCACCGGCGGCCCGACGACGACGTCGTGGTCATGGCGGAAGCATCCAGTCGATTCAGCGCCCTTCGCGACCTGCGCCGCCAGTACGCCCTCGCCGACCGAACCCGCACACGACTCGAGCTGGTCATGGACTCGTCGATCGCGTTTTCGACTGCGACGACAGAGGCCCGGCTCGCCGAGATCCTCGCCGACACGACGGCGCGCGCCTATCGGGCGGAGGAGTCGACCGTGTACCTCCACATGCCCGACGGCAGCAGCGCGGTGGCCGCCGGCTACGACGGACTCGATGGCCGGCTCGACGCCGAGACTCTCATCGCGATGGTGAGCGCACCGCGACGGATCCTCAAGGTCCAGAGTGAGCACGAGGCCGAGCGTCTCGTCCCCGGTCTCGGCCCGGCGATGCGCACCGCCGGTGTGCGCGCGTTCATCGCCGCACCGCTGCATCATGAGGAGATCGACTTCGGGGCGTTCGTCAGCTGGTTCCACCACGATCGCGTGTTCGACGACGAGGCGTCGACGCTTGCGGAGGCGCTCGCCGGCCAGGCGGCCCAGTCGCTCGCGACTCTGCGGCTGCAGGCCCGGCTCGCGCACGCGGCGACGCACGACGAAGTGACCGGCCTGCCCAACCGCCGCCTTCTCGAGGCGCACATGGAGCAGATCATGCGCACCACCCGATGCGCGGCGCTGTTCGTCGACCTCGACGACTTCAAGAGCGTCAACGACCGGCTGGGCCACCATGCGGGAGACCGGATGCTGCGCGATGCCGGCGCGCGGCTGGCGAGCGCAGTCCGTGCCGACGACCTGGTTGCGCGCTACGGCGGGGACGAGTTCGTGGTGCTCTGCAACGTCACCGAGAGCTCTGTCGCGACCGAGATCGCCGATCGCATGCTGTCGGTCCTGCGCGGCGAGCACGACGGAGGCTCTTCGCGGGCGGCCCTGCGGGCCAGCATCGGTGTGGCGATCGCCGAACATGCGGGCGAGGCGCCCGCCGAACTCCTGCGCCGTGCGGACGTCGCGATGTACCGCGCCAAGAGCGCAGGCGGCGACCGGGTCGTCATCGCGAACTGAGATCGTCAGAGGTCCTCGGGGGCGAGGTCCCCCTGCCCCTCGTCGCCGAGCTCGGCATCGACGGGCGCGAGCCCCTGCGTCTCGGGCTGCAGGCTCCGGCCGGGGAGGTCTTCCGCCGGGATCTCGCCGCGCTCGTCGGCGATCACCGCCGGATCGGCCCCGGTCGCGGTGTCGCCGTCCAGATCCTCCGGGGCGGCTCCCTCGTCGAGCGCCGTGGTGCGATCCCACTCGGCCTGAGCAGCGTCCTGCTGCGGGTCGGTCTCGATCGAGGTGTCGCCGTCGCGCAGCGGCTGGACAGCGGGCTGGTCTTCGCCGGCGGGGGCGAGGTGGTCGGCCGGACTCGAGTCGCTCATGATGCTCCTTCCGTTCACCGCGGCAGCGGTGGCGCGTGCGAGTGCACCGTCCGATCCTCGCCGGTCGAGTGCTCGCCCGCAGGAGCCTTGACGAGCCGGAGCCGGTGACGTATCGACGCCGAACCGCGGTGCCTGCAGCCCCTCCCCGATCTCCTTGATCGCGGCCAGACGGCGCTCCCAACCCACTGGTTGCACCGCGGAGGGGTCAGGCGATCCGGGTCCCCGGCGGCAGCGTGCGGGCCGGCGTGCGGGTGCGGGCCCACGCCCACCAGAGCAGTCCGGCCGCGAGCAGCACCTGCAGGCCGAGCCCGACGAACCAGCTCGGCGCGGTCTCGTCGACGATCTCCTCAGGAGACTTGTTCTCCTCGTTCGCGGGCGGACGGCATTCGTCGTAGGTCGTCTCGGCCTCGGGCGCCTGCTGCGCGCCGCGCACGCCGGTCTTGATCTGCCCGAAGAGATCGACGGGATAGCCGCTCCGGTCGAAGGTCGTGGGGGTGGCGTCGGCGAGGATCACGAAGGGGTTCGCCGCGAGGATCCACCACACCCGGTCGAAGCGCGGAACCTCGTACGTGTACGTCTCCCATTCGCCGCATGCGAGCGGGCCTTCGTCCTTGCACGGATAGTCCGCGGACGGCTCCTCTCCCGGCATGCAGGGGAAGTCGTCGCCCTGGTACTGCTCCCAGTCGATCGCGCGGTAGTTGTTCACCTGCTCGGTGCGCAGGGTCGCGCCCAGCAGCCCGAATGCGATGAGCGAGCCGATCACGAGCGCGGCCACGACGAGGTAGGTGGTCGCGACCGAGAAGAGCGGACGGGCCAGGATGCCGCTGAGCCCGACGCCGATCGCGGCGACCACGCCCACCTCGACGATGAGCACGGCGAGCGACACCACGATGGTCGCCGCGTTCGCGCCGCCGGCCAGAGTCGCGGCGATGAGGAAGGGCACCGACACGGCCACGAAGGCGAGGCCCGTCACCCACGCCGCCAGGAACTTGCCGATCAGGATCTCGCCGGTGGTCGCGAGGGTGACCTGCACCGGCGCGAGGGTCGCGGCATCCCGATCCCCGTTGATGGAATTGCCGCTCAGCGTCGGAGACACGAGGACGATGAGCAGCAGGGTGATGTAGACGATCGTCGAGTAGACGGCCTGGCCCTGCTGATCCTCCAGCGAGCCGAACGCCAGGAACGACAGCAGCGTGACGATCAGCAGCAGGCACCCGAAGACGCCGAGCATGACGTACCAGGCGATGCTGCGGGTGCGCTGGGTCAGCTCGAGGCGGACGATGGTTCCGAGTCGCTGACCGCTCATGCCTTCACCCCCTCGTCGTTCGTCGGCTCGCCACCGGCGGCGGGCGGTGAGGGCGGTGCGGGCCGGGCCGCCACATCCTGTGGAGGCACTCCCCTGCCGAGGTCGAGGAACGTGCGCTCGAGGCGGCCCTGCGCGGCCGCGAACTCCACCACGGCCAGCCCGGCCGCGACGAGCTCGCGCAGCGCGGCGACGGCGTCCTCGTCGGACGAGATCTCGACCACGACATCGCGCCGATCGACCGTGATCGACTCCGGCGACAGGCGCAGCGCGGCCGCGACCTGAGGACGTGCGTCGGATGCCTCGATCCCATCGAGCCGCACCCGCCACGGGCGTGCGCGGCGAGCGGCTGCCTCGACGCGCCCGGCGTCAACCGTCTCGCCTGCGACGAGGAACACGGCGTCGTCGACGACCTCCTCGAGTTCCGAGAGGATGTGGCTCGACACCAGGATCGTGCGCCCCTCGGCCGCGAACCGGCGCAGCAGCACGCGCAGGTCGATGCGCGCCTGCGGGTCGAGCCCCGACGCCGGCTCGTCGAGCAGGAGCACGCGCGGCTCGTGCACCAGAGCGCGGGCGAGCCCGAGACGCTGTTTCTGGCCCCGAGAGAGCACCTTCGCCGGAGAGTCGGCGAGCGCCGTGAGACCGACTTCTTCGAGCAGGACGGCTGCGCGAGCGGATGCCTCCGCCTTCGGCATCCCGAACAGCCGGCCGGTGACGACCAGCGTCTCGCGCGATGTGAGCGAGTCCCAGGCGCCGAGCGCATCGGGCATCCAGCCGATCAGCGCGCGTGCCGCGTGCGGATCGGAGACCGGGTCGACGCCGTCGATGCGGATCGAGCCGGCGTCCGGCGCGAGGAGCGAGGCGAGCATGAGGAGGAGGGTCGTCTTGCCCGAGCCGTTGGGCCCGACGAGTCCGGTCACGCGGCCCGCGTGCGCCGCGAGCGACACGTTGCGCACCGCCTGGATGTCACCGAACGCGCGTCGGACTCCTTCGACGACGATGCCGGCGGAAGTCATGAGACTCACAATCTCATACGCGCCGTGAGGAACCTCAAGAACCGAAGAACGCCACGCCGAGATCGGGATGGTCGACGAAGACGCCGTCGACCCCGGCATCCCGGATCACTCCCCACTCCGACTCCCAGTCGCCGAACGCCGCCGCACCGCCGCGGCCGCGGAACTGGCCGATGAGGAAGTTGTTCTCGGGCCGACAGGTCCACGTGAAGACCCGCAGGCCGCGCTCGTGCGCATCGCGCACGAGCGGCGACGGACCGGTGAGACGGCCGAGCTTGTCGGGCGCGAGGATCATGCGCTTGTCGACACTGATGCCGTCGACGCGGCCGACCAGACCGTCGAGTCCCTCCGGCTTCGCGGTGGCGCGGTACGTCGGAGCCGCCTTGCCGTGCGAGGCGAACAGGTCGAACGGACGCCCTGCCGCCTCGAGCAGATAGACGTAGGCGGCGGGGATGCCTCGTTCCTGCAGCGCGTACAGCACGGTCGACTCGAAGGACTCGATGATGAGCGGAAGCTGCCCCGCCCCCCAGCCTGCCTCGCGCAGCTCGGCGTCGATCAGTTCGGCCACGTCCCAGCCGATGGAGGAGAAGTAGGTGGCGTGCTTGACCTCGAGCACAACGCCGATCTCGCGGCCCTGGGCCAGCGACGCCGCCCGCACGATGTCGAGGACGTCGCGCAGTCGCAGCACGGGCTGGGCATCGTCGAAGCTCGCGCTCGTCGTCCGCAGCTTCGGCAACCGCTCACGGCAGCGCAGAGTCGACAGCTCGTCCCACGTGAAGTCCTCGGCGAACCAGCCGGTCAGCTCGGCACCGTCGACCGTCTTCGTCGTGCGGCGGTCCTTGAACTCGATGCGGTCGGCGACATCGGTCGTGCCCGAGATCTCGTTCTCGTGACGCACCACCAGCACCCCGTCGGCCGAGACGACGATGTCGGGTTCGACGGCGTCGACGCCGAACTCGAGCGCGAGGTCGTACGACGAGCGCGAGTGCTCGGGCCGGTAGCCGGGGGCGCCGCGATGCCCGATCACGAGCGGGGTGCGGCGCGCCATCGTCTCAGGCTACCCGCGCGCGGGGACTCGGCCTCCGCTCATAGCCCACTCACAGCCGCAGGCCCCACCTGGCATGCACCGCGTCCGATATCGTTGATCAACAGCACCGTGCTGTTCGACCCCGTGACTTGGAGTGTGAGAGCAGTGGCCCTCGACAACCCCGCGTTCAACAATCCGGCCTTCCAGGATTCGAAGGCCGCCAAGACCTACCCGGGCCGTCCCGGCCTGACGCCCCCCGCCGGCCAGACGCAGTTCGCCACCGCGCAGCACGCAGGGACGGATGCCGCGGCCCAGGCCCAGCTCGAAGGCATGTACACGGCCCCTTCGGCCGGCGCTCTCGAGACCGACCGCATGACGGTCGAAGACACCATCTGGAAGACCGTCGGCCTGTTCGGCGTGCTGCTCGTCACCGCCGTCGTCGGCTGGGTGTGGACGATGTCCACCGTTGCCGCGACCGGCCAGCCGACGCTCACGCCGTGGCTCATCGGCCTGTTCGGCGGCTTCATCCTCTCGCTCGTCGTGATCTTCACGTCGCGCAAGAAGGTGCGCCCCGCGCTCATCTTCGCCTACGCGGCGTTCGAGGGTCTCTTCGTCGGCGGTATCTCGGCCTACTTCGAGATGATCTGGGAGGGCATCGTCTTGCAGGCGACGCTCGGCACCCTGTCGGTCGTCGGCGTGACCCTGGCCCTCTTCGCGAGCGGCAAGATCCGCGCCTCCAAGAAGGCGACCAAGGTCTTCATGATCGCCATGGTCGGCTACCTCGTCTTCTCGCTGCTGAACCTCGTCCTGATGTGGACGGGCGTCAACTCGAACCCGTTCGGACTGCTGAGCGACACGATCATGGGAATCCCGATCGGCCTCATCATCGGTGTGCTCGTCGTGATCATGGCGGCGTACTCGCTGGTCCTCGACTTCGACTCGATCCAGCGCGGCGTGCGCAACGGCGCCCCCCGCAAGTACGGCTGGCTCGGCGGCTTCGGCATCATGGTGACCGTCGTCTGGCTCTACATCGAGATCCTGCGCATCATCGCGATCGTCCGCGGCTCCAACTAGCCCACGGTCCGCGTTCTCGAACGGCCGCCCGGTCCTCCGGGCGGCCGTTCTGCGTCTCGGGCGGCGTCGTCCGCCGCAACATCGGAGATCGTGGCGACACTCCGTGGGTGGCCGGCCGCTGCCCGGCGTGTCGGACGCGGAATCCGATTCTGTGCACGACCCGGGCGTCGGCCCCGGCGTGTCCCGTTCTGCTCTGAGCGGAAGGGGTCGAGGCTCGCGGCATCCGGGTCCTATCGTTTCGACATGGCCGAGATCTTCCCGCTGCCGACGGCGCCCGCACCCGCCCCACCCCGTGCTCCGCGCGAACCGGAACCCCTCTGGCGCGACGCCCTCGGCGAGCAGCTGCGCCGCCTGCGGCACGACCGCGGCGAGCGCCTCGCCGACACCGCCGAGCGCGCCGGCGTCTCGCCGCAGTACCTGTCCGAGATCGAACGCGGACTGAAGGAGCCGTCGAGCGAGATGATCGCCGCCGTCGCCGGCGCGCTCGAGGTCACGCTGGTCGAGCTCGCCGCCGCCGTCGTCGACGACCTCCGCTCCCACGCGCCCGCGCGCACCGCCGTCGGCGTGCGAGCCGCCTACACGCTCGCCGCCTGACGCCCGGCGCGCGCGGCGCGCAAGCCCTGGCCGCCGTCCGGACCCCGGGCTAGCGTTGGGCGGGTGAGCCCAGCGCGCAAAGAGGAGTTCCTCGAGATCGGCGG
The DNA here is from genome assembly GCF_022538185.1 of Microbacterium sp. CFH 31415. Classification (GTDB taxonomy): domain Bacteria; phylum Actinomycetota; class Actinomycetes; order Actinomycetales; family Microbacteriaceae; genus Microbacterium. Next base: position 4,000 of record NZ_JAKYXC010000014.1, on the reverse strand, counting down.
ACACGAGGTGCGCATCTCGAGCCCCGACAAGGTCGTCTTCCCCGAGCCGGGGCTGTCGAAGCTCGACGTCGTGAAGTACTACCTGGCCGTCGCCGACGGTGCACTGCGCGGGGCCGGCGGACGGCCGATGGTGCTCAAGCGGTTCGTGAAGGGCATCGATCAAGAGGCCTTCTTCCAGAAGCGCGTGCCCGAGAACCATCCCGACTTCATCGACACCGCCACGCTGCACTACGCGCGCGGCACCTCGGCCGAGGAGGCGGTGATCCGGGATGCCGCCGGCCTCGCCTGGGTCGTCAATCTGGGGTGCCTCGACCTCAACCCGCATCCGATCCGCGCCGAAGACCTCGACCACCCCGACGAGCTGCGCATCGACCTCGACCCGATGCCCGGCGTGGACTGGTCGCAGATCGTCGACGTCGCCATGGTCGCACGCGAGGTGCTCGACGATGTGGGCCTCGTCGGCTGGCCGAAGACCAGCGGGTCGCGCGGCCTGCACATCCTGGTGCGCATCGCGCCGCGCTGGGACTACAAGCAGCTCCGCCTCGCCGCCGAGACGCTTGCTCGCGAGGTCGAGAACCGGGCACCGGGTCTCGCGACCGCCCGCTGGTGGAAGGAGGAGCGCGGCGAGAGCGTGTTCGTGGACTTCAACCAGAACGCGAAAGACCGCACCGTGGCATCCGCGTACTCGATCCGCCCGCTGCCCGACGCGCGCGTCTCGACCCCGATGGACTGGGACGAGGTCGCCGTGCGGCGCCCCGAGGAGTTCACCGTCGCAAGTGTTCTCGAACGCTACGCCGAGATCGGCGATCCCCACCGCGGGATCGACGACGCCGTCGGCACGCTCGACGGACTCCTCGCGCTGGCCGAGCTTCTCGGCCCCGCCGAGAAGCCGCCGCGCGCGGGCGACGGCGAGGGACGGCGGCAGTCGACCATGCCCCTCGTCGAGGTGGCACGCACGAAGACCAAGCCCGAGGCGCTCGAGGCGCTCGAGGAGTGGAAGGCGAGGCATCCTGCCGCAACCGCACTCCTGCATCCGGCCGACGTGCTCGTCGACGGCATGCGCGGGTCGAGCTCGCTCTGGTACCGGGTGCGGGTGAACCTGCAGCACGTGCCCGAGGACGACCGCCCCTTGCAGGAGGAGCTGATCGCCGACTATGACCCGTGGGCCGGCAAGGTGTGGCCCGGACGCGAGGGGTCCGCTTAGCGCGGCGCGCTCTCCGCGAGGCGCCGCAACCCGTACTCGAACGCCTGATCGATGTCTCCCCCGAGCCGGAAGGCGCCGGCGAGCTCCATCGAGACGAACCCCGTCACCCAGGCAGTCAGCAGCCGCGCCTCGTCCAGCGCCCGGCGCTCGCCCGCGGCCTGGCGGGCAGCGCGCAGCACCGGCTCGCTCGCCCGAGCCATCGCGTCGGCGTTCCCCTCCACGGCGTACATCAGACGGAATCCTTCCGGACGGTCGTGTGCGAATTCGCGGTAGGTGCGGGCGAGGGCGGTGAGTGATCCATCGGATGCCGCGAGCCGGCCGCCCAGGTCGTCGATGGTCGCCTCGGCGACGAGCCGCAGCAGCGCATCGCGATCGCGGACCCTCTTGTACAGCGAGGGCGCACGCACCCCCACGCGCTCGGCAACGGCCTGCATCGTGACCGTCGACGGGCCGCCGACTTCGAGCAGTGCGCGGCCCGCGTCGATGATCGCGGCGAGGGACGTGCGGTCAGGCGTGGGCATGTGGTCCTCCTCGATGGCTATTGACTTGAGCCATGATAGCTATGTATCATAGCCAACACAAGATCACGGAGGCATCATGCGAATCGGCCCGCACCTGCACCGCATCGGCAACGACATCGTCGCCGCCTACCTCATCGTGACGCCCGAAGGCATCACGATCATCGACGCCGGACTCCCCGGCCACTGGGACGACCTGACCGCCGAGCTGTCATCGATCGCCCGCTCGCTCGACGACGTCAGGGGCGTCGTGCTCACCCACGGCGACAGCGACCACATCGGCTTCGCCGAGCGCCTGCGCCGCGAGCACGGCGTGCCGGTCTACGTGCACGCCGCCGACGCCGACCGCGCCCAGGGCGGCGACAAGCCGAAGACGCCGATGGGTCCGCTGCGGATCGGCCCCACGCTCGGGTTCGCGGCGTATGCCCTGCGCAAACGGGGCTTCCGCACCGAGTACCTCACCCAGGTGGTCGAGGTCGCCGACGGCGACGTGCTCGACCTCCCCGGCTCGCCGCGGGTCATCGGGCTGCCCGGGCACTCCCCCGGCAGCATTGCGATCCACGTGCCGATCGCCGAGGCCGTGTTCGTGGGCGACGCGCTGACCACGCGCCACGTGCTCACCGGTCGCGCCGGGATGCAGCCCGCGCCCTTCACCGACGAGCCTGCGCTCGCGCTCAGGTCGCTCGAACGACTGGCCGACGTCGACGCATCGTGGGTGCTGCCGGGTCACGGCACGCCGTGGCAGGGCTCGCCCGCCGACGTCGCCGCCGCGGTCCGCGCCGCCGCCTGAGTCCGCGGGCCGTGACTCCGCCGCCCGAGCGCGGGCGGGCGGTGGCCCGACCACGGCATAGCCGGGCGCCGGCCCGACCACGGCGTCAACGTTCGCCGAGCACCCGACGCTCGGCGAGCACCCGATCCGCGAGGCCGTAGGCGACAGCATCCATCGACGTGAACACCCGGTCGCGGTCGGTGTCCGCCCGCAGCTGCGCCGGGTCCTTGCCCGTATGGCGGGCGAGGATCTCCTCGACCTCACCGCGCACGCGCACGAGCTCGTCCGCCTGCAGGATGAGGTCGGGGATGGCGCCCCGCCCCTGCCCAGCCGGCTGGTGCAGCACGACCCGCGCGTGCGGCAGCACGGCGCGCTTGCCCGGGGCGCCGGCCGCGAGCATCACCGCCCCGACGCCGATCGCCTGGCCGACGACCGTCGTGGCGACATCCGGTCGAACGTGCTGCATCGTGTCGTACACCGCGAGCATCGCCGCCGGATCGCCGCCCTCGCAGTTGATGTAGAGCTGGATGTCACGCTCCGGGCTCTCTGCGTCGAGGTGCAGCAGCTGCGCGATGAGCGCGTTGGCCACGCCGGCGTCGATGCCCGTGCCGAGGTAGACCACCCGCTCAGCGAGCAGATGCGAGTAGACGTCCATGACACGGTCGCCACGCGGATGCTGCGCCACCACGTTCGGGATCGTGTACGAGCTCATGCCGCCACCTCCGCCGGACCGACGCCCAGGCCGGCGGTGCGTCGGCGCCGGGGCACGATCTGCGCGAACTCGTCCACTACGCCGTCGATGAAGCCGTACTCGAGCGCCTCGGCGGCGGTGTACCAGCGGTCGTGCAGCGAGTCGTCGAACACGCGCTCGAGCGGCTGCCCGGTGTCGGCGGCGATGAGCCCGAGCACCGTGTCGCGCGTGTGCCGCAGGTCGCCGGCCTGCACCTCGACGTCGACCGTCGACCCGCCGATGCCCGACGATCCCTGGTGCATGAGGATCCGGGCGTGCGGGAGCGCGCGGCGCTTGCCGGGTGTGCCCGCCGACAGCAGGAACTGCCCCGCGCTGCACGCGAGCCCGAGGGCGAGCGTCGCGACATCGTTGGGGATGAGCCGCATCACGTCGCGGATCGCGAGCATCGAGGGGACGGATCCGCCGGGCGAGTGGATCCACAGGGAGATATCGGATGCCTCGTCCTCGGCCGCCAGCGCCAGCAGCTGCGTCGCGAGGAGGGTGCCGTTGTCGTCATCTAGGGCACCGTCGAGCACGAGCACGCGCTGGTGGAACAGCTCGCGTCGCGCCTCGGCGCCGAACATCGGGATCTTTCCTTCTTCTGCCATGCGCCCAGCCTGCGCGCGATGCCGGGCCGCGGCATCCGTTTCCGCCGTCAGCCGCTCCGCCCACGGCGGATCCGTCGATCGAGACAGAGAAGAGGGGGGGGGGGGGGGGGGGCGGGGGGGGCGGGGGGGGGGGGGGGGGGCGGCGGGGGGGGGGGGGGGGGGGGGGGGGGG
>NZ_JAKYXC010000013.1 GCF_022538185.1 Microbacterium sp. CFH 31415 | reverse complement strand
CGCCCCCGGGGGATCGGTCTCTCCATACATAGACTCGGGTTGCCCGCGGCACCCGCTCTTCTCTCGTCGCTGTTCAGGTCAGGCTGCGTCGGTCCCAAGGGTGCCGAGGTACAGGCCGATGACCTTCGGGTCGTTCAGCAGATCGCGACCGGTGCCCTCGTAGGCGTCGCGGCCCTGGTCCAGGACGTAGCCGCGGTCGCAGATCTGCAGGCAGCGGCGGGCGTTCTGCTCGACCATGATCGTCGTCACGCCGGCCTTGTTGATGTCGGAGACGCGGATGAAGGCGTCGTCCTGACGGACCGGAGACAGACCGGCGGACGGCTCGTCGAGGAGCAGCACCGCAGGGTCCATCATGAGGGCCCGCGACATCGCGACCATCTGGCGCTCACCACCGGAGAGCGAGCCGGCGCGCTGCTTGAGGCGCTTGCCGAGCTCGGCGAAGATCCCGGTGACGAATTCCAGACGCTCGGCGTACTGCTTCGGAGCCTGGTACAGCCCCATCTGCAGGTTCTCCTCGATGCTGAGCGACGGGAACACGTTGTTCGTCTGCGGCACGAAGCCGACGCCGCGGGTGACGAGCTTGTCGGACTTGAGCCCGACGACGTCGTCGCCGTTCACCGTGATCGCGCCCGAGCGCACCTTGACCATGCCGAAGATCGCCTTCAGCAGCGTCGACTTGCCGGCACCGTTCGGGCCGATGATGCCGATGAGCTCGCCCTTGCGCGCGACGAGGTTCGCGCCCTGGATGATGTTGATGCCCGGGAGGTAGCCGGCGTACAGGTCCTTCACCTCGACCACGACGCGGTCGGTGCGCGCGGCCTCGGACGAACCCGATCCGGTGGTCGAGGGTGCACTCGATGTGTTGCTCACTTCTTCTCCTCCTCGGCCTCGGCGATCGAGGCCTCTTCGGCCTCCTTGATCTCCTCGAGCAGCTCTTCCTCGGCCGCGCTGTGCTCGCCGGCCACGCGGCCGGTGACGACGCCGAGGTCGACGTCCTGGTGGCTGCCCAGGTAGGCGTCGATCACCGCGGCGTCGTTCATCACCGTCTCGGGCGGGCCCTCGGCGACGACGCGACCCTCGGCCATGACGACGACCCAGTCGGCGATGTGCCGGACCATGTGCATGTCGTGCTCGACGAAGAGCACGGTCATGCCGAGATCCTTGAGGTCGAGGATGTGGTCAAGCAGCGACTCGGTCAGGGCCGGGTTGACGCCGGCCATGGGCTCATCGAGCATGACGAGCGTCGGGTCGCTCATGAGGGCGCGCGCCATCTCGAGGAGCTTGCGCTGTCCGCCCGAGAGCGAAGCCGCATAGTCCTCTGCCTTCGCGTCCAGCTTGAAGCGCGCGAGGAGCTCCATCGCCTTCTCTTCGTTGTCGTCGTCCTGCTTGCGCCACATGGCGGGGATGATGCTGGCCCAGAGCCGCTCACCCTTCTGCGACGTCGCACCGAGCTTCATGTTCTCGAGCACGGTGAGCAGCGACAGCGCCTTCGTCAGCTGGAAGGTGCGGACCTGGCCCATGCGGGCGACCTTGAACGACGGGATGCCCGACAGGTTCGTCCCGTCGAACGACCACGTGCCCGAGTTGGGCTTGTCGAAGCCGCAGAGCAGGTTGAACAGCGTCGTCTTGCCGGCACCGTTCGGTCCGATGAGGGCGGTGATCGCCCCGCGCGGGATCTCCAGGTGCTCGACGTCGACGGCGGTGAGGCCGCCGAAGCGGCGCGTCACGTTGTCGATGACCATGATGGGGTCGTTCTTGGCGACGCCGGGGACGGCGTCGCCCTTCGCGAGCCCGGACGTCTTGGGACGACGGACACTGCCGGTCGCGGTGGTGACCGCACCCGTGCCAGCGGGCGCGGAGCCTGCTGCCGGCGGCGTTTCGCCGTCCGGCGTCACGGGCTCCGGAGGCGTGCTGTTACTTGACAAAGGTCAGCTCCCTCTTGTTGCCGAAGATGCCCTGCGGGCGGAAGATCACGATGAGCATGAGCGCGACACCCACGAGGATGAAGCGCAGGGTGCCCGCCTGCACCGACGAGATGGGCAGGATGCCCGAATTCGCCAGCGCGGGAAGGACGTTCCCCAGGAAGCCCATGATCACCCAGAAGATCACCGAGCCGACGACGGGACCGAACACGGTCGCCGCACCGCCGAGCAGGAGGATCGTCCAGATGAAGAACGTGAGCGAGGTGGTGTAGGTGGCGGGGACGACGGCCGACGGGAGTGCGAAGACCACGCCGCCGAGCGCACCGAAGATGCCACCGATGATCAGGGCCTGCATCTTGTAGGCGAAGACGTTCTTTCCAAGCGAGCGCACGGCGTCTTCGTCCTCACGGATGCCCTTGAGCACGCGGCCCCACGGGCTGCGCATGAGCGCCCAGACGAGGTAGACGGCGATCGCCAGGAGGATGGCGCCGAACACGCGCACCCACAGCTGGTCCGCCGTCCACGTCCATGGGCCGAAGCCGTACGTTCCCTCAGGGAACGGGTTCGCCGCGCGGAACCCGGCGTGGTACCCGCCGAGGCCGTCCGCCGAGTTGGTCCACTCGTCGAACAGCTGCGTCGTGAGGGCCAGTCGCACGATCTCGGCCGCCGCGATGGTCACGATGGCGAGATAGTCGGCGCGCAGACGCAGCGTCGGGATACCGAGGATGATCGCGAAGACCACCGAGGCCAGGCATCCGACGATGATGCCCACCCACCAGGGCCACCCGAAGGTGAGGATCGAGATCGCGTAGCCGTAGGCGCCGAGCGCCATGAAGCCCGCCATACCGAAGTTGAGCAGGCCCGCGTAGCCGAAGTGCACCGCGAGACCGGTCGCCGCGAGGGCGTACGCGATCGTCTCGGGGCTGAACAGCCAGTAAGCCGTGTTGTTGAGAATCTGTCCCCAATCCATGGCCTAGCCAAGCCTCTCTTTACGACCCAGGAGACCCTGCGGCCTCACCAGGAGAATGATGATCAGGACCGCCAGCGCGCCGACGTACTTCATGTCCGGCGGGATGCCGAGAAGCGTCGAAAGCTCGACCAGGATGCCGACGATCAGCGCGCCGATGAGGGCGCCGAACGCGGTTCCCAGGCCACCGAGCGTCACGGCGGCGAAGATGAGCAGGAGCACCTGCACGCCCATGTCCCACTTCACACCGGGGCGGAAGTAGGCCCACAGCACACCGGCGACGGCGGCGAGCGATGCCGACAGGATCCAGACGATGCGGATGACGCGGTCGACGTTGATGCCCGAGGCCGCGGCCAGGCCGGGGTTGTCGGAGATCGCTCGCGTCGCCTTGCCGATGCGGGTGCGCAGCAGCCAGTAGGCGACGGCGAGGAGGAGGACGATCGAGATGCCCATCGAGACCAGATCGATCCACGACACGGCGATCGGTCCGAGCCGGATGTCGCGCGGTGCGCCGGCGCCCGGCAACTGGTACGTGCCGCCGCCGATGAAGAACTGGTACGTGTAGCGGATCGCGAGCGACAGACCGATGCTGACGATCATCAGCTGGACGAGACCGAGTCCCTTTCGCCTGAGCGGCCGCCAGAGGCCAGCGTCGAGTGCCCAGCCGAGCGCCGCACCGGCGACGACGACGATCGGGATCGTGATCCACATCGGGATCGCGAAGTTCACCCCGAACACCAGCGCGATCACGGCGCCGAAGGTCAGCATCTCCGCGTGCGCGAAGTTCGTGAGGCCCGTCGTGCCGAAGATGAGCGAGACGCCGACCGCGGCGAGCGCCAGCAGCAGACCGAAGTTGATGCCGTTGATCAGGCGCTCGCTGAACTGATCCCAGAACGACGTCGTGACGCGCTCGCCCTCACCGAGGAAGAGGTTCACGATCTTCGTGCCGGTCGCCCCGAACTCCACGTCGAACTCCGCCGTGGTCCCCGAGTTCGGCTGCATGCCTTCGGGCAGCTGAGCGGGGTCGACGATGACCCCGTCAGGGAGGGTGTCCTCATCGACGACGAGGGTGTACTCGTCCTTCTCGGGAACGTACAGACGCCATTTGCCGTCGGCGTCGGTGATCGTCTCTGCGTCGAAGCCGCCGCCTTCGACCGAGATCACCACGTCGGGGACGGGCTCGCCGTCGAACGTGATGACTCCGCCGAAGTAGAAGTCGGTCTGCTCCTGATCACCCCCAGGGGTGTCCGGTGCAGTTGCAGTTGCGTGCGCGCCGGACGGCGAGGCGAGGAACAGCATTGCTCCTGCCATCAGCACTCCGACGAGCACGACGACCCAGCGGGGGTAACCCCTCGTGGCCACAGTCGTAGAACCCACAGAACCTCCAGTTCAGCACGATGCACAACCGAGGCCCGGGTCGCATCGGCCGTGATGAACGACGGTACGACTGTAATGTGTCGGCCGTATTTCCCCTAGTTACTCCGACCGACCTGTGACCGGATCGGAATTGGTCCAGCCAAGGCGCTCGGCGGCGGCGACCGTCGCCGCCCTCACTGTCCGGTCGCGCGGGAACAAATGGCTCCGGTCGGCGCTTAGAATCGGGTACGGAGCGTTCCCGCGCACCGGCCGTCGTCGACCACCTGAGAAACGCGCCGCGAGCGCAGGAGGACCATGGAGCACAACGACCCCTTCGGCTTCGTCGGACTGACCTACGACGATGTCCTGCTTCTGCCAGGACACACCGACGTGATCCCGAGCGAGGCCGACACGTCGTCGCGTGTGACCCGCCGCATCACGGTGGCCACGCCCCTGCTCTCGGCGGCGATGGACACGGTGACCGAGGCGCGACTTGCGATCGCGATCGCACGCGAGGGCGGGATCGGCATCATCCACCGCAACCTGTCCATCCAGGAGCAGGCCTCGATGGTCGACCGCGTCAAGCGCAGCGAGTCGGGCATGATCACCGACCCGATCACCACGACGCCCGATGCGACCATCGAAGAGGTCGACTCCCTCTGCGCTCAGTACCGCATCTCGGGGCTCCCGGTCGTCGACGCCGACAACCGCCTGGTGGGCATCGTCACCAACCGCGACATGCGCTTCGTGTCGGGCTTCGAGCGGCAGACGACGAAGGTGCGCGACGTCATGACGAGCGAGAACCTCGTCACCGGCCGGGTCGGCATCAGCGCCGGCGAGGTGATCGCGCTGTTCGCGCAGCACCGCGTCGAGAAGCTGCCGCTGCTCGAGGAGGACGGCACGCTCGCGGGCCTCATCACCATCAAGGATTTCGACAAGAGCGAGAAGTATCCCCTGGCAACCAAGGACGAGCAGGGCCGCCTGCGTGTCGGAGCGGCCATCGGGTTCTTCGGCGACGCATGGGAGCGCGCCGAGGCGCTGCGCGACGCCGGGGTGGACGTCATCGTGGTCGACACCGCCAACGGCCAGTCCGCCGGCGTCATCGACATGGTCCGCCGGATCAAGGCCGACGCCTCGTTCGAGCACATCGACGTCATCGGCGGCAACGTCGCTACCCGCGAGGGCGCGCAGGCGCTCATCGACGCCGGCGTCGACGCCGTGAAGGTCGGCGTCGGACCGGGCTCCATCTGCACGACGCGCGTCGTCGCGGGTGTGGGTGTCCCGCAGGTCACCGCGATCTACGAGGCGTACCTCGCCGCGCGCGAGGCCGGTATCCCGATCATCGCCGACGGCGGGTTGCAGTACTCGGGCGACATCGCCAAGGCCCTGGTCGCGGGCGCCGACACCGTCATGCTCGGCTCACTCCTGGCGGGCACCGACGAGTCGCCGGGCGAGATCGTCTTCCAGGGCGGCAAGCAGTTCAAGATGTATCGCGGCATGGGCTCGCTGGGCGCGCTCCAGACCCGCGGAAAGAAGACGTCCTACTCGAAGGACCGCTACTTCCAGGCCGACGTGCCCAGCGACGACAAGCTCATCCCCGAGGGCATCGAGGGCCAGGTCGCCTACCGCGGCCCCGTCTCCGCCGTCGCTTACCAGCTCGTCGGCGGCCTGCGCCAGTCGATGTTCTACGTCGGCGCCCGCACCGTCGAGGAGCTCAAGGCCAAGGGCAGGTTCGTGCGCATCACGGCCGCCGGACTCAAGGAGTCGCACCCGCACGACGTGCAGATCGTCGTCGAGGCGCCGAACTACAAGCGCTGAGCAGGGCGAGCTCGCGCAGCAGCGCGAGGGAACAGGAGAGCGGATGCTGCGGCATCCGCTCTCCTGTTGTCAGCGGTCGATCCGGAACGGCGCCGCCGCCCGCACGGTGTCGTCGACGGCGAGACGCGCGAGCACGCCGCCGACGGCCGGCGTGAACTTGAACCCGTGGCCCGAAAACCCCGCGCCGACGACGATGCGTCCGCGGCGGTCGAGCACGAAGTCCTCTGTGTCGGTCGAGGTATACGTGCAGCTGATGGGCTCTGCCGATGCCGGATCGAGCCCCGGGAACCAGTCCCGCACATAGTCCTCGAGTCCGCGCGCGAGCTCGGGCGTCGGCTGGAACGAGCGGACGTCGGGATCGACGACGGGGCCGACGTGGTGGAACCCCACCTTGACGCCTTCGCCGGGCGTCGGCATGCCGTAGGTCTGTCCCGGGTGCGGAGCGTGCCCGGCTGCGCCGCCCTCGCCGAGGAAGTGGTTGAACGACGGCCACGCGTCGGCCGTGGAACGCGGCGCGAAGTGGGCGGGGCTCTCCTCGGTGACGGTGAGGCGAGGCAGCGCGAACCCTGCGGGGAGCAGCCGGCTGGTCCACGCCCCGGCGGTGACGATGACCGTGTCAGCGCGGAGGACGTAGCGTTCGCCGCCCGACTCGACCGTCACGCCGACGCCGTCGGCATCCTCTGAGACGTCGACCACGGCCTGACCGAAGCGCACGTCGGCGCCGTGCGCGCGCGCCGCGTCTTCGAGCGCGCGCAGTGCGGCGTCGGCGCGCACGACCCCCGCATCCTCCGTGAGCAGCACGTCGCCCGTGAACCGCATGCCCGCCCAGCGCTGCGCCGCTTCCGTCTCCGAGAGCAGTTGGGCACGCTCGCCGCGCGCCGTCAGCGCCTGGTGCACGTGGGCGACGAGCGCTTCGTCGCCGTGCGTGACGAGGCCGTGCAGCCGCAGCAACGGCTCGCCGGTCGTGCGGGCGAGGTCGTCCCAGCCGGTGCGCGCCGCGGCGAGCAGGTCGAGGTAGTGGTCCTCGCCGTAGGCGTTGTTGAAGTTGCGGGTGGCGCCGTGCGAGGCGCCTCGGGTGTGACCGCGCTCGAACTGCTCGAAGGCGATGACGCGATGGCCGCCCCGCGCCAGCTGCCACGTGGTCGCCAGGCCCATCGCGCCGGCACCGATCACGACGAAGGGAATGCGCTCGCTCATGCTCCCATCCTTCACGTCTTGAGCCGGCCGGCGAGACATCGCATCGGTGACGAGACAGGGTTACACGCACGACGTCTCGTCGCAGATGCGAAGGCTCGGCGGCCACGAGGGACCGCGACCCTCGTCGGGACGCGGCGCGGTCGCTACCCTGATGCCGTGATCAGGCAGCGGCGTCACCCGGCGGCGACCCAGCGCACCACGCGTCTGGAGGCCTTCACCGACGGCGTCTTCGCCATCGCGGCCACGCTCCTCGTGCTCGACCTCACGACGCACTCGCTGGGCGAGGTGGAGTCCGACGGCGAGATGTGGGCGGCGCTCGGCGGCATGTCGCTGCTGATCGCCAACTTCGCGCTCAGCTTCGTGCTGCTGTGCCTGCTGTGGATGGTGCATGTGCAGCAGTTCGAGCACGTCGCGCGCGTGGACGCCACGATGGTGTGGCTCAACAACGGGCGACTGCTCTTCATCGTGCTCGTGCCGTTCGCGACCAACCTGACGACCGAGTACTCCGAGTTCCTCGCCGCCCGCCTGGCGATGCCGCTCACCTTCTTCCTCGCGATCCTCTTCGGCTGGCTGCAGTGGCAGTGGGCCGTCCGCAACCGCGAGGTGATGCTGCCGGATCTCAGTGGAGCGGATGCCGCCGCCTACGGCCGTGGCGCACTCAGCGCCGTCATCATCGGCGCCCTCGTCGTCGTGACCGCCCCGTGGATCGGCTCGTGGGCATTCCTGCTGTTCCTGCTTGACGGCCTTCTCACGCGGCTGCTGCGGGGCACAGACCGCGACTGACGGATCTCGACCTGGTCGGGAGCCCGGCGTATCGTCGGGGCCATGTGCCGGAACATCCACACTCTCCACAACTTCGAGCCCGCGGCGACGTCCGACGAAGTGCACGCCGCGGCACTCCAGTACGTGCGCAAGATCGCGGGCACGACGAAGCCGTCGAAGGCCAACCAGGCGGCGTTCGACCGCGCCGTGCATGAGATCGCCCACGTCACGCAGCACCTGCTCGACGACCTCGTCGCGGTCGCCCCTCCGAAGAACCGCGAGGTCGAGGCGGCGAAGGCGCGCGAGCGAGCGATCAAGTCGGGGCGGTACGCGGCTCCCGCCGCGTGAGCGTGCTCACCGTCGAGCGTGTGACGACTGCGGTCACCCGCGGGTGCTGAGCGTCCCGGCTCGTTCGTTCGCGCGACGGCCGAGGGGCAGATAGGCTGATCGGCTCCCCGGACGGCGACGCATGCCGCGCGGAGCAGACAGGGAACCATCGTGGGGTACATCGACATCGCCGCCGTCTCGTACGCGCTGCCCGACGGACGGCCGCTGCTCGATGAGGTCTCGTTCCGCGTCGGCGAGGGCTCGACGACGGCTCTCATCGGTCAGAACGGCGCCGGCAAGACGACGCTGCTCCGCATCGTGCGGGGCGAGACGCCCCCGCTCTCGGGCGTCGTCTCGATCGACGGCGGTCTCGGCGTCATGGACCAGTTCGTCGGTCACGGCGAGGCCGGGCAGACCGTGCACGACCTGCTCATCTCCGTCGCGCCCGACCGGGTGCGACGCGCTGCCCGCGAACTCGAGGACTCCGAGGCGGCGATCATCGAGCACGACGACCTCGGCACCCAGATGCGGTACGCGAGCGCCCTGGCCGACTACGCCGAGGCTGGTGGCTACGAGTACGAGACGGTGTGGGACACCTGCACGATCGCGGCCCTCGGCATCCCGTTCTCCCGTGCGCGGTTCCGTGAGCTGACCACGCTCTCGGGCGGCGAGCAGAAGAGGCTCGCCCTCGAGGCGCTGCTGCGCGGCCCCGACCAGGTGCTCCTGCTCGACGAGCCCGACAACTACCTCGACGTGCCCGGCAAGCGCTGGCTCGAGGCGAAGCTGCGCGAGACGCCCAAGACCGTGCTGCTCGTCTCGCACGACCGCGAGCTGCTCGCCCGTGCGGCCGATCGCATCGTGACGCTCGAGGCAGGGGGCGCCGGCAGCACCGCGTGGGTGCACGGCGGTGGGTTCGGCACGTACCATCGCGCACGCGACGACCGCATGGCCCGCCTCGACGAGCTGCGCCGCCGGTGGGACGAGCAGCACGTGAAGCTCAAGATGCTCGTGGCGACGCTCAAGGTGAAGGCGACGGCGAACGATTCCTTCACGTCGCGCTACCGCGCAGCCCAGACACGACTGCGCAAGTTCGAAGAGGCCGGCCCGCCTCAGGAGCGCCCGCCCGAGCAGGACCTGGTGCTGCGACTGCGCGGCGCGCGCACCGGCCGGCGCGCAGTCGTGGCGGAGCAGCTCGAACTCACGGGCCTGATGAAGCCCTTCGACCTCGAGGTCTGGTTCGGCGACCGCGTCGCGGTGCTCGGCTCCAACGGCTCGGGGAAGTCGCACTTCCTGCGGCTGCTCGCTCGCGGTGGCACCGACCCCGACGGACGCCTCGGGCATGTGACGACGACCGGGGCCGCTCTCCCGCTCGTCGACCACACCGGCCGCGCGGTGCTCGGCGCCCGCGTGGTGCCCGGCTGGTTCGCCCAGACCCACCGGCATCCGGAGTTCACCGGCCGTACCCTTCTCGACATCCTCCACCGCGGTGAGGATGCCCGCGCAGGACTGCCGCGGGATGCCGCGAGCAGCGCACTCGACCGATATGGGCTCGTCGGCCAGGCCGAGCAGACGTTCGACAGCCTGTCGGGCGGGCAGCAGGCGCGGTTCCAGATCCTCCTGCTCGAGCTCTCCGGCGCCACGCTGCTGCTGCTGGATGAGCCGACCGACAACCTCGACCTCGTCTCGGCCGAGGCGCTGCAGGACGCCCTCGCCCGGTTCGAGGGCACGGTGCTCGCGGTGACGCACGACCGCTGGCTGGCGAAGTCGTTCGACCGGTTCCTCGTCTTCGGGGCCGACGGACGCGTGTTCGAGTCGGATGCGCCGGTCTGGGACGAGGCCCGCGTCGCCCGCGACCGCTGAGCAGGATGAGGCCGCGGGAACCCCGGCGGGTAGGCTGAGTGCGTGAGCATGGACATCGAACTCGGCCGCGCCAAGCGCGCTCGCCGCGCGTACACGTTCGACGACATCGCGGTCGTGCCGTCGCGGCGCACCCGAAACCCGGAGGACGTCTCCACGACGTGGACGATCGACGCGTTCAGCTTCGACATCCCGGTGCTCGGCGCCCCCATGGACTCCGTCGTCAGCCCGCAGACCGCGATCATGCTCGGCCAGCTCGGCGGCCTCGGCGTCCTCGATCTCGAGGGCCTCTGGACCCGATATGACGACCCCGCCCCGCTCCTCGCCGAGATCGCCGGGCTCGAGAAGGCGGCCGCGACCCGCCGCATGCAGGAGCTGTACTCCGAGCCGATCAAGCCGGAGCTCGTGCGCGACCGCCTCGCAGAGATCCGTGCCGCGGGCGTCACCGTCGCGGGCGCGCTCACGCCGCAGCGCACCCAGGAGCTCTACGAGACCGTCGTCGCCGCCGGCGTCGACCTCTTCGTGATCCGCGGCACCACGGTGTCGGCCGAGCACGTCTCGTCGGTCGATCAGCCGCTGAACCTCAAGAAGTTCATCTACGACCTCGACGTCCCCGTGATCGTCGGCGGCGCCGCCACCTACACCGCCGCCCTGCACCTCATGCGCACCGGTGCGGCGGGCGTGCTCGTCGGATTCGGCGGGGGCGCGGCATCCACCACTCGTGCGACCCTCGGTCTGCACGCGCCGATGGCGACCGCTGTCGCCGACGTCGCCGGCGCGCGCCGCGACTACCTCGACGAGTCAGGCGGCCGGTACGTGCACGTCATCGCCGACGGCGGCGTCGGAACCTCGGGTGACATCGTCAAGGCGCTCGCGATGGGCGCTGACGCCGTCATGCTGGGCGTTGCGCTGGCGCGGGCGACGGATGCCCCGGGCAGGGGCTTCCACTGGGGGCCCGAGGCGCACCACGCCAGGCTGCCGCGCGGCCGCCGCGTGAAGGTCGACCAGGTCGCCTCGCTCGAGGAGATCCTGTACGGCCCCGCGCCCGTCGCCGACGGCACCGCGAACCTCATCGGGGCGTTGCGCAAGTCGATGGCCACGACCGGCTACTCCGACCTCAAGGAGTTCCAGCGGGTCGAGGTCGTCGTCGCGCCCTACAGCGCCGGATGACCGAGCCCGCCCCCGGATCGTCGGACGAGCGCGCCGAGACGGAGAGCACCGAAGCCGACGCCGCGCCCGGCGACTCGCTCCCCGCGCGAGCGCGGGCCGCGGCATCCGTTCCCGATGTCTTCCCACCGACCCTGCGCGAAGTCATGCTGCGTCCGCAGTGGATCGGGATGCTGCTGCTCTGCCTCGTCGTCGCGGGCGTGTTCGCGTGGCTCGGCCAGTGGCAGCTGAGCCGCGCGATCGACACCGACCCTCCGCCCGCCGGCGCGACCGAGGTGGTCCGCCCGATCTCCGAGGTCGCTGAGCCGGGCGACTACCTCCCCGAGCCGCTCGTCGGCCAGCGTGTGAGCGTCGACGGGTTCTGGATGCCGGGGAACTTCCTCATCGTGTCGTCGCGCTTCAACGACGACGTCGAGGGCTACTGGGTCACCGGGCAGCTGCGGCTCGCGGGAACCGACGAGCCGACCTCGCTCGCGGTGGCGCTCGGCTGGGCGCCCACGCTGGACGAGGCGCAAGACGCCATCCGCATACTCGATGCGGTCACCTCGTCCCCCGTCAAGACGCCCGAGACGGTGACCGGGCGCCTCATCTCGGACGAGGGTCCCGTGCCGCCGCCCGCCGACGCCGACCCGCAGACGATGACCCGGATGTCGCCGGCCGCGCTGCTCGGGCAGTGGACCGACGTCGAGGGCGTGGACGTGTACCGCCCGTACCTGGCGTCCGAGAAGGCGCCCGCGCCGCTCGTCGACATCGCGTCGCCTGCGCCGGACGAGTCGTCGAACGTCAACTGGCTCAACATCTTCTACGCGGTGGAGTGGGCGATCTTCGCGGGCTTCGCGTTCTACCTCTGGTACCGCCTCGCGAAGGACGCGTGGGAGAAGGAGCTCGAGGACTTCGAGGACGACCAGGACGAAGCGGATGCCTCGTCCGGCGCCGCAATGCCGGACGGCGCCGCGGAATCACGCGGGTAGACTGGGTCCATGCCCCGCCCCCCGAAGCTCGCTACCTTTCCGGCGATCCGCGGAGCCCTGAAGTTCTACCAGATCTGCTCGATCATCACCGGCACGATGCTGCTGCTCCTGGTCGGCGAGATGGTCATGAAGTACGCGTTCGGCCTCGAGCTCTTCCTCGGCGGATCCGGCGGCTTCCTCTGGTGGGCGCCCGTGGTCGAAGGCCCCGAGGGGTCGGAGTCGACCGGCGACGGGTTCAACCTGTCGCTCGGCATCCTCGTCGCCCATGGCTGGTTCTACGTCGTCTACCTCATCTCCTGCTTCCGCGTGTGGAGTCTGATGCGCTGGAACCTCCTGCGCCTGGCCATGCTCGCGGCCGGCGGCATCGTGCCCCTGCTCTCCTTCTTCATGGAGGCGCGCGTCGCACGCGAGGTCAAGCAGTACCTCACCGAGCGCGAACAGGCCGAGCTGCACTCCGGCGCCGAGCACTCGACCCTCACCCACGCGATCCCCACGGAGAACCAGCGTTGACCGAGCAGACTGAAACCTCCCAGCGTCCCGTCCTGGTCGTCGACTTCGGGGCGCAGTACGCCCAGCTCATCGCGCGCCGCGTGCGCGAGGCGGGCGTGTACAGCGAGATCGTGCCGCACACGGCGTCGGCCGACGAGATCGCGGCGAAGAACCCGGTGGGCATCATCCTGTCGGGCGGCCCCTCGTCGGTGTACGAAGACGGCGCCCCGTCGCTCGACTCGGGCGTCTTCGACCTCGGCGTTCCCACGCTCGGCATCTGCTACGGCTTCCAGGTCATGGCCCGGGCGCTCGGCGGCGAGGTGGCCAACACCGGTCTGCGCGAGTACGGAGCGACGGATGCCGCGGTCACCGGCGACGGGGGCGTGCTGCTGGGCGGCCAGCCCGTCGACCAGAACGTGTGGATGAGCCACGGCGACCAGGTGTCGCGCGCACCCGAGGGCTTCGACGTGCTCGCCTCGACATCGGCCACGCCGGTCGCGGCGTTCGGCAGCGACGAGAAGCGCCTCTACGGCGTGCAGTGGCACCCCGAGGTGAAGCACTCCGACCACGGCCAGCAGGTCATCGAGAACTTCCTGCACAAGGCAGCGGGTCTGCCCGCGGACTGGAACAGCGGCAACGTCATCTCCGAGCAGGTCGAGCGCATCCGGGCGCAGATCGGCTCGGGCCGCGTCATCTCCGCGCTGTCGGGCGGCGTCGACTCCGCGGTCTCCACCGCCCTCGTGCACAAGGCCGTCGGCGACCAGCTGACCGCGATCTTCGTCGATCACGGGCTGCTGCGGAAGGGCGAGCGCGAGCAGGTCGAGAACGATTACGTCGCCTCGACCGGCGTGCGCCTCATCACGATCGACGCGCGCGAGCAGTTCCTCGACGCCCTCGCGGGCGTCAGCGACCCCGAGCAGAAGCGCAAGATCATCGGCCGCGAGTTCATCCGCTCCTTCGAGGCCGCGGAGCGCGCGCTCGTGGCTGAGGCTGCGGCCGACGGTGAGCCGATCCGCTTCCTCGTGCAGGGCACACTGTACCCCGACGTCGTCGAGTCCGGCGGCGGCACCGGCACCGCGAACATCAAGTCCCACCACAACGTCGGCGGGCTCCCTGAAGACCTGCAGTTCGAGCTCGTCGAGCCCCTGCGCACCCTGTTCAAAGACGAGGTGCGCGCGATCGGCCGCGAGCTCGGCCTGCCCGAGGCGATCATCGCGCGCCAGCCCTTTCCGGGCCCCGGCCTCGGCATCCGGATCGTGGGTGAGGTCACCGCTGACCGGCTCGAGATTCTGCGTGACGCGGACGCCATCGCCCGCGAGGAGCTGACGAAGGCCGGCCTCGACGGCGAGATCTGGCAGTGCCCGGTCGTACTGCTGGCCGACGTGCGCTCGGTGGGCGTGCAGGGCGACGGCCGCACCTACGGCCACCCGATCGTGCTGCGCCCGGTGTCGAGCGAAGACGCCATGACGGCTGACTGGACGCGTCTGCCGTACGACGTCCTCTCGAAGATCTCGAACCGCATCACCAACGAGGTGCGCGAGGTGAACCGCGTGGTGCTCGACGTGACGTCGAAGCCCCCGGGGACCATCGAGTGGGAGTGACCGGCGCCGCCGGGCTGCCCGACGCGGACTACCTGCTGCTCGGCAGCCGGATCGCGCTCGGGCTCGACGGCGGATTCGCCGTGGCGGTGCCGCGGCGTCTGCGGCTGCTCGCGTCCGCCGGCGCGGTCGACCCGCTGATGCTGAGCGTCGACGCGGCCGCCCCTGACGTGCACGCCGCGCAGCGACAGGCGTTCGTCGCCGCCGGCCTGCTCGAGACGGCGGCCTCGGCGCGCAACCTCTTCGACGACCTCGTCGCCGACCCGTCGTGGCTGTGGCCCTACGCCCAACCCGCGGAGGGGGCGGTTCCGGAGGGCGAGCGTCGTGAGGTGACGGATGCCGCGGGCCGCACCGTGCTGTCGCTCCCGGTGCTCGACGACCCGCTGTGGCACCTGGCCGACGCGCCGATCGTCGTGCCGACTCCGGAGGGCGACCGCTGGCTCCGCGGGTTCCGCGCGCTCTACATCGCATGGATCACCCACCTCGCGGACCAGCGACGCGCGGCCGCAGGCGCCCCGGACCGTCTGCTCGTGGTGATCTGCGAATCGCGGCAGATCGGCGAGACGCTCATCGACTGGGACGACCCGCACGTGCGCATCGTGCACACGGTGCACAACTCGCACCTTCCCGCGCCGTACGACGACCCGGACGCCCCGGTCACCGGGCTGTGGGAGCGGTGGATCGAAACCCTCGACCGCTACGACGCCGTGGTCTGGCCGACCCGGGCGCAACGCGACGAGATCGCCGCGCGCTTCGGCGACCCCGGCACCTTCCACGTCGTGCCGAACACCATCGACCTCGGCGAGGAGCCGCCGGATGCGGCATCCCGCGACCATCGCCGCGTCGTGATGATGAACCGCCTCGCCGACCAGAAGCGGGTCGACCTGGCGATCCGTGCGTGGGTGCGCGTGGCCGCGGCCGTGCCCGACGCGCGGCTCGACATCTACGGCGACGGACCGCTCCGCGAGGAGCTGCGCAGCCTGGTGGACGAGCTCGGGCTCGGCGAGTCGGTGCAGGTGCACGGCGCGACCGACGACCCCGACCGGGAGTTCGACCGCGCGGCGCTGTTCCTGGTGTCGACGGCGTTCGAGGGCCAGGGGCTCGCGATCGCCGAGGCGCTCGCGCGTGGAGTGCCCGTCGTGTCGTTCGACGCCCGATACGGGCCGCGGGAGGCGGTCGGTGACGCCGGTGTGCTCGTCGCACCCGGCGACCTCGACGGACTCGCCGACGCCGTGATCGCACTGCTGCGCGATGACGCTCGCCGCGCCGAACTGGCCGCGCACGCGCGTTCGGTCGCCGGCGGCTTCACCCCCGACGCCGTGCGCCCTGCGCTGGTGGCAGCCGTGCGCGCGGCCGCGGCGGCGCCGTCCCGCCGCGCGCGCTGACCGCGCGTATCGTCTCCCCGCGCGCTCTCGACGGTTCGTCTCGTCTCCGCTCGTGCGCTCGACGGCGCTCTGGTCACCCCGCGTGCGCTCGATGTCTTTCCGCGCTCGCGCCGCCTGTGCTCACCTGTCACGACACGCCGCCCAGCCCGGCCATTCGTGACAGGGGAACCCGTGCCACCGCCGCGCCCGAGGACGGGAAAGGGCCCCGGATCGCTCCGGGGCCCTCTCGCGTTATGGAATCGACTCAGCCGATGCGCGTGAAGTTGTTGTCCGCGCCGTACTGGAAGACGCCGACCGTGGCCTCGGTCGGGTCGCCGTTCTCATCGAACGTGATCGGGCCCGAGAAGCCGTCGTAGTCGGCCACGCCGCCACCGAGGATGATCTCGGCGCAGTCGGCGTAGTTGTCGCACTTCTCGCCCTCACCGGAACCGCCCGAGACCTCCTGGAGCTTCCCGGCGATGTCGGCCGGGTCCGTGGAGTTCGCAGCGAGCGACGCGAGCGCGAGCAGGACGACAGCGTCGTACGACTCGTTGGCGTACGAGAAGTCGGTCAGCTCGCTGTTGCCCTCACCCGTCCACCACTCGTTGAGGCGCTCCTGGAAGGTGGTGTCAGCCTCGATCGGGCCGGCGGGCGTGGTGCCCTTCGCGCCCTCCATGCTGATGTCGGCCGGCCACTTGGCGTCGGCACCGAAGTTCTTCAGGTTGCCGTCGACGAGGTACAGCTGGTCGGCGGGGTAACCCGCGGACAGCAGCGCCGGGCCGATCGTGAAGATCTCGTCGAACGTGATCAGCACGATGGCGTCGGGGTTCGAGGCCATCAGCGCGCTGATCTGCGCGTCGAACGAGGTGTCACCGGTGTTGTAGGACTGCTCCTCGACGATCGTGCCGCCGGCGCCGGTGAAGGTCTCCTGGAAGACCTCGTTGAGGCCGGTGCCGTACGAGTCGTTCAGGTACAGGACGGCGACGTTCTCGTGGCCGTCCTCGGCCACGACGTTGCCGAGGACCTCGCCCTGGAGGGTGTCGGACGGAGCCGTGCGCCAGTACAGGCCGTCGTCGTCCCACGAGGTGAAATCGAGCGACGTGTTGGCCGGCGAGAAGACGATCATGCCCGAGGCGACGGCGTCGTCGAGGAAGAGCTTCGTCACGCCCGACGACGCGGCGCCGATCGCGGCGGAGACACCCTCGGAGATCAGGGTCTGGATGGTGGTCGCGTACGCCTTGTTGTCGGTGTCGCCGGAGTCACCCCAGACGATGTCGTCGATCGTGAGGCCCGTGTCGCCCGACGCTTCGTTGACGTCTGCGGCGGCGAGACCGACACCGGCCTCCTCGGGCGGGCCGAGGAACGACAGGTTGCCCGTCTGGGGCAGGATCGTGCCGATCTTGAGGGTGAGGTCGCGCTCCTCGGTGGGAGGGGCGCTGGTCTCTCCTCCTCCGGTTCCGCCACCGGCGCAGCCGGCGAGGACGAGGGCGCTGGCGCCGGCGAGCGCAACAACGCCTGCGAGGGCGGACTTGCGCGAGCGGGTGAAGACGCTCATGTTGCTCCTTGCTGTGGATGAACGACGGGAAGGCTCGGGGGCCGACCCAGTGTCCCTAACCTAACCATCCGGAGCGCTCCGCAATGTTGCCATTCGTTAACGATGTGTAACGCATCGTGGACGGCGGGGGCCGTGCAATATGTGAGCGAAAACCCTCGGACGGCGCGGGAATACCCCACACCGGTATAAGCTGGATCGAGTTGTACCCCTCTGGGGTATTTCATCCCTTCAGCGAAAGGCATTCCACGATGACTCAGACGACCGCGTACACCGTGACCGGCATGACCTGCGGCCACTGCGAGTCCGCCGTGCGCACCGAGGTGTCGAAGATCGCCGGCGTCGAGACGGTCGCCGTCGACGCCGCATCGGGCAGCCTCGTGATCGGCTCCACCGCCCCGCTGTCCGACGTCGACGTGCTCGCCGCCGTCGACGAGGCCGGCTACGAGGCGGCGCGCGCCTGATGACCTCCGCGGCGCTGCCCCCGGCGGGTGCGCGCATCGAGCTCGAGATCGGCGGGATGACCTGCGCGTCCTGCGCCTCCCGCATCGAGAAGCGACTGAACCGGCTCGAGGGGGTCGAGGCATCCGTCAACTACGCGACGGAGAAGGCCACGGTGAGCGGCCCCGCCACACTCGACCCGCAGACCCTCATCGAAGAGGTCGAGAAGACGGGCTACACCGCTGTGCTCCCCGTCCCGCCGGCCCCGGATGAGGGCGGCCGAGATCACGACCTGCCCGACACCGAGCTGCTGAGCCTGCGCCAGCGGCTCATCGGGTCGATCGTGCTCGCCGTGCCTGTGATCCTGCTCTCGATGATCCCCGCCCTCCAGTTCACGTACTGGCAGTGGGCATCGCTCGCGCTGGCGGCGCCCGTGGTCGTCTGGGGCGCCTGGCCGTTCCACCGTGCGGCGTGGATCAACCTCCGGCACGGCGCCGCGACGATGGACACCCTCATCTCACTGGGCGTGTCGGCCGCGTTCCTGTGGTCGCTGTACGCGCTGTTCTTCGGTCATGCCGGCATGCCCGGCATGACCCACGCGTTCGAGTGGACCGTCCAGCCGGGCGACGGTGCGGGTGACATCTACCTGGAGGTCGCCGCGGGCGTCACCATGTTCGTGCTCGCCGGGCGGTACTTCGAGGTGCGCTCGAAGCGGCGCGCCGGCGCCGCCCTGCGCGCCCTGCTCGAGATCGGCGCGAAGGATGTCGCGGTGCTCCGCCGACGCGCCGACGGCACCGTCTTGGAAGCCCGCATCCCGATCGCCGACCTTCGCGTCGGCGACGAGTTCCTCGTGCGCCCGGGCGAGAAGATCGCGACCGACGGCGTCATCGTGTCGGGGACGTCCGCCGTCGACGCGTCGATGGTCACGGGCGAGTCCGTGCCGGTCGAGGTCGGCCCCGACGACGCAGTGGTCGGCGCGACTGTGAACGTCGGCGGACGCCTGGTCGTCCGTGCGACACGCGTCGGCGACGACACCCAGCTCGCGCAGATGGCGCGACTGGTCGAGCAGGCGCAGTCGGGCAAGGCCGAGGTGCAGCGCCTCGCCGATCGCATCTCTGGGATCTTCGTGCCGATCGTGCTGCTGATCGCGATCGCGACGCTCGTCACCTGGCTGGCACTCGGCTACGACGCCGCCATGGCGTTCACGGCGGCCGTGGCGGTGCTGATCATCGCGTGCCCCTGCGCGCTCGGCCTCGCCACCCCCACCGCCCTGCTCGTCGGCACCGGACGCGGCGCCCAGCTCGGCATCCTCATCAAGGGTCCCGAGGTGCTCGAGTCGACCCGCACCGTCGACACCGTCGTGCTCGACAAGACCGGAACCGTCACGAAGGGTCGGATGGCGCTCGTCGACGTGGCCGTGGCGGAGGGCGTGGGCCGCGCCGAGGTCCTTCGGGTGGCCGGAGCCCTCGAGGATGCCTCCGAGCATCCGATCGCGCAGGCCATCGCCCGCGGCGCGCGTGCCGAGGCGGGCGACCTCCCCGCCGTCAAGTCGTTCCAGAGCGTACCCGGCAAGGGCGTGACGGGTGTCGTCGACGGGCGCGCGGTCATCGTCGGACGCGAGTCTCTGCTCGCCGACTGGGCGCTGGAGCTGCCGGCTGAGCTGGGGGCTGCGAAGCGCGCGGCGGAGGCGGCCGGACGCACCGCGGTGCTCGTCGCCTGGGATGCCGAGGTGCACGGCGTGCTCGTCGTGGCCGACGAGGTGAAGCCGACCAGCCGGGAAGCCGTCACGCAGCTGCGTGCGCTCGGACTGCGTACCGTGCTGCTCACGGGAGACAACGCCGCCGTCGCCCGCTCGGTCGCCGACGAGGTCGGCATCGACCAGGTGATCGCCGAGGTGCTGCCGCACGACAAGGTGACCGTCGTCGCGCAGCTGCAGGGCGAGGGGCGCGTCGTCGCGATGGTGGGCGACGGCGTGAACGACGCCGCCGCACTCGCGCAGGCCGACCTCGGGTTGGCCATGGGCACGGGGACGGATGCCGCGATCGAGGCGTCCGACCTCACCCTCGTGCGCGGCGACCTGCGCAGCGCCGCCGACGCGATCCGCCTGTCACGCGCAACGCTCGGCACGATCAAGGTCAACCTGTTCTGGGCGTTCGCCTACAACGTGGCCGCGATCCCGCTGGCCGCGCTCGGACTCCTCAACCCGATGATCGCCGGCGGGGCGATGGCACTGTCCAGCGTCTTCGTCGTCGGCAACAGCCTGCGGCTGCGGTCGTTCCGCAGTCGAGCGAGTGCCGCCGCGGCATCCGCTCCCCTCGACTCCACCCGACCCGCCCCGCATCCGGAGGTGCACCGTGAACACCACGCCTGACACGATCGAGACCGTCGCCGACCCCGACCACGCGCACCACGGCTACATCACCGACAAGGACAAGTACCTCAACCGTCTGCGTCGCATCGAGGGCCAGGCCCGCGGCATCCACAAGATGGTCGAGGATGAGAAGTACTGCATCGACATCCTCACGCAGATCAGCGCCCTGACGAGCGCGCTCGAGGCGGTCGCCGTCGGCCTGCTCGACGACCACCTCCGTCACTGCGTGGTGGACGCAGCCCGGCTGGGCGGCGCTGAGGCCGACGCCAAGATCACCGAGGCCACCCAGGCGATCGCGCGCCTGGTCCGCTGAGCCTCACCGGCTCGCCACGATGAGACCGGGCGGTCAGCGCGCTGCGCGCACGCGGCGTGCGTAGAGCACGGAGTCGACCGTCAGGATGATCAGCGCAAGCCAGACGAGCCCGAAGCCGATCCAGCGCTCGAGCGGCATGGGCTCGCCGAGCACGAGCCAGCCCGAGAGGAACTGCAGCACCGGCGCGAGGAACTGCAGCAGGCCGATCGTGGTGAGCGAGACGCGCCGGGCGCCCGCTGCGAACAGCAGCAGCGGCACGGCGGTGACGACGCCGGTGAGGCTGAGGAGCACGGCGTGCTCCCAGCCGTACGCGCCCATGGTGAGTCCGCCGGTGACGCCGACGATCGCGAGGATCACTGCGGCGATCGGCGTGAGCCACATCGTCTCGAGGGTGAGCCCGCTCACCGCGTCGACGGACGGGCCGACCTTCTTCTTCACGAGCCCGTAGGTGCCGAAGGATGCGGCGAGCACGAGAGCGATCCACGGGAAGGACCCGTAGCCCAGCACGATGACCAGCACGGCCCCCGCCGCGATGCCGATCGCCACCCACTGGGTGGGCCGCAGTCGCTCCCGCAGCACCAGCACCGCCAGCAGGACCGTGGCGATCGGGTTGATGAAGTAGCCCAGGCTGGTCTCGATCACGTGCCCGGTCAGGGCGCCGTAGATGAACACCTGCCAGTTGACGTAGATCAGGGCGCCGGCCAGCGCCGTCAGTCCGAGCAGCCGGGGCTGCCGCATGATGGCCACGAGGCGGGGCCACGTGCGGGTGACCGTGAGCAGCAGCGCGCAGAAGACGAGCGAGAGCAGGATGCGCCAGGCGACGAGCTCCCACGGCCCGGTGGGCGCGAGCAGCAGGAAGTACAGGGGCAGGAAGCCCCACAGCGCGTACGCGCCCAGGGCGTACGCGCCGCCGAGCGTGCGTTCCCGAGCAGCGGCGGCGGCGATGCCGTGGCTGCCGGTCGTGACGCCGAGGTCGAGCGCAGTCGAGTCGTCGAGCGGTTCCGCCACGTCGCGACCGGACGGGGAGGACGACTCGTGGCTCATCGATTCAGCCTATGCCCGCACTCATCGCGCCCGGTCCGCTGTGCGGGTCGGGCGCCGACGCCGGCCTGCCGACCTCCGGCGGATTCCTGCCACCGGCCGCCGCTACACGGACAAGACGAGAGGGCCGGATGCCGAAGCATCCGACCCTCTCGTCTATGCGATGTACGCGATGTCAGCGGACGACGACAGCCAGGACGTCGCGAGCAGACAGGACGAGGAACTCGTCGGCGCCGAACTTGACCTCGGTTCCGCCGTACTTGCTGTAGAGCACGCGGTCGCCGACGGCGACGTCGAGCGGAACACGGTTGCCGTTGTCGTCGATGCGGCCGGGGCCGACGGCGACGACTTCGCCCTCCTGCGGCTTCTCCTTGGCAGTGTCGGGGATGACGAGGCCACTCGCGGTGGTCTGCTCGGCCTCGACCTGCTTGATGACGATGCGGTCCTCGAGCGGCTTGATGGAAACCGACACGGTCTACCTCTTCTTTCCTTGAGACTGAAGACTCGTTAGCACTCTGATGGTGAGAGTGCTTACTCCAAGTCTAGGGATGCGCTGGCACTCACGCAACGTGAGTGCCAGCGACGTGACGATCCATGGCGGAGACATAGGCTTGCCCGGTGGACATGGCCGAGCTGACCGCGCTGCTGACCCCGGAGGGACTCCGACTGCTCGATGCGCTCCCGGCCGTCGAATCGGCCGACGACGTCGCGCGGACGGTCACCCGGCTGCGCAAGGAGGGGCACTCCCCCGACCTCGTCTCAGCAGTCGTGACGCAGTCGCGCCTGCGAGCCCGGGCTGCGGCCAAATTCGGTGCGTTCGCCGAGCGGATGCTGCTCACGCGCGCCGGACTCGAGCAGGCAACACGACTGCCGATCGCGGCGCGGCATGCCGGACGTTACCGTGCGGCCGGCTTCAGCCGCGTCGCCGACCTCGGCTGCGGCATCGGTGGCGACGCCCTAGGTCTCGCCGGACTCGGCCTCGCCGTGACGGCCGTCGATGCCGACGAGGTCACCGCCGCGATCGCCGCTTACAACCTCGCGCCGTTCGGCGACGCCGTCACCGTGACGCACGGCACCGCGGAAGAGGCGGACCTCGCAGACGTCGACGCCGTCTGGCTCGATCCGGCACGCCGCACCGGCGGGCACTCCGAGACGCAGCGCACGCGTCCCGAGGACTGGTCGCCGTCGCTGGACTGGGCGTTCGATCTCGCGACGCGCCTCCCCACCGGCATCAAGCTGGGCCCGGGTCTCGATCGCGACCTCATCCCCGACGACGTCGAAGCGCAGTGGATCAGCGCCGACGGCTCCACGGTCGAGCTCGTGCTGTGGTCGCGCGGCCTCGCCCGGGACGGCGTGCGACGGGCGGCCCTGGTGCTGCGGGGCGACGAGGCGCACGAGCTCACCAGCGCCGCCGACGCGCCCGACGAGCCGGCTCGCGAGCTCGGCGCGTTCCTGCACGAACCTGACGGAGCGGTCATCCGGGCGCGGCTCATCGGCGACGTGGCGCGATCGCTCGAGGCCGGCATGCTCGACGAGCACATCGCCTATCTGACATCGGATGCCGCGGTCACGAGCCCGTTCGTGTCGACCTTCCGGGTCGACGAGGCGATGCCCGCGAAGACTCCGACCATCAACGCGGCGCTGCGCGACCGAGCCATCGGCCGCCTCGAGATCAAGAAGCGGGGTGTCGACATCGACCCCGCC
Organism: Microbacterium sp. CFH 31415; assembly: GCF_022538185.1. Classification (GTDB taxonomy): domain Bacteria; phylum Actinomycetota; class Actinomycetes; order Actinomycetales; family Microbacteriaceae; genus Microbacterium. The sequence goes on along the minus strand of NZ_JAKYXC010000013.1, from coordinate 8,153 downwards.
CAATTCCGGAAGAAGCTCACACTGCGCGGCGACGGCGAGGCGACGCTCTTCCTCACCCGCATCGGCAGCCGGCGGCTCGCGATCCTCGCCGACCGTGTCAGCCGATGATCGACGCCTGCGCGGCCGCGTAGAACAGCCACCCGGCGCTGTAGAGGATCGACACGACACCGAGCACGAGCGCCCAGATCGCGACCGGGCGACTCTCGAGCGGCCGGCGCAGCGCCAGAATGGCCGTGACCACCCCGACGAGGCCGATCGGGAAGCCCCAGCCGACGAAGAGCGATACCACGAGCCCCGCGATGGATGAGGCGAGCGCCCAGCCTGCGAAGCCGCGGTGCGGGGGGTCCGTCGGCGGCATCAGCCACTGAGCCGCCGGCTCTTCCGTGCCGGGCTCGGGCGGCGCCGACTGCGACGTCACATCGACCGGCGCGGTCGGCAGGCGCAGGAAGCCGCCGCGGTGCGCGCCGGGGAGAGGGGATGCTTCGTCCGCGAGCGACACGTCGGGCGAGGGCGGCTCGACCGCGGGCTGCGGAGCCGGCGGCGCGGGTGGCACCTGCGGCGCGGGGGGGACCGGCTTCGCACGCGGGGCCGGCTCGGCCCGCGGCACGGGCGGCACCTGCTCCGCCCGCCGAGAGGCCTCGGCGCCCGCCGCGGGTTCGCCGGGTGGCGGCATCCGCTCGTCGTCCCTCACGCGACCGCCTCCGCGACCTGGATCTCGGTGACCGGCAGGGTCGAATCGGCGCCGAACTCGAGGGTCGACGGCGGGCGGCCCGACATCACGAGCTCCGACGCGAGGGCGGCGATCATCGCTCCGTTGTCGGTGCACAGCGACAGCGGCGGGATGCGCACGGTGACCCCCTCCGCGGCCGCACGCTCGAGCGCGACGTCGCGCAGGCGGCGGTTGGCGATGACGCCCCCGCCGAGCAGCAGTCGCGGCACCCCGTAGTCGCGGCAGGCGGCAAGCGCCTTCGTCACGAGCACGTCGACGACGGCCTCGCGGAAGCTCGCGGCGACGTCGGGGACCGGAATCGGCTCGCCGGCCGCCTCGCGCTGCTCGACCCAGCGCGCGACAGCGGTCTTGAGCCCCGAGAACGAGAAGTCGTAGCGGTGCGAGGCCATGTCGCCCGGGCGCGAGAGCCCGCGGGGGAAGCGGATCGCGTCGGGATCACCGGTCACCGCGGCCCGGTCGATCTCGGGGCCGCCGGGGTAGGGCAGTCCGAGCAGGCGCGCGACCTTGTCGAACGCCTCGCCCGCGGCATCGTCGACGGTCTCGCCGAGCAGCACGACGTCGCTGGTGAGGTCGCGCACGAGCAGCAGTGACGTGTGGCCCCCCGACACGAGGAGCGCGACCGTCGGGTACTCGAGCGGCGGGGCGTCAGGATCGAGGATGTCGGCGGCGATGTGCCCGACCAGGTGGTTCACGGCGTACAACGGGCGGTCGAGCGAGACGGCGAGCGCCTTGGCGGCGCCCACGCCGACCATGAGCGCGCCCGCGAGGCCGGGTCCGGACGTGACGGCGACGGCGTCGATGTCGGCCAGCGCGACGCGGGACTCGGCGAGGGCCGCATGGATCGCCGGCTCGAGAGCCTCGAGGTGCGCGCGGGCGGCGACCTCGGGCACGACGCCGCCGTAGCGGGCGTGCTCGTCCATCGAGCTGGCGATCGTGTTCGACAGCAGCGTGCGCCCGCGCACGATGCCGATCCCGGTCTCGTCGCAGCTCGTCTCGATGCCGAGGATCAGCGGCTCGGACCGGTTCACGTGCACACTCCCGCATCGTCGGCGGACGCGGCATCCCGCGCGGCCCACCCGCGCAGGTCGAGCTTCATGACGACGGCGTCCACGTCGTCGGGCTGGTAGTAGCGCGGGCGGCGACCGATCTCGAGGAAGCCCTCCGAGACGTAGAGCGCCTGCGCCACCGGGTTGTCGGCGCGCACCTCGAGGAACACATCGTGCACGCGGCGGTCGGCGGCCTCGGCGAGAAGCGCGCGCAGGAGCGTGCGGCCGCGGCCTCGGCCCCGCGCGGACTCCGCGATGGTGATGGTCTGCACGTCGGCGTCCTGCGCACCGCGCACGGCGCGCAGGCCCGCGTAGCCCACCAGTCGCCCTGCTTCTTCGTCGACGATGTACCAGCCGTGCGGAGAGGCGATCTCCTCGCGCATCATCGCGTCCGACCAGGCATCGGTCGGGAAGGACGCCCGCTCGAGCGCCATGATCGCCTCGACGTCGGCCGGCCCGGCCGCACGCAGCGTCATGTGCCGACCCGCTTCCGCGCGGCGGGCGGGGTCACGTCGGGTGAGCGCAGGTACAGCGCGTCGGACGAGGCGATCACGCGGCCGGCCGCAAGGGCGCGCGCCGCGCACAGCGCGAGGAGCGCACCGGGCACCCGGTCGGCGTCACGCCGGACGACGCCGTCGCGGGCGAGCGCGGCGTCGAGGTCGTCGCGCGGCGCGAGCGCGGGCTCGGCGATGCGCACGGGCAGCCCGTCGTCGTCGAGGCCGCGATAGACCGAGTAGGCGAACTCCCGCCGGCGGGCATCGGTCACGACGGCGAACGGCAGGCCGTCGCGGTCGAGGCCGCCGGTGAGGGCGTCGTGCAGCAGCAGCTCGATGGCGACGGCATCATGGCTCACGACCGGCACGACCGGGATGCCGCGCCCGAGGGCGAACGCCCGCGCTGCGGCGATGCCCACGCGAAGCCCGGTGAACGGCCCCGGGCCCATGCCGGCGGCGACATGCGTGATGTCGCCGGCGGTGAGCGATGCCTCGGCCAGCGCCCGCTCGATGAGCGAGCCGATCACCTCGGCGTGGCCGCGAGGGTCGACGCTCTCGACCTGAGACCGGACGACGCCGTCGTGCTCGACGACCGCGACGGCCGTGCCGAGAGACGTGTCGATGCCGAGGATCACCCTTCCCAGGGTAGTCGCCGCCTCGCGCGGCCCGGCGACCGCCCGATCCTCAGGGCCGGCGGCTGATCGTCACGGCGCGCGGCGTGTCGGCGTCGAGGTCTTCGGCCACGCGCGGCGACGTGCCGCATGCGGTGTCGATGCCGCGACCGTGCCACTCGCGGTCGAGCTCGATCTCCCACCACGTGTCGCGGAGCCCTTCGACCATGCCGCGGCCCCACTCGACGATGACCGCCGACCGGTCGAAGTCGATGTCGAGGTCGTCGAGCTCGGCGGGCGATCCGAGCCGGTAGGCGTCCACGTGCACGAGCGGCGTTCCGCCCACGAGCGACGGGTGCGTGCGCGCGAGCACGAATGTCGGACTCTGCACCGGCCCGCGCACCTCCAGCCCGCGGGCGATGCCGCGCGTCAGCGTCGTCTTGCCGGCGCCGAGCGGACCGGTGAGCACGACGAGGTCGCCGGGGCGCAGCATCCGTCCGATCTGCTCGCCCAGCTGCTCCATCGCGTCGGGTGAGACGACCTCGCGGCTGCCGAGGAGGGTGTCGAGCCCGGTGAGCGTCTGTTCCACGTCGGGGTCAACGCCCGCGGCGCCGTCGGCGTTCCCGTTCACGCCGAGACCTGACGTCGCGGAACGCGCGGCCCGATGCGCGTGACGACCTCGTAGTTGATCGTGCCGGCGGCCGTCGCCCAGTCGTCGGCGGCAGGCGCCCCGAGGGTCGGGTCGCCGAAGAGCACGACCTCGTCGCCGACCGCCACGGGGTGGTCGCCGACGTCGACGACGAACTGGTCCATCGCGATGCGCCCGGCGACCTCGAACCGGCGGCCGCCGATGACGACGGGGCCGGCTCCGGATGCCTGGCGCGGCACGCCGTCGGCGTAGCCGAGCGGCACGAGCGCGAGCGTCGTGTCGCGCTCCGCGCGGAACGCGTAGCCGTACGACACGCCCTTGCCGGCGGGCACGCGCCGCACGGCGGCGACGGCTCCGCGCAGCGTCATGGCGGGACGCAGTCCGAGGTCGGCGGAACTGCGGTCCGCGAAGGGGGAGAGCCCGTAGATGCCGATGCCGATGCGCACGCAGCCGAGCCGCGTCTCCGGCAGCTCGATCGCCGCGTGCGTCGCGGCCAGGTGGCGCAGCGGCGGAGCGAGCCCGAGCGACGCCGCCAGGGCGACGCCGTCCTCGAAGGCCCGCAGTGCTGCCCGGTCGTCGTCGGCTGAGGTGTTGGACAGGTGGCTGAACAGTGCGATGACGCGCAGCTTGCCGATCCGCTCGAGCCTCGCGGCCTCGGCGAACACGATGCGCTGGTCCTCCGGCGCGATGCCGTTGCGGGAGAGCCCGGTCTCGAGTTTGAGGTGCACGCCGACGGGGCGGTCGGCGGATGCCGCGCCCGCGGCGGCCAGCAGCTGGTCGAAGCTCGAGATGCCGAGCTCGATGCCGAGCGACGCGGCCTCGGCGAACGACGTGCCCGGGGCGTGCAGCCACGCGACGATCGGGGCGTCGATGCCCGCACGCCGCAGCGCGATCGCCTCGGTGATGTCGGCCACACCGAGGCGGGTCGCCCCGCCGGCGAGCGCGGCGACCGCCGACCGCACCGCGCCGTGACCGTACCCGTCGGCTTTGACGACCGCGATGACCTCGGATCCGGTCAGCCGGCGCAGATGGCGCACGTTGTCCTCGATGGCGCCCACGTCGATGGAGGCCTCGCGCATGACGCCTGCCGGGAGCCTGGTCATCGCGCCCCCGGCCCGTCCCCGCCGCGCTGCCCGTCCTCGCCGCGCTCTCCGTCCTCGCGCACATCGCGGACGGGCTGTCTCGCGGAAGAGGCCGAACGGACGGCGGGCGAAGGAGGAGCGGATGCCTCCGCCACCACGTAAGCGGTGGCGAAGCCGGCGTCGTGCGACATCGACAGGTGCAGGGTGGTGATGCCGCGGTCGGCGACGGCATCGGCCGTCGTGCCGCTGAGCGTGAACCACGGGCGGCCGGATGCCTCGGGCGTGATCTCGATCTCGGTCCAGTGCACGCCGTCCGACCCGCCGAGCGCCTTGATGAGCGCCTCTTTCGCGGCGTAGCGCGCGGCGAGCGAACGCGGCTTGAGCTCGCGCTCCTTGACGGAGAACAGCCGCTCCAGGAGCCGCGGCGTCCGCTCGAGCGTCCGCTCGAAGCGGGCGATGTCGACCAGGTCCACGCCGATCCCGACGATCACGTACCTCTCCCGTCACGCCGCGGTCGCGGCATCCGTCACCCTATCGCGGTGTGTGCGGACGCCTCGCGACCGCGCTCACTCGACCGTGACCGACTTCGCGAGGTTGCGGGGCTGGTCGACGTCGAGGCCCTTCGCGGTCGCCAGGCCCATCGCGAAGATGTGCAGCGGGACGACGGCGAGGAGGGGCTCGAAGAACGGACCGGCGAGCGGGATGCGCAGCACCTCGTCCGCCTTGGGCAGCACCGCGGCGTCGCCTTCCTCGGCGATCGCGATCACGCGGGCGCCGCGCGCACGGATCTCCTCGATCGACGAGATCACCTTCTTGTGCATCTCGGCCGACCTGCGGGGCGAGGGCACGATGACGAACACGGGCTGACCGGGCTCGATGAGCGCGATCGGACCGTGCTTGAGCTCGCCCGCGGCGAAGCCCTCGGCGTGGATGTACGCGAGCTCCTTGAGCTTGAGGGCACCCTCGAGAGCGATCGGGTACCCGACGTGACGGCCGAGGAACAGCACCGAACGAGTGTCGGCCATCCAGTGCGCGAACTGCTCGATGCGAGGCTGCTCGCGCTCGAGGATCTGCGTGATCTTGCCGGGGATCGCCTCGAGCTCGGCGACGTGGGCCGCAGCCTGGTCGGCCGGGACGACACCGCGGACGCGGCCGATGTGCAGACCCATCAGGTAGAGCGCGGTGACCTGCGCGACGAACGCCTTCGTCGAGGCGACGGCGACCTCCGGGCCGGCGTGCGTGTAGACGATCGCGTCGGACTCGCGCGGGATCGTGGCGCCCTGCGTGTTGCAGATCGACAGCGTCTTCGCGCCGTGCTCGCGCGCGTACTTGACGGCCATGAGCGTGTCCATGGTCTCGCCGGACTGGCTGATCGACACGACGAGCGTGTCGGGTCCGATCACGGGGTCGCGGTAGCGGAACTCGTGGGCGAGCTCGACGTCGACGGGAATGCGCGTCCACTGCTCGATGGCGTACTTGCCGACCTGGCCGGCGTAGGCGGCGGTGCCGCACGCGATGACGATGATGCGCGAGATGCCGGTGAACAGGTCGTCGAGGCCGTCGAGTTCGGGGATGACGACCTCACCGTCACGGATGCGGCCGCGCAGCGTGTTGGCGACGGCCTCGGGCTCTTCCGAGACCTCCTTGGCCATGAACGACGACCAGCCGCCCTTCTCGGCGGCAGACGCATCCCACGTCACCTCGAAGGGCTCGACCTCGACCGGGTTCCCGTCGAAGTCTGTGACCGTGACGGCCTCGGGGGTGATGGCCACGATCTGGTCCTGGCCGATCGCGAGGGCGTTGCGGGTGTGCTCGACGAACGCGGCGACATCGGAGCCGAGGAAGTTCTCGCCTTCGCCCAGACCGATCACGAGCGGCGAGTTGCGGCGCGCGCCGACCACGAGGCCGGGCTGGTCCTCGTGCATCGCGAGGAGCGTGAAGGCACCCTCGAGACGCGAGACGGTGGCCCGGAACGCGGTGATGAGGTCGCCGCTGCGCTGATACTCACGGCCGAGGAGCACTGCGGCGACTTCAGTGTCGGTCTCGCTGCGGAAGGTGAACCCGTCGGCGAGCAGTTCGTCCTTGAGCTCGGAGAAGTTCTCGATGATGCCGTTGTGGATCACCGCGAGCTTGTCGTCGTCGGCGAGGTGCGGATGCGCGTTGCCGTCGGTGGGTCCGCCGTGGGTCGCCCAGCGGGTGTGGCCGATGCCGGTCGTGCCGTCGGCGAGGGGGTGCGCGCTGAGGTCGTCGCGCAGCACCTGGAGCTTGCCGGCGCGCTTGCGCATGCCGAGACCGCCGTCGCCGTCGATGACGGCGATGCCGGCCGAGTCATAGCCGCGGTACTCGAGGCGCGACAGCCCGGAGATCAGGACGGCCTGGCTCTGCCGCGGGCCCACGTATCCGACGATTCCACACATGCGTCCAATGGTAGGCGGAGGGTTATGCGAGGAGCCTGAACGAAAGGGTCAGAGCTTGCGCAGCAGCACTCGCTCGACGGTGTGGTCGGCGGCTTTCTGCAGCACGAGGCTCGCACGCCCGCGCGTGGGCAGCACGTTCTCCATGAGGTTCGGCAGATTGATGTCGTTCCAGTACCCGAGCGCCGTCTGCACCGCTTCTTCGTCGCTCAGGTGCGAGAACACGTTGAAGAACGAGCTGGGATTGGAGAACGCGCCCGTCTTGAGGGCCATGAACCGCTCGACGTACCACTGGGCGATGTGCGCGGGATCGGCGTCGACGTAGACGGAGAAGTCGAACAGGTCGCTCACCGCGACGTCGTGCGGGCCGGGCGGCGGCTGCAGCACGTTGAGCCCCTCGACGATCACGACGTCGGGGCGGCGCACCGTGACGTGGGCGTCGGGGACGATGTCGTACCGCATGTGCGAGTAGAACGGCGCCCTCACCTCGGGCGCTCCGCTCTTGACCTCGGTGAGGAACGAGACCAGGGCACGGCGGTCGTAGGACTCCGGAAAGCCCTTGCGTGCCATGATGCCGCGGCGCTCGAGCTCGGCGTTGGGGTAGAGGAACCCGTCGGTGGTGACGAGCTCCACTCGGGGCGTGTCGGGCCAGCGGCTCATCAGCTCGCGCAGCAGACGCGCGATGGTCGACTTCCCCACGGCGACGGAGCCCGCGACGGCGACGACGAACGGTGTGGTGGAGTCTTCGTCGTGGAGGAACGCGCTGGTCTCGGCGCCGAGCTGCTTGGTGGCCTTCGCGTAGAGCGAGAGCAGGCGCGAGAGTGGCAGGTAGACCTGCTGCACCTCGGCCATGTCGAGGCGGTCGCCGAGACCCCTGATCTGCACGATCTCGGTCTCGGAGAGCGGCTGGGCCATGCCCGCCGCGAGGCGCGCCCACTCGCCGCGGCCGATCTCACGGTAGAGGGACTGCGCCGGGGCGATGGTGGCTTCGTCTGCGGACATCCCGCTCATCGTAACGGGTGGACGGATGCCGCCACCGACCTGTGCGGGATGTGCAACAGCGGCGGGGGCGCCCCCCCCCCCGGACGGGGCCCCCCCCAGGACCGAGGGGAGCGCACGCCCAGGGG
>NZ_JAKYXC010000012.1 GCF_022538185.1 Microbacterium sp. CFH 31415 | reverse complement strand
CCCCCCCCCCCGCTGGGGGTCATCACAACCCCGGGGGCGCCCGCCCTCCGAAGAGGACGGGCCCGCCGCATGACGGTCGGCGTCAGCTCGCCGAGTGGTGACCGTGGTCGGGGTGGAGACCACCGCCGCCGCCGGCCCACGTCCCCTCGGCACCGGCGGGCGCGGGCAGCTTCAGGCCGCCGGGCACGTTGGCGCCGCGGACGCCGTTGACCGCCTCGGTGGAGTAGGAGTACGCCAGGACCGACAGAGCGATGGCGTCGGTGTTCACTCCGAGCGCGTCCATGCTGACGTTGTCGATGTCGTCGCACGCCTGGTGGTAGCACGGGTCGAGCCACTCACCCGCCGTGCCGCCCCAGATCTCGGCCTGCTCCGCCGTCTTCTCGTCCTCGGCGCCGGTGAAGAGACCGCCTGCCGGAATGCCCGCCAGGATGAACGCCTCGTAGTCGCTGCGGCCGCTGAACTCGGCGTCGTCGTAGGGCACGCCGACGCTGGTGAAGTAGCTCTCGAACATGTCCTCGATCTGGACCGAGCCCTCCGGGACCACGACCGGGGCCTCGAACGTCGACTCGTCGCCGTCGTACACCATGAAGATGTAGTTGGGCGAGGCGACCATGTCGAAGTTGAGGTACAGTGCGATGCGGTCCTTCTCGGCCTGGCTGAGTCCGTCGACGTAGGCCTGCGAGCCCACGAGGCCGACCTCTTCGGCAGCCCACCACGCGAAGCGCACCGTGTTCTGCGGCTTGACCTTCCTCATGCTCTCGGCGACCTCGAGCAGCGCGGCGGAGCCCGAGCCGTTGTCGTTGATGCCGGGACCGGCCGGGACCGAGTCGAGGTGGGCGCCCGCCATCACGACGTTGTCCGCGTTGCGGCCGGGCAGCTCGGCGATCACGTTCTGCTGGGGGTGGTTCTCGATGAACATCGAGACCGTGGCGGTCGAACCGGGAACGGCGAGCGCGCCGCCGGCGGCGAACGACGTGTTCACGACGGGGATGTCCAGCGCGGTCGGGTTCGCGCCGATGAGCGTGACGTTGCTCATCGGGCCCGTGTTGCCCGGGGTTCCGTTGTTGAAGATGATGACGGCCTCGGCGCCGGCGTTCTGCGCGTTGCGCGCCTTGATGCCGAACTCGCATGCGCCGCGCTGGATCAGGGCGATGTCGTTGTCGCCCTCGAAGAGGGTCAGGTCGAAGTCCTCGGGCTGGCAGCCGCTCGTTCCGCCACCGGGGGTGCCCAGAGCAAGGTCGACCGGGATGACGTTTCCGGTCACCGAGCCCTCGGCCGAGCCGGTCACGAAGTAGCCCGCAGGGTGGTTGACGTCCTGCGGCGTGAGCTGGTGGACCGTGGGGATGGGCACGAAGTAGTCGAATTCGTCGATCGACACGGTCCAGCCCGCGGCCTCCATCGTCTCGACGACGTAGTCGACACTGGCCTCGTAGCCCGCGGTGTCGACGGCGCGGTTGCCGTTGTTCTCGTCGGCGATCTGCTGGAACGCCTCGAGGTGCTCCATCGCGCCCTCCGCCGAGACGCACTCGAGCAGCTTGGCGATCGTGTTGTTGTTGCGGTTGTCGCACTTCGCGGCGGGTGCGGCTGTCGCCGCCGACACCGGAGCCATGGCGAGTGCCACGGCCGTCGCGGCGGACGCGGCGAGTGCCAGCCCGCCTCTCCCTGTGATGCGGGATCGATTCATGTTCTCTCCTTCACGTGAGCGCTCATCGTCGAGCGCCTAGCGCACGGGCTATCCCCGAGGTGTCCGCGCGCGGGGACGGATGCCGGATCGGCACCCTGGCGCTGAGGCTAGACGGGCGATTCCGGGGACGGTAGCGAAAGGGGCCAGTTCTCATCCTGCGCTCATCCGCGGCGAGCCCCTCGGTCGTGCGTTCCGAGCGCACCTGTACTGTCGACCCGTGCGCCTGGGAGTCCTCGACATCGGATCGAACACCGTCCACCTGCTCATCGCCGATGTCCGCCCGGGCGGCAGACCGCTCGCGACCACGAGCCGCCGGACGGTCCTGAGACTCATGCGCTATCTCGGTCCCGACGGCGAGATCACCCGGGAGGGTGTCGACGCCCTGGTCACGGCGGTGACCGAGGCGCGGACGGTCGTGGCCTCCGAGAACGTCGTCGAGCTGCTCGCGACAGCGACGTCGGCCGTCCGCGAGGCGACGAACGGGCCCGAGGTGATCGCGCTGATAGAAGAGGCGCTCGGCCAGCCGCTCCAGGTGCTCGGCGGCGAGACAGAGGCGCGCTACACCTTCCTCGCCGTGCGCCGCTGGTTCGGCTGGGCCGCCGGACAGATCCTGCTGCTCGACATCGGCGGAGGCTCGCTCGAGATCGCTGCCGGACCCGACGAGCTGCCCGAGCTCGCGGCATCCGTCCCCCTCGGCGCGGGGCGCATGACCGTGGAGTTCCTCCCGCACGACCCTCCGGGCGAAGACGCCATCGACGTGCTGCGGGCGCACGCGCAGGCGACCCTGGCGCCGATCGCCGAGCGCTTCGGGCGGCTCGAGTCGCCGGATCACATCGTGGGGTCGTCGAAGGCGATCCGCTCGCTCGCCAAGCTCGCCGGCCGTCCGGTTCCCGGGTGGCCGGGAAGCGAGCGGATGCTGCTCCCCCGCGCCTCGCTCGCCTCGTGGATCCCCCGGCTGGCGAAGATTCCCGCGCCCGTGCGCCAGGAGCTGCCCGGCATCACCGCCGACCGCACGTTCCAGATCGTGGCCGGAGCCGTGGTGCTGGACGAGGCCATGCGCGCGCTCGGGGTCGATGAGCTGGAGGTGTCGCCGTGGGCGCTGCGCGAGGGCGTGCTCCTGCGGTACATCGAGTCGCTGTCGTGGAGCGCGCCGGCAGCCTGAGCACCGGAGACGATGACGGCCCCGCCTTTGCAGGAGGGGCCGTCGATCGATCGGCGTCGATCGGGCGGGTCAGAGCGCGAGACGCTCGCGGACGACGTCGGCGAGACGCTCGGCGTGCGCACGGGCGTCCTCTGCGGACGCGGCCTCGACCATGACGCGCACGAGGGGCTCCGTGCCCGACGGGCGCAGCAGAACGCGGCCCGAATCACCGAGCTCCGCGACCGACCGGGCGACGGCATCCGACACGCCTTCGTCGCTGTTCGCGCGCGAGCGGTCGACACCCTTGACGTTGAGGAGCACCTGCGGGAACACGGTCATGACCGACGCGAGCTCCGCAAGCGACTTCTTCTGCCGCGCCATCTCGGCGAGGAGGTGCAGGCCGGTCAGCAGACCGTCGCCGGTCGTGGCGAACTCGCTCATGATGACATGGCCGGACTGCTCTCCGCCGAGCGAGAAGCCGCCCTCGTTCATGCGCTCCAGCACGTAGCGGTCGCCGACGGACGTCTGCTCGACGCGGATGCCGTTCTCGGCCATCGCACGGTGGAGCCCGAGGTTGCTCATCACCGTGGCGACGAGCGTGTCGTCGGCCAGCGTGCCGCGCTCCTTCATCGCCACGGCCAGGATCGCCATGATCTGGTCGCCGTCGACGACGCGGCCGTCCGCGTCGACCGCGAGGCAGCGGTCGGCGTCGCCGTCATGGGCGATTCCGACATCGGCGCCGTGCGCGAGGACGGCCTCGGCGAGCTTGTCGAGGTGCGTCGACCCGACGCCGTCGTTGATGTTCAGGCCGTCGGGATCGGCGCCGATCACGGTGACCTGAGCGCCGGCATCGCGGAACGTCTCAGGCGAGACGCCCGACGCCGCGCCGTGCGCGCAGTCGAGCACGACGTGGATGCCGTCGAGCCGGTGCGGAAGCGACCCGAGCAGGTGCACGACGTAGCGGTCTTCCGCGTCGGCGAAGCGGCGGATGCGACCGACTCCGGCGCCGGTGGGCTGAAGCTTCGGCCCGGCCATGGCGTGCTCGATGCGCTCCTCGACGACGTCGGGGAGCTTCACGCCGCCGCGGGCGAAGATCTTGATGCCGTTGTCGGGCGCGGGGTTGTGCGACGCCGAGACCATGACGCCGAAGTCGGCGTCGATGTCGGCGATCAGGAACGCGGTCGCCGGTGTCGGCAGGACGCCCGCGTCGTAGACGTCGACGCCCGAGGACGCGAGCCCGGCCTCGACCGCAGCGGAGAGGAACTCTCCCGACACTCGGGGATCCCTCGCAACCACGGCGGTGATGCGCTTGCCCGCGGCGCGCCGCGCGTCTGCGGAACGGCCCTGGCCCAGGACGACGGCAGTCGCCTGGGCCAGGGACAGTGCAAGATCGGCGGTGAGGGGGCCGTTGGCCAGCCCCCTCACCCCATCCGTGCCAAAGATCGGCATGCGGTGGAGAAGCCGATCAGCGCTTCGAGTACTGAGGCGCCTTGCGGGCCTTCTTGAGACCGGCCTTCTTGCGCTCGATGACGCGGGCGTCGCGCGAGAGGAAGCCGGCCTTCTTGAGGGTCGGGCGGTTGTTCTCGGCGTCGATCTCGTTCAGCGCACGGGCGATGCCGAGACGCAGCGCGCCGGCCTGACCCGAGGGGCCGCCACCCGAGATGCGGACGATGACGTCGTACGCGCCGGTGAGGTTGAGCACCGTGAACGGGTCGGTGATGAGCTGCTGGTGCAGCTTGTTCGGGAAGTAGTCCTCGAACTCACGGCCGTTGACGGTGATGACACCCGAGCCCGGGATGAGGCGCACGCGGGCGATGGCCTGCTTGCGACGGCCGACAGCGGCGCCGGGGACCGAGAGCACGGGGCGCTCGGTGACGGCGTCGGTCTGCTCGACCGGGGTCTCGGTGGAGTAGTTGGTGGAGTCTTCGATGTTCGCCACGAGTGTGTCCTTATTCTCTGCGGTGCTTACTGGGCGACCTGGTCGAGGGTGTACGTCTTGGGCTGCTGGGCCGAGTGCGGGTGCTCGGCGCCACGGTAGACCTTCAGCTTGCGCAGCTGCTGCGCGCCGAGGCTGTTCTTCGGCAGCATGCCGCGGATCGCCTTCTCGACGGCGCGCTCCGGGTTCTTCGCGAGGAGCTCGTCGTAGGTGACGGCGGTGAGGCCGCCCGGGTAGCCCGAGTGGCGGTAGGCCTTCTTCTTCTCGAGCTTCTGACCGGTGAGGGCCACCTTGTCGGCGTTGATGATGATGACGAAGTCGCCGGTGTCGACGTGGTTCGCGAACGTGGGCTTGTGCTTGCCGCGAAGGAGACGGGCGGCGTGCGAGGCGAGACGGCCGAGGACGACGTCAGTCGCGTCGATGACCAGCCACTCGCGCTGGATCTCGCCAGTCTTGGGGGTGTAAGTGCGCGTCACAGTAGTGCTGCTTTCTTGATCGAACGGAGAGGTTCGTGAATCCCACTCCGGGGTGGTTCTCCGTGCCGAGGGCCGAGGAACACGCCAGTGGAGGGCTCACGTTCGCGGTGCCGGGTCAGCTGAGCCGAACACCAAAGATCAATACTACGACACGCGGATGCCTCAGCCAAACCGGCATCTGGAGGAGGACGGCGGCGAGGAGAAGGGGGGCGGTCCCTCGCCGCCGTCCGGTCAAGGTGCGGTCACCGGCGCGAGCCGTGGTGAGCGCCCAGTCGGACGACGTCGCGGTTTTCCCCGCGCGTCGAAGCGTCGTCGCATCGCTGCCCCCAGAGGCATCACTGCGGAGCGGCCCCAAACCCATCGCACCCCCACGGTGCGCGGGCTCCACCCCCTGTTCGCTGTCTCGACCGAGCGCACCGGCAGTTTCGGGTACGGGTGCCACGATCGGCGACAGCAATCCTGACCGTACTGCACCTACGCGCCCGAACTCAACTCTTCGCGACGGTGCGTCGGCACGTCTGAAGGTGTCGGGCTTCTCCACCTCGCCGTCGGCACCGATCGAGTCCCGCGCGCGCCGGCCTGAACGCCGCGGCGCCCGGCTATGGTGCCTCCATGGCCGCGTCGACCTCATCGCAGCGCACCTACCGCTACCTGCGCCTCGGGATCGCCGGCACGGTCGTCGTCATCTTCACGTCGGTCGCGGTCGCCGCCACCACTGTCGGCTGGCTGCCCTCGGTGAGCGACTACTTCTACACGACGGCGCGCGCGTCCTTCGTCGGCGCCCTCATCGCCGTCTCGCTCGCCCTCCTCGCGCTGTCCGGGCGCGGCGCCGAGCGGGCGCTCCTCGACGCCGCCGCGCTGTTCGCCCCACTCATCGCGCTCGTCCCCACCACGCTCGCCCCCGGCGCGATCCCCGGAGTGGTCGCACCGTGCGCGATGCGCTGCTTCCCGCCGGCCTACGAGGGCCTCGCCGCCAACGGCGTGATCACCTACCTCATCGTCGGCGCGCTCACTGTGCTGGTCGCCCTCCTCCTCGCCACCCTCAAGCAGCTCGACCTCGCCACCGTCAGGTTCTCGCTGCTCATGACGACGGCCGTGCTGACCGTCGTCGCTGCGACGTGGCTGTTCGCCCGCGACGCCTTCCTCGCGCACGGCCACTTCGTGGCCACGATCGCGTTCTTCGGCCTCTTCGCCGCGGTCGCGGTGATCAACGCCTTCCCGCGCCGCGGCGCTCCCCCGGCGCCCGTCTTCCGCGGCCTCTACATCGTGATCGCCGTTGCGCTCGCGGGCGTGCTCGTCGCGTACATGGTGCTGCTTCCCCAGGCCGACGCGCGCGGCCTGCCGATCGTGCTGCTCGCCGAGGCGGCGGCGCTTCTCCTCTTCTTCGCCTTCTGGGTCGTGCAGGGCATCGAGAAGTGGGATGACGCCGACCCCTCGATCGCGCGGGGCTGACGCCCGCGTCGCTCGCCCCGATGGCTGGCGCGGACGCGGACTCTGATAAAAAGGGCGCGGTGCAGTCACCGCGAAGGGACATCATGCGCTTATCGGTCATCGGCTGCGGCTACCTCGGCGCCGTTCACGCGGCGGCGATGGCGTCCATCGGCCACGATGTGGTCGGCATCGACGTCGACGCGGAGAAGGTCGACGCCCTCTCACGCGGACTCGCGCCGTTCTTCGAACCCGATCTGCAGAAGCTCCTCGAGGCCGGAGCCGCCTCCGGCCGGCTGCACTTCACCACTGACATCGCCGCCGCCGCAGGCGCGGACGTGCACTTCCTCGCGGTCGGCACGCCGCAGCAGCGCGGCGCCCACGCCGCCGACCTCACGTACGTCGACGAGGCGGTTGAGGCACTCATCCCGCACCTGCGCCCGGGCGACGTCGTCGCCGGCAAGTCGACCGTGCCGGTGGGCACCGCCGCGCGCCTGGCCCCGCTCGTCGAGGCGACCGGGGCGCAGCTGGCCTGGAATCCCGAGTTCCTCCGCGAGGGCTGGGCGGTCAAGGACACCATCGAACCCGACCGTCTGGTGATCGGCGTCGGGCCCGACGCGTCGGCCGCCGTCAGCGCGCTCCGACGGGTCTACGCCCCTGCCGTCGCGGCGGGGACGCCGTTCATCGTCACCGACTGGGCCACCGCCGAGCTCGTGAAGGTCGCCGCCAACGCGTTCCTCGCGACCAAGATCTCGTTCATCAACGCGATGGCAGAGATCGCCGAGGTCACCGGCGCCGATGTCACGCAGCTCGCCGACGCCCTTGGTCACGACGCGCGCATCGGCCGGCGCTTCCTCGGTGCCGGGATCGGATTCGGCGGGGGATGCCTCCCCAAAGACATCCGCGCCTTCGCCGCACGCGCGGAGGAGCTGGGCCGCGGCGATTCCGTCGCGTTCCTGCGGGAGGTCGACGCGATCAACCTCCGACGCCGCGACCGAGCGGTGGAGCTGGTGGTCGAGGGGCTCGGAGGCTCGGTGTTCGAGAAGCGGGTCACCCTGCTCGGCGCCGCGTTCAAGCCCTACAGCGACGATATCCGCGATTCACCCGCCCTCGACGTCGCGGCGCGGCTGCGCGGACTCGGGGCCGACGTCACGGTCACCGACCCCGCCGCACTCGACAACGCCAGGCGGCAGCATCCGCAGCTGTCATATGTCGACGACCGCGACGAGGCGATCCGTGGCGCCGACGCGATCGTGCTGGTGACCGAGTGGGACGCCTACCGGCGCGAACTCACCCCCGAGCACGCGTCGACGCTCACCGACGGCCGCGTCGTCGTGGACGGCAGGAACGGGTGGGATGCCGCAGGCTGGCGCGCCGCCGGATGGACCTATCTCGGCATGGGCCGGCCCTGACGCAGGCGGCAGCGGACGCGAAGGGGCCGCGGCGCAGATCGAGCGCGCACCGGGCATCCGAGAGTTCCTCGGCTTCGATGTACGAAATGCCGCCCTCGGTGCTCCTCACGAGCAAGGCCTGTCGTCGACCCGGCGACGAGGCATGCTCATCTCGATCGAGGAGACCCCGATGCCTGCATCGCCCACGTCGTCGCGCCGTCCGCGACGGATCGTCCGCACCACCCCCGTCATCGCCACCGCCGACGACGGGCTGAACCCCGCTCCCCTCGACCTCGAGGCCGCCCTGCGCGCCGCGGTCGTCGAGGCCGGCGAGGAGATCGCCCGCGCCGAGCGCGCGCTGGGGCGCAGCCGCGTCGCCCGAGCGCGGGCGGCAAGCGACCTCGAAGAGCACGTTCACCCGCTGACGCTCGACGAGGCCGAGCGCGCACGGCTGCGGGCCGCCTACGCGTCCGCCGACGCGGACGTGGCCGCGAAGCAGTCCGCCCTGGCCGACGCGCGCGCCTTCGCCGAAGCCGCCCTCACGGTCGCCGACGCGCTGGAGCTGCGCGCGGTGCACGGCGACATTGAGCAGACGTTCTCGTCAGCCGACGAGCCTCGCCGCCAGCGCGCGCTGAGCCGGGTGACGGCCGACGCCACGGGGACCCGGGCCGCGGCATCCGCTCTCCCGCGCTCCGCGTGATCCCGTCGCAGCCGGAACGTCCGACGTCGCTGTCGCGGCTCAGGACGCCTCGGCCCGCGGCGGCACCTCGAGCGCCCGAGCCGTGCCGGTCAGCGGCCGGGCCGTCACGAGGATCGGCAGGTGGTCGCTGAGGCCCTGAGGCAGCGTGCGCACCCGGTCGATCTCGAACCCGACGGACGTTGCGAAGTCGTAGTGGCCGCGGAAGAACCGGTACCGCGTGTAGGTGCGGGAGTCGCTCAGATTGAGCTCGTACCCCTGCTCGCGCACCTTCTGGCCCAGGTGCTCCTTGAAGACGGGGTAGTTGTAGTCGCCGACCATGAGGGCGGGGAGGCCGTCGCCCAGGCTCTGCAGCTCAGAGAGGGCCGTGCGGATCTGGTGACGCCGCAGCGAGTTGAGGGCGGTGAGCGGGGCAGCGTGGAACGAGGCGACGATGAGCTCTCGCCCGTCGTCGATGTCGTGCAGGCGCACGCCCAGCAGTCGCTCCTCGGCGGGCTTCAGCACCCGGTCGTGCAGTGACTTCTTCAGCGCGAGGGAACGCACGTCCACGGCACGGTAGGTGTTCTCGCGGTAGTAGACCGCGAGCCCGAGCCGATTGCGCTGGGTGGCGTCGGCCAGCCGCAGGCCCGAGATGGTGTCGGGGATGTCCGTGGTGTCGGCCTCCTGCAGGCACAGCACGTCCGCGCCGTGGCGCTCGACCAGATGGACGAGCTCGCCCACCGCGCGGTGCTTCCGGAGGTTGTACGAGATGACCTTCATGTGAGGACCACGATACGAGGGATCGGCGTCCTCGTCGTCGTGCCGACGGCGAACGCACAGCACACTCATGGCGGGCCGCGGATCTTAGGGCTCCATGCGGTGCGTGGTGTGTAGCATCGGATAACCGCGCGCGCGCGGACGGCTGGGGAGCCGCTGGGGCGAACGAAACTCTGATGCGAGAGGCCTGCGCCGACATGAGCCCTACTGCCGATGCCGTGAAGACCGCGGTCATCATCGAGGACGATCCGGAGATCCGGCTCATCCTCTCCGAAGTGCTCGAGTCGGCCGGCTTCTCCACGGTCGCCGTGGGCAACGGCGTCGACGGTGTCCGTGCCGTGCTGACGTACCGCCCCCTGCTCACGACGCTCGACGTACGGATGCCGGGCATCGACGGCTTCGAAGCCGCGCGTCGCATCCGCGCCCGCTCCGACACGTACCTCATCATGCTCACCGGACTCCAGGACGAGGCGGACGTGATCGCGGGCCTGGGGGCGGGCGCAGACGACTACCTGCTCAAGCCCTTCCGCCCCCGCGAGCTGCGTGCCCGCGTCGAGGCGCTGCTGCGTCGCGCGCGCACCGCGCCGGCGCAGGCGGCTGCGCCTGCGGAGGCGATGGATCCGTCCGGCGCACCCGCCGCAGCCCTGCCCGCCGCAGCCGACGCAGGTGTCACCGACGCGGTGCCCGGCGTCGCAGCCGACGACGGGGAGTGGCTCGTCCACCGCGACCTGAGCCTGCACCCCGAGAACCGGATCGTGCTCGTCGACGGCGAGGATCTCGACCTCACCCGCACCGAGTTCGACCTCCTGGCGGCGCTGCTCGAGTCGAAGCGGCGCGTCCGCAGCAAGGCCGATCTGACGCTCGTGCTGCGCGGCGAAGCATACGTCACGAGCTACTACGTCAGCGACGCTGACAAGCGCGCGATCGAGGCCCACATGACGAATCTCCGGCGCAAGCTCGGCGACAGCCCGACGAACCCGCGCTACATCGAGACCGTTCGCGGCGTGGGCTACCGGCTCACGTCCGACGCATGACGGGCCTCATCAGTGAGGGGGCCATCCTTCCCCAAGAGGATGGCCCCGTCACTTCCCCCACCGGACTCCCCAGCCCCGGCATCCGACGCGTTTCGGGTCCGCGTCAGACCTTCTCTCCGCTCTCATGACGGATAAGCGTGAAGAACATGCCGAGCGTCCTCGTGTCGGACATCGCCTCGGACTCGAGGTGCTCGATCACCCGCTCGCCCACGATCGTGTCGCCGTCGACGCCGAGAAGATAGTCGTAGCCCTCCACCAGCGTGCAGCCGTAGTCGAGTGCGCTCGCCGGCGCGTCGTGGCCCCGGCCGATGTCGTGGACGAACACCCGGGTGGCCTGCGCGCCCAGCGCCGTGATGACGTCACGCGGCCCCGCATAGCGGGAGGCGATCTCGACGGTGGCGTCGGAGGTGTCGCTGACGACGACGTGGATGACGTCGGGCACTCGGGTCTGGTGCAGGAGCGATTCGATCACGCCGGCGACCGACTCGGCGGCGTCGCGGGCGAGGATGAGGCAGCCGATCGTCGCACGGCCCGCGACTGCGCGATCCACCGCGCTGTCGGCGGTGATGCGGGCAAGGGCGGCGGTCATCTCGAGTCCTTCGTCGGGGGCTGGCTTGTGGGCTCCACTCTGCCCTCCCGACCGCAAGCAGTCCTGCGACCGAGGTCGACGTACGCCTCCTTCTTGCGCAAGGTTCGCGCAAGGAATGCGCAAGGCCGGCCCGGGGCGATCGGCGGGCGGCGCCGATGACGCTCAAGAGAGTCGCCTCCAAGGCATCCCCGGCGATTGTGGACGACCAGACGCTCTCCGCCCCCGACACGCGCACGCGGTCGATCTGGCTGACCCAGCTCGTGCTCGCCGCGAGCGTCGTCATCATCGGGGTGCTCGTCGTCGCCCTTCGGCCCTCGCTGTTCGGTGTGTGGAACTTCGTCGTCGGCATCCTCGCGATCATCGTCGTCACGGTCGCGACCCTCGCTGTCCCGTGGGCGCGCCTCCCCCGGGAGTCCGTCCTGGTCGTGGTGTTCCTCGACACGCTTGCGATCGGCCTGATGGCCAGCAGCACGGAACTGCGCTTCGGCTACCTCTGGGTGTTCCCGGTCATGTGGGTGGCGATGTACTTCCCGGCGACGATGCTGGGCGCGGTGCTCGCCACCATCGGCGTCATCCTCCTCCTCGACTCGACGTCGAACCCCGACAGCAACGCGGCGCTGCGCGTCTTCATCGTCCTCCTGTCGCTCGGATTCATCGGCATCACCGCCCACCTCGCGATGCGTCAGATGCGTGCGCTGCGGCGCGTGCTGCAACGTCAGGCGCGCCGCCTCTCCGAGACGCTCGACCGTCGCTCGGGGCAGGAACGCCGTACCAACGAGATCCTCAACGGTGTCGATGCGGGTGTGGCGCGGGTCTCGCTGTCCGGATCGCTGCTGATGGTCAACGACGCCTTCGCCCGCCTGTACGGGCTCGATCCGCGGGACGTCAGTCAGCCCGCCAAGTCCGTCGAGTACACCGGGCTGCGCGGCATGCCGGTGCCGCTCTCGGAGCGACCTCTCGCACGTGCGGCGCGGGGCGAGATCTTCACCGACGCCCGCGTGTGGGTGTTCACGGCCGGTGGCGAGTGGCGCGTGCTCTCCGTGAGCTCGAAGCGGCTCAGCGGGCTGGACCGCGAAGACGCCAGCATGCTGCTTCTCGCCTACGACGTCACCGCGATCACCCACGCCCAGCGCGAGCGCGAGCGCCTGTCGGCCATCGCCTCGCACGAGCTGAAGCATCCGCTCACCGTGATGATCGGCAACGCCGACCTGGCGCTGGAGGACCCCGACCTCAGCCCTCGCATCCGCGAGCGCCTCGAGACCATCCTCCGGGCCAGCGAGCGCGTGCTCGAGATGACGTCGAGCATGCTCAAGTCGTCGCGCACCGCGTTCGAGGGTCGGGAGTCGTACGACGACATCGACGTCAGGCAGATCGTCGTGGACTCGGTGGACTCGTTCCGCCCCACCGCCACCGCCCACGACGTGACGATCGCTCTCGACGTGACCGAGCCGCTGCCCGCGACAGCGGACGGGTTCCGGATGCGCCAGGTGATCGACAACCTCGTGAGCAATGCGATCAAGTACACGCCTCGGGACGGCGATGTGCGCGTCGCCGGGTCCATGGATGGCGACATGGTCACGCTCACCGTCTCCGACACGGGCATCGGCATCTCACCCGACGACCTGCCGAGCATCATGACGCCCTACTTCCGCACCGACACCGCAAAGGACACGGCGAGCGGAACCGGTCTGGGGCTCGGAATCACCCGCGAGATCATCACCGCGCACGGCGGCACGCTCGCGATCGACAGCGAACTCGGATCGGGCACGACGGTGACCGTGCGGCTGCCGAGGTTCGCGCCCGCTCCGCGGGGCGCAGAGAAGGAAGACTCGTGAACGACGTCGACATCGCCGTTGGTCTCGGCATCGCCCAGGCCGCCATCGCAACCCTGGCGACGATGCTCACGATCGGCATCGCGTTCCTCGGCAAACCCTCGCGCGCCACACTCTTCTGGTCGTTCGCCTTCGCTCTCGCCATGGTGTCGACGTTCGGCGTCGCGGCGGGCGCGGCCGCCGAGGCCGAGATGGTCCGCCGCATCTTCCTCGGCGTCCTGATGGGTGCACCCGCCCTGCTGTGGTCGGGCTTCCGCGCGTTCTGGGGTGTGCGGGCTCTCTCCTGGGTCGGTCCCGTGGTGGGAGCCGGATCGGCGGCCTTGCTCGTCGCCGCCGGCGACACGATGTGGTTCAGCCCTGCATACCGTGTGGCGTTCTTCGCCGCGTCGGTGTGCGCCGGCCTGTTCTTCGTCGACTGGGTGCGGGTTCCGGCGCGGCGCGATAGGGTCGCGCTCCCGTTCGCGATCATGTCGCTCGCCTTCTTCGCCGCCGGCGCCGCGAACGGCATCGCGGGCTTCGTCTTCCCGGCGACCACGGGCGACGACCTGGCGCTCGTCCGCCTCGTCGCCTCGATCGGGATGCTGGCCTACACGGCCTGCGCCCTCGTCGCAGTGATCGGCATCTCGACGCGCGACTCCGCGTTCGCCCGCAGTTCAGAGGCGCCTGCAGGCTGGCAGCGCTTCCAGCTCACCGCGGCCGAGCGCCTCTCCCGTGCTCGACTGTCGGGCGAGCCGTGGTCGGTCGTGTACCTGCAGCTGGACGATGCTGCCGAGATCCGTCAGATGGGCGGCGCGACCGTGCTCGGCGAGCTGTCCCGGCGGTTCCTCGACACCGTGCGGTCGGTCTTCCCGGCCGAGGCCGACGTCGCATCGCCGACACCGGGCACGGCGGTCGTGCTGCTGCCCCGCAGCGACGCCGCCGTCCGAGATCACCTGCGGACGGTGCTGGAGCGCATCTCGAGTCTCGACGTCGACATCTCGCTGCCCATCCGCCCCTCGGCGAGCGCCGGATGGGCGCCGGTCTCCGTCGTGGGCTACGACCTCGACGCCCTGCTGTACATGGGGCGCGAGGCTGCCACCCTGGCGAGCGAGAACGGCGGCGATCGGTGGGAGCGCGTCGGCGTCACGGTGACAGACCGCCTGCTCAACCCGTTGCAGCGATCCTGACCAGGCGCGCCGACCAGGCCGCGCTCACTCGCGATCGCGGCGCGCACGGGTCTGCTCCGCGCGCTGCGCCAGCAGCTCGTCGTCGGGATACCCGACCGCGGTGAGCGTGAGACCCCTTGCCGCCAGCACCTTCACCTCGGGGACGCGCTCCAGGCCGTCGCGGATCTCGAGCAGGTCGCCGGGGTCGAGGCGGCCCTCCCCCACCGCCACGCAGCCGCCGACGAGCGCGCGCACCATGCTGTGGCAGAACGCGTCAGCCTTGACCTGGGCCAGGAGCACGCCGTCGCGGTCGCGGCGCCAGTCGAACTCGAGCAGCGTCCGGATGGTCGTCGCCTCCTCGCGCGGCTTGCAGTAGGCGGCGAAGTCGTGGAGCCCGATGAGCGACCGGGCCGCGGCATCCATCGCCTCTCCGTCGAGGACGGCGCGCACCGTGGTGGTGCGATGGCGCTCGAGCGGGTCGTACCCCGACACGCTGTCGGCGATGCGGTACTCGTAGCGACGCCAGACGGCCGAGAAGCGGGCGTCGAATCCTTCCGGCGCGAGGGCCGAACGGCTGACGACGACGTCGGAGTACGCCCCGACCACCCCGCTCAGGCGCGCGGCGAGGATGCCGACCGGGTCGGCGGCGGCGCCGGCGCGCGGACGCCGGGAGAACAGGCGCTGTCGTTGCGCCTCGTCGAGGTCCACGTGGGCGACCTGACCGGTTGCGTGCACGCCGGCATCGGTTCGTCCGGCGACCACGAGGCGGGGATCGCCGCCGAGCACCCGGGCGAGCGCGCTCTCGAGCGTCTCCTGCACCGTGCGGAGCCCGGGCTGTCGAGCCCAGCCCCGGAAGTGCGTGCCGTCGTAGGCGATGTCGAGGCGGATCCGCACGGCCCCAGCTTAGGCGCCGGCGTCCGGAGGCTGCGCCACCACGGGAGCCGGGGCGCAGCCGTGAGGAGTGGTCAGCCGAGCACGTGCCGCCCGCGCGGGAAGTTCCCGCCGGCCGCCTGCAGAGCCGTGCGGGCCAGCCGGACGCGGTTCTCGCTCTCCCGTACGATCTCACGGGCGACGACGGGATGCTGCCGCACGATCTCGTCGAGCACGGAGACCGGCACCACCACGACGTCGACCTCGCTCAGCGCGACGGCCCGCGAGATGGTCTGGGTGCGCGAGAGCGCCGTCAGGCCGACCGCGTCGTCGGGCCCGAGGACCGTGATCTGCACGAAGCCGTCGTCGTCGGTCGGGATGCCCAGCATGACGCTGCCCGCCAGGATGAAGCGGGTCTCGGTCGGCACGACGCCCGGACGCAGGATGGACTCGCCCGCGCAGTAGCGCTCGAGCCGCGCGTGCGCGGCGAGCGCGTCGACCTCTCCCGTCTTGAGGCTCAGCGCCGGAGCGATCTTCCTCAGGCCGTCCTGCAGGTGCGCCGGCGTGCGCCAGTCGTCGCTGAGGTCGCCGTCCAGGTGCAGGTCGGCACGCCTCGCCGCGTACCAGACGCGCGTCGCGAAGGCATCGTGGACGGCGTCGCGATCGCCGGGCGTGCGCAGGGGGATCGCGACCGCGTACCGCCCGCCGGTCAGCGTCGTCGCCGTCGGCTCGCGGTCGGGTGCGATCAGCGGGATGTCGCGCGCCACGGCGACGAGGACCTCGCGCACGCGCCCGGGCGGGTCGTCGCTGCCGAACGACAGCTCGACCACCGCCGCGTACGGGTCGGGACTGCGCGAGAGATTCGCGAACGACCCGTCGGCGAGTTCCGCTGTCGGCATGACGACGATGCCGTTCCCCGTATCGAGGTGGATCGCCCGCCAGTTGACCTCGACGATCTGTCCGCGGGTGCCGCCGGTCTCGATCCAGTCGCCCAGCTCGAAGGGCGCCTCGAAGACGAGGAAGAGTCCCGAGACGACCGAGCCGACCGCGTTCTGCAGCGCGAGCCCGACCACGATCGAGGTGATGCCGAGGGCGGCGAACACACCGGCCACGTCGGCGTCCCAGACCCACCAGAACACCGCCGCGATGCCGAGGATGATGAACACGAACCGGATGAGGTCGCTGAAGATCGTCGGGAACCGGTCGCGCCACGAGCCCTTCTCGGCCCGGTGGAACACGAGGTGGTTGATGGCGTTGATGGTCACGACGATCACGAGGAGCCCGAAGACCGTCCAGATGACGCGCGGCCAGGTTCCGCCGCCCTGCCAGGCGCCGGGCTGACTGATGAGCACGAGGATGCCCGCGACCGGCACGAGGTAGTTGCGCACCATCAGCACGATCGGCGCCGCGCGGCTGCCGCGGCGGGCGAGCGCGTTGTGGAACTCGGTCAGGCCGATGAGGGCGAGCGGAAGCCCCACCGAGACGATGACGGCGGGCCAGAACCATGGCTGCGAGACGATGTCGGCCACCGCTGCCTCACCCCTCCACCGTCACCACGGGGGCCTCGACCTTCCACACGCGCTGCGCACCGCTCTGCGTCTGGATGTCGCCGGCGGGCTGCACGGGGATCGAATCGGGGAGGCGGTCGGCCACACGCTGCGTCACGTAGATGCCGGGCTCGTCGGAGTCTCCCTGCACGCGGAACGCGAGGTTCACGGCATCCCCCCACATGTCGTACACGACCCGAGCACGACCGATCAGTCCGCTCGTGACCTGCCCGGCGTCCAGACCCGCGCGCAGGCCGAGCTTCACGCCCTGCTGCGCCGAGTAGCGCTCCAGGATCGAGTCGAGCTCGAGGGCGAACTCGACGGCACGACGCGCGTTGTCGACGCGCGGCGTGGCCAGTCCGCAGCTCGCGAGGTAGCTCTGACGCGTGGTGCGCACGCGTTCGACGCCGTGTCGCTCGGCTGCCTCGTCGAACGAGCGGACGAGGTCGTTCAGGCGCGTCACCGCCTCTTCGGACGACATCGTCAGGGCCAGCTCCTCGAAGCCGACGATGTCGGCGAAGACGACCGTCACGTCATCGCTGTCCTGCGTGATCGCGTCGTCGCCGTGCTTGTAGCGGTCGGCCATGCCCTCGGGCATGAACGACAGGATGAGCTGCTCGTTCGCCTTCTCCTGCTCCTCGATGAGCTGCGACTTGACCTGCAGGCTGCGGCTCATGTCGTTGAACGCGTGGGCGACGTCGGCGAGCTCATCGCTCGAGCCGGCGTCGACCTGCACTCCCTCGTCGCCCGCGGCGATGCGCTGTGCGGCGGCCTTCAGCCGGCGCAGGGGACGCACGAACACCTGGGCGAGCACCAGCGAGAGCAGGCAGACGAAGATGATCATGCCCGCCGTCGACAGGATGAGGTTGCGCGTGAAGTCCTCGACGGGGACGAGCGCCTCGGCCGAGGTCTCCTGCGCGATGATGACCCAGTTCAGGCCGTCGACGTTGAGCGGCGCGAACGCCACCAGGCTGTCGCGACCGAGGTAGTCGCGCTCGAGCAGGGTGCCCTGCTCGCCGGCGAGCGCGCGCGTGACGGCTTCGCCCGCGATGGTCTGCTGCATGAGCGTGTTGCCGTTCTGCACGCTGAGCGCCGCCGTCGCGGGCGCGAGACCGGCGGCCACGGAGGTGCGCTCGTACCCCTCGGGATCGTCCAGCAGCTGGCGGGAGATCGAGCGCATCAGCAGGTCGCGTCCGACGAGGTAGGTCTCGCCTGTCACGCCGAGGCCGTTCATCTCCCACTCACCGCCGACCGTCATGACCTCGTTGATCCGATCGATGGGCAGCTCGATGGCGAGTGCACCGATCACCTCGCCGTCGTCTGCGATCGGCGTGACCGCCCACCCCGCGGGATTGGCGAGACTCGGGCTGTACGGCGCGAAGTCGGCGACCGCGACGTCGTCGATGATGTTGCGGTCCATCACCTCGCGATACGCGACCGCGAGGTTCGACAGCCGGTAGGGGCCGTCGAAGAGGTTCGTGCCGAGGTCGACCCCTTTGAAGGCCGTGTAGACGACGTTCCCCTCGGTGTCGAGCATGAGGACGTCTTCGAAGTCCTGCAGCTCTGTCATCGCGCGATAGTAGGGGTGGTAGCGCGCGTGCGCCTGCGACCACGCGCTGCCGTCACCCGCATCCGCGGTGAGGATCGCGTCCTCCCAGTCGTCGTACGGGATCACGTACCGGTGCTGCAGATACGTCTGCGCCGCCCCGCGCGGCGCGAACGACGAGCCGTCGACGGACTCTCCGGTCGCCTCGGCGAGGTCGGCGGCGAACGTGTCGCGGTAGTACTCGTCGACGAGAGCGGATGCCGCGGCATCCGTCTCCTGCTGATCCAGCTCCGCGAAGCCGGCCGTGAACGCGCGCGCCGCCTGTCGGCTCGTCTCGTTCATGGCGCTCAGCCGCACCGCGTTCTCGATCGAGCGGAACAGCTGCGTGACCTCGCGGGCGCGGTTCTCGCGGATCTCGACGAGCTTCTCGTAGGCGATGGTGCGCAGCGCCTCGGTTCCGTTGACGTAGCCGATGACCCCGACGACGATGCTCGAGAGCACGCTCACCGAGAGCAGCATGATGAGCAGGATCGAGTAGATCGAGAGGCCGGCCCGCCGGCGAGCGCGCGGTGTGCCCACCCACTCGGTGGGTGCCACCGTCGGCGTCGCCTGCTCGGACACGTCGTCCCCCTCGTGCGCCGCCCCCGGCGCAGGAAGCAATCCCCAGTACCCCGCTGCCCCGAGGTTGCGCCCAGACTAGCGCTCGCGTTCGTTCGTGGGATAGAGGTCGAGAGGACCCGCGCAGATACTCCCGGACGGCACGAGAACCCGGCTTAGAATGGCATCTCGCCCCACGAAACCCATGACGTCCCTCGCGCTCGCACCACCTTCATCCCGCTACGCGGGCCTCGACGGTCTGCGTGCGGTGGCGGTCGCCCTCGTGCTCGTCTATCACCTCTTCCCGCCGGCGCTGCTTCCGGGCGGCTTCGTCGGTGTCGATGTGTTCTTCGTCATCAGCGGCTTCCTGATCACGAGCCTTCTCCTGCGCGAGCACGAGAGCACCGGGCGGATCCGCTTAGGGGCCTTCTGGGTGCGCCGCGCGCGACGCCTGCTGCCCGCGATGGCGCTGGTCGTCACGGTGTGCTCGTCGATCGCATGGCTGATCGGCGGCGACGTGCTGCTGCGGCTCGGCGAGCAGGTGCTCGGCGCGGCGACCTTCAGCTACAACTGGGTGTCGATCAGCGGCGACGTCGGCTACTTCGGGTCTGGCGCGCCCGAGCTGTTCCGCAACTTCTGGTCGCTGGCAGTCGAGGAGCAGTTCTACGTGCTGTGGCCGCTGGTGCTGCCGCTGTTCCTGCTGCTCCCCCGCGGCGCGGTGCGCGCGGCGTGCGCTGTGGGCCTCGCGGCGGCCTCCGCCGCGTGGATGGCCGGTCTCGTGTCCGCCGGCGGCGACGTCACGCGCGCGTACTTCGGCACGGACACGCACTCGTTCGGGATCCTCCTCGGCGTCGCGCTCGCGTTCCTCCTCGACGGGCTGCTTCGGCCGCGGCACGAGGTCGCCGCTGCGCCGCTCCCCGCCGTGACCCCGCCCCCGGGCTGGACGATCGTGCTTCCGTCGTCGCTGCGCACGGCGCCGGCGACCCGGGCGTCGTGGATCGAGTCGAAAGCGGCGCGCACGGTGACCGGCTGGCTCGGCATCGTGTCGCTTGCCGGGATCGCCGTCTGCGCGTCGCTGCCGGCGGGCGACGACGCGGCCACCTTCCCGGGTGCGCTCCTGGCGGCGAGCGTGTTCACGGCCCTCGCTATCGTCGCCGGGGTCTGGCCAGGTTCGTGGTTCGGTCCTGCCCTCGACGTGCGCCCGCTGAAGTGGGTCGGCGACCGCTCGTACGGCATCTATCTGTGGCACTGGCCGTTGCTGGTGCTCGCCACCGCAGCTCTGCCGGCGTCGGGCACCACGGCCCCGATGTGGATCGGGCTGGGCGTGCTCGCCGTCACGCTGGTCGCCGCCGAGGCGTCGTTCCGCTTCGTCGAGACCCCGGTGCGCCGCCTGGGGTTCCTCGCGTCGCTCCGACGACTGCGCGACCTGGTGCGCGCAGGCAGCCGCGGGCGCCTGCGCGCGATCGGCGTGGTCGCGGCCGGCGTGCTCGTGCTCGGCGGTACGTCGGCGGCGATCGCTGCCGCGCCCACGGAGTCGTCGGGCGAGAGCGCCGTCGCCGCAGGACAGGCCGCGCTCGACGAGGCCAACCGCCGCCCCACTTCGACGGCGACGCCCACGCCGACGGCGACGGCGGCTTCCGAGACCCCGGCGCCCGTGGTCGCCGACCCCTCGCCGACCGGCAAGCCCCTCACCACGAAGCCCTCGCCCGTTCCGCAGCCCACGCCCGTCGTCGGCGGCGAGATCAGCGCGGTCGGCGACTCGGTGATGCTCGCGTCGGTGCCGGCGCTCTTCGAGCGACTCCCCGGCATCCAGGTCGACGCCGAGGTGTCGCGCTCGACCTGGGCGGGACCCGGCATCCTCGAGGGACTCGCTGCCCGCGGCGAGCTGCGTCGCTACGTGGTGGTCGCTCTCGGCACGAACGGTCCCGTCGATCAGGACGCCCTCGCCCGCATGGCTGAGATCGCCGGCTCCGACCGGCACCTCATCCTGGTCAACGCCTACGCTCCCCGCGACTGGATTCCGGGGGTGAACGCCGATCTCGCGGCCTTCGCGAAGTCGCACCCCGGCGTCGTCGTCGCCGACTGGTCCGCGGCCATCTCCTCGCGCACCGACCTGCTCGCGGGAGATTCCATCCATCCCGACGCCGGGGGCGCGACCGTCTTCGCGGAGATGGTCGCGCGCAGCGTCGACGCCGTGGAACGCGAGCGCGCGCAAGACCAGTATGAGCGCGAGCTGCGCCTGTACGAGCGGCTCACGCACCGTCCCCTGCCGATCGCGCAGTGAGCCGCGCGGGGCGCGTCCGCTCTCCCGGGCCCCGCGCGCACGCACCCGCGGCCGCCCGCAGACGCAGCGAGACCCGCGGCCCCGAAGGGCACGCGGGTCTCGCGGTGCAAGGGTGGTCGCGCGTGGCGCGACCTGCCGGGCGGCGGGGCCCGGCGGCCCGATTACTCGGACTTCTCCTCGGCGGGAGCCTCGACGGCGTCCTCGGCCGCAGCCTCGGCGGCAGCGCCCTCCTCCGGCGACTCGGCGCCGGCCTCGGCGGCCTCGTCGGCGGCGGGGGTCTCGTCGGCCTCGGGAGCCTCGTCCGCGGCCGGAGCGGCGGGCTTGGCTGCAGCCTTCTTCGACGACTTCGCCTTCGGCGTGACGGGCTCGAGGACGAGCTCGATCACGGCCATGGGCGCGTTGTCGCCCTTGCGGTTGCCGACCTTCGTGATGCGGGTGTAGCCGCCCTCACGGTCGGCGACCAGCGGAGCGATCTCGGTGAACAGGACGTGCACGACTTCCTTGTCACCGATGACCGAAAGCACGCGACGACGCGCATGCAGGTCACCGCGCTTGGCGAACGTGATCAGGCGCTCGGCGAGCGGACGCAGGCGCTTGGCCTTGGTCTCGGTCGTCTTGATCGACTTGTGCGTGAACAGCGCAGCGGCGAGGTTCGCAAGCAGCAGGCGCTCGTGGGCGGGACCGCCTCCGAGGCGGGGACCCTTGGTGGGCTTAGGCATTCTCAGTTACTCCAGTGTGAAAAGTCGGTCGGGTGCCGGTACTCAGACGGTCTCGTCGTCGTAGCCGCCGTAGAAGTGCGCACCGTCGAACCCGGGCACCGAGTCCTTCAGCGACAGGCCGAGCGAGACGAGCTTGTCGCGCACCTCGTCGACCGACTTCTGACCGAAGTTGCGGATGTTCATGAGCTGCGTCTCGGACAGGGCGACGAGCTCCGACACGGTGTTGATGCCCTCGCGCTTGAGGCAGTTGTACGAGCGGACCGAGAGGTCGAGGTCCTCGATCGGCATCGACAGCTCGTTCGAGAGCACGGTCTCGACCGGCGCCGGGCCGATCTCGATGCCCTCGGCCTCGACGTTGAGCTCGCGGGCCAGGCCGAAGAGCTCCGTCAGGGTGCGACCGGCCGACGCGACGGCGTCGCGCGGGGCGATCGAGGGCTTGCTCTCGACGTCCAGCACGAGCTTGTCGAAGTCGGTGCGCTCGCCGGCACGCGTGGCGTCGACGCGGTAGCTCACCTTGAGGACCGGCGAGTAGATCGAGTCGACCGGGATCTGGCCGGCCTCGGCGTACTCGTTGCGGTTCTGGGTCGCCGACACGTAGCCGCGGCCACGCTCGATGGTGAGCTCGAGCTCGAACTTCGCGGTGTCGTTGAGCGTCGCGATGACGAGCTCGGGGTTGTGCACCTCGACACCGGCCGGAGCCGAGATGTCGGCGGCGGTGACCTCACCGGCGCCGGTCTTGCGAAGGTACGCCGTGATGGGCTCGTCGCGCTCGCTGGAGACGACCAGCTGCTTGATGTTGAGGATGATCTCGGTGACATCCTCCTTCACACCCGGGATGGTGCTGAACTCGTGGAGGACGCCGTCGATGCGGATCGACGTCACTGCTGCACCGGGGATGGACGACAGGAGGCTGCGACGCAGCGCGTTGCCGATCGTGTAGCCGAAGCCGGGCTCGAGCGGCTCGATGACGAAGCGGCTGCGGAACTCCCCGATCTTCTCCTCGGTCAGAGTGGGACGCTGTGCGATGAGCACTATGTGTTCCTTTCGATCACGTGCCCGCTATATGACACGTGCGGTGGGTGAGAGGTGTTGAGTTTTTCTCAGGGCAGCCGCAGATCGAGATGGCGGATGCCGGAAGCGTGCGGTAGCCGGGGCACCGCAAGGTGCCCCGGCTCCGGAAGATCAGACGCGGCGGCGCTTGGGCGGACGGCAGCCGTTGTGGGCCTGCGGCGTCACGTCCTGGATCGAGCCCACCTCGAGGCCGGCGGCCTGCAGCGAGCGGATCGCGGTCTCGCGGCCCGAGCCCGGGCCCTTCACGAAGACGTCGACCTTCTTGACGCCGTGCTCCTGCGCCTGGCGGGCAGCCGACTCGGCGGCCATACCAGCGGCGTACGGGGTCGACTTGCGCGAGCCCTTGAAGCCCACGCCACCCGACGAGGCCCAGCTGATGACAGCGCCCGAGGGGTCGGTGATCGAGACGATCGTGTTGTTGAACGTCGACTTGATGTGGGCCTGGCCCAGCGCGATGTTCTTCTTTTCCTTGCGACGCGGCTTGCGCGCGGCGGTCTTGGCCTGTGCCATTGCTTTGCTCTCCTAAACCCTGGGGGCCGCGCCTTAGCGCGCCTTCTTCTTGCCGGCGACGGTGCGCTTCGGGCCCTTGCGGGTGCGAGCGTTCGTCTTCGTGCGCTGACCGCGCACCGGAAGGCCGCGGCGGTGGCGCAGACCCTCGTACGAGCCGATCTCGACCTTGCGGCGGATGTCGGCGGCAACCTCACGGCGGAGGTCGCCCTCGACCTTGAAGTTGGCCTCGATGTGGTCGCGGAGCGCGATGAGCTGGTCGTCGCTGAGGTCCTTGACGCGGATGTTCTCGTCGATCCCCGTCGCCTTGAGGATCTCGTTCGAGCGGGTACGGCCAACGCCGTAGATGTACGTGAGGGCGATCACCACGCGCTTGTCGCGCGGGATGTCAACGCCGGCAAGACGTGCCATGCGGTTCTCCTATGGAGTGAGTGGAGGTGTGGAGCAGGGCCGGTGCCCGGGCCTCCGCCCGAGGTGTCCCCCGCGAACGGGTTCTGGTCCTGCCTTGTGTATCCGCGTCCGAGACGCGGGTGTTCAGTTGTCAGCATCGGGCTGCGCCGGGGCGCAGCATCCGATCAGCCCTGGCGCTGCTTGTGACGCGGGTTGCTCTTGCAGATCACCATGACGCGACCGTGGCGGCGGATGACCTTGCAGTGGTCGCAGATGGGCTTGACGGAGGGGTTGACCTTCATGATTTCCTGTTTCGCTGTCTTCGCCGGGCGCGCGCGAGCGCGGGGCGTTACTTCTCGACCGGTCTAGCGGTAGCGGTAGACGATGCGCCCGCGGGTGAGGTCATAGGGGCTGAGCTCCACGACCACACGGTCCTCGGGGATGATGCGGATGTAGTTCTGCCGCATCTTGCCGGAGATCGTCGCGAGGACCTTGTGCCCATTGCTCAGCTCGACGCGGAACATCGCGTTCGGAAGAGCCTCGGACACGACGCCCTCGATCTCGATGACACCGTCTTTCTTCGCCATACGCTCGCTATCACTCTTGCAGACCGGTCGGTCTGCGGTGGATGGGATTGGTGGTGCTTGGACACGCCGATGAAGGCGCAACGCACCAAAGATCAAGCATACGTGATATCGGATGCCTCGGCAAACCGGGCCCGGGCCGCCGAGCGCCTACTCGAAGAGCGTCGAGAGCTGGCCCGGCTCGGGGAGCGTCGAGTTGGCGATGACCTCGCCGTTCACCGCGATCGTCGGCGTGCCGATGCCGCCGGCTCCGGGCTGCACCGGGGTGTCCTGCGTGATCGCCGTCACGTAGTCGGCGTAGGTGCCGTCGTTCACGCACGCGTCGATGCCCGTCACGCCGACCGATGCGGCGATCTCGAGGATCTCGTCGTCGGTGAGACCCGACGTGCCCTCCTGAGGCTGGCCTACGAACATCGCGTTCATGAAGGGGACGGATGCGTCGGCCTCCGCCACCGCCACGCAGTACATCGCGTTCGCCGCCCGGGTCGAGAACTCGGTGCCGCGCGACTGGCCGTCGAGGATCGAGATCGGGTGGATGCCGTGGGTGATCGCGCCGTCGTCGACGAGCCCCTGGATCTCGGCGCCGAAGACCTGCTCGAACTGGTTGCAGATCGGGCACATGAAATCGATGTAGGTGTCGAGGCGGTCCTCACCCTCGCCCACCAGGATCGCGCCGGTCTCGCTGTCGATGTTCGACGCGGTCGGGGTCTGCCCCGGCTCGGGGTTCGAGCCCTGGTTGTTCAGGCTCACGACCAGCACGGCGACGAGCACGAGAGCGATGACCACTCCGACGCTCACCCAGATGGCGAACCAGTTGACCCTGCGCGAACCCTCGGCCATGACCTCTCCTACGCGATCTCCACCGGCGTGATGCCGAACGGGGCGAGCCCCGCCGCACCGCCGTCGGGTGCAGTCAGCACCCAGATGCCTCCATCGTGCACGGCGACGCTATGTTCCCAATGGGAGCCCGCGGTGCCGTCCGTCGTCGACACCGTCCAGCCGTCGTCTTCGACGAAGGTCGCCTGATCGCCGATGACGACCATGGGCTCGATCGCCAGGACGAGACCGGGGCGCACCTCGGGTCCGGGGTCCGACACGCGGTAGTTGAACACCGACGGAGCCTCGTGCATCTTCCGTCCGATGCCGTGGCCCACATACTCGCGCAGGATCCCGTATCCGCCGTCAGGCGCGTTCGCCTCGATGTGACCCTGGATCGCGCCGCCCACCTCGCCGATGTGCGAGGCCGTCGCGAGCGAGGCGATGCCCGCCCAGAGCGAGCCCTCGGTCACCTCCGACAGCAGCCGCCGTTCAGCGACCACGTCGGGCCGGGACGCGTCGTCGAGCACGACGGTGAACGCCGAGTCGCCGTTCCAGCCCTTGAACTCTGCGCCGGCGTCGATCGAGACGATGTCGCCGGGCTCGAGGGCGCGGTCACCCGGGATCCCGTGCACGACCTGCTCGTTGACCGACGCGCAGATCGTATGGCGGTATCCGCGGACCATCTGGAAGTTCGACTTGGCACCGCGAGCGGTGATGAGAGCGGATGCCGCGGCATCCAGCTCACCGGTCGTCACCCCGGGCGCGATCAGCGCACGGACCGAGTCCAGCGCGGCTGCGGTGATGAGACCGGGCTCCACCATCGCGCGCAGCTGGGCGGGCGTCTTGTAGATCGAGCGGCGGAAGGACACGGACTCAGGCCGCAGCGGAGCGGTTGAGGCCACGGGCCTCGAGCGCCGAGATGATGCGCGCGGTGATGTCGTCGAGCGAGCCGACGCCGTCGATCTGCACGACGATCCCGCGCGCGCCGTATACGCCGAGGATCGGCGCCGTCTCGCGCTCGTAGATCGCCAGACGGTTCGCGATGACCTCTTCGGTGTCGTCGGTGCGACCCTGTTCCTGCGCCCGCAGCGACAGCCGCGCGATGCTCTCGTCACGCGGGACGCTGAGTTCGATCACGGCGTCGAGCTCTTCGCCGCGCCCCTCGAGGAACTCGTCGAGGTGCATGACCTGCGTCACGTTGCGCGGGTAGCCGTCGAGCAGGAAGCCGACCTCGGCGTCGTCCTGCGAGAGACGCTCGCGCACGACCGCACTCGTCAGCTCGTCCGACACCAGGTCGCCCGCCTCGATGATCGCCTTGACCTGGGATCCGAGCTCAGTTCCTTCGGCGACGGCCGCACGGAACACGTCGCCCGTCGAGATCGCCGGGACGCCGAACGCCTCGGCGATCCGCACGCCCTGCGTTCCCTTGCCCGACCCCTGGGGCCCCACGATGAGAAGGCGCGTCATCGGAGGAGCCCTTCGTAGTGGCGCTGCTGCAGCTGAGCGTCGATCTGCTTCACGGTCTCGAGGCCGACGCCGACGATGATGAGGATCGAGGCGCCGCCGAACGGGAAGTTCTGGTTGGCGCCGACCGTCGCGAGGGCGATGAGCGGGAGGAGGGCGATGAAGCCGAGGTACAGCGAGCCGGGCAGCGTGATGCGCGTGAGCACGTAGTCGAGGTACTCGGCGGTGGGGCGGCCGGCACGGATGCCGGGGATGAACCCGCCGTACTTCTTCATGTTGTCGGCGACCTCGACCGGGTTGAACGTGATCGCGACGTAGAAGTAGGTGAACCCGACGATGAGCAGGAAGTACACCAGCATGTAGATCGGGTGATCGCCGTTGGTGAAGTACTGCTGGATCCACGAGACCCATCCCGGGATCTCGTTGTCGGCGTTCGGCTGCATGTTGAACTGGGCGATGAGCGCCGGGATGTACAGCAGCGACGAGGCGAAGATGACGGGCACGACGCCGGCCATGTTCACCTTGATCGGGATGTACGTGTTCGTGCCGCCGTACGTGCGACGGCCGACCATGCGCTTGGCGTACTGCACCGGGATGCGTCGCTGCGACTGCTCGACGAAGACGACGAGGGCGACGACGACGATGCCGACGGCCAGCACGAGGAGGAAGACCTCGAAGCCGCGCGACTGCCAGATGGCCCACATCGACGCTGGGAAGGCTGCGGCGATGGACGTGAAGATCAGCAGGGACATGCCGTTGCCGATGCCGCGCTCGGTGACGAGCTCCGCGAACCACATGATGAGGCCGGTGCCGGCGGTCATCGTGATGATCATGAGGAGCTGCGCCCACCACGCGTCGTTGGTGAGGAGCTGCTCGCACTCGGGGATGCCCGTGGTGCCGAAGAGCTGGCCGCTGCGGGCCACCGTCACGAGGGTCGTCGACTGCAGCAGTGCAAGTGCGATCGTGAGGTAGCGCGTGTACTGGGTGAGCTTCGCCTGGCCCGACTGGCCCTCCTTGTAGAGGGTCTCGAAGTGCGGGATGACGACGCGCAGCAGCTGGACGATGATCGTCGCCGTGATGTACGGCATGACGCCGAGCGCGAAGATCGACAGCTGAAGCAGGGCGCCGCCCGAGAACAGGTTGACGAGCGAGAGCAGACCCTGGGTGCCGGCCGAGGCGGACAGACAGGACTGCACGTTCGGGAAGTCGACGAACGGCGCCGGAATGTGGGCGCCGAAGCGGTACAGGGCGATGATCGCCAGGGTGAATGCGATCTTCCGCCGAAGGTCGGGTGTGCGGAAGACCCGCGCGATGGCGCTGAACAAGAGGATGCCTCCAGAGGGGATGCCGGCACGCACGGCGACGCGCCGACGTCCAGGGTAACCCAGTGGGGGGGGGGGGGGGGGGCGGGCCCCCCCCCCCCCGGGGGGGGGGAGGGGGCGGGCGCCCCCGACCACAAA
>NZ_JAKYXC010000011.1 GCF_022538185.1 Microbacterium sp. CFH 31415 | reverse complement strand
GAGGGGATGCCGGCACGCACGGCGACGCGCCGACGTCCAGGGTAACCCAGTGGGGGTCGGAGCAATGCTCCGACCCCCACTGCGTGTACTACTTGACGGTGCCGCCCGCAGCGACGATCTTCTGCTCGGCGGAACCCGAGACCTTGTCGACCGACACGTTGAGCTTCACCGAGATGTCGCCGGTGCCGAGCACCTTGACCTTCTCGTTCTTGCGAACCGCGCCCTTGGCGACCAGGTCGCCGACGGTGACGTCGCCACCGGACGGGTACAGCTCGGCGAGCTTCTCCAGGTTCACGACCTGGTACTCGACACGGAACGGGTTCTTGAACCCGCGCAGCTTCGGGGTGCGCATGTGCAGCGGCATCTGGCCGCCCTCGAAGCCGATCTTGACCTGGTAGCGGGCCTTCGTGCCCTTGGTGCCACGACCGGCGGTCTTGCCCTTCGAGCCCTCACCACGACCCACGCGGGTCTTGGCGGTGCGGGCGCCCGGGACGGGACGCAGGTGGTGCACCTTCAGCACGCCGGGGCGCGACGCGGGGGCGTCAGCCTTCGGAGCAGCCTTCTTGGCGGCGGGCGCCTTCTCGGCCTTCTGCGCAGCGTCAGCCTTGTCGGCCTTGGCGGCAGCGGTCTTGGCGGGCGCCTTCTTCTCGGCGGCCGGCTTGTCGGCGGCCTTGGCGGTCGCCTTCTTCGCCGGAGCCTTCGCGGCAGCAGCCTTCGAGGCGGCGGGCTTCTTCGAAGCCTTCTCCTCGACGGCGTCGTTCTTCTCGGCCTTCTCAGCCATTAGTCGATCTCCTCAACCTTCACGAGGTGAGCGACGGTCTTGACGTAGCCGCGCGTCTGCGCGTCGTCGGGACGGACGACCGAGTCGCCGATCCGCTTGAGACCGAGCGAACGCAGCGTGTCACGCTGGTTCTGCTTCTCACTCACCTTGGACTTGACCTGGGTCACCTTCAGGCGCGCGGCCATCAGACACCTGCCTTCGCAGCAGCCGCGGCCTCGGCCTCGGCACGGACGAGACGGGCGGGGGCCACCTGGTCGAACTCGAGGCCACGACGCGCGGCGACCGCACGGGGCTCCTCGAGCTGCTTCAGGGCCTCCACCGTCGCGTGGACGATGTTGATCGTGTTCGACGAGCCGAGCGACTTCGAGAGGACATCGTGGATGCCCGCGCACTCGAGGACGGCACGGACCGGACCGCCGGCGATGACACCGGTACCGGCACCGGCGGGGCGCAGGAGCACCACACCGGCAGCGGCCTCACCCTGCACGGGGTGCGGGATGGTCGAGCCGGCGCGCGGCACGCGGAAGAAGTTGCGCTTGGCCTCTTCGACACCCTTCGAGATGGCCAGGGGCACCTCGCGGGCCTTGCCGTAGCCGACGCCCACGACGCCGTTGCCGTCACCGACGACCACGAGCGCGGTGAAGCTGAAGCGACGACCGCCCTTGACGACCTTCGACACGCGGTTGATCGTGACGACGCGCTCCAGGAACTGGCTCTTGTCGGCATCGCGCGAACCGCGGTCACGCTGGTTGGCGTTGCGCTCGCGACCGCCGCGGCGGGGCTCGCGCTCACGCTCGGCGGGCGCCTCGGTGGTCGTGGCGGCAGCAGCCTGCTCGGTCACTTCGTTCTCCGGGTTGTTGGTTGTTTCGCTCACAGGTTCAGACCTCCTTCGCGAGCGCCGTCGGCGATCGCCGCGACACGGCCCGCGTAGCGGTTGCCACCGCGGTCGAACACGACGTCCGAGACGCCGGCGGCCTTCGCACGCTCGGCGACGAGCTCGCCGACCTTGCGGGCCTTGGCAGTCTTGTCACCGTCGAACGTGCGCAGGTCGGTCTCGAGGGTCGAGGCCGAGGCCACGGTGTGGCCCTTGCTGTCGTCCACGACCTGCACGAAGACGTGGCGGGCCGAACGCGTGACGACGAGGCGCGGACGCAGCTCGGTGCCGACGACCTTCTTGCGAAGGCGGGCGTGACGACGCGAACGTGCGTCGGTCTTCGACTTCACAGCCATGGTTACTTACCAGCCTTTCCGGCCTTGCGCCGCACGACCTCGCCGGCGTAGCGCACACCCTTGCCCTTGTACGGCTCGGGCTTGCGGATCTTGCGGATGTTGGCAGCCGCCTCGCCGACGGCCTGCTTGTCGATGCCGCTCACGGTGAGCTTGTTGTTGCCCTCGACCGTGAAGGTGATGCCCGCGGGCGGGTCGACCAGGACGGGGTGCGAGAAGCCGAGGGCGAACTCGACCGAGCTGCCCTTCTGCGCCACGCGGTAACCCGTGCCGACGACCTCGAGGCCCTTGGTGTAGCCCTGGGTGACACCGATGATGTTGTTGTTGATGAGCGTGCGGGTCAGGCCGTGCAGCGAGCGCGACTCGCGCTCGTCGTCGGGACGGGTCACGACGACCTGGCCCTCTTCGACCTTGACCTCGATGGGGCGTGCCACGGAGAGCGTGAGCTCGCCCTTGGGGCCCTTGACCGCGACATCCTGACCGTCGACCGTGATGGTCACACCGGTGGGGATGTCGATCGGGAGACGTCCGATACGCGACATGTCAGATCACCACACGTAGGCGAGGACTTCCCCACCCACGCCCTTCTGCTGAGCCTGGCGGTCCGTGAGGAGGCCAGAGGAAGTGGAGAGGATGGCGACGCCGAGGCCACCGAGGACCGTGGGGATCTCGGTCGAGCGTGCGTAGACGCGCAGACCGGGCTTGGAGACGCGCTTGATGCCGGCGATCGACCGCTCGCGGTTCGGGCCGTACTTGAGCGTCAGCGTGAGGGTCTGGCCGACGCGTGCATCGGAGACCTCCCAGCCCGCGATGTAGCCCTCCTGCTTGAGGATGTCGGCGATGTGGGTCTTGAGCTTGGAGCTCGGCAGCGACACGGTGTCGTGGTGCGCCGAGTTCGCGTTGCGCAGACGGGTCAGCATGTCTGCGACCGGGTCTGTCATTGTCATTTCTTGTTTCCTTCGTTCAAGAGGTTTCGACAGCCGTTACACGACAGCCGACCTTCTATGAGTTCCCCGGGAGCCGGTGGGCTCCCGGGGAGTCGGCCGTTCAG
Source organism: Microbacterium sp. CFH 31415 (assembly GCF_022538185.1). GTDB lineage: Bacteria > Actinomycetota > Actinomycetes > Actinomycetales > Microbacteriaceae > Microbacterium. The sequence continues at coordinate 46,512 of NZ_JAKYXC010000011.1, read as the reverse complement.
GCCTGAGCGTCCTCGCCGCGGAACGGGAAGCCGAGGTGACGCAGGAGCGCACGGCCCTCGGCATCCGTCTTCGCCGACGTCACGACCGTGATGTCGAACCCGCGAACGCGATCGATCTTGTCCTGGTCGATCTCGTGGAACACGGACTGCTCCTGGAGACCGAAGGTGTAGTTGCCGTGACCGTCGAACTGCTTGGCCGACAGACCGCGGAAGTCGCGGATGCGGGGCAGCGCGAGGTTCACGAGGCGGTCCACGAACTCCCACGCACGGTCGCCGCGGAGGGTGACGTGCGCGCCGATGGCCTGGCCCTCGCGCAGCTTGAACTGCGCGATGGACTTGCGGGCCTTGGTGACGACGGGCTTCTGACCGGTGATCTTGGTGAGGTCCTCGACCGCACCATCGATCACCTTGCTGTCGCGAGCTGCCTCGCCGACACCGGTGTTCACGACGACCTTGACCAGACCAGGGATCTGCATGACGTTGGCGTAGCCGAACTCGTCCTGCAGCTGCTTCTTGATCTCGGTGTTGTACTTCTGCTTCAGGCGGGGCTGGATCTTGCCAGCCTCCGCGGCAGTGGCGGTGCTCATGTTCAGAGGTCCTTGCCTGACTTCTTGGCGTAGCGCACGCGGACGGTGCGCTTCACGCCGTCCTTCGTCTGCTCCTCGACGCGGTGGCCGACGCGGGTCGGCTTCTTGGTCGAGGGGTCGACGAGGGCGACGTTGGAGATGTGGATGGGAGCCTCGAACGTCTCGAGACCGCCCGTCTTGGTGCCGCGCTGGGTCTGGCCGACGCGGGTGTGCTTGGTGACGTAGTTCACGCCCTCGACGATGACGCGGTTCTGCTCGACGAGGACCTCGAGGACCTTGCCCTGCTTGCCGCGGTCTCCGCCGTTGGCCTGCTTCTTGCCAGTGAGGACCTGAACCAGGTCGCCCTTCTTGATCTTGGCCATGAGGGTCAGATCACCTCCGGTGCGAGCGAGACGATCTTCATGAACTTCTTGTCGCGAAGCTCACGACCGACCGGTCCGAAGATGCGGGTGCCGCGGGGCTCCCCGTCGTTCTTCAGGATCACGGCGGCGTTCTCGTCGAACTTGATGTACGAGCCGTCGGGACGACGGGTCTCCTTCTTGGTGCGGACGATGACGGCCTTGACCACGTCGCCCTTCTTGACGTTGCCGCCGGGGATCGCATCCTTGACCGTGGCCACGATGGTGTCGCCCAGACCGGCGTACCGGCGGTGCGAGCCACCGAGCACGCGGATCGTGAGCAGCTCCTTGGCGCCGGTGTTGTCGGCGACCTTGAGGCGGGATTCCTGCTGAATCACTTCTTACTCCTTGGGTACCAAGCAAGCCCGAGGCTTACTTGGCCTTCTCGAGGATCTCGACCAGGCGCCAGCGCTTGGTGGCGCTGAGCGGACGGGTCTCGTTGATGAGGACGAGGTCGCCGATGCCGGCGGTGTTGCCCTCGTCGTGAGCCTTGACCTTGGAGGTCCGACGGATGACCTTGCCGTAGAGGGGGTGCTTCACGCGGTCCTCGACCTCGACGACGATCGTCTTGTCCATCTTGTCGCTCACGACGTAGCCACGACGCGACTTGCGGTAGCCACGGGCGTCGGCGTCGCGCACATCGTGCTCGGCGGACTCGTGGCCGGCGACCTGCTCGACGACCTCGGCCTTGGCAGCCGTGGCCTTCTTCGCGGGGGCCTTCTTCTCGGTGGTCTCAGCCATTACTCGGCCTCTTCCTTCACGGCCTCGTCAGCGGCATCCGCCTTCTTGGCCTTCGTCTTCTTCGCCTTCGTCGCGGTCTCCAGCGGCGCGGGCGTGGCACGGATGCCGAGCTCGCGCTCACGGATCACCGTGTAGAGCCGCGCGATGTCGCGCTTGACCGCACGGATGCGGCCGTGGCTCTCGAGCTGGCCGGTGGCCGACTGGAAGCGCAGGTTGAACAGCTCTTCCTTGGCCTTGCGCAGCTCCTCGACGAGGCGCTGGTCTTCGAACGTGTCGAGCTCGCTGGGAGCGAGCGTCTTGGTGCCGATCGCCATTACGCGTCGCCCTCCTCGCGCTTGATGATGCGTGCCTTGAGAGGCAGCTTGTGGATGGCACGGGTCAGGGCCTCACGAGCGAGTTCCTCGTTGACGCCGGCGACCTCGAAGAGGACGCGACCCGGCTTGACGTTTGCGACCCACCACTCGGGCGAACCCTTACCGGAACCCATGCGGGTCTCGGCCGGCTTCTTGGTGAGCGGACGGTCGGGGTAGATGTTGATCCACACCTTGCCGCCACGCTTGATGTGACGGGTCATCGCGATACGAGCGGACTCGATCTGACGGTTCGTCACGTACGCGGGCGTGAGGGCCTGGATGCCGAACTCGCCGAAGGAGACCTTCGTGCCGCCGGTGGCCTGGCCATCGCGCTTGGGGTGGTGCTGCTTGCGGTACTTGACCTTGCGGGGGATAAGCATTACGCCGATGCTCCTTCTGCGACGGGGGCCTCGTTGCGCGGGCCACGACGCGGGCGGTCGTCACGACGACGGTCCGACTTGGGCGCGTTGGCCTGCTCGCGAGCGAGCTCCTTGTTGGTCAGGTCGCCCTTGTAGATCCAGACCTTCACGCCGATGCGGCCGAAGGTGGTCTTGGCCTCGTAGAAGCCGTAGTCGATGTTCGCGCGCAGCGTGTGCAGCGGCACACGACCCTCGCGGTAGAACTCCGAACGGCTCATCTCGGCGCCGCCGAGGCGGCCGGAGACCTGGATGCGGACGCCCTTGGCGCCGGCGCGCTGAGCACCCTGCAGACCCTTGCGCATGGCGCGGCGGAAGGCCACGCGGGCACTGAGCTGCTCGGCGATGCCCTGTGCGACGAGCTGAGCGTCGGCCTCGGGGTTCTTGACCTCGAGGATGTTCAGCTGGATCTGCTTGCCGGTGAGCTTCTCGAGGTCGGCGCGGATGCGCTCGGCCTCGGCGCCGCGGCGGCCGATCACGATGCCCGGGCGGGCGGTGTGGATGTCGACGCGGACGCGGTCACGCGTGCGCTCGATCTCGATGTTGCTGACGCCGGCGCGGTCGAGCGACGTCGTGAGCAGACGACGGATCTTGATGTCCTCGGCCACGTAGTCGGCGTAGCGCTGTCCGGGCTTCGTCGAGTCCGAGAACCAACGCGACACGTGGTCCGTGGTGATGCCGAGGCGGAAGCCGTACGGGTTGACCTTCTGGCCCATTACTTGCTCGCCTTCTTCGTCTTGGCAGCCGGGGCCGCCTCAGCGACCTCGGGCGTCGAGAGCACGACCGTGATGTGGCTCGTGCGCTTCTTGATCTGGAACGCACGACCCTGGGCACGGGGCTGGAAACGCTTGAGCGTCGTGCCCTCGTCGACGTACGCGTTGGCCACGTACAGGTCCTGCTCGTCCAGGAACTCGCCATCCTTGTCGGCCTTCACGCGAGCGTTCGCGATCGCCGAGGCGACGAGCTTGTAGATCGGCTCGCTCGCGCTCTGCGGCGCGAACTTGAGGATGGCCAGGGCCTCCTCAGCCTGCTTGCCCTTGATGAGGGCGACGACACGACGAGCCTTCTGAGGGGTCACGCGGATGTGTCGCACACGTGCGATGGACTCCACCATTTCTCTCTCCTCTTTCGTCCCCGCCTCAGCGGCGACGGCCCTTCTTGTCGTCCTTCACGTGGCCGCGGAAGGTGCGGGTGGGCGCGAACTCGCCCAGCTTGTGGCCGACCATGGTCTCGGTCACGAACACGGGGATGTGCTTGCGACCGTCGTGCACGGCGATCGTGTGGCCCAGCATGGCCGGGACGATCATCGAGCGGCGCGACCAGGTCTTGATGACGTTCTTGGAGCCGGCTTCGTTCTGTACGACGACCTTGCGGAGCAGGTGCTCGTCGACGAAGGGGCCCTTCTTGAGACTGCGTGGCATCTTCCTCTACTCCTACTTGCGCTTCTTGCCGGCGTTGCGACGGCGAACGATGTACTTGTCGCTTTCCTTGTTCGCGTGGCGGGTGCGGCCTTCGGCCTGGCCCCACGGCGAAACAGGGTGACGACCACCGGAGGTCTTGCCCTCGCCACCACCGTGCGGGTGGTCGACGGGGTTCATCGCGACACCGCGGACGGTCGGGCGGATGCCCTTCCAGCGGTTGCGACCGGCCTTGCCCCAGTTGATGTTCGACTGCTCGGCGTTGCCGACCTCGCCGATGGTCGCGCGGCAGCGGGCATCCACGTTGCGGATCTCACCCGAGGGGAGACGCAGCTGGGCGTACGGGCCGTCCTTCGCGACGAGACGCACCGAGACGCCCGCCGAGCGGGCCAGCTTGGCGCCGCCGCCGGGACGGAGCTCGATCGCGTGGATCACGGTACCGGTGGGGATGTTCTTCAGCGGCAGGTTGTTGCCGGGCTTGATGTCGGCCGAGGGACCCGACTCGACGATGTCGCCCTGCGACAGCTTGTTCGGCGCGATGATGTAGCGCTTCTCGCCGTCCGCGTAGTGAAGGAGCGCGATGCGCGCCGTGCGGTTGGGGTCGTACTCGATGTGAGCGACCTTGGCGTCGATGCCGTCCTTGTCATTGCGACGGAAGTCGATGACGCGGTACTGACGCTTGTGGCCACCGCCGATGTGGCGTGTGGTGATGCGACCCTGGTTGTTGCGGCCACCGGTCTTGGCGAGCGGGCGGAGGAGCGACTTCTCAGGCGTCGATCGGGTGATCTCGGCGAAGTCGGCCACCGACGAGCCGCGGCGACCCGGGGTCGTGGGCTTGTACTTGCGAATAGCCATATTTCTAGTCCTCTATCCCGACCGTCAGCCGACTGCCGTGAAGATGTCGATGGTGCCCGACTTCAGGGTCACGATGGCGCGCTTGGTGTCCTTGCGCTTGCCGGTGCCGAAGCGGGTGCGGCGGGCCTTGCCGACGCGGTTGATCGTGTTGACCGCAGCCACCTTGACGCCGAAGATCTTCTCGATCGCGAGCTTGATCTCGGTCTTCGTGGCACGGGGGTCCACGAGGAACGTGTACTTGCCCTCGTCGATGAGCCCGTAGCTCTTCTCGGAGACAACCGGCTTCAGGATGATGTCGCGCGGGTCCTTGTTCACGGCGGTCATGCCGAGACCTCCTCGGTGGCGCCGGTCTTCGACGCGACGAACGCGTCGTAGGCGGCCTTGGTGAAGACGATGTCGTCGGAGACGAGCACGTCGTAGGCGTTCAGCTGGTCGGCGTACAGCACGTGGACGTACGCGAGGTTGCGCACGCTCAGGATGCTGAGCTCGTCGTCACGCGTGATGACGACCAGCACGTTCTTGGTGGGGGCGAGGGCCGTGAGGACCGCCGCGGCAGCCTTGGTCGACGGGGCGCCCTCGATGCCGAACGAGTCGACGATGTGCAGGCGGTCGCCGCGAGCACGGTCGCTGAGCGCGCCCAGCAGGGCGGCCGCGATCATCTTCTTGGGCGTGCGCTGCGCGTAGTCGCGCGGCTTCGGGCCGTGGACGATGCCACCGCCGGTCATGTGCGGCGCGCGGATCGAGCCCTGACGGGCGTTACCCGTGCCCTTCTGCTTGAAGGGCTTGCGGCCGGCGCCCGAGACCTCACCGCGACGCTTGGTCGAGTGGGTGCCCTGGCGAGCCGCCGCGCGCTGCGCGACGACGACCTGGTGGATCAGAGGAATGTTCGTCTTGACGTCGAAGAGCGCGGCGGGCAGCTCGACAGAGCCGGCCTTCTTGCCGTCGGCCTTGTGGACGTCGAGCGCGAGAGTCGAGTCAGCCATGTGCTCAGGCACCCTTCACTGCGTTGCGGACGTAGACGATGCGGCCACGCGCGCCGGGGACGGCGCCCTTGACGAGCAGCAGACCCTTCTCGGCGTCGATGGCGTGCACCTTGAGGTTGAGGACGGTCACGCGCTCGCCACCCATACGGCCGGCCATGCGCATGCCCTTGAAGACGCGGCTCGGGGTCGACGATGCGCCGATCGAACCGGGCTTGCGGTGGTTGCGGTGCGCACCGTGCGAGGCGGAGACACCCTTGAAGTTGTGGCGCTTCATGACACCCGCGGTGCCCTTGCCCTTGCTGGTGCCGACGACGTCGATCAGCTGGCCGGCCTCGAAGACGCCGTCCACCGTGAGCTCCTGACCGAGTGAGTAGTCAGCAGCGTCCGCGGTGCGGATCTCGGTGAGGTGGCGGCGGGGGGTCACGCCGGCGGCCTCGAAGTGGGCCGTGAGGGGCTTGTTGACCTTGCGGGGGTCGATCTGGCCGTACGCGATCTGGACGGCCTTGTAGCCGTCCTTCTCGGGCGTGCGAACCTGGGTGACCACGTTCGGAGCGACCTCGATGACGGTGACGGGAACGAGCTTGCCGTTCTCATCCCATACCTGGGTCATGCCGAGCTTGGTGCCGAGCAGGCCCTTGGAAATCTTGTTGTTGATGTCAGCCATGTCGAACCTCAGAGCTTGATCTCGATGTTGACGTCGGCCGGCAGGTCAAGGCGCATCAGCGAGTCGACGGCCTTGGGCGTCGGATCGATGATGTCGATCAGACGCTTGTGGGTGCGCATCTCGAAGTGCTCGCGGCTGTCCTTGTACTTGTGGGGCGACCGGATGACGCACACGACGTTCTTCTCGGTCGGAAGGGGCACGGGGCCCACGACGGTCGCGCCCGCACGGGTCACGGTGTCGACGATCTTGCGCGCCGAGCTGTCGAGGCCGGCGTGGTCGTACGACTTCAGGCGAATGCGGATCTTCTGTCCCGCCATTGTCTGCTCACTCTCTTTCTCGCGTCTTACCGTTCCGGGCTCCCCGGAGGCATTGGACGCACGGTGGCGCTCACGCGCCATGGCACTTCTGCACCGCTTGCGCAGTGCGTTGCTGCACCGCTGTTCTGATGTCAATCCGGATGCCGCGCCGAAGCGCCGCTCCCGGCATCCGCCACCTGCCCGCGCACGAGAGCAGCGCTCTCGAGCTGAAGGAGGTTTGAGATGTGGTGGTTCTGCTGCCCGCGGCCTAGGACCCTGCGCTCTCGCGCCGCCTATGCACTGCCCTGGCAGTGATCCTGCGCGCGCCGAAAGGCGCACCGGAATGTGGAACCTCACTAGTCTACGTGCCGCCCGGGCGTGTCGCAAACTCGGGCGTGTCGCGCGGCGAGTATGCTCGGCAGGTTCTCAGGGGGGAGGGATGCTCCGCCGAAGACTAAGGGCGCCGGCGAGGTCGCGGTGCCCCCGCGCACGAAGAAGCGGCCCGGGGCATCCGAGCCGCTTCATCGCCTGTACAGGCAGTCGTGCTACTCGTTGCCGACCGACTTGTCGATGTTGTCGCGCACGCCGTCCACGTGCTGGTCGATGCTGTCAGGAGCGACCTTCTTGACGAAGTCGGCCGCCGCGTCGAGTGCCTTGTCGCTCACGTCCTCCGCCCGGTCGGACTTGAGAACGTCGTCGATCTTGTCCTTGTTCTGCTCGAGGAAGTCCTTGCCTTGGTTCACCAGGTCGTCGATACCCATATCCCACTCCTTCGGTGCCCGCTCGGGCGTACGCGACCATTCAAGGCGCGGCGACTGAGTTCGTCAACCGATGCCGATTGCACTCAGACTGCGGCAACCGAACGCTTGATCGCCTCGTGACGTTCGATCACCTTCTGATCGCGGGCCTTGACCACCGCACGAATGATCACGGCGAGGAACACGCCGATCGTCGCGCCGATCGAGTTGGCGACCACATCTTCGATCGTCGCGTACCGCGCTTCGAGCAGCTCCCGCTGCGCGACCTCGATGCCTGCCGACAGAGCCGGCCCGAGAAGGAGGGCAACCGGCCACCAACGCAGGGACACCATCATGCCCAAGAGAAAGCCGACGGGCACGAAGAGGAGGATGTTCGCGAATGATTCGATGAACGCATAGTCCACGAACTGCGGCACGCCGCGCTCGTGCAGTTCGGAGATCGCACGATCCAAAAGTCCCTCGACGGGCTGATCGATGGGGCTCGGCCAGAAGACAACGAACGCGAGGAACGCCCCATACCCCAGAGCCAGCGCCGCGACGATCGTCCGACGGGGACCGCTGGTGGAGGGCAGGCGGGACATGGTCATCGGCTCTGCGGGGTCGGCGCGCCGGCGGTCAAGGGGTCGGCGTCGGCGTCGGCGTCGCGGTGGTTGCGGGAATCGGCAGTGATTCGAGCAGAGAGGGCTCCGCGGGCGGGAACAGCGAGTCGCACGAGTCCGCGATCGTCACCGGCGTCTTCGTCACCGTCGGCGAGTAGCGCACAGCCAGCGGGCCCAGTTCGCCCTCGGGGAGCGTGCTCGTGAACGACACCGACTTCGTTTCACCCATGCCGAGCAGCATGGTGACGCTGCGACCGTCTCGGCCGGCCTCCGATCCTGTTCGGGTCCAGTCCGCGAAGTCGCCGTACTCGGGGGTCGAACTCAGGGTTCCTCCGGGCACTGCATACGACAGCACGTCCAGGATCATCGTCGTGCGCGGCAGACCGAGGCTCGGATTGCGCCATGCCAGCGTGTACTGGCTGAGATCGCCCGTAGGAACCGAGTTGGTCATGGTGATCGTAGACGTCACGGTGCGCGCCGCAGGGTCGCACGAGATGTCCATCTTGGTGCTGAGGTAGTACTCGAGCTTGCTGTACGAGGCGTTGTTCAGCCACACGCCCACCTGGGTCTCTTCGACGTTGTCGGTGGCGAGTGCGCCGTCGACCACGAGCTCCTGAGCGAGTTCCTGCTCGGCCTCGCGGGGGAACCACATGTACACGCGGTCGTCGAGCATCGACTTCTGCAGCTGGACGAGCATCTCCTTCGGGTCCCAGTCGCCCGCCGCGACGGTGTCGAACACCTTGCCCGCGACATCGCCGAAGTACTCGTCGGCCGCATCCCCGTCCGAGCCGAAGCGCTCGTACGTGTCGCTGAGGAGCACCTGCACGACGTTCTCGGACGTGAGTTCTGTGCCGTCCTCCAAGGCGATCGGTCCGGTTGCGATCATCAGGTATGAGAGTACGACCGGGTCGATGGAGACCACCCCGTCGATGTCGCCGCCATTCGTGGTCTGCCAGAGCGAGCGGTACATGGCGGCCGTCGTCGGGAAGTCGGGGGTTCTCGTGAAGTTCTGCGAGTACGCGTCGAACTCCCACTCGTACATCGAGAGCGTCGACTCGGGCATCTCGTACTGGAGCAGACCGTCATACCCCGCATTGTGGAAGGCGTCGGTCGCCTCGTCCTTGCGCATCTCGATCTTGCCGGCATCGACAGTGACGATGGTTCCGTTCGCGGCGTTGCCACCGGTAGCACGGATCTCGGCGTTGTTCTGGAAGAGCACCACGTAGGTGCGCGGTTCGTTCGCGCCCGCCAGCGCGAGCAGTGTCGGCACGTACTTCTCGACCATGTCGAGGGCGGGACCGGCCTGATCCAAGACGTCGAGAAGCTGACCGACCGCGTCGTCGACGACCGGAAGCAGCTCCTTGCGGTCGACGTGGGCCACCTGGGCCTGGGCGTCGGCGAGCGCGGTGCGCACTGTGGGGACGATGGCGGCGGCGCCGGTGAACGGCTCGAGGTTGAGGCCGCCGCCCTCGACCTTCAGCTCATCGATCTGGATCGTCGCGAGCAGCTGCAGCGCAGGCGGCATCGCCTCGACCACCAGGGTGTCGGTCGCGTGCGTCGCCGCCCGTACCGCCTCTACATTCGCACCCACAACGGGAATGTCGATCGCGGCGTCCCACAGCGGCTCTTCGACGATCGTCGCAGCTTCGGCAGTCAGCCGGCTGACATCGGCGCCAGCGGCTTTGATCCCCTCCTGGTCGCCCTCCTGCACGAGGTCGACGATCGAGGCGAGCTTGCTCTTGGCCAGCATGAGGTTGTCGCGCACTTCGAGCGCCTGCGACGCGAAGATGCCGCCGACGATAGCAACAGGAGCGAGTATCACCACCGACACCCCCAGGAGCACCCACGGCCAGCGGCGCCGGCGCGTGGGCGCGGGCGCATGGTTGCCTGCCCGACCGTGTCGGAAGCGGCCGGGGGTCTGCTTTCGGGGCACCTGAAGATGCTAGCGGGACGACGCTGGGATCATCCCGAGAGGCACACTCAGTGCGCCGACTCGCCGGGCGCGACCACGGCTCCGATCGTCCGGAAGAGGATCTGGATGTCCTGCGTGAACGACCAGTTCTCCACGTAGTAGAGGTCCAGCCGCAGGGCGTCCTCCCAGGTGAGCCTGGACCTTCCGCTGACCTGCCAGAGGCCGCTCATTCCCGGCTTCACGAGCATGCGCCGATGGGCGTCGTCGTCGTAGAGCGCGACTTCTGCAGCGCGCTGAGGGCGCGGGCCGACGAGGCTCATCTGGCCGACGAAGACGTTGAAGAGCTGCGGCAGCTCGTCGATCGAGTGCTTGCGCAGCACGCGTCCCACCCGGGTGATGCGCGGGTCGTCGGTGACTTTGAAGAGCGGCTCGTCGGTAGTGCCCTGCACATCGAGAAGGCTCGCGAGCTGATCGTCGGCGTCCGCCACCATGGAACGGAACTTCACCATCCCGAACTCCCGCCCGCCACGACCGATCCGCTGCTGACGGTAGATGATCGGCCCAGGGCCGTCGATGCGGATGGCGATCGCCGTGACGACCATGACCGGGGAGAAGAAGAGGATCAACAGCGACGAGCCGATGATGTCGAAGGCACGCTTCGCGAAGCGCTTGTACCCCTCGAGGGTCGGGAAGTCCACATGGACGAGCGGGAGGCCGGCCACCGGACGGGCGTGGATGCGCGGACCGGCCACGTCGGTGAGTGCCGGGGCCACCACCCAGTTCACGTCCCGGTCGGCCATCTCCCAGCCGAGGCGACGCATCGTCACCGGATCGAGCTGATCGGATTCGGCGACGATGAGAGTGTCTGCACCCACTCGGTCGACCGCATCGCCCGCCGCCGCGAAGTCGCCGAGAATCGGGATGCCGGCGACGGCCTCATCGCCACCGTTGGTGAGCGCGCCCACGATGACGTAGCCGGAGTCCGGCGCGCGCCGGATCTGCTGAGCGATGTGGGCAACCTTGGAGCGCTCGCCCACGATGATCGCTCGGTAGACGTAGCTTCCGCGACGCTGTCGCCGCCGCAGCCACTGACGCCACAACCATCGCGACAGAAGCAGAGCGACCAATCCGATCGGCAGCGCCACGATGAACACCGACCGGGCGATGTCGATCCGCACGAAGAACGCCACTGCGACGACGACGGCGAACACCACCAGCGTCGCGTTCACGATCCGTCGGTACTCGGTGATGCCGTGCCCGACCATGTGACGATCCCGGGTGTCCAATGCATCCAGCGCGAGCAGCCACAAGACGCCCAGGAGGGTCAGCAGCACCCAGTAGGGGATGCTCGGGCCGTCCGGCCACGACACGGGCTGGGTGAGCTGGTTCAGCGCGATCAGCGCGTAGGACAGCAGCGTGCCGGCGACGACCGCTGCGTCGGAGTAGAACAGTCGGCTCGCGTAGCGGCGAACCCACGGCGGCTCGCGGCGCTTCACGGCCTCGGCGGCGTTCAGCGCGGGCGGCGCCGCTTCGGAGCGGGCGATGTCGGCCGATGAGCCGGAGTCGGGCTCTTCGACGCCGACAGCCGGGGACGGGGAGCGCCGTCTGGACTCGCTCGCCCGTTCGCTCGGCCTAGTCACAGCACCCGCTCCGTCGCCTGCATACATGTGCCCCGAACTGCACTCGGAGTGGCCGGGGGTTGTCTTCCAGGCTACTACGAAGCCGTTCTCGGCCCTCGGAGCGTCGCACAGCTCAGTCGCGACCGTAGAGGTCGCGCGTGTAGATCTTGTGGGACACGTCCGAGAGCAGATCGGTCGACCGATTGGCGATGATGACGTCAGCGCGGGCCTTGAAGTCGTCGAGATCGCGCACGACCTCGGAGTGATAGAAGTCGGAGTCTTCGAGGAAGGGCTCATAGACGATGACGTTCACGCCCTTCGCCTTGATGCGCTTCATGATCCCCTGGATCGACGACTCCCGGAAGTTGTCGGAGCCCGACTTCATGACCAGCCGATAGACCCCGACCGTCTCTGGCCCCCGCGCGAGGATGTCGGCAGCCACGAAGTCCTTGCGGGTGCTGTTGGCGTCGACGATCGCGGCGATGAGATTCTGCGGCACCTCGGAGTAGTTCGCGAGCAGCTGCTTCGTGTCCTTCGGCAGGCAGTACCCGCCGTAGCCGAACGACGGGTTGTTGTAGTGCGTGCCGATGCGCGGGTCGAGTCCGACGCCTTCGATGATCTGCCGCGAGTTGAGGCCGTGCACGGCTGCGTAAGTGTCGAGTTCGTTGAAGTAGGCGACGCGCAGGGCCAGGTAGGTGTTGGCGAAGAGCTTGATCGCCTCGGCCTCGGTCGATCCCGTGAGCAGCACCGGCACGTCGTCGTCGAGAGCGCCCTCGGTCAGCAGCGCGGCGAACCGCTGACCCGCGGGCCCGCTGTCACCCACGACGATGCGCGATGGGTGCAGGTTGTCATAGAGCGCCTGCCCCTCCCGCAGGAACTCGGGCGAGAAGATGATGGTTGCATCCGAATGCTGCGCGACCATGCTCGCCGTGAAGCCCACCGGAACAGTGGACTTGATGACGATCACGGCGCCGGGGTTGACTGCGAGAACGTCGTCGATCACCCCCTCGACCGATGAGGTGTCGAAGAAGTTGTTCACCTCGTCATAGTTCGTCGGTGTGGCGACGACCACGAAGTCGGCATCCCGGTACGCGCCCGCATGATCGAGTGTCGCGCGCAGATTGAGCTCGCGCGTGGCGAGGTACTCTTCGATGTCGAGATCGATGATCGGCGAGCGTCGCTTCTCGAGCAGTTCGACTTTGTGGGGGTCGATGTCGACGGCGACCACTTCGTGGTGCTGGGCGAGGACGACGGCGTTCGAAAGGCCCACATAGCCAGTGCCGGCGATGGCGATCTTCATTGCGTAAGGGTATCCGTGCCCGCGGACTGCTCCCAATCGGCGGGCGTACTGCGCACCATAGAATTGCGCGATGGGTTCGGCACCGCTTCTCTCGATCGTCATGCCGGTCTTCAACGACGAGGCGACGATCGCTTCGTCACTTCAGAGCGCGCTCCGTCAAACTGTCCACGACATCGAGATCATCTGCGTCGATGATGCGTCGACTGACGGCACGGCCGCGGTGATCGAGCGCCTCGCCGCCCGCGACCCCCGCGTTCGTCTCATCCGTCAGGAGACCAATCGATCCGCATTCCAGTCCCGGAGAACCGGCATCCTGGCCGCCCGCGCCGCCTACGTGCTCTTCCTCGACGGCGATGACGAACTGGTGGCGGACGCCGCGAAGAAGGCACTCGCGAAGGCAGATGCATCCGGGGCCGACCTTGTCGGCTTCGGCGTCACCGTCGTGGAGCGAGATGGCCGCACCGGCGGCGCGTACGAGAGCCGGCTGCAGCCCCCGCATCGTTCCCTCGACGGGACGGCGGTGCTGAGCGGGCTCTTCCCGATCGGCAAGGCCGCCCAGGGCCAGCTGTGGCGATACCTATTCCGCACTCGCCTCCTGCGCGACGCGTACGCGCTTCTGCCCGACGACCTCATGCTCGCCCGGGTGAACGACCTCCCGCTGATGTTTCTGACCGCCGCTCTCGCGACGACGTATGTCTCGATCGACGACAAGCTGTACCGATACCACTTCGGGCGGGGTGGCAGCGGTCACGTCGTCGACACCGTGGAACGAGCGGAGTTCTACGCGTCTGCGATCCGATCGATCGACAGCATCGGCCCTGCGGTGCACGAACTCGCCGGCACGGGCGCGGACGGGCTGCTGTTACTCGACACGTACGCGTCCGCCCGGCTTTCGATGATCGGACATGTGTGCTTCCAGTTGATAGAGCGGAGCGACAGCGCGGTGCTCGACGCCGCACTCGCACATCTCCACACGCTGGCGCCGGCGCACGACATCGTGATCGCGGCCGCGAGGTTCTACCCCGCCACCTTGAAGACGCTGAAGTTCCACGCCACGTGGCACGGCATCGGTGACCGGCCGGTCCGCAGCATCCTGCTGACAACCTCCACGCTTCGCACCGGAGGCGTGTCGGCCGTCCTCGCCTCGCAAGCGCGCTACCTGCTCGACGCGGGTTTCCGTGTGACGATCGTCGCCCGCAAGAGCGGGAGCGACCGAGACGTCGTCCCGGCGGGCGCGGCATTCGTCGAGCTGGCCGGGCGCGACCTGGTCGAGCGTCTCGACGAGTGGGCCGAGATCTGCCGCGCGCACGAGGTCGACGTGGTGATCGACCATCAGATTCTCTACACGCCGCACTGGCCCGAGTACGCGCTCATGGCGCGCGCCGAGGGTGCCTCGACCATCGGCTGGGTGCACAATTTCGTCGGGCGGCCGATCTACGACGGCAACGACCGGCTCTCGCTCATCGAACGGTGCAGCAATACGCTCGCCGAACTCGTCGTGTTGTCTCCTTTGGATGTCGCGTATTTCAAGCTTCGCGGCGTGACACACGCCGTATACGTGCCGAATCCGCCCTCGTCGCTGCTGCTGGAGTCGCTGTCGCATCCGGTAGCCAGAACGCCGCCCGCCGGTCGCATCGAGCTGGTGTGGTGGGGACGCCTGGACCAGCACACGAAGCAGGTGCGCGAACTCATCGAGGTGGGGGTTCAGCTCCGCAGGCTGTCGGTCGACTTCCGCCTCAAGGTCATCGGTCCGGACTGGGACCACATGACCGCGAAGAAGTTCAACCGCGAGGCGCACCGGCGTCGTGTCGGCGACCACGTCGTCGCCGTAGGTCCTCTGCTCGGCGCACGGCTGATCGACGCCATCGACGCCGCTGACGCCTTCGTCTCCACGAGCATCATCGAGGGTTTCCAGCTCACGATCGCGGAGGCTCAGGCTCGCGGCCTGCCGGTGTTCATGTACGAGCTTCCGTGGCTCACCCTGGCGCAGCACAATGAAGGAATCGTGGCCGTGCCGCAGGCCGACGCGCGCGGCCTCGCCCGCCAGATCGCCGATCTGCTCTACGATCCGGAGCGGTACACCGCTCTCTCCCGAGCTTCTGTGGAGGCGGCCGAGCGGACGAGTTCGTTCGACTTCGCGGAGCTGTACCGCGGTGTCGTCACTGGCACTCTGCCCCCCGGCCTCTCCCCCGAGCCGACGCTCGCTGATGCGCGAGAGCTGCTCGGCTTGATGGTCTTCTTCGCCGAACGGTCGCGGGGGCGGGGTCGTGCGAGACCCGCGTCGGTGAGTGCTCGGCTGTGGGAATCGGCCGCGCCGATCGGGCGGGCCACTCTCCAGAGACTGCCGGGCCTGCGTCCGCTCGCGCATCGCGCGAAGAAGTGGCTGCGCCCTCGGTGAGCCGCTGGCTGGGCTGGGCTGGCTAGGGCAGAATCGCGACCAGCGCGAGGGCCGCTCCCGCGCCGATGGCGACGAGGATCGCGCCGCCCGTGACAGCGATTGCGGTGATCTCGCGACGGCTGCGCTCTCGCACCGACTGGTAGAACCGCCGCCGTCGGACGGTGTCGGGGCCTGTCAGGTGAGTGACAGGTCCGGTCGGCTGAGCGACAGGTCCCGTGGGCGTACTCGAGGCCGTCGGCGCGGCGATCGCCGGAGCCGGTGCAGCAGCCGCGGCCTGCGCCGCACGGTATTCGACCCTCGCCTGCATGCGCCGGGCCGCCGATGCCGTGTTCGCCTTCGGTGCCGTTAGCGCGGTCGATGCCGCACCGACCGCGCTGGTCCCCTGCTTGGTCCACTTGACGTAGTCGTTGATGACGTCTCTGGCCGGACCGTCGGCGCGCAGCTCGCCCTTGTGTATCCAGAGCACCCGCTCGCACGTGTCACGGAGCGAACTGGCCGAATGACTCACGATCATGACAAGGCCGGCGCTGTCGCGAAGCTCACGGATGCGCTCTTCACTCTTGAGCTTGAATCGCCGGTCCCCCACGGACAACGCCTCATCGATCAGCAGGATCGAGTGGGCCTTGGCGGAAGCGATGGCGAAGCGCAGCCGCGCTCCCATACCCGACGAGTAGGTGCGCATGGGGTGGTGGATGAACTCGTTGAGCTCGGCGAAGTCGGCGATCTCGTCCACATGCGCCGATGCCTCTTCGGGAGTGAAGCCCATCGCCAGAAGGCCGAGCTTGATGTTGTTCTCCCCCGACAGGTCGGGAACGAGCGCGGCGTTGACGCCGAGCAGCACGGGGCGGTCGGCGGCCCAGATCGTCCCCTGCGAGGTGGGGATCAGTCCGCTCATCGCGCGGAACAGCGTCGACTTGCCTGATCCGTTGTGGCCGATGACCCCAATCGTCTCGCCCTCAGAGGCCGCGAACGTGACGCCCCTGAGTGCGGGAACGGTCTTGAGGCCGCGTCCGCCGCGCAGCGCCTGCATGCTGAGCATGGTGTCGCGAACGCTCATCCGCTTGCCTGACGCGTAGACACGATAGGTGACGTGCGCGTCGTCCACGACCATCATCGGCCGTGCCGACTCACTCACTGAGGCCATACCTCGCCTCCGCTTTCCAGAAGTAGACGACACCGACCACGAGGGCCAGCACGGCCCACACGGGCGCGAGGATGGCGGCGAGCATGGGCGTCGGATGATCGACGAGCATCACGCCTCGCACGAGTGCGATGAAGTCGTAGGTGGGGATGCTGTGTGCGATGGTGAGCAGCACCGGGTTGTCGGCGAACACGAGATCGACCTGGAAGAACACGCTACTCGCGTAGAACAGCACGCGGTTGATGGTTGGGATGAACTGCTGGACGTCGCGGGTCCAGACAGACATGCGGGCGACGATCAGCGCGACACCGAAGTTGAAGACCGCCATGAGCGCGAGAATCGGGATGACCAGCAGCCACGACCAGCTGATCGGCACACCGAAGACCAGTAGCAGGATGCCGAGCAGCACGGTCGTCGGCACCATCCGCATCGCCTGCTCGATCACGACTGAGACGGGTAGCAGAATTCGCGGGAATCCCAGGCTCTGGACGAGACGGGCGTTGCCGGTGATGGACCGTGACCCTCCGGAGAAGCAGCCGGTGAAGAACTCGAAGACGAAGACGCCCGTCAGCACGTAGGGCACGAAGTCGGCGGGGCGCGCGGAGTGGGAGAGGATGAAACCGAAGATGGTGCCATAGATGATGGCAGTAAGCACGGGCTTCAGCACGATCCAGAGGATGCCGAGCCTGTTCTGGAGCAGCCCACCGATCAACCGGTATCCGGCCAGCGTGAACGCGAAGCTGCGGCGCCGCCACGTCTCCTGGAGATACGCGCCGAACGGCGGACGTCGGCCTACTTCGTAGAGGCCGTCGGCAGGGGCGCGAAGGTGTGCTTCCACCAAGGAACTCGCTACCTCTCTGACCGCCACGTACTCCGTGGGACTGTCCCGCGCGCACAGCTCATGCGATGATACCTCGGCTCACCAGCGGAGCCCGGGAGAGAGCTGTGACAGCCCTGCCCGGGGTCCGAGCTGAGTTATCGTGCTGATCAGGCGACCGCGTCCATTGCGGCGCGGATGCGCGCGGTCAGGTCGGCGACGTCGGCACGGGCGGCGTCGATCGCCGGTACGAGACTCGGCAGGTGCGACTCAAAGCGGTCGGCGAACTCCGGCAGCTCGTCATAGCGGCCGATCAGCCCGCCCAGGCCCACCGCTGCGAGCAGGCGGGATATCTTCTGCGGATCACTGCCGGAGCCGATCGGATACGCGCCCTCGGTTGCCCCCATGATCAGGCCGTGCGCACGGTCGCTGACAACCGCGAGCGAGCGGCTGTACACGCTGCGTACATGGGCATCGAGGTCGTCGTGCCGCATGCTCGGCGCGGAGAGGTACTCGCCGCCGAGGGCTTCAGCCAGATGCACGGCGCGGGGCGCATCGCGCGCGACCTGCGCGACCGTGACGATGCGCGTCGCGGTCTTGGCCGCGAACGCGCGCGTCGCAGCGATCCACTCCTCTCCCGGCCACGGGCGGTCGAATCGCAGCGTCACCGCGAGCAGCGAGCGCTCCCCCGCATCCGCCCACGCCGACGTCGGCGGCCCCTCCGAGTACGCCCAATCAGGAGCGAAGTCGCCGAACCCGGCTGCGTCGCGCGATCCCTGGTCGCGCCAGGACACCACCGACGCGTTGCGGAACGCGGGGTCGAAGGTGACGTGATCCGCGCTCTCGACGTTGCGGAGACCGATGCCGGCGACAACCACGGCACCGCCGGCGGCGACGACGCGCGCGCATTCCGCCGCGCGACGGGGCCCGGGGAACACCCCGGCCCCGGGGTTGATCTCTCCGGCGTTGATCGCGTGCACGGGTCGCGTGGATTCGTTCTGCGCGCGGATCCACGGCGTCCACTGCTCGTAGAACGTCACATCCGGGGCCTTGGCGAAGCCGGCCGTGTAGTCCGTGGTCGGGGTCATCAGATATACGTGGACATGCCGGCCGGGCCCGCGAAGCGCATCGAGGTATGCGACACGGAGTGCCGAGTCTCCAAGATTGTCGTCCTGCCCGCTCAGCTGCGCAAAGACGTTCTGAGTCATTTTCTCATTCACCGCGCGCCAGTCTATTCTTGGCGCGTGTCTTCGGCGTCTTCCTCCTCGTCTTCCGGCGTGCGCGGTAACGCCGGCGACGGCGCTCAGGAGGGCTCGGAAGTCCCGTCGCTGCGAGTCGTGGTCGCCTCGCGTCCACCGTCGCACCGCGTGGCATACGTGGACCAGCTGATCGGCGACAACTCGGCAGGCAAGGGACCGACGGGCATCGTCTACGAGTTCCGCGCCCGTCCGCGTCCGACCGCGGGCGTCGACGTGATCCACGTCCTTTCGCCCGGCGCCGTGATCGGCGAGCGCGGCACCCCGGACGGGGAGCAGGTGAGGCGCGCCACGAAATTCTCGAAGTCACTGAAGCGTCGCGGCATCGCGCTCGTGCGGACAGTGAGCAATGACGACGCTGTGGTCGCACGGGCGGCGTCGCGGGCCGAGGCCATCCTCGACGATGCGACTACATCGTTCGTCGCTCTCAGCCCTACGATCCCCGCTCCCGCCGGGAGGGCCGCGATCGTGATTGGGCACAGCCATCTGCGAGATCGCTTCCTCGGCTACCCGCGCAAGGAGGCGGTGCCCGGGCGCCTCCTGTTCGTCTCCCCCCACACAGTCCCGGCCGTCTACGAGGCACCGCTCAAGGTGTTCGCCTACGCCGACCTCGGCGACAGTACGCTCCGGATCGTCGGTCAGCTGCCGGACGCCCTCCGCGCGTCCTTCGACCGCACCCTGACTCGTTATCCGAACCGCATCACCCTCCGGGACGAACCCCTCTCCGACAGTGCACGCGTCGAGGAAGTCTCGCTCGCCGAGCTCGTCGTCGTGGCTGCGCCGGACGCCTCCGACAGCCTCGGTATCATCATGCTCGCTCTCTCTCTCGACCGCCCGGTGCTGGTCGAGGACACCCCTGGCACACGACTGCTCGCCGACGAAGTTGGCCACGACTGGGTGCGCCTCCACAGCGGACGCCTCACGGCCGTGACGCTGGAAGCAGCGGTCGAGGCGCTCAGAGATCAGCCCCCCACAGGCCGACCCGATCTCGACGCTCGCGATCCCAACGCGATCGCGGCCGAGTACACGGCGGTCTTCCGGGCCGCTGCGGCATCGAGCTAGCCGCCCTACCTCCACGGAATTCAGATGTCCACGTCGCCCCTCGTCTCCCTCATCGTCCTGATCGTTCACGACGACCAGCGGATCGGAGCCACGCTGCGGTCGTGCATCGACCAGTCGATGCACGATGTCGAGATCATCTGCGTCGCTGGGAGCATGCCCGCGGACCCTGCCCTCGCTGAGCGGAAGGCGGCGGATCCCCGCGTTCGCATCGCACGGAGCGAGGATTCCTCGGCCTCGGGGCTGCGACGGACGGGTGTGTCGGCGGCCACGGCGCCGTACGTCCTGTTCCTCGAGCCCGGCGACGAGCTGATCAGCGGTGCGGCCGAGGACGCGCACAAGAAGGCGACCCAGGGAAACGCGGACATCGTCGGCTTCGCTGACGCGACCGGTGCGCAGGATGGCGTCGTCTCAGAGCGCATGCAGAAAGCCCGCAACACCGTGCTGCATGAAGAGAACATCGTGCGAGGCCTGTTTCCCGCCAACGCCGGCTCGCACGGTCGCGTCACTGGATTCCTCTTCCGCACAGAGCTGCTCCGCGCTGTGTACACGGCTCTGCCTGCCGGATCATCCGACGACGCGGTCGAGGTGTTCCTCGCGTGCGCGGCGGCGCGCACGTATGCGCCCCTGGGGGAGTCCGCGCATCTGCGACTGTCCGGCCGTGGTTCGGCAGAAGTCGCGCATTCGAGCGCCGCTCTGTCGCAGGACATGGGTTCGCTCGATGCCGTGACGGCGATCCAGCCGATCGTGCGGGAGTGGGCACGGCACAGTCCCAATCCGGAGCCGCTGCTGGACGGCTACGAGGCGCTTCGCCTGTCGGGCGTCGCCCGGGCACTCGCGCGCGTACATCGCGTACCCGAGGCCCGCCAGATGCAGGAGATCAAACCGCTGCGCGCGCGTATCGATGAAATCGACATCATCGCCGCCGCGTCGACGTTCGCGCCCGAGACGCTGCCGACCCTAACGCGCCTAGGGACGAGCATCGAGCTGGGCCGGAAGCCCGTGCGCAACGTGCTGTTGAGGACGAACATCCTCACCACTGGGGGTGTGTCCAACGTCCTGCGGACGCAGGCGCAGGTGTTCCTCGACGCGGGGTACGGCGTCACGATCGCGACACACCTCCACGGCAGCGACGAGTCGCTCGTGCCCGAGGGGGCGACGCTCGTCGCGGTCTCCGGCTCGAGCCGACGGGACCGCCTGGCCCGCTGGGTCGAGGTGTGCCGGGAGCACGAGGTCGACGTCGTGATCGACCACCGAGTCCTGTACTCACGCGACTGGCCGGGCTACGCCCTGGCAGCACGGGCATCCGGGGCCGCCACCATCGGCTGGCTCCACAACTTCGCGGGGCGCCCGACCTACAACGGCACCGATCTGCACACGCTGCTGCACGACAATTTGCCGGCACTGGCACAGCTCATCGTGCTCTCGCCCCTGGACGTCGCATTCTGGAAGCTGCGCGGCATCCCCCGCACCGCCTTTCTGCCGAACCCGCCGTCCCCGATGCTGCTCGGGTCTGCGGGCGATGTCGCGCCAAAACCCGCGCCGGTCGGGCGTCGGCTCGAGGTCGTGTGGTGGGGCCGGCTCGAGGAGCACACCAAGAAAGTGACACACCTCGTCGAGGTCGCGCGGTCGCTCAAGAGGCTCGGCGTCGACTTCCGGCTGCGGATCATCGGACCGGACTGGACGGACATGAGTGCTGCCCAGCTGTCGACGTTGGTAACGCGACGCGGATTGGACGATGTCGTCGACGTCATCGGCCCCCGCCACGGTGATGACCTGCTCGAAGCAATCGACTCCTCCGACATCTTCATCAACACAAGCATCATCGAGGGGTACCTCCTCACGATTCCCGAGGCGCAGTCCCGCGGTTTACCCGTGGTCATGTACGACTTGCCCTGGCTGCTCCCCGTCCAGGACAACCCCGGCGTCATCGCCGTCCGTCAGGGCGACGCGAACGCTCTCGCCGCCGCCGTCGCTGCGCTCGCGGCCGATCCAGACCGGTACAGCGCGCTCTCGCGCGCATCGATCGCGGCGGCGGAGCGCGCTACCTCCTACGACTTCGCGGCGCTCTACCAGCAGCTCGTGTCCGGCACCCTCCCGGCCGAATACTCACCGGAGCCGACGCTGGAAGACGCCCGCGTCTCGCTCGATCTGCTGGTCTTCTACGCCGAGCGGAATGCGGAGCAGAGCGTCGAGGCAGCGAAGGCGTCCGCTAACGGGCGGGCGCGCGCCACCTCAGCCTCTCGCTCGATCGGTCAGCGGGTGGAGGGCAAGCTGACCGGGACAGGTCACAGAGTGCTGGCTCTCGCCCCCTGGCTGCGTCCGCTTGCCCGCCGCGTAAAGCACGCACTCCTGCGCAGCTGACCCGGCGCGCGACGCAGTCGCACTGCCGCGCCCCCCACGAGTTACCCGCAACGACGGAGATCACATGGACACCATCCCGCTCGTATCGATCGTCATCCCGGTCTACAACGACGAGGACGTGATCGCGGGAGCACTCGACAGCTGCCTTCGCCAGACGCTTTCCGCGATCGAAGTCATCGTCGTCGACGACGCATCCTCCGACGGAACCACTGATGTGGTGCAGCAGTACGCCGAGCGTGATCCGCGCGTGCACATCATCCGCCAGGAGCAGAACATGTCGGCCTACCAGGCGCGTGGGGTGGGAATCCGTGCGGCGCGAAGCGCATATCTGCTCTTCCTCGACGGCGACGACGAGCTGGCCGACAACGCGGCGGAGGTCGCACTCTCGAAGGCGAAGAGCACGAACGCCGATCTCGTCCAGTTCGGCGTCGAGGTCGTCGGCCGCGACGGGAGCACTGGTGGCGGATTCGAACTTCGGCTCCAGCCGCGCATCGGCTCGCTCCGGGGTGCGGACGTCCTGCGCGGGCTCTTCCCGATCGACGAGCCGGCGCAGGGTCAGCTGTGGCGGTTCCTTTTCCGCACGCAGCTGCTCGTCGACGCGTACGCGCTGATGCCCGACGACCTCGTCCTCCCGCGGGTCAATGATCTGCCCATCACGTTTCTCGCCACGGCGCTGGCAACGAGCTACGAATCGCTGCCCGAGCGCCTCTACCGATACCACTTCGGTCGTGGCGGCAGCGGGCAGAAGGTCCACGACCTGGAGTGGGCGAAGTTCTACGCGGGAGCGATCCACTCGATCAACACGATCGCACCCGCGGTCCAGGTGATCGCGAACCGCAGCTCCGATCCGGCGTTCGTGCACGCCACCTACGACTCCGCCCGCCTGTCTATCGTCGCCTACACCACGTACTACCTCGCCGAGCACACCGGTGAGGACCTGCTCGCGGAGACCTTCGCCCATCTGTATACCTGCGCCCCCGCGCGCGAGATCGTGCACGCGACGGCGAAGTTCCGGCCGGGTGCGCTCGAGAAGCTCGCGGCGCACACGAGCCGGATCGACCTGAGTGAACGTCCTGCTCGCAGCATCCTGCTCACCACGAACGTCCTTCAGAGGGGCGGCGTGACCGGCGTCCTGCTGTCGCAGGCACGCCTGCTGCTCGCCGCGGGGTTCCGGGTGACGATCGCGGCGCGCGAGGCGGGGAGCGACGAGTCGCTCGTCCCTCGAGGGGCCGTCTTCGTCCAGATCGACGACTCGACGTCCCTCGCGGACCAGCTGGCGCAGTGGGCTGACGCGTGTCGCGAGCACAGTGTCGACCTTGTGATCGACCACCACTGGCTCTATGCGAACCGGTGGCCCGCATTCGCCCTCGCGGCGCGCGCGGAGGGCGCAGCGACGATCGGCTGGGCGCACAACTTCGCCGGCCGGTCCGTCCTCCTCGGCATCACACGGCTCGCCTTCCAGACCCGAAATATGGGCGCCCTCTCGCAGCTGATCGTGCTCTCGCCGACCGACGTGGCGTTCTGGAAGCTGCGCGGGATGCCGCGGGTGGCCTATCTGCCAAATCCGCCCTCTCCACTGCTGGCGGAGGCCTCGCGGGTCACCGCTCCCCGGAAAGCGCCCACCGGGCGGCCGCTCGAGCTGGTGTGGTGGGGGCGGCTCGAGCAGCGCACGAAGCGCGTGTCCGAGCTCGTCCAGGTGGCGGCGGAGCTGCGGCGACTCGGTGTCGACTTCCGGCTGCGCATCATCGGCCCGGACTGGAACGAGATGACGGCAGCTCAGTTGAACGAGCTCGCGGACAGGCTGGCGATCGGAGATCTCGTGCAGGCGGTGGGACCGCTCTACGGAGAGGATCTCCTGGCCGCGATCGACTCATCCGACATCTTCCTCAACACGAGCATCATCGAGGGATACCCGCTCACGATTCCGGAGGCACAGTCCCGCGGCCTGCCGGTCGCGATGTACGAGATGCCTTGGCTGGCTCTCGCGGAAGGTAATGACGGAATCGTCACCGCTCCACAGCGCGATGCCACCGGCTTGGCCGCGGAGATCGCCGCGATCGCCGCCGATCCCCAGTTGTACCGCAGGCTGTCCGCGGCATCGGTCTCGGCCGCCCAGCGAGAGCTCTCCCACGATTTCGCGACGCTCTATCAGCAGTTGGTCTCCGGCACGCTCCCGGCGAGTCACTCCCCCGAGCCGACGATCGACGACGCCAAGCGCCTCATCGATCTGACGATCCTCTTTGCCGAAGAGAGCGCCAAGGCTCGAAAGCCGCCGGAGCGCCGGCGAGATCGCGACAAGTCGCCCCGCCGAGCCGCCGAGAGCGTCGATCAGTCGCTCAGTTCGCGGGTTGTTCAGAAGGCGACGCCGGCGGCCCGGACCGTGCTCGACATCGCGCCGTGGCTCCGCCCCGCGGCGCTCAGGCTGAGGCACGCTCTCCTGCGTCGCTGAGTTGATCACCGAGTTGGTTTCAGTCGAGCTGGGATCAGCCCGCGCATCCCCCCGATGCGCGCCGGCCTCGAGCACTTCCACCCCGCGCCCGGGCGACCCGGCGAGGGTCAGCGCCACAACGCTCTGGTCCAAACGCCGGTCGTCTCCCACTCGTTGGTCCGCTCGGCGTCATCTGCGACGATTGAGACCCGCCTCCGCGAGCTTGCCGGCGAGCGGTGGCAGCGCTGGGCTTTCCGGATCGAGGTCGCTCCTCAGCAGGCATAATGTTCCGGTGACGACCGATATCGCCGAAGGCTGCGAGATCTCACCGACTGCCCGATTCATCGGCGACGGGCTGGTGCGCATCGGCGCGAGGACGAAGATCCTCCGTGGCGGTGAATTCCTTGGACCAATCGACATCGGCATCGGCGTGTACATCAATCGAGACGCATATGTCCGCCCCAATACCTCGATCGGCAACCGCGTCAACATCGGGCCGTTCGTCCGGCTGGTCACGGACACCCACGAGCTCGGACCGGCGTCGCGTCGCGCCGGTACTGGCCGATTCGATCCGATCACGATCGGAGACGGTGCGTGGATCGGGGCTGCGGTCACGGTCGTCGGCGGCGTGTCGATCGGCGCGGGCGCCGTCGTCGCGGCCGGGGCGGTCGTCGTCTCCGACGTGCCGCCCAACACGCTGGTGGGGGGAGTCCCGGCGCGTGTGATTCGCTCCCTCGACGAGCCGGAACCCACGGTGAAGCAGTCGAAGCCGCGCAGAACCCGCTTGGGGCGATTGCTCGACCGATCGCGCTGACCCTGCCCCGGCGCGCTGGCTGCGCCGCCGGCACGCACCGGAGCCGTCGCGTCGCAACCGTTGCAGGGACCCGAACCCCCCGCTTAGCCGCCGCGCCATCACTGCAGACTGGGTCGGCCGGTCGCGTCCATGGCTGACGCCTGACACCGATTGTGACGCCACTCGCTCGGCCGTGCTCGATGCCGCACCATGGCTTCGTCTCCCCGCAGTCAAGGTGAGGCGGTCACCGACCCAGCGCTGGATCCAGTCGACGAAAGTGCGTTCTGTCGACGAGGCAAGGAGCTAATCGCCTTCATCCTCTTCGAGCGCACGAGCCTCGGTCGTCGCATGAGTGTAGCCTTGCCACGATGAGCGACGCAGGAGACGCCGAAAAGCCGGACACCGGTCACCAACCGACGGGCGACTCGGCATCGCGACACTCGCGTGCATCTTGGCGCGCTCGGCTTCCATGGGAGGCTCGATTGCGCGAGGCACGTGCCGAGCGAGATGCAGCGCGCAGGGCGTTGAAGAGCGCACGCGCGAAACGGGACGACGCCAGCCATGCACTCGTCATGGCGAGAGCCGAACGCGACGCTGCGCACCGAGCGCTCGCCGAGATGCGAGCCGAGCGCGACGTTGCGCGCGAAGAGCTCAGGTCGATGCAGGCTGACGGGGATCGCGCCCGCGAAGAACGCGACATGCACCTCCAAGCGAGTTTGGACGCGCTCATCGGAGAGTCGCGGGCGATCCACTCGTTAGAGAAGACCATGGATCGACGCCTGCGTTTCCTTCACCGCGAGCTCCTCACCGACATTCAGGCTCTCGACCAGTTGCTGAGCAGATATTCGCCAAAGGCGAGGCTTCCCGCAGTGGCCGGTTGGGCATTGAGCCCGGCCGGGCTACTCGCACTCGTCGATCTCATCGAAACAAGCGGGGCCCAAACCATCGTCGAGTGCGGCAGTGGCACGTCCACACTTTGGATCGGCTACGCCTTGAAGAAACTGGGGCGCGGGCGACTGATTGCGCTCGAACACTTGCCCGAATACGCACAGAAGACACGTGCGCTCATCTCCGCCCATCGCTTGACGGACTTCGTCGACGTGCGCCTCGCACCTCTCTCGCCGCTCCAGACGCCGCGAGGCGAGTTCTCCTGGTACTCGTTCGACTCGGCTGAACTCACCGAACCCATCGATGTGCTTCTCGTCGACGGTCCGCCGGGGACCACCGGGCCACACGCGAGGTACCCGGCGTTGCCGCTACTTGTCGACCGCCTCGCTCCGGGTGCACTCATTGTGGCTGACGACGTTGATCGGCGCGACGAAAGCGAGATACTCGAGTACTGGCTGGAAGAAGTCCCCCGCCTGCGGCGCGTGGAGTCACCGGGACTGGGAATCGAAGTCCTCGAGCTCGCCGTAGCTTAGTCGTGCGCCAGCCCGGGCCGGGGCCAATCTCGATGGGTTCCGTCTATTCGAGTCGCAAGAGTCGACGCTGCATGGATTTCCACTGTTGTCACGTTGCAACTCGCCTGGGACGGATCAGCGTGCGGCCTGGACAGCGTCGCCGGTCAACGTGCGGTTCTCGGCGCGTGGAGGGTGGATCGGCTCCTGTGCGGTCACCGGTTCGCGAGTGCTAACCAGCAGGCGAAAGGCCACCTGCCCTTCAGGACTGAGATCGAGTCTCTTCAACTCAGCACCTATAGATGGGGGCAGTTGAACGAACTGGCCACGAGCGCTCACGAAGACGTCGTAGACGACATTGCTCAGGACGCTCGCAACTTCGGGCGACAGGTCACGGCTGGACACTTCCCGAAGCATTGATACGTAGCTGAGGTAGTAGCCTTTGGCGGAATTCAGAGCCTTCAGCGTCGTGATGGTGGACCCGGGCCGCAAGCGCCGGGCATAGAGATCTACCATGGCGTGCGCAACGCGGCCAGCGTTCAACAAGAGCGCGAATGTGTACGGGTTGTCCTGATGGACGATCCCCGGAATGAATCGTGCACCGCTGGCACGGATGTAACTCGTGCGGGTCAGGTAAAGGCCCACGTGCGCCTTGTAATCGCGTCCGCGTCTCATGTCGACGATCATGTCGACACCAGCCCGCGTCTCGCGGTACTCCTGGTGCCGCGGGTAGTAGTTGCCGTAGCGGTTCCACACTTCGTCGCTCACGTTGCCATCGAGAACTGAGTGACCCTCCAGGAGCAGAACATCCAACTCGTCGGCGTCGGCGCGCTGTACGAGCACCGACAGTGCGTCCTGCGCCCAGTAGTCGTCGCTGTCGAGAAAAATCACGTACCGGCCGTTGGCCGCATTCAAGCCGGCATTTCGCCCGACGGACTGCCCACTGTTGGGCTGGTCGATAATGCGAACTCGCGAGTCCTGGTGCGCCATATGGCTCAGGATGCTCCGTGAATCGTCAGTCGAACCATCGTTGACGCAGATCACTTCCAACCCGACTTCGCTCTGGGCGAGCACACTCGAAAGGCACTGGGCAAGCCAGGGTCCTGCGTTGTAGACGGGAATCACGACCGAGACATCCGGCTGGGCGGCGGAGAGCACTCCCCTGCCAGTCGCCTCGGCCCCGTCCCGAAGCGCGGCACCATCAGTGCGGTGACCGTGGTCACCGGGCACAGCGACGGAATCGCGACCGGCGACCTCTACTGCTGCGTCCACGGTGGGCACACTCAAGGCCATGTCGTGTACGGCAGTAGACCCCGTGTGAGCACTGTCTTTGGCGTGATCTCGGGTACGCAATACAGACTGCGCCTTGCGGGCAATCCGTGCTACTAGTCGCTTCGCGCGTCGATCGAACCGAGGCGTGCTCGGTGCGACCGCCAGCTTGCGCCGCAGATCTGCCGTCGCTTGTCGTTGCGCCACGAATTTGGCGCGAACATCCGCGCCTTCCTTCCGCAACGCGACGATCTGCTTACGCAGATTGGTGACCTCAGCGCTCTGCGCCATGCGCTGCCGCGAGTTGAGTTCTGTGTAGAAGGTCGTCCACTCAAGCAGGAGGCGCGCGTGCGCAACTGTCGGCTCCGGCGAGCGGGTCGCGGGAAGAGTTCCCGTCAGCAGTTGCCCATACAGCTCGGGGAAATCGAAGTCAGTGGCGCGTCTAGCGGCCTCGAGCGACGCCTGAGAGACAGCGGCGTATCGGTCAGGATCATTGACCAGCAGATCGATCTCTCGCGCCAGCCCGCGCACGTCGCCTTGGCTGACAGTGATCACACCTTTGTTTCCATCCAGATTCGCCAGCCAGGGCAGCTCGTACATGGCAACGGGAAGCCCGAGAAACTGTGCCTCGATAAGGGCGAGTGGCGACCCTTCGATCACGCTGGTGAACAGCGAGATGTCCGCATCGGACAGTGCCTCGACCAGGGCTGGTCCGTGCAGAGCGCCAACGATCTTGACATGATCAGCGACACCCTGGGAAACGGCGTCAGCCAGCATCCGCGCCGCGGTGAGGTCATTGCTGTCCGGTCCGATGACGGTGAGTTCGGCATCCACCCCTCGGGACCTCAGCGCGGCAGTGATCGGTATGAGATCCCGGGCTTGTTTCGTCGACTGCTGGAGGCGACCCCACCAGATGAGTTTCACGGGTCCGACTGGCGGGGCTTTCGGCACGGTGCGTGCCGGCATCTGCTGCAGCATGGGCGACGGAGGATTAGGCAGATGGACGACCCGCTCCAGGCCACGCAGCTTCCAGTTCGCCACATCGGCGGCAGAAAGAGTCACAACCGTCTCGAGGAGCGGCAGATTCTCTACCAGGAACGACATGTTTGCGTTGTCGTCGCGGACCGGGCGCAACGCAAAGCTCTGAAGGAACCCAACAGTGGGGATGCCGAGCGTCTGAGCAGCGAGAGCGAAGAATGGCCATACCTGGTTGTAGAGCACGTAGTGGTCGAGGATGACATCAGCCTCTGAATCACGGCAGATCTCAATCCACGCGCGAAGACGTTCAGCCACCGTCGTCGCCTGTAGATGGACTACCTCGACACCGTCGGGGAGCTCGTAAACAGAGTCGTCGTGTCGATGAACCGCGATCGTCACCCTCATCCCGGCGTCGACCAAGTGACGAGCCTGCGATGCGATGACCCCCTGGATACCACCGGTGCCCAGCACCGCCGTGGTGATGAGGACGCTTCGAACCGGCTCCGCTCGATTCGAAGGACCCGGACTGGTGCGATCAAACAAGCGCAGCGCGTCCGGGCAGAAGCCTGCAGCGGCCCGGATCAGGTCAACGTCGCTGACCCGCGCGCGTACCATAGCGAAGCAAGCGCCTTGAAGCTCCTCGTCAGCTGCATTGAGGCAGTACCGCAGAACGGTACCGATGACGGAGAGGCGCGTCGATTCATAGCACGCCAAGACCTCGACAGCATTGTCCGACCCCTGCACGATTTCGTGAACCTTGTGCTCGATGAGTTCAATCGAACGAACGGCGCCGAGATAGAACTCGAACTCGTCGGTGTTCGTGACCCGCTGGCCGCTGGTGCCGCGCCGGAAGTGGTAGCGATACGCCCGCTCGGGCGTTGACACGTACTTGGTTGCTCCGGCCAACGCGAGGAATGCGATGGGCAGGTCGTTGGCTCGCGGGAGGTGCAGGTCCAGAGGAAGTCCGGCGTACGCGGATCTCAGGATTTCTCTAGCAAAGAGGTAGCCCCACACGTGTCCGTGAGCGGATTTGCCTGGGGGGAAGATACCCGGGAGGATCGCCGAGCCTGACAGCTCAGCGTGCTTCGGCTGCACTTCCTTCTCGAAAGCCGGTTTGCGCACGCCCTTCGACATGACGAAGTCGACGCCGAAACCGACGACATCAGCGCCCTCGGACCGCGCTCGCTCGAGCACCACCTGTGCCGCATTTCGCGTCAGCTCGTCATCGCCATCGAGAAAAAGCACGTAGGGCGCCAGAGCTTCCTCAACACCAACTCGTCGCGCCTGAAAGGCTGAGGCGTTCGTCGGCTGCTCGATCAGGCGGATGCGAGAGTCCCGCGCTCGATAGGTATCGATGATCGCCCGGGTTCCGTCGGTCGACGCGTCGTCGACGCAGATCACCTCGATGTCGGAGAGCGACTGCCTCATGCAACTCTCGAGGGCTGCGGCGATCCACGTCTCGTCGTTGTGTACAGGAATGATGATGGAGACAGCGGGGCTCGTCGACATGCGTAACTCTCGGAGGATGGGGGTATCGTCGGTGCACGTCAATTGGACGACCCGAGCGCGAGGATAACCTATGTATCCTACCGGTCAAACTCTTGACTCGAATGCGCGGTCCGCGCAACTTCCGTCCCTGCGTCACCGCCCGGCGGCCCAGGCAGGGCTACGCTCACGCACTGGGATCTCGCAACCCCCACGCGCGGGTCGGCAGCACACGCGGGGCGATTCCGAACGAACGTACCAGGGGTGCGTTGTCGCACCAGTTGCTGCTTTCCTCGCCGTCCACCTCCACCCAGGCGCTATCCGAAATGTCGAGCGAACTCAGCAGACTCCGAGTCGGGATCGGCTGACCAGCACCGACGTTCAGCAGGTGGTAGCCCGGTTCGGGGTCATCCATCGCCGCCAAGATGATATTCACCACGTCCGCCTGGTGGATGTAGTCCCGCACGTAGGAGTCCGGGCGAATGAGCGTCGCCGGATGCGCGGGGTCTGCCGCTAGAAGGCGCTGGACGAGAGACGTCGGAAAGTCTGGCCCCGCGACGTTGAAAATGCGCAGCGTGGTCACCGAAAGCTCCGGCATTCCCAAGGTCAAAGCGTGTAGAGCATTCTCGGACGACAACTTCGACAGGGCGTATGGCGACGTACCCAACGTCGGCGACTCTTCAGTCACGGCCTCCGTGGAACGATCCCCGTACACCGCACCCGTGGATGCGAAGACGACGGCGTGAGGAAGCTTGGTGCGAATCAGTCGGTCAAGTGACGCATCCATTCGCGCGCCGCTCTCGAGAGAGTTGTCACGATGGACTGCGGCGGCAAGGTGAACGATGATGTCGACGTCACCGTCTGCAACCGCGGAGATGACACCATCGGCGTCGGTCAAGTCGGCCCGCAAATCATCCGGGTGTTCAATCGTGCCCCGCGAAAGAGAGAGGGTACGAATGCCGCGCGCCCGCAGCGCCGTAACGACGAGACGACCTAGTCGCCCCGCGCCGCCGGTTACCAGCACGGTCGACGCGGAGAGCGAGTTCAAGGCAGCTCCGTCTTGGGGGGGGCGATTGCGAAACCCATTGTGATGAGGGCGCGACGGGCACCGTCGTCATCGAGCGCGCCGTCACGTGCCGCGGTCACGACTTCGCGGATCTTGGTGACCGGGACATCCAACTCGTCCTCGGCTTTGATGATGAAGACCTTGCTGTTATCTGTGCTGGTCGCGAGGTCAGGGTTGTAGGTCAGCTCCTCGTAGAGCTTCTCGCCCGGGCGGAGCTGCGTCACCTCGATCTTCACGTGCGGAGCCGTGGCCTTGACCAGGCTCTCGGCCAGTTCCATGATGCGCACCGGATCGCCCATGTCCAGAACACAGATGTCGCCGTTCTCACCCAAGTGCGTCGACTGGATGATCAGCTGGGCCGCCTCGTCGATCGTCATGAAGTACCGGGTCACATCGCGGTGAGTGACGGTGAGCGGTCCACCCGCCTCGATCTGACGCCTGAACGTCTCCATCACCGACCCGTTGCTCTGCAACACGTTCCCGAATCGCACAGCAGTCAACTTCGTTTCCCCGGATGTACCGGCGAGATCGCGGAGAAGGAGCTCGCCGAGACGTTTCGACGCACCCATGACGTTGGCAGGTCGCACGGCTTTGTCAGTTGACACGTATACGGCGTGGCTCGCTCCGACGGCGATCGCCTGGGTGAGGACGATCTCGGCTCCGAGCGCGTTGTTCGCGAGGGCCTCTGTCGGGTTGTCCTCATTAATCGGGACGTGTTTGTAAGCGGCCGCGTGGAAGACCAGATCGGGGCGGTGGTCGGCGAAGACCCGCTCGACTCTTCTGCGGTTCTTCACGTCCCCGACCACGATCCGCAGCCGGCTGTCGCCCAGCCTGTTGGCAAGGTGAAACAATCCGTTCTCCCACCAGTCGAAGGCGGTGACTGACTCCGCTCCGAGCTGCAAGAGGTGCTCCGTCAGACGCGAACCGATCGAACCCGCGGCACCGGTCACAAGCGCGCGTCGTCCGGAGACCAGCGCCTCCGCCTCGAGCAGGTCGTGCTTCACGGGTCGTCGTCCGACCAACTGGAGGATATCGACATCGGTGAGGTCGCCAATGCCCACTGCCTCGGTGCTGATGGTCTTGTACGTTCGCGGAAGCATCGACAGGCGGAGGTCGGATTCAAGCCCCGCGATGAACTCGCGCAAACGCCCCGCCTCAATCGTGGGGATGGCGAAATAGATGGTGTCCACGTGATTGTCGTGGACAACCTGATTTACATCGGAGAGCCTGCCGAGGACATCAGGCGAGCTGAGCTCATCATCGAGGAATCCGACGACGTTGTGGCCCTTCGCGAGGGCGTCGTCGGCGACACCCCGTCCAGCGACGCCGTGTCCGACCACGAGAATCCGCTGCGCATCGATCGTCGGAGCTTCGTCGTCAGTCACTGGTCGATCCTAACGGAGCGCCCCGAGGTAGGCCGAACCCCCTGAAGCAACGTCGGTCCGTGCTCCGCCGCCGCGGAACGCAATCTCGTCCCCCGGTCGCTGGCAGCTCACCATGCCCGAAACCGCCATTGTGTGCGCTTGCAGCGCAGTGCGCCATGGCTGTGGTTGCGCCTGATTCGCATCCCCGCACCCCGTCCTCGTCTTGAAGCGGCGAAGTGCCCAGAGGGCCGGCGCGTATGCTGGCTCGGTGTTCTGGCGACAACGCGTGCCGCAGGGAATCGCTGACGGGCGCGCGAGCGATCCTGGGCAGTGCACCTGGGCCAGTGTCTCCAAGAACCGGCCCCGATACAGGAAAGTAGACCGTGGAAGGCACGTTGCCGCATTCAAGCCCGCGCCGGTCACTGATCACGGTGACCTTCAACAGTCGGGAAGCGCTGATGCGTTTCTGGCACGACCGAGACATGGACGATCAGACCGAATGGATCGTGGTCGACAACTTCTCCAGCGACGACAGCGCGGCGCTCGCTGAGACGCTGGGGGCGCGAGTCATCCGGCTGCCGAAGAACGTCGGCTTCTCCGCTGCCAACAACGCCGGCCTCGCGACGGCGCGCGGAGACTTCATCGGATTCGTGAACCCGGACGTCGGGATCGATGCGGCCGCGATCGATCGCCTTGAAGAGCTCGCGCGCGAGACGGGCGCCGTCGTAGGCCCGCAGCTCCTCGACCCCGATGGGACGATCCAGCCCAACGGACGAGGTTTCCCGTTGCTGACCGCCAAGATCCGGAATCGCCTGCGCGGGGACGACCACCGGTATCTCCTGACCTCTGACGGCGCGGCTCCCCGTCCTGTCGTCTGGCTGATGGGCGCCGCGGTCTTCGGCACCCGCGCGACCATCGATCGGATCGGCGGCTGGGATTCGCGCTTCTTCATCTACTACGAGGACTCCGACATCGGCTTGCGCGCGTGGCACGAGGGGGTGCGCGTCCTCCTCGCGCCCACGGCGACCGCGACCCACGGCTGGGCGCGCGAGACCTCGGGTAAGTTCCGCTGGATGCCCTGGCTCAGGGAGATCGCCTCCATGGCGAAGTTCTACAGCCGATACCCGGAGATGATCCTGTCCCACCGTATTGCCAGTCGCGCTCACCCCGCCATCGCCCGGGCTGTCTATCCCGGCTGAGTTGCCGGCTCCCGTTCGAAGGCGGAGGGATGCGGAAAACGCGCGTCCAGCAGGGCGTGCAGACGTTCCCGCACACCGTCCGCATGGGCATCCGGTCCGTCGTTCAGACAGACGAAGAGCGACCTGCTCGACCGCAGGTGGGCTTCCACGGCGTCCAATGACGCGGCGCTCACTTCGAAGAACCGGCCATAGGCGTCTGGCGACACCGGGCTGAAGTCACCGGTGCACAGCTGCCAATAGCGGTACAGGAAGGGGCTCACATCGCTGAGCGATCGCACACGAGATCTCGTCGTCGTCTCGATGAGCTCGGGCAGTCGACGTCGCACATCCGCGAAGGTCTTGGTGCGCAGCACCATCGGCACGTGAGGCTCGAAAAACCCCGTGAACGATCCCCACGGGAGCAGCGCGATGTTTCGGAGCACGTGGCGTCCGTAGCGTGGGCTGAACCACTGCGCCGGTCGAGCCCGCATCACACGACGTTTGTCGAAGACGGAGTTCACGGCGCCCACCGCGTTGAGCACCCAGTGCGACCAGTCATTGGATGCGGTGAGTGCGTTCTGAACCGCAAATCCAGCCGGATGCCCGCGAGGGATGATGTCGCGGACGGTCGTCTCGCGCAGCACGAGCATGTCGTCGTTGAAGTACACGAAGGTGGGCGCGAGATCGGGGATTCGGTCCAGATTCACCTCCACGGCCATGGAGTTGAAGGAGGGTGACGCATCCGGTGGAAGCAGGACGCGCTGGTCGACGACCGAGAGTCGCGGATGGCTCTCGACCAGCCAGCGCGGAACGTGGCCGGGGGTCACAAGGTGAATCCGCCGCGCCCACGGGCAGTACCGGTCGATGCTCCGGAGGAGGTAACGCAGGGTATCCCAGTCGTTGTCCGCGCCGGTGTACCGCGTGTCTCCCGACCCTCCGCGGGCGGCACCTCGGGCGGCCTGCCATTCGGGGTCGCGGACGTCGACCCACAGGATCACGACGTCAATAGGACCGACGGCGTCCATCGAGCCTCCGCTTCAACGTCCCGGTGTAGTCGCTGACCGACGAGAACCACATCACTGCCAGAGTATGACGCACGCGAGCAGGGATGCTGACGGCGGATGCCGCTCTGGCGACGCTGATACGGCGCTTCACCAACCGGATGGACTTTCGGTCCATCTCCGATCCGTGGACCTCGATGAAGTGCTCCAAGCCGAGAGCCCGGCGCTCCGATGCGGACGAAAGGTGGCCGACTCCCCTGCCTTCGAGATACACGAGACGCTCCCGTGCCGCCACGATGCGCGTCTTGGCCGCGCGAGCACGGACGAAGAAGTCGACGTCGTTCATCACCCACATCGCGGGATCGAAGCCGTCGATGCGATCGAACGCTCTCCGCGTCACCACGATGTTCGAGCCGGTCATGCCCGGACGGAAGGTCGAGAAGCTCGACTCGCTGGGAGTCATGAACGGTCGCCGCTCCTCATCGATGACGATCCAGTTCGGCGTCAGCACCATCTCGGCGTCTTCGGCGCGCAGCGTGGTCATCGCCTGCGCCAGGTATTCAGCATCCCACCAGTCGTCGTCGTCGAGGAAGGCGAGGACGTGGCCGCGCGAGACTCGCGCTCCGGCGTTCCTTGCGGCGGATGCACCGCGAGCCTCGGGGGCTGTTCGCGTGTACACGAGCGAGGGACCGAATTCGGCGGTGAGCTGCGCCATCGTCGCGCGCGTCTCGTCATCGCCGCCGTCGTCCGCGACGATCACCTCGGCCGGCGCGACGGTTTGCGCGAAGGCGGCGCGCACGGCCCGCGGCAGCAGGTCCGCGCGGTTGTAGGTGGGAATGACCACCGAGATCCGCGAGTACTCCGCGCCGCCATCGGTGTCAGCCGGCTGCGCCACTATCCACCACCCGCCACTCGGTCGAACTCGTCCTCCAGTGCGGCGGTGCACGTGCGGATGTCGAACTCATCCGCAACACGGCGCCGACCTGCTTCACCCATCCTGCTGCGGAGCTCGGGGTCGCCGAGAAGCTGCACGATGGCGTCGGCAAGCGCGGCGGTATCGCCCTCGGGCACCAGGACTCCGGTGACCCCGTCCACGACCGCCTCGCCCACGCCACCGTGGTCGTACGCGATCACCGGGCGTCCCGCCCGCGCCGCCTCGAGGAAGACCATTCCGAGTCCTTCTGCATCACCGTCGGGGGCAGTGCGGGAGGGCGCCACGAAGAGGCGGGAAGTCCGCATCGCCTTCTCCACATCATCAGGGCTCCTCGCGCCGGCGAACGTCGCGTTCACTCCCCGCGCCCGCGCTTCCGCCTCGAGCTGCTCGCGCAGCTTGCCGTCTCCGATGATGCACACCGAGGGAGGTGGAATCTGGTGACCCGCGACCTCGACCGCGGTCAGAAGATCGCTGACACCCTTCTTGGCGACGAGGCGCCCGACGAAGAGGATGTCTCGCTGCGGCTCTGTCTCGGCCGAGGGAGACCGGGACGGAACGCCGATCGGCAGCACGGCCACCTTGTGGTCAGGAACGGCATAGCCGTCGCGTACCTGCCGCGCGATGAAGTGCGATACGGCTACGACGGTGGTCGCGTAGCGCAACGCGTCCGTCAATCTCCGCGCGTAGGCGCGCCCCTCGCGGCCGCCGGTGCCCGACCGCAGATCCGTCCTCGTCACGTCGTTGCCATGGACCGTGACGATGAGAGGGATGCCGAGGCGACGCGCCGTGCGCGCGATACTCACCGCCCCCATGCCGAAGTGCGCGTGGATGAGGCCGACACCGCCCTTCTTGAGCAGACGGTCCAGCCGAGGAGACCAGCCCCACACCGCGAAGAGTCGGCGTTCGACGCGTCCGAAGAACGAGTCGTCGAAGAGCACGAGATCGGTGTCCCGCCGGATCGGTGATTCGATGCTGCGCACACCCACCAGAACGGGCTCCCATCGCGTCATCGCGTCGATCTGGTTCCGGATGAACGTCTCCGAGCCGGGGAGCACCAGGTCACGCCACACCATCACCCGCCGATGCCCTGTGGGCGTGGCAGCACTGCGTCGGCCCTTCATGCCGTCGGCCTGCCGGAACGCTTCCGACGCCACACGCGGCCCGGCGGGTAGCCCGCCATCTTGGCAAGATCACCGGTGATCACGATGACCGGCGCGAGCAGGATGGCGCGGATCAGTTCGCTCCGTGTGAACCGAGCGCGCCGGGCGAGCACGCGCTGCTCTGGACGGATCATGTAGAGGGCGAGCCCGCCGCAGCCGATGAGGAACAGCGCAGGCAGCTTCGTGATGAACAGAACTGAGGCAAGCGCATACGAATAAGCGACGTACCGCGCGGCATGTCGCCGAGGGAAGAGACCGGCCTTCCCGTCTCCACGGGCATAGCGGAAGTACTGCTTCGCGAACGCGCGCAGGTTCGGTCGTCCGATCCATCCGGCGATCGCCTTCGGCTGGAACTCGAACCGTGCCCCGGAGTCGCGCAGCGCGAAGTCGAAGACCAGATCCTCGCAATAGTCGAGCCACTCCGGATAGCCGCCCACCCCCATCCATGCATCGCGGCTGAACAGGACCGATCGGCTGGAGGGCATGAAGCTCTCAGGGCGGATCTCGTCCACGGTCGGGGTGATCGTCGCGGCGATGGCGCGCTCCGCGAAGGTGCGTCCCGCGGGCTCGAAGAAGCCGCTGACGACATCCGGCGGGTCGGTGCGCGAGAGGGGCTCTGTGAGCTGCTCGAGCCAGTCGGCGCGGAGTTCGGTCCCGGCGTCGGTCACCGCGAGCCTCGGCATCTGCGTGGCGGCAATCGCAGCATTGCGGCCGGCGGCGATTCCCGCGCCGGGTTCGAGGACGACACGCACCCGGCATCCGCACGGCGGCCGCCACGCCTGCAGCTCGGCGACGGTTCGATCGGTGGAGCCGCCGTCGACGACGACGATCTCCTGCGGGTGGACGGTCTGTCTCCTCAGCCCCTCCAGGAACGCGTGAATGGTCGGCTCTTCGTTCCAGACCGTGGCGACGAGCGCGACGCCTTCGCGAACAGGATGCCCCGTCATCTCGGGGCGCCGCGCGTCCGGGTGCTCGGTCATGTCCCCACCATCCTAGGCAACGAGCGGATCCGCATCGACGACGGAACCCCCCAAGCCGAAGCCTGGGGGGTTCCGTCTCGTCGTAAGTCGGAAGACTTACTTGAGGATCTTCGTCACCGTGCCGGCGCCGACGGTGCGGCCACCCTCACGGATCGCGTAGCCGAGGCCCTCCTCCATGGCGATCGGCTGGATCAGCTCGACCGTCATGTCGGTGGTGTCGCCGGGCATGACCATCTCGGTGCCCTCGGGCAGCGTGATGACGCCGGTGACGTCGGTGGTGCGGAAGTAGAACTGCGGACGGTAGTTCGTGAAGAACGGGTTGTGACGGCCGCCCTCCTCCTTGGACAGGATGTACGCCGTGCCCTCGAAGTTGGTGTGCGGGGTGACCGAACCGGGCTTCACGACGACCTGGCCGCGCTCGACGTCGTCACGCTTGGTGCCGCGAAGGAGCAGACCGCAGTTCTCGCCGGCCCAGGCCTCGTCGAGCTGCTTGTGGAACATCTCGATACCGGTGACGATCGTCTTCTGCGTCGGGCGCAGACCCACGATCTCGACCTCGGAGTTGATGGCCAGGGTGCCACGCTCGGCGCGACCCGTGACGACCGTGCCACGGCCGGTGATGGTGAAGACGTCCTCGATGGGCATGAGGAACGGCTTGTCCTTGTCACGCACCGGGTCGGGGATCGACGCGTCGACGGCGTCCATGAGCTCGACGATCTTCTCGACCCACTCGGCGTCGCCCTCGAGAGCCTTGAGGCCCGAGACGCGGATGACCGGCGCGTTGTCGCCGTCGAAGTCCTGCGACGAGAGAAGCTCGCGGACCTCGAGCTCGACGAGCTCCAGGATCTCCTCGTCGTCGACCATGTCGCTCTTGTTCAGCGCGACGAGCAGGTACGGCACGCCGACCTGCTTGGCGAGCAGAACGTGCTCACGGGTCTGAGCCATCGGGCCGTCGGTGGCGGCGACCACGAGGATCGCGCCGTCCATCTGAGCGGCACCGGTGATCATGTTCTTGATGTAGTCGGCGTGACCGGGGGCGTCGACGTGCGCGTAGTGGCGCTTCGGCGTCTCGTACTCGACGTGCGAGATGTTGATCGTGATGCCGCGCTGGCGCTCCTCGGGAGCGGAGTCGATCGACGCGAAGTCGCGCTGCACGTTGGTGGCCGACGGGTACTTGTCGGCGAGCACCTTCGAGATCGCTGCGGTGAGCGTGGTCTTGCCGTGGTCGACGTGACCGATCGTTCCGATGTTCACGTGCGGCTTGGTGCGCTCGAACTTGGCCTTAGCCACTGGGTCCTCCTCAGGACGTTCGTGTAGAAGGTCCGGGCGCTGGTTTGCGACCGGTCGTCTACGGGGATATCTCCACCTTAGTAGAGGCGGATCTGGTGATTCAGTGTGAAGTTGTGCTCCGGGACCCCGCGTCGCCGAGGGGTCCCGGAGAAAGGGTTACTCGCCCTTGGTCTTCTGGACGATCTCGTCCATGACGTTGCGCGGGACCTCGGCGTAGCTGTCGAACTCCATGGAGTAGACGGCCCGGCCGGAGGTCTTGGAGCGCAGGTCGCCGATGTAGCCGAACATCTCCGACAGCGGCACGTTGGCACGCACCACCTTGACGCCGGCGGCGTCCTCCATCGACTGGATCTGGCCACGACGCGAGTTCAGGTCGCCGATGACGTCGCCCATGTACTCCTCGGGCGTACGCACCTCGACGGCCATGATCGGCTCGAGGATGACCGGGTTCGCGCGGCGGACGGCCTCCTTGAAGCCCATCGAGCCGGCGATCTTGAACGCCATCTCGGACGAGTCGACGTCGTGCGAGGCACCGTCGAGCAGGATCGCCTTGACACCCACCATGGGGTAGCCGGCGAGCACGCCGACGTTCATGGCGTCCTGGAAGCCCTGGTCGGTGGGACCGATGTACTCGCGCGGGATCCGGCCACCGGTGACCTTGTTCTCGAACTCGTAGATCTTGTCGGCCGTGACCTCGAGAGGCTCGATCGTGAACTGGATCTTGGCGAACTGACCCGATCCACCCGTCTGCTTCTTGTGGGTGTAGTCGTGCTTCTCGACCGACTTGCGGATCGTCTCGCGGTACGCGACCTGCGGCTTTCCGACGTTGGCCTCGACCTTGAACTCGCGCTTCATGCGGTCCACGAGGATGTCGAGGTGCAGCTCGCCCATGCCCTTGATGACCGTCTGGCCGGTCTCGGCGTTCTGCTCGACGCGGAACGTCGGGTCCTCTTCGGCCAGCTTCTGGATCGCGAGACCCAGCTTCTCCTGGTCCGCCTTGGTCTTCGGCTCGATGGCGACCTCGATGACCGGCTCCGGGAAGGTCATCGACTCGAGGACCACCTGGTTGGCGCTGTCGGACAGCGTGTCACCCGTGGTGGTGTCCTTCAGGCCGATGACGGCGTAGATGTGACCGGCGGTGACCGAGTCGACCGGCATCTCCTTGTTGGCGTGCATCTGGAAGATCTTCCCGATGCGCTCCTTCTTGCCCTTGGTCGCGTTGACGACCTGGGCGCCGGAGTCGAGGTGACCCGAGTAGACGCGGATGTAGGTGAGACGACCGAAGAAGGGGTGCGTCACGATCTTGAACGCGAGCGCCGCGAACGGCTCGTCGCGGTCGGCGTGACGCTCGATGATGATCTCTTCGTTCTTCGGGTCCTTCGCCTCGATGGCGGGGACGTCGAGCGGCGACGGCAGGTAGTCCACGACGGCGTCGAGCATCGGCTGCACGCCGCGGTTCTTGAACGCCGAGCCGCAGAGCACCGGGTAGAGCTCCGACGCGATCGTCAGCTTGCGGATCGCGCCCTTGATCTCTGCGACCGTGAGCTCCTCACCGCCGAAGTACTTCTCGAGCAGGTGCTCGTCGGACTCGGCGACCGTCTCCATCAGCTTCTCGCGGTACTCCGCAGCCTTGTCGGCGAGGTCGGCCGGGATCTCCTGGATCTCGTACTTGGCGCCCATGGTCACGTCGCCCTTGGCGTCGCCGGGCCAGACGAGCGCGCGCATCTCGACCAGGTCGATGACGCCCACGAAGTCATTCTCCGCGCCGATGGGCAGCTGGAGCACGAGCGGCTTGGCCTTGAGGCGGTTGACGATGGTGTCGACCGTGAAGTAGAAGTCGGCGCCCAGCTTGTCCATCTTGTTGACGAAGCAGATGCGGGGGACGTCGTACTTGTCGGCCTGACGCCACACGGTCTCGGACTGGGGCTCGACGCCCTCCTTGCCGTCGAAGACGGCGACGGCGCCGTCGAGGACGCGGAGCGAGCGCTCCACCTCGACGGTGAAGTCCACGTGACCGGGCGTGTCGATGATGTTGATCTGGTTCTTGTCCCAGAAGCACGTCACAGCGGCGGACGTGATCGTGATGCCGCGCTCCTGCTCCTGCTCCATCCAGTCGGTGGTGGCAGCGCCGTCGTGCGTCTCGCCGATCTTGTGGTTGACGCCCGTGTAGAACAGGATGCGCTCGGTCGTCGTCGTCTTGCCGGCATCGATGTGGGCCATGATGCCGATGTTGCGGACCTTGTTGAGGTCGGTGAGCACTTCTTGTGCCACGGGATGTCTTCCTTACGTATTCGGGATGCGCCGGCCGGAGGGCGCGCCTCCGGCCGGCGACACGAAGCTGATTACCAGCGGTAGTGCGCGAAGGCGCGGTTCGACTCGGCCATCTTGTGGGTGTCCTCGCGGCGCTTGACCGCGGCACCCAGGCCGTTCGAGGCATCCAGGATCTCGTTCTGGAGGCGCTCGGTCATCGTCTTCTCACGACGACCCTTCGCGTAGCTCACGAGCCAGCGGAGAGCGAGCGTGTTGGCGCGGTGAGGCTTGACCTCGACCGGCACCTGGTAGGTCGAGCCACCGACGCGGCGGCTCTTGACCTCGAGGGTCGGGCGCACGTTGTCGAGCGCCTTCTTGAGGGTCGCGACGGCGTCCTGGCCGTTCTTCGCCTCGACACCCTTGAGGGCGGTGTAGACGATCGACTCGGCGAGCGACTTCTTGCCGTCGACGAGGATCTTGTTGACGAGCTGGCTGACGATCGGTGCGCCGTAGACCGGGTCGTTGACGACCGGGCGCTTCGGGGCGGGTCCCTTACGAGGCATCTAACTCAACCCTTCTTCGCGCCGTAGCGGCTACGGGCCTGCTTGCGGTTCTTGACGGCCTGGGTGTCCAGGGCGCCGCGAACGATCTTGTAACGCACACCGGGGAGGTCCTTCACACGACCGCCGCGCACGAGCACCAGCGAGTGCTCCTGCAGGTTGTGGCCCTCGCCGGGGATGTACGCGGTGACCTCGGTGCCGTTGCGGAGCTTGACACGGGCGACCTTGCGCATCGCCGAGTTCGGCTTCTTGGGCGTGGTCGTGTACACGCGGGTGCAGACACCCGCCTGCTGCGGGTTCGCCTTGAGCGCCGGCGCCTTGGTCTTCGAGACCTTGGGCGAGCGACCCTTGCGAACCAACTGCTGAATGGTTGGCACGTTCTCTCCTATGTCGGCTGGGCGGTTCCGTCGGTTCCACCCAGG
This sequence comes from Microbacterium sp. CFH 31415, assembly GCF_022538185.1. Classification (GTDB taxonomy): domain Bacteria; phylum Actinomycetota; class Actinomycetes; order Actinomycetales; family Microbacteriaceae; genus Microbacterium. Next base: position 4,023 of record NZ_JAKYXC010000011.1, on the reverse strand, counting down.
TGCTGCACGGTGACAGCGTTCGTGTCTCCCCCGCAGCATCCGGATCTTGCGATTCGTGACGCGGCGGGCTCACATTCATCCACCGGAGCGGCATGATGATGCCGAGCCTTGTGTGGTGGATATGCCGTGGGGGTGACCTGTTCGCAGGTCGTTCCCTGAGATGTGGCGCTCGGCGTGCCTCCTCCGTGCCTAGGCACAGCGGATGGCGCGCGTGGGCGCACACCCGATCAATGATACGCGGGATTCCGGGGTGCGGCAAACGCGCCCCGACACAGCCCCGTCGCCGTGGGCGAACAGCCCGGCGTCAGCGGTCAGCGGCGCCCCTTTGCCAGTGCGACACCGGCAACCACGGCCGCCGCGCCGGCGAGCAGCGCGAAGAGCGTGAAGACGATGGCGCCGACGAGAGCGGGGCCCTCGCCCCGGTCGTTGCCCGGTCCGGAAACGGCGATCGACGTGCCCGCTCCCTCGCTGAACACCGTGATCCAGGTGGTGATCGCACCCCAGGCGAGGAACACGAAGAGCAGGGCCCCGACGATGAGGAGGCCGACGCGGAGGATCATGACCAGGCTCCTTGGGCTGTGGCGCGGGGGCGCTCATCGCCCTCGACGCGAACGCGGATCGAGCGGAACAGCGCCTCGACGGCGGGTTCGAGCTCTTCGAGCACTGCCGTCTGCTCCTCGATGAGCTCGACGACGAACACGTGGCCACCGCGGAGCCCCAGCGTGCGCAGCACGGCGATGCGGCGATCGGGCAGGTCGGTGAGCACGACGGCGCGCAGCGCGACGTCGAAGGCGGTGCCCTCGAGGACCGTGACCGTCTGCACGAACCCGCCGACCCCCGCGCGGGCGAGCTCTGCGAGCTCCTCGGCGGTGCGGGCCTCGGTCTCGGTGACGTAGAGGTGGACGAGCCGCTCCGGACCGCCCTCGACGGGCAGGTGCCAGAACCGCTCGAGCGCGCCCGGCAGCGGCGAATCGACGTCGGCCATGGCGACCGCGGCCTGCTCGAGCGCGGCGCGCACCTCGTCGGGCGCGTCGATGCCCGACATCAGGCTCGTCGAAAGATCGTGGGCCCAGGTGGCGGCATCCGCATACCCGTTCCACGGGAAGACGAGCGGCACCGGGATCCAGACGCGGTGATCGAGCTCGATCGTGTACTCGACGTTCATCGCCACCGGAAGGTCTCCATGATCGTGTCGGACAGCTCGGTCATGGCCTCGACCATCGCCGGGTCGGCGCCGTCGGGGAAGGGGATCGCCGACACGAACACGAGCCCGCGGCGGTCGCTGCCGGGCAGGGCGAAGGCGTAGCCGACCTGGCGCGTGCGGATCGCCGACAGCTCTCCGGCGCCCTGCGCCTCGGAGCGCCAGCGAAGGATGCGGCCGATCCGGGTGTCGAAGGACTCGACGGTGGCGCCGGCGAGCGCACGGATGGACTCCTCGAAGGTGCGGCCGGGCTGGGCGACGTGCTGGCGCACGGCGATGCTCGCGGGCGGCAGGATCTCGGTCGTCTCGACCGGCAGGTACACCGCCGTCACCCCGGAGGTGATCAGCTTGCGCCATTGCCCTTCGACGAGCGTGCGGGCCTGTGCGTCCAGGTCGGGCCGTGACAGGTCGCGCATGCGCGCCGACGTCTGCCTGAGGAGCGCGCGCTTGCCCTCGTCGTCGACGAGGTAGCGCACCCACCCGGGCGGCATCATGATGTGGAAGCCCGTGGGCCTCTGCGTCGCGGTCTGCCCGGTCATGCGGTCCCCTGCTCGATGCTGTCGCCTGCCGCCGTCCGGTCGGCTCGCGCACCGTGGATCACGGCCGCAGCGAAGAGCGCGACCACGGTGGCCGTGCCGATCGCGAGCGCGATGCCGAAGGCGCCCAGCGGCACGCCGTCGTCAGCGAAGGCGAACATGAAGAATCCTGACGCGAAGGCGCCTGCGACGGCGGGGCCGACGCCGCCGGTCAGCACCGCAGCATCGGCAGGACGGGCCGTCGCCGCCCACACGATCCCGGCGACGAGACCGATCACCGCGAGGCCGATCATGAGCCAGGGCGGCACCGGGAAGACCGGGAACGGGACGACGGCCTCCCAGGCGGGGTCACCGCCGGCTGTGACCTGCGCGCCGGAGAGCGCGAGGGAGCCGACGAGGAACGCGACGAGAATGCCCGCCTGCGCCAGGACGGCGCTGAGGCAGACGATCCCGGCGACCGGGATGCGTCGCTGGCTGCGCGTACTCATCGTCCCCAGGGTAGTTGCACATCTTCGAGCACCGGGATGTCGGGCTGGGCGTCGGCGACGCCGAGTCCGTCGAAGGTCGAGAACGACGTCCACAGCCCGACGTTGAGCAGACGCTCGCCGCGGCCGGGCAGCGCGCCCGCGGTGCGGGTGATGAACTCTGTGACCCCGGGGTTGTTCGCCCAGGGCGTCGTGCGCATCGTGTTCAGGAAGTTCTGCACCTGCACGGCCTCCGGGCCGCCCATGGTGATCGAGCGGAACGGGTTGACGAACATGCCCGGTCGCGGCAGCGCGAGCCAGGAGCGCACCGGCGCGACGAGCGAGCGGATCGGCGATGTCCAGGTGGTCGGGCGGAGCAGGCTGAGACGCGGCAGCCCCGACCGGATGGCCGCGGTCGTCACGCCACGGCCCCCGCGGACGACCGTCGACAGCACGGGGGCGCCACGCGAGAGCACCTTGCCGATGCCGAACGGCAGCAGGCCCACGAGGCTCCAGGCGACGTCGCTCAACGTCGCCTTCCCGAACGCGAACTGCAGGAGAGTGAGCCCGACGACGAGCAGCGTCAGCCCGAGGATCACCAGTCCGAGAAGACCTGTCAGCGGCGCTCCGATGATGAGGGCGATCACGCTCAGCACGATCAGCACGATGCCGATAACGTCGAGCGCGCTGTCGACGAACTCCCAGAACCCGTCGTTGTTGTCGGCCGAGTCCATCGCGCCCTGGATGTCCTCGACGGCCTCGTCGTAAGCATCCGACCACTTCGTGAACACCTGGTCGAATTCCGTCCACAGCCCGTCGCGGGTGGTGGTGGCGCTGGTGAGCGCCGTCGTCGCCGACGACACCTCGGCGTCGGCCGCGTTCTTCTCGGCCTCGGTCGGGTCGTCAGCCCCGGGGACGGTGGTGAGCGCGTTCTGTGCGCTGAGCGCATCGGCCTTGGCGTCGAGCGCGGACTGGTACGCCCGCTCCGCCTGTTCGACGTTCTCGAGGTTGCGCCGCAGCCAGGTCTGGGCCGTCTCGAGGGCGTTCGCGTAGGTGCGCAGCGCGCGTCCGGTCTCGCGATAGCGGACGCCTGCGGCTTCGAGATCGTCGGCGCTCTCGCTCGCCATCTCGGCGAGCTTCTCGGTGCCCTTGCTCTTGTGGATCGACGAGTCGCCGATCGCCGTGAGTTCGGCCGAGGTGTGCTTCATGACGTCGCCGAGCTTGACCCAGGCGTCGCCGCGGTTCCAGATCTCCTCGGCCTCGCCTTCCAGCTGCCGGAGTTCGTGACCGCCGTGGGGTGACCGCATCAGACCGCTCTCACATTCGTCGTGCTCGTATCGCGTGCCGCCTCGATGTCGGCCGCGGTCTCGGCATCCCACTCCTGCCAGCCGTCGACGATCGACGACAGCTGCTCGTGGATGTTGGACAGGTTCTCGCTGAGCTTGCCGCGCTTGCCGTCCCACTTCGATTCGAAGTCCGAGGCCTTGTCGCGCAGAGCGGTGCGGTCGTCGGGACGGCCGATGTCCTTCTCGAGACCGCTGTTGATCTTCGAGGCCTCCTCGAACTCCGCGATCGCGGCGGCGAGGCCCTCTCGAGCCGTCTGCAGGCGTTCGAGGTCCAGCATGATGTCGGCCACGGGGTGATCCTCCAGCTAGGACGGCGCGCGGCGGGAGTGCCGCCGCGCGCCGGAAGACGGTCAGTTGCCGGCGAGTGCCTGGTCGGTGTCCTTGATCGCCTGCTGCATCTTGCGCAGCGACTCACCCATGTCGGAGATGCCCTCGATGGCCTTCTCCAGACCCGTGGTCAGCTCGGTGTACCCCTC
>NZ_JAKYXC010000010.1 GCF_022538185.1 Microbacterium sp. CFH 31415 | reverse complement strand
AGCATCCGCTCTTCTTGCGTCCCGCGCTCGGTTCTGTTGCTCGGATCAGGTGATCTGGCGAGCACAGGAAGTTCTTGACGGGATCGTCCTGTCGTCGCCAGATCTCCTGTTCTGGGGGGATGCCGCGGCCCCGCGGTAGTGCGCGACGATGGCGCTGCGGGTCCTCCGGTGTTGCCGAGATCAGGTGATCTGGCCGAGGCAGGAGGTTTCGGCGCGAATCGTCCTGTTCTCGCCAGATCACCTGAGCTGGGGGATGCTGCGGCCCCACGCGCCCCGGAGCTCGCGCGCCCGGAGGACCGCAGCACCCGCGGCCCGTACTTCCCCGGCCATGGGACCGACCGCGCAGCTCGCGCAGCGCAAACGCCCGGCCCCTGAGGACCGGGCGTCTGCGAACGGCGGGTGGGCTACTTCCCGCCGGCCGCAGCCTTGGCGCCGTCGCCGGCGGTCTTCGCACCGTCGATCGCCGCCTCGGCGCCGGTCGCCTTGATGGCATAGGCCGACAGCAGGGTCTGGAGGTCGAGGCCGGTGAGGTTCTTGACGACCTCCGTGCCCTCGCCCAAGACCTTCCCGACGGTCTTCGTCATCTCGGACGCGCCGTCGGTGGAGACGACCGTGAGCTTGTCGATCGACGCGATCGGCTCGGCCGCCGCGCGCACGATGTCGGGCAGGCGCGAGATGATCTCCTGGGCGAGCGCGGCCTCACCGTACTTCTGCAGCGCGAGCGCCTTCGCGTCGGTCGAGGCGGCCTCGGCGAGACCCTCGGCCTGGATGGCGGCGGCGCGCGCCTCACCCTCGGCCTTGATGCCCGCAGCCAGGGCGACCTGCTTGTCGCGCTCGGCCTCACCCGAGAAGCGGACGGCCGTGGCAGAGGCCTCGGCATCCTGCACTGCGGCGACCTTGTTCGCCTCGGCGATCTTCGTGCGCTTGTATGCATCGGCCTCGGTCGCGGCGTTCGCGGCATCGCGCAGGGCGTTGGCGCGCTGCACCTCGGCGTACGCCTGGGCCTCGGCCGGCTTGCGGATCTCGATGTCGAGCCGCTCCTGCGTCACGAGCGCCTGCTCGGTGAGCGCCTCGCGTTCCTGCACGGCGACGAGCTTGTCCTGCTCGGCGGTGGCGAGCTGGCCGGATGCCTGCGCCTCGGCGTTGGCCCGGTCGGTCTCGGCCTTGATCGTCGCCTGGCGCAGCGCGAGAGCCTTCTGGCGCTCGGCGATCTGCTCCGCCGCCTCGATGCGCGCGAATTCGCTGGCCCGCGACGCCTCGGCCTCGCTGATCTCTGCGACCTGACGGGCGCGGGCGGCCTCGGCGCGACCGAGGTTCGCGAGGTAGTCGCTGCCGGGCGTGGAGATATCGCTGATGTTGAGCAGGTCGACCTGCAGACCCTGCTCGACCAGGTCGGCCTTGGTCTCGGCGACGACGCGATCGGACAGGCTCTTGCGATCGGAGATGATCTGCTCGATCGTCATGTCGCCGACGATCGAGCGCAGCGAGCCCTCGAGGGACTCCTTGATGATCTCGGTGAGCAGATCCTGCTGCGAGAGGAAGCGCTGGGCTGCTCGGCGTACGCCGTCCTCGCTGCCAGAGACCTTGAAGTTGATGGACGCCTTGATCGCGATCTTGATGCGGTTCTTGTCGACGCCCTCGACGGTGATGCCGATCTGGCGCTGCTCGAGCGAGATGGCGAAGCCCTGCTGCAGGATCGGCCACACGAAGGTGCGCCCGCCGATCACGACGCGCTGGCCGACGCCGGTCTCGTCGGCTGCCGGCCGGCCGGCGCCGCGGCCGACGATGACGAGCGCCTCGTTCGGCGGGACGCGCCGGATGCGGCGCGCGATGAAGACCAGGAGGCCGAGCACCGCGATGACGAGTGCGATGACGGCGATCACCTGGACGAGAAGGGGATCGAGCATGAGTGCCTTTCGGTGGGGGAGGGAATTCAGTCCGCGATGACTTTGACGCGGGTGCCGGAGTGCTCGACGACGCGGATGCGCACGCCTTCGGCGATCGTCTCGTCGGCGTACGCGAGCCGGCGCTCGACCTCGCCCGGCCCGTCGAGGCTCACCTCGCCGCCCGAGGCCGACACGGTCGAGCGGGTCACGCCGGTCAATCCGAGCGCCGAGAGCGGGACTCCGTCGGAGCTCTTCGTCAGGCGGCGTACGAACACGACGGCGAGCAGGTAGGCCACGAGCGCGAACGCGATGGCGAGCACGTAAGCCCACACGAGGTCGAGACCCGCGGTCGAGGTCAGCACGCCGGCGGCCCCGAACACGACGGCGGCGATGCCGAGTGCCGTGCCGGAGATCGCGCCGTCGCCGATCTCGAAGTGATCGAAGATGTCGCCGAGGAGCAGCGAGATGAGAAGGATGACGAGGCCGACGCCTCCGACGATCAGGAACGGCAGGAGCACGGGCGACCTTCCTCGACTCAGGGCGGGCTGGATGCGGGCGGTTCGTCACAGCCTAGGGGGTGCGCGTGCCCGGCCGCGGGACTGTCCACAGCCGCCGTCGCGGTGGTCGCGGCCCTGGATACGGCCCGTGCGGTGCTCGCGCGGTCGTTTCCTGCAGTCGCGGCCCATCTGCGCGGGCGCGACTGCAGGTTTCTGCAGCGCGAAGCGTCGGGGCGCCTCCGCAGGCGCGACTGCAGGGATGGACAGCGCCAGGCGAGCTCGCGGGCCCGAAAGCCCCACGTCAGTCGAGGAGCGTGATCTCGACCGAGCCCGTGTCGCCGTCGAGCACGCGGCGGTAGTCCGTGGCGATGATGTCGCGCAGCGCGCCGGCGTCGACCGCCTCGAGGTCCTTGATGTACAGGCACCCGACACCGGTGTCGTGCGGCCCGAGCTTCGCCAGTTCGTCGCCGTGCGCGCCGGTGTCCATGAGGTAGACGGTCGTCGCCTGCTTGCGCGGGGCGAACGCGGCGACGGGCATGTCGCCCTCGGTGCCGGTGGGGTAGCGGTAGTGGCACGCGCCGAACCCGACGATCGTGCCCCACATCTCGGGCTCGCGTCCGGTGATCTCGCGCATCAGCGAGACCATGGTCGCGGCATCCCGCTGCCTCTTCGCGGGCGTGACCCCCGCGATGAACGCGGCGACGCTCTCACCCGTCTTCTTCATCAGACGCCTCCTCCCCCCGACTTGGCGGCGGCCTTGGCTGCGCGCTTGAACTCGCGCACCTTCGCGAGCGAGTCCGGCGACACGATGTCGGCGACGCTGCGGAAGCTCCCGTCCTCACCATAGGGAGCGGTTGCCTCGCGCCAGCCCGCGCCGTCGTAGCCGTACTGCTTGCCGAGCAGCGCCAGGAAGATCTTCGCCTTCTGCTCGCCGAAGCCGGGGAGCGCCTTGAGCCGCTTCAGCACGGTGGTGCCGTCGGGGTCGCCGTCGCGCCAGATCGCCGAGGCGTCGCCGCCCCAGTCGTCCTGAACCGCCGCGCACAGCGACTGCACGCGGGCCGCCATCGATCCCGGGAAGCGGTGAACCGCGGGGGTCGCCGCGAACAGCTCGGCGAACGCCTCGGGGTCGAACGTGGCGATCGCCGCGGCATCCAGGGTCCCCGCCCTCTCCGCGATCTTCAGCGGACCTGCGAATGCGGTCTCCATCGCCACCTGCTGGTCCAGCAGCATGCCGATGAGCAGGGCGAGCGGGTCGTCCGTGAGCAGGCGGTCGGCGATCTCATCGCCGGTGATGTGGAGGCTCATGTCGCCAGTCTCGCACTCGAGCGTGCGGTCGGCGACCGGGGGATCGCGCGCCCGGATGGGAGGATGGAGCCCATGTCCGAGACGCCCGAGCCCCTCGACGAGCTGGTCACCCATGCGCACGACACGAGGGTCGTCGTGGTGGGTGCGGGCATCGCCGGTCTCGTCGCCGCGCTCGAGTGCGCGAAGGTCGGGATGCCGGTGACCGTCCTCGAGGCAGCAGGCCGCGCGGGCGGAACGATCGCCGAAGCCGAGGTGGGCGGCCTGCGGGTCGACCTCGGCGCCTCATCCTGGTCCACCGCCAACGGTGCGGTCGACGCCCTCGTGGACGAACTCGGCCTCTCATCGCGCGTGGTCGAGCCCGCTGAGACCACGACGTGGATCGCGGGGCTCGGGCGCTCGGGCGCCGCCGCCGCCTCGTTGCCCGCGGAGTCGGTGCTCGGCATCCCGGCCAATCCGTGGTCCGAGGAGGTGCGGCCGTTCATCGGGCTCAACGGCGCCTGGCGCGCGTACCTCGATCGCCTGCGGCCGCCGCTCACGATCGGCAAGGAGCGCAACCTCGACCGCCTGGTGCGCACCCGCATGGGCGACGCGGTGGTCGACCGCATGGTCGCGCCGCTGAGCGTCGGGCGCTTCGGCATCACGCCGTCGCGTGTCGACGTCGCCGCAGCGGCGCCCGGCCTGAGCTCGGCGCTGACCCGCACCGGATCGCTCGGCGGCGCGGTCGCCGACCTGCTCGTCGATCGTGCGTCCGGCCCTCGGCTGAAGAGCCTCGAGGGTGGGATGCTGCGGCTCGTCGACGCCCTCGTCGAGAAGCTGACCACGCTCGGCGCCGAGGTCGTCACGGGGGCCCGGGTGACGGCTGTGGAGCGCGACGCCGACGCCCGCTGGGCCGTCAGCGCCTCGGACCCGGCGGGTGAGCCGATCGTTGTGGAGCCGGCGGACGTGCTCTTCGTCGCGACGGGACAGGCCGACGCCCGGCGCCTCCTGCCGGCGCACCTGGCCCCTTCCCTGGACGAATCGATGACGGATGCCGCGCCCCTGCGGGAGATCGTGACGCTGGTGGTCGACGCGCCCGCCCTCGACGCGGCGCCGCGCGGGGCGGAAGTCTACGCCGTGCCGGGCACGCGCCGCGCCTCGGGGCTCGTGCACCAGACGGCCCGGTGGGCGTGGCTCGCCCGGGCCGCCGGTCCTGGCCGGCACGTGCTGAGCGTCGCCTTCGACGCCGCAAGCGCCCCCGGCGCGGATGCCGGGCCGGATGCCGTGCCGAATGCCGGGCTGGATGACGCCGCCGTGGCCGAGCTCGCGCGGGGCGAGGCATCCGCTCTCCTCGGCATCGACATCGACGAGGCTGCGGTGCGCGGCGCGCACCGGGCCGTCTTCACGCTCGCGCATCCGGCCTCGGCGATCGGGCACAGCGAGGCGACAGAAGCGGTGCGCCGTGCGACCGCCGCTGCGCGGAGCCTCGCCGCCGTCGGGTCATGGCTGGCCGGAAGCGGCCTCGCGCAGGTGGTCGCGGATGCGCAGGCGGAGGCCGAACGCGTGCGCCGGATCGTGCTGTGGGGGTCCGCTCCGGGGTCGTGAGTCTGCCGCGAGCGGTGTTGTCAAGGGTGGATGCCGGAATCGGCATACAGGACTAACCTGGGATGGTTCATCAGCGCACCACCGAGCGTGAGGAGACCCCATGAGGGGCAAAGCAGGACTCGTCGTCGGACTCGCCGTCGGATACGTGCTCGGCACGCGAGCGGGCCGTGAGCGCTACGAGCAGATCAAGACGCAGTGGCTGAAGGTCTGGAACCTCGATCCGGTCCAGGAGCAGGTCGGCAAGGTCAAGGAGTTCGCCAAGACCAGTGCGATGGCGCTCCCCAGCACCCTGTGGGACTCCGCCGTCAAGGTCACGAAGGCCGCCTCGGGCAAGGACACCGTCGGGCAGAAGCTCGACGCCGCGCTCAAGGTGAGCAAGGACCAGGCCGACGACGTGGGTCGCGCCGCCAAGACCACCGCCAAGGCCGCGAAGGACGCCGTCGAGGACCTCGTCGAGGAAGCCACCGACGACGCTCCCGCACCCGGCCGCGGCGGAGCGTGACGTGACCACGCCGCGTGGATTCAAGGACCGCGCCGACGACAGTCTGCTGACGCTGGTCGGCGAGATCCCGGAGCTGATCCGCAACCTGGTCGTCGCCGAGATCGAGTCGGCGAAGAAATGGGTCGCACGCACCGCGAAGGACGGCGGATGGGGCGCGCTGTGGATGTTCGCCGCCCTGTTCGTGCTGTTCTGGTCGGTGCCGGTGTTCGGCACCTATTTGATCGCGGGGCTGTCGTCGTGGTGGCCGGTGTGGCTGTCGGCGCTCGTCGTCTTCTTCGGCATGGTCATCGTCGCGGTGCTGCTCGCCCTGCTGGGCGTGTTCCGGTTCCGCAAGATCGGCAAGAGCCAGAACCCCGTGCAATCCATCGCCCAGGACGTCAAGGAGGTGCGCGATGAGCTCTGACGCGCCCGTGCCGCTGCCCCGCACCGCCGTGCCGCTCGGCATCACCGACCCCGTCGAGAAGGCGCGCGCCGAGCTCAAGGCGACGCTGGCGGCGATCGAGGTCAAGGCCAACGTGCCGCGCCGCCTGTCGGTGAAGATCGACGAAGCGATCGACAAGGCGCGCGACTTTCAGCGCCGCAGCCCTGCGCTCGCGGCGGGCGCCGTGATCCTGGCCGCAGCAGCGGTGGGTGCCGCCGTCTGGGCGTTCGTGCGTTCCTACTCGCGCTGACGCCTTCCGCCGAGTCGGGACCTCGACCAGACATACCCCCGGAGCGTGGGGGTATGCTCGGGGTGAGGCAGTGCAATGGTGCGAATGCTGCCGAGCGCGCGAACCCGATTCGTTCGCGCATCGGCTGCTCGAACGTCTGGGGCGGCCGACCGAGCGCCACGAGAGTCGACCCCCATGAACACAGCCCCACAGCACGTACCCGCCAAGCCCCTCGCGGGCTGGCGTGTGCTCGTGCCACGAGGAGGCCCGTGGGGCGATGGAGTCGCTGCCACACTGCGCCGCCAGGGCGCCACCCCGGTGATCGCCCCCCTCATCAACTTCGCTCCCACGAATGACCAGGCCACGCTCGAGCAGTCGCTCGCCGATCTCGCCGCCGGCACGTTCGACTGGCTGACGGTAACGAGCGCCACGACCGTCGACGTGCTGTACGCGTACCGCGCGGTCGTGCCGCCGACGACCAAGGTCGCCGCGGTGGGCGAGACCACGGCTGCCGCCCTGCTCGCCGTCGGGTACCGCGTCGACCTGGTTCCCGACGACGACAACTCCGCCGCCGGCATGGCCGAGCAGCTGATCGCGCTCGAGCCGCAGGCGCGCGACATCCTCACGCTCCGCAGCGAGATCGCCAAGCCGGTCCTCACGCGCATGCTCTCCGCGGCCGGCCACCGTGTGCGCAGTGTCGTCGCGTACCGCACCGTCGGGGTTCCGGTCACCGACCGCATCGCCGAAGACGTCCGCTCCGGCCGCATCAACGCCGTCCTCGTGACGAGCGGCTCGGTCGCCGAGCAGGTGCACCAGCAGTTCCCCGACCTGCCGTCGACCACGCTCATCGCCGCGATCGGCCCGCGCACCGCGAAGGATGCGCGCCGTGCCGGCCTCAACGTCGACGTCATCGCCGACGCGCAGACCGTCGACGCGCTGATCGACGCGGTGGCTCGCTTCTCGCTTCCGCACGCCGCCGATGAGTTCGCGCCGAAGACCGGCGTGATCCCGCAGCTGCGGTCCGACCGGGGCTGATCGGCACGTGACCAGCACGCCCCGCATCGTCGTGCTCGCGGGAGGCGTGGGCGGCTCGCGCTTCGTGCTCGGGGTCCGCGGCGCCCTGCGCGCCCGTGGCATCGACGACACCGCGGCGGTCCTCACGGTCGTGGTCAACACCGGCGACGACCTGTGGCTGTCGGGCGTGCGCCTGCAGCCCGACGTCGACTCGATCACCTACGCCCTCGCGGGGGTGAACGACAGCGAGCGCGGGTGGGGTCGCGTCGGCGACACCGAGCGGGTGAACCGCGAACTGCAGGAATGGGATGCCGGGTGGCCCTGGTTCACCCTCGGCGACCTCGACCTCGGCACACACCTCGCGCGCACCGGCTGGCTGCGCGAGGGTCTCACGCCCACGCGGGTGCTCGAGCGCATGTCGCACCGCTGGCCCCTCGGAGCACGCCTGCTGCCCATGACCGACGCCGAGGTCGACACGGTCGTGGTGCTCGCCGACGGCACCCGCATGCACTTCCAGGAGTGGTGGACGCGCCATCGTGCGACGCTCGCCCCCGCGCGCTTCGAGAATCCGGGCATCGAGCACGCGCGCCCGGCGCCGGGCGTGACCGAGGCGATCGCCGATGCCGATGTCGTGCTGCTCGCGCCGTCGAACCCGGTCGTGTCGATCGGGCCCATCCTCGCAGTGCCCGGCATGCGCGCGGCGCTGCGAGACGCGAGCGCGGCCATCGTCGGCGTCTCGCCGATCATCGGAGGCAAGGTCGTGCGCGGCATGGCCGACGTGTGCCTCACCGCGATCGGGGTCGAGACCTCCGCCGCGGCGGTGGCCGCCCACTACGGCGCGCGCTCGCGCCACGGCCTGCTCGACGCCTGGCTGATCGCCGAGGAGGACGAGGCCCTGTCGGCCGAGGTCGCCGGGAGAGGCATCCGCTCGCTCGTCACTCCGCTGTGGATGACGGATGCTGCGCGCTCGGCCGCCCTCGCCGAAGCAGCGCTCGGCGCAGCCGGGCTCTGAGCGTGCCCGAGCTCGCGTGGTGGTCATGGCTGCTGCTCGCCGCGGCCGCCGCGATCGTCGGCCTCTCGAAGACGGCGGTGCCGGGCGCGGGCACGGTCGCCGTCGCGATCTTCGCCGCCGTGCTGCCGGCGAAGCAGTCGACGGGCACGCTGCTGCTCCTGCTCATCGTGGCCGACCTGTTCGCCGTCACGATGTACCGGCGTCATGCGAACTGGCGTGAGCTGGCGCGTCTGGCCCCGGCAGTGGTCGCCGGCGTGCTGGTCGGCGTCGTGTTCCTGTGGTTCGCCGACGATGTGTGGGTCAAGCGCACGATCGGGGTGGTCCTGTTCGCCGTGATCGCGATCACGCTGCTGCGGCGGCGGTTCGCATCGGGCGTCGACCTGGAACGCCCGCACCGGGTGGCGGCCGCGACCTACGGCACGCTCGGCGGGTTCACGACGATGGTCGCCAACGCGGCCGGACCGGTCATGTCGATGTACTTCCTGGCGGCGCGGTTCCCGGTGAAGGAGTTCCTCGGCACGGCGGCGTGGCTGTTCGCGATCGTCAACCTCTTCAAGGTGCCGTTCTCGATCGGCCTCGGGATCATCACGGTGCCGGGCCTGCTGCTCGATGCGGTGCTCGTGCCGGTCGTGATCGCTGCGGCGCTGGCCGGCCGGTGGATCGCCGACCGGATCGATCAGAAGATGTTCGAGCGGCTGGTGATCGGGTTCACGGTGGTGGGGGCTTCGTACTTGCTCATGTCGTGAGGGTGGGGTGCCGGCGCGGTGGATCGGTCCTCCGATGTGTCGCGTGGTCAGTCGGCGGTCGCCTGCTCCGCGTGTGCGGCGAGGTGGGGCGCCGTGAGGTGATCAGCCCCGCTTCTATCTTCGATTTTCCACATGTGGATAGTCCTGTGGACTCGAACAGAATGTCGGAGGTCGGTGCCACAATTGCGCCATGAACCACCCGGCGCCGCCGACTCTCGACAACGAGATCGAAGCGATGCTCTGGCGCGAGCGCGAGCGTGAGCGTGCCGCCGAGGCGTGGGAAGAGCCCTACGACGGTCCGCTCGAGACCGGCCCGCGCATCGTGGCCCGGCACCGGTGGGACGTCGCGGCGACGCGCCGCGAAGAGCTCCTCTACGAGTGGGAGAGAGCGAGCGAGCAGATCGCCCGGTGGCAGGGTGTGCAGGTGGGGCTGCTCGCCGAGGCCATGGACCTCGCTCTCGAAGACGGCACGATGCGCGACGATGCGCCGCTGTCGGTGCGCGACTTCGCCGCCGAGCTCGCCTGCGCCGTCGGCATGGCCGACCGCACGATCGAGCAGCGCATGGACGACGCGCTCGTGATGCGCGACCGCTTTCCGCAGACGATGGCTGCGCTCGAATCGGGCCGCCTCTCGCTGCCGCACGCCCGGGTCGTGGTCGATGCCGGCGTCCGGCTCGCTGACGACGGGGCGCGGGCACAGTACGAGGCGCTCGTACTCGAGCGCTCCGCCGGGCTCACGACCGGGCGCCTGCGGGTCACGGCCGCGTCGATCGCGGAAGCGCTGATGCCCACGACGATCGCTGAACGGCATGCCGATGCGCGGGAAGCCCGACGCGTGACCGTGCACGACGTGGAGGACGGCATGTCCGAATTGTGGGCGCTGCTTCCGTCGGTGCTGGCGCACGGCATCCACGACCGCATCACCCAGATGGCGCGGTCTGTGAAGGATGCCGCGGCTCGTGGTGGTGATGCAGGCGGTGCCGCCCCCGGTGGCGAGCTGGCCGACGCGGCCGGCGGCGCGGATGCGGCCGATGGTCTGGGCGCAGCCGCGTCCGCTGGCTCAGCGACGCACGACGCGCGCACGATGGATCAGCTGCGGGCCGACGCCCTGTGCGACCTTGCGCTCACGGGCCACCCGACGGTCCAGGCGATCGACCAGGACGGCGGGGCCGGTATCGACGCCATTCGCGCGATCGTGCAGATCACCGTCCCGTTCCAGACCCTGATCGGCGGCGATGGTCCCGCGCCGATGCTCACCGGGCGCGCGCCAGTCGACCCCGAGTCGGCGCGGCGCCTGCTGGGCGCGGCGACCCTGTGGAATCGCGTGCTCACCGATCCGGTGTCGGGCGACGTGATCGCGGTCGACCGGAGGTTCCCGACCGAGGCTCAACGCCGTCATCTCCGGGCGCGCGACGAGCATTGCCGGTTCCCCGGATGCCGCATGCCGGTGTGGCGCGCCGAGATCGATCACACGGTCGACCACCAGCACGGCGGCCCGACCGGACACACGAACCTCGCGCACCTGTGCCGCCGACACCACACGCTGAAGCATCACACTCCGTGGCAGGTCGAGCAGCACGCAGGGGGAGTGCTCGAATGGACGAGCCCCCTCGGCCGGCGCTACCTCGATCGCCCGCCGCCGGGGCTGCGGTTCGTCGCACGGGAGTGAGCCGGAGCGGTGGCAGGGGCGCCATCGCAAGTGATGAGGGCTATGCTCCCGTGCATGTCGAGGCACATCGTTGTGACACCGGACGCGCCCGAATCGCCGATGTTCAGCCAAGGAGTCCGCGCAGGGTCCGCTGTCTACGTCTCCGGCATGGTCGGCGTCGACTCGAAGATCGGCACGCTGGCCGAATCCATCGAAGGTCAGACCCGTCAGGCGCTGCGCAACTGCGAGGCCGTTCTCCGGGCCGCAGGGTGCACACTCGACGATGTCGCTCTGGTCACCGTGCTGCTCGCGCAGCCCGACGACTTCGCGGGAATGAACAAGGCGTACGCTGCGGTCTTCGCCGAGGACCCACCCGCTCGGGCGGTCGCGAGGCTGGGCCCCGAACTCCCGGGCATCCGGGTGTCGATCATGGTCACCGCCCACGTCCCGGACTGAGAGGCGACCTCCGGAACGGCACGGCCGCGCGGGGAAAGAAGAAGCCCCGACCGTTACCACGCGGCCGGGGCGAGACGAATGAGAGTTCGCCTATCCCTGCCAGCATACCTCTCGGCACGACGCGAAACCCCGGCCTACCTGGGAGAGCGCGACCGGCGTGACGACGTCGGCGCGGGAGACGCCCGCACGGCGCTTGCGGCCGTCGCCGGATGGCGTCAGGCTCACTGAATGGCTGACGTCCGGGTGCGACCGATCGCCCAGGCCGACATCGGGGCGGTGGCAGAGCTCAAGGAGCAGTGGGCGGCGCTGCCGGAACCCGTTTCGCCGGAGCAGCGCCGACAGTTCGCCGAGACCCTCGCGAGGTGGATCGAGCGGAAGGGAGCGTCGCTCATCGCGCGCGTGGCGGACCATCGAGGTGAGCTCGTCGGCATGGCCTGGCTCGTGGCGTTCGAGCGAGTCCCGAACATCGACCGCGCCGTGCGTCTGACGGGAGACATCCAGAGCGTCTACGTGGCGCCGGCCTTCCGAGGAGCGGGAGTCGGGCGCGCACTCGTCGCCTCGCTGCTCGAAGCGGCCGACGCGCAAGGGATCCAACGCGTCACAGTGAGTGCGAACCACGCGGCTGCGCCGCTGTACGCGCAGCTCGGGTTCCGCTCCGACGAGTACCTTCTGGAACGACGACGCCCGCCGTCGGCCGGTCGCAGCTCGCCCTAGCCCGCGAGCCGTCCCCTGCTCAACGGCCGGGCACGGAGGCGAGCACCCCCGTCGTCCACGGGCCGACCCCCAGCCGCACCGCGGCGTCGAGCTGCTCGGCGGTGTCGACGTCACGACGCAGGGTCGAGGCATCCGGAATCTCCAACGGCGTGCACCCGGCGGCCGTGTGACGTGCGAAGGAGCCGTCGCCGAAGGACGACGACCAGGGCACCTCCGCCCGGGACGTTACGAGGGTCGAGCCGGTTCCCTCGGCGTCGGCGACGACGGCGCGGTCGACGGATGCCGCGGCCCGCAGCGCCTCGGCCAGGTCCGCGGGCCGCAGGGCCGGAAGGTCACCGAGGAGGGCGGCGCGCGGCAGGCGTCCGTTCGGGTCGACCGCCGCCATCCCGGTGGCGACCGCCGCGTCCAGCCCGCGGGCCTCGCCCTCCGGCACGAACCGCAGCGCGGGGATCACGGCGGCCTCCCGGGCGAGCGCGGCGTCTTCCGTGACGACGACCACCTGCACCACCAGCTCGCACGCCGACACAGCGGCGAGGGTGTCGAGCGCGATCGCCCGCGCGAGCCCGGCACGATCGACGCCGTCGACCTCGAGCCGGGACTTCGCGCGCGCCGACGGCTTGACCGGAACCACGACGACCCAGCGGTCAGCGTGCCGCAACTCCGCCTGGGCGGGCGAGCCTCCGGCAGCGACACCCGCCGACGCGCCGACTCCCGCCGCGGCGGCACCGGGGTCGGGTGGAGTCACGGCACGCCCGCGCTCGTCGCGTCCGCGCGCAGCCTCGTGCCGGTCGCGCTCGTCGCGTCCGCGCGCAGCCTCGTGCCCGTCGCGCTCGCGCGCCGACTTGCCCACGGCACGCTCGGCACCGCTGTCACGCCCGGTCCCGCCCCTGGACCGCCGTCGGAACCAGGGCGTCACGCGCCGTACTTCGCGCGCAGGCGCGGCAGGATCTCCTCGCCGTAGCGACGCAGGAAGGCCGCCTGGTCATGCCCGGGGTCGTGGAACACGAGGTGGCGGAACCCGAGGCCGATGTACCAGCCGATCTTCTCGACGTGCTCGTCGGGGTCGTCCGACACGATGAACCGCGACGCGGCGCGCTCGATCGGCAGCTCCTCACCGAGGCGCTGCATCTCGATCGGGTCGTCGATCCCCATCTTCTCCTCGGGGGTGAGGGCGAGCGGGGCCCAGAACCGCGTCTTCTCGCGCGCCGCGTCGAGTGTCGTGTCGAGCGAGACCTTGATCTCCATGAGCGTGTCGATCGCGCCGGCCTCGCGTCCGGCCTTCGACAGGCCCTCCTCGAGCGCGGGCAGCAGCGTCTCGGTGTAGAGCTCGCGCTTCTTGCCCGAGGTGGTGATGAAGCCGTCGGCGATCCGGCCGGCGAGACGTGTCGCGGCGGGTCCAGCGGCGCCGATGTAGATCGGCACCGGCTGCGGCAGCTTGTCGTAGATCGTGATGTTCTTGGCGTGGTAGTACGTGCCGTCGAACGTCACACGATCCTCCGACCACAGCCGGCGGATGAGGCCGATCGCCTCCTTCAGGCGCTGGAACCGCTCGGGCGGATCGGGCCACTCGATGCCGAGGTTCGCCTCGTTGAGCGCCTCCCCGGTGCCGACGCCGAGGATCACGCGTCCCGGGTACATCACGCCGAGCGTCGCGAAGTCCTGCGCCACCACCGTCGGGTTGTACCGGAACGTCGGCGTCAGCACCGATGTGCCGATCAGCACCTTCGAGGTGCGGGCGCCGAGCGCGCCGAGCCACGGGACGGATGCCGGAGCGTGACCGCCCTCGTGCAGCCACGGCTGCAGGTGGTCGGAGATGAAGACCGAGTCGAACCCGACCTCTTCCGCGAGCACGGCGTAGTCGAGGAGCTCGGTCGGCCCGAACTGCTCGGCAGAGGCCTTGTATCCGAAGCGCAGCGGGATGGTCATGCGGAGCTCCCTTCGAGAGCGGGTTCGCGGTCGGGCGTGGGAAGGAACTCGGAGCCGTCGGCTCGGGCGAGCCGCGCGCGGAAGGCGTCGACGGTACCTGGCCAGAGGAGCGTCAGCCGGCCCGAGCGCTCGTCGACGTACCAGTTGCGGCAGCCTCCGGTCATCCAGCGAGTGGATGCCGCGGCCCGCCCGATCTCGTCGGTGTACGCGCTCTCGGCGGCGGGGTCGACGCGGAGCACTCCACGTCCCCGGTAGCCGAGGACCCGGCAGACGTAGGCCGCCTGCTCCTCGATCATGAGCACCGATGACGAGTGCCCGAGCGACGCGTTCGGGCCGTTGAGCACGAAGAGGTTCGGGAACCCGGCGACGACCGTCGACCCGAAGGACGTCATGCCCGCGGACCAATGCTCCGCGAGGGTCTGGTCCCCCTCACCGCGGACGAGCTCGGCGTACGGCTGCCGGGACGACGCGAAGCCGGTCGCGAGCACCAGCGCGTCGACGTCGTGGCGGGTGCCGTCCGCGGCTACGAGCGTCGAGCCGTCGACAGCGGCGAGTGCCGCGGGAACGAGCGTCACCGCATCGGAGGCGACGGCGGGATAGAAGTCATCCGAGAGCAGCACGCGCTTGCATCCGAACGCGTAGTCGGGCGTGAGGGCCGCGCGCAGCACCGGATCGGTCACCTGGCGCGCGAGGTGCGTGCGAGCGACGGCCTCGGCCTCGGCAGCGGCCGCAGAGTCGCCCGAACGCGACGCGAACCGCGCCTCGCCCTCGGCGTAGAGGTCAGCACGGAGGGTCTCCAGCGCGGTCGGATCGGCGACGAAGCGCGCCCGGTCGGCATCGGAGTACGCGCCTCCGCCGCGGGGCACGATCCACGGTGCCGAGCGCTGCAGCAGCGTGACGTGCGAAGCCGTGCGCGCCAGTGCGGGGACGATCTGCACGGCGCTGGCGCCCGTTCCCACGACACCGACCCGAGCGCCGGCCAGCGGGGCCGAGTGATCCCACCGCGCGGAGTGGAACACCGGCCCGGGGAACTGCTCGAGGCCGGGGGTGCGCGGGATCGCCGGCTCGGTGAGTCGGCCGCACGCGAGTACGAGCACGTCGGCCTCGACGATGGCGACGCCCTCCGATGCCTCGCGGTCCGCGCTGCCGGGGAGGCCGACCGCGAGCCGCCACACGCCGCGGTCGGCATCCCACTCGGCCCGGTGCATCGGCGACCGCAGGCGCAGCCGGTCGCCGAGCCCCTCGGCCGCCGCCACGCCCTCGAGGTACGCGTGGATCTCGGCGCCGCGCGCATACGTTCCCGACCAGTCCGGGTTCGGGTGGGTGGCGAAGCCGTAGAGGTGCGACGGCACATCGCAGGCCACGCCCGGATACGTGTTGTCGCGCCAGGTGCCGCCGAGCGAAGCCGCGCGTTCGAGCACGACGAAGTTCTCGCGTCCGGCGCGGCGCAGCGCGATCGCCATGCCGAGACCCGCGAACCCGGCTCCGACGATCGCGACCTCCACGCGTGTGGCGGACGGGTTCATCGGTCGGCCTCCCGCGATCGGGGCTCGCGGTAGTCGGTGGTGCGCAGGCGGAACGGCCGGAACAGGCGCGCGGCGATGGCCGACGCATCCGCCACCGGCAGTTCGAGACCGCACTCGATGCCCGTTTCGGGCTTCACCCGGCCGTCGAGCAGGGTGCCGCCCAGGTCGTCGCCACCGGACTGGAGGAGGACAGCGGATGCCTCGCGCCCGACGCGCGTCCACGGGATCTGCACATGCGGGATGCTGCCCGACAGCAGCAGGCGCGACACGGCCACCATCGCCCGGTGCTCGTCGATCGGTGCGCGGCCGGCGACGAGCGGCACGTCGCCCGCAGGTCCGGGGAGAGGGATGGGGACGAACTCGGTGAAGCCGCGCGTCTCGTCCTGGATCGCCCGCAGCCTGCGCAGGTGCGCGATGCGCTCGGCCGCCGTCTCGACGTGGCCGTAGAAGATCACGCTCGTCGAGCGGAAGCCGGCGCGATGGGCGGCGGTGATCCCCTCGACCCACGGCTCGATCGCGAGGTCGGCGGGGGCGACGAGCGCCCGCACGCGCTCGCTCAGCACCTTGACCCCGGTGCCGGGAACGGTGTCGACCCCGGCGTCGCGCATCGCCGCGAGCGCGCCGTCCAGCCCGAGGCCGCCGCGCTCGGCGAGGTCGCGCACGTCCTGCGGGCGATAGGCGTGGAGGTGGATGCCCGGGGCCGCCGCCTTCGCTGCGCGCACGATGTCGAGATAGCCCTGGGCATCGACGTCGCCCGGCAGAAGCCCCTGCACGCACAGTTCGGTGGCTCCCAGGTCCCAGGCGTCCGCAGCGATCGCGCCGACGTCGTCGAGGGAGAAGGTCACCGGATCGTCGGTTGCCACGGGTCGCAGCCCCGACGACGTCAGGTTGCGGTTGACGACGAGGCTCACGGCCTCACCGACCGTGTACCGGCGCACATCGTCGGCCGTCTCGGTCAGGGAGTCGAGATCGGTGCCGGTCGCCTCGAGGAGACGGGCCCATTCGGCATCGTCGAGAGCGAGGGGATCGGATGCCGCGGTCTCGGCGAGCCGGCGGATGCCCGTGCGTCGCGCGGCCGGCGCGGCCGGCGTGGCCGGCGTGTCGCCTGACGACTGCACCTGCGACGACGCGGCCGGCGTCACCCGTGCCAGGCCCGTCGCAGGGTCGGCCAGCCGCTCCACGGCGGGCCGCAGACCGGGGTCGATCCATGTTCCGGCGCCGAGGACGAACTCGGGCTGCGCGGTCAGTCGCTCGCGCAGTTCGAACCCGAGCTCCGCGGTGCGCAGCGCCAGGTCCTCGAGGTGCGGCCACGGACGCTCGGGGTTCACATGGTCCGCGGTGAGCGGCGAGACGCCGCCCCAGTCGTCGGCGCCGGCGCGCACGAGCAGATCGAACTCGGCGGGGTCGGAGAGGTTCGGCGGCACTTGGATCCGCATTCTCGGCCCCATCACGAGGCGCGCGACTGCGACGGCGGCGACGTACTCGAGCAGCTCCGCGTCGGGAGCGCCCTGCATCGCGGTCCGCGGCTTGGCGCGGAAGTTCTGGACGATGACCTCCTGGATGTGGCCCTGGCCGTCGATCCGGTGGCGCTCGTTCGCGTCGCGCAGCTCGACGAGCGACTCGGCGCGATCGCGGATCGTCTCGCCGATCCCCACGAGGATGCCGGTCGTGAACGGGATGCGCTCCTGCCCGGCGGCGTCGATCACCGACAGTCGCAGGGCGGGATCCTTGTCGGGCGACCCGAAGTGCACCTGCCCCGGCTCCTCGAAGAGGCGACGCGATGTCGTCTCGAGCATCATCCCCATCGAGGGAGCGGTGGGGCGCAGCATCCGCAGCTCTCCTGCACTCATGACGCCCGGATTGAGGTGCGCGAGCAGCCCGGTCTCCGCCGTCACCAGGCGGGCGATGTGCCCTACGTAGTCGAGCGTGGAGGCGAAGCCGTGGTCGTCGAGCCACGCGCGGGCCTCCGGCCAGCGGTCTTCGGGTCGGTCGCCGAGGGTCAGCAGCACCTCCTTGCAGCCCATCGCCTGCCCCTGCCGTACGACAGCGAGCACCTGCCCGGGCGACATGAAGGCGGGCTTGTGCTTCTTGAGCAGCTGCCCCGGAGTGTCGACGAAGACGCAGTAGTGGCACCGATCGCGACAGAGCGTGGTGAGCGGGACGAACACCTTGCGCGAGTACGTGATCACGCGAGGACGACCGGATGCCTCGAGCCCGGCGTCGCGCATCGCGCCGGCGAGCTCGAGCAGTTGGTCGAGGTCGGGCCCGCCCGCGGCGAGGAGTGCGGCCGCGTCATCGACCTCGAGGCGCCCGCAGGCGGCCGCGAGATCGAGCGCGCGCGCCGTCTCCGGGGGCGAGGTGAGGGAGGATGCCGCGAAGGTCACCGGTCCAGTCTCGCACCGGACGCGGACCTCGGCGCGGTCGATCGTTGCCCTCCTGTAAGCAAATGACCCTGGCACTGGGGGTGGCCGCTGGCAGACTAGAGGCATGGTGACCATGCTGCTCGACTCGACGCAGCTCGAAGTGGTGCTGTCCGGGGCCGAGCGCGCCATGGCATTCCGCAAGGGGAATGTCGTGATCGAGCGCTCGACCATCACCAAGGTGCAGCTCACCGACGATGCCTGGACGTGGCTGCGCGGCGTTCCGAGCCCCGGCACCCACCTGCGCGGTGTGGTCGCGATGGGCACGTGGAAATCCGCCGGTGGCGACGACTTCGCCATCATCCGCCGTCATCGCCCGAGCGTCGTGATCGACCTCGAGGGGCACCCCGAGTTCCAGCGGATCATCCTGACCACGCGCCACGGTCTCGAGCTCGTGCAGGCACTGCGACTCGACCTCGCCGACGAGGCGAGCGACGTCGTCGACATCGCTGCCGAGACCGGAACCATCCCGACCGTTCCGGCGCGCAAGCCGCGGTCGCGCAAGACCGCTGCGGCACCCGCCGTCTGACAGCGGTCCCTCCCGTCCGAGCGGGCCCGTCAGCTGACGTCGCGGCGCCAGCTGGTGAGGTATCCGAGGACGAGGAAGACCACGGCGTAGCCGGCGAGCACGAGGCCGCCCACCCACCACTCGAGCTGGTCGACCGACCCGCCCTGCATGCTCATCGCGAAGATGCTGGATCCGACGAGGGCATCGCTCGCGGCACCCGGCAGGTACTGCGTGTAGTCGCCGATCTGCTCGATGAACGTGGCGGCGAGGCGGGCGATCGGCTCGATGAACTGCGTGAAGACGAGCACGCCGACGATCGCGCCGACCTGGTTGCGCACGAGCGCACCGACGCCGATGCCGATGAGCACCCACAGCACGTAGGCGAGCAGCATCCGTCCGAACTGAGCCCACGTGTCGATCGAGGCGAGCATGGTGTCGATGCCGTACCCGGCGAGGAACCCGACCGAGGGGCCGACCGCGGCGGCGATGCCGATCACGCCGTAGAGCACGCCGAGCACCACACCGGCGAAGAGCTTCGCCCACAGCACGCGGCCGCGCCGGGGCGTTGCGAGGAAGGTCGGCGTGAGGGTCTTGTGCCGGAACTCGGCGGTGACCATGAGCGTGCCGATGAGCAGCGGAAAGACGTAGCCCACGGCCGTCGCCGTGCTGTACAGCAGGCCGGCGAGGCCGTCCTCGGGGAGCGGGGGCGCGTCGCCGGGGAGCGAACCGGTCGCTGCGGCGGCGAAGACGAAGCCGAGCGCTGCGGCCGTGAAGCCCACGTAGCCGGCGAGCACGATCGCGAGCACCCACCACATCGCGGTGGAGAACTGCTTGGTCGTCTCGGAGCGGGTCGCTGCGGCCAGGCTCATCGCTGCTCACCCCCTTCGGACTCGGGTGCGTGATCGGGGTCGGGCTCTTGCTCGGGGTCGGGTTCCGGCTCCTGTTCGGACGATGACTCGGGTTCGGATGCCTCGGCCCCGCCGACTTCTTCGGCCGGGGCTTCGGGCTCGACATCTGATGCCTCTGCTTCCGCGGCGGCCTCGGCCGCCGCCCTGGACTCGGCCTCGGCGTCGAAGGCGGCGAAGAAGCGGTCGGCTTCGAGGTCGGCGTCGGTCTTGACGTAGTCCTCCCACGAGCGGTCGTCGTCCTCGGCGACGAACGGCGGCTCGTCGTCGGACTCGTCGGAGGGCTCGTCGTCGGACGGTTCGTCCTCGGCCGGGGACACCTCGTCTGCCGTGGGCTCGTCGCCCGGGATGATGTCGATCACTCCGGTGCTGGCGACGGCGAAGGACGCGGTGTGAGGCTCCGGCTCCGGCTCAGGCGCGGCCTCGGGCTCGACCTCGGGAACGGCTTCGGCGTCCTGCTCAGCCTCAGGCGCGGCGTCGGCTTCGGTGCTCGGCGCGACCTCGTCGGCCGCGGTCTCCGCTTCAGCGCCGGCTTCCTCTTCCGCCTCGTCATCCGCGCGGCGCTCCTCGGCCTCACGCGCGGCTTCGGCCGCGCCGACGGCGGCTGCGCCGGCCATGGCGCCGCCCGACCACTCCGCGTCGAGTTCGGCGGCGATCCCCGCGGTGTCGCCGTCCTCCGGCTCGGCGGGAACAGCGTCGGGCTCGGCGGGAACAGCGTCGGGCTCGGCGGGGACGGCGTCCGCTTCGGGGGGAACCGCGTCGCCGTCCGTCGGCGGGACGTCGGCCGCGGCATCCGGAACCGACTCCTGCACGGGCACGGCGCCGGTCGGGCCCGACTCGAGGGCGGGAATGACGTCGTCCCGTCGACCGGAGGCGCTCGCATGCACGCGCGTGCCGTTGACCAGGTCGAGGAAGACCTCTTCCAGCGCGGGGCCGCGCTTGTGCAGCGTCGAGAGCGGCACGCCCGCGGCGGCCGCGGCCAGGCCGACGGCGGCCGGCTCGATGCCCCGCACTGTGAGTCCCGACCGCAGCACCTCGAACGGCACGCCCGCGGCGCGCAGCGCCTCGGCCAGCGCCGCCCGGTCTTCCGAGTCGACGACGGTGGCCTGCTCGGACGGGTCGACCAGCTGATCCATGCCGCCCTCGAACACGAGACGGCCCTGCGAGATGATCAGCAGCGCGTCGACGGTCTGCTGCACCTCGGTGAGGAGGTGCGACGAGACGAGCACGGTGCGGCCTTCACGGGCGAGCCGGCGGAGGAACCCGCGGATCCACTTGATGCCCTCGGGGTCGAGGCCGTTCGTCGGCTCGTCGAGCACCAGCACGCCCGGGTCGCCGAGGAGCGCATACGCGAGGCCGAGGCGCTGCCGCATGCCCAGCGAGTAGCCCCCGACCTTGCGGCCCGCGGCATCCGCCAGTCCGACCAGGCCGAGCACCTCGTCGACCCGCGCCTTCGGGATCTTCGCCGCGTGCGCGTACACCGTGAGGTGTGCGGCACCGGTGCGGCCGGGGTGGAAGCTGGATGCCTCGAGCACGGCGCCGACGGTCTGCAGCGGGTGGGCGAGCTTGGCGTACTTCGCCCCGCCGATCGTGGCGTGCCCGGCGGTGGGCCGCACGAGCCCGAGCAGCATGCGGAGCGACGTCGTCTTGCCGGCGCCGTTGGGGCCGAGGAAGCCGGTGACCAGCCCAGGTTGGACACGTGCGGTGAAGTCCGAGACTGCGGTGACTGCGCCGAAGCGCTTGGTCACGCCGGAGAACTCCAGCACCTGTCCTTCCGGCATGCCGAACCCTCTCGTCCTCGGGAGCACTTCCCCTATCCTGTCGGAAACTGCCCGTCGCCGTGGGAAATCAGCGGCCGGTTCGCATCGTGGCGCGGCGTCCCGGCGCTGTCCGCGTCGCTGCGCGTCTCGGCCCGCGGGGGTCGCCCCGGTAACGTTGCGACCGTGACCGATGCCGCCGAGCCCACCGTCCTCGTCCGCGCCCGCGGCGGACTGGGACGGCTCACCCTCAACCGCCCGCGCGCGATCAACGCCCTCGATCTCGACATGATCCACCAGCTGCACGCCGCACTCGACGCGTGGGAGCACGACACCGAGGTCGACGTCGTGCTGCTCGACGGCGCAGGCGAGCGCGGACTGTGCGCCGGCGGCGACGTGCGGGGCCTCGCCGAGCGGGTCATGAGCGGTCGCTCCGAGGACTCTGCCCTGTTCTTCCGCGACGAGTACGCGCTCAACGCGCGGATCGCGGAGTATCCGAAGCCCTTCGTCGCGCTCGCCGACGGCATCACGATGGGCGGCGGCATCGGAGTGGCGGGGCACGCCGCCATCCGGATCGTGACCGAGCGCTCGCAGCTCGCGATGCCCGAGACCCGCATCGGCTTCACACCTGACGTGGGCGGCACGTGGCTGCTCGCCCACGCGCCGGGCCGCCTCGGCGAATACCTCGGTCTGACCGGTGCGGTGATGGATGCCTCGGACGCGCTGTACGCCGGATTCGCCGATCACTTCGTTCCGTCCGCCCACCTCGACGGGCTGCGCGACGCACTCGAGACGCGCGCCGACCCGTCCAGCCCGACCGAGCTGGTGCTGCTCTTCGACGAGACTCCGCCGCCGTCGAGACTCGAGCGTGCGCGCGCGTGGATCGACGACGCGTTCGCGGGTGACACCGTCGCCGACATCGTCGAGCGCCTGCGGGTGCGCCCCGAGCCCGAGGCATCCGCCACCGCCGACCTCCTCGGCGAACTCTCGCCGACCGGTCTCGCCGTGACGCTCGCCTCCGTCCGCCGGTCGCGTGACCTGCCCGGGCTGCGCGCCGCTCTGGAGCAGGAGTACGGCCTCGTGATGTGGTTCGCCTCGACGCAGCCCGACCTGCCGGAAGGCATCCGCGCGCAGGTCATCGACAAGGACAGGTCCCCGAAGTGGCAGCCGGCGACCATCGCCGCCCTGCCGCCCGACCTCGCGTCGGCGGCGCTCGCGCACCGTCCCGACGTGCCGCTCTGGGCAAGTCCCACCGGGGACTGACATGGCCGGGAAGCGGAGCTACTCGATCGGGATCGCGATCGACTGGTTCTTCTTCGTCTTCGCCGGCCTCGCCGCCATCTGGCTGGCGTACCTCAGCTTCACCGAGTCGTTCAAGGTCGGCTGGTGGGGCATCCTGTTCTTCGCCGCGTTCTGGGTGCTGCTGGCATATCTCGTGCTGCCGCGGCTGCACCGAATCCTCACGACGATCTACGTGCCCGACTACTTCATCGGGCGCACGCGCACGAGCGACGGCCTGCTCGGCGATCCCGTCAACCTCGCGTTCCTGGGGACCGGGGCGCAGATCGAGATGGCGATGCGGGCGGCGGGGTGGACGAAGGCCGACCCGGTCACGCTGGCGTCGTCGTGGCGCATCATCACGTCCACCCTGGGGCGCCGCAGCTACCACGAGGCGCCGGTGAGCCCGCTCTTCCTGTTCGGCCGCCAGCAGGACTTCGCCTACCAGCAGGAAGTCGACGGCAACCCGGCCCAGCGCCACCACGTGCGGTTCTGGCGATGTCCCGACGACTGGCAGCTGCCGGGCGGGCGACGCGTGGACTGGCTCGCCGCCGGCACCTTCGACACGAGCGTCGGGCTGTCGCTGTTCACGCTGCAGGTCACGCACCGCATCGACGCCGACACCGATGTCGAGCGCGACCACATCGTCACGACGGTGACGGATGCCGATTCCCGCGTCGCCGTGGACGTGATCGCCGACTTCGCCTCCGGGTACCACGCGCGCAACGGCGGCGGCGACACGATCCGCACCGACGGAGACCTGCCGATCATCGATGTGCGCGCCCTCGCGGAGGTGATGCGGTGACGACTCCCGAGCCCTCGCCGGTGCCGATCCGCCCAGAGAAGCGTCCGGCGTTCGAGCCGCCCGCGCGGCTGCTGCGACCGGTCGCGCGGGACCCGCACATGCGCAGGCCGGCCTCAGTGACAGCCGGGGCCGCGCTCGTCCTGCTGCGGGTCATCGCCGGCGTCGTCGTGCTGGTGAGTCTCGCGGCGGGGTGGGACGACCTCCGCACCCAGGCGGGGGCGGCGCTGGAGGGCTTCGACCCGACCCCCGAGGGCTGGAACGCAGCCCTGCGGGTGGTACTCGCCGTCGGCGCCGCTGTGCTGCTGGTCGACCTGCTGCTCGCGGTGCTCGTGTTCCTCGGCCGGAACTGGGCGAGGGTCATCGTGATGTGCATCTCGGTGCTGTCGATCAGCACGGTGTTCGGTGCGTGGTGGGTGCAGGGGCAGGAGATCACGCTCGAAGGCAGCTTCGTGTCGCTCGCGATCGACATCCTGCTGCTCCTCGCACTGTCGAGCCGGAGCGCCGCCGCGTACGCACGACGCAGGGAGCGCCCCTGATTCGCGCCGGAGCCCGCCCCGCGACGCGTGGTCTAGCCTGAGATCCGCCGCTGCGGCGGCCGGGATCAGGAGGATGCGTGTTCGACAGCCCGCTGTCCGCGTCGGCCTACGACGTGCTGGGGGTGGACCCCACGGCCGACGAGGAGTCGCTGCGCAAGGCGTACCGCCTGCGGCTGCGTCAGACGCACCCCGACACCGGGGGCGACGCCGCCGTGTTCATCCAGGTGCAGCGCGCCTGGGAGCTCGTCGGCACAGCGGAAGCGCGGGCCGCGTACGATCGCGGCCATGGGTTCGGCGACGCACCGGCGCCGGAGTGGTCGGGCTGGCGCGCGCCCGCTGCCCGGACCGACACCCGCCCGCGCGCCCGCTCGTACGGACACCCCGGCGGCTGGCGTCGCGAGCGGTACCTGACGCTCATCCGCGAGTGGGCGGGCCGCGGCGTCACGCTCGAGGATCCCTACGACCCGGCGCTCGTGCGCTCCGCGCCGCAGCACGTGCGCAGGCTGCTGGCCGACGCGCTCGCCGAGGAGGCGACCGCGCGCATCGTCGCCGAGCTGGGCATGGGCTACACGGTCTGGCACGACGTCGCGCCGTCGGTGCGGGGCGCCGACCCCGACGCCAAGATCGACCACATCGTGCTCGGCCCCAGCGGGCTCTACGGCATCCTGTCGGAGGACTTCGGCGGCCCCGTCCGCCTGCGCCGCGGCGAGCTCATCGGCGACGGCGTCGACGGCGCCCCGATCGCCACCCTCGTCGCGCGCATGCGCGGACTCGCGCGAGCCGCGGGCGTGCGGTTCAGCGGCGCGATCGTCGTGCTGCCCGATGACGACGTGCTGCAGGTCATCGACGAGATCGGCAAGGTGAAGGGCACGCCCGTCGCGATCGTCGCGCGCGGCGCGCTGTCGACGGTGCTCCGCAGGGGGATCACCGGCGTGCGGGCGATCGGCGGCAACGAGGTCTTCGACGTGCGCACGCGGCTCCAGCAGGCGGTGCGGTTCGCCTGAGTGCCGGGCTGTCGCCCCGTCAGCCTGCGCGTCAGTCGGTCAGGCCGAAGAGCTCGAGCGGGTGGGTGAGCCGCCACCAGGGGCTCGGATCCTCGATGTCGCCGTCGAGTCGCAGGTCGACGGTCACGGCGTCCAGAGGTCCGTCCACGGTGATCGATCCGACGGTGTCGCCGTCCTCACGGGCATCGCCCAGTGAATAGGTGGGAGTCACGACGCCCGAGCCGCCGTTCCAGAGCACGACCGACGCGTCGTCCGCCACCACGATGCGGGCGGTGTCTCCCCACGCCGTGTCGACCGTGCCGGCGAGCGTGCCTGCGGGAACCGAGGGGTCGAGCGCCAGTTCGTCCTCCAGCCGGTCGAAGAGTGCGCGCGTCGCGGCGGTGCGGGTGTCGTCGTCGGGCTGGCCGAGCACCGACGCGAACATCCGCACCGGCGTGCCGCCGATCGTCACATCCTTCGCCGAGAGCAGGTTCCAGGTGTCGAGCGTTCCGGTCTTGATCCCGACCACCCCGGGGTCGGCGAGGAGCGCGTTCGTGTTCTCCACGGTGCCGGCGCCGGGCAGGTCCACCGACTTCTGCGCGACGATCTCGGCGATCACCGGGTTCGCCAGCGCCTTCTGTGCCAGGACGAGCAGCGCTTCGGGCGTGGCCGTGTTGCGCGAGTCGATCCCGGTCGGCTCGACGATCCGCACGCCCGGCACCCCGTGCGTCTCGAGCCACGTCATCGCGGCGTCGGCGAACACCGCGTCGGAGGGGAAGAGGCGGGAGGCGAGACGGTCGGCGTAGTTGTTCGCGGATCCGATGAGCATGCCCTGGAGCAGCTGGTACTCGGTGAGCGTGCCGTCCACGGGGACGTCGAGGGCCGACTCGCCACGGGCTCGGTAGTCCCAGTACGCGAGCATGTCGCCGTAGCCGAACCGGTAATCCGGACCGCCCTCGCCGACGGCGAGGGGCATCTGGTCGAGGACGACGAGGGCGGTGACGACCTTCGTGATGCTGGCGATCGATTCACGATCGGAACCGGATGCCGCGTTCCCCGCGATGCCGCCGATCGAGACGGCCGCGCTGCCCTCTGCCGGCCAGGGCAGCTCGGTCCCGGGGGCCGGCACCGACTGCAGCTGCACCGCCGCGACGGTCGGCTCGACCGCGTGCAGCGGCCACAGCAGCGTGGTGGCGGCGTACGCGCCGGCGAGGCTCGCGATGATCGCCGCGGGAACCATCACCCCGGCTCGCAGCGGCGAGCGGCGCGGGAGGTGCGCGAGCAGGTCGTTCTCGACCGGGATGTACGAGGTCGACGCCGCGGAGAGATCGGCCGGCGCGGGAGGGGAAGCGACGTCCCGCTCGTCGACCCAGGTGAGCGCCACCCGGCCCGAGGACGGCGCCTCCGACGCGTGGGCGGGGTCCGTCGTCGCCGTGCCGGCGGCTGCCGTCGATCCGAGCTCGCCGAGGGGCGTCGCGGTGGCCGGTTCGGTGGCGGCACCGGCCGGCGCGGCGATCGAGCTCGCCGGCGTCGACGCCCGGTCCACGGACGTCTCGTCGAGGGTGAGCGTGCCCTCCGCGGCATCCGTCCCCCGGGGGGTGACCGCGAACGCGCCTGTCCGCGCGCGCGCACGGCGCGGCGCAGCAGGGACGTCGTGGGGTGTCACCCGCTCAGAATACGTCGCCCCGGCGGGCGTATACTCGTGCCACAACCACGGGAGTCCGGTGAGCCGGGCTGAGAGGAAGCGATCCACGCTTCGACCGTCGAACCTGATCCGGATCATGCCGGCGCAGGGAGGAGAACAAATGCACGCGTCCACGTTCGAGACCACTTCGTCGCAGGGCACCGCTGCCGCCCCCCACCGATTCCGCTGGCGAGTGGTCGACATCGTCGTAGCCGCCGTTCTCGGTGTCGCCCTCGGCCTGGTCTTCTGGGGGTGGAACACCGTCGGATACGCCTGGTTCGTCAGCATGGATGCGCTCACCCCTGGCCTGGGCGGACTGGCCGTCGGCATCTGGCTGATCGGCGGCGTGATCGGCGGTCTCGTGATCCGCAAGCCCGGCGCGGCGCTGCTCGTCGAGGTGATCGCGGCCGTCGTGTCGATGCTGATCGGCAATGTGTGGGGCGTGTCGACGCTTCTGTCGGGCGTGGTGCAGGGGCTCGGCGCCGAGCTGGTCTTCGCGCTGTTCCTCTACGCTCGGTTCACCCTCCCCGTGGCGATGCTCTCCGGCGTGGGCGCTGCCGTGGGTGCGTGGGTCTTCGAGCTGTTCTACGGCAGCTCGCCGAACATCCTCAAGACGGCGGAGTTCAACACGATCTATCTGATCGCGCTCGTCGTCTCCGGTGCCGTGCTGGCCGGTCTGCTCGGCTGGCTGGCAGTTCGCGCGCTGGCCGCCACCGGCGCCCTGAACCGTTTCGCGGCGGGCAGGGAACGCCGGCGCGAGGTCTGATCGTGCCTCCGGTCCGTCCTGGTCGAATCACCGCGGCCGGCTGGGGCTGGCGCTATGCGGGCAGGCGCGCGCCGGCGGTGCGCGACGTGTCGTTCACGATCGAGCCCGGCGAGCGCGTGCTGCTGCTCGGAGCGTCGGGCGCCGGGAAGTCGACGCTGCTCGCAGGCATCGCCGGTCTGCTCGGCGGCGCCGATGAGGGTCACGTCTCGGGACGGCTGCTGATCGACGGCGCGCAGCCCGAGGCCCATCGCGGTCGCGTCGGCCTGGTGCAGCAGGATCCGGACGCGGGCATCGTGCTGTCGAAGGTCGGCGACGACGTGGCGTTCGGCTGCGAGAACCTGGGCATCCCCGCCGCTGAGATTCCCGGCCGCGTCGCCGCGGCGCTGGCGGACGTCGGACTCGACGTGCCGCTCGGCCGTCCGACCAAGGCGCTCTCGGGAGGGCAGAAGCAGCGGCTCGCCCTGGCCGGTGCGCTCGCCATGCGCCCCGGGGTGCTGCTGCTGGATGAGCCGACCGCGAACCTCGATCCCGAGGGGGTGCGCGAGGTGCGCGACAGTGTCGAGCGCGCGGTGGCGCAGACCGGTGCGACGCTCGTCGTCATCGAGCACCGCACCGCGGTCTGGGCGGATCTGATGACACGCGTGATCGTCGTGGGAGCCGACGGCGGCCTGCTCGCCGACGGCTCGCCCGACGTCGTGTTCTCGCGGCTCGGCGACGAGCTCGCCGCCGCGGGCGTGTGGGTGCCGGGTCACCCGATCGACCTTCCTGCCCTCGACCGCCGTGCGGATGGCCCGGCGGCGCTCGAAGCCGACGGGCTCGCGATCTCCCGGGACGGGCGCACACTCGTGCGCGCGGGGCTGGACCTGCGGGTTCCCCAGCGACGAGCGACCATCGTCACCGGGCCGAACGGGGTCGGCAAGTCGACGCTCGCGCTCACACTGGCCGGTCTTCTGCCCGAGTTCGACGGCACCGTGCGGGCCGCGCCCGAGCTCGCGGCGAGATCGGGCCGCCGCCCGTCGGCGTGGAAGTCGCGCGAACTGCTCACCCGGATCGGCACGGTGTTCCAGGAGCCCGAGCATCAGTTCCTCGCCTCGACCGTCCGTGACGAGCTCGCGATCGGACCGCGTGCCCGCGGGGTCGAACGCGCCGACGTCGATCTCATCGTCGAGGAACTCCTCGAGAGACTGCACCTCGCAGCGCTCGCCGAGGCGAACCCGTTCACCCTGTCGGGCGGACAGAAGAGGCGTCTCTCCGTCGCCACGGTGCTCGCCGATGCGCCGCCCGTGATCGTGCTCGACGAGCCGACCTTCGGTCAGGACCGCCGCGGCTGGATCGAACTCGTCCGGCTGCTGCAGTCCGAGATCTCCGCGGGCACGACGGTGGTCGCGGTCACCCACGACGCTGAGGTCGCGCATCACCTCGGTGGCCACCGCATCGAGCTCGCCGCACCGGCAGGGGTGCTGCGATGACGGCCCTCGACACCGGTGCGACCGCCGCGATCACCCGCGAAGAGAAGGCGGCCTGGCTCGACGGCGTCAATCCCGTGACCAAGGTGGTGCTCGCACTGCTGCTCTCGGTGCCGCTGTTCGCGTCGATCGACGTCGTGAGCGCGCTCGCCGCCATCGCGCTGCAGTTCGCCTGCGTGCCGCTCACCGGCCTGCCGATCGCGACGGTCGCCAAGCGGCTGCTGCCGATCGCGCTGTTCGCCCCCGTCGCGGGAGTGAGCATGCTCCTCTACGCGGAGCCCGGCGGGCAGGTGTACGGAACGTTCTGGTACGCCACGATCAGCGACGACTCCATCGCCCTGGCGATCGCGGTGAGTGTGCGAGTCGTCGCCCTGGGTCTGCCGACCATCCTGCTGTTCGGCCGCACCGACCCCACCGAACTCGCCGACGCCCTCGCCCAGGTCGCGAAGCTGCCGTCACGCTTCGTCCTCGGGGTGCTCGCCGGCACGCGCACGCTCGGGCTGTTCCTCGACGACTGGCGCAGCATGCAGCTCGCCCGCCGCTCCCGGGGGGTCGGCGACACCGGCGCGGTGCGCAGGTTCTTCTCGATGGCGTTCGTGCTGCTCGTGTTCGCCGTGCGCCGAGGCGAGAAGCTCGCGACCG
Source organism: Microbacterium sp. CFH 31415 (assembly GCF_022538185.1). GTDB lineage: Bacteria > Actinomycetota > Actinomycetes > Actinomycetales > Microbacteriaceae > Microbacterium. Next base: position 238,294 of record NZ_JAKYXC010000010.1, on the reverse strand, counting down.
CCATGGAGGCGCGCGGATTCGGGTCGGGCATCCCCCGCACCTGGTCGAGACCGTCACGGCTGCACGCGCGTGACGCGGTCGCGCTGCTCGGCGGCATCGTCATCATGGCACTCGCCATCACGGCAGCCGTCGCGTTCGGCAGCTTCCGCTTCGTGTGGTCCTGACGCCCTCGGTCAGCCGGCGGCGACGAGCGTCTGATACGCCGGCTGCATGGCGGGGAAGTAGGCGTCCCACGCGATGGTCGAGGCATCCCGCCCCTTCGTCACCGCCACCAGCCGGTCGAGGTAGTACTCCCAGCCAGGGCCGATCGAGCCGACGTCCTCGCCGGGGTTGAGCCGCTGGCCGAACACCAGGAGCGTCGCCTCGCCCTTCGCGACGAGCTCGAACCACAGGTGCCACGAGCCGGTCGCGGCGGAGGTGTCGCCGGCGAACCGGCGCGGCGGATCGCACTCGAGGATCGTGTATTCCTCGGGCGGGACATCCTCGCCCTCGGCGGTCATGAAGAACGCGACGCGACCGGTCTTCGGGTCGCCCTCCCATCGGCCGATCCACCGCTCGAGGCGGGCCGAGTCGGTAAGCTCCCGCCACAGCTCGGCCGCGGGCATCGGGAAGGCCCGCGTGAGCACGAGGTTGGGGTGACCGTCGATATCGGTGACGGTGCCCGTGATCGCGGCGCGGTCGTTCTTCTCAGTGCTGTCGGTCATTTCGCGTTCCATGCTGGCACTCGCCGGCCGGGGGCGCCAGAACCACGGTCGGCAGCCCTCCCCAGGGGGTCGCTCGGGTCACGAGCCACTCCCCAGCACGTCGAGCAGGATCACGGCGTGATTGCGCACCAGGTCGTTCACGCTGAACAGGAGCGTCGACGTGGGATGCGCGGCGAGCTCCGTCCGCAGCGCGCCGACCGCCGGGTTGCCTGTCAGTTCGAGGCGGTAGGCCGCCTCGAACTCCTCCCAGGCGAGGTCGCCCCGATGGAACGCGCGACGCAGCTCGGCGGAGGGCGCGGCGTCCTTCGCCCAGCTGTCCACGGCGGCGCGATCCTTGGTGAGACCGCGCGGCCACAGCCGGTCGACGAGCACGCGATGCCCGTCGTCGGGCGAGGGGACGTCGTACACCCGCTTCAGCTTCACCGGCATGCCACCCATCATGCTCCGCCCAGTAGCCTGGACATGGCATCCCGTCTGATCTGAGACTCAGTCCCGCGTAAGGTGGGATGCAATGTCTTGGCTGTTCGAAGGAGAACGCATGGATCTCACGGGTGCCTCCGCCCTCGTCACCGGCGGTGCGAGTGGACTCGGGCTTGCCACCGCACGCCGGCTCGCCGCAGCCGGCGCCGCTGTCACGATCGTCGACCTGCCACGCTCCGCCGGCGCCGACATCGCCGCAGAACTGGGCGGCTCGTTCGCCCCGGCCGATGTGACTGACCCCGAGCAGGTCGCCGCCGCCGTCGAGACCGCGTCCACGGCCGGACCGCTGCGCGTGGTCGTGAACTGCGCCGGAATCGCCCCGCCCGCGAAGATCCTCGATCGTGAGGGCGCGCCGACACCCCTGGACGGCTTCGAGCGCATCATCCGCGTGAACCTCATCGGGACGTACAACGTCGTGGCCCAGGCATCCGCGGCGATGGCCCGCACCGAGCCCGACTCCGATGGGGGCCGCGGCGTCATCGTCAACACCGCGAGTGTCGCGGCGTTCGACGGCCAGATCGGTCAGCCCGCGTACGCCGCGAGCAAGGGCGGCGTGCATGCGATGACGCTGCCCATCGCCCGCGAGCTGGCGCGATACGGCATCCGCGTCATGACGATCGCCCCCGGGATCATGGAGACGCCGATGCTGATGGGCCTGCCGCAGGCCGCCCAGGACTCCCTCGGCCAGCAGGTGCCGTACCCCCAGCGCCTCGGCAGGCCCGACGAGTACGCGCGACTCGTCGAGTCGATCGTCGACAACGGCTACCTGAACGGCGAGACCATCCGCCTCGACGGCGCCATCCGCATGGCACCCAAGTAGAACCAGGACTCTGATGAGCGATTCGATCCTCCTCCACGTCGAGGGCGGCCTCGCCCGCGTGACGTTCAACCGGCCGGCATCGCTGAACGCGATGGACTTCGAGATGGGCGGCCGCTGGCGCGACGTCGCCCACGCGGTGACCTCCGACCCCTCGGTCGGCGCGGTGATCCTGGATGCCGCCGGGCCGGCCTTCTGCGCGGGCGGTGACGTGGTGGCGATGGCGCGGGGCGCCGGAGGTGCGGACGTGACCCGGATGGCCCACGTCATCCACGAGGGCATCCGCACGCTCGCTCTGTCGGACAAGCCGATCGTCGCCGCGGTGCAGGGCGCCGTCGCGGGCGGCGGCATCGGCCTGATGCTGACCGCCGACTACATCGTCGCGGCCGAATCGGCGAAGTTCGTCAGCAAGTACGCCAACATCGGGCTGACGCCCGACCTCGGCGTCTCGACGCTGCTCCCGGCGGCGGTCGGTCAGCGACGCGCGCTGCAGCTCCTGCTGCAGGACCGCACCCTGAACGCCGAAGAGGCGCTGGAGTGGGGGCTGGTGGCGGAAGTCGTCCCCGCCGCAGCGGTCGCGGGTCGCGTGGAGGAGATCGCGGGCTTCTGGCTCGCGAATGCGACAGCGGCGTTCGGTCACGCCAAGCGACTCGTGCGCACGGGCGCCGACCGGCCGTTCGCCGAGAACCTCGACGACGAAGCGGCCACGATCGGCGCCCGCTTCGACACCCCCGAGTCGCAGATGCGCGTGGCCGCCTTCGCCGCCGCATCGCGCAAGGCTTCAACCAAGGAGAACGCGTGAGCCCTTCGACCGGTTCGGCCCCGACCCTCGCCGGCAAGACCATCCTGATGTCGGGCGGCAGCCGCGGCATCGGCCTCGCGATCGCGCTGCGCGCCGCCCGTGATGGCGCGAACATCGCGCTGCTCGCGAAGACCGACACCCCGCACCCGAAGCTCGAGGGCACGGTGCACTCCGCGGCCGAGCAGATCCGCGAGGCCGGCGGCCAGGCGCTGCCGATCGTCGGCGACGTCCGCGACGACGACGACGTGACCGAGGCCGTGCTCAAGACGCAGGGAGAGTTCGGCGGGATCGACATCGTGGTGAACAACGCCAGCGTCATCGACCTCTCCCGTTCGCTCGACCTCGCCGCGAAGAAGTACGACCTCATGCAGGACGTCAACGTGCGAGGCACCTTCATGCTCAGCCGCGCGGCCGTGCCGATCCTGAAGGATGCCGAGAACCCGCACATCCTGTCTCTGTCGCCGCCTCTCAACCTGTCTCCGAAGTGGCTCGGCGCGCACACCGGCTACACGCTCGCCAAGTACGGCATGACGATGACGACCCTCGGCTTCGCGGCGGAGTTCGCGAAGGCGGGCATCGCCGCGAACACCCTGTGGCCGGCGACGACCATCGCGACGGCTGCAGTGCAGTTCGCCCTCGGCGGCGACGCGATGATGAAGGTGAGCCGCACCCCCGAGGTGTACGCCGACGCCGCCTACGAGGTGTTCCTCAAGCCCGCGGCCGAGTACACGGGGCAGACGCTCATCGTCGAGGACGTGCTGCGTGAGGCGGGCGTCACCGACTTCTCGGGCTACGCCGCCGTGCCGGGCACCCCCGACGACCAGCTCTTCCCGGACATCTTCCTGGACTGACCGCCACGCGTAAGGTGGGGACATGGGCGTGCGGAGCCTGTTCCCGATCCTGCTCACGCGTGACCTGCCGCGGCTGGTCAGCTTCTACGAGCATGCGCTCCACGGGCAGGTGAGCTACCGCTTCGGCAGCGCCGACGAGGACGACTACGTGTCGCTCACGATCGGTGAGGCGTCGCTCGGCATAGGCCGCGATCCCGCGACGCCCGGGCACGGCACCGGGGACCGCATCGCCCTGTGGTTCTACGTCGACGATGTCGACGACGCCTTCGCGCGGTGGCGGTCCGCCGGCGGCGACGCGGTGGCGGAGCCCGCCGACATGCCGTGGGGTGAGCGGGTGGCGCAGGTGCGCGACCCCGACGGAAATCTCGTCAACCTCGGGCTCGCGGCATCCGATTCGACCGATTGATCCGCGCGAACTGCCGGATCATCTCAGCGGATGCTGCGGGTCAGTGGTCTCCGCCGGTGAAGAGGAGGAGCCCGCCCAGGCCGATCATCAGCCCCCCGCCGGTCGCCGACAGCCGGGCGATGCGCTTCGGCGACCTGCCGAACCACGAGCGCGCGGATGCGGCGACGAGCGCCCAGATGCCGTCCGAGACGAGCGCGATGGCGAAGAACACCAGGCCGAGCTGGATCATCTGCAGGGGCACGGCGCCGGCGCTCAGATCGACGAACTGCGGGAGCACCGCGACGAAGAACGCGATGGTCTTCGGGTTGGTGATGCCGACGAGGAACCCCTCGCCGAGCTGGCGCCAGGCCGAACGGGGCGCGATCGCGCCGTTCGCCTGGTCGGCCGCGCGGTAGCGGTGCCGGATCGCCTGGATGCCGAGATAGATCAGGTACCCGGCGCCGACGACCTTGACGATCGTGAAGAGCACGACCGACTGCGCCACGATGCCGCCGACGCCCAGGGCGACGAGGCCGACCACGGGAAGCAGGCCGAGCGCGTTGCCGAGCACGCTGAGCAGGCCGCCCATCCGGCCGAGCGCCAGCGCCCGACCGATCGTGAAGAGCACGCTCGGGCCGGGGATGACGATGAGGACGATCGCGGCGAGGGTGAAGGCGAGGAGGTTCTCGGGAGGGACCACGAGGAAACGATAGTCGTCACCGCAGCGGGTCGTCGCCGAGCAGCACCGTGACCGCCTGGTCGCGACGCCACCAGAACCCGAGCCGCTGGTCCTCCTGCATCCCGATCGGGCGATCCTCGGCGGGCATGAACGTGTACGGCACGTCCACGAGCAGCGCGCTCTGCGAGCGGATCGACGCCGGCACGCAGCGTCCGCGGGTGACGTCGCCGCGTTCGACCAGCACGCAGTGGTCGCGACGGAAGCCCGCGGTGTCCACCATGGCGCCGGCGATCCAGGCATCCCACCCGAAGTACTCGCCCAGGTGCACCGCCCACTCGACCTCGCCGGTGGTCGGGAACTCGGGCACGTGCCCGTCCGAGGGAAGGTCGATGAACCCGCCGAATGAGCCGTCCAGCGGGATGTTGAGCAGCGTCACGGCGTGTGTGTCGCGCGCGAACGAGTAGGCCGCGCGCGAGGCCTGGAACGCGGGCGAGAGCGTCGAGCGGGTGTCGGGCGTCTCGTCCGGAGCGGTCAGCAGCCGGATGCCGATCACCGCGGCGACCGCCACCGCGAGCGCTCCGCCGACCAGCGCGAGGGTGAGTCCGAGCCGGCGTGGCAGGCGGGGCTCGGGAGGGCGCGATGCCGTGCGGCGTGCGGCGCGCGGCGCGGGAGCGCTCGCGGTGGAGGCCGTCGTCGCGGGATGCGCTGCCGTGGGCATCGCGGGTGACGAGCGGCGCGAGGAAGGAGCGGTGCGGGCGGCCTTCGCCGCCGCCGCCGCTGCGGGCGCTGCGGCCGGAGCGGCCGGAGCGAGGTGTTCGCGCCGCACGAGGTCCTCGAGTTCGACGAGGCGCAGCAGGGCCTCCGCGTCGCCGTCGATGTCGGCCTCGGGGCCGTAGGCGCGGCGACGCAGACCGGCGAGCTCGACGCGGGTCGCGGCGTCCACTCTTCAACGGTAGCCCTGATTCGGGCGTGCGTTCAGGTGCGTCCCCTACCCTCGGATCATGACCACTGAGCCTCCCGTGCGCACCACGAAGCCCCGTCAGGTGCGTCCTGCCACGGAGGGCTGGTCGCAGAAGAAGGACGCCGAAGGGCGGCCGCTCCTGCAGTTCGCGAGCCCGAAGCGCGGCAAGCCCCCCGTCCACCTCGCCGACCTGACCCCCGAGCAGCGCGTCGAGAAGGTGAAGGAGCTCGGGATGCCGGGCTTCCGCGCGAAGCAGCTCGAGAAGCACTACTTCACGCACTTCACCCACGACCCCGCCGACATGACCGACCTCCCGGCGGAGGGGCGCGAGGAGTTCGTGCACGGCATGCTCCCGCCGCTGCTCACCGAGGTGCGCCGGCTCGAGACCGACCGCGGCGACACGATCAAGTTCCTGTGGAAGCTGCACGACGGTGCCCTCGTCGAGTCGGTGCTCATGCGCTATCCCGGCCGCATCACGCTGTGCGTCTCATCCCAGGCAGGCTGCGGCATGAACTGCCCCTTCTGCGCCACCGGGCAGGCGGGTCTCACGCGCAACATGTCGGCTGCCGAGATCGTCGAGCAGATCGTTCGCGCGAACCGCGTGATCGCCGACGGGCAGCTGGGCGGGAAGAAGCGCGACGACCACTCCGCCGAGCGAGTGTCGAACATCGTCTTCATGGGCATGGGCGAGCCCCTGGCCAACTACGCCCGCGTGATGCAGGCGGTGCGCGTGATGACCGACAAGGCCCACGGGCTGGGGATGAGTGCCCGTGGCGTGACGGTCTCGACCGTCGGCCTGGTGCCGGCGATCACGAAGCTCGCGAACGAGGACATCCCCGTGACGTTCGCGCTGTCGCTCCACGCGCCGGACGACAAGCTGCGCGATGAGCTCATCCCGGTGAACTCGCGGTGGAAGGTCGACGAGGCGCTCGACGCCGCACGGGCGTACTTCGACAGGACCGGGCGCCGCGTCTCGATCGAGTACGCGCTCATCAAGGACATGAACGATCACGCCTGGCGCGCCGACCTCCTCGCCGAGAAGCTCAACGCGCGCGGCCGGGGCTGGGTGCACGTGAACCCGATCCCGCTGAACCCGACGCCCGGCTCCATCTGGACGGCCTCCGAGATCCCAGTGCAGAACGAGTTCGTGCGCCGCCTCAACGACGCCGGCATCCCCACCACGCTCCGCGACACCCGCGGTAAGGAGATCGACGGCGCGTGCGGCCAGCTGGTCGCGACCGAGGACGACCAGGCGGTCGCCGCCGTCACTCCGCTCGAGGACTAGGACCGACGCCCACGGCGGGCGGCCGGCCGCCGCCGCCCGGCGCCGGTGCCCCGATCGATCCCGCCGGCCCGATCACGGTGTACGCGACGGTGGTCACCGCGCTGTTGCCGGCGACATCGGTGGCACGGCAGGTCAGTCTCTTCACGCCCTCGGTGGCCGTGACCGGCTGATCGCACGACTGCACGGCGATGCCCGAACCGGTGTCGATCGCTGCCGGCACGGCCGTCGCGGTGCCGCCGACGGCGACGGGATCAGGAGTGACGGACGGCGAGAGCGACGGGGCCGTCGCATCGCGCCGCACCGTGATGCCCGCGGTCGCCTGGCGCCCCTGGACATCGCTGATGGTGCGCTCGACCCGCGTGCTGTCGGTGTCGGCGGAGACGGTGAACGGCACCGGACACGACACGCCCGTGCCCGTGCACGTGAACGACACGACGACGTCGTCCGATGCCCACGATCCGTCGTCGTAGATGTCGCCCGCCGATGTCGCCCAGGCGGCGATCGTCGGAAGCGCGAGCTCGTCTCCGACGACGATCTCGGCGGATGCGGCGTGTCCGTCCGTCTCGCCGTCGTTCGGGACGACTTCGACGCGGATCACGTCGCCCGGGCGCGTGACTCCGTCGAGCGAGAGCATCGCGACCTCAGCGCCGTCGAGCAGCACACCGTTGCGCAGCCAGCGGTACGACAGGGTGACGACGTCGCCGCCGTCGGGATCGGCGCCGGCCGCCTCCGCCGTCAGCAGGCTGCCTGGTGTGATGCCCTCGCGATCGAGGGAGACCGATGCCGTCGGAGCCGAGTTGCGCGACTGCACCGTCAGGGCGAAACCGGCGGGCTCGCCGCAGTCCTGGCCGCCGCTGCAGGCCGTCACCGAGACCTGGAACGTGCCCGGGGTGTCGGCGATGAGGTCGACGACGGCGTGCATCGCGCCGTCGGCAGCCGTCGCGACGGTCACGGGACCCGCCGCGAGCTCCCGTCCGCCGGCGTCGAGGAGGAGATACGACCCGGTGACGACGGCTCCGGGTGCGGCCTCCGTGATGGGGATGCTGCGCACCACGCGGTCTCCGGCGTTCACGGTCAGCGGACCGCCGGGCGCGCCGAGCACGGGCCCGGCGGCGCCGGCGACCTGGATGCGCCCGCGCGCACTGTCGGTCGCGACGTTGCCGGAGGCGTCAACGGCCTGCGCGATCCAGCGGTAGGGGCCCGAGACCGAGACGGGGATGTCGCCGCGCCAGATGCCGTCGGTGTCGAGCTCGAGCTCGACGGCCTCCCAGTCGCGCGTGGCGTCGTCCGCCGGGGCGTCGGCCTCCTGCACGAGGAGCACCACGCGGGCCACTTCGCCGCCCGCGTCCTGCGCGGCGATGGCGACCTCGCCGTCGCGGTGCTGCGTCCAGCGGATCATGGGCGGCACGACGTCGCCGTCGTCGGGACCGTAGAGGATCTCGAGACCCATCGACGGGAAGGTCTCGATCCGGCCGAGACCGCCCGTGGCCGACTGGACGTTGGCGGGTGCCGTGACCAGAAGGCTGACGGGGCCGCTCGGCGTCTCCTGCCGCGAGATCGAGGTGAAGGAGGAGGGGAAGGCGAGACCGTCCTTCACGACCGGCGCCCGCTCGATCCCGATGCCGGGGTCGCCGATCGCGGGGCGCACCGTGCCGGTCCACGAGGAGGTGAGGCTCGTGATCAGGGCGCCGCGCGGGATCCTGCCTGCCTCGTCGGATGACGGGATCTGCGTGACGAGTCTCGGCAGCAGCGGCTGGCCGGGAACGGCGATCGGCTGCTCGTCGCCCACGGTGACGTAGGTGAGCTGTGCGCCGGTGAGGTCCTCCCTGGTCACGGTGGCGAAGGACGGCGTCAGCGTCAGCGGGGCCGACGAGAGCCCGGACCGCCCGTCGGCGATCCGGAGCTCGGGCGCCGCGGGGAGGGGTGCTTCCTTCGTCGAATCCTCGAAGGTGTACATCGGCATGCCGTAGTACACGGCCTGCATCAGGACCTTCTCGTCGTACCCGGAGTACAGGCCCAGCGCACCGGCGTACGCCTGCTTGGCGTAGGCGAGCGCACCGCCGGACGAGACCGGCCCCCGGGCGCTCTGCACGCCGATCCAGTCGGCGTAGAGGCCGAGCAGACGCTCGCTGAACGCGGTCGCAGCGCCGTTCGCGAGGCCGAATCCGGTGTTGCCGACGAAGCCGCCCGCCGGCGAGAACACGTCCGCCCAGTCGGTGACGTCGCCGTAGTAGGCGGCCGGGAGGTTGTTGCCCGCGTGTCCGCCGATCATGAAGACGACCGCGCCGTCGAGCGGGCTCGTCGGCGCGCGCGGATCGAAGACCTCCTCCGCGCGCGGGACGGCCGGAGGAGCGTGATCGCCGGCGTCGATGACGGCGGAGTCGTCGACCGCCCCGGTCGCGGCGTCCTCGACGCCGGCCACCAGGCGCCGCTCGTCGGAATGCGCGTTGAGCGACACGATCCGCGGCGCGTCCGCGCCGCGGGGGAAGAGACGGGACTCGGCGTCCTGCCTGGACCACGGCTGCTCCAGCGACTCGTCGCCGCCGAGCCGCCAGGCGAGCTTCTCGCTGACCAGCTGCGGAAGCTCCGCCCACGCGCCGTAGGCGCCGGTGAGAGCCGAGTCGCCCGCGAGGACCCCATCGGCATAGCGGAATCGGTCGAGCTGGCCGCGGATCTGGTCGGCAGTGTCGACCAGACGGCCGACGGCGACGGTCGGCACGTAGAGATGGCCGCCGAAGGACGGGTAGGCATCGGCGAGGCCGTACGGGTCGTCGGTGAGGATCACGCCCGCCGCGGCCGCGGCGGACAGCGGCGTGGCGCACGGGTCGACCTCGCCCGGCCGGAGCCCGGCAGGGCAGGGGGTGCCGTCCGGCTGCGCGGGGAGCCTGAGCTCGGCGGCGTGGCTCGCCTCGGTGAACTGCGCGGCATGCTGGGGGACGGGCGCGAAGGGCACGATGTCGTCGCCGCCCACGATGACGATCGACTCGATCTGCTCGGCGGCGGGGCCGACCGCCGCGGTGACGAACGCGGTGATCGCGGCGGTCAGGGAGCGCCGGGCGCTCAGCGAGCACGGCTCCTGGTCGAGTGCCGCGCGGGCAGCCACGACGGCGGGATCGGTGTCGATCGAGAGGATCGCACCGGAGATCGTGGCGTCGCCCACCGTGCCCGTGCCGTCGAGGGCCCGGATCGCCGCGATGACCTCGTCGGTCGCCTGCAGGCCGTGGGTCAGCCGGAAGCGCGTCGTGTCGATGAGGTAGAGCGTGTTCGTGGCCGCGCCGACCGGGTCGCTGACGACGAACGGCCACGGGTCGTCGGGGTTCTGAGGCTCGACGTCGAGGGGCGCCAGCCAGGGCGCGCAGCGCTGCTCCGGCGGCTCCGGGAGGTAGGTCGCGCGGAGGGAGTAGAGCTGCGAGCCGGCGAGTCCGTTCCCGCTCGTCACCCGCACGAGCCAGTCCGCCTCGCCCTCGGTGAAGGCGGAGGATGCCTGAACCGTCACCGTGCCGTCTCCGCCGACCGTCGCCTGGTCGAGGAGCACGTGGCCGGGTACGGCCGTACCGGTGTCCGCTCCCGACTCGGCGGGGGCCGCGGCATCCCTCTCCTCCTGCTCGGTGACGGCGGTGCCGGGCGCGACGCCCAGGCTGGGCAGGCCGAGCGGCGACAGCGTCTGCGCGGGCTTGAGGAGCGCGAGCGAGATCCCACCGTCTGCGGCGTGCGACGACACCACGAGGCGCTGCCCCGGCTTCGGCGGCTCGACGGAGAACCAGTCCTCGTCGTCGGCCGGGGCGGTAAGCTGTCGCCCCTCGTCGTCGGACTCGATCGACGCGGGCGAGATCCACTCGTAGCGGAGAACCCCCTCGGCCAGCGTCTGCGGGATGGCCTGCCACTGGCCGTCCGGCGTGCGGTTGTGGTCGGCGACGTCGTAGTACTCCGGCGCGGCGGTGAGGAGGATCTCGTCGTCCGCGCGCAGGTCGGCGCTGGTCAGTTCGGCGCGGGAGCTCCACGCACCGGGCTGCCGGCTCGCCGTGTACTCGAGCGACAGCGACCGCACGGTGCCGCCCGCCGTGTCGGGCAGCGGGAACCGCACCAGCGATCCCTCGGCCTGCACCGGACCGTCGTAGACCTGGTCGCCGTCCGGCGTGAAGCGGGGGCCCGAGCCGGTCGCCCGCACGAGCGAGAGGCGCGACGACGCCGGCAACGTGACCGATGCGGTGGGCGCGGGGAAGAGGGTTGCCTCCCCCGGACCGGGATCGAACGTGAACTGGAACTGTGCGACGCGTCCGCACCGGCCGCCTTCGTCGCAGTCCTGATCGGCGGTCTGCTGGACCGCCGCGCCGGCAGGGATGACCGTCGGGTCGATCTGCTCCCACGGATAGGCGGCACGGTCGATGAGCGAGAACAGCGCCGTGCCGACGGTGACAGAGTCGGGCGCACCCGCCGCCAGGTCGGCGAGCGTCGCCGAGGGGCGCAGGGCGCCGGCGTTTTCGGCGAGCGTCCCCGACCGGCTTCCGCCGAACAGCACCGTCTGCGCGGCTGTGCTCAGCGAGTCGACCTCGACCGCCCCGAGCGGTGTGCCGGCCAGGAACAGCCCCGGCTGGCGGCCGGAGGCAGCCAGCGTGATGTCGTCGAGCATCGTGGCGTCGAGGGGCAGCTGGTTCAGGGGGACTGCATCGACACCCGTCCGGCTGAGATCGAGCCCCGCGGCGTCGAGCTCCGCCAGGTAGGTCGTGTCGTCGGCGGTGACGCCGAGTCCCTGTGCGTCGGCGAGCGCCTGCCAGCGCTCGAGGGGCGAGCCGGAGCCGGCCACCTCGACCTCGGGGAGCGGCGCTGCGCCGAGGAGCAGCGACCCGACCGAGAGCGCGTCGATGCCCGAGCCGTCGAGGTCGACGTCACCGAGCGACAGGCTCCGGATCAGGGTCGCGGCTTCCGCCGCGCCACCCGACGACCGACCGGGGCGCGCCCTGTCCGCCCAGCCGAGAACCTCGGCGAGCGTCACGCTCTGCGTGAGCCGGCCGGCGAACGGGGTGGCGGCGAGCACCTGCTGCCAGCCGCCGGGGATGTCGGGGCGCTGGAGCGGCACCCGGTGGAGCGCCAGCCGGTCGATCGGCACCCGGCGGAGCGTGGCATCGTCGGCCTGCTGGCGATAGATCGGCGAATCGCCGTCCAGCAGGCGGTGGACCGGCAGCCGGTGGATCGGCAGCGCCGTGAGCGGGAGACGGGAGACGGGCAGCCGCTGGATCGGCACGTCCGCAAGCGCCCCGGCGTACGCGGCGACCGCCGACACCGGGATCTCGGAGATCGCCACACTCGTGACGTAGCCGGGGACGGTCAGCCCGCCCATCGTGTTCGACACCCAGAGACCGTCATGGGTCCGGCGGTCCACGGCGGTGACCGAGGTCTCCGCCGAGGTCATGTCGCTCGGCCCGCCGAACGCGACCGTGCGGCCCGACGCCGACAGCGTCGGTGCATCGCCGACGCCGAGCTCGGTGGCGTCGTCGTGGTCGCCCGCGCACGGCATCTCCCCCGCGCGGGCCTCCTCCCACGCCGGCTCGGCCACGCGCACCACCGGGTCGGCGAGCGGCTCGGACCGGCCGGCGTCCGGCTGCGTGGTCGCCCATGCCACGGTCGACCCGTCGGCCGAGATCGCCGGAGCCCAGACGCTGCCGACGCCGCGCTCCACCTCGATCCTGCCGATGCCGACCGCGAAGGGGGTTCCGGCGGCGTCGAGCGTCACGCCGGCGACGACGGCGTCGCCCTGGCAATCGTCGACGACCACCGCGTAGGCGCTGCCGGTCGCGTCGACCGCGCCATGGTGGGCGCCTGCGGCAAGGATGCGCGTCTCGGCTTCGGCGCCACGGCGGGTGCGGAACACCGAGGCGACGTCGCCGGACGTTCCGGATGCTCCGGTCGGGTCGGCGAGGAAGGCGGTGAACGCGATCCACGCGCCATCGCCGCTGATCGCCGGCTGGGCCGTGCCCCCCGGCACGCTGCGCGAGCCCAGCAGGCGGGTCACGGCGACGTCGCCGAGCGTTCCGTCTCCGTTGCTGTCGAGGTCGGCGACGAAGACGTCGGGAGCGCCGTTGGTGTCGCCCGGTGTCAGATTCGTGGCGGTGGACGTGAAGACCAGGTGGCGGCCGTCGTCGCTCAGGTCGGGCTCGTACGCGGCCCCGTTCGGTTCGGGGCCCGCGTCGACGCGGAACGTGGTTCCCGCGCTCATGTCGCGCACGTAGACGGCGGCGAGGCCCGGGGTGGCGCCTTCCGGCACGAGGTTCGTCGCCTGACTGACGAACGCGACGTACCGGCCGTCGGCGCTCGCCACGGGGTCGTCGCTCACGTCGTTCGCCGGCTCGTCGGGGAGCGAGCCGTCGGGACGGCTCACGAGGCGCGGCCGGCCCGAGAAGGGGTCACCGGAGCCGCGTTTGGCCGTCGCGAGGAAGATGTTCCGCGTCGCGACCTGAGTGCCCTCGACCAGGCCGCCGGCGTCGGACGCGTAGGCGACCCTCTGACCGTCGGGCGTGATGTAGGGCGCTCCCGACGACCCCTCATCCGTGCGCGACACCAGGTAGACGTCGGCCTCCGGGGGAGGGGAGGGGACTGCCGACGCCGGAGACGGCAGGCTCACGAGTCCGGCCGCGACGACGGTCGCCGCAGCTGCGAGGCCCACGGCCCTGCGGATGCGGCGTCGCGGCGACGGGACGACGGTCATGACGGCTCTGACTCATGCGCGGACCGAGGGTCGTCGCGTCGCGCGAGGCGACGTGACCGGTGACGTCGGTGACACCGAGTCCGCCGAGGACAGTATCCGCTTTCCCGCTGTGAACCGCACGGGGGTGGCACAGGCGGCCCCGCAGCATCCCCCCGCCGATAGCGTTGTCTGATGGTCAACTATCGGTATCTCGGCAACAGCGGTCTCAAGGTCTCGGAGATCACCTACGGCAACTGGGTGACGCACGGATCGCAGGTCGACGACACGGCGGCGATCGAGACGGTGCACGCGGCGCTGGATGCCGGCATCACGACGTTCGACACCGCCGACGTGTACGCCAACACCGCCGCCGAGACCGTGCTCGGCAAGGCGCTCGCCGGCCGCCGGCGCGAGTCGCTCGAGATCTTCACGAAGGTGTACTTCCCGACCGGACCCCGTGGCGCCAACGACACCGGACTGAGCCGCAAGCACATCATGGAGTCCATCAACGGATCGCTCGCGCGCCTCGGTACCGACTACGTCGACCTCTACCAGGCGCACCGCTTCGACTACGAGACGCCGCTCGAGGAGACGTTCCAGGCGTTCGCCGACATCGTCCGCCAGGGGAAGGCGCTGTACATCGGCGTCTCGGAGTGGACGGCCGAGCAGCTTCGCGAGGGGCACGCCCTGGCGAAGGGACTCGGCATCCAGCTCATCTCCAACCAGCCCCAGTACTCGATGCTGTGGCGCGTGATCGAGGGCAAGGTCGTGCCGGCGTCGCAGGAGCTCGGCATCTCGCAGATCGTCTGGTCGCCGATGGCGCAGGGCGTGCTGTCGGGCAAGTACCTGCCCGGTCAGCCGGTGCCCGCGGGCTCGCGGGCCACCGACGAGAAGAGCGGCGCGCAGTTCATCAAGGACTTCCTGCGCGATGAGGTGCTCGAGGCGGTGCAGCGGCTCACGCCCATCGCCGAGCAGGCGGGGCTCACGATGCCGCAGCTCGCGATCGCGTGGGTGCTGCAGAACAAGAACGTCGCTTCGGCCCTGGTCGGCGCCTCGCGCCCGGAGCAGCTCGCCGACACAGTGAAGGCCTCGGGCGTCGTGCTCGACGCCGACACGATGGCCGCGATCGACACCGCGCTCGCCGGCGCCGTCTACGACGATCCCGAAGACACCTACGGCGTTTCGCCCAAGACGCGCATCGTCTAGCCTCGCCGCATGACGACCAGCGCCGGCATCCTCCTCTACCGGCTCGGTCCCGAACCCGAGGTGCTCATCGCGCACATGGGCGGACCGTACTGGGCCTCGAAGGACGCCGGCGCCTGGTCGATCCCGAAGGGCGAGTTCCGCGAAGGGGACGAGCCGGCGCTCGACGCAGCGCAGCGCGAGTTCCGCGAGGAACTCGGCATCGACGCGCCGGGCGGCCCGTACGCCGAGCTCGGCACCTTCGTCTACTCGTCGGGTAAGCGCGTCACGGTGTTCATCGCCGACGGCGCAGCCCTCTCGCTCGACGGGCTGGAGTTCGGCGAGTTCGAGCTCGAGTGGCCGCCGAGGTCGGGTCGGACGGCGTCCTTCCCCGAAGTGGACAGGGTGGAGTGGATGCCGCTTCCCGCTGCACGCGAGAAGCTCGTGAAGGGCCAGCGGCCCGCCCTCGACGCACTCGAGTCGCACCTCGCGGAGGCCGGGGTCTGAACCCGGTCGTCGGGCGAACGGAGCGAGACGGAACGGGTTGGTTCAGCGCCCGTTCTTGGGCGCGACCGAGACGTCGATCGGATCCTGTGCGCCGAGCGACGACCAGGCGCTCTCGACTCCCTTGGCCGCGTGCTCGGATGCGCGCACGGCGCGCTCGTCGGCCCAGGCGTTGAGCACGTGGCCGGAGTGCCCGCGCACGTGCTCGAGCACGACGTCGGGAAGGCCGGCGGCGCGACGGGCGTCGCGCACGGCGATGAGCTGCTCGAGCAGGTCGACGTTCTTCGTGGGCGCGCCGGTCGAGGTCTTCCAGCCGCGGCGGCGGTGCCCGTCCATCCACTTCGTGTAGGTGTCGATGGCGTATCTCGAGTCGGCCTGCACCACGAGGTTCTCGACGTCAGGGTGGTCCTCGATGGCCTTGAGCAGGCCCAACAGCTCGCCGATGTTGTTGGTGCCGACCGGGATGGACCCCGCTGCCCACTGGCCGTCCTCGCCGACCCACGCCCAGCCCGCCGGTCCGGGGTTGCCCTTGCAGGCGCCGTCGGTGGCAACGATGTAGCGGGGGGAGTCGGTCACTCGGGCAAGGCTACCCGGGCTCGGGGTCCGCTCCGCGCTGGGCCCGCCACTCGTCCGCGAGCCGCGGCATCCGCTCCGCCAGATATCGCAGGAAGTCGGCGACGTCCCGCGCCCGCGCGACGGACTGCGGTGCATCGGCGTTCTCGTCGGCGATCGCGTCCATCTGCGCGGCCAGCCCCGCGTACAGCGGCGAGTTCGCGGTGATCATCCCGGCCCACGCGTCGTCGACGAGGTCGTAGCGGTCGCGGCGGTCGCCGGGGCGGGGCAGGCGCTGGATGAGCCGCATCCCGACCAGGTAGCGCACGGCTCCCGACACCGCGGCGGCCGAGACCCCCAGGCGCTCGGCCAGCTCGGCGGCGGTGTACCCCTCGTCCGGCGAGCCGACGAGGGCCATCATCACCCGCGCCGGCATGCGTGCCATGCCTGCGGCGGCGAGCATCGCGGCCGCCTGCTCGGCCGCCTCGACGCCCGGATGCCCTCTGTCCTCGCCCATCGATCGAACCTACCCGCCCGCTGCGAGCTCGCGGCGGCGCATGAGGGCGAGGGATGCCGCGACTCCGGCACCGACGACCGCGATGAGCCACCAGACGCCCTGCACATCGACGTCGTCGCCCTGCACCACCGGGGCGACCGCGATGGGCGACAGATTCGTGACCCACTCGGGGAAGCCGAAGATCGGGCCGAACAGGCCGAGCGTCATTCCGACCACGACGAGCATCCAGCCGATCGGGATGGTGAGCCGGGGGAGGAGCACGAACACCAGGGCGGTGAGGGCGAGGAACACGGATGCCGCGGCGACCTGACCTGCCGCCGTGACGAGCACCGTCTTCACGAGGTGCTCGTCGGAGCCGCGGCTCGCCAGGCCGAGCAGCGACCCCGCGGCCCCGGCGGCGACCACCGCCAGGAGGCCCGCGAGGGCGAGCGCGAGGTAGCCGGTGAGCCACCGCACCCGCCCGACGCCGGTCGCGAGCACCGGCTCGGCCGTGCCGTGCGACTCCTCCTGCCGGGCGCGGCACACCGTCTGCACGGCCGCACAGGCGGCCAGGATGCCGAGCATCGTGAAGAAGGTGGTGATGGTCGCCTGCTCGAGGTCTCCGCCGCCCGAGATCTGGTCGAGGATCTGCCCGATCGCGGGGTTCTGGGCGCCGATCTCCCCGACGACGCTCGCCAGCGTGGTCGCGAGGATCCCGGTGAGGAGCCCGCCGACCGCCCATCCGAGGAGGCTTCCGCGGGTGAGGCGCCACACCAGCCCGGCGGGGCCTGACAGCGAAGCCGGCGCCGTGGTGCGACCCTGCCGCTCGGCGATGAAGCTGCCCCCGAGATCGCGCGCGGCCGTGAGGGCGATCGCCACCCCGGCGAGCACCACCCCCAGGCCGAGGCAGAGGGCGAGCGGCCACCACGCGTCCTCGTCGAACGCGCGAGTGTTCTCGGCCCAGCCGAAGGGCGACAGCCAGGTGAGCCCGGAACTCTCCATCCGGGTGAGGTCGTCGCTCGGGGTTCCGAGCGCGTTGCCGATGCCGCACATCACGAACGTGACGAGCAGCGTCCACACCGCCACGGAGTTGGCGCCGCGCGAGGTGCGCATCAGCTGGGCGGCGAACAGGCCGATCCCGAGGAAGGCCACGCCGACGGACCCTGCCGCCGCGCCGACGAGCAGCGACCCGCCCGGATCGCTGCCGGTCGCGAGGAAGGCGGCCGTGGTGAGGGCGGCGAGCAGCACGTTCGCCAGGAGGCCGTGCAGCGCCGTCGCGACGATCGGCGCGGTGCGGCCCGCAGGGGTCGCGGCGATGAGCTCGGCGCGACCCGGCTCCTCCTCTCCGCGCGTGTGGCGCACGGCGAGGAACGTGCTCATGAAGGCGGCGAGCATCGCCAGCCACGGGAGGATGAGGAACACCATCACGGAGCTCTGACCGACACCGGACGGGAGGCCGCGGAAGAGCAGGATCACGGGGTTGGCGAGAGCCGTCGCGATGAGGGCTGAGCGCTCCTGCTCCGTGCCGAACGACTCCCCGACGCCGGTGTACGCAAGATAGGCGAGGCCGGCCGTGCCGACGATCCAGAGCGTCAGCTGCCGCCAGTCGCGGCGGATGCGCTGCCCGAGAAGGATGCCGACGCTGCTCACCGGCGAACGCTCCGCAGCGCTGGACGCCCGTTGCCCTCGAGCTCGGCGATGTCATCGCCGTAATGGCGGAGGAAGAGTTCCTCGAGAGAAGGGGGCGCGACACGCAGGCCCGTGACGCCCTGGCTTCCCAGGGCCGGGAGGAGGGCGGCCACGTGGTCGGAATCGACGGTGAACCGCACGCGCCCGTCCTCGGCGACCGCGTCGTGCGCCCCGGGGAGGGCGGCCGCGGCCGCGGCATCCGCTCCCTCGAACGACACCTCCGTGCGCGTCAGATGACGGAGGTCGGAGAGGGTGCCCGACTCGATGACGCGCCCGTCGCGGATGATCGAGACCCGATCGCACAGCTGCTCGACCTCCGACAGGATGTGGCTCGACAGGAGCACCGTTGCGCCCGCTGCGCGCACGCGTGCGACCTCGCGCCGGAACATCACGTCCATCAGCGGGTCGAGCCCGCTCGTGGGCTCGTCGAAGATGTACAGCTCGGCGGGGACGGCGAAGGCGGCGATGAGGGCGACCTTCTGGCGATTGCCCTTCGAATAGGCGCGGCCCTTCTTGCGCGGGTCGAACTGGAACGCCTCCATGAGGCGAGCCTTCTCGCGGGCGAATGCGCCGCCGCGTCGCGACGCTCCGCGGAGCCGCACGAGCAGGTCGACGGCCTCGCCGCCGGAGAGGTTCGGCCAGACGCTCACGTCTCCGGGGATGTAGGCGACCCGTCGATGGATCGCGACCGCGTCGTTCCACGGGTGGAGACCGAATACGGATGCCTCGCCGGAGGTCGCGCGCGCGAGCCCCAGGAGGATGCGGATCGTGGTGGACTTGCCCGCGCCGTTCGGGCCGAGGAAGCCGTGGACCTGGCCGGGCGCGACCTCGAGGTCGAGCCCGTCGAGGGCGTGGACGCGGCCGTAGTGCTTGGCGAGGCCGCTGGTGCGGATGACGGTGGTCATGCCGGTCACGCTACGCCGATTTCAGGAATTTGTGAATACTGGTCCATGCGCAAGGCGATGCACGGCTCTATGTATACGAATGGGGCATGGATGCGGCATCCGCTGGCTCTTCAGTCGGCTTATGTATACACTAGGTCGCGTTGTGAATGAGGAGGTGCGAACGATGCGGGCAAGTGACCGGGCGTACGCGACGCTCCTCGACGAGATTCAGAACGGTGCTCTGCCCCCCGGGGCTGTGCTCGGCGAGGTCGAGCAGGCCGCTCGTCTCGGGGTCAGCCGCACACCTCTGCGTGAAGCGCTCGGGCGGCTCGCGGCCGACGGGCTCGTCGCGCAGCAGTCGCCGCGCGTCACCGTCGTCACACCGATCGACGCCGGCGACATCCGCGAGATCTTCGAGGTGCGCCGCGCGCTGGAGGAGTCCGCCGCCCGGCTCGCCGCCGAGCGCGGGGATGCCGCTGCTTTCGCCGACCTCGCCGACGAGTTCGCGCGCACGGACGTCGCCGGCGCCGCCGGACCCGACGCGTACTACGCCCTCATCGCCCGGTTCGACCGCCGCCTCGACGAGTCGGTCGCCAACGAATACCTCACTGCCGCGCTCAAGACGGTGCGCACCCATCTCGTGCGGGTGCGGCGCCTCGCGCGCGACAACCCCGACCGGCTCGCGGTCTCGGCCGCCGAGCACCGCCTGATCGCCTCGGCGATCGCCGCGCGCGACGCCGACCTGGCCGCGCACGCCACGCACGTGCATCTGCACAACGCGCTCACGAACATCCTCGAGTCACTGAAGTTAGGACGATCATGACCGTCACCCACCACCTCCGAGTCCACCGCAGCGATGAGAACCTCGCGCGCGAGGGACAGCTTGCCTGGCACATCGCCGCGATCGCCGCCGACCCCGTCGAGGTCGAGCCCGACGTCGTCGACATGATCATCAACCGCGTCATCGACAACGCCGCCGTGGCCGCGGCATCCCTCACCCGCGCTCCCGTCAGCGCGGCTCGTCAGCAGGCGCTCGACCACGCGGTGTCGGTCGGCGGCAACGGCGCGACCGTGTTCGGCTGCGCTCTCGACCGCCGCACCAGCCCGGAGTGGGCGGCGTGGGCGAACGGCGTCGCCGTGCGCGAGCTCGACTACCACGACACCTTCCTGGCGGCCGACTACTCGCACCCCGGCGACAACATCCCGCCGATCCTCGCGGTCGCCCAGCACGTCGGCGCCGACGGCGCGGCGCTGGTGCGCGGCCTTGCGACCGGCTACGAGATCCAGATCGACCTCGTGCGCGCGATCTGCCTCCACAAGCACAAGATCGACCACGTCGCCCACCTCGGCCCCTCGGCCGCGGCCGGCATCGGCACGCTCCTCGGCCTCGACGTCGAGACGATCTACCAGGCCGTCGGCCAGGCGCTGCACACCACCACCGCCACGCGCCAGTCGCGCAAGGGCGAGATCTCGACCTGGAAGGCCCACGCCCCCGCCTTCGCCGGGAAGATGGCGGTCGAGGCCGTCGACCGCGCGATGCGCGGCGAGACCTCGCCCAGCCCGATCTACGAAGGCGAGGACGGCGTCGTCGCGTGGATGCTCGACGGACCCGACGCCTCGTACGACGTGCCGCTGCCCGCCCCCGGCGAGCCGAAGCGCGGCATCCTCGACTCGTACACGAAGGAGCACTCGGCCGAGTACCAGGCGCAGGCGTGGATCGACCTGGCGCGCAAGCTCCACGGCGAGCACCCCGAGCTGATCGATCCGGCGAACGTCGAGTCGATCGTGCTGCACACCTCGCACCACACCCACTACGTCATCGGCTCGGGCGCGAACGACCCGCAGAAGTACGACCCGAAGGCGTCGCGCGAGACGCTCGACCACTCGATCCCGTACATCTTCGCTGTCGCGCTGCAGGACGGCGGCTGGCACCATGTCGACTCGTACGCCCCCGAGCGCGCGGGCCGCGAGGACACCGTCGCGCTGTGGCACAAGATCACGACCGCCGAGGACGCGGAGTGGACGCGCCGCTACCACTCGGAGGACCCGAACGAGAAGGCGTTCGGCGGTCGCGTCGAGATCCGCCTGACGAGCGGCGAGACGATCGAGGACGAGATCGCCGTCGCCGACGCGCACCCGCTCGGTGCGCGCCCGTTCGCCCGTGCGGACTACATCCGCAAGTTCCGCATCCTGGCCGAGCCGGTGCTCTCCGCCGAGGAGATCGACCGGTTCCTCGACCTCGCCGAGCGCCTGCCCGAGCTCACGCCGGAAGAGGTGCAGCAGCTCTCGATCGTCGCCGAGTTCGGCGTGCTCGCTGCGGCACCCGCGCCCAAGGGCCTGTTCTGATGCTGTACTCCGGCGTGACGGCCGCCGAGAAGCGGCGCCTGCTCCGCGAGCGGCTCGCCTCGGGTGAGCTGCTCCGGTTCCCCGGCGCATTCAACCCGCTCAGCGCGCGCCTCATCGAGCGCAAGGGCTTCGAGGGCGTCTACATCTCGGGTGCCGTGCTGTCCGCCGATCTCGGACTGCCCGACATCGGGCTCACGACCCTCACCGAGGTGGCCGGCCGGGGGCAGCAGATCGCGCGCATGACCGACCTGCCGGCGATCATCGACGCCGACACCGGCTTCGGCGAGCCCATGAACGTCGCCCGCACGATCCAGACGCTCGAAGACGCCGGGCTCGCCGGAACGCATATCGAGGACCAGATCAACCCGAAGCGCTGCGGCCACCTCGACGGCAAGTCCGTCGTCGACGAGGACACCGCCGTCAAGCGCATCCGGGCCGCCGTCGACGCGCGTCGCGACCCGAACTTCCTGATCATGGCGCGCACCGACATCCGCGCGGTCGATGGGATGGATGCCGCGATCGACCGCGCGAAGGCGCTGGTGGATGCCGGCGCCGATGCCATCTTCCCGGAGGCCATGCGCGACCTGGGCGAGTTCGAGGCGATGCGGGCCGCGCTGGACGTGCCGATCCTCGCGAACATGACCGAGTTCGGCAAGAGCGACCTCTTTTCGACCGAGCAGCTGCGCAGTGCCGGCGTCAACATCGTGATCTGGCCCGTCTCGCTGCTGCGGATCGCGATGGGTGCGGCATCCCGCGCTCTCGATACGCTCTCAGGCGAGGGGCACCTGACCTCGAAGCTCGGCGAGATGCAGCACCGCGCCGATCTGTACGACCTGATCGACTACGAGCAGTACAACCACTTCGACCAGGACGTCTTCAACTTCCAGATCCAGCGCTGAGTCACTGACCCGAAGGAGCAGTCATGACCGAACCCGACATCAAGAAGGGCCTTGCCGGTGTCGTCGTCGACTACACGGCGGTCTCGAAGGTCAACCCTGAGACGAACTCGCTGTTGTACCGGGGATACCCCGTGCAGGAGCTCGCCTCCACCCAGCCGTTCGAGGCGGTCGCGTATCTGCTCTGGCACGGCGAGCTGCCGACCGAGGTCGAGCTCGCGCACCTGCGCGCCACCGAGCGGTCCTACCGCGCGCTGCCGCCGGACGTGCGCGCCGCCATCGACCTGGTCCCCGTCGACGCCCACCCTATGGACGAAGTGCGCACCGCCGTGAGCCTGATCGGCGCGCGCGACATGGCGGGCATCGGCTCGGTGCTCGACGCCAGCGGCAGCGCCGACGACAACCTCGCGCGCAGCATCCGTCTGTTCGCCGTCCTCCCGGCGATCGTCGCATACGGCCAGCGCCGCCGCCGTGGTCAGCAGCCGATCGCCCCGCGCAACGACCTCGACTACGCGGCCAACTTCCTGTGGATGACGTTCGGCGAAGAAGCTGACGAGGTCGTCGTCGATGCGTTCAACCGGTCGATGATCCTTTACGCTGAGCACTCCTTCAACGCCTCGACGTTCACCGCCCGCGTGGTCACGTCGACCCTGAGCGACCTGTACTCGGCCGTCGTCGGTGCGATCGGCGCGCTCAAGGGTCCGCTGCACGGCGGCGCCAACGAGGCCGTCCTGCACATCTTCGACGAGATCGGCACGGCCGAGAAGGTGGGGCCGTGGCTCGACGAGGCGCTCGCGGAGAAGCGCAAGATCATGGGCTTCGGGCACCGCGTCTACAAGAAGGGCGACTCGCGCGTGCCGACGATGAAGAAGGCGCTCGACACGCTCGTCGAGCACTACGACCGGCCCGATGTCGCCGCGCTCTACGACACCCTCGAGTCGGAGTTCGTCAGCCGCAAGGGCATCTACCCGAACCTCGACTACCCGTCGGGTCCGGCCTACAACCTCATGGGCTTCGACACGCTGACGTTCACGCCGCTCTTCGTGGCGGCGCGGGTGACCGGCTGGACCGCGCACATCATGGAGCAGGCCGCATCCAACGCGCTCATTCGCCCGCTGTCCGCGTACAACGGCCCCGACGAGCGCCACATCGAGGGCTACGTGCCCGACGAGGCGGAGCTCGCCGCCGCCGAGCGCCAAGAGGAAGCCGCGGGGTGACGCCGTGAGCCTGTGGTTCGGCGACGTCTCGGGGATCGACCTCACGGCGATGGCCACGGGCACGCTCATCGAGAACCTCGGCATCGAGATCGTCGAGGTCCGCGACGACGCGCTGGTGGGACGGATGCCGGTGGACCGGCGCTCCGTCCAGCCGGCGGGCGTCCTGCACGGCGGCGCGTCGGTCGCCCTGGCCGAGACGCTCGCATCGTGGGCGGGCTACCTGGCGGTGGACCGTGAGCGGTTCCACGTCGTCGGCCAGGAGATCAATGCCAACCACATCCGTCCGGTTTTCGCCGGGTGGGTGACCGCGACGGCGACGCCCGCCGCGATCGGCCGCCGGTCGCAGGTGTGGGAGGTGCGCATCGTCGACGACGCGGGGCGGCTGGCCTGCATCTCGCGCTGCACGCTCGCCGTGATCGAGCAGCGCTCGACCTATGGAACGCCGGGGGAGCGGGGCTGAGGGTGAGCGGCGGCATCCATTCGACTCACTCCGTCGCGCGCGGACCGCGCGGCTACTGCAAGAGCCTGGACTGAAGGAGAACTGCCCGTATGACTCGTGAGAAGGTCGCCATCGTCGCCGGTGCCCGCACCCCGGTGGGCAGCTTCGGCGGAGTGTTCCGTGACACTCCCGCCCACGAGCTCGGCGCTGCCGCCGTGGTGGAGGCACTGCGCCGGGCGGGACTCGGCGCGGACCAGGTCGACGAGGTCGTGATGGGCTGCATCGGCCAGGTGGCCGGTGACGCCTACAACGCGCGCCGAGTCGCCTTGGCGGCCGGGATGCCGGTGCGCACGCCCGCCCTCACGGTCAACCGACTCTGCGGGTCGGGACTGCAGGCGATCTGGTCGGGCGCACAGGAGCTGCTGTGGGGTGGCGCCGACGTCATCGTCGCCGGCGGCGACGAGAACATGACGCGGATGCCCTTCTACGACTTCAACGCCCGCTTCAACGACAGGCTCGGCGACCGCACCTTGGTCGACGGGACGGTGGCGATGCTGACCGATCCGTTCTCGGGCACGCATATGGGCGTGACCGCCGAGAACGTCGCGGCGAAGTACGGCGTCTCGCGGGCCGAGCAGGACGAGTTCGCCGTGGAGAGCCAGCGACGGGCTGCGACGGATGCCGCGAGGGCCGCGTTCGCGGAGGAGATCGTGACGGTGACGACGTCCGGCCGCAAGCCGGTCGAGGTCTCCGTCGACGAGCACCCGAAGCCGGGGACGACGCTCGAGACACTCGCGGGGCTGCGTCCGGCGTTCCAGAAGGACGGGTCGGTCACCGCAGGCAACGCATCGGGGATCAACGACGGCGCCGGGGCTACCGTGCTCATGCGCGAGGCCGACGTGCGCGCGCAGGGGCTGCCCGCACTGGCGACGATCGAGGCAGTGGCGACCGCTGGCAACGAGCCCGAGTTCATGGGCTACGCCCCGGTGTACGCGCTCGAGCGGCTGTGGGCGCAGACGGGTCTCACGGCGGCCGACGTCGATGTGATCGAGCTGAACGAGGCGTTCGCTGCCCAGGCGGTCGCCGTGATCCGCGATGCGGGACTGGACCCCGCGCGCGTCAATCCGTACGGCGGCGCGATTGCGCTCGGGCATGCCGTCGGTGCGACGGGCGCGATCCTCACCGTTCGCGCCGCGCTGGACCTGCAGCGCCGCGACCTCGAGTACGCCGTGGTGACGATGTGCATCGGCGGCGGCCAGGCGCTGGCGGCGCTGATCCGGCGCTGGGAGGCGTAAGGCGAGGGCGCACGAGTGCGCGGTGTGCGAATGACCTGCTAGCGTAACCAAGCAAGCGCTTTGTTACTCAATGGGGAGTCGCCATGTTCGCAGACCTCGCATTCTTCTCGTTCGTGGAGCTCACGGACCCGACGGTCCACCGTGCCTACAACGAGTGGCACCAGCTGGATCACCGGCCCGAGAACCTCGCCCTCCCGGGCGTCGCCTGGGGTGACCGGTGGGCGCGGCGTGACGGCCTGAAGGATCACGGGTCGGCGTCCGCGGAGTTCGCCGGCGTCGACTACGTCGCGATGTACTGGTTCCGGCAGCCGGTCGACGAGAGCGTGAGGGCCTGGACCAGGTTGGGAGAGGACTCGTTCCAGTGGGGGCGCGGCCCCATCATCCCCGGCGTCAGCCGTCCGTTCCTCGGCTTCTTCCGGCCGGTGGCGGGCCATGCGGCGCCGCGCATCGGCGTAGGTGCCGAGGTGCTGCCGTTCAGGCCCAACCGCGGCATCCACTTCACGATGAGCCGCTACGCGGATCACCACGGCCTGGCCGCCCACGAGCGGTTCCGGTGGGAGGACCGCGAGCTCATTCCGGAGCTGCTGCGCCTGGACGGCGTCGCCGGCGCGTGGACTTTTTCCTTCGCGTTCCCCCAGCAGCACTCGTCGCTGCCCCTCGCGGGCGACGACACCATCGTCCCGCAGTCGCTGCGCATCCGGCTCGCCTACCTCGACGGCGACCCCCTGGAGGCGTCATCCGAGATCGCGCGGACGACGCAACAGCTGGATGCCGCGGCCGACCCGGAGGCCTCCACGGCAGAGGAAGTGCTGATGTCCGGTCCGCTCACAACGATCAACCCATGGCAGGACTGGTGAGCGTGGGCGAGGAGCGGATGGCCGACCTCGAGGCGCGCCTGCGCGCGGTGGAGGATCGCCTGGCGATAATCGACCTCGTCTCGCGCTACGGTCCGGCGGTCGACTCCCTCGACGGCCAGTCGCTCGCCGAGCTGTGGGCGGAGGACGGGGCATACGCATTCGACTCCGTGACGCTCGAGGGGCAGGAGGTCGCACAGCTGGTCGACCTGCCCGGCCATCGCGCCTACGTCGAGGCGGGATGCGGACACATTCTCACGAGCCCACGGGTTGAGATCGACGGCGACTCGGCGGTCGCCGTCAACCACTCGATGCTGGTTCTGCGCAGCGGTGAGAGCTGGCGCGTAGAGCGGCTGTCCGCCAACCGCTGGGAGCTCGAGCGCGGCCACGGCGGCTGGCGGGTGCGCCGCCGCACGAACGCGCTCCTCGACGGTAGCCGCGGCGTGCCGCGCCTGTTCGACCGCCGCTGACCCCGGTCAGCGGCCGAACCGGGCGAGCGGGCCTTCTCCCCGTTCGACGAGCCGCTGGAGGCTGCCCAGTCTCGGAACGATCGCGCTGCCGAACCGCGGGTGCCAGTGTGCGGCTTCCTCGGCATCGAGCCGGCGTCGCGCGTGCTGCGGCCAGTTGGGGTCGTCGAGCATCTCGCGACCGAGCAGCAGGAGATCTGTGTCACCGTTCTCGACCAGCATGGCGGCCTGCTCCGCGTCCACGATGTATCCGGTCGTCGCCACCGGGCCGGCCCCGGCCTCCCGGACGGAGCGCGAGAAGTCGGCGTGATACCCGAACGTGCGCCGAACACGGAGGTCACGGGAGCGGTCGGTGGAGAGCCCGCCGGACGACGCATCCACGAGGTCCACGCCCTCCGCGCGCAGACGGTGCGCGAATGCGACCGTCTCCTCGATCCGGCGGCCTCCCTCCGGGCCGTCGATCGACGACACCCGGTACAGGAGCGCGCGGTCGCCGATCTCGGCCCGCACCGCCCGAACGACCTCGAGCGGGTACCGGAGGCGGCGCTCGTCGTCGCCTCCCCACTCGTCGTCGCGCAGGTTGGACAGGGGCGAGACGAACTGGTGCAGCAGATACCCATGCGCGCCGTGCAGCTCGACGACGTCGAAGCCCGCCTCGACCGCACGCCGCGCGGCCGCCGCCCATTCGTCGATCGAAGTGCGGATCTCGGCTGCGGTCAGCGCTCTCGGGCGCGGCCATCCCGGGCCGGGCTCCACCGCCGAGGGAGCGACTGTCTGCCAGGGCGGCGATCCGGCCGCGGCATCAGTCTCGTCCAGCGGGGCGCCCGCGCGCCATGGTTCGCGCACCGAAGCGCGTCGACCAGCGTGCGCGAGCTGGATGCCGGGGACTGTGCCCTCCGCCCGGAGCGCATCGGCGATCCGCCGGAGGGGTGCAATGTGCGAGTCCGCCCACAGCCCGAGGTCGTGGTGCGAGATGCGTCCGCGCGGCTCGATCGCGGTCGCCTCGACCAGCACGAGGCCCGCGCCGCCCATGGCGAAGCGCCCAAGATGGATGAGATGCATGTCCGCCGCATGGCCATTGGTTGCTCCGTACATGCACATCGGCGAGACGCCGATGCGATTCGGAAGAGTGACGCCGCTCAGCGTGAGCGGCTGGAACAGTGCGGCTGACTTCGGGCTCATGCGAGTACTGCTGCTTCCTGGGCGAGTCGAGGCGGGCGGGGGAGGAAGAATGCGATCGCCGTGCCGACCGCAGTCGCCGCCGCCGTCACTGCGAACGCGACGGCGAGGCCGTCGCCTGAGATGAATTCAGGGCTGCCCGGCCACGGCATCGAGGCGATGACCATCGCGAAGAGCGAGCTCGTCACCGCGCCCGACAGCGAACGCACCAGCGAATTGAGTCCGTTGGCGGCGGCGAGCTCGTCGCGCGGCACGGCATCGCTGATGAGGGTCGGCATCGCCGCGAAGGCGAACGCGGTGCCGATCCCCACGAGGAACGCTCCCAGGACGACCGCGACGACTCCGTCGTGCACGAGCAGGCGGAAGACGAAAGCCAGCGTGATGATCGCCGAGCCGAGCATCAGGGTCTCCCGGCCGCCGCGGCGCCGCAGCATTCGCGCGGCGACCGGTGTCAGCCCCACCATTGCGAGAGCCGAGGGCAGCATTGTGAGGCCGCCCAGAATCGTGGGGAGCCCGAGCCCGGCGCCGCTCTCGATCGGCGCCCGCGCCTCATGCGTGGTGAGCAGGTGGTTGGCGAACATGCCGAATGTGACGAACAACGCGGCGACGTTGGTCAGTAGGACCTGGCGGCGGAGCGAGGTTCGCAGATCGACGATCGGCGACGGGCTGCGCAGCTGGAGAGGGATCCACGCGGCGATCGCCACCACGAAGACGAGGGCGCATCCGAGGATCGGGGGGCTGGTCCAGCCCCACACGAAGCCCTTCGAGATCGCGAGGAGCAGGGCCGTCAGTCCGGCCGACAGCAGCAGGGCGCCGGTCAGGTCGAACCGCTCACGCTCGAGGACAGGAGACTCGGGGACTATCCGCCAGACGAGCGGGACGAAGAGAGCAGCGGCTCCCGCGGAGAAAAAGAAGATGGCGGCGAGCCCGCCGACCGAGCCCAGCACGCCGGAGAGGGGCAGCCCTAGAGCCGAGCCGATGCCGACGGTGCCGCTCATGAGGGCGATGCCGCCCACCGCACGGTCGCGGCTCATCGAATCGCGCATCAGGCTGATGCCGATGGGCACGATCGAGGCGGAGAACCCCTGCAGCGCGCGGCCGACGAGCACCGTGGGGAACGTCATTCCGACGGCGGCGAGGGCGGAGCCGGCTGCCAGCAGGGCCAGGCAGATGAGGAGCAGCCGCCGGCGGCCGTACATGTCCGCCATCCGGGTGACGATGGGAGTGCCGACGGTCCCCGCGAGCAAGGTGATCGTCACGACCCAGGAGGCGTCGTTCGCGCTGACTCCGAGAGCAGCGGGCACGTCGGGGAGTGCCGGGACCATGAGGGTGAACTGCAGCGACGACAGCATGCCGCTCAGTGCGAGGACGGCGATCGTGGCGCGTTCGCGGCGTCCGGGTTCGGAGGTCACAGGACGCACTCCTGACGCTTCTCGAGGACATGCCGCTCATTGGAGCAAGCGCTTGGTATGGTACCGGGGTGGCACCAGCACAGGCATTCCGCCCACGGCCGGCCCCGGCGCGTGTGCGCGACGGGGTATGGGCGATCGCCTCGCCGATCCCGGGCGGGCCTCCGCCTTACACGCTCACCTACGTGCTCGAGGGATCCGACGGCATCCGCATCGTGGATCCGGGCTGGTCGGGTGAGGCGAATCTGCGGGCACTCCGATCGTCCCTCGCGGACATCGGGTTCGCGCTCCACGATGTGCGGGCCGTCGTCGCGACGCACCACCACCCCGATCACCTCGGGATCGCGCCGAGGCTGCGGGAGCTCAGCGGCGCGCGCATCATCATGTCGGCGGACGAGCGCACGGTGCTCGCGCACCAGGTGCGGCCCGAGCGCCGCGACCCCCGCCTGTACCGGCTCCAACTCGAGGCATGGGGAGTGCCGGACGACCGCCAGGGCGACATGATCCGCTCCTTCACCGACGGTCCGCCGCTGATCCTCGACGTGGAGCCCGACGCCGTCGTCGGTGACGGCGACGAGCTGGACTGGCCGGGCCACTCCCTCCGTGTGGTGATGACGCCCGGCCACACCGACGGACACCTGTGCCTCGTCGACGCGGACCGCGCTGTCGTGTACACCGGCGATCACGTGCTCCCGGGCATCAACTCGGGCATCGGCCTCGGTACCCTCGGGCGCAGCAATCCGCTCGCGGACTACCTCGCCTCGCTCGAGCGCCTCGCCCCCTACGACGACTGGCTGATCCTGCCTGGCCACGAGCAGCCGTTCGAGGGATTGCGTGCCCGACGGGCCGTGCTCACCGCACATCACCTGCGCCGCACGGCGGAGGTGATGCGACTGCTGCCCGAGCTGGGTGAGGCCACCGTGTGGGAGTACGCCTCCCGCCTGCCGTGGACCGCGGGCTGGAGCGGCCTGCGCGGCTTCGGACTGCACTCGGCGCTCCTGCAGACCGAACGGCACCTCGTCCTCGTGCGCGAAGGGCACGCCGAGGACCTGCTGGGTCGAGTGGCGGATGCTCAGGGCTGACTCCACGCCTCCAGCCGCTCCCGCAGGTCGGCTGGAATCCGCACCGTCGACTGCTCGGGCGACACGGTCACGACGGTGTTGGCGGCACGCGCCACCACGACGTCATCGTCGACGCGCGTCATCGTGAACTCGAAGCGGAACGAGCTCGCACCGATGCGTCCGAGCCGCAGGTCGATTCTGGTGACGTCGAACAGCTGTGCGGCGGCGAGATACTCGCATTCGGTCGCGCGAGAGACCGTCCACCACCCGAAGCGCTCCTTGAGGGTGTCCTGCCGCAGGCCCTGAAGGAAGAGGAACTCGCTCTGGAGGGCCTCCATCTTGGGGAACCAGGCGGCGTAGTAGAGGATGCCGGCCGGATCGGTGTCAGCGTAGCTCAGGCGGACGGTGTGCGAGTGGAGGATGGGTGAGGCGGTCACTGGGTCGTCGTCCATCCGCCGTCCACGGGCAGGAGCACGCCGTTGATGTAGGACGCGGCGGGTGACAGCAGGAACAGCGTCGCCAGAGCGATGTCGTCGGCCGAGGCCATGCGGTGCAGCGGGATCCGGTCCAGGATGCGCCGGCCCATGTCGCTCGCCGCGAACTGCTCGAGGCGCGGCGTGAGGGTCATGCCGGGCGCCACCGCGTTGCTGCGGAACTCATGGGCGCGATGGGCCGAGAGGTGGCGCACGTAGCCGGCGAGGGCGGCCTTGGATGCGGAATACCAATCGCTCTCGGTTCCCACGAGGTTGCCCGCGACGGAGGAGGTTACGACCATCGCTGCGCCCTCGCCGGGTCCCGTCGCGGCCCAGGCCTCCGTCATACGTCGCACGCTGCCGATCGACATGACGATCGCCTCGTCGAACGCGAGCGGCACGCTCGACGGCGGTCCGGCGTTGTTGTGCAGCAGGCTGATCGGGCCGAGTTCGGAGGTGGCCTCCGCGATGCCCCGGCGTACGTCCTCCTCATCCGCGACATCGGCGACCACCGAATGCGACCGCGCGCCGATCGCGTCGAGCTCGGCGACCGTGCGGCCGAGCCCGTCGGGATTGATGTCCCACACGCTGCACGCGACTCCCATGCGCGCGGCGTGCAGCGCGGTCGCCTTTCCGATGCCGCTCCCCGCCCCCGTGATGAGCAGGGCGGTTCCCGCGGGGAAGCCGAAGTCGATGGCCATGGCACTCCTTTGTGGCTCAACCAAGCATTTGCTTGTGCAATGCTAGCGCCTTCGGCTCCCGCCGCGACGAATCAGCGAGAACTCAGCACGAACCCGCGGTACCCGGCATCCACGACTTCCTCGCAGCGCTCGATGTATGGCCGGAATCCGCCGAGGTACGGGAGGAACGTCCGCGCCTTGCCCTCGATGTTGGCGCCCATGTACCAGCTCGGCGCCTCAGCGAAGAGGGTCGCTTCGGCCAGCTCCTGCGAGTGCGCCGTCCACGCGGCCGCAGCGTCCGCGCGGGCTTCGGCTGATGTGTACCCCTGGGCGTCGCAGTGCTGGATCAGCCTCAGGGCGAAGTCGCCCTGCTGCTCCGACCCGAGCGCCATATTCGACAGCACGCTCGGGCAGCCCGGGCCGTTGAGTGACAGCAGGTTCGGGAAGCCGGGGATGCCGAAGCCGAGGAAGGTCGACGGTCCGCCGGCCCACTCGTCGCGCAGCAGCCGCCCGTCGCGGCCGCGGATGTCGATCGAGGTGAGCGCCCCCGTCATGGCGTCGAAGCCGGTCGCATAGACGATCGCGTCGAACCGGCGCGCTCCGGACTCCGTGGTGACCCCCTCGGCCGTGATCTTGAGAATGGGCTCGCGACGCAGGTTGACCAGCGTCACGTTCTCCCGGTTGAACGTCTCGTAGTAGCCCGTGTCCGTGCAGATGCGCTTGGTGCCGATCGCGTGGTCCGTCGGTGTGAGGTCGACCAGGACCTGCGGGTCCTTCACCTTCTCGGCGAGCTTTCTCTCGAAGAAGAGGCGTGCCGCCTCGTTGGTCTCGCGGTCGACCATCTGCCCCGGGAACGCCTTGGAGAACAGCACGCCGCCACGCTCCCAGCTCTCCTCGAAGATCGCGTCGCGCTCCTCTTCGGGGGTGTCCTGGTAGCGCGTCGGGTTGCTGCCCCATGGCGAGCCGGCGAGCCCGTTCCAGGACTTCCGGCGACGCTCGGGATATTCGCTCAGCGCGTGCTTCCAGTCCTCATCGGACAGCGTGCGATTGGAGGCCGGGACGGAGTAGTTCGCCGAGCGCTGGTACACGACCACTTCGGCCGCCTCATCGGCGATGAGGGGCAATGACTGTATGCCCGAGGAGCCCGTGCCGATGAGTGCGACGCGCTTGCCGGTGAAGTCCACCTTCTCGTGAGGCCAGGCCGCGGTCATATACACCTCGCCGGCGAAGTCGTCCCGGCCGGGGATGGCGGGCAGATGCGGGGCCGAGAGGCAGCCGCTCGCCATGATCACCCAGCGTGCACGGGCCTCGTCGCCCTCGTGTGTGCGCACGGTCCAGCGCTGCGTGGCCTCGTCCCAGTCGGCTGAGGCGACGCGCCGGCCGAACGTGAAGTGGCGGCGCACGTCGTATCGGTCGGCGACGTGGTTGAGATACGCGAGGATCTCGGGCTGAGCCGCGTAGCGCTCCGTCCACCGCCACTCCTGCTCGAGCTCCGGGTCGAACGAGAATGAGTAGTCGATGCTCTCGACGTCGCAGCGGGCTCCCGGGTAGCGGTTCCAGTACCAGGTGCCTCCCACGTCGCCTGCGGCATCGAAGCCGATGATGCTCAGGCCGGCACGGTCGGCGTGGATGCTGGTGTAGATGCCAGCGAGTCCGGCACCGACGACGATGATGTCGGCGTCGTGGGTCATGAGGACACTCCTTCGTGTGCGAGTTCGGTGGGTGAAGTGGTTGCCGGGTCCGCGGCCCGCGCGGTGGAGAACGTCGCCCGGATGTCGGACCAGAGCAGCTCGCGGGCGGACTCGCCTGGTCCGTATCCGGGCATCGTGAGGAAGCCGTGGAACTGATCGGGGTAGTCGCGCAGGATGACAGGCGTGTCGGCCGCACGCAGCCGTGAGGCGTACTCCCGTCCCTCGTCGGAGAGGACGTCCAGCCCGCCGATGACCACGATCGTGGCGGGGAGGGTCGGAAGGCTGTCTGCGAGCCACGGGGTGTCCTCGCCGGAGGGCGTGCCGCCCGTGAGTGCGGTGTCCCAGTAGTAGCGGATCTGGCGGTGCGTGACGAAGTACCCGGTGGCGCGCGTCCGATGGGACTCCGACGCGCACTCCGGGTCGAGCATGGGATAGGCGATCACCTGTCCGGCGAGGATCCCGACCGGATCCTTTGCGAGCACGAGCGAGGCCTGGGCGGCGGCGGTCGCGCCGGCGCTGTCTCCGGCGAGCAGGACCGTCCCCGTGGGCGAGAGGGCGGCTGCCCACCGCGCCGCGGCGGCGACATCGGCGGCAGCATCCGCGGGCCGGTGCTCCGGCGCCAGCCGGTACTCCACCGACGCGACGGTGGACCCGGTTCCCTTCGCCCAGCGGCGGCAGAAGCTGTCGTGGCTGGCGATCGAGCCGTGGAGGAAACCACCGCCGTGCGCGTAGACAGTCAGGGGCATCCCCGGGTCGCGGTCGTGCGGGTGGTAGATCCGGATGGTCACGTCATGACCGTCGGCGGACAGGACCTGGTCGTCGGTGGCCGCCACGTCTTCGGGGTTCGGGGCGGGACGAACCCGCGCGTCCGCGGCTTCCCGTGCCTCGCGGGGCGACATGGAGGCAAGGTCGGGGAAAGTGGAGTTCAGCAGGTCCAGCATGCGCTGCGTCTCGTCCATGAGATGTCCTTCGATCTATGACTATTAGGTATAGGTCTGTTAGGAATATTGCATGCTGTCTCTAGGAGGTCAAGTGGCGATCCATCCCAAGGGCGGGGAACTGCCCGCGACGGCGCGCGCGGTGCTGGGAATCCTCTCGTTCGGCGAGGAGATGACCGGCTACGACGTCAAGCGCTGGGCGGACCAGAGTCTCGCCTTCTTCTACTGGGCGCCGTCGCAGAGCCAGATCTACTCCGAGCTGCGCAGACTGGAGGAGGCAGGCCTCGCGATTTCGCGCGTGGAGCAGACGCACGAAGCCAAGGCCCGACGCCTTTATGCGATCACCGACGCCGGACAGACCGCGATGGCGGAGTGGGCCGATGATCCTGTTCTCGAGCCCGTGGTGCTGAAGAACCCCGCCGTGCTGCGTCTGTGGGCGGCGCACAACGGCGACCGACGTCGGCTCGTGGCGATGCTCGCCGATCACCGCGACGAATCGCGGCGTCGCGCCGAGAAGGCGGCCGCGCACGGCCGGCGCGCGCAGGAAGTCCCGGCGTGGCACTACGCGGCTCTGTCGTGCGAATGGTCGGCGAAGTACTGGAACGATGAGGCGGACCGCATCGAGTGGATGCGTCAGCGCCTCCTGTGTGAGTTGGAGGAAGAGGCGGGGGGCGTGTGACCATGGCTCACACGCCGTAGCCGCCGTCCACATCGAGCTTCTGGCCCGAGATGAACCCCGCGCGGGGCGAGGCGAGGAAGGCCACCGCTTCGGCGATATCGGCGGACGTGCCGAACCGCCGGAGCGGGATGTTCGCACGGGTGACCTCGAGGGCGCGCTCGTCGAGTTCGCCGGAAGCCATGAGCCGCGCGGACATGCCGTCGTCGAGCATGCCCGGGCCGACGCAGTTCGCTCGCACTCCGTAACGGCCCTCCTCCGCGGCGATGCCCATGACGAGCGCCTCGACTCCGCCCTTCGGAGCCGCGGACAAGCCGTCGCGCACGGGATAGCGGCGCGTCGCCGCCGTGGTCACTGCCACGATCGAGCCTGCAGAGGCGCGCAGCGCGGGAAGTGCTGCGCTCATCACCGTGAATGCGCCGACGAGATCCTGGTGCACCTGATCGGCGAACTGGGCCGGTGTGACCTTTGAGAGGTGGATCATCGGCACGTGGGGGCCGGCCGCGTGGACGAGCGCGTCGAGCCTGCCGTGGCGATCCACGATGTCGGCGATGAGAGCGGATGCCGCGGCCGCGTCCGTGACGTCGAGCCGGTGCGCCTCCGCACCGGCACCGAGCTCCGCGAGGAGCTCGGTCGGCTCGCTGGACCGCCAGGTCACGATGACCGTGGTGCCTTCAGCGGCCAGTCGGCGGGCGATGGCGGCGCCGATGCCGCCCGATCCACCCGTGACGAGTGCGACGTCGATGCTCTGCGGTGTCGTGTTCACAATGTCCTTCCGAGTTCCCAGGCCTGCTGTGTGGCCGCGACGAGCTTGCGGGGCGCGAAGGCGTCGCCGATGACGTGGACGGGCCTTCCGCCCGCGGGGGCACAGCCGAGGTCGTCGACCGCGACCGCTCCGCCGGCGACGACCAGCAGGTCGTACTCCGAAGCAACGTCCACATCGTGATCGCCGCGGTCTCCGCGCACGAGCAGAGTGGCTTCCGCGGTCGTCTGGAGGCGACTCAGGATGGCGAGCTCCACGCCGTTGCGCGTGAGCCGATCGAGGATGAACGGCCGGGTGACGTTCTCCACCAGCGCGCCGAGCCCCGGTGCCGGCGTGGCCAGGGCGACCTGGGCGCCGTCCGTCGCCAGCCGGTCGGCCAGTCCGAGCGGCTCCATCGTCTGGTCGGTCGCGTAGATGAGGATGCGGTGACCCGGCCGACCGGCGTCGAAGGCGTCCCGCGCGGTGAGCCACGGCAGACGGGGCTCCCTCGACAGCCCCGTCTCGGCCCAGTCGGCACCCCGGCTGCCGGTAGCCACGACGATGACATCGGCCCCGATGGCTGCCAGGTCGTCCTGACCCACACGCCTGCTGAGCTCGATCGTCACGCCGAGGAGCTCGAACTGGCGCTCGTAGTAGGCGACCGGCCTGCCCATGTCCTTCAGCCCGGGGATGCGTGCGGCCAGTGCCAGCTGGCCGCCGAGACGGTCCTCGGATTCGAAGAGCCGCACGCGGTGCCCGCGGCCTGCGGCGACGCGTGCGAGCTCCATGCCGGCCATTCCTCCGCCGATCACGGCCACGGCGAGCGAGACGCCGGCGGGGTCGACGCGCTCATGCTCGTGCCCTGCCGAGGGGTTGACGGCGCAGGTGAGCGGACTGGCTGCTCCGCTCATGACCTGCCCCAGGCATCCCTCGTTCACCCCGATGCACGGGCGGATCTCGTCGAAGCGCCCCTCTGCCGCCTTTCGCGACAGCTCGGGGTCGGCGATGTGCGCGCGCGTCATCGCGACCATGTCCGCCTGGCCGGCGGTCAGTATCTCCTCCGCCATGCGGGGATCGACGATTCGGTTCACGCAGAAGACGGGGACGTCGACGACCTCTTTGATCCCCTGCGCGAGATCGACGAACCGCCCCTCGGGGACGTACATCGGAACGATGGAATTGCCGCCCGGGCCGAATCGATGGTTGCGGTAGAAGCTGACGTTCACGAAGTCGACCGGCGCCTGCGCGAGCACCTCCGGCACGATCCGGCGCATGTCGTCGAGGTCGAGGCCGCCGGGCGTGAACTGGTCGCCGCCCACCCGGATGCCCACCGCAAGGTCCGGACCTGCGGCCAGACGCACCGCGCGGATGACGTCGATGAGCATGCGCATGCGCGCCGCTTCGCTTCCGCCGTACTCATCGGAGCGGCGATTGGTCAGCGGCGAGAGGAACTGCTCGATCGGGTAGCCGTGTGCGGCATGGATCTCGATCCCGTCGAGACCAGCCTCTCGGATCCTGCGGGCCGCTGCCGCGAAACCCGCGACCACCTCGTCGATCTCCACGCGGGTCATGCCGTGGGCGCGCATCCCGTTCGGCCGCATCCACGGCGACGCGGTCCAGCCGACCCCCATGTGGTTCAGCTGGGCGACGAGCGCCGCACCCTCGGCGCGCACGGCCGCCCCGATCTCGCGCAGCGGTCCGACGACCTCATCGCGCCACAGTTCGATGAACTTCGTGTCAGGGGTACGCGACGAGGGGTGGACGAGCGAGCCCTCGGTGATGATCAGGCCGACCCCGCCGCGCGCTTTCGCCCGCCAGTATTCGCGATGACGGACAGTAGGCAGGCCGTCGGCGGCGAAGTTCGTCAGGTGGGCGGTCGACACCACGCGGTTGCGCACCCGCATCGGTCCCACATCTATGGGGGTGAAGAGCCGAGTCAGAGCGGGCGTGGTCGCGGTCATCGTGATCAGCTTCCGAAGTGCTCGGCGCGGCTGCTGATCAGCGCGGTCTCCACCCGGCGATGAATCCGCCACCCGTCCGCGGTGCGGCGATACTCCACCCGATACGTCCCACTCGCCGAGCGCGACACCGTGTGATCGGGGCGCAGGCGCGAGATGCCGACGAAGTGAAACGGGACTGTTCCGCTGGCGGTCTCGCTCGAGATCTCGAGGAGAGGGAGCGACGGAAGGTGCACCCCCTGGGTGGACGACGTGAAGTCCGCGCAGAAGGCAGCCAGAGCCTGCCGGCCGCGCACCACCACGGGCGGTCGTTCGCCGACGGCTGTGATCTCGAATGTGCCGTCCGCAGTGAACACGCCGGCCCATCCCGCTGCGTCACCGCAGTCCCAGGTGCTGGCGTAGCGGGCCTCCAGGGTGAGCAGCTCGAGGTGGTCCTGCGTCCGCTGAAGGTCGTGCGTCGTCACGGTCGTCTCCCCGGTGTCGTCAGGGTCGCGCCGGTGCGACCCTGCCCTTCGGGGACGCTAGCACCGAACGATTCATCCACCAAGCAAGCGATTGGTGACTTGACGAAATCGCTGTGCTACAGTCCAAAACTAACGGTTGCTTGGTAGCCCGGCCAAGCCGCGGCATCCGCGTGGTGACCCGCTCCGGCCGTCCACCGGAGCAGCCCCTTCAAAGGAGAAGACTATGAAGTTCGGAAAGTCCCGAGCAGCACGGGCCGCCGGCTTTGCCGTCGCCGCCGTCACCGCACTCGCGCTCTCCGGCTGCGCCGGTGGTGCAGGCGGAGACGGGGGAGATGGCGGGGACGGCGAGAACGCCGAGCCCTACCGTGTACTCGTCCTCGGCGGCATCAGCGCCGAGGGTGCCCTCGGCAACAACGCCAGCACATCCGTGCAGTCTGCTGAGGCGAGCGCCGCAGTCCTGAACGAGGCCGGCGGCATCCTGGGTCGCGAGATCGAGGTGACAGTCGTCGACGACCAGGCCGACCCGACGGTGGCCGTCACCCTCGTGCGAGAGGCGATCAACTCCGACACGCCGCCGGATGCGATCCTCAACTCCGGCCCGTCGACGGTCGCCGACGCGACGCTGCCCATCATCTCGCAGGCGGGCATCCTTTCCTTCAACATCGGCCCGACCTCAGGCTCGGCCGACCCCGCCCAGTTCCCCCTCAACTTCGACCTGTCGGTTTCGGCCGCGGACCAGATCCGCGGTGTCTCGGCCTACTTCAAGGAGCAGGGCTACGAGTCCGTCGGCATCCTCCACGGCTCGAGCTCGTATGGCGAGCTGTACGGCAAGATGTCCGACGAGGTCTTCGCGGCCGATGGGTTCACCATCGTCGGCAACGAGGAGTACGACGTCGCGGCGCTCGACATGACTCCGCAGCTGGAGAAGCTCAAGGCGGAAGACCCCGACGTCCTCATGCTCGACGCCTACGGTGCACCTCTGGGCTATGTGCTGCAGGGCATGGAGAAGCTCGCCTGGGATGTGCCCATCGCGGGAAACACCTCGGTCGCGGCTACGGGCCTCGTCTCCACCGAACCGCCCAGCGGCGTGCTCGGCACCGACCAGGTGAAGAACCTGGTGATGCAGGTCTACAACAGCACCGTGCACCAGGACGACGCGACGCTCGTGAATGAGGCGGTCGACGCGATGCTCGAGCTCGGACCGATCAAGGCGACGCTCATCCTCGCGTACAACTACGACGCGCTGCGCCTCATCAAGGCGGCTGCCGAGCACCTCGACAGCGCCGACGACGCGGCGGCGATCGCGAAGGCGATCGAGGACCCGAAGGTGACGGACGTCGCCGACACCGCGATCCTCGGGCACTACGTATTCTCCAGCACGAGCCACGCGCCCGACGCCGGTGCGGAGGAGTTCGCGATGGTCGTCCCGTCGCCGGTCATCGACGGGCAGTACCACCCGCAGAACTGATCGACGCACAAGAACGCCCCGTCCCGCTCTCGCGGGACGGGGCGTTCTGCGCGCGGCGTCAGGATCGAGTGAGCTCGAGGAAGGTGCCGGACGCGAGACGCTCACGCTCGTCGTCGCCGACCGGCAGCGTGCGCAGGACCTGCACCGACTTCCAGACCTGCGTGAACCGCGGGTCGACGTGGTCCGGCGCCGCGACGTGACCGGGCCGGGTGGGGAGGACGTCGCAGAAGATGTAGTTGGAGCCGAACATCAGCCGGTCGAACCCGATACGACGCAGGAAACGCACCATGTCATCCGCGCTGACTGTCCCGTCGGCGACCTCGTGCAGGCGCAGTGACGTGTCGCCGTAGACGCCCTCGTGGCGGGCAGCGAGCTCCAGCACCTCCTGGTCGAGCGCGCCGCCCAGCTCGCGGTCGTGACCGCAGTGCGCGAAGACGATCCGCAGACCAGGGAACGCCCCCAGAGCGGCGCCGAACGGTGCCGGTTGGCAGTGCGGGCTGTGGCCGCCCGTCTCGGTCAGCACCGGTACGCCGGCCTCGACGCAGTATTCGTACAGCGGGAACAGCAGTGTGTCGTCGCCCGAGATGCCCATGTCGCTAGGCACGATCTTGATGCCCAGCGCGCCCTGGGCGACACGCCTGCGCGCTTCCTCGGCTGCGCCCTCGGCCCCCATCACGACCGGGTTCACACCCGCGAAGAACGTGAAGCGCGCGTCCTCGGCGTGCACGGAGGCGGCCCAGGCGTTGTTGTCCGATGCCCGACGCGCGGCGCGTCGACGCAGTTCTTCCTCCCCGGCCGCGGCATCCGCGGGGTCGTCGGGCAGCGTGTAGCGCCCGTGGCGGAGGTAGCGGCCGCTCCACGTGAACTGGAGCATGTTGACCTCGGAGATGCCGGTGGCCGCCATCATCTCGCGTACCTCGTCGACGGTTCCGAGGTTCGGCGCGCCCGGCTTCACCAGGGCGGGCCCCAGGAAGTAGTCGCGGATCTCGTGCCCGTGCGCGTCGCTGCGCTGCACGTGCGCGTGCATGTCGATGATGCGCAGGTCACTCATCGTTCTCCTCCTTCACAGCGCCCAGCGCCGCCGTCACTGCGTCCGGGGTGCGAGGCGCGCCGAAGGCCGGTCGCGCGGTGGTGTGGAGGATGCCGCCGTCCGAGACCACATGGTGTCCCGTCATGTAGCGCGACAGCTCCGACGCGAGGAACAGGGCGACGCCTGCTGTCTCCGCGGGCTCGCCGAGGTGGCCGAGGGGCGTGACCCGCTCGGCCGTCTGGAAGAACTCGCGCGTGCCGGGAGGGGAGTCCGGGCTCGTGGCGCGATGCCGCGTTCCCGCTGACCAGTGGGTCCCGGGAACGAGGCAGTTGACGCGAATGTCGTACGGCGCCAGCTCCAGCGCCATCGTCTTGGTGAGGTGGATGACGGCGGCGTTCGCCGCACCGTAGCCGGCGAGGTTCGGCGCGGCGGTGATGCCGCTGGACGAGCCGACCGTCACGATCGTGCCGCCCCGGCCGCCGCGGATCATCGACAGTGCCTGCGCTTGGCACGACAGGAGCGTGGAAGTGAGGTTGAGGGCGAGAGGGCGCTGCCACTCCTCCGGGGTGATGTCGAGGAAGGGCTTCATGACGCCCGCCGTGCCACCCGCGAAGTTCACGGCGACGCTGAGTTCACCGAGGGCGTCGACCGTCTCGGCGACGGCGCGCGCGGGCGCCTCCGTCGTGCTCATGTCAGCCGTGATCGCGGCGGCGCGCCGGCCGCGCGAGCGCACCTGCTCGGCGGCGGCCTCGGCGGCCGCGGCATCCACGTCGACGATCGAGACGTCGCATCCGGCGTCGGCGAGCAGGAGGGCGGTGGCGAGCCCCATGCCGTTGCCTCCGCCGGTGACGAGGGCTGTCCGGCCGTCGAGTCCGACGGCGTCGGGGAGCCGGACGTCGCCGGTCACCGGGAGGCTCCCTCAAGCAGCGCCTTGGGAATGGCGCCGGGCGGCGCGAAGGTCAGGTAGTGACCTAGAAAGGTGCTCGCGTCCATGTCCGCGGGCTGCCAGCCGGGCACCAGCTCGCGGCCGTCCACCGTGTGGACGGGGCGGTCGAGCTCCTTCAGCAGCGGCAGGCTGTAGGCGATGCGGCCGGTCAGGACCTTCGGGTCGCCGGTCACGAGGGCGAGGGCTGCCTCCGCCATCGTCTCCTCGGGTTCGGACGGCCAGCCGGGGACGGCCTGGGCGGCGTGCGCCGTCGCGACGCCTCGGTTCGGCGCGAGGGAGTTGACGGCGATGTTGTCCTCGTACAGCTCCATCGCCGCGCCCGTGCTCATGCGATCGATCATCGCCTTCGTGCCTCCGTAGAGCACCGAACCCGCGAGCGGGTGGGGGGCGAACGGCGGGCCGACGCGCGGGCCGGCCTGGCGGGAGGAGATGTTCACGATCCAGCCGGCGCCGCGGCGGCGCATGCCGGGGATGACGGCGGCGGCGAGATCCCACGCATTCCACACGTTCGTCTCGATGGAGTCCTGGAACCATTCGCGGCGCATGTCGGAGAACAGCACGTCGTACCGGCGGGCGGCCGCGGCGTTGTTGACGAGGGCGTCGACAGTGAGGCCGAAGTCCGCTTCGATGCGGGTCACCAGCTCGGCGCGGTCCAGGTCGGGGTCGCCGAGGTCGACGGCGTAGGCCCGCGCCCGTCCGCCGTCGGCGCGGATCAGGTCGACGGTCTCCTCGAGTGAGCCCTCGAGGGCGCCGTCGCCCGACCGGAGAGTGCGGGAGACCGCGGCGACCGCGATGCCCTCCGCTGCGAGGCGACGGGCGAATGCGCGGCCGAGCCCGCGGCTGGCTCCGGTGACGATGGCGAGGCGGGGCGTGGGGTGTGTCATGCGGGGGCTCCGATCCGAGGAAGCGAGGCGAGGTCTGCGCCGAGTTCGGCGCTGAGTGATGCGGCGGTGCCGAGCGAGAACGCCAGCTGGCGTCCCCACAGGAAGTAGCGGTGGATGGGGTACTCGATGTCCGCGCCCAGCCCGCCGTGGAGGTGCTGCGTGGCGTGCACCGCGCGCAGTCCGCCCTTGGACGCCCACCACGCCGAGACGAGCACCGCCGAAGCCGCCGCGGGATCGTCGCGGTCGACGAGCCACGCCGCGCGGCGGGTGGTGACCTTGATGCGCTCGGCGTCCATGTGGGCGTCCGCGGCGCGCTGCGTCACCGCCTGGTTCGTCGACAGCGGCCGGCCGAACTGCTCGCGCTGACTGGTGTACGCGGCCGCGCGCGCGATGGCCTCTTCGCATACACCCACCTGGAGGGCGGCGTAGGCGACGCGCCCGGCAGCGCGTGCCCACCGAACGGGCTCGGCGTCGTCGCCGAGCAGGTCGCCGGCTTCCACCCGGACCTCGTCGAACGACACGCGGGCATGGGCCGCGCGCGACGTGACGGCAACGGATGCGCGGCTGATGCCGTCTCGATCGAGGGGCACGATCGCTGCGCGCACGGCGCCCTCGCCCGTGAACGCGACGAGGATGCCGGCTGCCTGCGTTCCGGCGGGCACCGCCTCGAGCGTCCCGGTGAGGCGCCAGCCGTCGCCGTCGGGTGTGCTGCTCAGCGCCGCGTCGCCCGTGGTCGCGGCGTCGATTCCGCTCGTGAGGAGGACATCGCCGGCAAGCGCCGCCGGCATCCATCGGTCGCGCAGGGCTGCTGTGCCGAAGCGGGACAGCGGCAGGAGCGCCATGCTGACGGAGGCGGCGAGCGGGATGGGGGCGACGTAGCGGCCGTGTCGTTCGAGCACCGCGGTCAGTCCCAGCATGCCGAGGCCGGCTCCACCGTGCTCCTCAGGGATCGCCAAGCCGAGCAGGCCCGTCTCGACGACGGCTGCCCACAGCTCCTCATCGAACCCGCCTCCTTCGTTCTCCACATGCTTGACCCGCTCCACGCCGGCGAGGCCTGCGAACACGTCGTCGGCGAGGGACTGGGCCTCGCGCACGTCCTCCGGATACTCGAAGTCCATCACTGAGCCTTCCTGTCGCTGCGGCGGGGCGCGAGCGTCATGCCGAGGGTCTTCGCGGCGACGAGGTCGCGCATCACCTCGTTCGTCCCGCCTCCGAACGTGTTGTTCTGCGCGCGGCGCGCGAGCGTCTCGATGCGGCCCGCGGCCACCGCACCCTCGCTGTCGGGGCGGAGCAGTCCGGCCACGCCGAGCACCTCCTGCAACATGCCGTAGACCTCGACCACCGTCTCGGTGCCGACCACCTTCGCCGCCGACGAGTCGCCGCCGGTGAGCGTGTTCGCGGAGATGTCGGCGACGAGTCGCAGGTTGATGAGGTCGGAGGCCGACAGCAGCGCGTACGCCTCGCCGAGCGTGGACTGCACCCAGGGGATGTCGGCGACGACGCCGGGGCCGAACGACGTGGTGCGCGCCCACTCGCTTGCGGCATCGAACAGCTCGTTGCCGATGCCGCCACGTGCGGCGAGCGCCACACGCTCGTGGTTGAGCTGATTGGTGATCAGGCTCCAGCCGCCGTTGAGCTCGCCGACGAGGTTCGTGAGCGGCACCC
The DNA here is from genome assembly GCF_022538185.1 of Microbacterium sp. CFH 31415. GTDB lineage: Bacteria > Actinomycetota > Actinomycetes > Actinomycetales > Microbacteriaceae > Microbacterium. Next base: position 194,563 of record NZ_JAKYXC010000010.1, on the reverse strand, counting down.
GTACGTTCTCGTAGTAGGTGGCCGACGTGCTGATGCCGCCGACCGTGTGGATCTCGGTGACCGAGAAGCCCGGCGTCGTCGTCGGCACCAGCACGACGCTGATGCCCTTGTGCGCAGGTGCATCGGGGTCGGTGCGCACGGCGAGCCAGATCCAATCGGCGTAGACGCCGGCGCTCGTGAAGATCTTGTTGCCGTTGATGACGAACTCGTCGCCCTCGATGCGGGCGCTCGTGCGCAGCGACGCGAGGTCGGTGCCCGCGCTCGGCTCCGTGTAGCCGATCGCGAACATCAGCTCGCCGGTGAGGATCTTCGGCAGGAAGAACCGCTTCTGCTCCTCAGAGCCGTCGCGCATGAGCGCAGGGGCCACGGTGTTCAGCGACACGAGCGACAGCGGCGCCCCGGCACGGATGACCTCGTCGTAGAACACGTACTGTGCCTCGGGATCGACGCCGCGGCCGCCGTACTCGGTCGGCCAGCCGAGGCCGAGCCACCCGTCGGCGCCCATGCGCCGCAGGATCCGGTCGAACGTCGGGCCCCCCTCGGTCTGGTGCATGAGCTCGCGGCGGTCCTCATCGCTGATGATCTCGGCGAAATAGGCGCGCAGCTCCCGCCGCAGCGCCTTGGACTCGGGAGACAGGTCGGGATGCATGATCAGCCTTCGTGGTCGGCGGCCAGCACGAGCGCGCTGTGCGGAACGGGGGAGCCGCCGGTGACGAGGACGTTGGCGATGTCCTTCGGCGGCTGGTTGACGGACGTGCCGCGGATGAGGCGCACGCCCTCGGCGATGCCGTTGACGCCGTGCAGGTAGCCCTCGCCGAGCTGGCCTCCGTGAGTGTTGACCGGCAGCCGGCCGTCGAGCTCCAGCGCACCCGAGCGGATGAAGTCGGGGGCCTCGCCGCGACCGCACAGCCCGTACTCCTCCAGCTGCAGCAGCACCATCGGCGTGAACGCGTCATAGAGGATCGCGGCGTCGATACCGTCCGGCCCGTGGCCTGCCTGCGACCACAGCTGCCGGGCGACGAGCTCCACCTCCGGCATCCGGTCGATGTGCTCGCGGTAGTAGCTGCTCATCGAGATCTGCTGCGGACCGATGCCCTGGGCGGCTGCGGTGATGACGGCGGGCGGGTGCGGAAGGTCCCGTGCCCGCTCGGCGCTGACGATCACGAGCGCCTGACCGCCGTCGGTCTCCTGGCAGCAGTCGAGCAGGCGCAGCGGGTCGGCGATCATGCGCGATGACTGGTGGTCCTCGAGCGTGATGGGGCGCTCGTAGAACCACGCCTTCGGATTGTTCGCGGCGTGCTTGCGCGAGAGCACCGATACCCGCCCGAAGTCCTCGCTGGTCGCCCCGTACTCGTGCATGTACCTCCGGGCGAGGAGCGCCTCCTGCGATGCCGGTGTGAGCAGCCCATACGGGTTGATCCAGTTGCGGTACTCCTGGTCCGTGTTCTGCGCGTAGGCGAACGGAGGCGGACCGGAGCCGAACCGGTGCCCTGAGCGCTCGTTGAACGCGCGGTACACGACGACCACGTCGGCGACGCCGCTCGCGACGGCCATCGCCGCCTGCTGGACGGGGGCGCACGCGCCGCCGCCGCCGTGAGGGATCCGGCTGAAGAAGGTCAGCTCCGGAATGCCGAGCGCGCGTGCGACGGCGATCTCGGGATTGGTCTCCATCGTGAACAGCGCGAAGCCGTCCACCTCCGCCACGTCGATCTGCGCGTCCTCCAGTGCCGCGAGGGTAGCTTCGCACGCGAGTCGCCACTCGCTGCGGCCGGAGTCCTTCGAGAACTCCGTCGCGCCGATGCCGGCGATCGCGGCCTTTCCGCTGAATCCGCTCATGCGTCCTCTCCGTTTGACAGGGTGATCCGCGCCGTGGCCGTCACATGGATGCCGCGGTCGTGGCTGCCGCGCACCGTCACCGTCGCGGTGTCGCCGCGGAGCTCGGTGATCTCGCCCGTGAAGGCGAGCATGTCGCCCGGGAAGAGCGGCATGCCCAGCCGGAGCGAGACGGAGTGCAGGCGCGCGCCCGGTCCGGCACAGTCGGTCAGATAGCGGTCGACGAGGCCGTTGGTCGTGTTGATGCTCATGAAGATGTCGGATGCCCCGCGACGGCGGGCCGCGTCGGGGTCGTGGTGGACATCCTCGAAGTCCTGGGAGGCGATGGCGCCTGCGACGATGAGCGTGCGATCGATAGGGATGCGCAGTTCCGGCAGGGACGTACCTGCGGTGGCGGTCATGACCGGCCTCCGCTCAGCCGCAGCCGTGGCAGGATCTCGGCGTGGGCGTGCTCGCCGAAGACGATGTCGACGGGCGCGTCGATCCGAAGGGCATCCACGTCGGTGCCCTCCTCGAAGTCCGCGACGAGGCGCGTGCCGGTCTCGAGGTCGACGAGGCCGACGGCGAGCGGGTAGGCCAGCGACCCGTCCTTCGGGTGGTGGACGACGGTCCAGGAGTGGAGGGTGCCGTGCAGGGGAGCGTCGACGGAATCCCATTCGAAGCTGTGGCACTCCGGGCAGGCGGGCGCGGGCGGGTGCCGGAGCGTCTCGCAGGCCGAGCATCGCTGCACAGCGAGGCGCCCTTCCGCTGCGGCCTCGAACCAGAACGCGTTGTCCTGCGTGCGGACCAGGTGGGGGACGGAGGTGGTCATTTCTTCTCCTCGGGGCGGAAGCGGAGCATGCGGAAGCGCTCGGTCGCGAATACCGCGCCGGTGGCGTCCTCGTAGCGCTTGCCGAGTGTCAGGAACCAGCCCTCTCCGAGGGCCGTGCGCTTCGGTCCGGCAACGGCCTCGATCGTGTAGTGGCAGGTGACGCGGTCACCGGGGTGGACCTCGCGCTCGTAGGTCTGCTCGACATCGGTTGCGACCACCGAGGTGTAGCCCTCGGCATCCAGGATCGCCAGGAGCTGCGAGTACGCGTTGTCCTCGGCAGCGCCTTCCGCGCGGAGGCGCTGGATCTCGCGCCAGCGGCGGTACCCGTTCATCACCCAGGTCGAGATCATCGCCGGGGGTGCCACGATGCCGGTTCGACCGGTGGCGCGCGCGGCGTCGGCGTCGACATAGATCGGGTTCCGGTCGTCGAGCGCCTCGGCCCAGTTGCGGATCATCGCGACGTCGACGGGGTAGCGCGAGACGCGCGGCGGCTCGGCGATCTGATCGACGAACGACTGGAGCTCGTCGGGGTCGATCATGCCGGCGCCTTAGCCCAGAGGATGTCGCGCGAGGATTGGGGAAGCGCGTTCTCGCGCCCCGCATCGACGAAGTCCTGGCGGAACGCCGCGCGCTGCGCGTCGTCGAGCAGGACGTAGGGGCTCGTTCGCGAGGCCGCCCACCACACGTCGCCGGCCTCCCACGCGTCCCGGCGGAGGGGAGCCTTGTCAACCTTCCCGTTGGCGGTCGTCGGGGCGACAGACAGCACGCGGACGAACGTCGGCCGCCACTTCGTTCCGAGGTCCGGCTGCTCCGCAAGGAAATCCGCGAACGCCTCGGCGGAGAACTCCGCGCCAGGGTGCAGGACGATCGCCACCATGAGCTGATCGCCGTTGCGGGGGTCGGGGACGGCGTACGCGTGAGCGCCGGAAACCGGGGGGAACCGGGAGATGATGCGCTCCACGGGCGCGGTCCCGAAGTTCTCGCCGTCCACGCGCAGCCAGTCCGAGGAGCGGCCGGCGAACCAGAAGAACCCCCGCTCGTCGCGGTAGGCGAGGTCACCCGTCCAGAAGTCCAGACCGCCGAAGCGGAGGCGCTCGGCCATCGCCTCGGGGTTCTTGTAGTAGCCCTCGAAGCGGGGGCCGGCGCCGATCACGACGATCTCGCCGGTGGCCTCCTCGGCGTTGAGCAGCCGCCCCTGCTCGTCGAACCGCGCGCGCGGGCACTCCGTGTCGTCCTCGGCACGACGGATCTCCGCCGTGAGGCCGGCCACGGGAACGCCCAGCGCTCCGGGAGGGCTGTCAGGCGTGGGCACGATGCGGATGACGCCTTCGCTCGCTCCGTAGCCCTCGCGCACGTCGCAGCCGAACCGGCGCCGGAACTCGACTGCCTCCGCCGGTCCAGCCTCCGAGCCGAACGCCACCTCGAGCCTGTTTTCGGCGTCCTCGGGACGCTCGGGATGAGCGAGGACGTAGCTGAGCACACGGCCCACGTAATTGAAGTAGGTGACGCCGTGCGCGCGGATGTCGCTCGCGAACCGGCTCGCCGAGAACTTGCGCACCATCACGACCGTCGCGCCGACTTCGGCGGCGGTCGCGAGGTTCATCATGATGGCGTGACCGTGGAACAGGGGCAGGCACATGTAGTTGACCGACTCGCGGTGGAGGTCGACGCGGGCGCTCATCGCCTCGGTGAGCCGGCCGAGCCGTCCCTGCGTGCAGATGACGGCCTTCGGTGCCCCGGTGGAGCCCGAGCTGAACAGCAGCAGGTACATGAGACCCGGGCCCGGGATCTCGTCGGGCAGCGGTGTGCCCGCGGCATCCGCGAACATCGCCTTGTACTCCTCCGACTCGACGTCGAGGATGCGGTCGTCCGGCAGCGGGATGACGTCGCGGTCGACCTCCAGATACAGCGGCGTGCTGATGAGCAGGTCGCAGTCCGAGTGACTGATGTCGTGCGCCAGCTCGGCGCCGCGGCGCGTGGGGTTGACGCCTACCGCGACGGAGCCCGAGAGCGCGGCGGCCAGCAGCCAGAACACGAAGTCAGGCACGTTCTGCAGCAGGATGCCGACGTGCACCTGGCTCCGGCCCTCACCGGGCTCGAGCGTCCGCAGGAAGGCGGCGCGCGCGGCAGCCTCGTCGATCACCTCCGCCCATGTCCAGATCCGGCCCTCGAAGCGCAGCCCCTCGTGCATGTCGCCGGCGCGAGATCGCACCACCTCAGCGAATGTCCGCATGTGTCCTCCTCGACAGTGCCGGCATCCTTCGCCGGTGGTCGAGAAGCTATCCAGGACGCTCGGCCTAGCGTACGTTTGGTCTCAGTGGATGAGACTCGCAGGAGACGAGATGGCTGAGGCGACCCGCAGGCCGGGCGTGCTGGAGCGCATCACGCTCATCATGGACTGCCTGGCGGAGGTCCCCGGGCGCATGCTGCTGGAGGAGGTCGTAGAGACGACGGGCCTGCCGAAGTCCACGACCCACCGGATGCTGGTGCAGCTCGTGGAGCACGGCTGGGTCGACCACGCCCACGGCGGCTACACGCTGGGACCCCGCCTCGTGCACCGCGGCGCCTCCACCGACCTGGAGGAGCTGCGCTCCCACGCCTCGCCGGTGCTCAACGAGCTCGCCTCGATGACAGCATCCGTCGCGCACCTCGCGGTGCTGCGCGGGGGGTTCGTGCACTACATCGATAAGATCGGCGGCGGCGTGGCGGCCACGGTGCCCTCGCAGATCGGCACGCGCATCGTCGCCTCGGAGGCGGCCTGCGGGATCGCCATGCTCGCGTGGACGGATCGCGACGAGATCGTCTCGATGCTCGACCACACCGGCGCGCCCCACGCGGGGGCGCACGAGGAGCTGTTCATCGAGCTGGCAGAGGTGCGCCGCCGCGGCATCGCGCACTTCGACGGCGGGGTCCGCCCGAGCGGCGTGAGCTCGGTCGGCGCGGCGATCAGGGGTCCCGCGGGCCCGGTGGCGGCGCTGTCGGTCGCTCGCCGCGGCACGCTCTCGGTAAGGGATGTGGGGCCGCTCGTGGCCGCCGCCGCGCGCCGAATCGGCGTGACCCTCTTTGGCGAGTGGCAGGCGCGCACGCCCGGCGCCGAGTGAGCTGCGTCAGCCTGCGGGCTGCGCCGGCATCGCGTAGGGCACGAAGACGCCCCGGGCGGTGACGGTGGGGACGCCGTCGTGCTCGATGGAGCCCTCGGCGATGATGCGGCGCGGGCCCTGCTCCACGACGCGGCCGACGGCCTCCACCGTGCAGTCCAGGGGCGTCGGCCGGAGGAATCGGGTCGTCAGCTCGACGGTCACGGCCGGTCTGCACTCGGCCATCACCAGCACTCCCAGCAGCGCGTCCATGATGGCGGCGCCGAATCCGCCGTGCAGCATCCCGGGCGGGCCCTCGTGCGCGGCGGTGAGCTGGATGCGCGAGCGCGCGACGGCGTCTGTCACGACGATCTCCTGCGGGATCCCCTGCGGCGTGTACGGGAACATTCGCCACGGCGCACCCGCCTGGATCCGCTCGCGGTCCTCGGGAGTGAAGGGGATTCGCCGCGCCCTCGCATGGCGGGTGCGGTCGAGGTCTGCGGTGAGATCGCGCATTCCCTGCGTGATCCGCACCATCTCCTCCGACGCCGCGGCGGTGGTCGTCGCCGCGCGGATCAGCTCGCGCATGGCCGTCATCAGCTCGTCGGCCGCCGGCGACGGCCCGTACTCTCTCTCCGGCAGATCCATTCGGCCCTCCTGTCGGCGGCGACGCTAGAGGGCGCCGTCCGGTCTCGCGCGGCCAGGTCCCGGTGTGCGGGACAGGCACCCTCATTCGTTGACGCTCGATCAGCGCCCGACTACCTTGCTACCAAGCAATTGCTTGATTTCGCTGAAGGGAGCACGATGATGTCCAGGGGCACCGCCGTCCGGATGTGGGCGCTGGAGCCCGCCACCTACCGTTCGCCTGCGCATGTCGCGGAATTCGGATCGGCAGCTCCGCGCATCCCCTTCCCGATCTACCTTGTCGAGCACGCCGAGGGGTTCGTGCTCTTCGACGCGGGCCTGGACCCCGATCACGCCGGCGACCCCGCAGGCGCGTACGGCGAGATGGCGCAGCGCATCGACATGGTCTTCGACGAGCGCCACCTCGTCGAGACGCACCTTGAGGCGATCGGCCGCAGCATGGACGACGTCACGACCGTCGTGGCATCCCATCTCCACTTCGACCACGCGGGATCCCTCAAGCGGTTTCCGAGGGCACGCACAATCCTCGGTGCAGGTGAGCTCGAGTACGCAAGAGCGCCAGAGCGGTTCTCCTCCGCCTGGTTCCGGGATGAGGACTTCGGCGCGGGCACGGGCCTCGAGTTCGACGTCATCGATGAGGACGAGGACGTCTTCGGCGACGGCTCGCTCGTCGTGCGACGCCTGCCCGGGCACACGCCGGGGTCGCTCGCGCTGCAGGTGGCACTCCCGGAGCGGACCCTCGTGCTGAGCGGCGACGTGGTGCACACGCGGGGTGCCTACGAGTCGGAGCTCCACTACCACGGCGACGTCGACTCGGTCGCCGCACGGGCATCGCTGCGGCGGCTGCGCGGCATCCTGGATGCAGAGAAGGCCGATCTGTGGATCGCGCACGACCCAGCCGACTGGGAGCGCTTCGGCGGGGCGGGGGAGAAGCGATGACCGGCACCGCGGCCGAGGTCTTCGGCGGACGAACGGCGGTCATCACTGGCGCCGGCTCGGGCGTGGGCGCTGGACTTGCTCGCTACGCAGCCACCCTGCCGATGAAGATCGTGATCGCCGACGTCGACGAGGCCGCCGCCCGCCGGGTCGCGGCGGAGATCGCTGCGGCGGGGGGCGAGGCGATCGCGGTCCGGACAGATGTCACCGATGCGGCTTCCGTTGAGGCGATGGCGGAAGCGGCGGAAGCGGCGTTCGGCGGCATCGACCTCCTGGTCAACAATGCGGGCATCGAGCAGTTCGGCTATCTGTGGGACGTTCCTGACGAGGGATGGCGGCGCATCGTCGACGTCAACGTCACTGGCGTCTACCACGGCATCCGGGTGGCCGTGCCCCGCATGCGAGATCGAGGCGGGCACATCTGGAACCTCTCGTCCGTGGGGGCGGTGGTGTCGATCGCGCGGCAGGCGCCATACCTGATGTCGAAGCAGGCCGTCCTCGGACTGACCGAGGCCCTCAGAGTAGACATCGAGCACGCGGGCATCCCGATCTCCGTGGCGGTCGTGCTGCCGGGGGCCGTCGCATCCCACATCTTCCACGACGCCGGGATGCCCGAGGACGGCGATGTCGCAGCTGCGCAGGCGGCCCGAGAAGACATGCTGGCGCTTCTGCCCCACGCCCTGGACCCCGTGGTCGCAGCCGAGCGCGTCTTCGCGCAGGCTGCCGCGGGAGAGTTCTACCTGCTGACGCAACCCGACTACGTCGGACAGGCGATGTGCGCACGTGGCGCGCAGCTGGCGTCGAGGAGGCCGCCCGAGGCGCCGGCTCACCACGACTCTCGGCGTTTCGCGGAGTGATCACCGACCAACCCGGCCGTGCTACGGTAGTCGAACTAGCAATTGCTTGGTAACGTGGCTCCACCCGAGAACATGACTTCGAAGAGGAAGAACATGGCGCGACACGATCGACGATCCCACGTCGACTCCGGCATTCCGCACGCTCCGCAGGCGGTGCGCCGATGACCATCATCTGGAGCGGCCTCGCACTCGGCGCTGTCTATGCGCTGGTGGCGATCGGCTACAACATCGTGTTCATCGCGACCAAGACCTTCAACTTCGCCCAGGCGCAGCTGATGATGGTCGGCGCGTTCATCACGTACACCGGCATCGTCACGCTGGGGCTCAACCCGTTCATCGCGGCGCTGATCGCGATGCTCGTGGTGGCGCTGATCGCGTACCTGGAGTACATCGCCGCGATCCGGCCGGTGAAGGATCACCACAACATCCTCGTCACCACCCTCGGCGCATCGATCCTGCTCGACGGGGCCGCGCAGCTGGTGTGGGGCGGTGAGCCGCTCAAGGTGCCGTTCTTCTTCGGCGACCAGGCCATCGACTTCCTCGGGGGTCGCGTCTACCCGGTCGAGATCTTCCTCGTCATTGCCGTCGCGCTCCTCGTGGTCGGCTTCGGCATCTACGGTCGTCTCTCGCTGACAGGCCTCGCGCTTAGAGGTATGGCCGAAGACGGGGAGGCTGCACAGCTCCGCGGCGTCGACATCAAGCGTCTCGCAGTGATGACCTTCGTATTCTCTGGCGCGCTCGCCGGCTTCCTCGGCATGCTCGTCGGGCCGAAGACGTTCGCGGTGACGAGTCTTGGCGCGGCACTCGCTCTCAAGGGCTTCGTCGTCCTCGCCATCGGCGGCTTCGGATCCATGCCCGGCGCGATCGTCGGCGGTGTCATCGTCGGCCTCACCGAGGCCCTCGCCGCTCGCTATCTCGGTGGCGAGTTCGCCAACCTCGCGGTGTTCGTCCTGCTGATCACCGTGCTGCTGGTCCGTCCCGCCGGACTCTTCGTCCGCGCTCGCGAAAGGATGGTGTGAGCATGGCCTGGTGGATCCGCCTCCGTGCGATGCCGCTGTGGATCGTCCCGCTCGTGCTGGCGATCTTGATCCTCCTGCTCCCGCTCCTCGGAGTCCCGTACGCGATCGAGCGCCAGATCCAGCTGACGATGATCCTGGCGCTGGTCGTGAGCGGTCTGAACCTCAGCCTGGGTTACGCGGGCGAGCTGGCACTCGGTCAGGCCGCGATGTACGCCGCCGGCGCCTACACGGCGGGGCTTCTCTCCGTCGCCGGCAACACGGACATCCTGTTCCAGCTCGCGGCGGCCGCCGTCGTCGCGCTCGCGGTGGGCCTGCTCACCGGCATCCCGGGTCTTCGCCTGGGCGGCTGGTCGCTGGCGATGACCTCGTTCTTCCTCATCCTCCTGCTGCCCGACGTGCTGTCGATCTTCAAGGACATCACCGGCGGTCGGAACGGCCTCACCGGCATCATGCCGCCCACGCTGTTCGGCATGCCGCTCAACGGCGACGCGTACTACTGGGTGATCGGCATCGTCGTGATCCTGTGGTTCGCCGTGATGCGCAACATCATCGTCTCGCGCCACGGCACGGCGTTCCGGGTGCTCAAGCAGAGCCCTGTGCTGGCCTCGTCGCTCGGCATCTCGGTGTTCCGCATGAAGCTGCTGGCCTACGCGCTGGGCGCGGTCCCCGCCGGTCTTGCGGGTGCGCTCTTCGCCAACCTCGACCTGTACATCTCGCCCGAGTCGTTCGCCTTCGGGTTCGCCACGACGGTGCTTGCGGCGTCGATACTCGGCGGTTCGGCGAGTGTTTACGGCGCGGTCGTGGGCGCCGCCATCCTGCAGTTCGGGCTCAACCAGTCGCGCGAGTTCCAGGAGTACTCGCTGCTGTTCACGGGCGCCTTCCTCATCATCGGCGGCGTGCTGCTGACCGGCGGACTCGCCGGCCTGTTCCGCTCTTTCGTGCGAAGGATGGACCTCCGTGCCGCGGCGGCCAAGGGAACCGCTGACGTCACGACCATGCCCGGGCATGCCTTCGTCGAGCTCGACGGCTTCGAGGGCAAGCGCCTCGCGGTCGAGAACATCGTGAAGTCGTTCGGCGGCAACCGCGCCCTGGGCGGCGTCACCCTCGCTGCCGAGCCCGGCCGGGTGACGGCGCTCATCGGCCCCAACGGCTCGGGCAAGACAACGCTGCTGAACATGGTGTGCGGCTTCTACCGCACCGACGAAGGCTCGATCACGCTCGACGGCGTGCGCCTCGACGGCTCGACGCCGACCAAGGTCGCGCGTGCCGGCGTGGCCCGCACCTTCCAGACGCCGAACATCCCTGAGGGCATCTCGGTGCTGGACGCAGTCATCGCCGGCCGCTACTTCTCCTCCCGCGCTTCCGTGCTCTCCGCCGTCCTGCGGCTGCCGTCGTTCCGCAGGACGCGTCAGGCCGACCGCACCGAGGCCGAGCGCGTTCTCGAGCTCGTCGGTCTCAGCGACCTGCGCGACGCGGAGGCCGCGGCGCTTCCGCTCGGCCAGCGACGGATGCTGGAGGTGGCCCGCTGCCTCATCTCGCAGCCCGGCGTGCTGCTGCTCGACGAAGTGGCCTCCGGTCTTGACGAGGACGAGGTCGACCGCCTCGCCGCCGTCATCCGCAAGGTCGCCGGCGCAGGCGGAACCGTGGTGCTCGTGGAGCACAATTTCCAGCTCGTGCTCTCGCTCGCGGACGAGATCTACGCCCTCGCCCATGGCGAGGTCATGGCCCACGGCACGCCCGCTGAGATCGAGTCCGACCCGCGCGTGCTCAGCGAGTACCTGGGTGTCGACACCGACGAGCTCGTCGCGCAGAACACGGAGGCGAACTGATGGAGACCCGCGACGAAGCCCTGCTGAAGGTCAGCGGTCTAGCCACCGGGTACGGCGACCTGCGGGTCGTATGGGACGTCTCGCTCGAGGTGCGACCCGGTCGCCTCACGGTGCTGCTCGGCCGCAACGGGGCCGGCAAGACCACGACGATCCGCGCCATCACGGGCCTGAACAAGATCTCCGGCGGCTCGGTCGTCTTCGACGGGCAAGACGTCTCGAAGCGCTCGGTGTCGGAGCGCGTCCGCATGGGCATGTCCTTCGTGCAGGAGGGCAAGCGCGTCATGCGCAGCCAGACCGTGGAGGAGAACCTCCTCCTCGGTGGCCGCGTGCGACGCGTACGCCGCGCGGAGCTGCGCGAGGACGTGGAACGCATGTACGACCTGTTCCCGATCCTCCGCGAGAAGCGCGCGCTCCCCGCGGGCAGCATGTCAGGCGGTCAGCAGCAGATGCTCGCGATCGCCTCGGCGCTGATGGCGCGCCCCAAGCTCCTGCTGCTCGACGAGCCATCGGGGGGTCTCGCCCCCGTGATCGTCAAGGAGGTCATGCAGCGCGTCTCCGACCTGAAGGACACCGGGATCGGCATCCTCCTCGTCGAGCAGGCCGTCGACGCGTCGGTGGCGATCGCGGACGACATCGTGGTGCTCGACATGGGCCGTTCGGTGCTGTCGACCCCGGCCTCGGAGGTCAGCGACATGTCGATCCTGCACGACGCCTACTTCGGACGGCACTCGATGACGGCGGACCTCCAGGCCTCGGAGCGCGAGCATGGGGTGGAGCTCGGTGTCGGTGGCGAGTGACATGACGCGCCGGATGCGCCTCGCGGCGTACGTCCAGGGAGTCGGTGCCTCGCAGGCCGTGTGGCGTTCGCCGCGAACTGATGCCTCGAAGGCGCTCACGCTGGGGCATTGGGCCGAGATCGCTAGCACCGCAGAGGCGGGCCGGTTCGACGTGGTCTTCGTCGCAGACGCACTGACGATCGGCGAGCAGATCGCGACCGACTCGACCGAGCGTCCCGACCCGATCGCCCTGCTGGGCGCGCTCGCCGCCGTGACGGATTCGATCGGGCTCATCGGCACGGTGTCGACGACCTTCAGCGACCCGTTCACGGTCGCGCGGCAGTTCGCCACTCTCGACCACCTCTCGGGAGGCCGGGTCGGCTGGAACATCGTCACCACGGCGATTCAGGCCGCCGCGAATAACTTCGGCTCGGCGAATCTGCCGGTGCACGCGGACCGCTACGAGCGGGCTGAGGAGTTCGTTGAGATCGTCACGCGTCTCTGGGACGCATGGGATGCCGACGCAATCGTCGCCGACCGCGCCACGGGCCGGTACGTCGACCTCGAGCGCGTGCACCCCATCAACCACGTCGGGGAGCACTTCAGCGTCGAAGGTCCGCTCCCGGTGCGGCGGTCGCCGCAGGGACGCATCACGCTGTCGCAGGCGGGATCTTCCGGGCCCGGGATGGCGCTCGGGGCAAAGTGGGCCGACCTCGCCTTCACGACGCAGTTCGATCAAGCCGACAGCCGGGACTTCGCCCAGCGTATGCATGCGCAGGCAGCGGAGTTCGGTCGCGCCGAGGATGCCATCAGCGTCCTCCCGGGCATCATGCCGATCATCGGGAGCACGGAGGCCGAAGCCCGGGCACATGCTGACGAGCTGGCGGGTTTCGTCGACGTCGGAGCGCTCGGCGCCTTCCTGTCGCACCACTTCGGCGGCCTCGACCTCAGTGACCTCGACCCGGACGGGCCGTTCCCCGACGTGCGGGACGATCTCCCCGCCAACGCCAGCGTGTCGCGCCCGCGCCTGTACATCGAGACCGCGCTGCGGGAGGGGCTCTCGGTGCGCCGCCTCGCGCAGCGCATCGCGATGAGCCTCGGCCACCGTCCCGTCATCGGGACGCCCGAGCAGGTCGCCGACGACCTGGCAGGGTGGTTCGGGAACGGTGCGGCGGACGGGTTCGTGGTGCTGGCGGCCGACCTGCCCGAGGGTCTGCGCGATTTCACCGAGCACGTCGTTCCCCTGCTGCAGGACCGCGGGCTCGTGCAGCGGGACTACGCCCCCGGCACGCTGCGGGAGCGGATCGGGGCATGAGCGAGGTCGCCTTCGATCCGCGGCGGTTCCGGTCGGTGCTCGGCAACTTCCCGACCGGTGTCGTGATCGTCAGCGCGATCGGATCCGACGGAGCTCCTGTGGGCATGGTCGTCGGCTCGTTCACCTCGGTGTCGCTCGACCCGCCACTCGTGGCCTTCCTGCCGGCGGTCACGTCATCCAGCTATGCGCGCCTCAGGGAGTCAGACGCGTTCTGCGTGAGCGTGCTCAGTGCGGGGCAGGAGTCGATCTGCCGACGGTTCGCGCGCTCCGGCGAGGAGAAGTTCGCGAACGTCGCGTGGACGCCCGCACCGTCGGGGAGCCCGCGTCTCGACGACGCCGTCGCGTGGATCGACTGCCGACGTGGTCAGACCTACTCCGCCGGTGATCATGACATCGTGGTCGGCGAGGTGATCGACCTCGGGGTCGGCCATGCAGACCACGCAGGTCCGCTGCTGTTCTATCAGGGCGGATACGGCGGGTTCGACGCCCGGGTCCTCGCCGCTCCCTACCGGCCGGATCTGAGACTCGCGCTTCAGCTGACCGACCTCGCGCGACCTTTCCTGGAGGAGCTGGCGGCGCGGACCGGGTTGCAGTCGTATCTGCAGGCGGTCGCAGATGACGACCTGGTCATCACCGCGGCGCGCGGCAGGACGGACGCTGTCGGTATGCACATCGGTCAACACCTGCCGCTGGCGCCGCCCTTCGGATCCCTCTTCGCCGCGACGGACGCCGGCCTCGCCCAGCGCTGGCGTGCGCTCGGAGGATCCGAGGACGTTCTCGCGCGGGTCCGCGCGCGCGGCTGGTCGATCGGTCTGGTTGCCGACGGGCACGACGACGCGTGGTCCCACATCCGACATCACGGGGGGTCTGCCGCGTCACCGGCCCGCGCGCGGGCCATCGACGAGGCCCGCGTGCGCCTCATCGACTCGTACGACCCGCCGGACGAGCGGCTGGACCGGGACCGACTGGACGTGCGGATAATCACGGCGCCGATCCGGGACGGCGCCGGCGCGGTCGTCGCGACCGTCGCTCTCTTCGGCCTGCCCGCCGCGGCCGACCGGCAGATCGTGTCGACGTGGATCGCGGAGGCGTGCGCGACCGCGGACGCGATCTCAGACAGGATTGGGGCACGATGAGCGGCCGGTTCGAGGGCGAGGTCGCCCTCATCACGGGCGCGGCCGGCGGAATCGGTGGTGCGACCGCGCGGCGCATCGCCCGCGAGGGCGGCGCGGTGGTCGTCGCCGACGTCCGTCTCGACGCCGCGCGCAAGCTCGCGGCGGCGATCGTGTCGGACGGCGGCCGTGCGCTGGCGTGGCAGCTCGACGTCGCCGATGAGCAGGAGTGGGATGTCGCGGTGACAGGTGCCCTGGATGCTTTCGGCGGTCTCGACGTCCTGGTGAACAACGCCGCGATCAGCCACGCCGTCTCGATCGAGGAGACCGCGTACGAGGACTGGAAGCGCGTCATCGCCGTGACGCAGGACAGCGTGTTCCTCGGGATGAAGGCGGCCGCACCCGCCCTCAAAGCGTCGGACGCCGCCTCGATCGTCAATGTGAGCTCGATGTTCGGCATCGTGGGCGGCTACGGGAACAACCCCTCGTACGCGGCGGCGAAGGGTGCCGTGCGGACCCTGTCGAAGAACGCCGCGCTCGCGTGGGCCACCGACGGCATCCGCGTCAACTCGGTGCATCCCGGGTTCATCGACACGCCCATGTTCCGGCCGACGACCGATCGCGCACCTATGATCGCGGACACCCCGCTCGGTCGGTTCGGCACGCCCGACGAGGCGGCTGCCGTGATCTGCTTCCTCGCGTCGAGCGAGGCATCGTTCGTCACGGGAGCCGAGTTCGTCGTCGACGGCGGGTACACCGCGGTCTGACGTCGTGGTGCCTCAGGTGCCGTCGGGCATGTTGGTCCAGCCGCGCGCCGACGTGCGGCCGTACCAGCCGGATGCCGCGAGCGTTCCGCCGTCGACGGGGATCGTCGTGCCCGTGACGAACCGCGCGTCGCCCGACGCGAGGAATGCGATGACGTCGGCCGCGTCCTCGGGCAGGCCGAAACGCCCTATCGGCAGCCACGAGCGGATCAGCTCCGGGTCGCGGTCGCGCAGCATCGCCGCGCGCGGAGTCTGCTCGGTGTCGGTGAGATCGGGCGCGACGCCCACGACGCGCACGCCCGAAGGGCCGAGCTCGACGGCCATGCTCTTGGTGAAGGCAGCGACGCCGGCCTTGTAGGCCGAGTACACGGCGTGGCCGGGGATGCCGCGGAAGGCCTCGACCGTCGAGACGTTCACGATGACTCCCTGGCCGCGTGCGATCATCGCGGGAGCGAACCGGAATGTCGTGGCGAAGACGTGGCGCAGGTTGATGCGGTGCATCGCCTCCCACTGGTCGGCGCTGCTGCGCAGGAAGATCGCCTTGGCCGGGCGGAAGTCGCCGACGTTGTTCACCAGCACGTCGACGCGGCCGTCGTCGATCGCGGAGGCCGCCTCGGCGAGACGGTCGAGGTCGGCATCGACCGTGGCATCGCCCACTACGACGGTCGCCGTGCCTCCCGCTGTGCGGATGGCGTCGGCGGTGCGGTGCGCGGCGTCGCCGTCGATGTCGAGGAGCACGACGTGGTCGCCGTCAGCCGCGAGCCGCCGACTGGTCGCGCCTCCGATGCCGAGGGCCCCGCCCGTCACCACCGAGATTCGCACATCTCCAGACGTCGCTGCCATGGAGCAAACCTAGCATTTGTTTGGTAGCGTGGGAGTCTGCAATGACGCAAGGGAGGAACGCGCCCATGGCTGTGACGATCGACCTGTCCGGGAGAGTCGTGCTGATCACCGGCGCCACCCGCGGCGTCGGCCGCGGCATCGCCGAGGCGTTCCTCCGTGCCGGCGCCGCCATCGAGACCTGCGGACGCCGCGAACCCGCTGAGCTGCCGGACGGCGTGACCTTCACCGCCGTCGACGTGCGCGATCCCGACGCCGTGGAGCATTGGGTGGGCGACATCGTCTCGCGCGCCGGGCGGCTCGACGTCGCCGTGAACAACGCCGGCGGCTCGCCGTTCGGCCGCTTCGAGGAGGGCTCGCCGCGGTATCTCCGCGCGATCACCGACCTGAACTTCCTCTCCGCGGCCTTCGTCGCCCGCGCCGTGCACCCCGTCATGGCCGCGCAGGAAGACGGCGGTAGCGTCATCAACATCACCTCGATCAGTGCTCGCCGCTCGAGCCCGGGCACCGCGATGTACGGCGCGGCGAAGGCCGCCCTCGAGAACCTCACCGCCTCGCTCGCCGTAGAGTGGGCGCCGCACATCCGCGTCAACGCGGTCAGTTGCGGTCTCGTCGCGACCGACAGCGCCGACGAGCACTACGGCAGTGCAGAGAACCTCGAGCGGATCGCCCGGACCATCCCGCGCGGGCGCCTCGCCTACCCACTCGAGATCGGCAACGTGTGCCTCATGCTCGCGTCGCCGCTGGCTTCGCACGTGACCGGCGCCGTCGTCGACGTCGACGGCGGCGGCGAGTGGCCCGCGTTCCTCTCGCACACACCTCAGACGGCATTCGCCGTGCTCAACGAAGGAAGTGAAAATGACTGACGCCGTCATCGTCTCCGCCGTCCGCTCTCCCATCGGCAGGGCGGGCAAGGGCTCCTTGAAGGACATGCGCGCCGACGACCTGCTCGCGCAGATGGTCGCCGCGGCGCTCGAGACGGTGCCCGAGCTGGACCCCGCGACGATAGACGACATGATGATCGGCTGCGCGCAGCCGGCCGGCGAGCAGGGGTACAACATCGGCCGCATCGTCGCGATGCAGCTCGGCTTCGATTCCCTGCCCGGCACGACCGTCCACCGCTACTGCGCGTCCTCCCTGCAGACCAGCCGCATGGCCCTCCACGCGATCAAGGCGGGGGAGGGCGACGTCTTCATCTCAGGCGGTGTCGAGACGGTGTCGCGCTACGGCTTCGGCAAGTCCGATGGTATGCCGGACACCAAGAACCCTCGGTACGCGGAAGCCATGGCCCGCACCGTGCAGCGGGCACAGGACGCCTCCTTCGTCTGGCGCGATCCGCGCGCAGACGGCGACCTGCCCGACATCTACATGGCGATGGGCGAGACCGCGGAGAACGTGGCGCAGCTGAAGGGCGTTTCGCGCCGCGCGCAGGACGAGTGGGCCGTGCTGAGCCAGAACCGCGCAGAAGCCGCGGCCGCTCGCGGATTCTGGGAGCGCGACATCACCGCAGTGCGCCTCGCGGACGGCACGCTCGTCGCGACGGACGACGGCCCGCGCGCCGGTGTGACGATGGAGGGCATCTCCAGCCTGAACCCGGTCTTCCGCGAGCACGGCACGGTCACCGCCGCCAACTGCTGTCCGCTCAACGACGGTGCCGCGGCCCTGGTCATCATGAGCGACACGCGCGCGAGCGAGCTCGGACTGCAGCCGCTGGCGCGCATCGTCTCCACCGGTGTGTCGGCCCTGAGCCCCGAGATCATGGGCCTCGGACCCGTGGATGCTGTCGGGCGCGCCCTCGCGAACGCGGGCCTGGCCATCGGCGACATCGACCTCATGGAACTGAACGAGGCGTTCGCCGCTCAGGTGGTGCCCTCCATCGAGGCGATCGGGATCGACCCGGAGAAGGTCAACGTCAACGGCGGCGCGATCGCGCTCGGCCACCCGTTCGGCCAGACCGGCGCGCGTATGACGACCACCGCCATCCACGCGCTGCAGGAGCGCGACGAGCAGTTCGCGATCGCCACGATGTGCGCCGCGGGCGGACAGGGCATGGCCATGGTGATCGAGCGTCTGCGCTGACAGCAGGGACACCGGTGGCCGGCATGGCGGAGATCGCCGACCGACTCGCGATCGCGGACCTCGTGGCGCGATACTGCCGCGCGATCGATCGCGTGCGCCCGGAACAGCTCTTCGAGCTGTACGTGCCGGGCGGCATCGACCACCACGCCGGATTCGAGGGCACGGTGGAGGAGTTCGTCCCCTGGCTGAGCGCGGTGCTGCCCCAGGTGGCGGGGATGCTCCACGTCATCGGCACGCACAACGTCGACATCGCGGGTGACGAGGCGGTCGCCGAGACGTATGCGACCGCCTGGCACTGGAGCGCTGCCGGCGATGATCCCGCGGCGGACTACGTGAGCCTTGTGCGGTACGTCGACGATCTCGTCCGCGTCGACGGCCGCTGGCGCATCCGCGAGCGGTGGGCCGTACGTGAGCGGGCGTACTCGACCGCGGGGGCTCTCCGCGAGGCGCCGAGCGCGGGGCCGCCGGCTCCGTCGGGCAGCCGGGGCGAGGACGACCCGCTGATCAGGCTCCTGGACGGGCTCGCCCGCCCGCCGTCGCCCTGACGACTCATCCCCGCATCGCTCTAGGAGGCCACACCATGCCGCTCGACCCGATCGTCCGACTCACAGCCGAGTCGGACATCCGCAATCTCATCGCCCGCCTCGGCCACCTCGCGGACGACGGCGACCCGGACGAGTATCTCGGCCTCTGGACTGAGGACGGTGTCTGGGATCGTGGCAACGGCGAGGCGCACCGTGGTCGCGAGGCGCTGCGCGAGCGCGTCCTGGCTTACCGCGCCTCCGGCCTGCAGGGTCCGGGCACGGGCACGAAGCACCTAAACACGACGCTGTGGGTGTCGATCGACAGCGACGACCGTGCGCACGCGCAGTCCTACTTCGTGTTCCTCACGGGGGCCTCGAACGCGATCGCGCTCGAGCTCGACGCCCCGCGGCCGCAGATCGCGCTGTCGGGACGCTACGACGACGAGTTCGTGCGGACCGGCGCCGGCTGGCGGATCCGGTCGCGCACGATCACGGTCGACGTCAGCTGACTGCTCCGGTCAGCTCGCCGATACCTGCCGCAGCTCCGTCTTGAGGATCTTGCCCGCGCCGTTGCGCGGGAACTCCTCGACGAACACGATCTCGCGCGGCACCTTGAAGTTCGCCAGGCGCTCGCGGCAGAAGGCGGTGAGGGCCTCGGCATCCACCGGTTCCGCGCCATGCAGCAGTGCGACGTACGCGCGGCCCACCGTGCCCAAGCGCGCGTCCTCGACCCCGATGACGGCCGACTCGTTGACGGAGGGATGCTGGCGCAGTGCGTTCTCGACTTCGGCAGGGTAGACGTTGAACCCCCCGACGATGAACATGTCCTTCAGGCGGTCTGTGATCTTGAGGCAGCCGTGCTCGTCGAGCCGCCCGACATCGCCGGTGCGGAACCAGCCGTCCCCGTCGACGGCGGCGCGCGTGGCCTCCTCGTCCTCGAAGTAGCCGAGCATGACGTTGTCGCCGCGCAGCAGGATCTCGCCGTCGACGCCCGTGTCGACGTCCTCGCCGTCGGCGTCGACCACGCGGATCTCGATGCCGGGCACCGCAGGACCCGTGGTCTGTTTCGCGTGCTCCAGGTCCTCGCCGTGGCGCGACAGGGTCGCCACGACGCACTCCGTGAGGCCGTAGGCCTGCGCGACGCGTTCGAAGCCGAGGACGTGCACCATATCGCGGAACAGAGTCTCAGGGGCCGTCGTCGCGCCCGCGATCGCGAACCGCAGCGACGACGTGTCGTACTCGGACAGGCGCGGGTGGTCGAGCAGCGATGTGAACACCGTGGGGACGCCCGGGAGCACGGTGATGCGCTCCGACTGGATGAGCTCCAGCATCGCCGTCGTGTCGAGGGTCGGCACGGGATAGATCGTCGTGCCCGCGAGCAGCGACGAGATCATGCCGGCCTTGTAGCCGAAGCCGTGGAAGAACGGATTGACGATGGCGTAGCGGTCGTCCTCGGTCAGCTCCGCGCCGCTCGCCCACGCGTAGGCGACGCCGATCGTCTGGCGGTGGGCGCTCATGACTCCCTTGGGGAGTCCCGTCGTGCCCGACGTGTAGAGGATGTCGTCGACGTCGTCCGGGGTCACGCGGTCGGCGGCGGCATCCAGGTCGGCGTCGGACACCGCGGAGCCGGCGGCGAGGAAGTCCTCCCAGCTCGGGCGGTTCTCGCCTGCCGCGGGCTGGCCGATCCGCACAATGGTGCGGAGGTGCGGGAGCCCGGCGATGGGCCCATCCCCGCCGCCGTCGACGGCGGCCTCGAGCATCCTCGTGAAGCCCCTCCCGAGGAAGCCGTCGTCGACGACCAGGATGCTGGCGCGCGAGCGCTGCAGGATCGTGGCGGCTTCGTGCCCCGTGTAGCGGGTGTTCAGCGGCACGACGGGGGCGCCGACGTACTGGGCTCCGAGCATGGCGACGATGAACTCCAGGCGGTTGGGCGCCCAGACGGCCACGCGGTCGCCGTGGCGGATGCCGCGCGCTAGGTAGCCGCGGGCTGCGGCGCGCACCTTCTCGTGGAGCGTCTCATAGCTCGTTGCGGTTTCCCCCTCGATGACCGCAGGATGGTCACCCAGGCGGACCTGGTCGCGAAGAAGCGCGGGAATCGTCTGCGCGGTGGAGAGTCGGGTCATCTTCGTCCTCTTCGGGGTTGAACGGTGGCGGAATGGCGAACGAGGAGTATCGTCGGGCGCGCTCCATGAGGCATTATTGAACAAACGCTTGGGCAACCGGCGCGAAGGGAACGGACATGGCCTTGACGAAGGTGACTGGCACGGAGCAGCCCTCCGATCGACGGGAGCAGCTGCTCTCGATTGCGACGCGCCTCATCGCGTCCCGAGGCTACTCGGCTACGACCGTGCGAGACATCGCCGATGAGGCCGGCATCCTCTCCGGAAGCCTGTATCACCACTTCTCCTCCAAGGAAGCGATCCTGCAGGAGATCCTGAGCGTCTTCATGGACCGCCTGCTGACCCGCTTCGAGGAGATCGCGGCGGAGGGCGGCGAGCCCCGCGACGTGCTGGACCGGCTCATCGAGCACGCGTTCCACACGATCGAGGTCGACTCCGCCACGGTGGCCCTGTACCAGAACGAGTCGTCGTTCCTGTCGACGCAGCCCGGATTCGAATTCGTCTCCGCCAAGAGCAGTCGCATCGAGCGGATCTGGCTGGGCGCCATAGAGGATGGTCAGCGCGCCGGCGTCTTCCGCGAGACGATCGACGCGGGCGTGGCCTACCGGTTCATACGCGACTCGGTGTGGTCGACGGTGCGCTGGTTCCGACCCGGCGGCCGTCACACCGCCGCGAGCGTCACGCAGCATTTCCTCGACCTGATCCACTTCGGGCTCCTGGCGCGCTGAGCCGCGTCAGTCGGCCACTTCGCGCGTGCGCGCGCCGCGGGGGTCGAGCACCTCGCGGATGAGGCGCAGCTCTTCTTCGTCGGGCACGCGCGTGAGCGGCAGGCCCGCCACGTCGAGCGGGAAACCGGTGTTCTCCGCGAGCGCGGTCGGGTCGACGCCGGGGTGCACCGACAGTGCCTTCACGACGCCGTCCTGGTCGTAGCCGAGCACGCCGAGGTTCGTCACGATCACGCCGAGCTCGTGGAAGCGCAGACCGGCCTCTCGGGCGCGATCATTGCCCACACCCGACACCATGTCGACCTTGTCGACGAAGATGCGCGTCGAGTGGCGGGAGATCCAGTAGTCGACGCGGTGGTTGGCCGTGTTGCCGGGGGCGCCGCGCACGCCGATGAGCTGGCGCGTGGGCTTGCTCCAGTCGCCGATGATCGAGATGTTCTGGTTGCCGTGGCGATCGATCTGGCTCGCGCCCATCATGGACTGGCGCCTGCCGGTCGCCAGGATGTCGAAGATGCGACGGAACGGCGCCCAGCCCTCGATGACCCCGCCGGCCGCGGCGGACTTGCCGAGCGGCGGTGGCTCGGCCATGAGGAACGCCTCGCCGTCGGTGAGCACGATGTCAGGTGCCGTCGTGAGCTTGGCCAGGCGCGCGCCGATCGTGGGGATGGTGCCCACGGCGTGGGCGAGCACCTCGCCCGACGTGCGGTAGGTGTCGGCGCATGCGGCGACGCAGATCTCTGCGATGGTCGCATCGGTGCTCATCGGTTCTCCTCCTTGGCGGCGTGGAACTCGGCGACGGCGGCCTGGTAGGCGGCTTCGTCACCGGAGAGGAAGTCATCGGCGAACGCGTGCCACTGCTCCGGGTCCTTCGCAGACGCGGCGTAGTGACGCTGGAACGCCTCGTCGCGTCCGTAGTCGGGCTCGCACGTGGTGAAGTGGGCGCCGTTCGGGGTCTCGACGACGTCGTGGACGTACATGCGGCTGAACATCAGCGTGTGGAACGTGCCCTCGTCGAGCAGGTTCTCGGTGGGGACGATCCGCTCGGTCGACACGATCGTCCGCGTCGCGGCCATGGCGAACAGGTCGTCGAAGTACGGGTCGGGCCCGAGGAACTGCGCGTTGCCCCCCGGGTCGCAGCGGTTCGCGTGGACCATCGCCACGTCCAGCGGCAGGGCGGGCATCGCCACGTACTGCTCGTCGGAGTAGGGGGACTGCACGAGCTTCAGGTCGGGGTTGGCCGGGATGACGTCGGAGCCCAGGCCCGCGCGGGTCGGCAGGAAGTCCAGGCGCGCGGCCGCCGCACGCAGGCCGGCGACGAACATGCCCTCGTCGTACTCGGCAATCGCGAGGTCGCCGCTCTCGCGCGCCTGGGTGAAGAGCGGGTCGAGCGGAATGGAGTCGAGTGAGACGAACCCGTAGACGAGCTTGCGTACCTTGCCGGCCTCCACCAACAGCCCGGCATCCGGGCCGCCGAATGTCACGAGTGTGAGGTCGGTGACCTCGCTGCGCAGCAGCGCGCGCACCAGCGCCATGGGCTTGCGGCGCGATCCCCACCCTCCGATGCCGATGGTCATGCCGCTCTCGATGCGGGCGATCGCGTCATCGACGGTCGTGGTCTTGTCGGGCAACTCTGCACCTCCGGGTCGACATGCGCCTTCACGTCGGCCGACGATGGCCACGCTGAAAACCTAGCGCTTGTTTGGTAGCTACCGTATCATGATGACCGAGGGGCGGGATGCCCCGATGCGAGGAGGCATCATGATGAGCAGTGGCTCGCACGTCGTCGTCACGGGCGGAGCATCCGGGATCGGTGCCGAGGTGGTCGGGGAGCTCCTCTCCCGCGGGTGCGCTGTGAGCGTCCTGGACCTCCAGGGCGGTTCGCCGCGAGACGCGGACGTCTTCGAGGTGGACGTCGTCGACGAGTGTGCTGTGGGTGAGGCGATGGATGCCGCGGCCGTCCGCAGCGGCCCCATCACGGGCCTGGTCGCCTGCGCAGGCATTCGCGGCGAGTTCGTGCCCGCGCTCGAGCTCGACCTCGACCGCGCACGGCGCGTGCTGGAGATCAACGTGCTCGGCACCCTTGTTCCCGCGCGGGCGATGGTGACCCGCCTCGACGGCCGCGCGGCATCCATCGTCGCCGTTTCGAGCACCACCGCGTACGGTGGCTGGGCGAACCAGAGCGACTACGGGCCCTCGAAGGCTGCTGTCCGTCAGCTCGTGATGAACCTCGCCGTAGAGTGGGCGCCGCTGGGTGTGCGCGTGAACGCTGTCGCCCCGGGGCACACGCTCACGCCGATGATCGTCGACATGGTCGAGAAGGGGTACGACCTCGGCCCTGTGAAGGCCCGCATGCCCCTCGGCCGACTCGCCGAGCCCGCCGAGCAGGCCCGTGAGATCGCGCACTTGCTGCTGGACGCCACCTTCACGACGGGACAGTGCGTCGCGGTCGACGGCGGATGGACGGCGGTGGGCAAATGAGCGCGCTGGTGCAGCGGAGGATCGGTGGCCTCGATGTTTCGGCAATCGGCTTCGGCTCGATGACGCTGACCCAGACGCCTGACGCCGACATCGAGCGGGGCATGCGCGCCGTGCACGCGGCGGTGGACGCCGGGATCACGCTGTTCGACACCGCCGACTCGTACGGCCCGACCTCCGAGATGGGCGTCAACGAGCGCGCCCTCATCGCGGCGCTGCGATCTTCTCCGGCGGACCTCGACCGCGTCGTCATCGCCACGAAAGGCGGCCACACGCGGCACGAGAACGCCACGTGGTGGATCGACGGCTCGCCGGCACACCTCGCGCGCGCGGCGAGGGAGTCGCTGCGTCGCCTCGGCCTCGACGCGCTTCCGCTCTACCAGCACCACCGCCCCGACCCGCGCGTGCCGTTCGAGGACTCCATGGGGGCCCTGCGGCAGCTCGTCGACGACGGCATCGCGGTGCGCATCGGCGTCTCGAACGTCGATGTGCCGCTGCTGCGCATCGCGCAGGAGGCCATCGGGGACGCGCTCGTGAGCGTCCAGAACGAGTACTCGGTGCATGTGCGCGACAGCCTCGATGTGCTCCACGTGTGCGAGCAGGACGGCCTCGCGTTCCTCGCGTGGGGGCCCTTCGGCGGGCGCCTCGCGGCCAAGCACCTCGGCGAGGATGCGCAGGTGCTGGCGGACATCGCGGTGCGCCGGGGTGTCAGCCCGCAGCGTGTCGCTCTGGCCTGGGTGCTCGCCTCGTCGCCCGCCGTCATCCCCATTCCGGGAGCCAGCCGCGTCGAGAGCGTGCGCGACAACGTCGCCGCGCTTGCGCTCGAGCTGACCCCCGACGAGCTCGCGATGCTGGACGGTCAGTCGGCGTGAGGCGCTTCCAGCAGTTCGACGCGCACCGAGTCGGGCCCGATCAGGTATACGTATCGGTAGCCCTCCATGGGCCCGTCCGTCGCGACCTTCGGCTCGCTCGTCGCGTGCACACCCATCGCGGCCATGCGTGCGAGCGTGGCGTCGATGTTGTCGACGAGGATCGCCGGGTGGGCCGACCCCGCCTTGCCGGTGTCGGGGTCGATGCGCTCGCCGCTGCCGTTCCGGTACTCCGCGAGCTCGATCACGGCGCCGCCGCCGGCGAACGAGATGAACGTCAGCAGGATGTGGACGCCTGGGTACCCCGTCACCGCCTCGACGGCCGGACCGCTCTTGATGAGCGGGCCGACGACCTCGCCGCCCGTCAGCGCGCTGTAGAACGCAACCGCGGTGTCGGTGTCGCTGACCGTGATCCCCATGTGATGCAGACGCTGAGTCATGTACCTACCAATCGCTTGATCAAGAACAATCTATCTCGGAGGAACCATGAACGGAACGGATCCGATCATCCAGCTCGACGACGCTGTCGTGCTCATCACCGGCGCCGCGGGCGGACAGGGGCGTGCCCACGCCGAGCTGTTGACGCGCCTCGGCGGGAAGGTCGTTGTCACGGACATCGACGCCGAGGGGGCGTCGAGTGCCGCGGTCGCGTGCGGGCCGGACGCGATCGGGCTGGGCCACGACGTCTCGTCGCCCGCGGACTGGGCCCGGGTGGTCGCTGCGGCCGTCGAGCGCTTCGGCCGCGTGGACGTGCTGGTGAACAATGCCGGGTTCTGCCCCGTCCTTAGCCTCGAGGACACGACCCCCGAGATCCTGCATCGCGTCATCGACATCAACCTCGTCGGCGCGATCCTCGGCATGCAGGCGGTGCTGCCCGCCATGAAAGAGCGCGGCGGGTCCATCGTCAACATCTCGTCGACCGCGGGCCTGGCGGGGTACGCCGACCGCATCGCGTACAGCGCGTCCAAGTTCGGACTTCGCGGCGCGACCCGATCGGCGGCCAAGGAGCTCGGTCGCTACGGCATCCGGGTCAACGCGATCTGCCCCGGCGCGGTCGACACCGTGATGATCAGCGAGGAGACACGCGCGGGTACGGGCTTCATCTCGACCATTCCGATCCCGCGCGCCGGACGGCCCGAGGAGGTCTCGCGGCTCGTGGCCTTCCTCGCGAGCGAAGCGAGCAGCTACTGCACGGGTCAGGACTTCGTCATCGACGGCGGAGCCGTCTGCTGACATGAGCTGCTACGAGATCGACGGCGTCGTGCCTGTCGTGCACCCCACGGCTTTCGTGCACGAGTCGGCGAGCCTCATCGGCGACGTGATCGTCGGGGCCGGGTGCTACATCGGGCCGTTCGCGAGCCTGCGCGGCGACTTCGGCCGCATCGTGATCGGCGACGGATCCAACGTGCAGGACTCGTGCACGATCCATGCGTTCCCGGGCGCCGACGCCGTGCTGGAGCCGAACAGCCATGTCGGCCACGGCGCCGTGCTGCACGGGTGCACGATCGGCTCGTACGCTCTCATCGGCATCCGGGCCGTGATCCTCGACGGCGCGCGGATCGGCGCGGACGCGCTGATCGGCGCGGGCGCTGTGGTGACCGCTGAGACCGAGATCCCCGCCGGCGCGATGGCGCTCGGAAGTCCCGCGAAGGTCGTCAAGCAGCTCGACGACGAGACCATCGCGTGGAAGCGCAACGGCGTCGTCGTCTACCAGCAGCTCGCCGAGCGCAGCCTTGCCACCCTGCGCCGAGCGGAGCCGCTCGCCGAGATCAAGCCCGACCGGCCGCGCGTGAGCACCGGTAAGGACGTCTCGGTCCCGCTGCGCGAGCACCGCACGCGCTGAGGTTGGTGGCCGCCGGCCCTCCCCTGCGTCGGCCGGTGACCACTTAGGCGACGCGTCAGGCCAGGCCCAGCGCCGTCGCCAGCTGAGCGCGCTGATCGGATGCCTGGCCGAACAGCTGCGAGAGCGCGTGCGCGCGCTTGAAGACCAGCTGCGCGTCGTGCTCCCAGGTGATGCCGATGCCGCCGTGGAGCTGGATCGTCTCGCTGGCGATGAGGTCCAGGGCGTCGCCGCACCAGGCCTTGGCCATGCCGGCCAGGCGCGCGGCGTCCGGGTCGTCGACGGCCAGGGCGCGCGCGGCGGCGCGGGAGATGGAGCGAGCCGACTCCAGCTGGACGTGCATGTCGGCCAGGCGGTGCTTCAGCGCCTGGAACGACCCGATGGGGCGGCCGAACTGCGTGCGCTGCCCCGCGTAGGTGAGTGTCATCGAGAGTCCGCGGGCGGCGGCGCCGGTCTGCAAAGCCGAGATCGCGACGAGCGCGCACACGCGGATGCGGTCGATCGCCGCTGCGTCACCCATCGACAGCGGACGGGCGGCGGCGGTCGAGAACCGCAGCGTCGAGAGTCGGAGCGTGGGGTCCACCGCCGGCGTGCCGACCCGATCGAGGGACGCGGGGTCGGCGACCTCGAACAGGCCGGGTCCCGACGGGGTCCGCGCGATCACGATGACGACGTCGGCGTTAGCTCCGTCGAGGACGAGGGGCGCCTCGCCGTCGAGCGTCCAGTCGTCGCCGGTGAGGGATGCCGTGACGTCGACCGTCTCGGGTGACCACCGGCCGCGGGAATCCGCCCATGCGAGCGCTCCGGTCCGCTCGCCGGAGGCGAGCGAGGGGAGCAGCCTGATACGCGCGTCCTCATCTGCGCCGGCCAGGATCGCCTGCGTCGCCAGAACGCCCGATCCCAGGGCGGGGACCACGGCGAGCGCTTCGCCCAGCTGCTCGAGGACGAGGTGCGACTCGAAGACCGTCGCCCCGAACCCGCCGTACTCCTCGGGCACCGCGATGGCGGCGATGCCGACCTCTTCGGCGAGCGTCTGCCACAGCTGCGTGTCGCCCGCGGGATCCGCCATCACGCTGCGGACGGCCGCCGAGCCGGCGCGGCGCTCCAGGAGAGTGCGCACAGCGTCGGCGAGCTCCGCCTGCTCCTCGGTGAGCTCGGTGTCCATGTCTTCCTTCCTTCGGCGTCGGCCGGGAACGATCAGCGGGCGAGGATGGCGCCCGCGACGCGCTCGCGATGCATGTCCGTGCCGCCCCACGCGGCCGACAGCGCCTGCACGCGGGTGAGCCAGATGCCGAGATCCGCCTCGGCGGTGTAACCCACGGCGCCGTGCACCTGGAGCGCGGCGCGGGCGGCCGCGGTCGCGGCGTCAGAGGCAGTGATCTTCGCGACCGACACATCTCGTCCGCGGTCCGGGGTGTCGATCGTGAGCGCCGCGTTCTGCACGAGCGGCCGGGCGAAGCTCAGGGCGACGCGGACGTCGGCCAGCTGGTGCTTGACCGCCTGGTACTCGCCGATGGGCCGGCCGAACTGGTGGCGGATCTTCGCGTACGACACGGCCTCGGTGAGCAGGCGCTCGCCCGCTCCGAGCAGCACTGAAGCGCAGGCGAGCGTCGTCTCGTCGACGGCGCGGCGCAGCGCCTCCTCGTCGACGGCATGGCCCTCGCCCTCCGGGATCAGGGCGAACAGACGCCGGGCGGCGTCGAGGGAGCGGACGGAGCCGTCGATGCGCGCCGGCGACACGGCGCCGTCGGCGATCACGAACAGGTGGGTCGCGATGTCGGCGTCCAGCGCGAACGGCGTTCCGGGCTCGACGGTCGCCGAGGCGATGACCTCACCGGACGCGATGGCGCCCCGAGTCTGCTCGTCGACGAGCACCGGCGCGAGCACGATCGTCTCCAGCAGAGGACCGGGAACGCCGTGCCAGCCGAGGCGCTCGAACACGACGACGGTGTCGGAGGCGGACCCGTCGAAGCCGCCCTCGGACTCGCCGATCCGCAGCCCCATGAGACCGGTCTCGGCCAGCTGGTCCCACAGCGCGCGTCCCGGGGCGGTGTCTCCGGCGGCCCATGCGCGGGCCACGGCCGGTCCTCCGTGCGCCCCGACGATGTCGTCGATGGCCTCGGCGAGTGCGAGCTGCTCGTCGGTCAGGAGGAAACGCATCAGGCCCGCCTTCCTTCGCGCGGGAGCCCGAGAATGCGCTCCGCAATGATGTTGCGCTGGATCTCGTTGGTGCCGGCGTAGATGGGTCCCGCCATGGCGAAGAGCAGGTCGTCCGCCCAGCGGCCGCCGTCGACACCGCGCTCGTCGCGCACCTCGCCCAGCGGTCCGAGCAGCCGTACGCCGGTGCGCTGGATGTCGAGGTCGAGCTGCGACCAGAAGACCTTGTTCAGCGAACCCTCGGCGCCCACCTGGCCCCCCTCCAGCAGCGTGCTGACGGTCGCCCACGTGAACAGACGGTACGCCTCTGCGCCGATCCAGGCGTCCACGACGGCATCGCGCGCGGCGGCGCTGCCGCCGCGGTCGTTCCATAGCGAGACCAGACGGTCGCCGGCAGCGAGGAAGCGCCCGGGCGATCGCAGCGAGAGGCCGCGCTCGTTGCCGGCGGTGCTCATGGCCACGCGCCAGCCGTCACCGGGGGTGCCCAGGACATCCTCGTCGGGTACGAAGACGTCGTCGAAGAAGAGTTCCGCGAAGCCGGTGTCGCCGTCGAGCTGCTCGATCGGGCGGACGGTGAGGCCCTCGGCGTCAAGCGGGAAGAGGAAGTACGTGAGGCCACGGTGGCGCTCCGCCTCGGGGTCGGAGCGGAACAGGCCGAACCCTCGGTCGGCCCACACCGCGCGCGAGCTCCACGTCTTCTGTCCGTTCAGCAGCCAGCCGCCGCGAACGTCGTCGCGCGTCGCGGTGCTGCGGATCGCGGCGAGGTCGCTGCCGGCGCCGGGTTCGCTCCACGCCTGCGCCCAGATGAGGCTGCCGTCGGACATGTCCTTGAGGTAGCGCTCGTGCTGCTGACGTGTACCGTGCTCGAAGAGGATCGGGGCGAGGAGCGAGATGCCGTTCTGGGCCACGCGGGTCGGGGCGCCGGCGCGGTAGTACTCCTCCTCGAACAGCACCCATTCGACGATGCCCACGTCGCGGCCGCCGAACTCCTCGGGCCAGGACACGACGGACCAGCGCCCGGACGCGAGGGTGGCCTCCCACTCACGGTGGGCGGCGAAACCCTCCGCGGAGTCCATCGACGGCAGCGGGGTGGACGGCACGTTCTCGGCGAGCCAGGCGCGCGCCTCGTCGCGGAACGCCTCCTGCTCGGGGGTCAGGTCGAGGTTCATGCCTCGGCCGCCTGCTGCTTGATCGCCTTGACGTCCACCTTGCCGAGCGAGTCGCCCTGCACTTCGGCGTTGTGCGCATGCGCGGCGTGGTGCAGCCCGAAGACGGAATCCATGCCCGCGCGCAGGCCCATGAGGTCCTCGCACTGGTTGACGGCCTTCTTCGTGAGCGCCAGCCCCAGCCGCGGCATCTTCGCGATGCGCTCGGCGATCTCGAGCGTGCGCTCCTCGAGCTCATCGCGCGCGAAGACGTGGTTGACCATGCCCAGCTCGTAGGCGCGCTGAGCCGGCATCCGGTCTCCCGTATAGAGGAACTCCTTGGCGGCGCGCGGGTTCATCACCCACGGGTGCGAGAAGAACTCGACGCCGGGGATGCCCATCTGCACCACCGGGTCGGAGAAGAAGGCGTCGTCGGAGGCGACGATGAAGTCGCACGACCATGCGAGCATGAGGCCCCCCGCGATGCATGCGCCCTGGACCATCGCGATGAGCGGCTTCGGGATCTCGCGCCACCGCCGGCACATGCCCATGTACACCTCGGACTCGCGGGCGAAG
The DNA here is from genome assembly GCF_022538185.1 of Microbacterium sp. CFH 31415. Lineage (GTDB taxonomy): Bacteria > Actinomycetota > Actinomycetes > Actinomycetales > Microbacteriaceae > Microbacterium. The sequence continues at coordinate 164,239 of NZ_JAKYXC010000010.1, read as the reverse complement.
CGGGAGTCGACGCCGGAGGCCCCGACGTGATCCCACCAGATGACGGCCTTGCGCTCGAAGCTCTGGTCGATGTCGCGGCCCGGCGTGCCGATGTCGTGGCCGGCGCAGAAGTGCTTGCCGTTGCCACCGAGCACGATCGCCTTGACTTCGTCGTCCTCCACGGCGCGGGTGAACGCCGCATCCAGGGCGTAGGTAACTTTGGAGTTCTGCGCATTGCGATACTCCGGGCGGTTGAGCCTGATGATCGCGACCGGACCGCGCACCTCGTATGTGACGACCTCTTCGTCCATCGCAGCTCCTCTCTGAACTCGACCAACCAAGTGCTTGGTTGCTAGCATAGGCTACGCATGAGTCGAAGACCAAGGACGGCCCGACAGGAGGTGCGCGTGGCTGCAGTGGACACGCCCGAGGATGCGGCGTTCCGGAACGAGATCCGGACGTGGCTGGAGAGCAATCTGACCGGGCGCTTCGCCGAGCTCCGAGGGCTGGGCGGCTCCGGCCGTGAGCACGAGGCCTTCGAGGAGCGACTCGAATGGAACCGGCACCTCGCCGCCGAGGGGTGGACGTGCGTCGGCTGGCCCGTGGAGCACGGCGGCCGCGGCCTGAGCCTCCGGCAGCAGGTGATCTTCCATGAGGAGTACGCCCGCGCGGACGCGCCGGCCCGCGTGAACCACCTCGGCGAGGAGCTGCTGGGCCCGACCCTCATCGCGCTCGGCACGCCTGAACAGCAAGCGCGGTTCCTTCCCGGCATCCGCAACGTCACCGAGCTGTGGTGTCAGGGGTACTCCGAGCCCGGGGCGGGCAGCGACCTGGCGAACGTCTCCACCCGCGCCGAGCTCGCCGAGGGCCGCTGGGTCATCAACGGCCAGAAGGTGTGGACCTCGCTCGCGCAGCAGGCGCAGTGGTGCTTCGTCGTGGCGCGCACCGGCGACGGAGCGCGCAAGCATGACGGACTCTCGTACCTCCTCGTGCCGATGGACCAGCCGGGAGTCGAGGTTCGCCCGATCCTGCAGCTCACCCACACCAGCGAGTTCAACGAGGTCTTCTTCACGGATGCCGCCACCGAGGCCGACCTCGTCGTCGGCGAGGTGGGCGGCGGCTGGCGCGTCGCCATGGCCACGCTCGGGTTCGAGCGCGGCGTCTCGACGCTCGCGCAGCAGATCGCATTCCGCCGCGAGCTCGATGACGTCGTCCAGACGGCGCGCGAGCTCGGCTCCATCGAGGACCCGCTCATCTGCGACCGGATCGTCCGCGCCGAGATCGGCCTGGAGGTGCTGCGCCAGCATGCGCTGCGCACGCTGGGCGGTGAGCAGGGAGCGGATGCCTCGGTCGCCAAGCTGCTGTGGGCGCAGTGGCACCGGGGCCTCGGCGAGCTCGCCATGGCGGTCCGCGGCGGCACCGGGCTCACGGTCGCCGAGCCGCCGTACGAGCTGGATGACCAGCAGACCCTGTTCCTGTTCAGTCGCGCCGACACCATCTACGGCGGATCCGATGAGATCCAGCGAAACGTCATCGCCGAGCGCGTGCTCGGCCTTCCCAAGGAGCCCCGCGCATGACCGTCTCACTTCCCGCACCCGACTATGTGCCCCCTCACGGTCTGCTGGCCGGCCGCCGCGTTGTCATCACCGCGGCCGCGGGGGCCGGCATCGGCTCCGCCGTGGCCCTGCGCTGCCTCGAGGAGGGTGCCGAGCTCGTCGTCATCGGCGACACGCACGAGGGCCGCCTCGAGGCCTCCCGCGCCGAGCTCGCCGAGCGCTTCGGCGAGGATCGGGTGAGCGCGGTCGTCTGCGACGTCACCGTCGAGGAGCAGATCGGGCGGCTCCTGGATGCCGCGGACGGCTTCGACGTCATGATCAACAACGCCGGGCTCGGCGGTGAGGTGTCGATCCTCGACATGACCGACGAGCAGTGGTCGAAGGTGCTCGACATCACCCTGACCGGAACGTTCCGCTGCATCCGTGCCGCGGGTCGCCGGTGGGTGGAATCGGGAACCAGAGGCGTCATGGTCAACAACGCCTCGGTCATCGGCTGGCGTGCGCAGGAGGGTCAAGCGCACTACGCCGCTGCCAAGGCGGGCGTCATGGCGCTGACTCGCTCGGCCGCCAAGGACCTTGCGGCACACGGCATCCGGGTCAACGCGGTCTCGCCCAGTCTGGCCATGCACCCGTTCCTCGCCAAGGTCACGACCCCCGAGAAGCTCGAGGAGCTCACCTCGCGCGAGGCCTTCGGCCGCGCCGCCGAACCCTGGGAGGTCGCCAACGTCATGGTCTTCCTCTCCAGCGAGTACTCGTCCTACATGACCGGCGAGGTCGTCGCCGTCAGCAGCCAGCACGCCTGAGAGGTCCGTCATGAGCACCGCATACATCGTCGATGCCGTCCGCAGCCCAGTCGGAAAGCGTCGCGGCTCGCTGGCCGGCATCCACTCGGCAGACCTCGGCGCGCACGCTATCACGGCGCTCGTCGACCGCGTCGGCATCGACCCGGGCGTGGTCGATGACGTCATCCTCGGCTGCACCGACACGATCGGCTCGCAGGCCGGCAACATCGCCCGCAGCGCGTGGCTCGCGGCGGGGTACCCCCTGCATGTCCCCGGCGTCACGATCGACCGCCAGTGCGGATCGAGTCAGCAGGCCGTGCACTTCGCGGCGCAGGCGGTCATGAGCGGCACGCAGGAGCTCGTGATCGCGGGCGGTGTGCAGAACATGTCGGCCATCCCGATCTCGTCGGCCATGGTCGTCGGCGAGCAGTTCGGCTTCACGACGCCGTTCGCGGAGTCGGAGGGCTGGGTGAAGCGCTTCGGCGACCAGGAGGTGTCGCAGTTCCGCGCCGCCGAGATGATCGCCGAGCACTGGAACGTCTCGCGCGAGCAGATGGAGGAGTTCGCCTTCGAGAGCCACCAGCGTGCGATCCGCGCCGCCGACGAGGGCCGCTTCGACCGCGAGATCGCGCCGATCGCCGGCCTCTCGCACGACGAGGGCCCGCGCCGCGACACCTCGCTCGAGAAGATGGCGGGGCTTCCCACGCTCGTCGAGGGCGGCCGCATCCACGCCGGCGTCGCGTCGCAGATCTCCGACGCCTCCAGCGCGGTACTCGTAGCGAGCGAGCGCGCCGTCGCCGAGCACGGGCTCACCCCGCGGGCGCGCATCCACCACATCTCCGTCCGCGCCGACGATCCGATCTGGATGCTGACGGCGCCCATACCCGCCACGCTCCATGCCCTGGAGAAGGCCGGGCTCACGGTGGACGACATCGACTTGTTCGAGGTGAACGAGGCGTTCGCCTCCGTCGTGCTCGCCTGGATGAAGGAGACCGGCGCCACGCACGACCGCGTCAACGTCAATGGCGGCGGCATCGCGCTCGGGCACCCGATCGGCGCGACCGGAACGCGTCTGATGACGACGCTGCTCCACGAGCTGGAGCGCACCGGCGGCCGCTTCGGCCTGCAGACAATGTGCGAGGGCGGCGGCGTGGCCAACGTCACCATCATCGAGAGGCTCTGACCTCGTCGGAGGACAAGCGAAGGGCGGCGACCGATCTGCGGGGGCCGCCCTTCCGCGTCGGGTCAGACGAGCGTCGCGGCGGTCGCCGTGATCTGCCCGACGGCCTGAGCGATGATGCGGTCGACGAGCTCCTCGCACGACGGCAGGTCGTCGATGAGTCCGACGACCTGGCCTGCGGCGAGCATGCCCGCCGACGTGTCGCCGTCGACGAGGCCCGCCTTGAGCAGCATCGGCGTGTTCGCGGCGAGCACCATCTGCGACCACGACCGACCCGAGGCCTTCTTCATCGACAGTGCGTCCTTGACGAGCGCCGGCCACGACAGGCCGCTCATCTTCTTGAACTCCAGCGAGCGCCGCATCGTCGCAGGCAGCTGCCGCAGCGAGCCGCCGGCATCCACCGCGTTCACGAAGTCGGTGCGCAGCAGTCGGTGCGGCATGCCGTCGGCCTTGGTCGTCACGACGGTGCCGTCCAGGCCGAACTGCAGGTACTGCTGCTTGATCGCGTCGGGCACCGCGCTGTCGCTGGTCAGGAGGAAGCGCGTTCCCATTCCGATGCCGACCGCGCCGTACGCGAGGGCGGCGGCAAGGCCGCTCCCGTCGAAGAAGCCGCCCGCGGCGACGACCGGGATGTCAACGGCCTGCACGACGGAGGGCAGGAGGAGCGAGGTGGGCACGGCGCCGGTGTGGCCGCCGCCCTCGCCCCCCTGGACGACGACGGCGTCGGCGCCCCACGCCGCGACCTTCTCGGCATGGCGGACGGCGCCGATGGACGGGACGACGACGAGCCCCGCATCCTTGAGTTTCTCGATGAGCTCGCGCTTGGGAGCCAGTGCGAAGGACGCGACCTTCACGCCCTCGCGGATGAGAAGATCTGCGCGCTCCGCGGCGTCGCCCGCGTCGGCGCGCAGATTGACGCCGAAGGGGCGATCGGTGCGCTCCTTGGTCTCACGGACCGCCTGGGCGAGCTCGTCGTAGGTCATCGTCGCCGAGGCGAGGATGCCCAGGGCGCCGGCATTCGCCGTAGCGGAGACGAGTCGGGGGCCGGCCACCCACCCCATCCCGGTCTGGACGATGGGGTGGTCGACGCCGGTGAGCTCGGTGAGCGCCGTGCGGATGCGCTGGGGTGTCGTCATGACGGGGGGACCTCTCGGAATCGGAGTTCGCGGGGATCGAGCCGCTCCCGGATGAGGCGCAGCTCCGCCTCGTCCGGGATGCGGGTGCGCTCGAGCCGCTCGGGGATGTGCAGGGCGCAGCCGGTGGCCGCCACGACGTCCCCGACCTCGACGCCCGGATGGACGCTGACGAGGGCGAGCGTGCCGCCCGGCCCGGACAGATCGAGGACCGCGAGGTCGGTCACGATGCGGCGGACGAGCTCCGAGCGCCCGGTCGCCGCCGCGCGGTCGGAGCCGACTCCGGTGACCACGTCGACGCTCTCGACGAACGTCCGGCGGGCATGCCGGGCGATCCAGTAGCTCGTCGTGTGGTTGACGGTGTTGGTCGCCGCGGCGCGTGCGCCGAGCAGCTGTCGCACGGGCCGGTCGCGCGGTCCGATGGCCGACAGGTTCTGGTTGCCGTGGCGGTCGAGCTGCGCGGCGCCCATGACGACGTGGCGCCGGCCTGCGGCGATCAGCTCGAAGAGCTCGCGGTAGGGAAGGGCGCCCTCCGGAACCCGGAAGGGCTCGTCGATCGCGGGGGTGTCGGCATACAGCGTCGCCTCGCTGTCGCTGAGGAGCAGCTGCGGGGCATGCGTCAGGCGGGCGAGACGTGCGCCGATCGCGGCGATCGTGCCGGTGGGGCTCGCGAGGATCTCGCCGTCCCCGCGGAACAGGTCGCTGCAGGCCGCGACCGCGATGTCCGCCCGGGCCACGTCGCTCATGTCGCCTTCTCCGCGAAAGTCGTCACGTTGCGCCGGTAGGTCGCCTCGTCCACGTCGACGAACGACTCCCGGAATCGCGTCCAATCCTCGGGGCTCGACGCACTCTGCGCGTAGAGCCGCTGCAGGGACTCGTCACGCGGGTGGTGCGGGAGGGCAGCCGTGAAATGCGCGCCGCCCGGCGCCTCCACGACCGCGGTCACCTCGCTGCGGTTGAGCACGAATGATGACGGATGCTCGTCCTGCAGCGCGCGCGTGGCGACGACCTCGTCGACGCTGAGAATAGTGTGGGTCGCCGCGCGGGCGAAGAGATCGTCGAAGTACGGGTCCGGACCGAGGCACTGGGCCGCGCCGTTCGGATCCGCCCGGTCCAGGTGGACCAGGGCGAGATCGAGCGGGATGGCCGGCATCGCGACGAGCTCCTCGCTGTCGTCATAAGGCGAGCGGACCGTCTTGATGCCCGGGTTGCGCAGGAGGGCATCGGAGCCGAGGCCCGAGCGCGTCGCCTCGAACGGCAGGCGCCGGGCGGCCGCGCGCAGGCCCGCGACGAGCATGTTCTCGTCGAGCTCGGTCTGGGTCACCGCGCCGCTCTGTCGGGCGGCGGCGAAGTGCGGATCGAGGGCGATCGAGTCGAGAGACACGAAGCCATGGACGATGTGCCGCGCCTGGCCGGTCGCGCACAGCATCCCCACATCGGGACCGCCGAACGAGACGACGGTCAGGTCGCGAACACCCGATCGTACGAGACCGCGAACGAGCGCCATGGGCTTGCGTCGTGAGCCCCAGCCGCCGATGCCGATCGTCATGCCGTCTCGGAGGAACCGGTCGATCCCGTCCGCTTCGATCAGCTTGCCGCTCATGTGGTCAGGTTGCTGCCCGTCGCGACGAACTCGTCCCGGTGCTCGTCGGCCACGCCCAAGAGGTTCAGCTCGAATGTGAAACCCTGCTCGAAGCGGTAGCTGCGGTTGACGTCGATCGGATCGATGCCGTTGAGGGCCTCCTTCGCCGCGCGGATCACGCGCGGGTCCTTCGCGGCGATCTCGTCTGCGAGGGCGAGCGCGGCCTCATCGAGCTCGGCGCGCGGGACCACGCTGTGCACGGTGCCGAGCGTGTGGAGCTGCTGCGCTGTGACCGTGCGGCTCGTGTAGTACATGCCGCGCAGCATGTGCTGCGGAACGAGGCGGCCGAGGTGCGTCGCCGCACCCAGGGCGCCGCGGTCGACCTCGGGGACGCCGAAGTACGCGTCGTCCGAGGCGACGATGACATCGCTGTTGCCCACGAGGCCCACGCCGCCGCCGAGGCAGAATCCGTTCACCGCGGAGATCACGGGAACTGCGCATTCGTAGATGGCCTTGAACGCCTCGAAGCAGCCGCGGTTCGCGCCGACGAGCGCGGCGAAGCCGTCTGTCGCCTGCATCTCCTTGATGTCGACGCCCGCGTTGAAGCCGCGGCCCTCCGCGCGGAGGACGACCACGCGCGTGTCGGGGTCAGCAGTGGCTGCGCGCATCTCGTCCGCCACGCCGCGCCAGCCGGCGACGGGAAGGGCGTTGACGGGGGGATAGTCCATGGTGATGACGCGCACGCCGCGGCGGGCCATCGAAGCTGTGATGCTCATTAGTCTCCCTCGACCTAGCACTTGTTGTTTACCCTAGCATTTGCTTGGTTACTATAGGCGAGCATATCGGCCTAGCGTTTGCTTGGTAGAGTTGTCACGTCATCTGACTCGAGGAGGAGTGCCCATGGCGGGAATCTGCAGCGGCCGTGTCGCGATCGTCACCGGAGCAGGGCGGGGCATCGGTCGCGAGCACGCGCTGGAATTGGCGCGGCAGGGCGCCAAGGTCGTCGTCAATGACCTGGGTACGACGCTCGACGGCAACGGTACGGGCACCGGGCCCGCACAGGACGTCGCCGACGAGATCATCGCTGCCGGCGGCGAGGCCGTCGCGAACGGCGCCGACGTCGCGGACTTCGAGGAGGCTGGTGCCATGGTGCGCCAGGCTATCGAGACGTTCGACGGTCTCGACATCCTGGTGAACAACGCCGGCTTCGTCCGCGACCGCATGCTCGTCAACGCGACGCTCGACGAGTGGGAGGCTGTGCTGCGAGTGCATCTGACCGGCCACTTCGCGCCTCTCCGCCACGCCGCCGCCTATTGGCGCACCGAGGCCAAGGAAGGGCGCACGCGCGATGCGCGCGTCGTCAACACGTCGTCGGGGGCAGGTCTGCAGGGCAGCATCGGGCAGGCGGCGTACTCCACGGCCAAGGGCGGCATCGCGTCGCTCACGCTCGTAGCGGCGGCCGAGCTCGCGCGCTACGGCGTCACGGTCAACGCGCTCGCCCCCTCGGCCCGCACGCGCATGACCGAGGGCCCCTTCGCCGAGGCGATGGCGGCTCCGGAGGACGGGTTCGACCGCATGGACCCCGCGAACATCTCACCCGTTGTCGCATGGCTCGCCAGCCCCGAGTCTGCCGGCGTGACCGGCCGCGTCTTCGAGATCGAGGGCGGTCGCCTCTGCATACAGGAGGGCTGGCGCCACGGTCCGGTCGAGGACGCGGGAAGGCGCTGGGAGGCGGCCGAGCTCGGGCCCGTCGTCCAGCGTCTGCTCGCCGCGGGGGTCACCCCCGAGCCGGTGTACGGCGCATGACCGTCACGGACTGGATCGGGCGCACGCTCGGGGAGCGCGTCGTCTCGTACACCGAGGCCGACGCCATCCTCTACGCGCTCGCTGTCGGCGCGCCCGCCGACCGGCTCGACCTCGTGTTCGAGGACCGCCTGCGGGTGCTGCCCACCTTCGGGCTCACGCTCGCGCAGTGGGCGCCGGACATCCTCGCGAGGGAGGGCGTCTTCGACAACCGGTCCGTGCATGGATCGCAAGAGCTGGAGGTCGCGAAGCCTCTCCCGCGAGCAGGCGAGCTGCGACTGTCGGCGCGGGTCGGCAACGTGTGGGACAAGGGCTCCGCCGCCGTCTTCGAGGTCATCATCGAGTGCGACGAGTTCACCGCAACGTGGTCGATCTTCGCGCCCGGCGCGGGCGGCTTCGGCGGCGAGCGCGGACCCTCGCGCCCCGCGGCGCCTCCGCGTGCCGACATCCGGCGCGTTCCCCTGCAGACCTTCCCCACTCAGGCTGCGCTCTACCGGCTCACCGGGGACCGCCACCACATCCACATCGACCCGGAGGCCTCGGCCCGCATCGGCCAGCCCGTGCCGATCCTGCAGGGGCTGTGCACGCTCGCCGCGGCGACGCTCCCCATCGCCGCCGCCCGGGGTGCGCACCCCGCAGACCTCACGCGGCTCAGCGGTCGTTTCTCGGGCCCGGTGGTCCCCGGCGACCTCCTCGAGATCGAGACGTGGGGCGACGAAGGCGGGTTCGCCGTCCTGCACGGCGAGGACGTCGTGATCGACGGTGGCGTCGCGCTGTTCTCATGACGAGGCGCACCACGCTCGTCGTCGGCGGCAGCGGTCTGATCGGAAGCCAGGTGGTTGCCGAACTCGTCGCGCGCGGCAGAGACGTCGTCGTCGCCGGTCGTCACGGCGCCCGGCCGGACGACCCGGCATCCATCGCGGGTTTGCCGCGGCTGGTCGGCGACTACGCGGACGGCGGCCTGTCGACGGCGGAGTTGCGCAGCGTGGACGAGGTCGTGATGGCAGCTGGACAGGACATCCGGCATGTCGAGGCATCCGACGAAGACGGAGCTTTCTGGGACCGCGTGCAGCGGCGGGGCGTCCCTGCTCTCGCCGAACGGGCCCGGGATGCCGGCGTCGCCCGGTTCGTGCAGATCGGCAGCTACTACCACCAGTACGACCCGTCGTTCGCGGACAGGATCGCCTACGTGGCGGCGCGACGGGATGCTGACGAGCGCACCCGCGCCCTCACGTCGGAGTCCTTCGCCGCGATCACCCTCAACCCGCCCTCGATCGTGGGCGCGGCCACTGAGCGCGCGAGGCGCCGGTTCGCCCGCATGGCCGAGTCGCTGCGCGGCGAAGGCGAGCGACCCGCGGCGTGGGCTCCTCCGGGCGGCACCGGCTACATGTCGGTGCGATCGCTCGCGCAGGCCGTCGCCGGAGCCCTTGACCGCGGCGAGCCTGGCCGGGCCTATCTCGTCGGCGACGAGTCGCTGAGCTACCGCGAGTACTTCCAGCTGATCGTCGACGTCAGCGGCGGCTCGAACCGTATCGGGGTGCAGGATGCCGAGCACCCGCTGCAGCCCGACCGGTTCATCGTGCAGGGTCGCGGCGCGACCATCGCGTACGAGCCGGGACCGGATGTGGTGGACGTGCTCCGATTCGACCGCCGCGACGTCCGTCGCGCGCTGGCCGAGATCCTCGGCGACGCCCCTCGCTGACCTCCCGGGCGACATCCTCGCGCGGCGCGCGAACCAATGAATCTGCGACGAGACCGCACTTGCAGGACGTCGTCTCGTCGCCGAAGACGTGTCTCGTCGCGCATACCCCTGCGGGCGTGCCCGGGTGCAAGCGGTTGCGCAGGAACGCGCTTCTGCCGGCGCGCTGCGGCGCGGCATCCGCAAATGAGCCACTTCTCACAATGTAAGCGCTTGCAGTTTCACGCGACCGGATGCTAGCGTCGGCCGCACACTGCATCTCCAGGCACGTCGTCGTGCCCTGCCTCCCCAGGAGTTCCTCCGTGTCGAAGCCGACATCCGCACGTGTCCGCCGTACTGCCGCGATCCTCACCGCAGCGGCACTGATCCTCACCGGGGGCCTGGTCGCCGTCGCCCCCGCAGCCGCTGCGGAGCGCTCGTTCGCGCTCGTCGGCAGTCTGCAGAGCGAGCTGGGGTGCCCGGGCGACTGGCAGCCCGAGTGCGCCGCCACCGAGCTCACGCTCACCGACACCGCAGGGGTCTACGCGGCCGAGTTCGAGGTGCCCGCAGGCTCGTACCAGTACAAGGTCGCCGTGAACGACGCCTGGGACGAGTCGTACGGCCTCAACGGCGGGAGCGACGACATCCCGCTCACAGTCGCCGGACCCTCGACGCTGCGCTTCAGCTACGACGACACGACCCACCGCATCGGCATCGAGGTGCGCTCGCTCGCCGCCGGGTACACCGAGGCGGATGACGCGCTCGTCGCCGCGCCGGTGCGCCAGCCGGGCAGCGCCGAGCAGTTCTACTTCGTCATGACCGACCGCTTCGCCAACGGCGACGCGTCCAACGACACCGGGGGCATCGAGGGTGACCGCCTCGCGCACGGCTTCGACCCGGCCGACAAGGGCTTCTACCAGGGCGGCGACCTCGCCGGCCTGCACTCGAAGCTCGACTACATCGAGGGCCTCGGCACGACGGCGATCTGGCTCACCCCGAGCTTCAAGAACCGTCCCGTACAGGGCGCCGGAGCCGATGCGAGCGCGGGCTACCACGGCTACTGGATCACCGACTTCACCCAGATCGACCCGCATCTCGGCACCAACGCCGAGCTCGAGGCGCTGATCGACGACGCGCACGACCGCGGTATCAAGGTGTACTTCGACATCATCACGAACCACACCGCCGACGTCATCTCGTACGAGGAGGGGTCGCAGAGCTACATCACACAGGAGGCCGACCCCTACCGCGACGCCGACGGCACGGCGTTCGACCCGGGCACCTACGCCGGCACCGACGAGTTCCCCGAGCTCGACCCGGCCACGAGCTTTCCGTACACGCCCGTCATCGCCGACGCCGACAAGGACGTCAAGGTGCCCGCGTGGCTCAACGACCCGACGCTCTACCACAACCGCGGCGACTCGACCTGGGCGGGCGAGTCGGTGACCTTCGGCGACTTCGTCGGCCTCGACGACCTCATGACCGAGCACCCGACCGTCGTCGACGGGTTCGTCGACGTCTACCAGGACTGGGTGGACCTCGGCATCGACGGGTTCCGCATCGACACCGCCAAGCACGTCAACTTCGAGTTCTGGGAGGAGTGGGCGACCGAGGTGCTCGACTACGCCCACGCGGCCGGCAAACCCGACTTCTTCATGTTCGGCGAGGTGTACGACGCCGACCCGGCCAAGCTCTCGCCCTACGTGCGCAAGACCGACATGAACTCGGTGCTCGACTTCACGTTCCAGAGTGCCGCGACCGCCTACGCCAAGGGCACCGGCGCCGGCGCGAAGCCCGCCGGCCTGCGCACCCTGTTCGCGGGCGACGACATGTACACGACGCCGGACTCGTCGGCGACGGCGTTGCCGACCTTCCTCGGCAACCACGACATGGGCCGTATCGGCTACTTCCTCGCCGGAGCCGATGCGCAGCAGCGCGACGAACTCGCCCACGAGCTGATGTACCTCACGCGCGGCCAGCCGGTCGTCTACTACGGCGACGAGCAGGGCTTCGCCGGGACGGGCGGCGACAAGGATGCCCGCCAATCGCTCTTCGCCACGCAGACGGCCGACTACGCCAACCAGCCGCTCGTCACCGGCGAGCAGCTCGGCAGCACCGACCGCTACGACACCGACGCCCCGCTCTACACGCACATCGCTGCGCTCGCGGACCTCCGTGCGAGCCACCCGGCCCTCGAATCGGGTGCGCAGATCGAGCGCTTCGTCGACGACGCGGCGACCGGCGTCTACGCCTTCAGCCGCGTCGACCGCGACGAGAAGATCGAGTACCTCGTCGCGACCAACAACGCGACCGCCGACAAGACCGTCTCGATCCCGACTCTGACGACGGATGCCTCGTTCACGCCGCTGTACGGCGGCGGCAGCGGCTTCACCACCGACTCCGCAGGCGTCGCGTCGATCACCGTCCCGGCGCTGTCCGCGGTGGTCTACACCGCCGGTAAGGAGGTCACCGCGCCGGAGCAGGCCGGAGACATCGCCGTCACCGTCCCCGAGGCCGGCGCGGGCCTCGGTGGCGTCGCTGCGGTCGCAGCCGACGTCGCCGACGGCGTCTGGGCCGAGACCAGCTTCGCGTGGCGCGTCGTCGGCGACGACGAGTGGCACGCGCTCGGCACGGCCGAAGACACCTCGCCCCGCGTCTTCCACGACGTGGCCGGTCTCGCGGCGGGCACGCTCGTCGAGTACCGGTCGGTGTCGACGGATGCCGCGGGCAACCGCTCAGCCGCATCGACGTACGCCTCCGTGGGAAACCGCGTCGCGCTCGCCGCTCCCGAGCAGCCCGAAGAGCCGGAGGCTCCGGAAGAGCCCGAGCCGCAGGAGCCGACCGACTACGGCTTCGTCAGCGTGCCCGGCAGCTTCAACAGCGAGGCGGGATGCCCCGGCGACTGGCAGCCCGACTGCGCGGCCGTGCAGATGGAGGAGCAGGCGGGCGGCATCTGGCGCCTCAGCGTCGCGAACCTCGCCGCCGGCGACTATGCCTACAAGGTCGCCGTCGAGAAGTCGTGGAACGAGAACTACGGCGCAGGCGGTGCATCCGGCGGCTCCGACATCGTGCTGAAGCACGCCGGTGGCGCGATCACCTTCTACTTCGACTCGCGCACGAAGAACATCTGGTCCACCGCCGACGGTCCCGTCATCACGCTGCCCGGCTCGCTGCAGAGCGAGCTCGGCTGCCCCGGCGACTGGCAGCCGGAGTGCCTCGCGACCATGATGTTCGACCGGAACAAGGACGGGGTCTTCCAGTACACGACCGACGATCTGCCCACCGGCTCGTACGAGGTCAAGGTCGCGCACAACCTGAGCTGGGACGAGAACTACGGGGTGGGCGGCGCACCCGGTGGCGCGAACATCACGTTCAGCGCGACCGCGGGCAAGGTCGTGACGTTCCGGTACAACCTCGAGTCCCACGTGCTGACGGTCAAGGCCACCGACCCCCCGCTCGTCGGCACCGGTGAGCTCCGCGCGCACTGGATCGACGCCGAGACCATCGCGTGGCCGGCCGACCTGGGTTCGACCGCCGCTGACGCGACCTGGCAGCTGCATGCCTCGGACGAGGCATCGCTGGTCCTCACCGATGGCGAGATCAGCGGCGGCGATGCGATCGACCTCACCCGCATCGACGGCGGCCTCACCGCCGAGCAGAAGAAGAAGTTCCCCGCACTCGCAGGCTTCGTCGCGCTGCGCGTGGAGGGAGACGCGGCCGCCCTCCTGAAGGGCCAGCTCATGGTGTCGCAGCGCGACGCCGCCGGCGCCCTGAAGGCCTACACCGGCATGCAGATCCCGGGCGTCCTCGACGACCTGTATGCCGACGCGGTCGCCGACGCGGCGCTCGGCGTCTCGTTCAAGGCAGGTAAGCCGACGTTCCGCCTGTGGGCTCCGACCGCGCAGCAGGCGACGCTGCTGACGTGGGATGCCGGCACCGACGGCGACCCCACCCGTCACGAGGCGACGTGGGATGCGGCATCCGGTGTCTGGACGGTCTCGGGCGCGAAGTCGCTCAAGGGCGACGAGTTCCTGTGGGAGCTGAAGGTCTTCGCCCCCTCCACCGGTGAGATCGAGACGAATGTCGTGACCGACCCGTACTCGGTCGGGCTGACCCTCAACTCCGAGCGCTCGGTCGCGATCGACCTGAACGACAAGTCGTGGAAGCCCAAGCAGTGGGAGAAGACGAAGGCGCCGGTCATCGACCGCCCGGTCGACCGGGCGATCTACGAGCTGCACATCCGCGACTTCTCGATCACCGACGAGACGGTGCCGGCTGCCGAGCGCGGCACGTACCGCGCCTTCACGCGCGACAGCGCGGGTACGAAGCAGCTTCGCCAGCTCGCCGACGCGGGCATCAACACGGTGCACCTGCTGCCGTCGTTCGACATCGCGTCGATCGAGGAGGACCGCGCCGTCCAGGCTGTGCCTGACTGCGATCTGGCCTCGATGGGCCCGGGAAGCGAGGAGCAGCAGGCCTGCATCGCCGGGGTGATCGACGCCGACGGCTTCAACTGGGGCTACGACCCGTACCACTACTCCGCGCCTGAGGGCTCGTACGCCGTCGACCCCGAGGGCGGGGCGCGCGTGCACGAGTTCCGTGAGATGGTCGGCGCGCTGCACAGCATGGACCTGCAGGTCGTGCTCGACGAGGTGTACAACCACACCGCCCAGTCCGGCCAGGACGCCAAGTCGGTGCTCGACAAGGTCGTGCCGGGGTACTACCACCGCCTGAACCTCGCGGGGAAGGTCGAGACCTCGACGTGCTGCCAGAACGTGGCGACCGAGCACCAGGTCGCGCAGAAGCTCATGGTCGACTCGGTCGTCACCTGGGCCCGCGACTACAAGGTCGACGGCTTCCGCTTCGACCTGATGGGGCACCACTCGAAGGAGAACATGCTCGCGATCCGGGCGGCGCTCGATGTGCTCACGCTCAAGAAGGACGGCGTCGACGGCAAGGCGATCTACCTCTATGGCGAGGGCTGGAACTTCGGCGAGGTCGCGAACAACGCCCTCTTCGAGCAGGCGACGCAGGGGCAGCTCGGCGGCACCGGCATCGGAACGTTCAGCGACCGGCTGCGTGACGCCGTGCACGGCGGCAGCCCGGTCGACGGCGCATCCATCTTCTACCAGGGCTTCGGCACCGGCCTGTTCACCGACCCGAACGGTCGACCGGACGTGCCGGGCGACCCCGCGGGCGATCTCGCGCGCAAGACCGATCTGGTGAAGCTCGGGCTCGCGGGCAACCTCCGCGACTTCGAGATGACGGCCTCGGACGGCACCGTGAAGGCGGGCGATCAGTTCGACTACAACGGCTCGCCGGCGGGGTATGCCGACCAGCCGGACGAGGTCATCACCTACGTCGACGCGCACGACAACGAGACGCTGTACGACCACCAGGTCTTCAAGCTCCCGGTCGACACGTCGATGGCGGACCGCGTGCGCATGAACACGCTGTCGCTCGCGACGACCGCGTTCTCACAGACGCCGTCGTTCTGGCACGCCGGCACCGAGCTGCTGCGCTCGAAGTCGCTCGACCGCAACAGCTACAACTCGGGCGACTGGTTCAACCGGATCGACTGGACCGGTCAGGAGTCGACCTTCGGGTCCGGCCTGCCCCGCAAGGCCGACAACGAGGCCAAATGGTCGTTCATGAAGCCGCTGCTCGAGAACCCGGCGCTCAAGCCCGGCGCCTCCGACATCGCCGCGGCCGAGGCATCCGCTCTCGATCTGCTCCGCATCCGCGAGGAAGTCGGCCTGCTGCGGCTCGGCTCAGCCGATCTGATCAAGGAGAAGGTGTCGTTCCCGAACAGCGGACCGGATGCCACGCCCGGCGTGGTCGTGATGCTGATCGACGACCTCGTGGGTGAGAACGTCGACCGTGAGCTCGAGGGTGCCCTGGTGGTGTTCAACGCGTCGCCCGAAGCGACGACCCAGACGCTGCCCGACCTCGCCGGACGCGGGTTCGCCCTCACCGCCGCGCAGGCGAACGGCTCGGATGCCGTGGTGAAGACGACGACGTGGGATGCCGCGACCGGCGCCCTCACCGTGCCCGCCCGCTCGGTGGCCGTGCTCGTCGACAAGGAGGACGTGCGCACCGCGGTGCTCGCTGCGCCCGACAAGCTCGTCGCCAAGCACGGCTCGACGGTCAAGGTCGTCGGCAAGGTCGTGGCCGCCGACGGCACAGCGCCGGTCGGCACCGTGACGGTAACCGACGGCGGGAAGGTCATCGCGACGGTTCAGCTGACCGCGGCGGCGAAGGGCACCGTGCGCGTCACGCTGCCGACGCTGAGCCGAGGCGTGCACCTGCTGCGCACCTCGTTCGACGGCGCGACCGGGTACAAGGACTCCCGAGCTGTGGTGCCGGTGCCAGTGCTCATCCACTGACCGAGCTCAGTGCTTTCAACGACCCGCGGGGAGTTCGTCCCTCCGCGGGTCGTTGAGCGAGGAGCGGAGCGACGAGACGAAACGCGACCCGGTGTCAGGAAGTCATCCTCGAGGCTGACCCCGGTGCGACCTGCGGCGGACGCGCGCGGAAAGCCGCGTCCGTAGCGTCGATGAGGTGACCGCGACCTCTCCGATCCAGACCACGCGCCACGGACTCTCGACCGCGGGCGCCCTGCTGCTGACGGTGGCGGGCAACATCCTCGTCGTAGTGATCGTGGGTGTCGCGCTCGCCGCCGTCGCCGCAGCCGCTGCGGTCGTGTTCGGCGCGGGAGTCCTCGAGAGCCTCTGAGCTCAGGGTTCGTCCGGCCAGGCGTCGGGCACCTCGGCAGCCCCGTCCCCGCGGATCACGCCCTGCAGTCCGGTGATCGTCTGGGCGGAGTCGGCGTCCTGCTGGCGAAGGAAGACCATGACGTCGGCGTCGGTGTCGAGCGGGTCGCCGTCGGGGTAGGGGCTTCCGGTCTCGCACGTGCGGGGGAGCGAGACGACTTCGATCACGTCGGCACCGTCCCCGGCGACCCACTCCTCGACTTCGAAGGTCCAGACGTTCGACGTCTCGCCGTAGCTCGACACCGTGCCCGCTTGGCCGGTGACCCGCCCGATCGCGACCGCGTGCGCGTCGTCCGCGGCGTCGAGGGGCGTCTCGAACCAGACCCAGTCGACGCACTGCTCCTGCTGGATCAGTTCGCCCCCGCACGCGGTCAGCCCGGCCGCGGCGACGCCGATGCAGAGGGCGGAGAGGGGGCGCAGCATCCGTCTCATGATCTGAGGATGCCGCACGCGACGTCTGCGGACGAAGAACTTCTGTGCGGAATCGTCGATGCGCCCCGCGCTCGTACGACGCCTGGAGGGAGGGTGGTGTGAGGCCTCCCCGTCACGGAAGGATCAGATCATGAAATTCATGATGTTCGTCGTCAGCGACTCTCAGCCCGATTCCGAGCAGGACCAGTCCGACATCGACCTGTGGGTGGACCCGCTCGACGCGAGCGGCAAGCGGGTGATCGGCGAGGTGCTCGCGCCGCCGAGCGACTCCACCGTCGTCCGCGTGCGCGGCGGCAAGGTGCTCACGACGCGGGGGCCGTTCGCGGAGACGAGCGAAGTGATCCTGGGCTTCGACATCCTCGATGTCGAGAACCTGGACGAGGCGATCGACATCGCGTCGCGGCATCCGATGGCCCGCAACGGTCAGATCGAGCTGCGCGCGTTCGCTCCCTGGGGCGAGTGAAGACGGCGAGGGAGACCGAAACGCGGTCTCCCTCGCAGATACATGGAAGTCCATGTAAAATCGGCAACGTGCCAATGAAGGCACGGTGACTTTCATCAGGATGCCCCACGAAGGCGTCCGGTGAGGCCGAAGGAGCAACGATGTCCATGACGATCACCACCCCGTCCACCGCCCTGTCGCCCGACGAACGTGCCGCGGTCATCGACGCCGTCCGCGACTTCGCGGCCGCCGAGCTGACGCCGCACGCTCTCGAGTGGGACGAGCAGAAGCACTTCCCGCGCGAGACGCTGCGTCGCGCCGGCGAGCTCGGGCTCGGCGGCATCTACGTGCGCGAAGACGTCGGCGGCACAGGCCTCGCGCGCTCCGACGCCGCCGCCATCTTCGAGCAGCTCGCCGTCGGCGACCCCGCGATCGCCGCGTACATCTCCATCCACAACATGGTCGCCTGGATGATCGACACCTATGGCACCGACGCCCAGCGACAGGAGTGGCTGCCGCTGCTCACCGCGATGAACGGCTTCGGCAGCTACTGCCTCACCGAGCCCGGCGCCGGCTCCGATGCCGCCGCCATCACCACGAGCGCGATCCGCGACGGCGACGAGTTCGTGCTGACGGGCGTCAAGCAGTTCATCTCCGGCGCGGGCGAGGCATCCGTCTACATCGTCATGGCGCGCACGGGCGACCCGGGGGCGCGCGGCATCTCGGCCTTCCTCGTGCCCGCCGACGCCGCCGGCCTGTCGTTCGGCGCGAACGAGAAGAAGATGGGCTGGAACGCCCAGCCGACGCGCCAGGTCATCCTCGACGAGGTCCGCGTGCCGGCCGCGAACCTGCTCGGCAGCGAGGGGCAGGGCTTCAAGATCGCGATGTCGGCCCTCGACGGCGGTCGCATCAACATCGCCGCGTGCTCGCTGGGCGGTGCGCGGTGGGCGCTCGACCGTGCCATCGCCTACGTGCACGAGCGCTTCACGTTCGGCGAGCCCCTGGCTGAGAAGCAGTCCGTGGTCTTCACGCTCGCCGATCTCGCGACCGAGCTGCGCGCGGCGCGGGCTCTGGTGCGCGACGCGGCGGCCGCGCTGGACGCGAAGGCCCCCGACGCCTCGATGCAGTGCGCGATGGCCAAGCGCTACGCGACCGACGCCGGATTCCGCATCGCGAACGAGGCGCTGCAGCTGCACGGCGGCTACGGGTACCTGCACGACTACGGCATCGAGAAGGTCGTGCGCGACCTCCGGGTCCACCAGATCCTCGAGGGGACGAACGAGATCATGCGTGTCATCATCGGCCGCGAACTGCTGGGAGCCTGACATGCGCATCGCCTTCCTCGGACTCGGGCACATGGGCCTCCCCATGGCCCGCAACCTCGCCAGCGCAGGTCACGAGGTCGTCGGCTTCGACGTCTTCCAGGGCGCGATGGATGCCGCGGCCCAGGGCGGCCTCCCTGTCGCCGAGTCAGGACCGGCCGCCGTTACGACGGCCCGCGCCGAGATCGTGATCACGATGTTCCAGTCGGGCGCGCAGGTGCTCGACGCCTACCGCGGTGTCGACGGTGCACAGGGTCTGCTCGACGTCGCAGTCCCCGGGACGCTGTTCATCGACTCGTCGACCATCGCGGTCGACGAGGCGCGGGCCGCGCACGCGCTCGCCGAAGCCGCAGGGCACCGGTCGCTCGACGCCCCCGTCTCTGGAGGCGTGGTCGGCGCCGAGAACGCGACGCTCGCCTTCATGGTCGGCGGAAGCGACGACGACTTCGAGACGGCGCGCCCGGTGCTGGAGGCGATGGGCCGACGCATCGTGCACTGCGGCGGAGCAGGGCTCGGCCAGGCCGCCAAGGTCTGCAACAACATGATCCTCGCCGTCTCGCAGATCGCCGTCGCCGAGGCGTTCGTGCTGGGGGAGCGGCTCGGCCTCTCGCACCAGGCGCTGTTCGACGTCGCCTCCAACGCGTCGGGTCAGTGCTGGGCGCTCACGACGAACTGCCCGGTGCCGGGGCCGGTGCCCACGAGCCCCGCGAACCGCGACTACCAGCCCGGCTTCGCGGGTGCGCTCATGTCGAAGGACCTCGGTCTCGCCGAGCACGCGATCGTGTCCACGGGTGTCGAGGCGCAGATGGGCATGCTCGCGCGCCGCATCTACCAGGGGTTCGCCGACGGCCCCGGCGCAGGCCAGGACTTCTCGGGCATCATCAACACGATCCGAGCCGAGTCCGACTGACCCCGGCTGCGCCCGAATCTCCTGTTCTGGCGCACGCAGGACGATCCGCGCGGAATCGTCCTGTCCTCGGCAGATCCCCTGTTCTGGTGGAATGATCACGACCCTGAGACGAAAGCGGGCAACGATGGCCGAGTACGAGACGATCCTGGTCGAGACGCGCGGACGCGTGGGCTGGATCACCCTCAACCGTCCCGAGGCGCTCAACGCCCTCAACACGCAGACGATGCGCGATGTCGTGGCCGCGGCATCCGACTTCGATTCAGATGAGAACATCGGCGCGATCGTGCTCACCGGATCCGAGCGCGCGTTCGCCGCGGGCGCCGACATCAAGGAGATGGAGTCCAAGAACGGGCTCGAGATGCTGATGGGCGACCACTTCGGCGGCTGGGCGCAGTTCGCGGCCGTGCGCACACCGGTCATCGCGGCGGTGTCGGGCTATGCCCTGGGCGGCGGCTGCGAGCTCGCGATGATGTGCGACATCATCCTGGCCGCCGACAACGCCAAGTTCGGCCAGCCGGAGATCAACCTCGGGGTAATCCCGGGCATGGGCGGATCGCAGCGGCTCATCCGCGCGGTCGGCTACTACAAGGCGGCAGAGCTGATCCTGACCGGTCGGATGATGGATGCTGCGGAGGCCGAGCGCTCGGGACTCGTCTCGCGCGTCGTCCCGGTCGCAGACCTGCTCGACGAAGCCGCGAAGACGGCCGAGACGATCGCGTCGAAGTCGCTGCCGTCGCTGTATGCGGCCAAGGCCACGCTCGACGCCGCCATGGAGGTGCCGCTCGCCGAAGGGCTGCGCCTCGAGCGCCATGTCTTCGCGAGCCTGTTCGACACCGCGGACCAGAAAGAGGGGATGGCGGCGTTCCGCGAGAAGCGCGCGCCGGACTTCCAGGGGCGCTGAGCCTGGTTACAGGGGATCGGGCTGCGGGCGCGGGTCGGTGAAGTCGCCGGAGTCCTTGCGGAAGCGTGCGATGATCCGCACGAGTTCGGCGGTGTCGTCGTCGGTGAGGCCGACGTCCTCGAACACGTTCTCGTTGAGCGCGACGGTGGCGTCCTCCACGAGATCCAGTCCGGCGGACGTGATGACCAGCATCGCCGCGCGGCCGTCGATCGGGTGTGGCTCCCGCGTCACCAGGCCGTCGCGGGCGAGCCGGTCGACGGTGTTGGTGACGCTGGTCGGGTGCACCTGCAGCCGCGCGATGGCGCTGGCCATCGGCATCCGTCCCGATCTCGTGAAGGCGAGGAGGCGCAGCATCTCGTAGCGGGCGAACGAGAGGCCGAAGGGCTTGAGCGCCGCATCGATACGGGCGAACATCAGCTGCTGCGCGCGGATGATCGAGGTGACCGCGGTCATGCCGGATGCGGCGGGCTCCCAGCCGTGCGCGATCCACTGCCTCTTGGCCTCGGCGATCGGATCGACCGGAAGACGCTTGGGTGCTGCCATGACGACCTCCTCGCTCCACCGTAGCGTGCGAGAAGTCGCGCGCTCCGCTCACTCAGTGCGACGACGGCTTGCTTCGAGCGCAACCGCGCCGCCAGGGTAGATTCGCACTCTTCGGTCCGCGGAATCCGCTCATTGTGTATACATTGACGGGGATCTGCGCGACTCATTACCTGCCTGCAACGCTCGATTGGGTACATTCTTCGCCGCGTCTTAGACTCGTGCCCAGCGTGAGGAGATCGATATGAGGATCGTCGTCCTGGTCAAGGAAGTCCCGGATACCTACGGGGACCGCAAGCTGTCGCTGGAGACCGGCTTGGCGGATCGCGGGGCATCGGAAGCGGTGCTCGACGAGATCGGCGAGCGGGCGATCGAGGTCGCGCTGTCGTACGCCGACAAGGACCCCGGCACCGAGGTCGTGGTGCTGTCGATGACGCCGGAGTCGGCGTCGTCGACGGTGCGCAAGGGCCTGGCGATGGGCGCCGCGTCGGCGGTGCACGTCGTGGACGAGGCGCTTCTCGGCGCCGACCTGGGCCTGACGGCAGAGGTGCTCGCCGCTGCGGTGAAGCGCACCGGCTTCGATCTGGTCATCGCCGGCAACCAGTCGACGGACGGCTCGGGCGGCGTGATCCCCGCCATGGTGGCCGAGATCCTCGACGTGCCGGCCGCTACCTACCTGACCTCGGTCGAGATCGGCGAGGGCACCGTGTCGGGCACCCGCGCCGTCGAAGGCGCGACGATGAGCGTGTCGACAGCCCTGCCGGCTCTCATCTCGATCACCGAGGCGCTGCCCGACGCCCGCTTCCCCAACTTCAAGGGGATCATGGCGGCGAAGAAGAAGCCGTTCGAGACGCTGTCGCTCGATGACCTCGGCATCGACCCGCACGACCCGAACGCGTCGCGGTCGATCGTGATCGGGCTGTCCGAGAAGCCGCCGCGCGAAGCCGGCACCAAGATCGTCGACGAGGGCGATGCCGGCGAGAAGCTCGCGGCGTTCCTGATCCAGAACCGGCTCGCGTAAGGGTGCGTGTGTGATGACGTTTGCTGAAGATTCGATTCTGGTCCTGCTCGACGTGACGCCTTCGGGCGCGCTGGCGAAGTCCGCCGCCGAGGTGCTGGGTGCCGCCGCGCAGGTCGGCACGCCCGTTGCGCTGGTGGTCGGCGACGAGAAGCTGGCGACGGATGCCGCGGCCCTCGGCGCCGGTACCGTGCTGGTCGCCCCCGCCGGCGACGGCCTGGTAGTGCCGGTCGCGGATGCGCTGGACGCCGCCGCGACGCTCGTGCGCCCCGACGCGATCCTCGTGTCGCACTCGGTGACCGGACGTGAGGCCGCCGGGCGGTACGCGGCGCGCACGCGGTCGGCGATCGCGGTGGACGCCGTCGGCGTCTCGCGCGACGATGAGGGCGTGGTCGCCCACCACTCCGTCTACGGCGGCGCGTACAACGTGCAGGCTGCGGTGACGTGGGGTGCCCCGGTCATCACGATCCGTCAGGGCTCGGTCGACGCCCGCGCCGAGTCGGTCGCCACGCCCGCTGTCGAGACCCTTCAGGTGACCCCGTCGGGACGGAAGTCGGCGACGGTCGAGTCGGTGGATGCCGCGGTCGTGTCGTCGTCGCGTCCGGAGCTGCGCGGTGCGGCCAAGGTCGTGTCGGGCGGTCGCGGCCTCGGCTCGAAGGAGCAGTTCGCGCTCGTGGAGCAGCTCGCCGACGCGCTCGGCGCCGCCGTGGGCGCCTCGCGCGCGGCGGTGGACGCCGGCTACGTGCCGCAGGCGGCGCAGGTCGGGCAGACCGGTGTGTCGGTGGCACCGCAGCTGTACGTCGCGCTCGGCATCTCGGGCGCGATCCAGCACAAGGCCGGCATGCAGACCGCCAAGACGATCGTCGCGATCAACAAGGACGCCGACGCCCCCATCTTCGAGGTCGCCGACTTCGGCGTGGTCGGAGACCTGTTCCAGGTCGTGCCGCAGCTCATCTCGGCGCTCGAGGCGAAGAAGGCGTAGCGGCGTCATGGCGACCTACGGCACGACCCTGCGCCGCGGCCTGCCGCGCGTGGCCGGCGGCGAGCCCTGGCCCCCGAACGGCGAGGCGCCCGACGGCGTCGGCGCGCCCGTTGCGGCTGCAAGCCCCGCGGCTGATCCGCAGACTGCGGCCGAGACCGTGGCTGCCATCGCGACCCCGGTCTCGACCGACGCGCCGGCCGAGACCGCGGCAGCTGCTGCTGCCGAGCCCACCGCTGTTGCAGAGGGTGCTGTCGCGGCGGCCGCAGCGGCACCGGCCGCCGCGCCCGCAACCGCGTCCGTTCCGACGGGGGGAGCGCGAGCGATTCGTCGTGGCCTGCCGCGCGTGCCCGGCGGCGAGCCGTGGCCGCCCGCGGGTACCGCACCCGCCGACGTTGCGGCTCCCGCTGCTGCCGCGGCCGCACCTGCGGCGACAGCGTCCGAGGCTCCCGCCGCTGCGGCGGCTGAGGCATCCGCTCCCGCCGCCGTCGCCACCGTGGCCGCTCCGGCCGCTGCCGTGGTCGAGGCCGCTGCACTGCCCGACGCCGCTGCACCCGCCGCCGCGGCAACAGCTTCCGCTCCTGGTGACGGTGGTCGCCCGATCCGACGCGGCCTGCCGCGCGTGCCCGGCGGCGAGCCGTGGCCGCCCGCCGGATTCGCGCCCTCAGCTCCCGCGGCTCCCGCCGCTCCGGCGGCTCCCGTATCCGATGTGCCCGCCGCTGCGGCATCCGTCACCGCTCCCGCCGCTCCGGCGGCCGCCCCCGTCGCAGTCGGGCCGGAGCCCGCCCGCACGCCGTCGGGCGTTCCGCTCGATCGGCCGCTGCCGTTCACGCGCACGGTGTGGCCCGGAGCGTACGCGAAGACCCGTCCGGCCCCGCGGGCCGAGCCGCAGCGGATCGGACCCTTCACCAAGGCGCAGTGGGCCGGTGCGGTGATCGTCGGCGGCGGCGGACTTCTGTTCGCCGCCGGCATGGCCGTGCTCGCCGTGCGCTGGCTGCTCTGCACGCAGTGGGGAGCCGACTTCCTGGCGTCCTATCCGGGCGAGTACCACCTGCCCGAAGGGGCCCCGGTCGGGTTCCCGGCGTGGCTCGGGTGGCAGCATTTCTTCAACGTGTTCCTGATGGTGCTCGTCATCCGCTCGGGCATCAGGATCCGGGGCGAGAAGCGTCCGACGGCGTTCTGGACGCCGAAGTGGAACAGCAAGCGCAAGATCAGCCTGACCATCTGGTTCCACCAGTCGCTCGACATCCTGTGGTTCGTCAACGGCCTGATCTTCGTCGTGCTGCTGTTCGTCAGCGGACAGTGGATGCGGATCGTCCCCACGTCGTGGGAGGTGTTCCCGAACGCGATCAGCGCCGCCCTGCAGTACGTGTCGCTGGACTGGCCGACCGAGAACGGGTGGGTGAACTACAACTCGCTGCAGCAGCTCGCCTACTTCACGACCGTGTTCATCGCTGCGCCACTCGCCGCGATCACCGGTGTGCGCATGTCGGGGCTCTGGCCGAAGAACGCGGCCGGGTTGAACAAGGCCTACCCGTTGGAGTGGGCCCGCGCCGTGCACTTCCCAGTGATGCTCTACTTCGTGCTGTTCATCTTCGTGCACGTCGTGCTGGTGTTCGCGACGGGAGCGCTGCGCAACCTGAACCACATGTACGCGGCGCAGGGCTCGGTCGATCCGAACGCCTACGCGGACAACTGGGCCGGATTCTGGATCTTCTCCGTCTCGCTCGTCGTGATCGCCGCAGCGTGGGTGGCCGCCCGGCCGCTCGTGCTCGCGCCGATCGCCCGCCTGTTCGGCACCGTCTCGAGTCGCTGACATGACGCCGTCTGCCGATCGCTGGACGCGGCTCGTCAGACGGCTGCTCGCGCCCAATCCGGGCCCCATGACACTGGACGGCACCAACTCGCTCGTCATCGCGGCGCCCGGGCACGACGGTGCCGTGGTCGTCGACCCGGGTCCGGAGGATGCCGCCCACCTTGGGCGCCTGGCGGGGATCGGCGCGGTCGAGCTGATCCTCATCACGCACCACCACGCCGACCATGTCGAGGGCGTCGACTCGCTCGTCGCCCTCACCGACGCCCCGGTGCGAGCGTGGCGGGCCGACCTGTGCCGGAATGCGGACCCTCTCGCGGCGAACGAGGAGATCGAGGCCGCCGGCACGCGCATCCGCGTCGTAGCCACGCCCGGTCATACGACGGACTCGGTGAGCTTCCACCTCCCAGACGATGCCGCGATCGACAGCCCCGCGGCAGGGGGAACGATGCTCACGGGCGACACGATCCTCGGCAGCGGGACCACCGTCATCGCGCACCCCGACGGCGCCGTCGGTGCGTATCTCGCGTCGCTGGACGCTCTGGAGGCGTTCGGAGCCATCCCCGTGCTGCCGGCCCACGGGCCGATGCTCCCCGACCTCCGTACCGTCTGCCGCGCGTACCGGTCGCATCGGGAGCAGCGTCTCGACCAGGTGCGCGGCGTCCTCGCGGCGCTCGGAGTCCGAGCATCCGACGATCACGAGCTCGTCGAGGCCGTCGTGGACCACGTCTACGGCGAGATCGATCCCCGCGTGCGCTTCGCCGCGGTGGCATCCACCCGCGCGCAGCTGGACTACCTCGCGGCCACGGCGTGATCACCCCGGTCAGCCAGGCGGAGTTCCTCGCCCAGGCGGAAGGGCGCCTTCCCGCGATGGAAGAGGTCGCCGACGGCGTGTGGTGCCTGCCGCTGCGCATCGCTCCGGGGCGCATGCCGTTCACGCTGTCGTATCTGGTGCGGGATGCCGAGGGCGGCGTGCATGTGATCGACCCGGGCTGGGAGCTCGACGCCAATATCGAGGCTCTCGACGCGGCGATGCGCGAGATCGCTGGAGCGGGCGCACGACCGGCATCGCTGGTGGTGACGCACCTGCACCCCGACCACCTCGGCCTCGCCGAGCGCCTCCGCGAACGCGACGGCACGCCGATCCTCTTCCATCGGGCGGAACAGCGCGCGCAGGAAGCGGTCGCGGCGCGCGCCTCCGACCCGGCGCCGATCCAGGCGGACATCGAGGCGTGGGGTGTGCCCGAGGGCAGCCGCGCGGAGATCGCGCGCTCTGCGCAGGCATCCGCTCGCCCCGCTGCCGTCGCACCCGAACGGCGAGGTCATCCCGAGCAACAAGCCGCGCTGGTCGTTCTCGCGCCGTGTGCCGGTGGGCGTCGTCGCGGTCATCGCGCCGTTCAACTACCCGCTGACCCTGGCGATCCGCTCGGTCGCCCCCGCGCTCGGCCTCGGCAACGCGGTGCTGCTCAAGCCCGACCCCCGCACGTCGGTCGGCGGTGGCGTCGCGATCCAGCGTGTGTTCGACGAGGCCGGCCTGCCGCCGGGCGTGCTGCAGACCCTCACGGGCGGTGCCGAGGTCGGCGTCGCCGCGGTCGAGGCGCCCGAGGTGCGCGTCATCTCGTTCACGGGCTCCACTGCGGCGGGGCGCCGCGTCGGCGAGGCCGCCGCGCGGCTGCTGAAGCGGGCGCACCTCGAGCTCGGCGGCAACAACGCGATCGTGGTGCTCCCCGGTGCCGACGTCGAGCGGGCCGCAGCATCCGGCGCATACGGTTCCTTCCTCCATCAGGGCCAGATCTGCCAGACCGCCGGGCGCCACCTCGTGCACGAGTCGCAGTACGACGAGTACGTCGCGGCACTCACCCGCATCGCGGACTCGCTCCGGGTCGCCGACCCGTACACCGACCACGACGCGCAGATGGGCCCGCTCATCGACGACGGACAGTTCTCCGCGGTATGCGGGATCGTCGACTCAGCCGTCGAGGCGGGCGCCGAGCTGGTCACCGGCGGTCCGTCGGGTCAGCGCTTCTTCCGCCCGACGGTGCTGCGCGGCATGACGCCCGACATGCTGGCCTGGCGCGAGGAGATCTTCGGCCCGGTCGCCCCTGTGCTCGCTTACCGCACGCTCGACGAGGCGATCGACCTCGTGAACGCGAGCGAGTACGGCCTGTCGGTGAGCCTCCTGGGCGATGCGGGCACGGCGATCTCAGTCGCCGACCGCATCGTCAGCGGCAAGGTGCACATCAACGACCAGACGGTGAACGACGAGGCGAACATCCCGTTCGGCGGCGTCGGCGCCTCCGGCAACGGCGCGGGTTCGGCGGCGCCACGGCCAACCTCGAAGCGTTCACCGAGACCCAGTGGGTCACCGTGCGCGCCGAGATGGAGGCGAACCCCTGGTCCGCGCCTGCGCGCTGACGACCCCCTACAAGGTGGATGACGGGGTGACGGATGCCGCGCCCGCGGCGAACCCCTCGGCATAGGCCTCGTCGGCACCGAGCCGGAACATGTCGCGCTCGAGCGGGCGCACGATCGAGCGCGCGCCGGGAAGGTCGAGCGAGCCGACCAGGTCGGCGCGCCCGCGCACCACTGCCACCGGCCGCCGCGCGGCTTTGCCCTTGACGAGGTCGGTCGCGGCAGCGAGCTCGTCGGCGACGCAGGGCATCGTCACGATGAGGGGGCGGCCCTCGGCATCGGTCCCTCCCCGCAGGTCTTCGAAGACGTGCACCCCGCCCGCCCCGATCGCGTGGTCGGTCTGGCCGTCGCGCCACGCGCGGCCGAGGGTGTCGGACACGAGCACCCCGACCTCCACGCCGAGTCGCTCGCGCAGCCCGGCGGCGATGAGGCGCGCCGAGGCGTCGGGGTCTTCCGGGAGGAGCAGGACGGTGCCCTCGGGCGTGTTCGAGGCGTCGACGCCGGCGGCGGCCGAGACCATCCCGAGCCGGTTCTGCACGATGCGCGTCGTTCCGCCGTTCGGCGTCCGCCGCGAGGCCACCACCCGGACCGTCTCGGCGGTGATCGCGTCTTCGCGGTCGTCGGCCGTCACGATGCGCCCCTCGGCCTTCGACACGATCTTCGAGGTCACCACGACGATGTCGCCGTCGGCGAGGTTGCCGGCCGCGGCATCCGCGATCACCGTCACCAGGTCGTCGCCCGGCGTTATCTCGGGGATCCCGTCGAGAGCCCAGACCTGCAGCACGTCAGCGATCAGCGGACGAAGCGGACCTCGGTGAGCGTCTCACCCAGGAACGGCTCGGTGTGCGAGGCGCCGTCGAGCGTGAAGCCGTTGCGCGTGTAGAACCGGTGCGCGCGCGGGTTGTCGTCGGCGACCCAGAGATACAGCTGCTCGTCGGCGCCGACGACCGCGTCGAACAGCTTCTGGCCGATCCCCGTGCCGTGGTACTGGTCGAGCAGGTAGATGAAGTACAGCTCGCGGAAGCGCGGCGCGTCCTTGTCGCGCGCGGGGCCGGAGCCGGCGAAGCCGACGATCTCCCCGCCGACGAGCGCGGCGAACATCTTGAAGTCGGGACCCTGGACGGCCCAGTGGGTCCACAGCTCAGCAAGACGCTTGGGAGAGACCGCTTCGAGGGCGGCCTTGCTGATGAGGTGGTCGTAGGTCTCGTGCCAGCAGGTGGCGTGCACACGCCCGAGGGCCTCTGCGTCCACGTCGCGCACCGGACGGACGACGATGTCGGTCTGGAGTTCGGCTTCCATGGCCAGACTCTACGCCCGGCCCCGCGCGAGACGAAATCGACCGGACGGCGCCTGTGGACGCGTTGCCGCGAAGGGGTCGGATGCCGCCGCCGCGTGTGTCGGAGATCCACAACCGAATGTCGGTTGCGCTCGTGGATCGCTACCATCACTCCCCGTGAACGTGATCTGGCGGACCCTGCTCGTGATGCTCGGCGCGCGGCGGCGCGTGCGGCGCGAAGGGCACCTTCCGCCGACCGGTATCGGCCGGGTGCGGCTGACGACCCTGCCCACCGACCTCGACATCCTCATGCACATGAACAACGGCAGGTACCTCTCGCTGTTCGATCTGGGGCGCTGGGATCTGCTGGTGCGTACGGGCCTGTTCGACGTCATGAAGCAGCGCGGCTGGTATGCGGTCGTGTCGAGCGAGACGGTCACATTCCGCAAGTCGCTCGAGCTGTGGAAGCGGTTCGACGTCGAGTCGCGCATGATCGGTCACGACGACAAGGCCGTGTACCTCGAGCACCGCGCCGTCGTCGACGGCGAGATCTACGCCCGCGTGATCGTCCGCGCGCGCATGATGAAGCGCAGCGGGGGCACGCTCGCGCACGACGAGCTGTTCGCGGCGGTCGGCTATCCCGACGGCATCCCCGAGATCGACCCGTGGGTGCACGACTGGGCGGCGGCATCCGCTCTGCCTCCGTCGCGAGCCGAAGCACCCAGCGTCTGGAGCTGACGCCTCAGCGGGGGCTCAGCTCAACCTCGGAGGCGCAGCTCGGCAGCGGAGGGTCAGTTCAGCAGCGCCGACGCGACGGCGGCCAGTGAGGCCACCATCGCCACGTTCACGGTCACCAGGAGCGCCGTCCAGACCTGGGCGGAGTCGACCGACGACAGGGGGGTGCGCCCGACCGCGTCGAGGGCTTCGGGGAGCGTGTCGAACTCGCCGACGGTGCGACCACGGGGCGTGCTGGCGACATAGACGCCGCGCTCGCGACGGACGGCGCCCACCTTGCGGCCACCGCGGCCGGCCTCCCAGTCGCCGCGATCCAGGCTGCGCCACTGCACACGCCAGGACGCCGGAGCTGTCAGAGTGGGGAATGTCATGTCGGCAACGCTAAGCGCGTGTGCCGCAGCGCATCGGCCCTTGACTTCTTCGAGAAGCCAGGGTAAGCGCGCGCAGCGTGCCTAGCGGGCGGCGGCGGGGTCGTCGGGTTCGGGAACCAGCGACAGGCCGGCCGGGGAGTTGGCGGCCTTGGTCAGCGCCTCCACCCACGCGGGGTTGAGTCGGGGCTGACGGCTGCCGAAGTATTCGAACGAGAGCGGCACGTGGGGGCTGAGCCACACCGAGGTGCGCCCCATTCCGCTGCGCATCGGATCGGTCCACGTGAAAGGGAACTGCTCGCCGCGACGGAGCTTCGCCCACACGACCGCCTGCAGGTGCGCGAGGACGCGGTCATCGATCGAGACGGCGATCTTCGAGTCGTACGTGAGGGTGCCCATTCCGCCAGATTAGCGCGCGTTCGGGGGGTCCATGGAACCCGGCGCCAGCGCGCGACGCAGAGTATACGCCTTTCTGGCGCGCGTGTCTGCTGTTGCACGGGATGTGCTCCACCCCTCAGGCTGTCACGGTGACCACTTCGGAGACGCTCGTCCACGACCTGCGAGAGGCGGTGTCGTCGGGGGGACTGACGGTCGTCTACCAGCCCCAATTCGCCCTCGACACCGGGGCGCCGGACGGCGCGCCCGTCGCAGTTGAAGTGCTCTGCCGCTGGACTCATGAGGTCGACGGCGAAGTGCCGCCGTCGACCTTCATCCCGCTCGCCGAAGATGCTCTGCTGGTCGAGGAGATCGACCTCCAGGTGCTCGAGCAGGGCCTGGAGCAGATCCTCGAGTGGCAGCGCGCCGGCCGCGCCGTCGAACTGGCGGCCAACGCCTCGCCGTCGCACATCACCCTCGACTACGCCGAGGCGGTCATCGCACGCCTGGCCGTGACCGGCATCGACCCCGCCTCCGTGACGATCGAGATCACCGAGACGCCGTCTCCTCAGCTGCTTCCCGACATGCGCGGGGCGCTCGCGCGTCTTCGCGCCGCCGGCCTGACCATCGCGATCGACGACTTCGGCGCGGGAGACACCACGATCGACATGGTCGAGTCCCTGCCGATCGATGAGGTAAAGATCGACCGGTCGCTGACACAGCGAGCGGATGCCGCAGCCGACGCCATCGTGACCGATGTGGTCGCTCGATCGAACAGCCAGGGCTGGCGGGTCGTCGCCGAGGGCATCGAGACTCCCGAGGACCTCGCCCGGTCCATCGCCCGCGGCTGCCATCGCGGCCAGGGCTACCTGCTCGGCAGGCCGATGGGCGTCGCCGAGATCGAGGGCCTCTGGCGGCGCTGAACGGGCCAGCCTGGAGCGTGAACCCGCCTAGAGCGTGAACTCGTCGGGGGCGTCGACCGGGGTGTCGTCTGCCACCGACGGCGACTCGCCCACGTCTATCTGCGACCACGTCACCGGCATTCCCGGCGAGAACAGGATGTCGATGCCGGGACCACCGCGCAGCGGCGGGATGTTGACGTAGCCGCCACCCGCTTTGATCGCCTCGAGGATCTGGGTCTTGAGCCCCGTCACCGGGTCGGGCAGGAAGTAGTCACGTCCGTCGACAGTGAGCCGGTTCACGATGGCCATGGGCCCCAGCGTACCCGTCGCGCGGGCTGTCGAGATTAGGATTGAACTCGTGGGCACACTTCACTACGGTTCGCCGGCCACCGGCTTCGCTCTCGACGACCGCACGCTCGCCCACATCGAACTCGTGATGATGGCCAAGCTGCGTCGTCAGGAGAGCTTCGCGTTCGCCATCACCGACGAGAAGACCCAGCTGCGTCAGGCGGTCTGGATCTCGCCGGTCACAGCGCTGCGCTTCGAGTACGACGCGCCCATGCCCGAGATCAACCGCCTCTGGCTGCAGGATCTCGTCGATACCGCGAACTCCTCGGGCGGCCTGCGCATCGTCCCCGAGCCGGACCCGGCCGCATCACGCTGAGACGCGGCCACCGCCCTCGCGCTTCGAGCGGTACATCGCCGCGTCCGCCGCGTCGAGAAGCTCCGATGCCGTCATCCCGGGCGCCGCGGCCACGACGCCGGCGCTGACCGAGAGACGGAACACCGCGTCGGCGACCGCGACCGGCCGCCCGATGGCCCGGATCGCGCGCTGCGCCACATGGTGCGCATCCTTCTCGTCCGCGCCGACGCACACGATCACGAATTCGTCGCCGCCGAGACGCACCACCACGTCGGAGGCCCGTGCGACTCCTGAGAGGCGACCGCCGATGGCGGCGAGCACGGCGTCCCCGACCTCGTGGCCGCGGGTGTCGTTCACGACCTTGAATCCGTCGAGGTCGAGGAAGATCAGTGCGAGGCGAGCGGCGCCCGTGACCAGGGCCTCCAGCCGATCGTCGAGGAACCGGCGGTTGTGAAGCCCGGTCAGCGCATCCCGCAGGGCGAGTTCCGCGAGCTCGGCCTGTGCGCGGGCGGTGAGCGCCGCCTGGATCTCATCGCCGAGCTCGCGTGCGTCCTGGGCGTGCTCGCCCCAGGGCAGGCTGCGACCGGTCACGCTCTCGCGCCAGGCCGAGAACGACCGGCGGGGGGAGAGCGCATCCTCGCGGTTGTCGGCGCGCTGGTCGCCCAGCCAGTCCACCGTGCGTGCCACCTCGCTGCGGAGGAAGACCAGACGGTCGCCCTCGGTTCCGATCGGCACGTCGAGCAGCCCCGCGACACCGGGCATCTCGACCGCGAGCTCGGGGCGCTCGAGGGGGAGTGCCTCCCACCGCGGCCGCTCGGCGGCCAGCTCGTCGACGATCTCGAGGACGGTTTCGTGCGGGGGCACAGTGCCGAGACCGTGCACCGCACCGCCGAGCCGCAGGATCACCCCGTCGGCGGGCACGACGTCGAGAACCGTGTGCGCGCCGCCGAGCAGCACGGCCGCGGCGTCGCCCCGCCCGTAGAGCGGTGCGACGATCGCGACCCGGCGCTCGCGTGCTTCGAGGCGTCGGCGCAGTTCTCGGATCTGGTGGGCGGCGGTGAGCTGCATCGTGACCTGGCTCGCGAGCACCTCGAGCGCGCGGCGCAGCAGCACGGGAACATTGCGCGGGGAGCGGTGGGCGCAGGTGAACATCCCGACGAGCCTGTCGTCAGCGACGAGCGCGAGGGACAGCGTCGAGGCCTGGCCCATATTGCGCATGAACTGCAGGTGGTGGGGCGAGGCCGCCCGCAGCTCGGTGGCGCCGATGTCGAGCGGCTCCCGTTCGAGCAGCAGAGTCGAGATGGCCAGGCCGGAGTCTTCGGTGTCGACGATCACCCGGGAGCGCTTCTCGAGGTAGAGCGCCCGGGCCTGCGACGGAATGTCGGAGGCGGGGAAGTGCAGCCCTAGGTACGGCTCCATGTCGGGCTCGCGCTCGTCGGCCACGACCTGGCCGTGGCCGTCGGGGTGGAACTCGTAGCACATCACCCGGTCGAACCCGGTGATCCGCTTGATCTCGGCTGCGGCTCGCGTGCGCAGCTCGTCGGGATCGGTGATCGCCGCGAGGCCCTGGATCGCGCCTACCACACCGGTGCGCACGTATTCCAGATCGGCGTGCACCCGCTCCAGATCGATGAGCAGCGGTGATCCGCCGCGATGCACGATCACGTCGTACGTGACGCCGTCGATCTCGGCGCGCACGGGGTCGATGGCGGCGGCGTGCGAGGCCGCCCAGCTCAGCGTCTCGCTCCCGAGCTCGTAAACGCGGCGGCCGAGCCACGGCGCGGCATTGTCGCTCGCGGCCACGATCGTGGTGGTCTGCTCATCGACGGCCAGCAGGATGCCGTGGGACTGGATGCGGCCGATGATCCGGATGGGCTCGGCGGCGCACTCCTGCAGGCGGCGGGCTTCAGCTTCGTCCCTCTCGCGAGCGTCGTCGTACTGCAGAACCGTGATCTCGGTCAACGCGCCTCCTCAGCCATCATCCCCGAACGGTCGGTATGCCTGGCCGAGGGAGGTCAAGCCTACGTCGGGACGGGGGATCGCGCGCCGTGGACTGTGTGAAGCGTGGGATCCATGCGCTCACCGGCCATCGCATGCGCAATCGGGATCAGGCGCGGCGTACCGGACGGTGGGGCGCCGCGCAAGGGCGTTGCGAGCGGCCGGAGGTTCCGGTTGCGTGCAGTCAGGCGCGGGCGCCCCCCGCCCGCGCAGGGAGGATGAACGAGCCATGGACACCGCAACCCTCATCTGGATCATCGTGGCGGTCATCGTCGTCGCGATCATCGTGGTGGTGACCCTCGCGCTCACCGCGCGGGGCCGCGCCGAGAAGAAGCGCCAGGCGGAGCACGAGAAGGCCGAGAGGCTTCGCGAGCAGGCCCGCCAGACCGAGCTCGCCGCTCGCGAGAGCGAGGCGCGAGCCGCGCAGACCCGAGCGGATGCCGCGTCTGCGGCGGCTGCGGCACAGCAGGCCAAGGCGCAGGCGGCGCAGGCCGAGGTCGACGCCAACCGTCTCGCCGACAGTGTGAGCGAGCACGACGCCGAGGCCGCCCAGCGTCGCGCCGAGCAGGAGGAGGCCCTGCGCAAGGCCGATGATGTCGACCCCTATGTCTCCACCGATGCCGAAGCCGGCGGCCGGCCCCGCGACGCCCACGTCGACCGCGACCGGGATGGCCGGGACGACCGTGACGAGCGCGCCGCCGCGCACGACGACCGGGATGCCGTCGCGTCGAACGCGACGACGGTGCGCCCCGACACCACGACGGCCTCTGACGGCGTGCCTCCGGCACCTGATGGAGTGACGGGTCGGGATGCCTCGGCGCACGACTCGGCGGCCGCTGACGGCGCGGCGATCACGCGTCCGCCGGCGACGACGACCGATGAGCGCTCGGTCGTCGCCGACGAGCACACGGCCACCGCCGACGACACGGTGCCGCCGACCACACGCCGGGATCGCGCCTGAGGACCGGGGTCGTCTGCCCGGCGAGACATCCGTGCACAGGCAGGGTGAGAACGCCGGGCGGGCGGCCCTAGGCTTGACGGCATGGTGACCGACCCTAATCAGGGGGACACCGACCTTACGGCTCCCGGCGACGACCTCGCCGAGCGTGCCGTGGCGCTGGCGCAGCGGTGGATCACCGAGAGCGCCGAGGTCGATGTGGACCCCGCCGCCGAGCGACTCGCCGGCGTCCTGAAAGACCCCAACGGGCTGCCGTTCACAATCGGCTTCGTCGACGGCGTCATGCGGCCCGAGAGCCTGACGGCTGCGGCATCCAATCTCAGTCGTGTGGCTCCGCTCGTCCCCGGTTTCCTGCCCTGGTACCTCCGGGGCGCGGTGCGTGTGGGCGGTGCGGTCGCTCCGGTACTGCCGTCGCCCGTGGTGCCGATCGCGCGACGCGTGCTGCGCGAGATGGTCGGACATCTCGTGGTGGACGCGCGGCCCGAGAAGCTCGGCCCCGCCATCGCGGGCATCCGCGAGTCCGGCGCCCGTCTGAACCTCAACCTGCTCGGTGAGGCGGTGCTCGGCGAGCAGGAGGCGCTGCGCCGCCTGGAGGGCATCCACGAGCTCATCCGCCGCGACGATGTCGACTACGTGTCGGTGAAGGTCTCGGCGATCGCCAGCCACATCTCGATGTGGGCGTTCGACGAGGTCGTCGCCAAGGTGGTCGATCGCCTGCTGCCGCTCTATCTGACGGCGGCGTCCGACGGCACCTTCATCAACCTCGACATGGAGGAGTACCGCGACCTCGACCTGACGATCGCGGTCTTCACGAAGATCCTCGAGGACCCGCGGCTGCGGGATCTCGAGGCCGGGATCGTGCTGCAGGCGTACCTGCCCGACGCCCTGCCGGCGCTGCAGCAGCTCACCGCGTGGGCGCAGCAGCGCGTGGCGGCCGGGGGCGCGCGCATCAAGGTGCGGCTCGTCAAGGGCGCCAATCTCGCGATGGAGCGGGTGGATGCCGTGATGCACGGCTGGTCGCTCGCCACCTACGACGCCAAGGTCGACTCCGACGCCAACTACGTGCGCTGCCTCGACTTCGCGCTGCGACCCGACAACGCCGCCGCAGTTCGGGTCGGGGTCGCCGGACACAACCTCTTCGACATCGCCTATGCCTGGCTGCTCGCGGGCGAGACCGGCGTGCGCGATCAGATCGAGTTCGAGATGCTCCTCGGCATGGCCCAGGGGCAGGTCGCCGCCGTGGCCCGCGAAGTCGGCCACGTGCTGCTCTACGTGCCGGTCGTGCGCCCTGATGAGTTCGACGTCGCCATCAGCTACCTGGTGCGCCGGCTCGAGGAGAACGCGTCGAGCGACAACTTCCTCTCCGCCGCCTTCGAGCTCGCCGACGTGCCCGCGATGTTCGAGCGGGAGCGTGACCGCTTCCTCTCTTCGCTCGAGCGCGCCGCTGACCCTGCCCTGCGCATCGGTCCGAATCGCACGCAGGACCGCACCACCGAGCCCGCCGAGGACCCCGTGACCCGCGCTTCGCTGCTGGGTAGCGGAGCGGCCGGCGAGGGCGGCGGTCTGACCGAGGCCGTGATCGGCATCGCGCGCTCTGCGGTGGGCGATCCAGCCGAGACTGCGCCCGTCGCGCCGTCCGTCGAGGAGCAGCTGTTCGCCGGTGAGGCGTTCGTCGAGACCGCCGTCTTCGCGCCCCGTGAGGGCAGCGACCGCGCGCCGGGTGCCCCCGGCTTCCGCAACGCCCCCGACACCGACCCGGCGCTGCCCGCCAACCGTGTGTGGGCCCGAGGCATCCTGCGCCGCATCCACACCTCGCGCGCCGGCGACGAGACGATCGCCGCTGCCCGCATCGACGACGCCGACGCTCTGGAAGCCGTCGTGAAGACGGTGACGGATGCTGCGACCCGATGGGGCGCGATGCCCGCAGCAGAGCGCTCCGCGGTGCTCGCCGCCGCCGGTCGCGCGCTCGAGGACCGACGGGGCGAGCTCATCGAGGTCGCCGCGTCCGAGACCGGCAAGATCTTCGCCGAGGCCGACGTCGAGGTCAGCGAGGCCGTCGACTTCGCGAACTACTACGCCGCCACCGCCCGCGAGCTCGACCGGGTCAGCGGCGCGGTGTTCGAGCCCGCGAAGCTCACCGTCGTCACCCCACCGTGGAACTTCCCTGTCGCGATCCCCGCAGGCGGCGTGCTCGCGGCCCTCGCCGCGGGATCGGGCGTCGTGTTCAAGCCCGCGCCGCAGGCGCGCCGGTGCGCGGCCGTAGTGGCCCAAGCGCTGTGGGAGGCCGGTGTGCCGCGCGATGTGCTGGCCATCGTCGACATCGACGAGGGCGGGCTCGGGCAGGCGCTCGTCTCGCACCCCGCGGTGGACCGGGTGATCCTCACCGGCTCCTTCGAGACAGCCGCCCTGTTCCGCTCGTGGCGTCCCGACCTGCCGCTGCTCGCCGAGACCAGTGGCAAGAACGCGATGATCGTGATGCCGTCGGCCGACCTCGACCTCGCGGCATCCGATCTCGTCAAGAGCGCCTTCGGCCATGCCGGTCAGAAGTGCTCGGCGGCGTCGCTCGCGATCCTCGTCGGCCCGGTCGGGCACTCGAAGCGGTTCGCCCGCCAGCTCGTCGACGCGGCGCAGTCGCTGCGCGTCGGATCGCCCACCGACCCGCTGTCGGAGGTCGGACCCGTGGTAGAGCCGCCACGCGGCAAGCTCGAGTGGGCGCTCACGACCCTCGACGAGGGTGAGCAGTGGCTCGTCGAGCCGAGACCGGTCGACGCCGGACCCGATTTCGCGGGCCGCATGTGGACGCCAGGCATCCGCACCGGCGTGATGCCGGGCTCGCGCTTCCATCACGAGGAGTTCTTCGGTCCGGTCCTCGGCGTGATGCACGCCAGTTCGCTCGCCCACGCGGTCGACCTGCAGAACGCCGTCGCCTACGGCCTCACCGCGGGGCTGTACACGCAGAACCCCGACGACCTCGCACTGTGGCTCGACCGCGTCGAGGCCGGCAACCTGTACGTCAACCGGGGCATCACCGGCGCGATCGTCCAGCGCCAGCCCTTCGGCGGCTGGAAGCGCTCATCGGTCGGAGCCGGCACGAAAGCGGGCGGTCCGAACTACCTCATCGGGCTCGGCTCGTGGCGAGCCACGTCGGGCGGTGCCTCGTCGACGACGCTGCACCTGCGCGGCCTCGACTCGCGTATCACGTCGGTGATCGAGGCGGCCCAGCCCTCACTCGACTACGACGCGTTCGAGTGGCTGCGACGCGCAGCGCTGTCGGACGCGATCGTGTGGGATCGCGAGTTCGGCCGGGTGAAGGACGTCTCGGCCCTCGGTATCGAGCGCAATCTGTTCCGCTACCGCCCGATCTCCGAGGTCGCGGTGCGCGCCACGGCGGACGCATCGTGGCAGTCGGTGCTGCGCGTCGCCGTCGCGGGCATCCGGGCGGGGTCGGCGCTCACGCTCAGCGCTCCCGTCGGCCTTCCCGGCGCCGTGCGCCGCGCGCTCAGCGACCTGGACGTCGCCGTGTTCGTCGAGACGGACGAGCAGTGGCTGCAGCGCATGGCCGCCCCGACTCCGGATCTGACGGCGGCGGTCGCGGGCGAGGCATCCGCTGCCCGTCCGCCGCGGGTGCGGCTCGTCGGACCCCGTGACTCGGTCGGCGCGCTGCACCGCGCGCTCGCCGTCGCGGTCGGAGGCGACCCCGACCTCGCGGTCTACGACAACGAGGTCACCACGGCCGGGCGACTCGAGCTGCTGCCGTTCCTGCACGAGCAGTCGATCACGATCACCGCGCACCGGTTCGGCAACCCCGACCCGTGGTCGGAGGACGTGATCTGATCCGGGCGGACGCTGGGCGCGGCATCCGCTCTACTCGATCGGATCTGTCGCGAGGTCGCGCACGTGGTAGAACTCCTCGTCCCAGAGCAGGTACACCAGCCAGGCGGGCAGGTAGTACGCCGACTGCAGGTAGTTCGCCTGCGACGCGTGGATGGCCCAGCCCTCGTGCTTCTTCCCGGTCTCGGCAGACATCGCGTACTCGGGGTCGGGCTGGTTCTCGACCACGAGTGCACCCTGCTCGCCGCCGAACATCGACAGGGCCGTGGTCGGGCTGATCGTGTAGACGAGGTGGTCCGGGCCGTCGTAGGCACCGCCCTCCTCTTTCAGC
Source organism: Microbacterium sp. CFH 31415 (assembly GCF_022538185.1). Taxonomy (GTDB): domain Bacteria; phylum Actinomycetota; class Actinomycetes; order Actinomycetales; family Microbacteriaceae; genus Microbacterium. The sequence continues at coordinate 125,587 of NZ_JAKYXC010000010.1, read as the reverse complement.
TGCGCGATCGCCAGCTCGGTCACGCGGCCCATCTCCATGTGGTCCTTATGACCGGTGGCACCGCTGGCCGGCCAGAAGCCCACGACGACGTCGGGCTCGATGCGCTTCATGGCTTCGACGAGTCGCCCGACGAGCTCCTCCTCGTCGACCTCGGGAACACCGCCGTCGGGGTAGTCCCACACCTCGTGCTCGTCGACGCCGAGGTTGAAGCTGTTCTTGAGCGCCTCGGCGGTTCGGACGACGCCGAGATCTTCCTGACGTGCGACGACCGGGACCTGGTGGCCGGCCTCCCCGGCCGTCGCCGTGATCATCGCGGTGTATGCGCCGTCGTGCTGCTTCGCGCGCCAGAACAGGCCGTTGACGGTCTGCTCGTCGTCGGGGTGGGCGAAGACGCCGAGCACGCGCTCCCCGCGGAGTTCGCCGACCACCGAGTCGACGCCTTTCGCGGTGGGCATGTGGAAGAGACTGCGTCCCGCCCAGTACAGGCCGGCCAAGAGGACGACGAGAACGGACGCGACGACGATGAGCGCGATCCAGCGCTTGCGCATGAGGAACTCCGGGTGGTGCACCGATCCGTCGGCCACGACAGCTCGGTGGTGTTGTGTCCGTCGGCGGTGACGGGTCGAAGCATCCTAAACCGAATGACGCTCGGTGCCGAATCGCGTCACCCGACGACGGCTGCGGCGCTCCGAGGCGCCCGGCTCGAGGGAGCGGACCGGATCCCCACCGTCAGCAGGTAGCCGACCATCCACAGTTCGCCGACCGTCGCCGGGATGCCGAGGAGGTCGGCGGTGCCGCCGGCTTCGGGCAGCGCCGCAGCGAGCACCGCGCTCGTGACGTAGCAGGCGCCGCCGGCGATGAGGAGCACGCCGAGAAGTCGCGGCATGAGTCGCGTGGCGAGGATGAACGTGCCCATCGGGACGAGCCACAGGCCGAAGAAGACGGCGCCCGTGGTCCAGAAGGCATCCGCGACGCTGCGCAGCGGCGCGGCGCCGCCGGCGTCACTGCCGGTCTCCGCCGGGGCCGCGAGTGCCGCGGTGAGCAGGGCGGCGCTGCCCAGGATCGCGATCGCGTTGGCGATGCCGAACGTCGCGACCGCGTACGCCTCGGTGGGGCGATCGCGGCGGTACAGGGCGAAGAAGCCGACGGCGGCGAGCGACTGCGCGACCACCACGCCGAGCTCGAGCGCGACGCCGAGCCGCGCGAAGCCGGCGCTCTCGGCGGCGAGCGGTCGCACGAGCAGGAAGCCGAGCGCGCCGAGCACGGCGAGGGCGAGGTAGGCGCCGCCGGTCCAGCGGGCGGTGCGGCGAAGAGCGTTCATGTCTGGTCCTCCGGTTGTGTAAAAGATTCTTGACAGTGACCGTAGGTGGGCCTTACGGTGTGTGTCAAGAATCTTTTACAGCCCACCCGGGGGAGTCATGGTCTACGAAGAGCGCAACGTGTGGGCCGGCCTGATCGTCAGCGTCATCGGCATGGCCGTCTACACCGTGATCGTGCTGCAGCAGGCGGCGTCGCGGCCGGTCACCGAGATCGACTGGGTGCCGATCATGCTGTGGACGATCGGGCTCAGCATCGTCGCGACGATCGTGCTCAGCATCCTGTGGGGCATCCTCGCGGGAATCCGCGACCCCGACGGGGTCGGCAAGTCCGACCAGCGAGACCGCGACATCAGCCACATGAGCACCCGCGTCGGCCAGGCGTTCCTCGTGATCGCCGGCCTCGGCGTGATCATCGAGTGCGCCTTCCGGCTGGACTGGTTCTGGATCGCCAACACGATGTACTACGGCTTCGCCCTCTCGGCCATCGTGGGCGGCATCGCGAGCGTCGTCGCCTACCGGCGGGGGCTCGTCTGATGGTCAAGCCCACCAGGGTCACCAACTCGATCCGCAGCGTGCGGGAATCGAGGGGGGTGACGCAGGCCGAGCTCGCCCGTCAGGTCGGTGTCACGCGCCAGACCCTCATCGCCATCGAGCAGGGCCGCTACTCTCCGACCCTCGAGCTCGCATTCCAGATCTCCCGCGTGTTCGGCGTGGGGCTCGACGACCTCTTCCAGTACCCGGAGGCATGACATGACTGCGACATCCCCCGGCGCGCGCGACGCGTCGCTCTCGACCGACGGCATGACCGCATGGGTCCAGCGCAGGTACGGCGGCCCCGAGACCGTCCGCCCCGAGCGCATCGACGTGCCCGCCCCCGGTCACGGCGAGGTGCTGCTCCGCCTGCGCGCGACCGGCGTCAACAACGGCGACACGCGCGTGATGCGCGGTGAGCCGCTCCTCCTGCGTCTCGCGTTCGGACTGCGCAGGCCGGCGCAGCCGGTGCGGGGGATGGATGCCGCGGGCACAGTGATCGCGCTCGGCGAAGGCGTCACCGGGTTCGCGCCGGGCGACGAGGTCGTGTGCGAGCTGCCCGGCGGCGGCGGGCTCGCGGGTTACGCGGTCGCACCGGTGAAGCGGCTCGTCCGGCGCCCCGCCGCGCTCGATCCCGTCATCGCCGCCGCGCTCCCGATCGCCGGCGGCACGGCGTGGCAGGCGCTCGAGCGGGGCGGCGTGGCGGAGGGCATGCGGGTTCTCGTGATCGGGGCCTCCGGCGGTGTCGGCACGCTCACCGTGCAGCTCGCCACGCTGCGCGGCGCCGACGTGTGGGCGCTGTGCGGAGAGCGCAGTCGCGAGCTGGTGGAGCGACTCGGCGCATCCCGCACCTTCGACTACCGCACCGTGCAGCCCGGGTCGCCCGAACTCGGCGCGGAGGCGTTCGACGTCGTCATCGACATCGCCGGCACCTCGTCGCTGCGATCGCTGCAGCCCCTGGTGCACGACGGCGGCGCCGTGGTGCTCGTGTCGGGCGAGGGTGGGCGCGTTCTCGGGCCGATCGGCCGCATCATCACGGCCACGCTGCGCTCGATCGGCTCGAAGCGTCCGCTGCGCCCACTCGCAGCCGTGGCGAAGACCGACGTCCTTGCCGAACTCCTCGCGCTCGCCGCCGACGGGCGCCTCGCACCGGTGATCGAGCGCACCTGGCCGCTGGCCGAAGCGGGTGACGCGCTCGCACACGTCGATGGCCGCCATGCCGTCGGGAAGACGGTCGTCACCATCGCGTGACACCGCCCTGGGGGTGATCCAGGCCCTTCCCAGGTGACGTGAGACAATGGATCCGGCGTGCCCGGTTGCCGGCTTCCGCAGCTCCGCCGGGCCTCTGGACAGCGTCCGCCGCCCCTTCGTCAGGAGCAAGATGTCCACGCAGAACACCGCGCCCGCCCCCGCCGCCACGGCCGAGGCATCCGTCACCCGCATCCAGCAGCACCGCAGCTACCTGATGTGCCGCCCCGAGCACTTCACGGTCAGCTACACGATCAACCCCTGGATGGAGCCGGCGAACCCGACCGACACGGCCAAGGCGGTCGAGCAGTGGCAGACGCTGTACGACACGTACATCTCGCTCGGCCACGACGTGCAGCTGATCGACCCGATCGAGGGGCTGCCCGACATGGTCTACACCGCCAACGGCGGGTTCATCATCGGAGGGGTCGCGTACGGCGCGAAGTTCCGCTTCCAGGAGCGTGTGCCCGAGGGTCCGGCGTTCATGGAGTGGTTCGCGGCCAACGGCTTCGAGGTCGCCGAGCCCGAAGAGGTGAACGAGGGCGAGGGCGACTTCCTGCTCGTCGGCGACACCATCCTCGCCGGCACCGGCTTCCGCTCGACGGGTGACAGCCACCGCGAGCTCGGCGAGGTCTTCGGCAAGGAGGTCGTGAGCCTCAACCTCGTCGATCCCCGCTTCTACCACCTCGACACCGCGATCTCGGTCCTCGACCCGGTGCAGGGGGAGGGCGGCGTCGAGAAGGCGAACATCGCCTACCTGCCCGGCGCGTTCGACGAGCCGAGTCGCCGCATCCTCGAGGAGCGCTACCCCGACGCGATCCTCGTCGCCGACGAGGACGGTGCCGTGTTCGGCCTGAACTCGGCCAGCGACGGCCTCAACGTGATCATCTCGCCGCGCGCGAAGGGCTTCGAAGCCCAGCTGCGCGAGCGGGGTTACAACCCGGTGCTCGTCGACCTCTCCGAGCTGCTGCTCGGCGGCGGCGGCATCAAGTGCTGCACGCTCGAGCTGCGGCGCTGACAGGAGACGACATGACCTCCACCTCGCCGGACGTCGACACCGCGATGGCCCGCATCATCGCCGATGAGCGCGCGCACGTCGCGCACAACTACCACCCGCTGCCCGTCGTGATCTCGCGCGGTGAGGGAGCGTGGGTGACCGACGTCGAGGGCAAGCGCTACCTCGACCTGCTCTCGGCCTACTCGGCACTCAACTTCGGCCACGGGCACCCTGCGATCCTCGCCGCCGCGCAGGAGCAGCTCAACCGCCTGACGCTCACCAGCCGGGCGTACCACAACGACCGCCTCGGTCCGTTCGCGGCTGCGCTGGCCGAGCTGTGCGGCAAGGACCTGGTGCTGCCGATGAACACCGGCGCCGAGGCGGTGGAGACCGGCATCAAGGTCGCGCGCGCGTGGGGCTACCGCGTGAAGGGGATCGAGCCGGATGCCGCGACCGTCGTCGTCGCGCACGGGAACTTCCACGGCCGCACCACCACGATCGTCGGCTTCAGCGACGACCCGCAGGCGCGCGACGGGTTCGGTCCCTTCACGCCGGGCTTCGTGGGCGTGCCGTACGGCGACGCCGCCGCCATCGAGGCGGCCATCACCCCGTCGACGGCCGCGGTGCTCATCGAGCCGATCCAGGGCGAGGCGGGTGTCGTGCTGCCGCCCGAGGGCTACCTGCGGGCGGTCCGAGACATCTGCACGAAGCACGACGTGCTGTTCATCGCCGACGAGATCCAGTCCGGCCTCGGCCGCGTCGGCGAGACGTTCGCGTGCGATCGCGAAGGCGTCGTGCCCGACGTGTACCTGCTCGGCAAGGCGCTGGGCGGCGGCATCCTTCCCCTCTCCGCCGTCGTCGCCGACCGCGAGATCCTCGGCGTGATCCGTCCCGGCGAGCACGGCTCGACGTTCGGCGGCAACCCGCTGGCCGCCGCCGTGGGGCTGCGCGTCGTCGAGATGCTGCAGACCGGCGAGTTCCAGACGCGGGCGAAGGCGCTCGGCGAGCACCTCGAAGCGCGCCTGCAGTCGCTCGTGGGCGAGGGCGTCACCGCGGTGCGCGTCGCCGGGCTGTGGGCCGGGGTCGACATCGACCCGGCGGTCGCCACGGGTCGCGAGATCGCCGAGCGGCTCATCGCGCGCGGCGTGCTCGCGAAGGACACCCACGGGCAGACGATCCGCATCGCTCCGCCGCTGGTGATCCGCGCGACCGAGCTCGACTGGGCGGTCGAGCAGCTGCGGTTCGTCCTCGCGGGCTGAGGCTAGCGCGCCACGACGTCTGCCACGTCGGCTTCAGCTGCGCCGGTCTCTGCGACGCCGGGTTCGGCGCCGCCGGTCAGTGTGATGCCGGCGGTCGTGATGCCGAAGTGCCGGCGCATCGCGATGCGGGCGCCCTCGGGATCGCCGGCCGCGATCGCCGCGACGATGTCGTCGTGCGACAGGTCGAACGCGGTGCCCGAGCCGTCGCGGGTGACCGCCTCGCGACGGGCGCGCATGTCGTCGTTGAGCGCGCGCTGAAGGCCCTCGCGCAGCAGATCGAGCACGGGGTTGTCGACCACGCCGAGCAGACGCCGGTGGAAGTCGGCGTCGGCCTCGTGCGCCCGCTCGATGTCGCCCGACGCCTCGGCGGCGTTCATGCGCTCGAGCGCACCGCGCAGATCGTCGATCTGCGCGGTGGTCGCCTTGCGCGCGGCCGCTTCGGCGACGGCCTCCTCGACGAGCACTCGGGCTTCGGCGACGTGCGGGCCGGTGATGTAGCCCAGCGACTGCGCGATGGTGAAGTACATGCGGACGAACCCGTACGAGGGCGTGTCGATGTAGGTGCCGCGTCCCTGCGTGCGGCGGAGGAATCCGAGGCGCTCCAGCACCGAGAGCTGTTCGCGCAGCGCGCCGCGGCTCATGCCCAGGGCGTCACCCAGCTCGCGCTCGGGCGGCAGGCGGCGCGCGCCGGTCCCGTCGTCGACCGTCGCGAGTTCGAGCAGACGGAGCACGAAGCGATCGAGGGGTTCCTGCACCAGACCTCCGGATGAGTGGGGTTCTCCCGAATGCTACCGGTCACCGCCTTCTGGTCGATGCCGAGCTCACTCGAACACGGTGATGAACCGCTCGTGCCATCCGCTCGCCCCGTCCGGCGCCGGGTGCGCCCGCTCCGACGTCTGCACCTCTCCCTCGCGGTTCGTGGCGCGGCAGCGTATGAGGTGGTCGCCGGCCTCGGCCCTCCACGGAAGGCTCCACTGCACCCAGGTGTCGTCCGAGATGGCCGTCGCCAGTTCAGCGGGCCTCCAGTCACCGTCGTCGATCTGCACCTCGACGGCCTCGATGCCGACTCCCTGCTGCCAGGCGACGCCGGCGATCACGGTGTCACCGGCCTTGAGGCCCTGTGCTCTGCGCGGCACGTCGATGCGGGACTGCACCTTGATGGGCCCGCGCTCCGACCAGCCTCGCGGCGTCCAGTAGGCCTCGTCGGCAGCGAACGTGGTCACCGTGAGTTCGGTGATCCACTTGGTCGCCGACACGTAGCCATAGAGGCCCGGGACGACCATCCGCACCGGGAACCCGTGCTCAGGCGGCAGCGGCTCGCCGTTCATCCCGACGGCGAGGAGCGCGTTGCGGTCATCGGTGAGTGCTTCGAGGGGAGTGGATGCCGTGAACCCGTCGATCGACCGCGACAGCACCATGTCCGCCCCCGGCGTCGGTCGTGCGCGGGCGAGCAGCTCGCGCATGGGGTAGCCCAGCCACCGGGCGTTGCCGATCAGCGATCCGCCCACCTCGTTCGACACGCACGCGAGAGTCGTGTAGCTCTCCTCGAGCGGAAGCCGCAGCAGCTCGTCCCACGTCAGCACGACCTCCTCGGCGACCATCCCGTGGATGCGCAGCGACCACTCCGCCGGGTCGACGCGGGGTACGACGAGCGCGGTGTCGATCCGGTAGAACTCGTCGTTCGGGGTGATCACCGTCGCGAGGCCGGGGATGCCGAGCTCCGCCGTCGCCGGAACGGCCGGCGCCTTCGCGGCCGGGGTCGGCAGGACGACGGCCCTGATGGCGGTGAGCGCCGCGTCCGTCGCGCGCATGGCGCTCGCGGCGACGGCCGCGAGGAGGCCTGCGGCCGCAGCGCCCGCCGACCATGCCAGGAAGCTGCGACGGCTCGGCGCGGTTTGTGTGCCGGGTGGTGCGGGGCCGGTCACCGGGGCGTCGTCGGGCCGCAGTCGCCGGATCAGCCACCATAGGGCGACCGCGCCGGCCACGCCGGCGAACGTGGACGGCAGCCACGACAGCGCGCCCGCGTTCGGACGCGTCATCGCGATGACGGCGCCCAGCACGCCGAACGCGAGCACCACCACGCGACCCCACGGCGGACGCCGAGCTTCCAGCCAGCCGGCGAGCGCGGCGAGCACGAGCACCACGAGTGCGATGCCGACGATCAGGGCGAACTTGTCGGCGGTGCCGAACAGGGCGATCGCGGTGTCCTTCGCCCACGGCGGAGCCAGGTCGATGAGCGTGCCGCCCACCGCGACGAACGGGCCGGAGCTGGGCGCGATGAGTGCGGCCAGCAGGTCTCCGAGCCCGGCGCCGAGCGCGACGGCGCCCACTCCTGCCACCCACGCGAGGGGGGACGGGATGCCGCGTTCCCCGCGCGACTTCGCCACGATGCCAGCGTACGACCCGCGGCGGTGCTCGGGGCCAGTGGGAGCGAAACACGTCGGCAACACCGCCGCGACTAGGCTTTCCGCATGGGTGATCTCTTCGACGGCTACGGCTCCACTCTGGCGCCGCGCAAGACGGCCTCCGGAGTCCCCGCGTACGACGAGATGTTCGGGAGCCCGGCCCACCCGGGCGCGCTCGCGGAGTCACGCGAGGCCTACCGCGAGCTCTACCAGGCGCTCGCGCAGATGACGCAGGAAGAGCTGCGCGGGCGCACCGATTCGCTGGCCAGCTCGTACCTCGCGCAGGGCGTCACGTTCGACTTCGCGGGCGAGGAGCGGCCGTTCCCGCTGGACGCCGTGCCCCGCGTCATCACGTACGACGAGTGGTCGCGGATCGAGGCCGGCGTGAAGCAGCGCGTCAAGGCGCTCGAGGCGTTCCTCGACGATGCGTACGGCCGCCAGCACTGCGTGCGCGACGAGGTGCTGCCCGCCGGGCTCATCGCGTCGTCGCAGTACTTCTACCGTCAGGCCGCGGGCATCCACTCTGCGAACGGCGTGCGCATCCAGGTCTCGGGCATCGACCTCATCCGCGACGAGCACGGCGAGATGCGTGTGCTCGAAGACAACGTGCGCGTGCCGTCGGGCGTCAGCTACGTCATCTCGAACCGTCGGGTCATGGCCCAGACCCTGCCCGAGCTGTTCGTGTCGATGCGCGTCCGCCCGGTCGGCGACTACCCGAACAAGCTGCTCGCTGCGCTGCGTGCCTCGGCTCCGGCGGGCATCGAAGACCCGAACGTCGTCGTGCTCACTCCGGGTGTCTACAACTCGGCCTACTTCGAGCACACGCTGCTCGCGCGGCTCATGGGCGTCGAGCTCGTCGAGGGCCGCGACCTGCTGTGCGTCGGCGGCAAGGTCTTCATGCGCACGACCCGCGGGCCGAAGCGCGTCGACGTGATCTACCGCCGCGTCGACGACGAGTTCCTCGATCCGCTGCAGTTCCGCGCCGACTCCATGCTCGGCGCTCCCGGACTCATGCTGGCGGCGCGCCTGGGCAACGTCACGATCGCCAACGCGGTCGGCAACGGCGTCGCCGACGACAAGCTGCTCTACACCTACGTGCCCGACCTCATCCGCTACTACCTGGCCGAGGAGCCGATCCTCAAGAACGTCGACACCTGGCGCCTCGAGGACCCGAACGCGCTCGAAGAGGTGCTCGACCGTCTCGACGAGCTCGTGGTCAAGCCGGTCGACGGGTCGGGCGGCAAGGGACTGGTGGTCGGTCCGGATGCCTCACCCGCCGAGCTCGACAAGCTCCGGCAGCGGCTGCTCGCCGACCCGCGCGGATGGATCGCTCAGCCCGTGGTCATGCTCTCGACGATCCCGACGCTGGTCGAGGACGGCATGCGCCCGCGACACGCCGACCTGCGACCGTTCGCCGTGAACGACGGCGAGGATGTCTGGGTGCTGCCGGGAGGGCTCACGCGCGTCGCCCTCCCCGAGGGCCAGCTCGTCGTGAACTCGAGCCAGGGCGGCGGGTCGAAGGACACCTGGGTCATCGGCGGCTCGGCCCCCTCGCACGTCGAGTACGGGCAGGGCAACGGCGTCTCCGGACTCGTGGCAGACCAGGCCGCGACGATCACCGCGGCGATCCCGATCATCTACGACGGCCAGCCCGAGCCGACGCACTCGCCGCAGGACCGGCCGCGCACCCGCTCGGAGCAGCAGGAGCAGCAGCAGCAGGCCCGGTCCGAGGGCGAGGCCGAGGCATCCGTCCCCCCATTCTCCGCGAGACTTCAACGGCGCACCGAGACAGCAGACGGTAGCCGCACTCTCGGTGCACCAGTGCAGTCTCGCGACAAGTTGGGCGGGGGTGAGACGTCGTGCTGAGTCGCATCGCGGAGAGTCTCTTCTGGATCGGGCGGTACATCGAGCGCAGCGACGGCACCGCGCGCATCCTCGACGTGCACCTCCAGCTGCTGCTCGAGGATCCGTGGATCGATGAGGACACCGCCTGCCGGTCACTGCTCAGCGTCATGGGCTCGTTCCCGCCGGAGGGAGTGGAGCACGTGCGGCGGGAAGACGTGCTCGCCCGTCTCGCCGTCGACCGCATGAACCCGTCGAGCATCGCCTACGCGCTGACGGCGTCGCGTGAGAACGCCCGCCGTGCGCGCGAGATCGTGTCGACCGAACTGTGGGAGACGCTGAACACCACCAACGCGCGCATGCCGCGCCGGCTGCAGACCGACAAGGTGCACGAGTTCTTCCAGTGGGTGCGTGAGCGTGCGGCGCTCGCCGTGGGCATCGTCGACTCGTCGACGAGCCGCGACGAGGCCTGGCAGTTCTTCACGCTGGGCCGCAGCATCGAGCGCACCGACATGACGGCGCGTCTGCTCGCGACGAGGTCGCTGACCGAGGCATCCGGTCCCTCCTGGACCACCATCCTGCGATCGTGCGGCGCCTACGAGGCGTACCTGCGCACCTACCGCGGCATGCCCAGTGCCCGCAACGCCGCCGAATTCCTGCTGCTCGACCGGCTCTTCCCGCGGTCGATCATCTACTCGATCCAGCGCGCCGAGGAGTGCATGAGCGCCATCGACCCCCGCGCCGATCGCGTCGGCCACTCCAACACCGTGCTACGAGCGCTCGGGCAGATCCGCAACGACCTCGAGTACAGGCCGATCGGCGAGATCCTCGGTGAACTGCCGCAGCACATGGACCGCGTGCAGAAGGTGACGCGCGAGGCGTCCGAGGCCATCCGGGGCCGGTTCTTCCCGACGCAGGCCGAGCCGAGCTGGATCGGAGAGATCTCGTGAAAAGGCTCAGGATCGAGCACCAGACGGGCTTCAGCTACCAGGGTGACGTGTCGGCCTCCTACAACGAGGCCCGCATGCTGCCGGGCTCGACCGACAGCCAGTTCGTCCTCAACTCATCGCTCGACATCGAGCCGTCGACGTCGGTGAACCAGTACGTCGACTACTTCGGCACGCGTGTCGCCGCGTTCGACGTGCTGTCGCCGCATTCCGCGCTGACGATCACCGCCAAGTCTCTCGTCGAGGTGCGCCCACGGCCGCTCGAGCACGTCGACGTGACGTGGCACGGGCTCGCCCGCGAGTCGGCGCGTTCGATCGAGACGGTCGAACAGATGACGCAGACGGGACGCACGCGCCCGCATCCCGAGGTCGCCGAACTGGCCCGCTCGATCGCCTCCGGCCACGACCACCCGGGGCGGGCGGCGCACGCGATCGCCACAGGGATCGGCGACGCCGTCGAGTACATGCACGGCATCACCGGCGTCCACTCCACGGCGCACGAGGCGTGGGAGGCGCGCAAGGGCGTCTGTCAGGACATCGCGCACATCACCCTCGGTGCGCTCCGCGAGGTCGGCATCCCCGCGCGGTACGTGTCGGGCTACCTGCACCCGCGCCCGTCGGCCGACGTCGGCGTCGCGGTGACGGGCGAGTCCCACGCGTGGATCGAGTGGTTCGCCGGGGAGTGGCAGGGCTTCGACCCGACCAACAACATCGAGATCGGAGACCGCCACGTGCTGGTGGGCCGCGGTCGCGACTACGGCGACGTGCCGCCCCTGCGAGGCGTGTACGCCGGCCCGTTCAAGAGCCACCTGCACGTGAAGGTGACCATCACCCGCGAAGCGTAGGGAGCGGGGAGGGGCGGATCGGTTCCTGAGATCAGGCGGGCGGGGCGTCGGGGTCCAGCGTCTTCAGGGTGTCCTCTTCGACCGGGTTGTCGGCGTCCAGCTGCTCCTCGGTCGTCTCGTCGCCGCCGACCGGGTCGTCCTGGTCGACGGGTTCGTCTTCGGCTCGGCGCTCATCCATGCCCCCACGCTAGGCCCGACGCTCGCGAGCGGGCCAGGGGTTGACGAACGCCGACGCGAGGGGGAGGCGTTTCAGCGCGGGGAGGTTCTCCCGGCGGACGCGCCTGTATCGTGTCACGCATCGCCCGGCCGCCACGAGGAGGAAACCGATCCATGTCGGTCCACCGCACCGAGTCCGTGTCCCGCCTGATGCCGAGACCGTCTTGACGCGCAACTGGGCGGGCACCTACGACTACACCGCACCCCGGATCGTTCCGGTGTGGAGCGAAGCCGATGTGCTGCGCGAGCTCGCGGGCACCGAAGGTCGCGTACACGCCCTGGGCACCCGGCACTCCTTCACCGACCTGCCCGACACGACGGGCGCGCTGCTCGACCTCGCGGGGCTCGAGGGCGGGTTCGCGCTGGGCGACGGCACCGTCCGGGTCGCTGCGGGGACCCGCTACGGCGTGCTCGCCGCGTGGCTCGATGAGCGCGGCCTCGCCCTGCACAACCTGGGCTCGCTGCCCCACATCTCTGTCGCCGGGGCCACCGCCACCGGCACCCACGGGTCGGGCGACCGCAACGGGGTGCTGACCAGCGCGGTGCGCGGCATCCGATTCGCCGATGCCGACGGAGAGGTGCGCGAGGTCCGACGCGGCGACGCCGACTTCGACGCGCTCGCGGTGGGCGTCGGCGCCTTCGGCGTGCTGGTGTCCCTCGACATCGAGACGCAGCCGTCGTACCGGGTGCGGCAGGACGTCTATCGAGGAGTGTCGTGGGATGCCGCCCTCGCCGCCCTGGACGCGGTCACCGGCGCCGGCTACAGCGTCTCGGTGTTCACCCGGTGGGAGGAGGCGTCGATCGGGTGGGTGTGGGTCAAGTCCCGCATCGACGCCGACGACCAGCCCGTTCCGGCCGACCTGCTCGACGGCGTGCTCGACGTCGACGCCGAGCCGCTCGGTGAGCTGGCGGACGTGACCGAGCTGCGGGGAGTTCCCGGGCCATGGATGCTGCGGCTGCCGCACTTCCGCCTGGACGGCACGCCCTCGTTCGGAGACGAGATCCAGAGCGAGTACTTCGTCGCCCGCCCGCAGGCGCCCGGCGCCCTGAGGGCGATGCGGGAGCTCGGCGACGCCATCCGTCCGCTGCTGTTCGTGAGCGAGCTGCGCACGGCGGCGGCCGATGAGCTGTGGCTCAGCCCCGCGTCAGGGCAGGACGTCGTGGCGATCCACTTCACCTGGCGGAACGATCCGGCCGCGGTCGCCGCCGTGCTGCCGCGCATCGAGGAGGCTCTGCGGCCGTTCGGCGCGCGCCCGCACTGGGGCAAGCGCCACGGGTTCGACCGCTCTGCGATCGAGCGCGTGCATCCGCGGCTGGCCGACGCCCGCGCGGTGTACGAGCGGCTCGATCCTCGAGGGCGCTTCTCGAACGGCCACCTCGAGCGCGTGGGCGTGCGCGAGGAGCGCTGAGGTGCCCGGGCGCCGCCGCGACTCCCGGCCTCAGCTCGCGCGGCGGTCGCGCAGCAGGTCGGCGTCAGTGGGCACGCGCACGGGCGTGGTCGAGGCGACCTCGTCGCTGAACTCCTCGGGGGCGGGCTGCACCACCGAGAGAGGACGCGTCTCATCGATCGTGAGCCGGAACCGGCGCTCCTCGTGCCGGTGCAGGCGGCCCGAAACGACCAGCCAGGTCGCGCCGATGGCGAACGCCACGATGGCCGCGCCGGCTCCGAGCAGGATCGCCTGGCGGGGGCCGAACTCGGCGGCGACCCACCCGACGATCGGCGCCCCGATCGGAGTGCCGCCCATGAGGATCGCCATGTACAGCGCGAGCACACGGCCCCGAAGTGCTGGGTCCGTCGTCGTCTGGACGTAGCCGTTGGCCGTCGTCAGCATCGTCACGACAGCGAACCCGGTGAACATGAGCGTGACGGCATATGCCCAGTACGAGGGCATGAAGGCCGAGACGGCGGCGGCGCCGGCGAAGAGCAGGGTGCCGCCGATGACGACGCGGATGCGTGCCCGATCGCGCCGGGCGGCCATGAGTGCGCCCGCCAGCGAGCCGACCGCGAGGATCGAGCTGAGCAGTCCGTATCCGTCGGCCTCCTGGCCGAATTCGAGCGCCATGGTCGAGGCGAAGATCGGGAAATTCATGCCGAACGCGCCCACGAGGAACACCATGGCGAATGTCACCAGGAGGTCGGGGCGACGGGCGACGTAGCGGAACCCGTCGGCCAATCGCGAGGGGCCGGTGGCCTTCACGCGCGGCACGAGCTCGTCGGTGCGGATGAGCAGAAGCGCGACGATCATGCCGAGGAAGGTGATGCCGTTGACGAGGAACACCCAGCCCGTGCCGACCGCGACGATCACGACACCGGCGACGGCGGGGCCGATCATCCGCGCGCCGTTGAACGAGGCGGCGTTCAGCGCGACGGCGTTGGAGGCGATCTCGCGCGACACCAGGTCGGAGACGAATGCCTGGCGCGCCGGGTTGTCGAACGCCGCGATCACGCCGAGCCCGAGTGCGAACGCGTACATGAGCGGCAGCGTCATCAGTCCGAGAAGCAGCAGGATGCCGATCACGACGCCGACGAGCAGCAGGAGGCTCTGCGTCATGACGAGCAGCTTGCGGCGGTCGAACCTGTCGGCGACGAAGCCGGTCACTCCGACCAGGAGCAGCGGGGGAGCGAACTGCAGCGCCATCGTGACGCCCATCGCGGCGGCGTCATTGGCGGTGAGCTCGGTCAGCACCACCCAGCTGAGGGCGGTCGCCTGCATCCATGCGCCCACGTTCGAGACGAGGGCGCCGATGAACCAGACCCGGTAGTTGAAGATCGAGAAGGATCGGAACATGGCGCTCACAGAGCGACCATCCGCTGCATGATCTCTGCCGCCTTCGCGAGCGTGTCGCGTTCGTCGGGGGAGAGCTGGTCGAGCGCCGCCTCGACCCACGCGTCGCGCCGACGGGCCGTTTCGTCCACGACGGCGCGGCCGGTGCGGGTCAGCGAGATCACGACCTTGCGGCCGTCGTTCTCGTCGGCGGAGCGCACGACGTAGTCCGATTCCTGCAGGCAGTTGACGGTGCGGTTCATCGACGGGGCGGACACCCGCTCGCGCTCGGCCAACTCGCCGAGCGTGTGCGGGCCGTGCACCCAGAGCGCGGCGAGCACGGCGAACTGGCCGTCGCTCATCGAGTCGACGGCGCGCTGCGTGCGCATACGGCGGGCGAGCCGGAAGGTTGCGATGCGGAGCGCGGAGGCCGCCGCGGAATGGTCGTCGAGGTGGTCTGTCGCTGTCGTCGAAGTCGTCGTGTCAGTGCTCATGCGTTTATTTAGCATAGCTCATTAGTCTTGCTAAACAAATTCCGGATGCGTCGGCCCGAGCCCCCGCATCCGCGTCTCCTAGACTTCTGCGCATGCCCGAGTTCACCGATGCGCACGGCATCGCGATCTTCTACGACGTCCATCCCGCGAAGACCGAGCCCCGGGCGGTCGTTCAGCTGCTGCACGGTGTCGGGGAGCACGCCGGCCGCTACGGCGCCCTGATCGAGGCGCTCACAGCCGACGGGTACGCCGTGTGGGCGGCCGACCATCGCGGCCACGGCCGCACCGGCATGACCCAGCACGGCGGGGATGTCGCGCGCCTCGGCCACCTCGGCCCCGGGGGACTGCGTGCCGCACTCGCCACGATGTGGCAGTTCACCGGGCTGATCCGCGCCGAGAACCCGGACCTTCCGCTCGTGCTGCTGGGGCACTCCGGCGGCTCGGTGCTCGCGCAGATGCTGGTCAACGCACACGCCGACGCGTACGACGGTGTGGTGCTGACGGGTTCGGCACTGCGCATGCCGGGGTCGATCCACGCGAGCGGCCTCAACAAGCCCTGGGACGGCCCCGGCGCGATGGGCACGGAGTGGCTGGCGAGCGACCTGTCGGTCGGGCGGGCGTTCCTCGACGATCCGCTCACCACCACCGAGGAGCCGATCAAGCTCATCGGCGTGCTCGACTCGCTGCGCATGTACGGTCTGCCGCGGCGCGACCTCGGTCGCGACATCCCCCTCCTCCTGATGGTCGGCCGTGACGACACGGTCGGCGGACCACGCAGCGTGCACAAGCTCGCCGACGCCTACCGCACGCGGTCGGGGCTCACCGACGTGACGACGCTCGTCTACCCAGACACGCGACACGAGGTCTTCAACGATGTGACCCAGGAGGACGTCCGGGCCGACCTGCTCGCGTGGCTCGACCAGCGGTTCCCGATGCGCGTCTGAGGTCTGTTCGCAGCTGCGCCCGTTGACGCGCGGGGCCCAGGTGCGCCATCCTGTCACCAATGAACGCCATGGGAGCGCTCCCACGCTCGCGCGGCGGTCGGGCAGCGACGCCGATGTCGCGAGCCTCGGTCGACGATGACCTCGAGAGGAATCCTCCCCATGTCCCACTCATCCCCCCGCTCGTCACGACGGAGGGCGGTCGCGCTCGGCGCGGCAGCAGCCCTCGCCGCCGGACTCGCGATCCCCCTCGCCGCCGCCCCTGCGGGTGCCGTGGACGGCGGCCTGCCCGGTTCGGAGCTCTTCCTGAATCCGTGGAGCACCACGCTCGAGGCCGCGCAGTCGCTGCGCGGCCAGGCACGCGCCGACGCCCAGCTGCTCGGCTCGATCCCCTCGGCCGACTGGTTCACGGACGGCACCCCTGCGGAGGTCGAGGCCGCAGTCGACGACGTCGTGAGCGCCGCGGCGGCGAAGGGGCAGATGCCCGTGCTCGTGGCGTACTACCTGCCGTTCCGCGACTGCGCCCAGTACTCCGCGGGCGGCGCGCTGGACACGGCCGGCTACCAGGCGTGGATCGACGGCTTCGCGGCAGGCATCGGCGACCGGCCGGCGACGGTCATCCTCGAGCCCGACGGCCTCGGCATCATCCCGCACTACACGACCCTCGACGGCGTGACGGAGTGGTGCCAGCCGGCCGAGGTGCCCGCCGAGACGGCCGCCGCCGACCGTTACACGCAGCTGAACTACGCCGTCGACACGCTCGGCGGGCTCGCGAGCACGTCGGTCTACCTCGACGGCACCGGATCGAGCTGGCTCAACGTCGGCGAGATCTCGGACCGCCTGATCAAGGGCGGTGTGCAGCGCGCAGACGGGTTCTTCCTCAACGCCTCGAACTACCAGTTCACGGCCAACTCGACCTACTTCGGCCGATGGATCTCGTCGTGCATCGCGTACGTCACCGAGGTGAACCCGGGCGACTTCGGCTCGTGCGGCAACCAGTACTGGAACGGCGGCCCGGCGACGGAATGGAACGGCACGACGATGTCGCCCTACGGCGAGTGGGGACCGGGCGACGCGGACCTCGCCCTGAACGTCGACGGTGTGGAGTCGCGCTACGACCTCATCCTCGGCGGCGTCGAGCCGACAACACGCTTCGTCGTCGACACCAGCCGCAACGGGCTCGGCCCCTGGGACTACCCCGACGGCGTCTACCCCGAGCACGAGGACTGGTGCAACCCGCCTGACCGCGGCCTCGGCCTGCGGCCCACCACCGAGACGGGGGTCGCGCTCGTCGACGCCTACCTGTGGATCAAGGTGCCGGGCGAGTCCGACGGCAAGTGCTACCGCGGCACGGGCGGTCCGCTCGATCCCGAGCGCGGCATGGAGGACCCCGCCGCCGGTCAGTGGTTCGCCGAACAGGCGCGGGAGCTGATCGCCCTCGCGAACCCGCCGATCGCTGCGCTCGACTGCCACGTCAAGGTCGTCGGCACGAAGATCGGCAAGGGCTTCATCGCCGCATTGACGGTCCGCAACAACGGGACGTCGACCCTCGACCCCTGGACCCTGACCTGGTCGTTCGACGGCACGCAGAAGGTCGTCAAGGTCGTCGGCGGCGATGTCGAGCAGGAGGGCGCGAACGTCGCGGTCGAGGGCGCACGATCGCTGCGGCCGGGCAAGACGGCGGCGCTCGTGGTGACGGGCACCGGCGCGGCGGTTGAGCCGTGGCAGTTCCACCTCAACGGGAAGGCCTGCACCTCCTGAAAACGGACGGCGGCGCCGGGATGCTTCCGCCCGGCGCCGCCGCCTCTCCCGGAGGCTTCGCGCGCCAGTCTCTCCCTGACGGCCGGTGCGCCGCCTCTCCCGGAGGCTCCGCGCGCCAGCCCTAATAGGCTGAACCCATGCACGGCGAATACAAGGTGCCCGGAGGCAAGCTGGTCGTCGTCGACCTCGAGGAGCGCGACGGCCGCATCGCCGACTTCCACCTCGCCGGCGACTTCTTCCTCGAGCCCGACTCCGCCCTCGACGACATAGACGCCGCGGTCAACGGCCTGCCGGTCGAAGCCGACGTCACGACGATCGCCGGCGCCGTGCGCGCGGCCCTCCCCGAAGGTGCGCAGCTGCTCGGCTTCACTCCCGAGGCGGTCGGCACCGCGGTCCGCCGCGCGCTGGTGACGGCACCGGGCTGGCGCGACTTCGACTGGGAGATCGTGCACGAGAAGCCCGTTTCACCGCGCATGAACCTCGCGCTCGACGAGGTGCTCACCGGCCGCGTCGGCGACGGCCGCCGTCGCCCGACCTTGCGGCTGTGGGAGTGGGATGAGTCGGCCGTCGTGATCGGGTCGTTCCAGTCGCTGCGCAACGAAGTCGACCCCGACGGCGCCGAGCGGCACGGGTTCGACGTCGTGCGCCGCATCTCGGGCGGGGGCGCGATGCTCATGGCCGCGAACTCGATCGTGACCTACTCGCTGTACGTGCCGGCATCCCTCGTCGCCGGACTGACCTTCGCCGACTCGTACGCGTTCCTCGACGACTGGGTGCTGCAGGCTCTGCGCTCGCTCGGAATCGAGGCCACCTATCAGCCGCTCAACGACATCGCGTCGCCGCAGGGCAAGATCGGCGGGGCGGCGCAGAAGCGCCTGGCGAACGGCGGTGTGCTGCACCATGCGACGCTGAGCTACGACATGGACGGCCGGGTGATGACCGAGGTGCTGCGCATCGGCCGCGAGAAGCTCAGCGACAAGGGCACGACGTCGGCCGCGAAGCGCGTCGACCCGCTGCGCCGCCAGACCGGGCTGCCGCGAGAGGCGATCATCGAGCGTTTCAAGGAGACGTTCGCCAAGCTCTACGGTGCCGTCCCGGGAAGTATCACCGAAGAGGAATACGCCGAGGCCGAGGCGCTCGTCGAGTCGAAGTTCGCCACCGACGCCTGGCTTCGCCGGGTGCCGTGACGCACCTGACCGAGGCAGGGCGACCGTGAGCGCGCCCGCGACCGGGGCCGAGGCATCCGGAGCCGTCGAGATCCACGTGGGGGACAACCTCGACGTCATCCGCGGATTCGCCGACGGCTCCTTCACGCTGGTGTACCTCGACCCGCCGTTCAACACCGGGCGCAGGCAGGAGCGCGCGACCGAGACGGCGCGCCCGCCGCGCCATGACCGTGCCGCCGACGCGGTCGTGCGCCGGGGCTTCCACGGTCGCGACTACGAGCGGCTGCGCGGGGACCTGCGCGCGTACGGCGACCGGTTCGACGACTACTGGGGCTTCCTCGAGCCGCGGCTCATCGAGGCATGGCGGCTGCTCGCCGAGGACGGCACGCTGTACCTGCACCTCGACTATCGCGAGGCGCATTACGCCAAGGTGCTGCTCGACGCGCTCGTCGGCCGCGACAAGTTCCTCAACGAGCTCATCTGGGCCTACGACTACGGCGCGAAGACGCGCAAGCGGTGGCCCACCAAGCACGACACGATCCTCGTGTACGTGAAGGATCCCGACCGGTACTGGTTCGACTCCGAGGCCGTCGATCGCGAGCCGTACATGGCGCCCGGCCTCGTCACGCCCGAGAAGGCCGCGCGCGGCAAGCTCCCGACCGACGTCTGGTGGCACACGATCGTGCCGACGACCGGGCGGGAGAAGACCGGTTACCCGACGCAGAAGCCCGAAGGTGTGCTGCGCCGGATCGTGCAGGCCTCGTCGCGCCCCGGCGATCGCGTGCTGGACTTCTTCGCGGGCAGCGGCACCACGGGTGCCGTGGCTTCTGCGCTCGGGCGCGACGCGGTGCTCGTCGACGACAACCCCGACGCGATCGCCGTGATGAGGCAGCGGATGCCGCGGGCCGCGGTCGTGCGCCACGGAGGGCCGCCCTCGTAGGCTGGACCAATGCGCTTCGGAACCTTCATCCCCCAGGGCTGGCGATTCGATCTCGTCGGCATCGATCCCGCCGACCAGTGGCGGGTCATGGCGACCCTCGCCCAGCTCGCCGACGAGGGCCCGTGGGAGTCGCTGTGGGTCTACGACCACTTCCACACCACTCCTGTCGCGTCGGAGGAGGCGACCCACGAGGCCTGGACGCTCATGGCCGCGTTCGCCGCCTCGACCCGCCGCATCCGCCTCGGCCAGATGTGCACGTGCATGGCGTACCGAAACCCCGCCTACCTCGCGAAGGTCGCGGCGACCGTCGACGCCGTGTCGGGCGGTCGCACGGAGATGGGTATCGGCGGCGGCTGGTACGAGCACGAGTGGCGGGCGTACGGCTACGGCTTCCCCGAGGTGAAGGACCGTCTCGGGATGCTGCGCGAAGGCGTCGACATCATGACCCAGGCCTGGAGCACCGGCAGCGCAACGCTCGACGGCAAGCACTACCAGGTCGACGGTGCGATCGTCCGTCCGCTCCCGCTGCAGGAGGGTGGGATCCCGCTGTGGGTCGCCGGCGGCGGCGAGAAGGTGACGCTGAAGATCGCGGCGAAGTACGCGGCGTACACGAACTTCAACGGCTCGCTCGAGGTGTGGGACCGCAAGAGCGAGATCCTGCGCGGGCACTGCGAGGCGATCGGCCGGGACTTCGGTTCGATCACCCGGTCGGCCAACTTCAACACCATCGTCGGCGAGACCGAGGCCGAGGCATCTGATCGCCTCGCCGCGGTCAAGGCGCGACTGCTGCCGCACGTGGGCGAGGAGCGCGCCGACGCCATCGAGGCCGAGTACCGCTCCTCGCCGGCGTTCGGCACGGTCGAGCAGGTCGCCGAGCGGCTCGGCGAGCGCGAGCGCCACGGCCTCGGCTACGCGATCCACTACTTCCCCGAGGCGGCCTACGACCGCTCGGGCGTGCAGCTCTTCGAGCGGGAGGTCGTCGGCGCCCTGGCCTGAGCCCGGAGGCGCCCTGGCCTGAGCCGGAGGCGTCCCTGCCTGAGCCCGGAGGCGCCCGGGCAGGGCGGGGCGCGGTGCGTCGGGCGGGGCCCAGTCGGCCGCCGTCAAACGGTCGGGAGAAACGGGGCGTTCGTGCGCGCGTGCGCACCTCTGGGCCCGGTTTCTCCCGACCGTTTGACGCCGCGGTCAGGGTATGCCTCCTCCCCAAGCGGACGCGCTGGGACGGCCTCCGCATGACGACGAGGTGCAGGCATAGCCGACCGTCGGATCGGCCACAGTCGCCGTGTGCTCAATCCTCCGCCCGACACGGCCATGCGCCGAAGCGACCTCATCCAGCTCGGTTGGACCGACCGCGGACTCCGGCGCGCCGTCGACGAGGGTCGGCTGCTGAAACCGCGAGACAACGCGTACCTCGATCCCGGAACGCACGTCGACTTGGTCGACGCGTGCGCGCACGGCGGTCGGCTGACCTGCGTATCCGAGCTGGCGAGGCGCGGCGTATTCGTCCTCACAGCCGACTCGCTGCACGTTCACCTCCACGATGGGCGGGATCGCGCACCGAAGCCGAGCCGCAGAGTACGGCGGCACTGGGGACGGCCGAGACGGGTGCCGCACCCCGCGTCTCTCGCCGTGGAGGTCTTCGATGCCCTCAGAGAGGCGGTGAGGTGCCAGCCGCCGCGAGGGGCGGTCGCGACCCTGGACTCTGCGCTGCACCTCGGCCTGCTTGCGACGCACGAGCTCGAGGAACTCTTCGCGACCCTCCCTGGACGCTACGCAGTCGTGCGCAGGCTCGTCGACGCGCGTTGCGAGTCAGGACCTGAATCGCTGGTGCGGCTGATCCTGAGGTCTCTCGGAGTGCACTTCGACGTGCAGGTGGTCATCTCCGGTGTCGGCCGCGTCGACTTCGTCGTCGACGGCTGGCTCATCGTCGAGTGCGACAGCTTCGAGCACCACTCGAGCTGGGACGCGCAGCGCCGCGATCGACGCCGTGATCAGCGCGCTGCTGCGCTGGGGTATGCGACGTACCGGCCGATCGCCGAAGACATCATGTGGCGTCCGGAGGAGGTGCGCGCGGCGCTGGTCGGTCTGCTCCGCAGCCGCACCGATCGACGGGCGCGATAGGACGTGGATGGTCGAAGCGTCGGGAGATTTCGGCTCTCAGAGGCGGTGAAGACCCCCAGCACGGCGTGTCGTCCCGACGGTTTGACGGGTCGACGACGGGCCGGGCGACGCCGCCCCGGGTCAGGCCCAGGCGGTCGGACCGGCGACGAGCGAGCGCACGCTGCGGTAGCCGTCGGCGTCGACGTCGGGGCGGGATGCCTCGCCGCCGAACATCCGGGTCGCCCCCGGCTGCTCGGTCCAGGTCGGCCACCCCGGGTCGCCGTCGCGGATGAGGCCGACGGCGGCGCCGTGGACGGCCTCGGCGAGGCGGCGGGGCGGGGCGTCGCCCGCGAGCGCAGTCACTCCGGCGGCGTCGAGGCAGTCGAACCAGAACGGCACGTCGAGGCAATGCAGCGCCCACCCCCGCGTAGGGGAGACCCACGTGAAGCGGTACACCCACGTCCGGGCGTCGCCGCGCGCCTCGGCGACGCGCACGACATCGGAGCGGAAGACGACGTCGGTGACGTAGCGGCCGAGGACGGCCGCCGTTCCCTTGCGTCGCTGCGCGACGTTGGCCGCGAGGTAGGCGCGCCGCGCGCCGCGCGGCAGCTTCAGTCTGCCGAGGGCGATCGAGGCGGGCACGAGCCGCAGCTTGCCGCGGGCGGAGTCGGTCACCATCGTGAACTCGTCGTCGGTCGTGCCGAGCACCAGCGGCTTGTCGGCGCCGACGCCCGCCGCGAGCGCGGCGACGGTCGGCTGCGTCAGCAGGTCGCCGTCGATCATCGGACCCCACGAGAGCCCGTCGTCGAGGATCTCATGCACGGCGGCGAGAGGATCGCGCGAATCCGGTGTCGCGGCGTCGTGCTGCAGGTCGTGGAGCGTCTCCTCGGGCACGGACGCGAAGCCGTCGCGGTTCGGCCTGACGCCTGCGAGGTGTGCGAGCTTGGCCGACAGGGTCCGCGCACGTTCGGGTGCGACGTCGGCGAGCGCGGCCGACATCGCCCACGCCGAGTGGAACAGGTGCTGGGATGCCGGCATCCCGAGCAGTGTCAGCACGGCTCCGCCGCCCGCCGACTGCCCGGCGATCGTCACGCGCGCCGGGTCGCCGCCGAAGGCTGCGATGTTGTCGCGCACCCATTCGAGCGCCGCGAGCCAGTCGCGGACCCCGCGGTTGGAGGGGGCGCCCGGGATGTGCCCGAAGCCGTCGAAGCCGAGCCGGTACGAGAGCGTGACGGTGACGACGCCGTCGCGATTGAACGACCGGCCGTCGTACCAGGGGCTCGCGGGCGATCCGGCGACGTATCCGCCGCCATGGATGTAGACCATCACGGGCAGGCGCGCGTCGCCGCCCGGCGCGGGCGTGAAGACGTTCACGTTGAGCGTCGAGTCGCCCGGGATCGCCGGCTCGGGGATGAGGGTGTCGCCGGGGTCGATGCGCTGCGCGGTGGCGCCGTACTCGAGCGCGTCACGCACTCCCTGCCATGGCTCCGGCGGAACGGGCGCCGCGAAGCGCAGCTCCCCGACGGGCGGCTGCGCGAACGGGATGCCGAGGAATGCCGCCGATGCGCCGGGGGCACCGGGCTCGCCACGCCAGAACCCGCGGACGGCGCCCGACGTGATCGAGACGACGGGATGCTCAGGATGCTGCGCCATGACGCCTCGATTCCGTGTCGGTGCCGGCATCCGGCCCCGCGGCTGTGCGGGTGGCGAGGGCGGTGAACAGGGCGTCGATCGTGCCGGCCATGTCGACATCGGGTTCGAGCATCCACTGCACCTGGAGGCCGTCGGCGACGGCCTGGAAGATCCGGGCGAGGGTGTCGGGACCGACGCGATCGGTGAGCTCTCCCGCCGCCTGCTGCGCGGCGATCGCGTCGGCGAAGGCGGTTCGGAGCGTCTTGCCGCGTGCCATGAAGAAGTCGTGGGCTGCGTGGTCGGGATCGCTCGCGTCGACCGACAGGCGCGCGAACAGCTGGACGAGCCCGGGTACGTCGGCGTTGTGGCGGATCACGCCGAGGTAGCCCTCACGGAGGTCGACGCCCTCGACCTGGCCGTCATCGTCAGCCAGGCCGAAGTTGGCCGAGTCGATCTCGTCCCGTTTGCGGAGGATCGCCGTGAAGAGCTCCTCCTTGCTGTCGAAGTAGTGCAGCAGACCGGCCTGGCTCAGGCCCACCTCTTCGGCGAGCTCCTTGATCGAGGCGCCTCGGTAGCCCTCGCGCGCGATCACATCGAGTGCGCGCTCGAGGATCTCCTCGCGCTTGGCGACGCCCTTCGCGTACGAACCCCTGCGTTCCTTGCGGCCTTCTGCCATGGGGACAAGTAAACCCGAACGAGGCTTGATTTCTCAAAACCAAGTTACATATGGTTTTGCTATCGCTCGAGGACGAGCGTGCTCCATCCCGATTGGATCGTCCATGACAACGCCGTCTGACTCCGCACTCGCCCCCGAGCCGGCCCTGCCGCCGACCTCGCCCATGACCGAGAACACCTTCGTCGCCACCGCTGCGGGCAACGACGATCCGCCGGCGCCGATCAAGGGCCTTCGCCGACTGCTCGGCTGGATCATCCCGGCGAACCTCGGCATCTTCCTCATCTGGGGTGCGGTGCCCGGCATCCTGCTCCCGCAGCAGGTGACCGTCGTCCTGGGCGAGGAGAACAAGGTCGCCAACCTGGCGATCATCGCGACGATCGGCGCGTTCGCGGCGATGATCGCTCAGCCGATCGCGGGCCAGATCTCGGACCGCACACGCTCGCGCTTCGGGCGCCGCGCCCCCTGGATCGTGATCGGATCGCTCGCCGGTGGTCTGTCGCTCGTCGGGCTGGCGTTCGCGAACAGCCTCGTCGGCATCGCGATCGCGTGGACGCTGGTGCAGATCGCCTACAACTTCGCGCAGGGGCCGCTCAGCGCGATCCTTCCCGACCGTGTGCTGCTCAAGCGGCGTGGTCTCTTCGCCGCCCTGTCGGGCATCGGGCTGATGGTCGGCGCGCTCGGCGGTCAGATCGTCGGGTCGATGTTCTTCAACAGCATCGCCGTCGGCTACGTGACGTTCGCGGTCATCTCGCTGGTCGTGCTCACGCTGTTCGTCGTGTTCAACCCCGACTACTCGAGCACGAAGCTCCAGCCCGAGCCCTTCCGCCTCGGCGACTTCCTCCGCACCTTCTGGGTGAACCCGATCCAGCACCCCGACTTCTTCTGGGCGTTCACCGGGCGCCTCCTGCTCTACACCGGCTACTTCGCGGTCACCGGGTATCAGCTGTTCATCCTCACCGACTACATCGGCGTCGAGAATCCCGAGAGCGTCATCCCGATCCTCGGGCTTCTCAGCCTCGTCGGCATCGTGATCTCGACCGTGGTCTCGGGACCGCTCTCCGACCGGGTGGGACGCCGCAAGCCGTTCGTCTTCGGCTCGTCGGTGTTCGTCGGTCTGGCGATGCTCATCCCGATCGTCATGCCCACGCTCGAGGGCTGGATGCTCATGACGTTCATCGCCGGCTTCGGCTTCGGCATGTTCCAGGCTGTCGACACGGCGCTGATCAGCGAGGTGCTGCCGTCGGCGAGGTCGTTCGCCAAGGACCTCGGTGTCGTCAACATCGCCGCCACCCTGCCGCAGACCCTCGCCCCGGCGGTCGCCGGAGCGATCGTGCTCTCATTCGGCTACGTCGGCCTCTTCCCGGTCGGCATCGTGCTGAGCATCCTGGGGGCCTTCGCCGTCTGGCCGATCAAGGCGACCCGCTGAACCAGAAGGACCAGACAGCCCCTGACAACCCCACCCTCATCCACGGAAGGATGGCCCCATGACCGACACCACGACCGCCGCCGAGGCCGCGGCATCCGTCACCGATCTCACCCTCGAAGAGAAGGCGTCGCTCACCAGCGGCGCGAGCTTCTGGTACACCAAACCGATCGAGCACGCGGGCGTGCCGGCGATCATGCTCACCGACGGCCCGCACGGACTGCGCAAGCAGCGTGAGGGCGGCGACCACCTGGGCCTCGGCGACAGCGTGCCGGCGACGTGCTTCCCGCCCGCGGTCGGGCTCGGCTCGTCGTGGGACGTCGACCTCGTCGAGCGCGTCGGCGGGGCGCTCGGCACAGAGACCTCGATCGAGGGTGTCGCGGTGCTGCTGGGACCGGGCATCAACATCAAGCGCTCGCCGCTGTGCGGCCGCAACTTCGAGTACCTGTCGGAGGACCCGATCGTCTCGGGCGTGCTGGGCGCCGCGATGGTGAGGGGCGTGCAGTCGAAGGGTGTCGGCACGTCGCTCAAGCACTTCGCGGCGAACAATCAGGAGGACGATCGGATGCGGTCGTCGTCCGACGTGGACGCGCGCCCGCTGCGCGAGATCTACCTGCGCGGCTTCCAGCGCGTGGTCGAGGACGCCCAGCCGTGGACGGTCATGTGCTCGTACAACCGCATCAACGGCGTGTACGCGTCGGAGGACCCCTGGCTGCTGACCGGGGTGCTGCGCGACGAGTGGGGCTTCGAAGGTCTCGTCGTCTCGGACTGGGGCGCCGTGAACGAGCGCGTGACCGGGCTCGCCGCGGGCATGGATCTCGAGATGCCGTCGTCCAACGGTGTCACCGACGCGCAGATCGTCGCGGCGGTCGAGGACGGCGCGCTCGATGAGGCCGTGCTCGACACCGCCGCGACCCGCGTGCTCGACCTCGTGCGCAAGGCGCAGGCCGGAGCCGGCGCCGTCGAGGGTCCGCTCGACATCCACGCCCACCACGCCCTCGCTCGCGAGGCGGCGGGCCGCTCGATCGTGCTGCTCAAGAACGATGCGGTCGCCGACGCGCGCGCCGACGCGCGCGCCGACGCCGGCGCGCCGATCCTTCCGCTCGCGAAAGACGCGCGCATCGCGCTGATCGGCGAGTTCGCCGAGAAGCCGCGCTACCAGGGCGCCGGTTCGTCGATGATCAACCCGACGAAGCTCGACACCGCGCTCGACGAGATCCGCGCCCTCGCCGACGGCGACGTGACCTACACGCGGGGCTTCAGCGTCGCGCCGACCGTCTCCGACGACGAGACCTCGGAGCTGCGGGGCGAGGCGGTGGCCGCGGCATCCGCTGCCGATGTCGTCGTCCTCTTCCTCGGTCTCCCCGCCCGTCTCGAGTCGGAGGGCTACGACCGCACCGACATCGACCTGCCCGCGGAGCAGCTCGCCCTGGTCGACGCGGTGGTCGAGGCGAACCCGAACGTCGTGGTGGTGCTCTCGAACGGCGGCGTCGTGGCGCTGCCGTTCGCCGACCGGGTGCCCGCGATCCTCGAGGGCTGGCTGCTCGGGCAGGCCGGTGGCGGCGCGATCGCCGACGTGCTCTTCGGCGACGTGAACCCGTCGGCGAAGCTGACCGAGACGATCCCGCACCGCCTCGAGGACACCCCCGCGTTCCTCGACTTCCCCGGCGAGTTCTCGCACGTCCGCTACGGCGAGGGCTTGTTCGTCGGCTACCGCTGGTACGACGCGCGCCGCATGGATGTCGCCTTCCCGTTCGGCCACGGCCTGTCGTACACGACCTTCTCGTACGGCGAGGCGACGGCGTCGGTCAACGCGCGGGGCGACATCGACGTGACGCTCACGGTCGCGAACACCGGCGACCGGGCCGGGCGCGAGGTCGTGCAGGTCTACACGTCGCTCCCCGGAGGCGCCGCGCAGCGCCCGGTGCGCGAGCTCAAGGCGTTCGCGTCGGTCGCGCTCGAGGCGGGCGAGATCGCGGAGGTCACGCTGACCGTGCGCCGCAAGGACCTCGCGTACTGGGA
Organism: Microbacterium sp. CFH 31415; assembly: GCF_022538185.1. Lineage (GTDB taxonomy): Bacteria > Actinomycetota > Actinomycetes > Actinomycetales > Microbacteriaceae > Microbacterium. The sequence goes on along the minus strand of NZ_JAKYXC010000010.1, from coordinate 98,061 downwards.
CACCCGCCTGGACGCCTGGGTCGTCGAGGGCGGGGACTACGTCGTGGATGTCGCGGCGTCGAGTCGCGACATCCGCTCCACCGCCGAAGTGACCGTCGAGGGCGACCCGATCGTGCTGCCGCTCACGCGCGACTCGTCGATCGGCGAGGTCATGGCCCACCCCGTCGTCGGTCAGATGGTGCAGTCGGCGATCGCGCAGATGATGTCGGGCATGGAGGGTGTGGAGGCCATCATGCCCGAGGGTGTCGACGCGTCCAAGATGATGGAGTCCTTCCCGATCGGTCGCGCCGGCATGTTCGCGGCCGGCGACTCGAACGGAGCCGTCAGCCCCGAGATGATCGACGGGCTCATCGCCATGGCCAACGCCCCGCAGCAGCAGCCGCAGGACTGACGACGAGCGGATGCCTCGGCCCGGGTGGCCGGGGCATCCGTGCCTCTCCGTGTCAACCCCGCACCGTCCGCTCGAGGGCCCGCGTACGTTCGAGCGTGGGGGAAGAGAGGACGAGACATGAACCGCAATGCGCCCGACGAGGCACGGAGCAACGACCCGGAGGGCACCCCGAAGCCTGACGGGCTGGGCCAGGACGGCACGATCCCCGATGACCCCGACGGCGTCGCCGCAGGTCACACCGGCACGCCGTCCACCTTCGAGCCGGAAGAGGACGAGAAGGCCTGAGCCGCCGCATCCCTCATCCCGATGCCGATGCGGGGCACCCCGTGAGCGGCGGTCACCGACTCAGACCCGGACGGATCCACGTGCCGCCCCTCGGCTCAGGACTTGAGGAACGCCAGCAGTGCCTCGTTCACCTCGGCGCCGTGCGTCCACAGCAGACCGTGCGGTGCCCCCTCGATCTCGACGTAGGTCGCGTCGGGCAGCATCGTGCGGAACCGTCGCGCGGTCGCATCGATAGGCAGGATGTTGTCGGCCGTGCCGTGGAGGATGAGCGTCGGCACGTCGACCGAGCCGATGTCGGCGCGGAAGTCGGTCGGCCAGGTCAACGGCGCCGCCGAGATGCCTGCGTTGCCCATCAGGTTCGCGACCTGCACGCTGGCATCGACGGCCTCCTGCGAGATCCGCGACCCCAGGTTGTCGTCGAGGTTGTAGAAGTCCTTGAAGAAGCCGGAGATGAACGCGTACCGGTCCTCGCGTACCGAGGCGGCGATGCCGTCGAAGAAATCCTGCGGACCGGCGCCGTCGGGATTGTCGTCGGTCACGAGCAGATACGGCTCGAGCGATCCGAGGAACGCGGCCTTGGCCACCCGGGCGCTGCCGTACCGCGCGAGGTAGCGTGCGATCTCGCCGGTGCCCATCGAGAAGCCGACGAGGACGGCATCCTTCAGATCCAGGTCCTCCATCAGGGCGTGCAGGTCGGCCGCGAACGTGTCGTAGTCGTACCCGGACCCCGCCTTCGACGACGCTCCGAACCCGCGCCTGTCGTACGCGATCACGCGGTAGCCGGCGTCGAGGAGCGCGGCCTGCTGCTTGCCCCACGACTCCCCGTTCAGCGGGAAGCCGTGGATCAGCACAACCGGCTGACCCTCGCCCTGGTCGGTGTAGTAGAGCTCGATGTCGGCCGAGTTCTCGGTTCCGACGGTGATGTACGCCACGTGTCGCTCCTTCCGGGCCGAAGGCGAGCGGATGCCGCGGCCCACCTCCGACGCTAGGGGGCGGCATCCCGAACCGCCAGGGGTTGACGGTGTTCGCGTGCTGAACGGCGAGCGTCAGGCGTCGCGGCCGGCGCCGTCGGACGGCGTCACCGTGAAGATCGTCGGAGCAGTGAAGCGGGATGCCGCGAACGCGGCGTTCACTGCAGCCGTGACCTGCTCGAGCCGGTCGTGTGCGACGAGCGCGATCGCCGCACCGCCGAAGCCGCCGCCGGTCATGCGCGCGCCGACGGCACCCGCCGCGAGCGCTGCGTCGACGGCGGTGTCGAGCTCGGGCACCGAGATCTCGAAGTCGTCGCGCATCGAGGCGTGCGAGGCGACCAGCAGCTCGCCGATGGCGCGCGGAACCCGCTCGCGCAGCGTGCGCACGGTGTCGAGCACGCGCTGGTTCTCGGTCACGACGTGGCGGACGCGCCGGAAGGTCACATCATCCATGAGTCCTTCCGCGCGCGCGAGGTCGTCGACCGACACGTCGCGCAGCGCGGCGACGCCCATGATCGCCGCACCTCGTTCGCAGGCGGCGCGACGCTCGCCGTAGCCGCCGGTGGCGTGCGAGTGCGAGACACCGGTGTCGACGACGACCAGCTCCAGCCCGGCGTCGTCGAAGCCGAGGTCGACCACCTGGGCGTCGAGCGAGCGGCAGTCGAGGAAGATCGCCGCGTCGGCGCGGCCGAGCATCGACGCCATCTGGTCCATGATCCCCGTCGGAGCGCCGACGGCCTCGTTCTCGGCCCGGCGCCCGGCCCGGGCGAGCGCGACGCGGTCGACGTCGAGTCCCCACGTGTGGGCGAGCGCCGAGGCGGTGGCGCCCTCGATGGCCGCGGACGACGAGAGGCCGGCGCCGACCGGCACGCTCGACGCGAAGGCGAGGTCGACGCCGCGAGCGCCCGTCGCCCCGGACCCGATGAGCGCCCATGCGACGCCGAGCGGGTAGCGCGCCCACTCGGCGATCTCGTCGCGGCGGGCGGGGAACAGCGCATCGAGCTCGGCCAGCGGCACCTCGACGGCAGCATCGTCGAACGTCGACGCGACGCGGATCATCCCGTCGTCGCGCACACCCAGTGCCACGTGGGTGCGGTGCTGGATCGCGAACGGCAGCACGAACCCATCGTTGTAGTCGGTGTGCTCGCCCATGAGGTTGGCGCGTCCCGGCGCCGACCACGTGCCGACGGGTTCGCCGCCGAAGCGCTCGGCGAAGAGCCGTCGGGCCGCGCGGACCGTGTCTGCAGCGGTGGCGGAAGCGGTGGGGGAGGTCACAGGGTCTCCTCGGGGATCGCGTCGACCACGGCGCGGAGGCGCTCGGCGGCGGACTCGGGCGGCACGTCGCCGATCCAGGCGCCCATGGCGGCCTCCGACCCGGCGAGGAACTTGAGCTTGTCGGCGGCGCGGCGCGGCGACGTCAGCTGGAGGTGCAGCCGCACGGTATCGCGCCCGCGGTGCACCGGCGCCTGGTGCCATGCGGCGATGTACGGCGTGGGGGTGTCGTAGAGCGCGTCGACGCCGCGCAGCAGGCGCAGATAGAGCGGCGCGAGTTCGTCGCGCTCGGCGTCGGTCGTCTCGGCGAAGTCGGCGACGTGCCGGTGCGGCAGCAGGTGCACTTCGAGCGGCCAGCGCGCGGCGAACGGGACGAACGCGGTCCAGTGCTCGCCCTGCACGATGACCCGCTCGGAGGCGCGCTCGAACTCGAGGATGCGCGCGAACAGGTCGGCGCCCTCGCGTTCGATCGACGCGAGCAGGCTGGTGGTGCGCGGCGTGATGTAGGGGTACGCGTAGATCTGGCCGTGGGGATGGGGCAGCGTGACGCCGATCGCCTCGCCGCGGTTCTCGAACGGGAAGACCTGCTCGATCCCCGGGAGGGCCGACAGCGCGGCCGTGCGGTCGGCCCACGCCTCGATCACCGTGCGGGCCCGCGTGACGCTCTGCGTGCCGAACGAGCCGGAGTGCTCAGGGCTGAAGCAGACGACCTCGCAGCGTCCGACCGACGTGCGCGTTCGCCCCAGCCCTGGGGCGTCGAGATCGGCGAGGTCGACCGGGGCGTCGGAACCGGCCGGCGCCTCGCCGTGCGCCACCCGAAGGGCGGGCCCGAACGACGGCGACTTGTTCTCGAAGACGGCGACGTCGTAGAGCGACGGGATCTCGGACGGGTTCGCGGCCGTCTGCGGCGACAGCGGGTCCAGCTCGGCCGGCGGCAGGAAGGCGCGGTTCTGGCGCGCTGCGGCGATCGACACCCAGTCGCCGGTGAGCACGTCGCGGCGCATGGTCGCGGTCTCGGGCCGCGCCGGGAGGTCACGCGCGTCCGCGGCGCGCTCGGGGCCGAGCGTCGTGCCCGGGTCGTCGTAGTAGATCAGCTCGCGGCCGTCGTCGAGACGGGTGGAGCGTTTGACGACGCCGGCGCCGAGTGTCTCGGCGGGTGGCAATGCAGCGGGCATGTTCACGTCAACACGGTACCAATGGCCCCGTGCTAACGTCAACATGCCCGACCGTTTCACCCGATCGAGGAGGCCCCGTGCAGCGACGCGTTTCGATGGCGGATGTCGCGGCGCTCGCCGGCGTTTCAGGCCAGACGGTCTCGCGCGTGGTGAACGACAGTCCCCGCGTCGACCCCGGCACGCGCGCCCGCGTCGAGGTGGCCATGGCACAGCTCGGCTACCGACCGCACCGCGCCGCGCGCGCCCTGCGCACCGGCCGCACGCAGACGATCGGGCTGCTGGTGTCGACGCTGGCGACGGTGGGCAATTCCCGCATGCTGCAGGCGGTGGCGGATGCTGCGGCCGCGCGCGGCTACGCCCTCACCGTGGTGACGCTCGGCGCCCACCCCGATGTGCCGGCCGCCTTCGAGCGCCTGAGCGAGCAGGGCGTCGACGGGGTGGTGGTGCTGAACGAGGCCACCGCGGCCGCGCGCGAGACACCCGCGCCTCCCGGATTGAGCCTCGTGGTGGTCGACGCGCCGCCCGACGCGGAGGGGACGCGGCACTTCGGCATCGTGCAGTCCGACCACGCCGGGGGTGCCCGCGCCGCCACGACGCACCTGCTCGCGCTCGGCCATCGCACGGTGCATCACCTCGGCGGCCCCGCGACGTCGTTCGCGGCGGCCGAGCGCGAACGCGGCTGGCGCGAAGCGCTCGCCGACGCCGGGGCGCCCGCACCCCGGGTCGTGCGCGGCGACTGGACCGCGGCATCCGGTCATGCCGCTGCCGCCCGCCTGCTCGAGGACGAGGCGACCGCGGTGTTCGCGGCGAACGACCAGCTCGCACTCGGGGCGATCCGCGCCTTCTCCGATGCGGGACGCGAGGTGCCGGGCGACGTGAGCATCGTGGGTTTCGACGACATCGCGGATGCGGCCGACTACCGCCCGCCGCTCACCACGGTGCGCCAGCACTTCGACCGGCTGGGGGAGCTCGCCGTCGCCGCACTCGTCGCAGGCATCGAGGACGGCGCCACCGGATCCCACATCGTGCCGACGACGCTCCAGGTGCGCGAGAGCACCGCTCGGGCGCGCTGAGCAGCGGCGGCCCGGCGAAGCAGGCCGGGCAAGAGGACAATGGCCGCATGCACACCGTCGTGATCGCCCCGGACTCCTTCAAGGGCACGGTCGGGGCCGCCGAAGCGGCCGCCCGCCTCGGCGAGGGATGGGCGCGCGTGCGGCCGCACGACCGGCTGCTCCTGCTGCCCATGGCGGACGGTGGCGAGGGTACGATCGACGCCTTCGCGACGGCGGTGGACGGCGCGCAGCGGCAGCCGGCCACAGTGACCGGGCCCGAGGGCACACTGGTCGAGGCGACGTGGCTTCTTCTTCCCGCGACATCCGACGCGCCGAACGGCACCGGTGTGGTCGAGCTGGCCTCGACGAGCGGCATCGAACTGCTCGGCACGCCTGCGCGGCTGCGCCCGCTCGACGCCGGCACGCTCGGCTTCGGCGAGGCTGTCGCCGCCGCGCTGGACCACGGCGTCTCGCGGCTGGTGCTCGGCATCGGGTCGAGCGCGTCGACGGATGGGGGAACGGGCCTGCTCTCCGCGCTCGGTGCGAGATTCACGGATGCTGCGGGCAGGCCGGTCGCCGACGGGGGGCGCGGTCTGGCCGACCTGGTCTCGGCCGACCTGTCGGGTCTTCGGCCGCTGCCGCCGGGCGGCGTCACCGTGCTGAGCGACGTCGACAATCCGCTCGTCGGTGCCTGGGGCGCGGCAGCGGTGTTCGGACCGCAGAAGGGGGCGTCGCCCGACGAGGTGCAGGAACTCGACGCCGAGCTCGCTCGCTTCGCCAAGCTGCTCCCCGCCGATCCCACGACGCCCGGCGCGGGCGCCGCAGGGGGCACCGGCTTCGGGCTGCTCGCGTGGCGAGCGACGCTCGTGCCCGGCGCGGCAGCGGTCGCGGAGCTCATCGGACTGACGTCCGCGGTGGGCGAGGCATCCGTCGTCCTCACCGGCGAAGGATCGTTCGACGGTCAATCCGCCGCGGGCAAGACCCCCGCGTACGTCGCGGCGGTCGCCCACGCGGCCGAGGTCGCCGTCGCACTGGTCGCCGGGCGCATCGCGGGCGACGCCGACGTCTCGGCGTTCGCGGCGACGGTGTCGCTCACCGACCTCGCCGGGTCGGCGGACGCCGCCATGGCCTCGCCCGCTCACTGGCTGACCGAAGCGGGCGCGGCGCTCGCCGCAGCGCTCGGCTGACGCCCGAGGGCGCTGCCGCCCGGTGACGGCCGCCGGGTCAGCCGTCGCCCGGTGACGGCCGCCGGGTCAGCCGTCGCCCGGTGACGGCCGCCCGGTCAGCCGTCGTCGCCGGTGACGGCGGCCCGGCCCGGTCAGCCGCCGTCGCGCCGAGGAGTGCTCCCGCGCACGACGACCTCGAGTGCGAGCGGCGCCTCGGCGTCACCCTGCCAGTCGCTCTCCACGGCCGCACGCAGCGCGCGGTAGCCCAGGGCGTCGAACGGCGCGCGGACCGTCGTCAGTCCGGGGCCGATGTCGCGGCACGTCGGGATGTCGTCGAACCCCGCCACCGCGATGTCGGCGCCGACGCGGCGGCCGGCATCGCGCAGTGCCGACGCGACCCCGGCGGCCACGAGGTCGCTGACGCCGAAGATCAGCGTTCCCTCAGCGAGGCCGTCCGCGAGCACCTCACCCGCGGCCGCGTAACCCGCGTCGCGGGTCGTTGCGCCGTGGCGCACCGCGCCGATCGTCCCGCCGCCGGCAGTGAAGCCGGCGGTGAAGCCGCCGATGCGGTCGTCCGACGCGCGGAGGCCTTCGGGGCCGCCGACCACGACGGCATCCCGGTAGCCGAGCTCGGCGAGTTCGGCACCGAGCGCCTCCGCGCCGCCGCGGTTGCCGAGGCTGATCGACCGATGCCCCGGCTCTCCTTCACCGAGCACCACGACATGGCAGCCCATGGCGGCCAGTGCGGTGAGCTCGCCGTGGAGGGCGGCGGAGCCCGACCCCGCGTTGCGGGCGACGCCGAGGATGAGCCCGCGGGGGCGTTGACCCCGCAGGGTCCGCACGAGGCGCAGCTCACGCTCCGGGTCGCGGCCGGTGTCGGCGATCGTGACGATGAGGCCCGCCTCCTCGGCGCCGCGGACGACTCCCGAGGCCAATCGGCCGAACGAGACGTCGCCGATGTCGGCCACGAGCAGCGCGACGATGGCCGAGGTTCCCCGGGCGGTCGCCTGGGCGGACAGGTTGGCGGTGTAGCCGAGCTTCTCGGCCGCTGCAGCCACCCGCTCGCGGTAGCTGTCGGCCACCTTGCGGGTCGATCCGTTGAGTACGCGGGAGGCGGTCGCCAGCGACACGCCGGCCTCGCGCGCGACGTCGTGCAGGGTTGCTGCGCCTCGGGCAGGCGTGTGCGTCTCGCTCACGAGGCTGAGTCTAGGACTTCTGTCCGGATCGTGGTCTGATCAGGCAAACCTTCTCGTCCAGCACGGCGCGCGACGTCTGCGGCGCCGTGTCCGGTCGATCGTGCGTCCGGTCAGGCGAGTCGCAGTGCGGCCCACGACACCGGAGGGAGTTCGAGGGAGAGAGCGGATTCCTCGATCGCGATGTCGTCCAGGGGGCAGACGCCGACGCGCTCGCGGTCCTCGAGGGTGTTCGCGGCGTAGAGGTCGTCCTCGTGAAGCAGGTGCGACTCGACCACCGCGACGTCGCGGCCCAGCGCGGCCACGAGGGGAGCGAGGTCGAGGCGGACGGACGCGGCATCCGTCGTCGAGCGGTTCACGAGGAAGACGCTCGCGCCGTCGTCGTCCAGGGTCGCGACCGCGTTCACCGACGGCACGGCTCCGAAGCGCGCGCTCTCGAACGTCGCCGCGTCGACCGGCAGGCGTACGGCCCGTCCCTGCGCGAGGCGCGACGTGAGCGAGAACGGGTGGAACGTGGTCTGCCGCCAGGCCGGGCCGCCGGGCTCGGTCATGATCGGCGCGATGACGTTGACGAGCTGGGCGAGCGAGGCCGAGCGCACGCGGTCGGCGTGCTGGAGAAGCGTGATGAGGAGGTCGCCGAACACGACCGCGTCGAGGGCGCTATAGCGGTCCTCGAGCTGCCGGGGAGCGATCGGCCACTCGTTGGGACGATAGGTGGCCTCTTCCTCCTTCCAGCGGGAGAGATACCAGACATTCCACTCGTCGAACGAGAGCATGATGCGCTTGTCACTCTGCTTCACCGCCGCGACGTGGTCGGCGGTCGCGACCACCGAGGCGATGAACTTCGCCATGTCGACGCCGGACGCCAGGAACTCCTGCGCGTCGCCGTCGTGCTCCTCGTAGTAGGCGTGGCACGAGATGAAGTCGACGTCGTCGAACGTGTGCTCGAGCACCTCGCGCTCCCACGAGCCGAACGTCGGCATGGTGCGGCTCGACGACCCGCACACCACGAGCTCGATCGTCGGATCGAGCTGCCGCATGCCCTTCGCCGTGCGCGATGCGAGCTTGCCGTAGTCGGCGGCGCTGCGGTGGCCGAGCTGCCACGGGCCGTCCATCTCGTTGCCGAGGCACCACATCTTCACGCCGAACGGCGCCGAGCGGCCGTTCGCGGCGCGCTCGCGTGTGCGGGTCGTGTCGACCGACGTGTTGGCGTACTCGAGCAGGTCCAGGGCCTCTTCGGTTCCGCGCGTGCCGAGATTGACGGCGAGCATCAGCTCGGAGCCGACCCGGTCGAGCCATGACTGGAACTCGTGCAGGCCGACGGCGTTCGTCTCGGTCACATGCCAGGCGAGGTCGAGTCGCGTCGGCCGCTGGTCGACCGGCCCGATGCCGTCCTCCCACCGGTAGCCCGAGACGAAGTTGCCGCCCGGGTAGCGGATCGTCGTGACGCCGAGCTCCTTCACGAGCTCGATGACGTCGGCGCGGAACCCGTCGGCGTCGGCGGACGGATGCCCGGGCTCGAAGATGCCGTCATAGATGTGTCGGCCGAGGTGCTCGACGAAGCCGCCGAACAGGCGGCGGTCGATGTCGGCGATCTCGAGCGCGGGGTCGAGGCGTGCGGCGGCGTGGGTCATGCGAGTCCTCGGACGGGATCAGAGAGGAAGGACGGTCGGGCAAGAGCGGCGACCCCGCGACACTAGCGTGCTGCGCCCGATTCGCCCAGTCGGTCGGAAGGCCGTCGGGTCAGGCGCCGCCGAGGGCCTCGGTGACGACCGCGCGGGCCTCTGCCTGGACCTCGGCGAGGTGCTCGGGGCCGCGCAGCGACTCGGCGTAGAGCTTGTAGACGTCCTCCGTCCCCGACGGCCGCGCGGCGAACCAGGCGTGCTCGGTCTGCACCTTGAGACCGCCGATCGCGGCACCGTTGCCCGGCGCGTGCGACAGCTTCGCGGTGATGGCCTCGCCGGCGAGCTCGGTCGCGGTGACCGCCTCGGGCGCGAGCTTTCCGAGCGCCGCCTTCTGCGCGGGCGTCGCCGGCGCATCGACCCGCTGGTATGCGGAGGCGCCGAACTCGGCCTCCAGCTCGGCGTAGCGCTGCGAGGGCGTCTTGCCCGTCACCGCGAGGATCTCGGCGGCGAGCAGGCACAGCAGGATGCCGTCCTTGTCGGTGGTCCACACCGAGCCGTCCTTGCGCAGGAACGAGGCGCCCGCGGACTCCTCGCCTCCGAAGGCCACTGACCCGTCGAGCAGACCGGGCACGAACCACTTGAAGCCGACCGGCACCTCGAGCAGCGACCGGCCGAGCGACGCGGCGACGCGGTCGATGATCATCGACGAGACGAGGGTCTTGCCGACCGCGGCATCCGCCGGCCATCCGGGCCGGTGCGAATAGAGGTAGTCGATTGCGACGGCGAGGTAGTGGTTGGGGTTCATGAGCCCCGCGTCGGGCGTGACGATGCCGTGCCGGTCGGCGTCGGCGTCGTTGCCCGTGAGGATGTCGTACTCGTCGCGGCGCGCCACGAGCGCGGCCATGGCGGACGGTGAGGACGGGTCCATGCGGATCTTCTCGTCCCAGTCGAGCGTCATGAACTTCCACGTCGGGTCGACGTCGGGATTCACCACGGTGAGGTCGAGGCCGTGCACCTCGGCGATGAGCGCCCAGTACTCGACCGACGCGCCACCCAGCGGGTCGGCGCCGATGCGCACCCCGGCGGAGCGGATCGCGTCGATGTCGATGATGTCTGCCAGGTCGCGGACGTACGCGTCGCGGAAGTCGTAGTCGCCCAGCGCATCGCCGTCGAGGTCTTTGAACGGCGTGCGGGCCACACCCTCGAGACCGGCGGCGATCAGCTCGTTGGCGCGGTTCGCGATCCATCCCGTGGCGTCGGTGTCGGCGGGGCCGCCGTTCGGCGGGTTGTACTTGAAGCCGCCGTCGCGCGGCGGGTTGTGGCTGGGCGTGACGACGATGCCGTCCGCGCGGCCCGGGTCCGCGGCATCCCGCCCCTTGTTGTACCTGAGGATCGCGTGGCTCAGCGCCGGCGTGGGCACCCACGAATCGCGCGAGTCGACGCGCACGTCGACGCCGTTCGCGACGAGCACCTCGATGGCGCTGCGCTCGGCGGGAAGCGACAGGCCGTGCGTGTCGCGGCCGAGGAAGAGCGGACCCTGGATGCCCTGCTCGCGGCGGTAGTCGACGATCGCCTGCGTCGTCGCGAGGATGTGCACCTCGTTGAAGCTCGCCGAGAGGGAGGAGCCGCGGTGGCCGCTGGTGCCGAATGCGACGCGCTGCTCCGGCACCGACGGATCGGGCGTGAGGTCGTAGTAGGCGGAGATCAGGTCATCGATGTCGATGAGGTCGGATGCTTCGGCGGGCTGTCCTGCGCGAGTCATGGGTCCAGTCTGCCCTCTTCGCCTTGCTTCTGTCCTCGGCTTGACACCCGGCGTCTCCGGGGCGCCCTCCGCCCCGGCCAGACCCCGTTGTCCGGCCGGCCCGCGCACAACGTCGGCACATCGTCTCCGGCACGGCGCTTCGGCGGGCCTGCCGTCCGGTGAGACCCGCGACCTGCCGACGTTGTGCACGTCGATAGGCTGGCACCCGTGACTTCCGAGGCGCCCCACACCGAGGCATCCGCTCCCGCCCGCCGCTCCTACAGCTATCTCGGGCCCGCCGGGACGTTCACCGAGGCGGCGCTGGCGCAGGTGCCCGAGGCACGCGCGCAGGAGTGGCGCCCGGTGCGCAACGTCGGCGAAGCGCTGGCCGACGTGGTCGAGGGCCGCTCCGACGCCGCGATGATCGCGATCGAGAACTCCGTCGACGGCGGCGTCTCGACTGCGCAGGATGCCCTCGCCACCGTCCCGGGGCTGCGCATCGTCGGGGAGCACCTTGTGCCGGTGGAGTTCGTGCTCGTCGCCCGCCCCGGCGCGACGCTCGACGAGGTCTCGGTCGTCGCGGCCCATCCCGTCGCGTACGCCCAGTGCCTGCAGTGGCTCTCGCGCACGCTGCCCGCCCACTCGCACATCCCCGCGGCGAGCAACGTCGCCAGTGCGATGGGCCTCATCGACGGATCGATCGCCGCGGATGCCGCGATCGCGCCGCCCGGGATCCTCGAGCACCACGAGCTCGAACTCCTCGCCTCCGCTATCGGCGACAATCCCAACGCCGTCACGCGCTTCGTGCTCGTGAGCAAGACCGTCGCGCCGCCGCCGCCCACCGGCGCCGACAAGACGTCGCTCATCGTCGAGCTTCCCGACGACCACCCGGGCGCACTGCTCGAGATGCTCGAGCAGTTCGCGACGCGCGGGATCAACCTCTCGCTGCTGGCATCGCGTCCGATCGGCGACGCCCTCGGACGGTACCGCTTCGTGATCGACGCTGACGGGCACATCGAGGACGAGCGCATGGCCGACGCGCTGCTGGGCCTGCGGCGGTTCAGCCCGCAGGTCGTGTTCCTCGGCTCGTACCCGCGGGCCGACCGCGCGGTCGTGCACTACCCGGAGCGCTACTCCGACGACGTGTTCGTCGAGGCGCGGGACTGGCTGCGCGGTCTCATCAGCGGCGAGCCGGGGAACGCGTGACCGTGCCCGCACCTTTCGTCTTCGATCCCGCCGTCAAGACCCACGCGCGCACGCTCGAGCGCCTCGACACCGAGCAGGTCGCGTGGCTCGGCACGATCGGGCGCGACGGCTACCCGCACGCCGTGCCGATCTGGTTCCTGTGGCAGGACGGCCGCGCGCTGATCATGAGCGAGCCCGAGACGGCGAAGGTGCGCAACATCCGAGCGAACGATCGCGTGCTGCTGCACCTGGAGGCCGGAGCCGACGGTGAGCAGCTGAGCGTCCTGCGGGGTGTCGCCACCCTCTCGCCCGAGCCTTCGACCGCGTGGCTTCCGCGCATCGCAGCGGCGTACACGGCGAAGTACGATGCGTGGCTGCAGCGGCTGAACCTCACGACCGAGACCATGGCGGAGCGGTACTCCGTCATGATCGAGGTCACCCCGCACAAGCTGATCGCCTGGTAGCGCGCGGCGGCGGCTGGTCGTCGACCGCCGTCGCGCAGGCCTACCCAGGACTCGAGGTGGACGGATTCGACATCGACGAGCCGTCGATCGAGCTGGCCCGGGCCAACGCCGCGACCGCGGGTGTCGTCGACCGGGTGCGGTTCCACAACGCGGACGGCGACGGACTCGCCGCTCACGGACCGTTCGATGCGGCGTTCGCGTGCGAGTGCATCCACGACATGGCGCGGCCCGTCGACGTGCTGGCCGCGATGCGGCAGGCGGTGCCGTACGGGCCTGTCGTCATCATGGACGAGGCAGTCGGCGAGCGCCTGGTCGCGCCGGGCGACGACGTCGAGCGCCTCATGTGCGGCTACGGCATCTTCTGCTGCCTGCCGGACGGCCTCTCGCACCGGCCCAGTGCCGGCACCGGCACGGTCATGCGTCCCGACACCCTACGGGACTATGCGCAGGCGGCCGGCTTCGCCGACCTGGACATCCTCGCGGTCGAGGACTTCGGGATGTTCCGGTTCTACTCGCTGACCCGGTGAGAGGGTCAGGCGGCGAGCGGGAGCTCGGCCGCGAGCAGCTCGAGTGTCTGCGCGCGGCCGGGCGAAGCATCGATCGGCTCGCTGTCGTACGACCCGGCGATCGGCGAGATCATGACCTCGTCGACGCCGTGCGCGGTGGCGAACGCGGTCAACTCGCCCGCAACCGCAGCGGGCGTTCCGACGAACCAGTTCGCGCGGGCCGACGCCATGAACGAATCGCCGAGCCCGTCGAAGTCGGCCGCCCCGGCGATCGACTGCTCGACCGTCTCGAGAGGCACGAGCGGGCGGTTCGTGCGCAGCCGCGCCGTCATGCGCAGGTTCGGGAGGGCGCGCTCCTCGGCCTCGTCGGCCGTGGGCGCGGCGAGCACGTTCGCGGTGAGGAAGGTGCGCGGCTCGGGGTGCGCCTCGCTCGGCTGGTAGCCGGTGCGGTACAGGTCGAGCGCACGCTCGAGCCCCTGACCGGAGAAGTGGTTCGCGAAGACGTACGGGAGTCCGACGGCCGCGGCGAGCTGGGCCGAGTAGTCGCTCGAGCCGAGTAGCCACACCTCCGGCACGGTCGACGCCGCCGGCGTCGCGTGCACGTCATAGGTGCCGCCCGAGGTGAATCGCACCGACGCGCCGTCGGGCGACACGAGCGACACGATGTCGCGCACGTGGTCGGGGAACCGCTCGACGTCGCTGGTGGTGCCGCTCTGCCGCAGCAGCTGCGTGATCACCGGATCGGACCCCGGCGCACGACCGATCCCGAGGTCGATGCGCCCCGGTGCGAGCGCCTCGAGGGCGGCGAACTGCTCGGCCACCACGAGCGGCGAGTGGTTCGGCAGCATCACGCCGCCCGAGCCGAGGCGGATGCGCGACGTGCGCGCTGCGGCCGCGGCAGCCAGCACGGGCGGGGTGGTCGAGGCGACCGCGGGCATGTTGTGGTGCTCGGCGAACCAGTAGCGGCGGAAACCGAGCTCGTCGGCGCGCGCGACGAGCGCGAGGGATGCCGCGACCGCCTGTGCGCTGGTCTGGCCGGAGCGCACCGGCACGAGGTCGAGGACGGACAGGGCCGGTGCAGAAGTCATCGCTGACCCCAACCGTCGTTCCGGGGCGGTGTATTCCCTGAGACTTCGCCAGGAGGCGTGTCCCCCATTTGGTGGACAAGCTCGCTCCGTGGTCGGATGGGAGTAAGAGATGCCGGGCAGGGGAGCCCAAAGGCGTGAGCGAGTCCATCGCCGCCTGCATCGGGGGACAGTGCCGCCGCTCCGCGTCTGCGGAGTGTGCACGGCGCGCACCGCAGATGAGGGCACGTTCGGCGTGCCCGGGATTGGGGAGACGATGTCAGTGAAGCGCGGTCGCGGTCGACGCGGCGCAGCGGCGACGGGGGCGGCGCTCGCCGGCCTGCTCGCGATGGGCGCCGTCTTCGGCGCCGCTCCGGCAGCCATCGCGGCGGAGGCGAGCATCAATCCGTTCGGGGTGAACGGCGGCTTCACCGTCGTCTCGCTGGGTGACGCGTCGCTCGGCAACGGAGAGATCGAGGGATCCGTCGCCGCGCTCGGAGCTGTCTCGAGCACCTCGGGCAACTTCCCGCTGCGGCATGACGTGGCCAGCGAGGGCAGCTACACGGTGCCGCTCATCGACGGCGTCCCGGTGCGACTCCTCGCGAAGGCGTTCACGGGCGAGGGCAACGTGCAGGTCTCGAACGCGAGCCGGGGAGTCGCGGGGGAGGCGGATGCCGCGGCGTCGGCCAAGCTCGAAGACCTCACCGGCATCGAGCTCAGCGCCCGCAGCGGTGGCGTCGGCCCAGCGGCCGGTGCCGACTTCGCCCGGCTGACCAATGCCGATGGCGGATGGATGGACCTGCTCGCCGTGCGCTACGCGCCGGACGCTCTCGATGCGGTGCGCACGGCCTCGCCTGTGGCGTCGTACATCGATGCGGCAGGAGCGGATGCCGCGGCGGAGGCTCTCGCCGCTGCCTACGGCACCACCGCGGTGCACGAGGTGCCGCTCACGATCGAGGGCGGTCTCGTCTTCCCGCTGTCGTTCGCGACCGACCGCCCGAACGTGATCGACTACGCCGACGTCGCCGATCGCATCATCAAGCTGGAGCGCTCCGGCGGCTATGTGCCGACGGCCGACGCGCCGCTCATCATCCGCGTCGCGCCCGGGACGACGACGATCGGACGGATCAACATCGAGGGATGGAGCGCGCAGCTCGGCGCTCAGCAGGGCTACGCCCGCCACATCATGATCGATGCGTCGCAGGTCAGCGGCATGCTCACCGTCAGCGGGCTCGAGTTGGGCTCGGTCTTCGCACCGAACGCCGACGTCGTCTTCGACTCCGGCATCTCGCACAATGGCCAGTGGCTGGTGAAGTCGTTCACCTCGCGCGGCGGCGGCGAGCTGCACCACTACGGCTTCGAGGGCACGGTGCCCGGTGACCCGACGGACCCGACGGACCCGACGGACCCGACGGACCCGACGGACCCGACGGACCCGACGGACCCGACGGACCCGACGGACCCGACGGACCCGACGGACCCGACGGACCCGACGGACCCGACGGAGGAGGGCGTCGTCGCGGGTGAGTCGCCGGCCGACCCGGCCGGCGAGGGCGCACTCGCCGTCACGGGCCAGGACCCCCTCGTGGTGACCGGCCTCGTCGCCGGAGCGGCCGCGCTCCTCGCCGGCGGAGTCGCGATCAGCCTGCTCGGCCGACGACGCGCCCGCGCCGCCGACTGACGCGGTCGACCCGAGCGCCGGGGGTTCAGGCCGAGGCGCGCCAGACGACGGGGCACTCCAGCACCGTGCCGCCGGTCTCGGGATCCTCGCCCCGCAGCTGACGCAGCACCGACTCGGCCGCCGCGCGTCCGAGCTCGGTGGCCGGCTGGTGCACGGTGGACAGCGGCGGATCGCAGCGCAGCGCCCACGTGCTGTCGTCGAATCCGACCACGCCGATGTCGTCCGGGATGCGGCGCCCCGCCGACTGCAGCACATCCATGGCTCCGGCGGCGACGGCGTCGCTCGAGGCGAACACGCCGTCGATGTCTGGCGCGCGCTCGAGCAGAGCGCGCATGCCCGCCTGCCCGTCGGAATAGGAATACAGGGGCACGCGCTCGACGAGCTGCGGGTCGAATCTGTTCCCCAGCGCGTCGACGAACCCGGCGAGGCGGTCCGACCCTGAGTCTCGGTCGAGCGCCGAGGCGATCATGCCGATGCGCTCCCGCCCGGTGTGGGCGAGCCGGGTCGTGATCTCGCGCGCCGCGCCGCGGTTGTCGATCGCGACATAGGCCGCGTCGCCGATGTCGCGGGGATGCCCCACGAAGGCGGCGGGCAGGGCGAGGTCGGCGATCGCCCGCGTGATCGGATCGCCGACGCGTGCCGACACGACGATCACGCCGTCGATGAGCCCGCCGCTCAGGTAGCGCGCCAGCCGCTCGATGTCTCGGGTGCTGTCGGCGATCATCACCGAGAGCTGGTAGTCGGCCTCCGAGAGCGCGGCGTTGGCGCCCATCAGGATCGACCCGATGTTGGGGTCTTCGACGAACAGCGAATGCGGCTCGTGGACGATGAGGCCGATCGCCTGCGAGCTCTGCATCACCAGACTGCGCGCGGCCCGGTTGGGAACGAAGCCCACCCTCGCGATCGCCGCGTCGATCGCCGCGCGCGCTTCGTCGGAGACGTAGGGCTGCCCGTTGAGGACGCGGCTCACGGTGCCGCGGGAGACGCCGGCTTCGAGCGCGACATCCTTGACGGTGGCGCGGCGCCTCTTCACGGTGTGGTCCACGCGACCCATCGTATGTGCACGAGCACAGTTAGTCACTGGCTGATTGACAGGGATTGGTCACGCGCATACTCTGTACACGTTCACAGACTCTCAGCGTCGAGACTTCGCGCTCGGATCTGTGCACGTTCACAGATCCGAGGAGAACATGACGGTCCCCGCCCGCCCCTTCCGGCACGACGGCATCGCCTTCGGGTGCGACTACAACCCCGAGCAGTGGACGCCCGACGTGTGGGACGAGGACATCGCCCTGATGGGCGAGGCCGGAGTCGACCTTGTGGCGATCAACATCTTCGGCTGGTCGCACATCGAGCCGCGCGAGGGCGAGTACGACTTCCGTGGGCTCGACGACATTATCGGCCGCTTGCACGCCGCCGGCATCCGGGTGAATCTCGGCACCGGAACCGCGTCGACTCCCGCGTGGCTGACGACCGCCTACCCCGAGGTCCTCCCCATGGTCGAGGACGGCACCCGCCGCTACCCCGGCGGCCGGCAGGCCTGGTGCCCGAGCTCGCCGGTGTTCCGCGCCGCGGCGCTTCGGCTCGTCGACGCCGTCGCGCGGCGCTACGGCGACCATCCGGCCGTCGCGCTGTGGCACGTCTCGAACGAGCTGGGCTGCCACAACGCGCTCTGCTACTGCGATGTCAGCGCCGCCGCGTTCCGACGCTGGCTGCGGGCGAAGCACGGCACGATCGCGGCGCTCAACGCCGCCTGGGGGACCGCGTTCTGGAGTCAGACCTACAGCGACTGGGAAGAGATCCTCCCGCCGCGCGCGACCGTCTCGAGCCGCAACCCCGGTCAGATGCTGGACTTCCACCGCTTCAGCTCGGACGAACTGCTCTCGTACTACCGCGCAGAGGCCGAGATCATCCGGCCCCTCAGTGCGGCGCCCATCACCACGAACTTCATGGTGACCGCCCACATCGAGAACCTCGACTACTGGTCGTGGGCCGGCGACATGGACGTCGTCGCGAACGACCACTACCTCGACCACCGCCTCGCCGACCCCACCGCTGAGCTCGCCTTCGCGGCCGATCTCTCGCGCGGCCTCGGCTCCGGCGCACCGTGGCTCCTCATGGAGCACTCCACCGGCGCCGTCAACTGGCAGCCCCTCAATAAACCGAAGGCGCAGGGCGAACTGACCCGCAACTCGCTCACCCACGTCGCCCGCGGCGCGGACGGCGTGTGCTTCTTCCAGTGGCGCGCGTCGGTGCAGGGGAGC
Organism: Microbacterium sp. CFH 31415; assembly: GCF_022538185.1. Taxonomy (GTDB): domain Bacteria; phylum Actinomycetota; class Actinomycetes; order Actinomycetales; family Microbacteriaceae; genus Microbacterium. The sequence goes on along the minus strand of NZ_JAKYXC010000010.1, from coordinate 80,026 downwards.
GAGAAGTTCCACTCCGCGATGCTCCCGCACGCCGGCACCGACTCGGCCGTGTGGCGCGAGGTCGTCGAGCTCGGCCGCATCGTAGATCGCATCGGTGAGATCGCGGGGTCGCGCGTCGAGGCGGATGTCGCTCTCGTCTTCTCCTGGGAGTCTTGGTGGGCGACCCAGACCGAGTCCCGCCCGAGCCAGGCGCTGGGCTACCTCGATCAGATCCATGCCGCCTACGGCGCGCTGCACGACCTCGGCCTGACCGTCGACATCGTGCCGCCCGGTGCCGAGCTCGACGCCTACCGTCTCGTCGTCGTTCCCGGGCTCCACCTGGTGCGAGAGGCCGACGCCGCGGTGATCACGGAGTGGATCGCCGCCGGCGGCACCGCCGTGGTCACGTTCTACAGCGGCACCGTCGACCAGGACGACCGCGTGTGGACCGGCGGCTACACGGGTCCGTTCCGCGATGCCCTCGGCATCCGCGTCGAGGAGTTCGCGCCGGTCGCGCCCGGCGAGACGCTGCACCTGACCGACGGCGCCACGTCGACCCTGTGGTCGGAGCGCGCGTGTGTGACGACCGCCGAGACCGTGGCATCCTTCGCCGACGGACCCGCGGCGGGCAGCCCGGCGATCACCCGCAACGCCTGGGGCGAGGGCACGGCGTGGTACCTCGCGACCCACCTCGACGCCGCGGACAGCCGCGCCCTCTTCGGCCGCATCGCCGAAGAGGCCGGCGCGCGTCCGGCAGCGGTCGTGCGCGGAGGCCGCGGCGCCCTCGAGATCGTGCGTCGCCGAGGAGCGGATGCCGCGTACCTGTTCGTCGTCAACCACGGACCGACGGCGGCGGTGGCCGAGGCATCCGGATTCGAGCTCGTCACCGAATCACCGGTGACCGGTGACATAGAGGTGCCGGCGGGAGCCGTGCGTATCATCAGAGAGGAGGCGGCCGCATGACCGCCACAGAGGTCCTCGTGACGCGGAGCGCCCGCAAGGCGCGCAACGCGCGATCGGGTGACGAGCGGCGTCGGCACACCCCGCACAAGGGAGCGATCGCGATCTTCACGGGTCCGTTCGGCGTGCTGTTCCTGCTCTTCTACCTGATCCCCATCGGCTACGCCGTGTGGCAGTCGCTGCAGGTCGTGCAGCGCGACGGCCTCTACGGCGAGCCTCAGCAGGTCTTCGGCGGGCTGGCGCAATACGCACTGGTGTTCCAGAACGCGCCGTTCTGGGAGTCGGTCGGCCGAGTGCTGCTCTTCGGCGTCGTGCAGGTGCCCATCATGCTCGGCCTCGCACTGCTGTTCGCACTGCTGCTCGACTCTCCCGTGCTCAAGGGGAAGAAGTTCTTCCGGCTGGCGTTCTTCGCGCCCTATGCCGTCCCCGGCGTCATCGCGGCGATCATGTGGGGCTTCCTGTACTCGCCCAACCTGTCGCCGTTCACGCAGGTCACGCAGTCGGTCGACTTCCTCTCGCCGCAGCTCGTGCTGTGGTCGATCGCCAACGTGGTGACGTGGGTGTTCGTCGGCTACAACATGCTGATCATCTACTCGGCCCTGCTGGCGATCCCCTCCGAGGTCTACGAGGCCGCGCGCCTCGATGGTGCCGGCCAGATCCGCATCGCCTGGTCGATCAAGATCCCGATGGTGGCGCCGGCGCTCATCCTGACCGCCGTCTTCTCGATCATCGGCACACTGCAGCTGCTCGCCGAGCCGCAGGTGTTCCGGTCGTTCACCGCGGCGGTGTCGAGCACGTTCACGCCGAACATGACGATCTACGCCACCAACTCGATCCCGAACACGCAGCTGGCCGCGGCCTTCTCCGTCGTCCTGGCCCTCGCGACCTTCGCGCTGTCGTTCGCGTTCTTGAAGCTCACCCAGCGGAAGGCGGCCCAGTGATGAGCATGCTCACCCGTACGCGCGGCGCGACCGCCGACGACCTGACCCCGTCGCGGGGTCCGCGCGAGAGCGTCCTGTCGCGCGGAGCCGCCCTCATCGTGATGGGCGTGTTCACGCTCTACTTCCTCGTGCCCATCTGGTGGCTGTTCATCGCGTCCACCAAGGACCGCGGCGACCTGCTGACCACGAACGCGCTGTGGTTCGCCGACTGGAACTTCTTCGGCAACGTCGGCGACCTGCTGACCTACAACAACGGCATCTACGTGCGCTGGCTCCTGAACAGCCTCGGCTATGCGGGCATCGGCGCGCTGCTGGCCACCGTCGTGGCCGGCATGTGCGGCTACGCGCTGGCGAAGTACCGGTTCCGCGGCCGCGAGGTCTTCTTCAACGTCGTGCTCGGCGGGGTGCTCGTACCCGCGACCGCGCTCGCGCTGCCGCTGTTCCTGCTGTTCAGCCAGGTCAACATGACCGACACGTTCTGGGCGGTGCTGCTGCCCAGCATCGTGAGTCCGTTCGGCGTGTACCTCAGCCGCATCTACGCCTCGGCGAGCGTGCCCGACGAGCTCATCGAGGCGGGCCGCATCGACGGCGCCGGCGAGGTGCGCACGTTCTTCACCGTGTCGGTGCGCCTCATGATGCCCGCCCTGATCACCGTGTTCCTCTTCCAGTTCGTCTCGATCTGGAACAACTTCTTCCTGCCGCTGATCATGCTGCGCAGCCAGGAGCTGTTCCCCGTGACGTTCGGTCTCTACTCGTGGAACACGCAGCTCAACCAGATCCCCGAGCTGCGCACCTACGTCCTCGTCGGCTCGTTCCTCTCGATCGTGCCGCTCATCATCGCCTTCCTCCTGCTTCAGCGCTTCTGGCGCAACGGACTCGGCAGCGGATCCGTGAAGTGACTCCCCGCCGGCGGCCCCGGCCTCCGGCACCCCTGTAATCGCACCACCCGAACAAGTAAGGAAGATCATGCAGCACTCCAAGAGGGCAGTCGTCACAGGCGTCGCACTGCTCAGCGCGCTCACCCTGGCCGGCTGCGCCGGCGGCGGTTCCGGCGCGGGCGAGAACGGCGGCAACGGCGCGGATGCCGCGGCCTGCGCCCCGTCGGACGAGAGCGTCACGCTCGACTTCACGTCGTGGATCCCCGGCATCGAGGACGTCGTCGCGATCTGGAACGAGGAGAACCCCGACATCCAGGTCGAGGTGCAGACCGGACCCAACGGCAACGGCGGCACCTACCAGAGCTTCTTCAGCCAGCTCGCGGCCGGCAACGCGCCCGACCTCGGGCAGATCGAGTACGACGCGCTCGCCAGCTTCCGCGTGCAGGACGGTCTCGAGGACCTCTCCGCGTGCGAGGACGTCGTCGCGGCCGAGGCCGACTTCATCCCGTGGACCTGGGGTCAGGTCACGCTCGGCACCGACGGCGTGTACGGCGTGCCGCAGGACTCCGGCCCCATGGCGCTGTTCTACCGCTCCGACCTCTTCGAGCAGAACGGCATCGAGGTTCCGACCACGTGGGAGGAGTACAAGGAGGCAGCCAAGGCCGTGCGCGCGGCCGGCGGCTACATCACCAACTTCTCGACCGCCGACATCAACCAGTTCGCGGGCTTCGTGTGGCAGAACAACGGCGACTGGTTCACCAACGACGGCCAGGAATGGACCGTCGACCTGACCGGTGAGGCGTCGACGCAGGTCGCCGACTACTGGCAGGAGCTGCTCGACGAGGACCTCGTCGCCACGTACCCGGCCTGGACCGAGGAGTGGAACAACGCCTACAACTCGGGTGCGGTCTGGACCTGGAACTCGGCCGTCTGGGGCGCGAACTCGATCTCGTCCGGCGCCCCTGACACCGCCGGCAAGTGGTCGGTCGCACCGTCTCCGCAGTGGGAGGACGGCGGCGCCAGCTCCGGCAACTGGGGCGGCTCGTCGATCGCCGTCTTCAAGGGCACCGACCACCTCTACGAGGCGGCGAAGTTCGCCCTGTGGCTGAACACCTCGGACGAGGCGCTCACCGCCCTCAACCAGTCGGCGAACATCTACCCCGCCACGACGGCCGGTCTGCAGCTCCCGTCGCTCCAGGAAGGCGTCGAGTTCTACGGCGGCCAGAAGATCTACGACGTCTTCGCCGAGGCCGCGCAGCAGGTCAACCCCGACTTCGTGTGGGGCCCGACCATGACGCAGACCTACGCCGACGTGTCGGACGGCTTCCAGAAGGCGGTCACCGGCCAGGGCACGCTGCTCGAGGCACTCGAGGCCGGCCAGGAGGCGACCATCGCGACCCTCAAGGCGCAGTCGATCCCGGTCGCGGAGTAGAGTCCCCGCGTGATCCATCACCTCCGCGCCGCGGGAGTCAGCCTCGTGCTCGACTCCCGCGGCGCGGGCGTTCCCGCCGTGGTCCACTGGGGCCGCGACCTGGGCGCCCTCGACCCCGCCGACCTCCAGACCCTCGCCGACGCCGGCGTTCCCGCGATCGCGCCCAGTTCGATCGATGTGCCGCTGCGGCTCACACTGCTGCCTGCCCTCGGTGACGGGTGGACCGGGCGCCCGGCGGTGGCGCTCGCCGACGGGCGCGCGCCGGTGCGGCACCTCAGCACCGCGCGCGAAGACGACGTCCTCGTCGTCGAGACGGTCGTGGGGGATGCTGTCGTGACGACGCGGCTCGAACTCACGGCGCAGGGCGTGCTCCTTGCCTCGCACACGATCCGCAACGACGGCGACTCCGCGGTCGCGGTCACGGCAGCCGACGTCGTGCTCCCGGTTCCTGATCGGGCACGGGAGGTGCTCGACTTCTCCGGCCGCTGGGCGGGGGAGCGGCGCCCGCAGCGGGGCCGTCCCGGACACGGCGCATGGCTGCGCGAGACCCGTCACGGCCGCGGCGGCCACGACGACCCGTTCCTCATGGTCGCCGGCACCGCGGGCTTCGACTTCGGCTCAGGCGAGGTGTGGTCGACCCACGTCGCCTGGAGCGGCGACACCCGGCAGTGGTTCGAGCGGTCCGACCTCGCGCCCGCCGTGCTCGGGGCGGGCGAGCGCTTCGCGTCCACGACACTCGCACCCGGAGAGTCTTACGCGTCGCCGACCGTCGTCGCGACGTGGTCGGGCACGGGGCTCGACGGCCTGTCCGACCGCCTGCACCCGTGGGTGCGGTCGTGGTCGACGATCGCCCGGCCGCGCCCGCTGACCCTCAACACGTGGGAGGCCGTGTACTTCGACCACTCCCTCTCGCGCCTCGAACCGCTCGTCGAACGCGCGTCCGAGGTGGGCGTCGAGCGCTTCGTCCTCGACGACGGCTGGTTCCTCGGCCGCACGGACGACCGCCGCGCCCTCGGCGACTGGACGGTCGACCCGGAGCGCTGGCCCGACGGGCTCGGTCCCCTCGCCGCGCGCGTGAACGCCGCGGGGATGGAGTTCGGGCTGTGGGTCGAGCCCGAGATGGTCAGCCTCGACTCCGACCTCGCCCAGCGGCATCCCGAATGGCTCCTCACCGCACCCGAGTCGGTGACCTGGCGCTGGCAGCACGTGCTCGACCTGTCGCTGCCCGAGGTCCAGCAGCACCTGTTCGACAGGCTCGACGCTCTCCTCGACGAGTACCCCATCGCGTACCTGAAGTGGGATCACAACCGCGACCTCCTGGTCGAGGCGTCCCGCCCGCAGGTCCTCGGCCTGTACCGCCTGCTCGACCGGCTGCGCGCCGCGCACCCCGGAGTCGATATCGAGTCGTGTGCGTCGGGCGGCGGCCGGATCGACCTCGAGATCCTGCGCCGTGTCGACCGGGTGTGGACGAGCGACACCAACGATCCGCTCGTGCGGCAGGCGATCCAGCGATGGACGGGCATCGTGGTCCCGCCCGAATACCTCGGCTCGCACGTCGGCGACGCCCGCGCGCACACGACCGGACGCGTCGCCGGCCTCGGGTTCCGGCTCGCGACGGCGCTGTTCGGGCATGCCGGGATCGAGTCCGACCTCACACGCGTCTCGCCCGAAGACCTCGAGGCCGTCCGCCGCTGGGCGGAGGTCTACCGCGAGCACCGGGCGCTGCTGCACGCGGGACGCGTGGTGCGAGCGGACGCCGCAGACCGCGCCGCGCTGGTGCACGCCGTCGTCGCGCCCGACCGCGGGCGGGCGCTGGTCTCGTACGCCGTGGTGGGCGAGACCGACGCCGCGCTGCCCGCACCGCTGCGGTTGCCCGGACTCGACCCCGCGCGCCGGTACCGTGTCACCGTGGTCGACCTCGGTGCCGGCCCCGGCATGCTGCAGGATGCGCCCCCGCCGTGGTTCGCGACGGGCGAGGTGACGCTGCCGGGCGCTGTGCTCGCCGACGTCGGGCTGCCCATGCCGCTGCTGCAGCCCGGCAACGCCGTGGTGCTGCGCGCCGACGCCGACTGACCCGGCTGGCGGTGTGCACATCGTCGGCAATCCGGCGGAGCGGTGCGGAGGGGGCCGCCTGAGCGGCGGGGCGGGCGCTCACCGGCCGCGGTTCCGGAGGGCGGACTGCCGACGTTGTGCACGGCCCCGGGTGACCTCAGCCGCGGGCGGCGCTCTTGACCACGTCGTACGCCGCGAGGGCGGCCTGGCGTGTCTCGCGCAGATCGACGATCGGTTGCGGTGGGTCGTCCGACAGGTGCTCGGGCGCCCACTGCCGCACGTAGTGCCCGTCCGGGTCGAACTTCTTCGCCTGCAGTTCGGGGTTGAAGATCCGGAAGTACGGCGCGGCGTCGGCACCGGACCCCGCGACCCACTGCCAGTTGAACGGGTTGTTCGCGGCATCCGCGTCGACCAGCGTGTCCCAGAACCACTGCTCGCCGAGGCGCCAGTCGATCAGCAGGTTCTTGATGAGGAAGGACGCCGTCACCATCCGCACGCGGTTGTGCATGTAGCCGGTCTCCCACAGCTCGCGCATGCCGGCGTCGACGAGCGCGATGCCGGTGCGTCCGCGCTGCCATGCGTCGAGCACGCTCGGCCGCAGGCGCGGCCAGGGGAACGCGTCGAACTCGCGCCGCAGGTTCTGCGTCGCGAGCTCGGGGGAGTGGAACAGCGTGTGCCACGCGAACTCGCGCCAGCCGAGCTCCGACAGGAACTTCCCGGCGCGCCCCGTCGCCACCCCCTCGTGCCACACCTGATGCGGGCTCACCTCGCCCCAGCGCAGGCGCGGCGACAGCAGCGATGTCGCCCCGGCGGCGGGCTCGTCCCGAGCGCGGGCGTAGTGGCCGAGGTCGTCGTTCAAGAACTCGCGCAGGCGCCGGCGCGCGGCGGGTTCGCCCGGCTCCCACGTCTCGCGCAGGCCTCCCGCCCAGTCCGGCTCATGCGGGACCAGGTCCCAGTCGTCGAGGCGGTCGGAGTCGATCGGATGCGGCGGCCCCGCGATCTCGCGCGGCTCGGGGAGCGGCGCGCGTGGCGCGGGCAGCGCCTGGCACGCGCGCCAGAACGGCGAGAAGACGGCGTAGGGCGTGCCTGCTCCCGTGGTCACCGTCCACGGCTCGAAGAGGAGGGATGCCGCGAACGACGCCACCTCGACGCCGGCGTCGCGCAGCCCTGCCTTCAGCCCGGCGTCGACCTCGCGCTCGGGCCCGCCGTACCGGCGGTTCCAGAAGACCGCGCCGGCCGCGGCATCCGTCACCGCCTCCCGCACCACGCGATCGGCCGGACCGCGCCGCAGGACGAGAGTGCTTCCGCGCTCGGCCAGGCGTTCGGCGAGCGACGCCAGCGAGCCGTTCAGCCACCACCGGGCGGCTCCGCCCAGCGGCCGGATGCCCGGCGACTCCTCGTCGAGCACGTACAGCCCGATGATCGGCTCGCCTCGGTCGATCGCCGCGCGCAGCGCCGGGTTGTCGGCCAGACGCAGGTCGTCGCGGAACCACACGATCGAGGGGCTCGGCATGGGTCCATCCTGTCGGCGTCCGCCGGCGGCGATCCGGTCTTGACAACCGGCGCGCTCCCCCCCCCTGCGCCGAAGTCAGGCGACGCGAATCCGGCTCGCCGGATCCCGGCCCCGGTCAAACGGTCGGGAGAAACTGCACGAGACTGGCGAGTCGCGGCACCGAGGCGGCCGAATCTCCCGACGCTTTGACGGGCGCGGCATCCCGCGGCGCGTTCGCCTCGCTCGCCCACCCCCCGTAGGAGGTGGTGAGCCGCTCAGAGCGCGTCGGTCTCGTGGTTCTTCGGGACGACCATGAGCAGCGCCCCGGGCTCGACCCGCGTGCGCACCGAGACCGCCTCGCCGAACTCGTCGCCGTCGAGCTGCACCGGCCGGGGATCCTGCGTCGCGATCTCGATCCCCGAGCCGCGCGAGTACCGCACCGCGTTGTCCTTCGTGCGCAGTGCGAGCACCCGGCGCCCGGCGCGGAAGCGCCGCAGGAAGCTGTTGTCCCACGCCACGCGGCGCCAGACGAAGATCCACCCGAGGGGACCCTTGGGCTGGAAGATCACGATGTCGAGTGCGCCGTCGGCGACGGACGCCTCGGGGATGAGCTCGAGCCCGGCGGGCAGCGACCCGCAGTTCGCGAAGAGGATGCTCTGCACCCGCGCCGAGTGCAGGCGGGCTTCGGGCAGCTGGTACATCACGCGGAACGGCTTGGCGCTCGGCAGCGAGCGAGCTGCGCCGTCGACGTACGCGACCCAGCCCACCGTCTTCTTCAGCTGCGGGTTGGTGTTGGCGATCATCGCGGCGTCGAGCCCGATCCCGCCCATCACGACGAATGCGCGCTCCTCGATCTCACCGTCCCGGCGCTGCAGCTTCGACCAGCCGATGTCCATCGCGAGGGTGTCGCCGTCGAACACCGCGCGCATCATCGCCTCGGGCTCGGTGAGGGGAAGCCTCAGGTTGCGCGCGAGGAGGTTGCCGGTGCCGCTCGGCACGATCGCCAGGCGCACACCCGACCCGCTCATCGCCTCGGACACCGCGCGCACCGTGCCGTCGCCGCCGGCCACGAGCACCGCGTCGACGCCCGCCTCGAGCGCCTGACGCGTGACGTCGTCGCCGAGGTCGTCCACCGTCGTCTCGTAGAACAGGGGCTCCGCCCAGCCGGCCTCGGCGGAGAGGCGCATGAGGGTCTCGCGCAGCGCGTCGCCGTCGGCCTTGATGGGGTTGTAGACCAGCGCCGCCTTGGGGCTCGGGCGCTCATCGCCGCCGGCCATGGGCTCGGTCTCGCCCTCAGGCCCGACGCGACGGGCCTCGCCGCCCTCGCCGTCCTTCGTGTCGGGCTCGACGTCTTCGGGCTCACGGATCACGTCGTCCGGTGCGGCCGCCGCGGCGGGATCGGGAGCATCGGCGTCAGCGGGCCGGGCGTCGCCCGCGCCCTCGGCGGCGGCCTCCGCCACGCGTTCCGCGTCGGCCTCGACCTCGTCGCGATCGGGGCCGTCGGCGTAGATCGCATCGGAGGGGTGCACCGGATCGGGCGCGTCCTCGCCGCCCGGCTCGGCCGCGCGTTCGGAGTCGGGAGGAGTCACCATGGGTACAGGCTATGGCCAGATGAGACGCCGGATGCCGCGTCCCGCCCGGCGACTAAGGTTGTAGGGTGATCGATCCCGTCCTGCTTCGCGAGAATCCCGTGCTGGTCAAGCGGTCGCAGGAGGCCCGCGGCGTGTCGCCCGACACCGTGGACGCCGCCCTCGAGGCCGACCGCGCCCGACGCGCCGCCATCACCGCATTCGAAGAGCTGCGGGCCGCGCAGAACGCCCACGGCAAGAAGGTCGCACAGGCGCCGAAGGACGAGAAGGCCGCCCTCGTCGCCGAGGCGAAGGAGCTGAGCGAGCGGGTGAAGCAGGCTCAGCACGCCGTCACGGCGGCGGAAGAGGCATCCGCTCTCGCTCTCTCCCAGATCGAGAACATCGTGATCGACGGCGTCCCCGCCGGTGGCGAAGACGACTTCGTCACGCTGCGCACACACGGCGAGGTCCCCGCGTTCGGCTTCGAGCCCCGCGACCACCTCGAGCTCGGCGAACTGCTCGACGCGATCGACATGGAGCGCGGCACGAAGGTGTCGGGCAGCCGCTTCTACTTCCTCAAGGGCATCGGGGCGCGGCTCGAGCTCGCCCTCATGAACCTCGCCCTCGACCGGGCGCTGAAGGCCGGGTTCGTGCCGCTCGTTCCACCGACGCTCGTGCGTCCCGAGGTGATGCGCGGCACCGGGTTCCTCGGGCAGCACGCCGCCGAGGTCTACCACCTCGAGGACGACGACCTCTTCCTCGTCGGCACGAGCGAGGTGCCTCTCGCCGGGTACCACATGGACGAGATCCTCGACCTGAGCACGGGCGCCAAGCGCTACGCGGGCTGGTCGACGTGCTACCGCCGAGAGGCCGGTTCGTACGGCAAGGACACCCGCGGCATCATCCGCGTGCACCAGTTCAACAAGCTCGAGATGTTCGTCTACACGACGGCGGCGGACGCCGAGGCCGAGCACCTGCGCCTCGTCGAGATGCAGGAGCGCATGCTGCAGGACCTCGGCCTGAGCTACCGCGTGATCGACGTCGCCGCGGGCGACCTGGGGTCGAGCGCCGCGCGCAAGTACGACATCGAGGCGTGGGTCCCGACGCAGAACGCCTACCGCGAGCTGACCTCGACCTCGAACTGCACGACCTACCAGGCGCGCCGCCTCGACATCCGCCACCGGCTCCCCTCCGAGCCGGGCAAGGGCAGCGGCAGGACCGAGCCCGTCGCGACGCTCAACGGCACGCTCGCGACCACGCGCTGGATCGTCGCGCTCCTCGAGACCCACCAGCGCGAGGACGGCTCGGTGACCGTGCCCGAGGTGCTGCGCCCGTTCCTCGGAGGGCTCGAGGTCATGGAGCCTGTGCGCGCATGACACGCGGCGCCCCTCCCGCGCGCGGCAGCGCGCATCGCCCGAAGGGGGCGACCGAATGACGGAAGCGCATCTTCCGCCGACCGGGTCGATCAAGGTCGTCAAGCCCAAGAAGGCGGCCAAGCTCGTCGAGCGGGTCGCGCGCGACACTGAAGACCCGTCGATCGTCACCGAGCGGCTGCTCATCGTGCTCGACATCGACGGCACGCTGATCCTCGAGGACGAGTCGCTCAGCCCGGGCGTCGTCGAGGCCGTCGAGCACGCGCGGCGCGCGGGCCATGAGGTCATGATCGCCACCGGCCGCAGCTGGGAGGGCACGCGCGGCATCATGCGTGTACTGGGGCTCTCGCCCGAGTACGTCGTGTGCTCGAACGGCGCCGTGGTGCTCAAGCGCGTCGACGGTGACGAGGTGCGCTATGAGCGCGACCACATCGAGACGTTCGATCCCACCGAGGTGCTGACGCTGCTGCGCGAGCATCTGCCTGACGCCCGCTACCTCGTCGAGCTGCCGGACGGGCAGCGGCTGTACACCGAGTACCTCGAGGACTGGAACCTCGTGCACGCGCGCCGCGTCGGCTTCGACGAGCTCGGCGCGCAGCCCGTGTGCCGCATCGTCGTGGTCGCCCCCGAGCAGGGTCCACAGGACTTCCTCGACCTCGTCGAGCGCATCGGCCTCAACCAGGTCTCGTACGCCGTCGGCTGGACGGCGTGGCTCGACATCGCGCCGCACGGGGTCGACAAGAGCACGGGCCTCGAGATCGTGCGCACCGAGCTGGGCATCGACCCGGCGCACGTGCTCGTGATCGGCGACGGCCGCAACGACGTCGGCATGTTCCGGTGGGCGCTCGAGAACGGCGGCCGGGCGGTTGCTATGGAACAGGGCCCGCAGGAGGTTCGGGATGCCGCGGGCGAGACCACCACGTCGGTTCAGGCGGGCGGCGTCGCAGCGGTGCTGCGCAAGCTCTGAGCGCGCCCTTTCAGACCTTCCACAGGCGTCGCTGGAAGAATCGGGAGGCGGTCTGTCGGTTAGACTCGACGCCTGTCTGACGGATGCCTCGCTTGAGGGATCGTCGGGAGGGTTGTCCGAGCGGCCGATGGACCTGGTCTTGAAAACCAGTGGGCAGCAATGTCCCGTGGGTTCGAATCCCACACCCTCCGCAGAGCGCCGGGGGCGTACCAGTGAGAGCAGCTTCCCCCGAGAGGACACGAGTGGCCGAGACGACCAAGCCCGCGAAGCGTGGCCGTCGCACCGTCGCGCGGCACGGTGAGCTGACCTCGCCTCACCCCATCTCGCTGATCATGAAGCTGGTCGGCGTGGTCGTCGCCGTCATCCTCGTCTCCACCGCCGGTGTCGCCGCCTACGCGCTCACCGACCTGACGGGGAGCGTCGCCGAGAACGCGGTGGCGCTCGAGGGCCAGGAAGACGTCCCGCCCGACATCGGGGCGATCGAGGGGGGCGTGAATCTGCTCCTCGTCGGCACTGACGAGTGCGAGCCGCAGTACGCGAAGTACTTCGGCGAGCGGTGCACCGGCGCCGACTCCGAAGGCCAGCTCAACGACGTCAACATGCTGGTGCACATCTCCGACGATCCGCGGCGCGTCACCGTGATCTCGTTCCCGCGCGACCTCATGATCCCGATCCCGTCGTGCACCAGCGAGGACGGATCCGTCACAGGCGGGGTCTCCAACGACCAGATCAACACCGCGTGGTCGTACGGCGGCCTGTCGTGCGTGAACAAGACCATCTCCGAGCTCAGCGGTCTCAGCATCCCGTTCGCCGCCAAGGTCAGCTTCGGCAACGTCATCAACATCACCGACGCGATCGGCGGCGTCGACGTGTGCATCGGCAACGGCGGCATCCGCGACAGCAACACCGGCATCGACTGGCCCGCCGGCGAGCGCAATGTGCAGGGCCTCGAAGCGCTCCAGTTCCTGCGCACGCGCTACGGGCTCGCGAACGGCAGCGATCTCGCCCGTATCAGCAACCAGCAGCAGTACATGTCGAGCCTCGCCCGCAAGCTCGTGAGCGAAGAGGTGCTGTCCGACCCCGCGACGCTCTACAAGCTGGCGACGACCGCCGTTGACAACATCACCCCGAGCGAGTCGCTCGCCAATCCGATGACCCTCGTGCAGATCGCCCTCGCAGTGAAGAACGTGCCGTTCGAGGAGATCGTCTTCGTGCAGTACCCCGTGGACCAGGACCCGTACGACGAGAACCGCGTGATCCCCAACCGTCAGGCGGCCGAAGCGCTGTGGTCGGCGCTCGCGGCCAACGAGCCGATCAACGTCACCAACGACGCGAACCTCGGCGGCGGCGTGATCACGGTCGAGCCCGGCGCCGACGAGACGCCCACCACGGCCACGCCCTCGACGACGCCGACTCCCGGCGCTACCGAGGTTCCGGTCGACCTGCCGGACTCGATCCCCGGAACCTCCGCCGCTGACCGCACCTGCTCCGCAGGCAACGTGCGAGCCGACGGCTGATGCCCGCAGGCACTCGACCCTCGGAGGAGGGCCGCGTCCCCCTCGCGCGCCACGCGGTGCACCGGGACCGGCATCCGCTCGTCGCCTTCCTCGCCGTCTTCGCCGTCGCGCTCGCCGTCATCGGAGTGAGCGCCACGAGCATCACCGCCTTCAGCGTGTGGGATGCCGCGCACTCGCTCTCCGCCAACGCGGTCGTCCTCGGCGAGGACGAGCCCATCCCCCCGTCGCTCGGAGCCATCGAGGGCGGCGCGAACCTGCTGCTGGTCGGCACGGACTCGTGCGAGGGAGAGAACGCCGCCCTGTCGGCGGCCTGCCAGAACGGCGACGTCGACGGCGAGCGCAACGATGTCACCCTGCTCGTGCACATCTCGGACGAGCCGCGCCGCATCACGGTGGTGTCGTTCCCTCGCGACATGGTGGTGCCGATCCCGGCCTGCCCCACCGAGGACGGGTCGGGCACCTATCCGGCCATGAGCGCACAGAAGCTCAACGTGTCGTACACCTATGGCGGACTGGCCTGCACCGCGCTCACCGTCGAATCGCTCATCCACGACAAGATCGACTTCGCCGCGGCGATCCGCTGGGCGGGCGTCATCAACATGTCGGATGCGATCGGAGGCGTCGACGTGTGCGTCACGGGCGACGTCCACGACCCGCACACCGGCCTGACGCTCGCGGCGGGCACCCACACGCTCGAGGGCCGGCAGGCTCTTCAGTTCCTGCGCATGCGCCACGGAATCGGCGATGGCTCCGACCTCGGGCGCATCTCGAACCAGCAGCAGTTCATGTCGTCGATGGTGCGCAAACTGCAGTCCGATGCGGTGCTGGCCGACCCGGGCGTGCTGTTCACCCTCGCGACGACCGCGATCAGCCAGGTGCAGCAGAAGCAGCTCGTGCTCAGCCAGTCGCTCGCGAACCCCACGCTGATGGTGCAGATCGCCATGGCGGCGAAGGATGTGCCCTACGAGGACATCGTGTTCGTCCAGTATCCGACGGCCTACTCGTGGGACGGCGTGCAGGTCTACCCGGTCACCGAGGCGGCCGACGTGCTGTTCAGCGCCCTGCAGGCGAACCAGCCCCTCACCCTCACCGGCGAGTCCAGCCAGGGTCTGGCCATCGAGGTCACCGGCGAAGCGGTCCCGCAGACGCCGACGCCGTCCGAGACGCCGAGTGACGAGGGCGGACCGGATGCCGCGACCGCGACGCCGGATCCGACCGGCACGCCCGTCGTCCAGGAGCGCGTCGACCTGCCTTCGGACATCGCGGGACAGACCGCGGCGCAGACCACGTGCACCAAGCCGCAGGAGTGACGGCGTTTCGAAAACTTCGAAAAGGCTTGCGACTCCCGTGCTGTTACCGATAACGTCCCCTCAACCGTGGTGGGAGCTCCCTGAGCCCTTCGAGGAATGAGGACGACGTGGTCGCGAAATCGAAGAAGACGATGGCCGCGCTGGCCGCCGTCGCGGTCGGGGCGCTGGTCGTCACGCTGTCGCCGCTGTCGCCGGCGATCGCGGCGACCGAGAACCCGATCATCGGAGACGGCTCCGTGTACTCCGCCGACCCCAGCCTGCTCGCGGACGGCGACACGCTGTACATCCACGCGGGGCGCGACCAAGCCGGCACGACGACCAACGACTTCATCATGAACGAGTGGCAGGCGTTCTCGACGACCGACGTCGACAGCGGCGACTGGGAGCACCACCCGTCGCTGATGCGGCCCGAGACGGTGTTCTCCTGGGCCACGTCCGGTCGCGCCTACGCCGGCCAGGTCGTGAAGGGCGTCGACGGGCGCTTCTACTGGTACGTCCCGGTCAACGAGGCGGCGAGCACCGCGCCCGACAAGTTCGGCATCGGCGTCGCGGTGTCGGACACGCCGCTCGGCCCCTGGGCCGACCACGCCGGCGGACCGATCGTCTCGCAGACCATCCTCGGCAACGACGCGCACAACATCGATCCGACCGTGCTCGTGGACGACGGTCGCGTCTGGATGTACTGGGGCAGCTTCAGCCGTCTGATGGCGATCGAGCTGCAGGCCGACATGAAGACCCGCATCGGGACGCCGACGAACATCACGAGCGGCGTCACCGGGTTCTTCGAGGCGGCGTGGCTCTTCACGCGCAACGACACCTACTACCTGGCCTATGCCGCGAACAACGCCGGCCCGACCAGCTCGTGCACGCCGGCGAACTACCACGCGTGCATCGCCTACTCGACGGCCTCCAGCCCGCTCGGGCCGTGGACCCACCGTGGCCGCATTCTCGCGCCGGTGTCGTCGACGACGAGCCACCCGGCGATCGCGGAGTTCAACGGCGAGTGGTACATGGCGTACCACACGGCCGACGCCGTCGGCGGGAACCACTTCCGCCGCTCGGTCGCGATCGACCACCTCGAGTGGGACGACACCCAGACCCCGGCGCGCATCCTCCCCGTGACCCCTACCCCGGTGAAGGGCCCGAACCTCACGCCCCGGTCGAACGTCGCGCCGTGGGCGACGGCATCCGCCTCAAATGAGCCGATCCCCACCCAGTACTGGATCAGATCGCTCAACGACGAGCTCGTCCGTCCCAATCCGCTTCCGCCGGACATGTGGGGAAGCTGGACGGCGAACCGCCCGGCGCAGCAGTGGATCCAGTACGACTGGGACGTCCCCGTCCGTGTCGATCGCGCGCGCATCAAGTTCTGGCGCGACGCCGCTCCCGGTACGGGCAACGGTGTCTCCGACCCCTCGTCGTGGATGCTGCAGTACTGGGATGCGGGTGAGTGGAAGGACGTGCCTGACCCGAGCGGCTACCCGACGGCCACGACGGCCGTCCATCAGGTGACCTTCGGTGCGGTGACGACGTCGCGGCTGCGCGCAGTGCTCAACGCCTCGCCCAACGCGGCCAACCCGCCGCAGTACTCCGCGCTCGCCGTGGAGGAGTGGGAGGTGCACGCCGCACAGCCCGACGGCGTCGAGCCGGTGGCGGTGCAGACCGTCATCGGCACCCCGCCGGAGCTTCCTGAGACCGTGAGCCTCACGTACGGCGACGAGACGCTGCCCGCGCCGGTGCGCTGGGGCGAGATCGACCCCGCCGACATCACGGCCGCCGGCGAGTTCACGGTGAGCGGCTTCGTCGAGGGCTACGCCGCAGGTCGCGTCGACGCGACGGTGACCGTCCTCGGTGAGGACCCGTGGCGCACCAACCTCGCGCTGACCGGCATGCCCGAGGCGCAGGCGACGGCCGGCGGCTCGTCGCTCGCGGCGCTCAACGACGGCCAGGTCCTCTATGAGGGATCGGCACACCCGGTGTGGACGACCGCGGCCGGCGACGCCGCCACCCGCTGGGCCGGATACACCTGGGAGGAGCCCGTTCGCGTCGATGGCGTGACCGCGCACTTCTGGAGCGACCGGGCCGGACCCGACGCCGGCGACGGTGTCGCCGTGCCCCGGTCGTGGGCCGTGCAGGCGCTCGTCGAGGGCGAGTGGCAGGACGTCACCGGTGCGGATGCATACGGCACGACCGGCGACGCCCCGAACGCGGTCACGTTCGACCCGGTCACGACCACGGGCATCCGGGCGGTGCTTGCGGCTCAGACCGACGGTGAGGCGCACGCCGGCGTCGGCCTCGGCGAACTCGAGGTGTTCGGCGAGACGATCGACGCGGAGGCGCCCGACGTGGCGCTCGCGGTGTCGGGTGTCGACGGCGCCGACGGGTGGTTCCTGTCGGCCGCGACCGTGCGGGCGACCGCCACCGACGACCGCGACGTGCGCACGCGCATCGAGCTGTCGGTCGATGGCGGCGCCTGGCAGGCGAGCGACAACGTCCGCTTCGCCGAGGCGACCGTATCGGGCGACGGCGAGCACACGGTGACCGCGCGAGCGACGGACACCGCCGGCAACACGTCGGCCGAGGCATCCGTCCCCGTCAAGATCGACGCGACGCGCCCCACCGTCACCGGCACACTCGACATCGTCGCGCGCACGGTGAGCGCGACCGCCGCAGACGCCGGGTCCGGCGTCGCCGGCATCGAGTACGCCATCGACGCGCCCACCGGCTGGCAGGCGTACGGCACGGCTGTGCCGGTCGACGATGAGCGGCACGTCGTGTACCTGCGGTCGAGGGATGCCGCGGGCAACCTCTCGGCGCTCGCCTCGATCACCGTGCCGTTGTCGCCGAACGCTCCGCTCGAGGGCAACATCGCCCCCATCGCGACGCCGACCGCGTCCTACACCTCGGGCTGGAACTCCGTCACGGCGGTCAACGACGGCGCACTGAGCGGAGCGTCGTGGGGCACGTGGCCCAACGTCGGCGAGCAGTGGGTGCAGCTCGAATGGGACCGGGTCGTCACGATCGACAAGGCCGGCGTGCTGTTCTTCCGCGACTCGAGCGATGCATCGGGGGTGGGCATGATCCCGCCGCGCGAGTGGAAGCTGCAGTACGTCGACCTGGCGTCGGGTGAGTGGCGGGATGTCGCGGCGACGGGCTCCTACGAACGCTCGTCGACCACTGTCAACGAGGTGGCTTTCGCGCCGGTCACGACCACGAAGCTCCGTGCGCTCATGCAGGCGTGGGGCTCCGCGAGCGCGGGCGGATCGAGCGGCATCCTCGAATTCCAGGCGTGGGCGGCGGCGCCCGCAGCGCCGGAGCTCGACGTCGAGCTCACCGTGACGGGCCGTTGCGTCGCCGGCAAGGGCGTGCTCGCCGTTACGGCCGCAAACGGCGACGAGGTTCCGGTCGACGTTGCGCTCGAGACGGCGTACGGCTCGAAGGCGATCGCCGACCTCGCGCCCGGCAAGCGCAGCTCGCAGGCGTTCTCGACACGTCAGGCGTCGGTCCCCGCCGGCGGGGTGAGCGCGGAGGTCACGGGCATCGTGGACGGCGAGACGGTGACGTCGGAGGTGAGCGCGACGTACGACACGCTGACCTGCTGACGCCGGGAACGGATGGGTACGAGCCCGGGGCGCGCAGGCGTTCCGGGCTCGGCTGTGTCCCCGGCGGGGTTATGCGGGGGTCTTGCGGCGGCGGGCAGCGCGAGGGTACGCTCCTGTTCGCGGTAACTGTTTGCGTAAACATCGACCGCCCCGCAACGCTGCGTCCCGCCGAGATTGGAACGACGATGAAGTCAGCCTCCCGAGTCCTCACCGCGACCGCCGCCCTGGCCTTGGTCGGATCCGCGCTGACGGTCGCCTCGGCGCCCGCGCAGGCCGCGGGCACGCCTGTGCGCATCACGCCCAACCCGGCGTACGCGTCGGCGCCGTTCGAAGGGTGGGGTACGAGCCTCGTGTGGTTCGCGAACGCGACCGGCGGGTACCCCGACGACGTGCGCCAGGCGCTGTTCGACAAGGTCTTCGGTGAGGACGGGCTGAACCTCAACATCGCGCGCTACAACATCGGCGGCGGCAATGCGACCGACGTGCCCCCGTACCTGCGCCCGGGCGGCGCAGTCGAGGGGTGGTGGAACCCCGACCTGGGCGTGTCCGACGCCGAGGGCGAGATCACCTCGACGTACGCCGACCGCGCCCGATACGAAGCTGCGTGGGACGGCGACGACCCGGCGCACTACGACTTCGATGCTGATGCGACGCAGCGCTGGTGGCTCGACGCGCTGAAGGGCAAGGTCACCAAGTGGGAGGCGTTCAGCAACTCCCCGCCCTACTTCCTGACCGAGAGCGGCTACGTGTCGGGTGGGATCGACAACGGCAGCACCGAGCAGCTCGCCGCCGACGACATGGGCGCGTTCGCGGACTATCTCGTGACGGTCGTCGAGGAGCTCGAGGCCGAGCACGGCATCGACTTCGACACGCTCGACCCCTTCAACGAGCCCAACACGTCGTACTGGTCGACGCGCCTCGGCACCGACGGCTGGCCCACGTCGGCGAGTCGCCAGGAGGGCGCGCACATCGGACCGCAGCGTCAGGACCTCATGATCAAGGCGCTCGAGTCGAGATTGACTGAGCCGGATGCCGCGACCGACGTCGCGATCTCGGCCATGGACGAGACCAACCCGAGCATCTTCACGCAGAACTGGAACGCGTGGACGCAGGAGTCGAAGGACATCGTCGACCAGCTCAACGTGCACACCTACGGCACCGGCGACCGCGTCGTCGCGCGCGACATCGCGAAGGCCTCGGACAAGCCGCTGTGGATGAGCGAGGTCGAGGGTGACTGGGACGGCACCGGATTCAATCTGACCAACATCGAGAACGGACTCGGCATGGCCGGGCGCATCGTCGACGACCTGCGTGAGCTCGAGCCGAGTGCGTGGGTGTTCTGGCAGCCGGTCGAAGACCTCTACAACATGGAGAAGGTCGAGAACCTCAACTGGGGCAGCGTCTTCATCGACTTCGACTGCGATGACAACGGCGACTCGCTGAGACGCATCGCCGACGGCGAGGCCGACCCGTCATGCCAGGTGCTGACCAACGCGAAGTTCAACACGGTCCGCAACTTCACGCACTTCATCCGGCCCGGCGACTCGCTCATCCCGACCGACAGCACGCAGACGACAGCCGCCCTGCAGGCTGACGGCGACGGCGCGACGCTCGTGCACGTCAACACCGAGACGACGGCGCGAGACCTCACGATCGACCTGTCGCGCTTCGGGCGGATCGTGCCCGGCGCGACTGTCACGCCCATCGTCACCACGCAGTCCCCGGCCGACGATGTGACGGCGAACGCCCTCGTCGAGGGTGAGCCGGTGACGGTGGATGCCGCGTCCCGCACCGCGCTGGTGAGCGTTCCGGCCAAGTCGGTCACCACCCTCGTGATCGACGGCGTGTCCGGCGTCTCGGCCGATGCCCCCGCGCTCCACGATGGCGAGACGTACCAGCTCGTCGGCGTGCAGAGCGGGAAGGCCCTCACCGCCGATGCCGCCGGACTGACGATCCGCACCGGGGGGACCACGCAGACCGCGGCGACGCCGCAGGCGTGGACGGTCCACTCGATCTCGGGCGCCGGCACCGACCGCCACCGCTTCGCCCTCGAGAACGGCGACGGCCGGCTGCTCGCGGTGAACGGCACGAGCACTGCGCTCGTCGACGCGGAGCCCGAGGCTGCGGCATCCGATGAATCACTCCAATGGCTGCTCTCGACCACCGACGGCACCACCTTCTCGCTGCTGAGCGCGGCCGCCGAGCGGGTGCTCGACGTGAACGGTCAGAGCACCGCCGACGGCGCCGGCGTGGGCACGTGGACGTCGAACAACGGCGCCAACCAGCGCTGGACGCTCGCGGGCACCGGCATCCTTGACGTGCGTGTCATCGAGGCGACGACCCGTGTGGGAGTCGCGCCGACCCTGCCGGCGCAGGTCACGGTCGTGTACGAGGGCGGGGTCGAGCGGGTCGCCTCGGTGACGTGGGACACCGCCGGCTCCGACTGGAGCTCCGCCGGCACGGTGACCGTGCCGGGCTCGGGGACCGACGTCTTCGGAGCCCCCTTCCAGGCTGAGGCCGAGGTCGTCGTCGGATCGTTCACGGCGACCGACCCGGTGTCGGTGACCACCTTCGAGGGCGCGTCGCTCACCCGTGTGCAGGCGGCGGCGCCGGCATCCGTCCCCGGACAGGTCGGCACCGCGCCGCAGCGGTTCGCGCTCGACGTCGAGTGGGACTGGTCGGGCGTGAGCGACGCGTCGTTCGACGAAGCCGGCGTCGTGACGGTGCCGGGCACGGCGTCGGACGGCGCGCGCTCGTCGCTGCCGGCGCGCCTGTCGGTGATCGTGACCGAAGCAGGGGAAGGGAACGTGGCGCCGCAGAGCGCGGCCTCGGCGACGTTCACCGAGAGTTCGTCGTACTCGGTAGACCGCACGAAGAACGGCCTGCGCACCGACAAGGGCTGGTCGAACTGGCGCTCGGGAACGAAGAACCTGCAGGACACGCTCACCTACGACCTCGCGCAGCGCGAGACGGTGTCGCACGTGACGGCCTACTTCTACAAGGACGGATCGAGCAACAGCTGGCCGCAGTCGCTGCGGGTGGAGACCCGTGCGGGGACCGGGGTCTGGACGCCTGGACCGAACGTCGCGGTGCCCGTGCCGGCAGACGGCACGGCGCCGATCGTCGACGTGCCGCTCGGGGGAGTGGTCGCCGACGACGTGCGGCTCGTACTCACCGCGCGCGACGCGACCCACATGATCGTGTCGGAGGTCGAGGTCTACGCGGCCGCGCCGTCGGCCTCGTCAATCGCAGACCTCGCTCGGGTGACCCTCGACGGCACGGACCTGGCCGGCTTCGCGCCGGGGACGACCTCGTACACCGTGCCGTGGCGGGGGGATGCTGCACCCGTCGTCGCGGCTGTGGCCGTCGACCGCGACGCGTCGGTCGAGGTCGCACAGGCGTCCGGGCCCGAGGGCTCGGCGAAGGTGACCGTGACGGCACCCGACGGGACCTCGCGCGAATACACGTTCGACCTCGTGCCGGGACCTGCGCTCGAGGTGTCGGCTGTCGCGACGACGCGCTGCTTCGCGGGCAAGGTCGTGGTTGCGGTGACGGTGACGAACGGCTCGGACGGCCCGGTGCGGTTCGCCGTGTCGAGCGCCTACGGTTCGACGTCGCTCGGTCCGGTCGCCGCCGGGAAGAAGGCGTCGGCGGCGCTGTCGACCCGCGCCGTGGGTGTGCCGGCGGGCGAGGTCACGGTGGTCGGGACGTCGTCCGCGGATCCCGGGGTCGTTGCGACGGTGACGGCGTCGTATGGCGCGGCGTCCTGCGGGTGAGTGACCGGCGTGGTCGGTGCGGTCGGCGTGTCTGCGGCCGCGTCGGCCGCGCCGGCGCCTGGATGGGCCGTGGAGCGGGTTCGTGACCCCGGCGCCGTCCGGGTATGATTGCCGGGTGCATCCGCGCGTCCTGCGGGCGGATGCCTGGAGACGTCGCATAGTCAGGCCTAGTGCACCACCCTGCTAAGGTGGAGTCCCCTCACGGGGACCGAGGGTTCAAATCCCTCCGTCTCCGCCATGAATAGCCCCGATTAGGGGCTATTTCTATTTCCGCGCGAGAACGATTCGGGAAGAGTTTGCGCATGTTTCGTGCGCCCGCGTCCGATGTTGTCCGGTTTCGCGGCTCGCGATTCGGCTCGGGAACCGCCGAAGCATGCGGAGCTCGGGTTCCCAGCCCCGGCAGTGGTCGGCGGAGTCTAAGGAGACGCTGGGCTCGATTCCCTCCGTCTCCACCGAGCACCATGGTGACGTGATCTTCGACCTGACCTCCGGTGACGCTGGCGAATCAGCGCGACCCCCGCCACTGGGTTCACATCCCACCGTCACCGGAGTCGAGTCCGACGCACCGAGCGCGCGCGAGGAGCCCGTGGGGCCTCGAGCGTGGTGCTTCTCGCGAGGTTGTCCTCGTTCCGCCATTCAGCATAGTAAAAAGGTTTCCTTCTGAATCATTCTTAGGTAAAGTGTTGTCACCCGAGCCCGGGAGTCACCCGGATGACGTCAGGGTCTGCCGTGGTCCCGTCATTACTTGAGAGAGGCAACACAGTGAAGAAATCAGGAGTTCTGCTGGTCGCGGGCCTTGCCGCGGCCATGATTCTGGCAGGCTGCAGCGCCGGCTCAACCCCGTCGGAAGGCGTTCCGCAGGAGGAGGGCACGCCCGACTCGCTGACGATGCTCGTCACTGCGAGTCCGAGTGCTGATGGTCTGCGCGCTCTGGCTACGGAGTACGAGTCGGAGACGGGGGTTGCGATCGAGTTCGTCGAAGTCCCGTACGAGCAGCTCGCAACGCGCATCATCCTCGCCAGCCAGAGTGGCGAGTCGACCTTCGACATGGCGCAGGTGGACGGCTTCACTCTTCCGCAGATCGTCGCGGCGAACGGTCTCCTGTCGCTCGACGACTACATCGCCGATGACGCCGACTACGACTACGACGACTTCCCCGAGGGACTCAAGGAGTACGCAAAGCAGGATGGCGTGAGCTACGGGCTTCCGTTGTCCACAGAGCCCTACCTGCAGTGGATTCGGACAGACCTCTATGACGAGCTCGGGCTCGAGGCGGCGGTGACGTGGGATGACGTCTACGAGAACGCCGACGCCTTGCAGGAGGCGGGGCACTATGGTGCTGTCGGCGTCTACGGCGCTTCGGGTTCCGCGCATCACTTCAACGCGGTCCTGGTCGGCTCCGGGGGACGGCTCCTCGATTCCGAGACGTACCGGCCGATGCTCGACACGGAGGTCGCGGCCGTCGCACTCGACCGCTACATCGACCTCGTCGAGTACGGGCCCTCGGGAACCGCGTCCGCGACGATCTTCGATGCCGTGAACTCTTTCAGCCAGCTCGACGTCGGCCAGATGACGACGCTCGCATCAGGCTGGTGGAGCACCATCAACAACCCCGACGAGTCGCCCAACGCCGGCAACTACGGCACGTTCCCGCCCGCGATGCAAGAGGCCGGCGACTACGACCCCGCCGCCGTTCTGTACGGATGGGTCGCGGGCATCTCCAGCGCCTCGCCTCACCAGGCCGCGGCGTGGGACTTCCTCGCCTGGGCGCTGAGCAAGGAGAACGCGGCCGCCTTCATCGACGCCGGTGCCCCGCCGCCGGCTCGGATCTCGACAACCACCAACCCGGAGTTCCTCGAGCAGCTTCCCTACCTGGCCGCCGTCGGCGAGTCCGTCGAGTCCGGTGTGCCCATCGACCGCATCCCCGAGATGTCGCAGATCATCACCGCGCTCAGTCAGACGCTCAACAGCATCGCCACCGGGCAGATGACCCGTGAGGAGGGTCTCGTGGCGGCCCAGGACCAGCTGATGAACATCCTCGTCCAATCCGGGCGGTACAAGGGGTGACTGTCTCACTCGCGCCGGTCGAGGCTCCCGCGTCAAGCGGGGGCCCCGGCCGCGCGCCGCGGCGACGGAGCAGGAGAGGGGCGCTGGAGTCCCTGGGCTTCGTCGCGCCGACGTGGCTGTTCATGCTCGCGATCGGACTCATTCCCATCGGCTATGCGGTGTGGATCTCGTTCACCGACGTCAGCCTGTACTCCGACGGGTCGCGGTTCGTCGGACTCCAGAACTACATCGACGCCGTCTTCACGCCGCGGTTCCTCGGCACCCTCGGGACGACGCTGATCTTCGTCGTAGCCGGCCTGATCATCCAATTCATCTTCGGGTACCTGCTGGCAGTGGCCCTGCACCGCCAGCTTCGCGGCTTCCAGATCGCGCGCACCGTTCTGTTGATCCCGATGCTCCTCACGCCTGTCGTGGTGGGGCTGATCTGGCAGTTCATGTTCAATCCCGACCTCGGGATCATCAACGCGATGCTCGGGGCCTTCGGGTGGGACGTGAACTTTTTCGCGGATCCGCTCCTCGCGCGGGCGCTGATCGTGATGCTGGACGCGTGGATGCACATCCCGTTCGTGATGCTGATGCTCGTCGCGGGGATGGCCGGCGTATCAGACGAGCCGTTGGAGGCGGCAGCCATCGACGGAGCGGGTTGGTGGCAGACCACCCGCTACGTCGTGCTCCCGGCACTCGCGCCGGTGATCATGGTGACGCTGATCGTGCGATGCATCGACATCGTCCGGATCTTCGACATCGTCTTCAGCACGACTCGCGGCGGCCCCGGAACCTCGACCGAGACCGTCTCGATGCTCTCGTACGTCACAACGTTCCAGTTCTACGAATTCAGCGACGGCGCCGCGATGTCGATCGCGCTGGCGCTGCTGATGTTCCCCGTGTACTTCCTCTACATCAGATTGACGAAAGTATGAGAACTCGCCGATTCGCCGGCAACGCGATCGTCCAGCTCGCGTTGATCGTGGCGGCCCTCCTCGCGGTCTTTCCGCTGTTCTGGGTGCTGCTGACGTCCTTCAAGACCAACAAGGATGCCGCCGCGCCCGCCGAGCGCGCTTTCATCTTCACCCCGACTCTGGCCAACTACTCGGAGCTGTTCGCATCGCCGGTCTTCGCCCGTGCGGCGGTCACATCGACGGTCATCACGCTCGCTGCGACGCTCATCGTAGTCATCGTCGCGACTCTCGGCGGCTACGCGTTCGCGCGTCTGCGGGTGCCCGGACGCCGCACACTGGCATCCGTCATGGTCCTCGTCCAGGTCATTCCCGGCGTCGTCCTGATCGTCCCGCTGTTCCGGATGGTGAGCGCACTCGGCGCCTACGACAACTGGTGGCCGATCGCCCTGATCCTGGCCGGTCTCAGCATTCCCTTCGGCACATGGCTGATGCTCGCGTTCTTCCGTGGTTCGCCCATTGAGATCGAGGAGGCGGCCGTCGTGGACGGCGCGAACCGGTTCAAGCTGTTCCGCTACGTCCTGATCCCGATGGTCGCCCCGGGAATCGCGACCGTCGCGATCTTCACGGCGATCGCCGTATGGAATGCATTCCTCATCCCGCTTGTCCTCGGCCAGACGCGAGCGCAGACGTTGACCGTCTTCGCCGCGCAGTTCATCACCTTCCAAGGTGTCAACTGGGGTCCGCTGTGCGCCGGTGCGGTGCTGATCCTCGCGCCGATCGTCCTCTTCGTGCTGGCGATGCAACGCCCGCTGGTCAAGGGCCTGACGGCCGGAAGCCTCAAGTAGCGATGTCAGCGCCGACCGCGTCGACCGTAATTGAGGCGATGGGTCTGCACTGCGTCGTACGTGAGCTGAAGGGGTTCCGCCGCCCGATCCGAGAGCTGCTGGGCGATGCGCACGAAGAGAAAATCGATCACGGCCAGTTGCGTGATCCGGCCCGACATCGCGCCTGGCCGGTACCGCGTCTCGCTCGCGCTCGTGGTGAGCACATGATCGACGTCCATGGCGATCGGCGAGGCGGGGAAATTCGTCACCAGGACGGTCGTGGCGCCGCTGTCGCGCGCCGCCGCGAGGCTGTCGGCGACTTCGACCGTGAGGCCGCTGTGAGAGAACCCGATCGCGACGCAGCCGGGCGTCAGCACCGCCGCACTCGTCAATGCGAGGTGAACGTCGCTCCAGGCGAATGCCACCATCCCGATCCGGTGCAGCTTCTGCTGGAGGTCGACCGCGGCGATCCCGCTGGAGGCAACACCGTAGATGTCCACCCTCGGCGCTCCGACGATCGCGTCCGCGATCGAGTCGAGCACCTTGGCGTCGATCGCCGCGGCGGTGGCTTCGATCGCCCGCGCCTCATGGAACGCGATCTTGGCGATGACAGCCGAAGCTTCGTCATCGGTGGCGATGTCGCTGTCCGACACCCCGAAGCGACCGAGGGACACCTGCTCGCGCCCGACCGAGGAAGCCAGCTCACGCCGGAACTCCGCGTAACCGGTGTATCCGAGGCTGCGGCAGAACCGCACGACCGACGCCACGGAGGTGTCGCACAGCTCGGCGAGGTCCGTGATCGACAGGCTCACCACTCGTGCCGGATCCTGCAGCACCAACTCCGCCACTCGACGCTCGGACGGCCTGAGCGCCGGAACCGCGGCACGCAGTTCCTGCATGACGTCCTCGTTCACCCAACCCACCCCCTTCCTACATGTGGCCGACTGAACCATACCGCTCGCGCGAGCCGGGAATCGTCGCCCTCGGATCTAGTAAATTACTTACACAATAGGGTACTATAATGAAAGAAAGTATCCTCCCGTACGACGGTGAGGGTCCCGAAAGCGAAATGGATCCGATGGCCACCACGTCTGAAGCGTCACGTCGCGCGCCTGCCACGGAGGAGCGCAATCCTCATTCGGCCGGTCTCGACGACATGAGCACGATCCAGATCCTCGAGCTGCTCAATGCCGAGGATCACCGGGCGATCTCGGCCGTTGCCGAGACGCTTCCGGCCCTCGGCGCACTGGTCGACGACGCCGTCGACCGGGTTCGCGACGGCGGCCGCGTCCACTACTTCGGGGCCGGCACGTCAGGGCGGCTCGGAGTGCTCGACGCTGCCGAGCTGGTGCCCACCTTCGGCATCGACCCCGTGCAAGTGCAGGCACACATCGCGGGGGGCTCGGATGCGATCACCCGTGCCGTCGAAGGGTCCGAGGACTCCGCCGAGGAGGGGTACAGCGATGCACACGACTCGGTGCAGTCGGGCGATGTCGTGATCGGCCTCGCGGTTTCGGGCACCACGCCGTACGTCGAGGGAGCGCTGCGCGCGGCTCGGAGCCTCGGCGCCCTCACGGGTCTGGTCACCAGCAATCCGGAGTCTCCGCTGGCGCAGCTGGCCGATCATGTCGTCGTCGCCGATACCGGCGCAGAAGTGCTCACCGGCTCGACCCGGCTCAAGGCCGGAACGGCCACCAAAGTGATCCTGAACGGCTTCTCCACGACCCTCATGGTCCGGATGGGGCGCACGTACTCGAATCTGATGGTGGCGGTGGTCGCCGGAAACAAGAAGCTCCGGGACCGCACACTGCGTATTCTCGAGAACGTGACAGGGGAGTCGCTGGAGGAAAGCTCCCGGCTGCTCGACGATGCCGGCGGAGATCTCCGCGTCGCCGTCGTGACCTCCGTCGCGGCCGTGTCCGCAGAGTCGGCGGCTGCAGCTCTCCAGGCTTCCCACGGATCGGTGCGAGACGCCCTTCGACGCCTGAGCTCGGACGGATGACATGACCGTCATCGGGATCGATCTCGGTGGTTCGGGTTCCCGGATCGCCGTCGTGGGCGAACGTCGGATCGACGCCGAGGGTGATCCCTTCGCCGTCGTCGACGGGCGCGCCGCGCACGCGGACGCGGTGCGTACCCTAGCCCGGCAGGCGCCGGCCGGGGAGCCCGTGGCAGCCGTGGCGATCAGCGCAGCCGGCTTGATCTCGCTCGGCGATCCGCGCCTGCTCGCCGAGGCGGCCGCCGCGCTCTGGCCGGATGCGGTGATCGTGGTCGTCTCCGACGCTGTGGCCGCGGTCATGAGCGCATGGGGTTCGGCCGGCGGCGCAATTGTGGCGGCGGGCACCGGGGTCATCGCCTTCGCAACCGACTTCGCACATACCTGGACGCGTTCGGACGGATGGGGCCACGAGCTCGGGGACGACGGTGGCGCTGCGTGGATCGGAGCCCGGGGGCTGTCCGCCGGTCTGCGCGCAGTCGACGGTCGTCCCGGGGCGTCCCCGGTGCTCCTCGACGCCCTTCGTGAGCAGTTCGGCGAGCCGCTGCGGGTTCCCGAAGCTGTGCGGTCGGCGCCGAACCCCGCCAGCGTGCTCGCGGCGTTCGCGCCACGAGTCTCCGCCGCCGCACGCGCAGGCGACTCGCGGGCCCAGGAGATCATCTCCGAGGCCGCGCGAGAACTCGCCCAGACGGCTCTCAGTGTGATGGGCGAGGGGATCGCCCCACGGCTCGCGCTCGTCGGCGGGCTCTCCCGCGACACGGCGATCGCCGAGGCCTTCACGCGACAGGTGCGCGAGGCCAGGCCGGATCTCGCCCTCGCCGCCGATCCGGGTACGCCGCTCGATGGCGCAGTCGCTTTCGCGCAGCGAGCCTCTACGGCGGCCATCCCCTCGCACTCCCCCTACCTCTTCTGCCTATCACCTCAGCGATCCCACCATTCCCTAGGAGCATCATGAAGTTCGGCGTCATCGGCGCCGGGACCTTCGGGTCCCGTCACATTCAGGCCTTCGACCGGCACCCCGACGTCGAACTCGTCGGGGTCCTCGACCTCAACCGCGAACTGGCAGAGAGCGCGGTCGCGAACTTCGCGTCCGGACCTGTCCCGGTGTTCACCGACATCGACGAGTTCCTCGCGATCGACGGGCTCGAGGCGGTGTCCGTCGCGACCCCCGACCACCTCCACACCGCGCCTGCGGTCGCCGCCGCGAAGGCGGGCAAGCACCTCCTCATCGAGAAGCCGCTCGCCACCAGCGTCGAGGACGCGAAGGCCATCGTCGACGCCGCGAGCGAGGGCGGCGGAATCCTCATGGTGGACTTCCACAACAGGGTCAACCCGCCGTTCGTCGACGCCTACCAGGCTGTCCGAGACGGACGAGTCGGCCAGGTCAAGTACGTCTATGCGCGACTGAGCAATACCGTCACCATCGCCTCGATGATCAAGTGGGCGTCCTCGTCGTCATCGCTCTGGTTCCTCGCCAGCCACATGGTCGACGTGGCGCAGTGGATCGTGGGTGAACGCATCGTGAAGGTGACCGCCCGTGCGCTGACAGGGACCCTGGAGGCGCGCGGAATCAACACGCCCGACCTGTTCGTGATCATGGCCGAGTTCGAGTCCGGGGCGCTGGCCGTATTCGAGCACGCCTGGATCCTTCCCGCTGGGAACCCCACCAACACCGACCTCAAGTTCGAGGTGCTCGGCTCCGATGGCGCGGTTTACATCGACACCACCCACAACCGCACGGTCGAGATTCACACGGCCGACTCCTTGGACTATCCGGCCGTCCTGGTCCCGCCGTACGGTCCGCGGCTCACCGGGTTCGTGCTGGACGCGATCGCGCAGTTCGTCGATGCGGCACATGGTCGCGGCGAGGTCCTCGCTACGGGGGAGGAAGGTCTCCAGGTGACAGCCGTGCTGCGAGCGATTCTCGATTCGATCGAGTCCGGCGAACCTGTGAACGTCGAGGCAGTCTGAGGGCGGATGGACAGCATCCAGGTTCAATTGCAGGCTCTGCTCGAGGACGGTCTCGAGCAGAGCCTGTACTCGGGCGCGGCGGCGGGCATCGTCGTCCGCGGCGAACGACACATCGCCTACGCCGGGACGCATGCCCAAGACGACCTGACGCCGGTTCGGGAAGACACCGTCTTCGATCTCGCGTCCGTGTCGAAGACCTTCACTGCTGCGGTAATCACGCGGCTGGCGGCGCAGGGTCGGGTGAACCTGGACGAACCGGTCGCGACCGTCCTCCCCGTCGGGAAGGGGCCGGGCGCCGAGTGGATCACGCTGCGGATGCTGCTGACCCACGTCTCGGGTCTGCCGGCGGAATCCTTCATCTGGCGAGACTTCTCGACTCCCCCGGGGGAGCGGATGCGCGCGCTCCTGGCCACGCCGCTCCAGAGCGCGCCTGATGAGGTCTATCGATACTCCTGCGTCGGCTACATCGCCGCCGGCGCAGTCGCCGAACGCGTAACAGGGCGCACCTTGCCGCTGCTGCTCGACGAACTCGTGACGCAGCCCCTGAACCTCACCTCGGTCCGATACGGACCTGTCGACCCCGCCCGAGCGGCCGCCACCGAGGCTCAACCGTGGGCAGGGACGGGCATGCTGCAGGGCGAGGTGCACGACGAGTTGAACCGCTACCTCGGCGGGTGCGTGGGCAACGCCGGCCTGTTCGGATCGGCCGAGGACGTTCTCACATTCGCAGAGAGTTTCACAGACGACCGCATCTTCGAATCGCAAGCGCGTACCTGGATGACCTCGAACGGTCTGCGACCGCATCACGGGTCGGCGTTCGGTCAGGCCCTGGGCCCGGCGCTCAACGATGCAGATTTCCTCGGCGATGTCGAAGCGTTCGGTCATGTCGGTTTCACCGGGACGATGTGGCTCGCCGATCCCACGCGCCGACTCGCCGCGGTGCTGCTCACGAACAACGTCCATCCCCATCGGGATCATGCCGACCTCACCGCGTTCCGGCAGCGATTCAGCAACTGGGCCGCCAGCAGAGCGGGAGCGATCTGACCGTGGCGGACGTGTTCATCGTCCCAGACCTTCAGGCCGGGGGAGCGGTCGCAGCCACCCTCATCGCGGCCGCCCTCTCACAGAAGCCCGACATGGTGCTCGGAGTCGCCACCGGATCCACCCCCCTCCCGATCTGGTCAGCGCTCGCGGCCATGAGCCTCGACATGAGCAGGGTCTCGGCGTTCGCCCTCGACGAGTACCTCGACCTGCCGCCCGGACATCCGGAGAGCTATGCCGCCGTCGTTCACCGGGAGATCGCCGTGCCCCTCGCGTTGAATCTTGAAAAGGTGCGTACCCCCGATGTTCACGCCGACGTGAGAGACGCGCCGTCTGCGTACGAGGCGGCCATTCGAGCCGCGGGCGGCATCGACGTCCAGGTCGTCGGGATCGGCCGGAACGGCCACATCGGGTTCAACGAACCGGGTTCGTCCCTCTCGGGCCGCACGCACATCGCGAAACTGACCGCCCAGACCCGGCGAGACAACGCCCGCTTCTTCGACTCTCTCGACCACGTACCGACCCGATGCATCACTCAAGGAGTGGGGACCATTCTCGATGCCCGCCGGCTGATCCTGGTCGCATCCGGCCGACGGAAGGCGGATGCCGTCGCGGCAGCTCTCGAGGGACCGGTGACCGCCTCGGTTCCCGCGTCTGCCGTGCAGCTTCATCCTGACGTGGTGGCGATCGTCGACGAGGATGCCGCGAGTCGGTTGTCCTTCGCAGACTACTACCGGATGAGCGCACGACACGGCGATGCCGCATGACGCTCGCCTCGCCGCCACCCGCACTGCTCGAAGCGCTACGGGCATCGGGGCTGACCGTAGCCGATCGTGTCAGTGACCGACTGGCCGCCGCGCACGACGGATCGCCCTATCGGCTGGTGCCCGCCGCGGTGGTGCGGGCGCGAAGCGCCGACGATGTGGCCACCGTGGTCGCTCAGGCACGGGCATCCGGATCGTCTGTGACCTTTCGGTCGGGCGGCACCAGCCTCAGCGGACAGGCCGGGTCGACGGGGGTCATCGTCGACACCAGGCGCGCCTTCCGGCAGATCACCATCCTTGACGACGGCGTCGCAGTCCGTACCGGGCCGGGAGCGACAGTCCGGCAAGTCAACGCCCGCCTCGCGCGGCACGGCCGCAAGCTCGGCCCCGATCCCGCCAGCGAGGTCGCCTGCACGATCGGCGGGGTGATCGCCAACAACTCTAGCGGGATGGCCTGCGGCATCCGCGATAACGCGTACCGCACCCTCGACAGCATGGAACTGATCCTCCCCAGCGGAACCACCATAGACACGTCCGATCCGCACGTGGATCGCCTGCTCGAGGCCCGCGAGCCCGGCATCCACGCGGGACTCCTCCGCCTCCGCGACCGGATTCGCGGGAACCCGACCTCGGTGGCGACCGTCAGGCGCCTGCACTCCATCAAGAACACGATGGGGTACGGACTGAACAGCTTCCTCGATCACGACCGTTCCGTGGACATCCTCGAGCACCTCATCGTGGGAAGCGAGGGAACGCTTGCGTT
Organism: Microbacterium sp. CFH 31415; assembly: GCF_022538185.1. Taxonomy (GTDB): domain Bacteria; phylum Actinomycetota; class Actinomycetes; order Actinomycetales; family Microbacteriaceae; genus Microbacterium. Next base: position 47,854 of record NZ_JAKYXC010000010.1, on the reverse strand, counting down.
CGTCGCCTCAGCGACCTTCCGCACGGTGCCCATCCGAGCGCACGCAGCAACCGGCCTGCTCGTGTTCGACAACCTGCAGGATGCGACTTCCGCGCTCCCGGCCATCGTGGACATGGGCTTTGCGACTGTGGAGCTCCTGGACACAGCCAGTCTCCGTGTCGCCCAGTCCGACCCCGAGACCACGGCCGAGTTGCGTGCTCTGCACCTGGACGCGCACGCTGCACTCCTGGTTGAGTTCCAGGAGGCGAGCGCGGACGACCTTCGCAGGCGCGTGGACACCGCCCATGCGTCGCTGGCCCACCACGCCCTGCCGGTTCCCGCGCTGATCGACACCGATCCCGATCGTCGAGCACGACTCTGGCGCATCCGAAAAGGCCTCTTCACCGCGGTTGCCGGTTCGCGCCCGTCGGGCACCACGGCGCTGCTCGAAGACGTCGCCGTTCCTGTCGACCAGCTGTACTCCCTCTGCACCGGGCTTGTCGCACTCTTCGCCACACACGGGTACGACGACGGTGTGATCTTCGGTCACGCCAAGGACGGCAACATCCACTTCATGATCACCGAGCGCTTCGATGAGCCGCGTTCGATGGAGCGGTACTCACGATTCACCGACGATGTGGTCGACCTCGTGCTCAGGCACGGCGGCACACTCAAAGCCGAACACGGCACCGGGCGAATGATGGCGCCATTCCTTCGCCGCCAAGTCGGAGATGAACTCTACGACGTGATGTGCGAGATCAAGCGGCTCATCGACCCCAGCGGGGTGCTCAATCCGGGGGTGTTGATCAGCGAGGACCCGCAGGCGCACCTGCGAAATCTCAAGGTCGCGCCGCAGGTGGAACCCGAGGTGGACCGCTGCGTCGAGTGCGGGTACTGCGAGCCGGCATGCCCGAGCAGCGACCTCACCCTGACGCCCCGCGAACGGATCGCCCTGCGCCGCGAGGCAGCCCAGGCGTCGGAGGCGCAGGACCTCACGCTGTTGAGAGCTCTCGAGGCCGAGTATCGATACGACGGCGTCGAGACCTGCGCCGTGGACGGCATGTGCCAGACCGCATGTCCCGTCCTCATCAACACCGGCGATCTGGTCCGCCGACTGCGTCAGGAAGCGGCGACACCGGCTGCCGAACGCATCGGACGGCTGGCAGCCGTCCATTGGGACACCGCGACCCGCAGCGCCTCGGTCGCTCTGAGTGTTGCCGGCGCGCTGCCCTCGGCAATCTCCACCGCGATGAGCGAGGTCGGGAGAGCGGCCTTGGGCCGCGATGTCGTGCCCAGATACACCGGCGATCTGCCGGCCGGCGGCACGCGACGACTGCCTATCACGGACACGGACGCCGAAGCCGTCTACTTCTCCAGCTGCACCACGACGATGTTCGCTCCTGAAGCTTCCGGCCTCGGAGTTCGGGACGCCTTCCTCACGCTGTGCGCCCGAGCAGGTGTCGCATTGGCCGCTCCGCCCGAGATCGGAGACCTCTGCTGTGGAACCCCATGGAAGTCCAAGGGCCTGGTCTCGGGCTATCACGCCATGAGGGACCGCGTCTCGCTGGTGCTGGTGGAAGCGACCGATGGCGGTCGAATACCCGTCGTCTGCGACGCCGCATCATGCAGCGAAGGCCTTGAATTGCTCCTCGACGCCGCAGATGCCGGCGGGGTTCGAGCGATCGATGCCGTGGCCTTCACTGCCGAACGGATCCTTCCCTCACTGCAGGTAAAGGAGATCCTGGGCAGCCTGGCGCTGCACCCGACATGCTCCTCGACCCGAATGTCGCTCAACGAGGCGGTCGAGAAGGTCGCCGAAAGGGTCGCACGACACGTCAGCATCGCCGACGATTGGCAATGCTGCGCCTTCGCAGGCGACCGCGGGATGCTGCATCCAGAACTCACCGAATCGGCGACCCGCGCGGAAGCAGCCGAAGTGATGAGTAGACGCTACGACGCGTACGCCTCCGTCAACCGCACCTGTGAGATCGCACTCAGCCGCGCGACCGGCCAGCCCTACCGGCACTTGCTCGAGATCCTCGAGCAAGTGACCAGGTAGCCGCACGCCGGGGGCATAGGCAGCCCAACAGACTGTCAGATGCGCACTGCGGGCGCTCCGCGGACCCGGTGAGCAGTACCCGTTGGTTGCCCATGGACGGAATGGCTGACACTCGCGCACCGACATCGGGAGCGGTGCTATCGCGGCGATCCCGCTCGCGATCGCGCTGGTGCTGACCGGACAGCTCGACCGCGACACCGATGCTGGCGTCAGCGGCGGGGAAGGCGAGGGATCGTGATTTCGACGCCCGCTGTCGTCGATTGATGCGGGCAATGAATCGTCGCTGTCTAGTTCGAACAGCAGAACTCAGCGGGCGCGAGCGACATCCGGGTAATCCCTCAGGATGGCGATGGCGGCGCTGACACAGGCCTTGTCGGGATGCGGCTGCCGAACTCGCCGACCGAGATCTATATCGAGCCGCCGACTCAGCCCGGCGAGGAGTGGACGGTGACCTTCGAACCCCGCGTGGACTACGTCCGGCTCGGAGCCGTCGCGGTCAGATGATCGCCGTCGAGATGACAAAGCTTGCCAGGCTCTGCGCGTTCCTCCAGCAGAAATCAGACGAGTTCATGAGGAACCTCGAGAGCGGTGCGCACCTATCAACCAGAGGAGCGCAGCCTGCTCCTCGTCCGTAGATCGGTGATGCCGTCCGGTCCCCGCGTGGGAACGATTTGGGAAGACTTGAGACCGATCACGCACATCGCGGGCAATCGACGAAACCTCGAGATCCGCGCAATCGTGCGTGTGCACAGTGAACCTCGCCCGCGAAATGTCCGGAGGCCGGAGTTCAAATCCCTCCGTCTCCGCCGAAAAACCCCCGGTAAAGCGGGGTGAGTCATGAAGGCGCTCTTCCACGGCCTCGGCCGGTGACAAGTGAAGAAGCCGCCGAGATTGCGGATTGGGTGGACGAGGGGGCACCTTCGATCCCAATGGTCCGCCGCCGATCATCGACGACGAGCGTGAGGCGAAGTAGCCTGCGTCAATATCTCTTCAGCGGATCTTGACGACCGTGAGAAGGACGACGGAGTCTTCGACGGCGTCCAATGAGTGGAGTCCGTCGGGAACCGTCATGAGGTCTCCCGCTGATCCGTTCCAGGACACCTCGCCGGCCTTGAGAAGAACCCGTCCTTGGAGTACCTGCAGCGTCGCCTCCCCGGGGTTCTCGTGTTCTGACAGTTCCTCGCCGGCCCGGAGGGCGATCAGCGTTTGACGGAGTTGGTGCTGGTGGCCACCGAACACTGTCTTGGTGCTCCTGCCACTGGATGCTCCCACTGCATGGTCGAGTTCGTGCCGTGCGAGTGCTGTCAGTGATGTCTTCTGCATGCGCGGTGTTCCGTCCCGAGGCTCGGGGTCGATGAGCTGCTGTGATCAGCGCCCGTGCAACAGAATACGGTTGCGTCCAGCATCCGATTCGATCAGCGTCGATTGAACGGCGATCGGGTTCGCTCTCCGCCCGCAAACGGGTGCCGCCATCACCCCTCGAAGCGCACTCATCCGACAGCGCGCCGGAGGGGCGGGAAGTGCGGGATCGGGACCGGGCGCGATGGGCGCCTGTGCTCCGCGTCGTGGATGATCTTCTCGGCGGCGCGGAGTGCCTGCTCGAAGGTGGCTAACGTGCTTCGCTTGTTCCGCTTCCGCAGCCAGAGGACTGTCACGTGGTCGTCCTTCAGCTCTGCGAGTGCGATGACCCGTGGATCGTTCTCAGGGAGTGTGCCGTCGCAGAGACGCCAGCAGTCATCGTCGACGCGGGCAGCTTCTATGTGTCCGTACATGATGTGTGTCATGTCGACCTCGTTTCTGTGACGCCTTCGTCACGTTCAGGTAGTGCGGCCCCGAATCGGGGTCGCACTACCTCGGGGGAATCGGCGGCTGGCCCTCCAGATGCGGACTGCATCATCCACATCGCCGGACAGGCTGAACTCAGCCGGCTGTGACGCCGCCGTCCGCGACGAACTCGGAGCCGGTTGCGAAGCTCGCGTCGTCGCTGGCGACGAAGGCGATGAGCGCCGCCATCTCGTCTGCTCGTCCGAGCCGGCCCATCGGTGTGCCGGCGATCAGCATGTCGCGGTCGGTATCGCCCAGGATCGGGGTGTCGATGAAGCCGGGGTGGACGGAGTTGACGCGCACGCCTTCCTTCGCCCAGCCGAGGGCGGTGGTCTTGGTCAGGAGGCGCACCGCGCCCTTGGCGGCGTGATACGCCGGGCTGACCCCGGATCCGACGATGCCGTACATCGAGCTGATGTTCACGACGGCGCCGTTGCCACTGGCCTTGAGCGCGCCGGCTGCAGCCTTCATGCCCAGGAAGACGCTTGTCTGGGTGACGGCGACGACCTTGTTCCACGTGTCCAGACTGGTGACCTCGAGCGCCTCGGTGTCGCCGATCCCGGCATTGTTGATCAGGATGTCGAGTTTCCCGAGCGTCGACACCACGGCCTCGACCGCATCAGCCCAATCCTGCTCGCTGGTTACATCGAGGCGCACGAAGGCAGCCTTGCCGCCGCTCCGCTCGATCTCGGAGACCACATCGTTGCCGGCCTGCTCCTGCACATCGGCGATTGCCACTGCACCGCCTTCCGAGGCGATTCGCAGCGCTGTCGCCTTGCCGATGCCGCTCGCACCGCCGGTAACCAGAGCCACACGGCCATCGAATCTGTTCGTCATCTCGTTCACTCCTCACGTCTGTGGATCGAACCCAGGCCGGGTTCTGCATCTGCCATGAACAACGCCCCAATCAGTATTCATATTCGGGTAAATGGATATTGCGCCTCCACGGTCGCGTCTCTCTGAGCTGTGCGCCGCCGCCGTCATCGTCGCGGGTCCGGGCCCGTGTCCGGGTTCGGGTCCGGTTCGTGAGGCGGCGATACGTCGCGGGATGCCTGGTGTTATGCGGCGTCGGCATGGCTCTGGCATTCGATACAGGCGGCAGCGTGCGGCAGCACGGCGAGGCGTCCAGAAGCGATCTGACCGCCGCATCGAGTGCAGCGGCCGTAGGTGCCGGCATCCAGCCGATTCAATGCCGCGCTGATCTGTTCGACAACCAGACGGTTGGATGCCACGGTCTGGTAGCCGACCGGGTCGACGCTGGGCAGCGGGCAGGGGATGAGTTGGCCGAGAGTGTCGAGTCGTTCCTGCAGATGCTGCTCGAGCTGCTGGCGGATGGTGTCCACGTTCGGGTCTTGGGCGGCGTGGGAAGTGTGCGTCATGACGGCTCCTAGAAATGAGAAACGCGCCGCAGATGCGACGCGCTGATTGACCGGATACCCCTTCGGGGGAAGGGGGTTTACGGGGGTGCAGCGCGCGAGGTGGCACGGATCAGCCGACCACCTGCCGCGGCACGCCGGGGCGGAAGAACCTCGTGCCGGGCACCGGCGATGTCCGCAGCGCACGTCACCACGGAGGCGTCGAAACGACGCTCCGAGGGGACAAGGCTGAGGATCCGGGTCATGGCCCACACCATAGCCGAGGCCGTAGAAAAGGCAAGTGGTCGCGAAAGGCGTCTACCGAGCGGCTGGCTATGGTGAGGGCAGAGCGCTTGAGGCGTCGACACCGCTGTGACCGCCCTGCTCGTGGACTCGCGAACCGGCATGGACCTGGTCGCGGAGCGGATCGAAGAACTCGCCAAGGACCGTCCGGGGGTGAACCCCGCAGCGGTGCTGTCGGCGACACGACGGGGACCGAGGGTTCAAATCCCACGTCTCCGCATAGAACAGTCGTGGTCAAGTAGGATTTTCACTTGCCTCTGCCACGACTTGCGCCATTCCTGCCACGCGAGCAGCAGAGCCTCAATGAGGCATCTTCCGCAATGTGTGGGCGGCGACCGTGACAGCGTGACCCGTCTCATCGGCGCCGTCGAGTGCTCGTGGCCCAGCCGAGCTCTCCCATACGGATCCGTGCATGCACAGCGAACCCGCACAGCTGTACCGCTCCCTCATTCCGAGCACGTCCTCTACGCTGATGCGCATCGGGCGTGAGCGCTCGTCACCCTCGCCGGGAAGTGACACTCATCGCGCTCCCCCGCCGTATGCGTCGCCGGGGAGGTGGCATTGGTGGCACTCATAGGTCGTGGCGCCGAGCTTCTGCAGCTTCGCGGGTTGATATCGCGAAGCGGCGCTCGAATCGTGTCGTTGTCCGGTACGGGTGGCGTGGGCAAGAGCGCACTGCTCGCGGAGCTGCTGGCCACCGAGGCGAGGCAGGCGAACGTGTGGACGGTGGATCTCAGCGAGTCCCCGCCCGCGTCGCGCCTGCTGGATGAGGTTGCCCGTGCCCTCGGCGCGCCTGCGGAGGCGGCGCGGAGTGGCGCTGAGCGGACCATTCCGCGCACTCTGGCCAGCCTCATGGGCGGAGGTGCACGGGTTCTCGCTGTGGATCACGCCGATTCCTGCACCGTCGACGCGTCGCTCCTGGAGCTGCTGCGGATGTGTCCCGAGCTCACACTGATCGTGGCTTCGACACTGCCCCTGAACGCGCCCGCGGAGCGCATCGCCCTGCGGTCGCTTGCCGTCCCTGCTGTCGGCGCCCCGCTCGCCGAGATCCTTCGCAGTCCGGCCGTGCGCCTGTTCACCGATCGTGCCGGTGAGGCGGACCCCCAGTTCACGCTGGATGGCGCCACAGCCGCGTCGGTTGCGGAGATCTGTCGCCAGCTCGGCGGTCTGCCGTTGGCGATCGAACTTGCCGCAGCTCGCGCTCGACTGCTGCCACCTCGCGAACTGGTCCGCCGACTGGCGGAGGATTCCTCATCGGGTGTGGCGCTCGACATTCTGAGCCCGCGGGCAACCGCCGGCGTCGTCGGTATCCGTGCGGCGCTGACTGCGAACCGAGCGATCCTCACGACATCGCAGGATGCGCTGCTGCTCGCCCTTTCTCGGTTCCGGGGTCCGTTCCCGCTCGAAGCTGCCGCGCGCGTCTCCGGCCGGAGGCTCCTTGAGACTCTGGACGATATCGACGTGCTCGTCGAGCTGAGGCTGGTCGAGCCTATGCACGAGGAGCCGGGAGAGCTGATCTTCCGAATGCTGCCGATGGTTCGCGCATTCGGTCGGGAGGTTTCCGCCGATGCGGACGCGGTCGAGGCGCGCCGTCTCACGTATCTTCGCGAACTGGTGCACGAGGCGGCGGAGGCGGCCTCATCGGCGAGCGACTCTCCCGCCACCGACCACGCTCGGGTGCTTCGCTCGGACGTGGCGGACGCGTTGCGGTCCGAAGCGGCGGCAGATATCGATTCGGCAGCGGAGTTCGCGACGGATTCCGCTGCCGTCATCGGAGACTTCACCGAAGGCTCGACGGTCGGAGTGATTCTCGACCGCATCATCGCGTCGGGGGCTGTCGACCGTCTACACCGCCGACAGCAGGCGGCCGTGTGGCTGTGGGCGGCGAATTGCCTCGCGCGCTCCCCGGAGGGAAGCGCGCAGCGCGAGCTGGTGGACGAGCGGCTGCGGCGCGGTATCGAGCTGGTGGATGATGCATCCTGGCCGTTCCTGGGTCTGCAGGCGCGATTGATTGCTGTCAGCAGCATCGGGACCACTGCGGATCCGACGATCGCGGCACGCGCAGCGGAGGAGGGGGTGCAGATCGCCCGCTTCGTCGGCGCGCAGGCATGGCTGGCCCGATTCGAGGTCTGGGGCGGCATCATCGCGTACTCGAGAGGTGGGATCGACGACGCCGCGGCCTTGGCCATCAGCGGCCTGCAGCGTGGCAAGCGGATCGGTGACGCTCATGCGATCGCCGGAGCCACCGGGCTCCTTCGCACGCTTCCTGCCGGTTCTCATGATCCTGACGTGCCCGTGCCGAGCCTGGAGCAAGCCCTCGACCTCGCGCGTGTCGCGCACGACCTGACCGTCGAGACCTTCCTTCTCGCGGTGCTCAGCTGGGAAGCGATTCTCAGCGGTCGGCCGGCTGAAGCCGCGCGGTGGTGCCTGGCGCGCCTCGCGCTGTCCACCCGGCGAGGGTGGACGATTCTCATGAGCCTTTCGCTCCTCCACGCAGCTCTCATCGCCGCGATACTCGGCGACGAGCCGTTCGCCGCACGGATATTCGGCGTGGTCCAGGCCGACCAGGATCGCCTCGACCGCTCAATGACTCCGGTGACAGAGCAGTTCTTCCGTGGCATCCTCGACAGACTTCGCGCCGGTCTCGGCGAAGAGACATTCCTGCGGCTGCTGGCCGAAGGGAGCACAGTCTCGATGGTGGATGCCGCGAATCAGGCAACTGCCTGGCTCAGCGCCAAGGTCGCCTCGACTGCGCCGCAACCAGCAGAGGCTGCTCCGCCGATCACACCGCGAGAGAGGGAAGTGCTGGCGCTCCTGGCGGCGGGCCTGCGGAACAAGGAGATCGGGAGCCGGCTGAGCGTCTCTGCGAAGACCGTGATGCACCACTCGGTCGCGATCTACCGCAAGCTCGGCGTCCGGGGCCGCACCGAGGCCACGGCGTTCGCAATCCGCCATGGCCTCGTGGACGCGCCCTGACGCTGACTGATCAGCGGAATGTCAGGGTGCCACCCGTGCCATCGATGAACGTCATGACTCTGGTCACGCCGCCGCCGAAGTCGATCCGGTACTGCTGATTCACCGACAGCCCAGGCAGCCAGCCGCCGTTCGACTGCAGTGAGAGCTGCGTGAGCTCGTCGTCGCCGGACAAGCCGGCGGCGACCTGAGTCCAGACCCCGTTCCTCATCTGCTGGATGGCCACTCCTCGCACGTACTGTCCCATGTCCGCTTCCTTTCCTGATGCTCCGCGGTCAGTCGAAGTCCACGTACTTGATCTCGACCGACCAGCTCATGCCCCTGTCGAAGTCCGCCTCGAAGCCGGCCGCCAGGTAGCCCGTGCCGACGTCGCCGTTGACGTGCTTGCAGGTACCCCGCTGATCACGCGGCCAGCCGGATGAGACGCTCGCGTGGACGATTCGAAGGTTGGGCTGACTCCACTCGCAACTCCTCGTGATATTTCCGGATACAGCCGTCCCACGCGCCGACAGGGTGGTCGTGTGCACCTCGACACCCTCGGGAACCTTCGTCGTGTCGCCGTGCTCACCGATCCCGATTGCGCCCCCGTCACGTCCCGTGAGCTGGTTCGTGTGTCCTCGCAGGTGTGCAACGTTGTCGAAGAAGTCCACGATCGCCTGCATCTTGGCCTCGAGCTTTTCCGCGCTGTCGAGGGGACCGGTCAGGGCTCCAGGATTCCGCCAGAGCTTCTGCCGCTCCGAGCCCGCCAGCGCTTCGATACCGTTGAGCTCCTTGTCGAACTGCGCTCGATAGTGCGCGGGCAAGGACGTGTGCAGTCGCCGGCAGTTCGCGAGCGTCGTCGTCAGGTCGGAGAGGTTCACCAGCGTGGTCGGCGGAACCTTGATCTCGCGAGGGAAGGTCGGCACGAGAACACTCAGATGAGTCAGCTCGGCGACGACGTATCCTCCTGCTGCGTTCTGCTTGAACCATTCGAAGAGCTCGCCCACCGCCGTGGGGGTCAGGCTGCTCTGGACGTCCTTGCCGCGGAGCGTCTTCGGTGCGGTTGCGCTTTCCTTCGCCGACGTGTGCTCGGCGAACACCATGATGCTCACCCCGGACGTCGCCGCCGTCTGCGTGAAAGCCGCACTGCCGTCCACGGAGAAGATGTCCCCGCCTTTGGCCTGCACTGCGGCTTCCACCTTGACCAGGCTGCTCGAGTCGTGCGCGCTGAGAACATACATCGCATGGAACTCGGCGTGACGGAGTCCTCCGCTGATGAAGTAGTCGCCGTACTGGGCTCGGAACGTGTCGATGCCGCCGGCAAGCAGCTGTGATGCTGCGGTCGAGAGCGCGGGGTTCTTGACCTCATCGAAGTCATCCTGATCGCTGTACCACGAGATCAGGAGCGTCTCCTGCGTGCTCGAGTACTTCGCGTTGCTCAGGAAGCTCACGCTGGCGCTCATCTGCACGCCGTCCGCCTCGCCCGAGGCTTTCAACGAGCCTTTGACCTCCCGCTCGAAGTCTTCCTGAGAGCGCACGTAGCGTACGTACAACTTGCGCCCGCTGAGCGTCGACGGTGAACTGTCGACCGCCGACAAGGCAGACTGCATGGGCTTGCCTGCGAGGAAGTCGTATCCGCCGCCGAGCTTGAACCCTTTCTGCCAGGGCATGAACAGCCGCTGGTCCAGCTCTGTGGTTTCGTCGACCGCATGAATCGTCATGGCACCCTTCCATCAACTCGTTCCGGGCATGGCGTTCCGGATGTAGTCGATGGTGATCCTGGGAGGACGAAGCCGCATCGGGCAAATGCCCTATCTGCGCCTGCGGAGACGACTTGGCCGGGGGTTCTGCGGTGCCACGCACATCGTGGTGATGTCGCTCACCCTCGCAGCGACGGCGGTCCTCACGCTCACGTCACGCGGTAGGCGACGTAGCGCACGCGGTGCGCTTCACGAATGTAAGACGCGACGTACATGGCGCTCTCGAACTCGGGTCTTGTCGCCGATTCGAGGGTGAGAGCCGCCCGGAAGTAGTAGTCGTCGGGAGCGACGTCGTCGCCGCGGAGGAGCGACTCGAGCACGGCCGGGTCGCCACTTCGTACGCCTCGCGCGCGGATGTAGAGCAGTTCGCCGTCGTGGGAGCGCGCACTGTAGCGACCGTCGATCTCGATGGAGCCGTCGGCGCGCACGGTCTGCCAGTCCGCGCCGCCGGCGAGGATGACCCCCTTGAACTCCCCGGTGATCGTGCCGCCGGTCACCGGGATGATCCGGCGATGACCGACGCGCGTCATCCCGTGATCCTCGAGGGCGCCGAGTTCTGCGACGACCTCGAAGGCGCGCTCGAGTGCGGGCACCGGAGGGAGCGGCGACATGGCGTACCTACTTCCCGAGCGGGCGAGTAGACGAGCGTTCGCGGTAGATCAGATCGAACGACTCGACCGTGTGCTCGGCCACATCGTTGCCATGGAGGAGAGAGATCAGCAGTTCGCCGGCCAGCCTGCCGGCGTCTCCGGCTCTCAAGTCCAGCGCCGAGATGGGCGGCTGCACGATCGGCAGCGCCGGACTGTCGGTGTACGAGACGAGCTGGATGTCATCCGGAACGGAGTGCCCCAGCTCTCGCAGGATCGAGAGAATGCCGACACCGAGGCCTTCGGGGAGACAGATGATCGCGTCGATGTCCGGATGCCGCGTGTGAAGCCCCTGCACGGTCCGATGGAGTTCGTCGGCCGATGGCAACCCCGCAAGGTCCACGAACGTGACAGCGACGTCGTTCTCGGTCGCCCAGGTCGCGGCCGCGGACGCCGCGACACGCACCCACATCTGATTCGCGGGCGGATTGATGACCGCGATCGACGTCGCTCCCCCGGCGCGCAGCAGGTCGAGCAGCTGATACATCGCTGTGCGGTGGTCCCCGGCCACGACCGCGGTCGGCTCGGGCATTCCGGGTGGCACCGGTTCCGAGACCACGACGGGTCGACCGGTCTCGAGGATCGCGCGCGCAAGCTCGTCACCCTCGATCACGTCGGCCATCACGAAGCCATCGACGTGGAGACTACCCGCCTTCGCGGCCGGAAAGTCGGCCGGGACGAGCGTGACCGTGAGCTCCCTGTCCTTCGTGCTCTCGACGACGCCGACCGCGAAGTTCATGTAGTACTCCATGAAGTTCATGCCGCCGGGCAGCCACAGTCCGATCGATCCCGCGCGGGCTCGGCGCAGGTTGCGGGCGCCGCTGTTGGTCGAATAGTGAAGCCTCGATGCGGCCTCCATGACGCGGGACCGCGTTTCGGCGGAGACCCGTCCGCCGCCGGTCAGCGCGCGTGAGGCGGTTCCGCGCGAGACACCGGACAGATCGGCTACGTCCTGCAGAGTCGCCGGTCGCGTCGATGGCATCGGTACCTCCTCCGGCCGATCCTAGGGGGATCATCTTGCCATCAATATTGCACAATCGATTGCGCATCACCCGCTGCGTAGGGCACACTCTCCTCCAAGACATGCCGACGATGTAGTCGGCAGGGTCGATTACCCGACGAAGGAGTTAGCCATGACGTTGGACTCGAGCCTCCTCAAGGAGGAGCCGACCGGAACGCTGAAGAAGGCCGCGCTCGGCACGTGGGGAGTCGTCTTCCTCGTCGTCTCGGCGGCGGCTCCGCTGAGCGTGCTCGCCGGCATCGGACCCCTCGCCGTTCTGATCGGCGGCGTCTCGGCGCCCGTCGTCTACGCCGTCGCCGGAATCGTCCTGGCTGTGTTCGCCATCGGCTTCCTGTTCATGGCGCGAAACCTCAAACCCATGGGCGGCTTCTACACGTACATCTCGGTGGGACTCGGCAGAGTCATCGGGCTCGCCGCGGGCTTCCTCGCCTGGGTGTCCTACAACCTGCTGCAGATCGGCCTGTGGGGTTTGTTCGGCGTGATGGCGCAGGGGATGTTCGCCGTGGTGTTCGGCATCGAGGTGCAGTGGTGGGTGCTTGCCGTGATCGGCGCGGTGCTGGTGTTCGGCCTTGCGGCGGTCGGGGTGGATGTCGGAGCGAAGGTCCTGGGCGTGCTGCTGGTGCTCGAGACGGCCCTGCTCGTCGTGCTCGCCGTGGCGATCCTCAGCCAGCGGGCCGGTCAGCTGGAGTTCGGAACGTTCGCTCCGGAGAACATCTTCACCCCGAGCATGTTCGCCATCCTCGGGTTCGGCTTCGCCGCCTTCATGGGCTTCGAGTCCACCGTGCTCTACCGCAGCGAGACCCGGGAGCCCGATCGATCGATCCCGCGCGCGACCTACATCGCCGTCGCCTTCCTCGCGATCTTCTACACCGCCACCCTGTGGCTGGTGATCCAGGCGTTCGGCGACAGCGAGGTGCAGGGAGTCATCGCCCAGGATCCGGCGGCCTTCTTCTTCACCGCGATGGGGGCGTACGTGGGCGAGTGGGGTGTCTCGGTGATGTTCGTGCTGATCGTCTCGAGCATCTTCGCGGGCCAGCTCGCGTTCCACAACGCGATCAACCGCTACAGTTTCGCGCTCTCGCGCGACGGCATCCTCCCCGCCTTCTTCAACCGCACCAACCGGATGGGCGCGCCCTGGCTCGCCGGGCTGATCCAGAGCATCGTCGCCATCGCCGTCGTGATCGCCTTCGGCGTCGCCGGCCTCGACCCGCTCACGCAGCTCGTCATCCTGGTCAACTCGCCCGGCGTGTACGGCATCATCACCCTGCAGCTTCTCGCGTCGATCTCGGTGCTTCGCTTCATCCTGCGAAACCGGGATCTCCCACGGCGCTGGTACGTGCTGCCTGCCGCGATCTTCTCGCTCGTGGCGATGGCCGTTCTGCTCACCGTGCTGGTCATCACGATCGACTACCTGACGGCCGCGGGGCCCGCCATCAACGCGGTCATCCTCGCCGTGGTCCCCGTCGTGCTGATCGCCGGCGCGGCGTACGCCGTCTTCCTCCGCAGCCGCAAGCCAGAGGTGTTCGCGCGGATCGGCGGCGCCGATCCGGAAGCCGTCCTGGCCGAGGCGGAGAAGGTCCGGTGAGCCACGCGCTCGCGGCCGATCTCGTGCTGTTCGGCGGGGCCGTCGTGACGATGGCACCCGAAGCGGCGACCGCAGCGGATGCCGAGGGCCTGGCCATCCGCGCCGGCGAGGTGGTCGCGCTCGGCGACAGGAGCACCCTCCAGACCTACATCGCAGAGGGAACGCGAGTCATCGAGCTGGCGGATGCCGCCATCCTGCCGGGATTCGTCGACAGCCATATCCACCCGGTGTTCGGCATCGATCTGACCCGCGGGGCCGACCTCAGTCGCTGCCGGACGCTCGCAGACGTCGAGGCGTCGTTGCGGGCGGAGGCAGCCGGGCTGGGGGCGGAAGACTGGCTCCTCGGCTGGGGGCTCGACCCGAACGTGTTCGGTGAAGCACCCGTCTCGAACGCGGTTCTGGACGAGGTCGCGGGTGACCGCCGCGCCTTCATCCGCTTCTTCGACGCGCACGCCGCGCTGGCTTCCTCGGCAGCGCTCGAAGGCTCGGGTGTCACAGGCACCGAAGAGTTCACCGATGGGTCTCGTGTCGTCACAGACGCCTCGGGCGCACCGACGGGCTACCTCCTCGAGATGCAGGCAATCCACCTCGTCGAGGCGACCCTGCCAGAGCTCAGCTTCGACCAGCGAGCCGAGGCGCTCTACGACGTGCTCCTGCACATGGCGCGCGCAGGGTTCACCTCGGGGCAGGTCCAGGACCTCGCCCCAGACGCGATCCAGCTCCTGCAGACGATAGAGGCGACGCGCGACCTTCCGATCCGGTTGCGGATGTCTCCCTGGTACGTGCCGGGGGCGCCGCTGGAAGAGGTCTCGCGCCTGGCCGAGATGCAGGGCATGCGCGGGCGCCGCTGGATCGTGGAGGGCGTCAAGCTCATGATCGACGGCACGGTCGACAACGGAACGGCCTGGCTGCATGAACCGGACTGCCTCGGCGAGTCCACGGCATCGCTGTGGCTCGATCCCGAGCAATACCGCCACGCACTCACGGAACTGGACCGCCGCGGAATCCCGACCACTACCCACGCGATCGGCGACGCAGGGATCGACTTCGTCGTGCGCGCCATCGACGGATTGGCCGATCCCAGGGCGACGCACCGCGTCGAGCACATCGAGACGATGACGGATGCCGCACTCGAGGTGTTCGTGTCGTCCCGCGCAACCGCGAGCATGCAACCCACGCACTGCACGCTCTTCACGCGGGCGGACGGGAGCGACAACTGGTCGCGAAGACTGGGGGAGGAGCGCGCGGGGAGAGGCTTCCGCACCCGCGACCTCGTGCGCGCGGGGATCCCTCTCGCCTTGGGGTCGGACTGGCCGGTCGCTCCGAGTGATGCGGTCGGCATCCTGGCTGATGCCCAGCTGCGCCGTCCGCACGACGATCCGCACGCGGTGCCGGTCAATCCGGACCAGGCGCTCGACGCGATGGAGGCGCTGCGGGGACTGACCGTTGAGCCCTATCGATCGATCGGGCGAATCGGCGGTGTGCTCGCGGTCGGCTCTCCGGCGGACATCACCGTGCTCGATCGCGACCCGCGCGTGGTCGCGCCCGAAAGCCTCGGCGAGGCTGCTGTCCTGCTGACCGTCGTCGGCGGTCGAATCGTCGTGGACGCCGACGTGTCCTGAGCGGCGAGTCGCCGGCGATGATTGCGGCGTTTGACGGAGGCGTTTCCCTATGCCGGGAGGGTTCGGTTACGCTCGCGGGGTGTCCACGCCCCCATTCCGCGCCGATGTCGTCGGCAGCTTCCTCCGCCCGGCCGAACTCGCTGCCGCCCGCCGACGATTCGCCGCCGGTGACATCGACGCCGAGGCTCTGCGCATCGCGGAAGACACGGCGATCACCGAACTGGTGGCACGCGAGGCCGACGCCGGGCTGGCGCTCGCGACGGACGGCGAGTTCCGGCGCGCGTGGTGGCACTTCGACTTCTTCGGCTTCCTCGACGGGGTGGAGATCGTCGAGCTCGACCACGGCATCCAGTTCCAGGGAGTCCAGACCAAGCCTCACGGCATCGAGGTCACCGGCAAGATCGGCTTCAGCGACACCCATCCGTTCCTCGACCACTTCCGCTCGCTCAAGGACGTGCTCGAGCGCACCACGGGAGCTGTGCCGAAGTTCAGCATCCCCGCGCCGACTGTGCTCGACTTCCGCCTCGAGCCCGACCACATCGCCGCGTCGGCGTATGACGGGCGGGACGATATCGTCGACGACCTGGTCGAGGCGTACCGCCGCGCCCTCGCCGCGTTCTATGACGCCGGTGCCCGCTACCTGCAGTTCGATGACACCGCGTGGGCGTACCTCTGCTCGGCGGTCGAGCTCGAGAAGGCGCGGGAGCGCGGCATCCGCACCGACGGCATCGCCGAGCGGTATGCCGGCATCCTCAACCGCATCCTCGAGGGCAAGCCCGACGACCTCGTCGTGACCACCCACGTCTGCCGCGGCAACTTCCGCTCCACCTGGATCTCGTCGGGTGGGTACGAGCCGGTCGCCGAGCAGCTCCTCGGCAACACACGCTACGACGGCTATTTCCTCGAGTACGACAGCGAGCGGGCCGGCGGGTTCGAGCCGCTGCGGTTCCTCCCCGAGGGCGACAAGACGGTCGTGCTGGGGCTCATCACGTCGAAGACCGGCGACCTGGAAGACGTCGATGCCGTCAAGCAGCGCATCGACGAGGCATCCGCGTTCGCCCCGCTCGACCAGCTCGCCCTCAGCCCGCAGTGCGGGTTCGCCTCGACGGAGGAGGGCAACCTCCTCACCGAAGAGGAGCAGTGGGCGAAGGTGCGCGAGGTCGTCGACATCGCCGCCGACGTCTGGCGCTGAATCGAGCAACTGAATCCAGCCGCTGAATCCGGGCGCGAGCGGTCGGTGCGGCCTGGGATGATGAACACCATGACCGGGGTCGACGAGCAGCCGGCGGGCAAGGGCATCCGGCGCGCCTCGCCCGTGCGGCAGGTGCTGACGCTCTTCGGCGATTACTGGTGGCACGTCGACGAGGCCTTTCCGACCGGCGCGCTCGTCGCGGTGCTCGGCGACCTGGGCCTGAAAGAGGCGGCGGCGCGCGCCACGCTGACGCGGATGGTGCGCAACGGGCTGCTCTCGGCGGAGCGGAGCGGGCGTCGGACCGCCCATCGGCTGACCGAGCGCGCGTCCGCGATCGTCGACGAGGAGGCCGCGTGGCTCGACTCGTTCGGCGTCGAGGAACAGCCGTGGGACGGCCTGTGGAGCGTGCTCGCCTTCTCGATCCCCGAGTCGCAACGGGCGGTGCGCCACCTCGCCCGGTCTCGCCTGCGCTGGCTGGGCTTCATGCCGCTGTACGACGGGCTGTGGATCTCGCCCCGCAATCACGCCGCCGACGCGATGACCCAGCTGCGCGAGCTCGATGTGAGGGACGTGACCTCGATGCGCGCGAGCGTCGAGACCTCGATCGCCGGCGGGCCGCAGGCCGCGTGGGATCTTGCCTCGATCGCCGAGGAGTATCGCTCTTTCGCCGCGGCAGTCGCCGCGGTCGATGAGTCCGCGACACCCTCGGCTGCCCTTGCCGAGCGCACCCGCCTCATGCTGCGCTGGCAGGCGTTCCGCCTTCTCGACAACGCGATTCCGCGGGAACTCGTCCCCGAGGATTGGCCTCGCACCGCCACCCGCAGACAGTGGGTCGGTCACTACAACGCGATGGGCGCGCCCGCCGAGCAGCGCGTCCGCGCAGAGATCACCCCCATCTCGATCGAGCTCGCCGAGCGGGTGACCGTTCGCCGGCTGCGCCTCTGACGCGCCCCGCTCCGGCGTCCGGGAGCCGATGCCCGACGCTGCCCGATCAATACTGGAAGTTTTCTTGCCGATCGTCACCGCAAGTTCTACTCTGGGCCCGTGACGGCGACGCAGCCGACGCTCGAGACAACGGTGTCTACGGAGGGTGAGATGAACAGGTTCAGGAGGAACGTGCTCGCGCTAGGGGTGTCAGCCGCAGCCGGCGCGCTCATCGCAGGGCTGCTCGTGCCGGTGGCGGCCGCGGCCGCGCCGCGGGTGTCGATCGACGTGCTGTCGGGGCGCGCCGACAGCGTGACCGGGGGCGACGCCCTGATCGCTGTCGCCGGCGCGAAGCCCGACGACCGCATCTTCGCCGCCGGAGTCGAGGTGACGGACGCGTTCCAGCCGCTCGACGGAGCCCGCGTGGGCCTGGTCGACGGACTCCCGATCGGCGTCAGTGAGATCCAGGTCGTGCGCAAGCACGGCGGGAAGGTGCAGGCCTCCATAGAGATCGAGAACCACCCTGTCACCGGTCCGGTGTTCTCGGGTCCGCAGCATCCGATGTACTGCACCGCCAGTGCCGCACCCTGGAACCTCGGGGCGGTCGACGAAGACTGCCACGTCGCGGTGCCCGTCGTCACCTACCGCTACCGCACGACCGCCGGCCAGTTCGCGGACTATCCCGTCGACGGATCCACCCCCGGAAACCTCGCCACCACCACCGTCGACGGCGCGACCGTCCCCTACATCGTGCGCATCGAGCGCGGCACCATCAACCGTGCCGTCTACGAGACCGCCGTGCTGCATGCTCCGGGCACCGCAGACCCGACGCCAGGGGCGGCCGGCCCGGGCTGGAACGGCAAGCTCGCCTACACCTTCGGCGGGGCCTGCGGCGTCGGGTACTGGCAGGGCACCAGCACGGGCGGTGTGCAGAACGACCTGTTCCTGAGTCGCGGCTATGCCGTGGCATCCGCCACCCTCAACGTCTACGCGCAGAACTGCAACGACGTCACCAGCGCCGAGACCGCGATGATGGTCAAGGAGCATGTCATCGAGCAGCTCGGCCGCGTCGAGTACACGATCGGCTCGGGCGGTTCGGCCGGCACGATGCAGCAGCTGCTGCTGTCGAACAACTACCCGGGCATCATCGACGGCGTCCTCGGCGAGATCGGCTACCCCGACGAGCGCTCGACGACGATCGGCGGCCACGACTGCCGAGGGCTGCTGAACTACTGGAACTCGCCGGCGGGGGCGGGGTGGACGGACGCGCAGAAGGTCGCCGTGACCGGCCACGCGGTTCCCGGCACCTGCTTCGGCTTCACGTTCTTCGACGGCGTCGACGACCCCAACCGGGGCTGCGCGGCGGCGATCCCCGTCGCCGATCGCTGGTCGCCGACCAACCCCGACGGTCTGCGCTGCACGATCGCCGACATGGTGAAGAACGTGTACGGGACGGATGCCGAGGGCCGCGGTCTGCGCGTCGAGCCGGACAACGTCGGCGTGCAGTACGGCTGGAACGCCCTGCAGAGCGGTGCGATCACCGCCGAGCAGTTCGTCTCGCTCAACGAGCGGATCGGCGGCATGGGCATCGACGGCAACCGCACCGTCGAGCGCTCCGAGGCGAGCATCGAGGCGATCGAGCGGGCTTACGCCACCGGACGCGTCAACATGATGACGGGTGGCCTCGGGTGGACGCCGGTGATCGAGATCCGCAACTACACCGACCCGACCGGCGACTTCCACGAGCGCTACCGCTCGGCCATCATCCGGGAGCGGATGCTCGCCGCCTACGGCGACGCCGGCACCCACGTCAACTGGACGGGTGCCAACATCGGCGCGAACACCAACCAGATGCGCGTTCAGGCTCTCGACAAGCTCGAGCAGTGGCTCGACGCCATCCAGGCCGCCGGCGGGCCCGAGGACCGTGCGCGCACCATCGCCGCGCGGCCGGCGGATCTGACCGACGGATGCTTCGACTCCCAGATGGCGTTCATCGAAGAGACCCTCGACTACGACGACCCGACGAGTACGTGCAACACGCTGTACCCCTATCACTCGCAGCCGCGGGCAGAGGCGGGCATGCCGCTCATCGCCGACGGACTGAAGTGTCAGCTGACCGAGCCGGCGCGCACCGACTACCCCGAGCTGAGCGACGCGCAGTGGGCGCGCCTGCTGGCGACGTTCCCGGCAGGCGTCTGCGACTGGGACGAGCGTCCGCAGGGCTACGCGGAGCTCGAGGGTACCTGGCTCGACTTCGGCGACACCGACCCGGCCGATGTGTCGATCCCGAAGATCACCGGATCGGCGCGGGTCGGTTCCCCGCTCACGGCCTCGGCGGCTTCGTCCACGGCGGGCGCGACGCTGTCTTACCAGTGGCTCGCGGACGCCGCGGTCATCGACGGTGCGACGGGCGCGACGTTCACCCCGGGCATCGAGCTCGTCGGTGCGACGATCTCGGTGCGGGTGACAGCAGCCGCGGAAGGGTTCGTGGCAGTCAGCCGCGTGTCGGGCGGCACCGCCAGGGTCGCCTTGGCGACCGTGCCGGTGATCGAGGGCGCTCCCGTCGTCGGGGCGCGGCTGAAGGCCGTGACCGGTGACTGGACCCCCGGTGCCCGCCTCACCTACCAGTGGTTCGCTGACGGCAAGCCGCTGCGCGGCGAGACGAAGGCGACCCTGCAGGTGCGAGCGACGATGATCGGCGACCGGATCGCCGTCCAGGTGACGGGCAGCCTGCGCGGGTATCAGACGGTCTCGTCGACGTCGGAGCCGACGCTCAAGGCGGCGCTGGCGACGCCGCCGCTCGTCATCGGCTCGCCGGTCGTCGGTGCGAAGCTCATCGCGCTGCCGCTGCTGTGGACGCCCGGCACGTCGTTCACCTACCAGTGGCTTCGCGACGGGGAGCCGATCGCCGCCGCGACCGAGCAGACGTACCGGCTGACGCGCGACGACCGCCGGACCGAGATCACTGTCGCGGTCACGGGCACGAAGGAGGGATACCCCTCGGTCACCCTCGAATCGCGGCACGGCGTCAAGGTGCGCTGACCCGACAGTGCGCGCGAGGGGGCGGGCTCTCAGTCGAGAGCTCGCCCCCGCTGTGCGCGCGGGTCATCGGGGGCCGCGAAGACGCTACGGGTGGACGCGGTCGACGAGAGCCAGGCCGCGCCGGGCCCAGGCGATCTCGCCGCGGGCACGATCGACGAGACCCTCGTAGGCGAAGCGCTTGTAGGCGATGGTGCGCTCGCGGTCGGCATCGGCGGTCACGGCGAGGCGCCGGATCAGCATGGGGTTCGTGACCGCGTCGATGCGCTCGAGCTCCTGCTCCCACTGGGCGAGCTCACCCTCCCACTGTGCGATGTGGCGCTCGAGGAACGCGCGCGCGGCTTCGGGCGTGGTGGTCTCCAGATACGCGGCCCGCAGGTGCGAGGGGTCGCGCACCCGCTGGTAGTCCAGCGGGGAGGCCATCCACTCGACGAACGCCCGGTCGCCGGCATCCGTCACGTGATACAGGCGCCGCGTCCCGCGCTCCCCGCGGGCCTGCTCCTCGCCCTCGACGAGACCCAGCTGCTCCATCTTGCGCAGCTCGGGATAGATCTGCGAGTCGGGAGCATGCCACACGTGACCGACCGACTGGTGGAACTGCTTCTGCAGGTCGTAGCCCGACAGAGGGCCGACCCGCAGGATCGCCAGCAGCGCGTATCGCAGACTCATGGGCGCTCCTCTCTCCCCGAGCGTACCGACAGAGGGAGCCCGCCCCGTCAGGACGGACCCCCTCTGATCGACTGCGCCCGGGGCTGCCTCAGGCCGACTCGCGGTACCCGGTGCGCCAGCCGCCGTGGTAGGTCTGGCGTGCGACGGTCGAGTACGGCACGGGCGACACGACCGCCCGCACCTCGAGCTGCCGGTGCGGCTCGACCGAGGCCTTCGTCGTGCCGCCGTCGGGCTCGCCCCACACGACCGTCACCTCGGCGCCCTCGGGGACATCGGGGGCGACCGTCGCGAGCGACAGCGCACGCTTCTCGTTGGCGCTGTACCCGGTGAACATCGAGAAGCCGACGACGCTGCCGTCGGCGTCCGTCACCGAGTCGTAGTTCGCCGACCCGTAGTTCGCCAGCGGAAGGTCGAAGAACTTGTAGCTGTCGCCCTCGACATCGAACAGCGAGGCGAAGATCTTCGTGACGTCCTCCGCGTTCCAGGCGAGAGTCACCTTTCGCCGCTGCGTCGCCGGGTCGATCTTCTCGAGCGCGTCGCGCCCGATGAAGTCGTGGTCGAACTTGACGAACGATCCGTAGCCGAGCTCCCACGGCGTCAGGTAGTAGTCCGAGATGTCGTCCGAGACGAACGAGCCCGCGAGGGTGCCCGTCGCCTCATAGCTGTCGGTGCCGAGCCACTCGCGGTAGCCGCGCTCGGCCTCGCCCGAGTAGATCGCCGGCAGCGGCGACGGGATCCAGCCCGACTCGAGGGTGTTCGAGGGATACGCGCGCGAGCCCACCGGCACGAGGCCGAACTCGGCGCCCGCCTCGACGATGAGGTCGCGTACGCGGTGGTGGTGCTCGTACGGCCCCCAGATCTCGAGGCCCGGAGCGCCGGCCATGCCATGCCGCAGGGTGCGCACGCGCGCCCCGCCGAGCTGCATCTCCGACATGCTGAAGAACCTCAGCTGCTCGAGCGGCCCGCCGTTGAGCTTCTCGATGACCTGCCACGCGGTCGGTCCCTGGATCTGGAACCGGTAGTACCGACGGGCGACGGCATCGCCGTAGGGGCGCGAGGGCGAGCGGCGGTCCACGGTCACGTCGAGGTTCGCGTAGCCCCCGGTCTCGGCGTGGTACATCAGCCAGTTCGACGCCGGGGCGCGGCCGACGTAGACGTACTCGTCTTCGGCTTCGTGGAACAGGATGCCGTCGCCCACGACGTGCCCCGACGACGTCGTCGGCACGTACTGCTTGGCCCGGTTCACCGGGAACGTCGCCACCGAGTTGATCGCCGTGTCGGAGATCAGCCGGATGGCATCGGAGCCTTTCAGGAACACGTTGTCCATGTGGTGGGACTGGTCGTAGAGGACGGATGCCTCGCGCCAGGCCCGCTGCTCCTTGATCCAGTTCTGGAAGTCGGCCGGGACCACGGGATAGATGTACGAGCCGATCTGCGAGTTGCGCAGCATCTCGACCGGGTTTCGCCCGTCGATGAGCTCTTGCAGATTCTGAGCCATGAGGAACCTCTCTGTTCGTTGGGATTCTGTTCTTCGGGATTCGGTCGGTGCCGTCAGGCGAAGACGATCGTGTGGTTGCCGTGACGGATCACCCGGTCTTCGGCGTGCCACTGCACGGCACGCGAGAGCACGGCACGCTCGACGTAGGCACCTCGCGCCTGCAGGTCGGCGGCGGTCATCGCGTGCGAGACCCGCGCCACGTCCTGCTCGATGATCGGACCCTCGTCGAGGTCTTCGGTGACGTAATGGCTGGTCGCCCCGATGAGCTTCACCCCGCGCTCCTTCGCCTTGCGGTACGGCGCGGCGCCGATGAAGGCGGGAAGGAAGGAGTGGTGGATGTTGATGATCGGCACGCCGACCTCTTCGAGGAACGAGTCCGACAGGATCTGCATGTACCTCGCGAGCACGACGAAGTCGACGTTGCCTCCCAGCAGCTCGACCAGCCGAGCTTCGGCGGCGGTCTTGTCAGGCCCGTGAGCCGGCACGTGGAAGAACGGGATCCCGAACGAACGCACGTCCTCTGCCGTGTTCGTGTGGTTCGAGATCACCATCGGGATCGTCACGGGCAGCTCGCCGCGGCGGTGGCGCCACAGCAGTTCGAGCAGGCAGTGGTCGCTCGTGGAGGCGAGGATCGCCATCCTCTTCGGGATGGACTGGTCGGTCAGTCGCCAGGTCATCCCGAACGGTCCGAGGGTCTCGTCGAGGTCGGCCTCGACGGCGGGGAGCGCCGCCTCCAGATGGGGACGGTGGAACACGACGCGCTGGAAGAACTCCCCGCCTTCAGGGTTGTCGGAGTACTGATCGAGCGTGACGATGTTCCCGCCGATCCGTGTCACGAGGGCAGTGACCGCCGCGACGATGCCGGGCCGGTCGGGGCCGTGAACGATGAGACAGGCGTGGTCGTGCGTCGCCTCGAGTCGCGGCGTCATTGCACCGCGCCGGAGTACTCGGCGGCCACGAACTCGCGCGCCCACTGAGCGGTGGCCAGAAGGCCGCCGAACGTGTAGAGGTGCAGCTTGACCGTCGACGCGGCGGGGAGCTGTTCGGCGAGATCGGACACGAAGCGGTCGGGTCCTGCCGTGCCCATCAGGTTGGTCAGCGAGAAGCCGTACTTCTTGACGATCATCGCGTTCGCGCCGACCCCGAAGCGTCGGGCGAAGGCCATGAGCCGCTTGATGCCGGCGGGACCGGGTGTGCCGACGCGGATCGGGGCGTCGATGCTGCGGTCGCGGACTGCCGCGATCCAGTCGATCACGGGTGCGGTGTCGAACGCGAACTGCGTGAGGATGACGGCGTCGAGACCCTGCTGCGCGAGGGCGAGCGCCTTCTCGTCGAGGTGGCGCCACAGCACGTCGTCGGTGATGTCGGGGTGCCCCTCGGGGTATCCGGCGATCGAGACCTCGCGGACCCCGTACTGCTGCAGCAGCCCGGACTGGATCAGCGACAGCGCGTCGGGATAGGGCCCAGCCGGATCGGCAGGGTCGCCGCCGACCGCGAAGACGTGCTCGGTCGCGCCGACCTCGTGGAGCCGGCCGAGGAACTCCTCGAGCTGCGCCGCCGATTCCAGTCGACGTGCGGAGATGTGAGGGACGGGGACGAAGCCCGATTCCTTCACGGCCCGCGCGGCGGCAACGCGCATCTCGAGGTCTTCGTTGCCGAGGAAGGTGACGTTGATCTTCGTGCCGCGGGGGATGATCGCTCGGGCCTCGTGCAAGCCGGCGACGTCCTTGCCGGTCATCTCGAGCGAGAAGCCGTCGACCAGCGCGGCAGCCGAAGGGGAGGCGGGGCTCGCGTGCGCCATGACTGCGGTCCTTTCGTCACCGGGCGCATCATCGCGTCCCGCGAGACTGACGATACCTATGCACATAGGTAATGGCAAGAGGGGTGCGCGATAGTTCAACGAATCTGTGACGGGCGTCATGAAATCATTGACAATCTCAGTCGAGGGGCGCACGATGTGTCATGTCCGGCACGCCGCCGTGAGGACTCCGACTGCTGTCGGACCGACTCGGGTGGCCGGAGACCCCGCACCCGTTCCTGAGAGGCCCGTCAATGAAGAAGAGTCTTGCCACCATCGGAGTCCTGGCAGCCGCCGCCCTCGCCTTGAGCGGCTGTTCCGACTCCGCCGCCGACCCCGAGTCCAGCCCCTCCGACGCCGATGCCGGCTCGGGCGAGCTCACCACTGTCCGTGTCGCCGCACTTCCGATCGCCGAGACCGGCGCGCTATGGGCCGCGATGGACGAGGGCATCTTCGAGGAGCACGGTCTCGAGATCGAGGTGGTGCCCGCCCAGGGCGGCGCCAACGCCATCCCTGCGCTGCTCAGCGGCGACATCGAGTTCGCGATCGGTCAGCCGTTCGGCCCCATTCGCGCCGACCTGCAGGACCTCGGCGTGACGATCGTCGGCAATTACGCCAACAGCCTCACGGAGGGCACAGACGTCAACGCCGTCGTCGCCCTCGCGGACTCGGGCATCACGCGCCCGGCCGACCTCGCCGGAAAGAAGGTCTCGGTCAACACCCTCGGTGCCGCCGGTGACCTCACGATCCGCAAGGCCGTTCAGGACGACGGCGGCGATCCCTCGACCATCGAGTTCGTCGAGGTCGCCTTCCCGGATGTGCCCGCGCAGCTCGAGGCCGGCACGATGGACGCCGCCTGGGCACCCGACCCGTTCCGCGGCATCATCGTCGGCGGCGGGGGCACCTCGGTGGTCGCTCCCTACCAGGCGACGATCCCGGGCCTCACTGTGCTGACGAACATCACCACGCAGGCCCTCCTCGACGAGGATCCCGACCTGGTGGCGTCGTACTCCGCTGCGATGACGGAGGCGCTGGAGTGGGCTTCCGACAACGAGGAGGCCGTGCGCGCGGCGATCGCGACCAACCTCGAGATCCCGGAGGAGGCGGCCGCGGGCATCACCCTCCCGACGTTCACCTGGGACCTCGCCGACGCCGGTATCGAAGACCTCGGCGCTCTCGCCGTCGAGTTCGAGTACATCGAGACGGAGCCCGACTACGGCCGCCTGATCCAGCAGCAGTAGCACGATGACAGCGACGGGGCGGATGCCGCGGCCCGCGGACATCCGCCCCGTCCTTGCCGGAAGAGACACCATGCAGACTGTCGTCATGACAGACGTTCCCGACGTCCCGGCCGTCCCCCCGGAGCCAGGCGCGGACGACGGGCGCTTCCGCCGCCGGCGCCGGGGGCGCACGCTTCGGAAGGTCGTGCTGGGACTGGCGGGCATCGCCGGGTTCCTCGTCACGTGGCAGCTCCTGCCCACCCTCGGCATCGTCAACGAGGCGTACTTCCCGACCGCGACCGACACGATCGGGCAGCTGATCGTGCTGATGGGCGACCTGGAGTTCTGGCGCAACGTCGGCCGCACTCTGACCTCGTGGGCGATCGGCCTGCTGATCGCCACCGTGCTCGCGGTCGTGCTCGGCACCGTCATCGGGCTGGTGCCCTTCCTGCGGCGCGCAACGCATACCACCGTGGAGTTTCTGCGTCCGATCCCGTCGGTGGCGCTGATTCCTCTCGCGATCCTGATGTTCGGCTATCAGCTGCAGGCCGCTCTCCTGATCATCGTGTACGCCAGCTTCTGGCAGGTCTTCATCCAGGTGCTGTACGGCGTCGCGGATGTCGACGCCGTGGCCCGCGACACGGCGCGCAGCTTCGGGCTGACGAGAGGCTCGCGGATCGTGAACCTCGTCTTCCCGACGGCGCTGCCGTATCTCATGACCGGGCTGCGACTGGCCGCGACAGTGGCGCTGATCCTCGCGATCACCGCAGAGATGTTCATCAGCATCCCCGGCCTCGGTCGCGCGATCATGATCGCCCGTGAGTCGGGTCAATGGACCACCGTGTACGCGCTCGTCATCGTGACCGGGATGCTCGGCCTGCTGGTGAACCTCGGCTTCCGCGCGATCGAGCGCCGGACGCTGTCGTGGCATCAGTCGGTGCGCGGGGAGGAGCTGCTGTGACCCTGTACACGAGCACGGTCGTGACCCCCCGCGGCCGTTCGCGGGCCTGGGCGAAGTTCGGCGAGAACACCGCCTATGCCCTCGGTCTGCCGATCGTCCTGCTGGTGATCTGGGGGATCTGGTCGTCCATCTCGCCTGCGCTGTTCTTCCCGAGCCCGCTCGTCATCTTCGAAGCGTTCGTCGACACCTGGATCGGGCCCGCCTTCGTCGCCGATGTGCTGCCGAGTCTCGCTCGACTGGCGATCAGCATCGTGCTCGCCGTCGTCCTCGGCATCGCCGCGGGTACAGTCATCGGACTCGTGCGCTGGCTGCGCGAACTGCTCGAGCCGATCTTCGAGTTCTTCCGTGCCGTGCCGCCCCCGGTCCTCATCCCTATCGTCGCGGTGCTCGTGGGAGCGAACGACATGATGAAGGTCGTCGTGATGGTGACCGGCGCCGTCTGGCCGGTGCTGCTGAACACCATCGAGGGCGTCCGTGCCACGGACTCGGTCATGACCGAGACGGCGCGGTCGTTCGCGATCACCCGAGGGGAACGCCTGCGGTTCCTCGTGCTGCCCGCGGCGAGCCCGCGCATCATGACGGGAGTGCGGCAGTGCCTGTCGATCGCCCTGATCCTGATGGTGATCTCCGAGATGTTCTTCTCGTCGTCGGGCCTGGGCTACCGAATCGTCTACTTCCAGCGCAACTACCTCATCGCCGAGATGTGGAGCGGCATCGTGCTGCTCGGCCTGATCGGCGTGCTGCTCGCGGTGATCTTCGGATTCGTCGAGCGGCGGGTGCTTCGCTGGTACCACGGAATCAAGGAGGTGGAGCGTGCCTGACACGCTGCTGAAAGTCGAACGCCTGCGCAAGGTGTACGAGGCGTCGACCGGAAACGTCGAGGCCATCGGCGACATCAGCTTCCAGATGAACTCGGGCGAGCTCGTCTGCATCGTCGGTCCGTCGGGATGCGGCAAGACCACGCTGCTCAAGTGCATCGCGGGCCTCCTCGCGCCGACCGAGGGTGTGGTCGAGCTCGACGGCAAGCGCGTCACTGCGCCGCCACCGCGCATGGCGCTGGTGTTCCAGGAGTACGGCCGCAGCCTGTACCCGTGGCTCACGGTGCGCGGCAACGTCGAGTTGCCGCTCAAGCACAAGAAGCTCTCGCGGGCGGACCGCGACCGCTTGATCGACGACGCGCTCACGGCGGTGGGTCTCGAGCACGCGTCGAAGAGCTACCCGTGGCAGCTGTCGGGTGGAATGCAGCAGCGCGTGGCGATCGCGCGGGCGGTCGCGTATCAGCCCGAGGTGCTCATCATGGACGAGCCCTTCGCTGCGGTGGATGCCCAGACCCGGGCCGACCTCGAAGACCTGGTGCGCACCCTCCACCGCGAACGGGGCATGTCCATCCTCTTCGTCACTCACGACATCGATGAGTCGGTATACCTCGGGGAGCGCGTGATCGTGCTGTCGAAGTCGCCGACGTGGGTGCAGGAGGACCTCGCGATCGACATCGCGCCCGAGCGCGATCAGATCACGACGCGGGCGCTTCCGCGCTTCACTGAGCTGCGCACGCACGTCTACGAGCAGATCCAGCGAGCCAAGCGCGGTGAGGCCGTGCGGCCGAGCGCGGCGTGACCGGCACGGCCCTTGCGGTCTTCGGCGGCACCGACGACTCGATCCTCACGCGCAAGCCGCGGCAGCTGCTGCTGGCGTTCTTCGGCGAGTACGTGTGCGACAGGTACTTCGAGCCGTTGCGTGCGAGCGTGCTCATCGGCGCGCTCGAGAGCGCCGGGGTCGCGGCATCCGCCGTCCGGACGAACCTCGACCGCATGGTCCGCAGTGGTGTGCTGGAGCGCACGCGACTCGGGCGTGAGATCGGGTTCCTGCTCACGCCGCACGGCAGCGAGGTGCTGCGCGAGGCATCCGTCCGCGTCAATGGACCTGCGCCGTTCGAACCGCAGAGCGACGGCTGGACGGTCGTCACCTTCACCGTGCCCGAGCACCTGCGGGACCTGCGTCATCGGTTGCGGGCCGCCCTCACGTGGTCGGGTTTCGCACTCCTGCGCGACGGGATGTGGATCGCCCCCGGAGCGGTCGACCTCGCCGCTGCGCTCGGCGCCATCATCCCCGATCTGCCGCCGACGTCGGTGAACGCGTTCTCGGCAGCCGAGCTCGACGGGTTCCCGATGACCGAGACCGTGCGCCTGGCGTGGGATGTCGAGGCCATCCGGACCGCCCATCACGAGTTCATCGCGCACTGGGAGCACGACGACGCCGCGTCGGACCTGCCGCCCATCACCGCCCGGACGATTCTCGTCGCCGACTGGCTCGCGCTGCTGCGGGCAGACCCGCGGCTTCCTCGTCAGTACATGGGCGACGACTGGCCGGCCGATCGAAGCTTCGAGCTGTTCACGCGCCGACACCGTGAGTTCGCGTTCCCCGCTGTGAGAGACTTCGCGACGCTCGTCGGCTGAGGCATCCGCGCCGCAGCGCGCTCACCGACGGAAGCGCTCGCGCAGATCGGCCTTGCGGACCTTGCCCGACGCGGTGCGTGGCAGGTCCTCGACAACGACGACGTTCTTGGGGAGCTTGTACCGCGCGAGCAGTCCGTCGAGGTGGTCGCGCACCTTCTCGGTGTCGACCTCGGCCCCGTCCCGCAGGGTGACGACGGCCCAGGGCACCTCGCCCCACCGCTCGTCCGGCACGCCGACGACGGCAACTCCCGAAACGCCCTCTATGTCGGCGATGAGGTTCTCGACCTCGGCGGGGTAGATGTTCTCCCCTCCCGAGATGATCATGTCCTTCAGCCGATCGGAGATGTAGAGGTAGCCGTCCTCGTCGAGGTATCCGAGGTCGCCTGAGCGGAACCAGCCGTCGTCCGTGAAGGCATCGGCGGATGCCTCGGGCAGCCCGTGGTAACCGAGGAAGACGTTGGGCCCCGACACCTGGATCTCGCCGACGGTGCCGCGAGGCACCATGTCGCCGTGCTCGTCGGCGATGCGCACCTCGGTGAAGAAGTGCGGCAGCCCCACGCTGCCCTGCTTCTCGCGCGTCATCGCGGGCGACAGCGACGTCGCCCCGGGCGAGGTCTCGGTCATGCCGTATCCCTGCGAGAAGGACAGGCCACGCTCTTCGTAGGCGTTGAGGATGCGCGTGGGCACGGCGGAGCCCCCGCACGTGAGCTTCTGCAGCGACGTCAGATCGGTGGCGGCCCAGGCGGGGTGGTCGGCCATCATCTGGTAGGTCGTCGGCACGCCGCTGAGCATGGTGATGCGGTGCTGCTGAATGAGGGCCAGCGCCCGGCCGGGCTCGAAGCCCTTCTCGAGCACCAGCGTCGCGCCCTTGAGGATCACCGGGAGTGCGCCCATGCCGAGCGAGGCGACGTGGAAGAGGGGTGAGATCATCAGCGACACGTCGGTCGAGACGACGTCGTAGTCGACGGCGCAGTTGAGTGCCACCCACGTGAGGTTGCCGTGGCTGAGCACAGCGCCCTTCGGGCGCCCCGTCGTGCCCGACGTGTAGATGATCGCGGCCGGGTCGTCGTGACCGACCTCGGCCAGCGTGTGCCCGCCGGTCGCCGTCGCGATGAGCTGAGCGAGCCCGGGGTGCTCGGGCAGGCCCACACCCGTGACGATGACGTGGGCGATGCGACCCGCCTCGACTCCGGGCATCGCCCGATCGAGCAACTCGGGGTCGAGAATCAGCGCGCGCGCCCCCGAATCGGCGAGCACGTGGCGCATCTCGGGCGCCGCGAGCCGCGTGTTCACCGGCACGAACACCGCGCCCAGCTGGGCTGCCCCGAACATCACCTGCAGGAACTGCGGGCTGTTCTCTCCGATGTACGCGACGGCGTCGCCCTTGCGGATGCCGCGGTGCCAGAGCACGGCGGCGACGCGGTCGGCGGCGTCGGCAAGCTGCCGGTAGGTCAGGCTCTCGCCGTCGAAGACCACGGCGGTCTTGCCCGGGTTGCGCAGGCGGCGCTTGCCGAGCCAGAACCCGATTCCGAGGTGGTGCATGGGTCGATCCGGGAGGTCAGGCGTAGAAGCGGTACAGACCGCGGGCGACGACGGCCGGCTTGTCGGCGCCCTCGATCTCGATCGTCTGGTCGACGGCGAACTGGTATCCGCCGCGCACCTCGGTGACCTCATCGATGACGGCGTTCATCCGCACGCGGGCGCCGACCTTGACCGGTGAGACGAACCGCACCTTGTCGAGGCCGTAGTTGACGCGCGTGGTGACCCCCGTGGCGTCGAAGAGCTCCGACCAGAACTTGACCGTGAGCGAGAGCGACAGGAACCCGTGGGCGATCGCGCCGCCGAACGGACCCTCGGCGGCGCGCTCGGGGTCGACGTGGATCCACTGGTGGTCGTCGGTGGCGTCGGCGAAGAGGTTCACGCGGTCCTGCGTGACCTCGAGCCATTCGGTCCAGCCGAGGTCGGTCCCGGCGAGGCTCGCAATGTCCTCGTAGGCGACGGTGGTGGTCATGGTTTCTCCTTCTGGTGCCGTGTCAGGCTGTGGTGCAGGGGTCAAGTGAACGCCGCCGTGCCCGTCAGGGCGCGGCCCACGATCAGGGCATTGATCTCGTGGGTGCCCTCGTACGAGTACACGGCTTCGGCATCGGCGAAGAACCGGGCGACGTCGTGCTCGAGGAGAATCCCGTTGCCGCCGGCCACTTCTCGGGCGAGGGCGACGGTCTCCCGCGCCAGGCGCGCGGTCTGCAGCTTCGCGAGTGCCGAGTTGACGTGGGCGAACACGCCCCGGTCCTGGGCGCTCGAAAGCGCGGCGACCATCGACAGTGACGCGACGGTGTTGCCGAGCATGCGGGCGAGCTTCTCCTGGACGAGCTGGAAACCGCCGAGCGGGCGGTCGAACTGGCGCCGCTCGCGGACGTAGCGCACGGCCGCGTCGAGCGCGCCGGACTGAAGTCCGGCGGCGATCCACGCGACGTCCGCGCGCATCGCGCCGAGGATCCGCGACACGTCATGCCATCCATCGACGTTCTGCAGCCTCGACTCCTCGCCCACCCGCACGTTGTCGAGGGTGATGAGGGCGTTCTGCATGGGGCGCAGCGCGATCTTGCCGTCGATCGGCTGCAGGCGCACCCCGGTCGATCGGGTCGGAACGAGGAAGGCCTTGACCGCCCCCTCGTCGACGTCGCGGGCGAAGACGACGAGGACGTCCGACCCGGCCGCGCCGCCGATCCACTTCTTCCGTCCGTCGAGCACCCACTCGTCGCCGTCCCGGCGGGCGGTGGTGGCGAGCCCTCCGGCGATGTCCGAGCCGTGCTCCGGCTCGGTGAGGGCGAAGACGCCCCGCAGCTCGAACGTGCGCACGAGCGGGTCGAGCCGGGCGGCCTGCTCCGGTGACCCGCCCAGGCGGACGGCGGTGCGGAAGAGCC
Source organism: Microbacterium sp. CFH 31415 (assembly GCF_022538185.1). Lineage (GTDB taxonomy): Bacteria > Actinomycetota > Actinomycetes > Actinomycetales > Microbacteriaceae > Microbacterium. Next base: position 16,066 of record NZ_JAKYXC010000010.1, on the reverse strand, counting down.
CTGACTGCGCGTTGTAGAGCGTGGCGACCGAGACGTCGGTGCGCGCCAGCACGTAGTTGCGAAAGCCCGAGAACATGCTCGACGCCGCCTCCGAGGCATCCACTCCGCGCGGCTCCATCAGATCGAGGGGGATCAGCGCGTCCAGCACCGCGCCGGGCATTGTCGCCGTCTCCCAGGCATCGGCGAGAAGGGGGCGGATGCTGCGGCCCAGCGTGTCCTGAAGCCGCCCGAGCGCCGACTGCGCGGCGGGGCTCAGGTGCTCGGCCGCGACCGCGTACGGGTCGAACCCGAACGTGGCCTCCGCTTCGAGCGCAGGCACGTCAGCCGCCGAGTCCGAGCAGCCGAGCCGCGTTGTGCTTCAGGATGCCGGGCATGACCTCGGGCTTGAACGACCCCGTGGAGTCGGCATCCTTCATCCACCGATCCGGGGTGAGGAGCGGGAAGTCCGACCCGAACAGGACGCGATTCTTGAGGTACGAGTTCGCGGCGCGCACAAGCGACTCGGGGAAGTACTTCGGGCTCCATCCCGACAGGTCGATCCACGTGTTGTGCTTGTGCGTCGCGACGGCGAGGGCTTCGTCCTGCCAGGGGACGGACGGATGCGCCATGATGATCTGCAGGTCGGGGAACCGAGCGGCGACGGGATCGAGCAGCATGGGGTTCGACATTCCGAGGAGGAAGCCCCGCCCTCCGCGCATGCCCGCGCCGATGCCGGTCTGGCCGGTGTGGAACAGGGCGACCACACCGGCTTCTTCGAGTACCTCGTACAGCGGAAGGTACGCCTCGTCGGACGGGTCGAAACCCTGCACCGTCGGATGGAACTTGAATCCCCGCACGCCGTTCTCATCGATCAGGCGCTGTGCGCGGTCGACCGCCTCGGCGCCCGCGCGCGGGTCGACCGAGCCGAAGGGGATCAGCACGTCGCTGTTCCGCGCCGCGCCCTCGGCGATTTCGGCGCTCGATAGCGCGGGGTGGCCGAGCTGGGTCTGCGCGTCGACCGTGAACACGACCGCGGCCATCTTGCGCTCGCGATAGTAGTCCGCGATCGACTCGAGGTCAGGGCGGGGCCCGTCGGCGCGGAAGTACGCCGACGCGGCCTCGGCGATGTCGGGGGGAAGCGAGGCGTGGCCGTGGTCGTCGACCTCGATGTGCACGTGCACGTCGATCGCGGTGATCGCGTCGAGGTCGATCCGCGGCTCGTAGCGCGTCATGGCCGCTGGAGCTCTTCGGGAAGCGGCGGGAACTTCTCACCGACGCTCTGCAGGTCACCTGCTGCGGCGGCGAACCCGGGGACGAGGTCGTCGTACGACCAGCCGCCGTCATGGTAGGCGGTGGCGACAGGCTCGGGGTGGGACCACAGCTGCAGGCGGTCGCCGCCGATGCCGATGGCCTGACCGGTGACGCCGGCCGCAGCATCCGATGCCAGGTAGGCGATGAGCCCGGCGACATCGTCCGACGTGCCGAAGCCGAGGTCGTGGCGGAAGAACGCCGGCATCGGCTCGCCGGCCGCTTCGGCCTCGACGGCGGCGGCGAAGTACGGGACCGTCGCGGTCATCGCGGTGGCGGCGACCGGGATGACGGCATTGGCGGTGATGCCGGCCCTCTTGAGCTCGAGCGCCCAGGTGCGCACCATGCCGACGATGCCTGCCTTCGCGGCGGCGTAGTTGGTCTGGCCGAAGTTCCCACGCTGACCGGTGGGGGAACCGATGCAGATGATGCGGCCGGCGACCTCGTTCTCGCGCATCCAGGTGGCCGCCTCGCGCACGCACGTGAACGTGCCGCGCAGGTGCACATTGATGACGGTGTCGAAGTCGTCGTCGCTCATCTTCCACAGCACCGTGTCGCGAAGCACTCCCGCGTTGGTGACGAGGATGTCGAGCCGTCCGAACGTGTCGACCGCTGCCTGCACGAGTCGCTTCGCGGTCTCAGTGGAGCCGACCGGGGCCGCGACGGCGACCGCACGACCGCCCGCAGCCTCGATCGAGGCGACCGCTTCGGCTGCTGTCGCCTCGTCGACGTCGTTGACGACGACCGCTGCGCCCTGTCGGGCGAGCTCATGGGCGTAGGCCAGACCGAGGCCGCGACCCGAGCCGGTGACGATGGCGACTTTGCCTTGCAGCGACATTGGTGACTCCTTCGTGTCGGACTCCATTGAAGTGCGGACTGTTGAAAAAGTCAATCATTCTGTTTCTCCATCACCTCCGCTAGCATCGACGTCATGCCGAAGTCCGTCGATGCCGTGGGTCTGAGGTCGTCCACGCTGACAGACGATCTCAGCTTCCTCCTGGCAAGGGCGAACGCGATCTCCCTCACCGAGGGCAACGGTGCGCTCGCCGCTCACGGGCTGAGAGCGCGCTCATACTCCGTGCTCGTCCTGGCGGCGGGCGATGCCCGCCCGTCGCAGCGCGAGCTCGCCGAGTTCCTCCGGCTCGATCCGAGTCAGGTCGTGACGCTCGTCGACGAGCTGCAGTCGCGCGGTCTGGTGGAGCGGAAGCCGGACCCGGCCGACCGGCGTGCGAACGTCGTGGTGGCCACGCACGCCGGTCGCGACCTCGCCTCGCGTGCGCGCGAGGCCGCGCGCTCCGCCGAAGAGCGCGTGCACGCGGAGCTCGCCCCCGACGACCGCGAGACCCTCATGCGGCTGCTGCGCACCCTCGCCTTCCCCGCGGAGTGAAGCCGGGGCGGGCAGACCCGGTCTTCCGCACCGAAGATCACCAGATGTGGTGATGCCGAGTCACCACATCGATTCATACCTTGCTCGACAGATGAAGAGCGCACGCCGCTCACCACCTGGAGGAGAAGGTCGAAGCCGAACCACCAAGCCGCGGCGACGAGAATGCTGATACTGCCGGGGGTATAGTAGGATACCCATAGGGGTATACCGAACCACCTCTGGAGGAGCCCACATGAAGACGGTCATCGTCGGCGGTGTCGCCGGGGGAATGTCTGCGGCGACACGGCTGCGGCGCCTGGACGAGGCAGCGGAGATCGTGGTGTTCGAGCGCGGACCGTACGTCTCCTACGCGAACTGCGGTCTGCCGTACTACGTCGGCGGCGTGATCCGCGACCGCGGCTCCCTGCTCCTGCAGACCCCGGCGTCGCTGGCGGCTCGCTTCCGGCTCGATGTGCGCACCGGCCATGAGGTCGTCAGCGTCGACCCTGCGGGGAAGACCATCACCGTGGTCGAGCTCGGCACCGGCGACGTCTCGGTCGAGACCTACGACGAGCTGATCCTGGCGGTCGGTGCCTCCGCACGGGCGGCGACCGGCGACTCCGGCATCCCCACCCACACGCTGCGCACCGTCGAAGACGTCGACGCGATCGACGAACTCGTCGGCACCGCGGCCGATCACTCGTCCGCACTCGTGGTGGGCGGCGGATTCATAGGGCTGGAGGCGGTCGAGAATCTCGTGCGCCGCGGCATCCACACCACCCTCATCCAGCGGGGCCCGCACATCCTCAGCCCGCTCGATCCTGAGATGACCAGCCCGATCGAAACGGAGCTGCGCCGCCACGGCGTCGACGTGCGCACGTCCGTCACGATCGAGAGCATCGAGGGCGGCGACGTTCTCCTCACGGATGGGACCGGCGTGCGGCCGAGCTTCATCATCGACGCGTCCGGCGTGCTCCCCAACGTCGACCTCGCCCGCACCGCCGGTCTGCGGCTGGGGCCCACCGGCGGGATCGCGGTCGACGGGCGAAACCGCACCAGTGACCCTCACATCTACGCCGTGGGGGACGGCATCGAGAAGATCGACGCGATCTCGGGCGAGCCCGCCCTGGTGACGATGGCCGGCCTCGCCAACCGGCATGGCCGCTCCGTCGCCGACGTGATCGTCGGCCGCGACGAGCGGAACACGCCGGCATGGGGAACCGCGATCGTGAAGATCTTCGATGTGGTCGCGGCGAAGACAGGCTGGAGCGAGCGGCAGCTCGCCTCCGCCGGCCGCCCCCACCGCGTCATCCACACCCATCCCGCATCGCACGCCACCTACTACCCGGGCGCGGAGTCGATGTCGATCAAGCTGCTGGTGGAGCCGGTCACCGACGCCATCCTCGGCGCGCAGATCGTCGGAGGGGAGGGCGTGGACAAGCGCATCGACGTCATCGCCGTCGCGATCGCGGGCGGAATCACGGCGTCCGGGCTCGCGCGCCTGGAACTGGCGTACGCGCCGCAGTTCGGCTCCGCGAAGGACCCCGTCAATCAGCTCGGATACGTCGCTGACAACCTGCGCGCAGGCACGACCTCGAGCATCCAATGGCACGAGCTCGACGACGCGCTCCGCGGCGGCGCCACCCTGATCGACGTCCGCACCCCCGCGGAGCACGCCGCCGGTGCGATCCCCGGCGCGATCAGCATCTCGGTCGACGAGCTGCGCGAACGTCTGCGTGAACTGCCCGGCGGCCCGCTCATCGTGCACTGCCAGGTCGGACAGCGCGGACACACCGCCGCGCGCATCCTCTCCCAGCATGGCAGTGAGGTCCGCAACCTCGACGGCGGCTACCGCACCTGGGCAGCGGGCGTCGCCGCTCGCAAGCCCGACCCCGTCCGAGTGTGACACCGGGCGCGGATCCGCCGTCGAGACGGCGGATCCGCGCCGAGACGGCGTCTCGCCCCCGCTGTCTCGGCGCGGATGTGACGTCTCGCGTGCGCGGAGCGCGGAGCCGACCTCAGCCCGGGTCAGCCATTGCCTCTTGGCCATCCGCAGTGTGACCGCTAACATGCGAAGAGGACCGAGGTTGATGGATAAACCTCGGTCTGTCGCCGTCGGAGCCCCAGCTCACGCGGCGGACCACACTCGTCCGACGACCGCACGAAGGAGTGCTCCATGGCCCATCCCGCCCCCACCCGACAACGACGCAGGGGTCGCGTCACCGCGCTGACCGCTGCGGCGGCCCTGTGCGTCGGCGTCATCGCCGCCACACCTGCGGCTGCGGAGCCCGTCTACGAAGATGTCGTAGACGGTCTCGTCCACCAGTTCCTCCTCGACGAGACGACGGGCACGCGCGTCGCCAACACCGGTACGGCCGGTGCGGCAGCCGACGCCACGCTGGTGAACCCCGACAACGCGGCGCGGGAGGGCCGCGGCATCCGCTTCAATCCCGATGACTACGCCGACGCCCTCTCCGGCGCGTACGTGCGGCTGCCGAACGACCTGACCGCCGGCATGCAGGCGATCACCGTCGACTACGACATCTGGATCGACCCTGCCAACGTCGGCGAGCACCAGATCTGGAGCCTCGGCAACAAGGCGTCGTGCGATGCGACGACCGGCCAGCAGGGCCAGCTGTTCTCGTCGAACACGCAGCGCCTGCGTGTCGCCGCAGGCAGCGTCAACGTGCAGCAGAACCGCGTACGGCTGCCGGAGGGTGTGTGGAAGCACGTCACCTACACCCAGACGCCGAACGCCAACGGCACCTCGTGGACCGGAACCCTGTTCGTGGACGGCGTGCAGCACGCGCAGTCCGCCACGATCACCACCCCGCCGTCGGTCAATGCCGCAGGCACGAACTGCAACTTCCTCGCTCGCTCGCAGGTGCCCGGCAACTACTCGTTCCGCGGCACGCTGGCGGACTTCCGCGTGTACGACCGCGGTCTGAGCGCGTCTGAGGTCGCGATGCGTGCGGCGCAGGGCAACGACGAGGGAGTGGAAGCGGATGCCGCGGCCATCGACCTCGGACTGACGAGCGCCATCGTCGAGGACCTCGAGCTGCCGAAGCTCGGCAGCGTCGCCGGCTCGACGACCACGTGGGCGTCGTCCGACCCCGCCGTTGTCGAGGTGGTGAACCCGCCCGCCGTGAACAGCGCGCGCAAGGTGCCGATCCGCGGTGTGATCACGCGCCCGGCGCTCGGCGAGTCCGACGCGACCGCCACGCTGACGGCCACCCTGCGCAAGGGCGCGGAGTCCGTCGCCGTCCGCGAGATCCAGGTCACGGTCCCGGCCGAGTTCGATGACGGACACTCGGTGGACCGCGACGCGCTCGACCTCGAGCTCTACGAGACCGACAACGTGCGCGGCAACATCACGCTGCCCGACGCCGGACGATGGGGCTCGGAGATCACGTGGGAGTCCGACTCCGACGCGGTCTCGCCGACCGGTGTGGTCACGCGCCCCGCGTACGGCCACGCCGAGGTCGAGGTGACGCTCACCGCGACCATCGCCAAGGGCGACGCCGAGGTCGAGAAGACCTTCGACGTCGTCGTGAAGCCGCTGCCCCGCGAGGAGGAGAACGAGCGGTACTTCCTCGGCTACTTCAAGGGCGAGGGCATCGCGGACGGTGAGCAGATCATGTTCGCGACGTCCAACGGCAACACGGCGCTGGACTGGACCGGCCTGACCGGAGGCTGGCCGTCGCTCGTCTCGCAGCTCGGCGATCAGGGTCTGCGTGACCCGCACATCGTCCGCTCGCCCGACGGCGACACGTTCTACATGATCGCCACCGACCTCAACTGGTACGACCAGGGCGGGTACGCGATCAACGACACGCAGTACATCGAGGTGTTCGAGTCGAACGACCTGGTCAACTGGACGCCTCAGCGTCATGTCAAGGTGGCGCCCGACAACGCCGGCAACGCGTTCGCTCCGGAGTCGCTCTGGGTCGACGAGATCGGCGCCTACGCGGTGTTCTGGGCGCAGTCGCTGTGGAACGACCCGATCAACCGCACCGGTCAGGGGAACGCGCAGATGTGGTACAACATCACGCGCGACTTCCAGACGTTCTCCGAGCCCAAGGTGTGGCAGAACCCGGCTCCGCAGTCGCGCATCGACACCACCGCGATCGAGGTCGGCGACGAGTACTACCGCGTGACCAAGAACGAGGCGGGCAACGCCGGGTCGGACATCTTCTCGGAGAAGCACACCGACTTCCTCGACAGCGACATCAACGCGTGGGAGCTCATCGCCCCGGCGCTCGGTCGCACGACGTGGCAGTCGAACGCCGGCTACGAGGGCCCGGTGATCTTCAAGGCGAACCCCGGTGACACCGCGTGCCCCGGCCAGTTCTACCTGTGGGGAGACCGCTACACGAACGGCGGGGGATACCAGGCCGCGTGCGAGGCGAACATCGAGGCGCAGACGTGGCAGGCGAAGACGATCACGATGACCAACGCCGGCGTCCCGCGTCCGCGTCACGGCACCGTGATCCCGATCACCCTGCGCGAGTGGAACAGCATCCGCGGCATCCCGAACGAGGACGTGGCCACCACGGTCGAGGTCTCGGCGGACGACGTCCGCGCGGGCGACAGCACCGTCGTCACGGCATCCGTGTCGGCTGCCGACGGCTTCGAGACCGGCGGCCAGGTGCGGTTCAGCCTGGGCGACTGGTCCGAGACGGTCTACCTCGAGGACGGCGAGGCGTCGGCGACGCTCCCCGCGGACCTCGCCGAGGGTGCGCAGACCGTGAAGGCCGAGTTCCTCGGGTTCGACATCCTGCTCGCCTCGGAGGCGACGGCGTCGTTCGAGGTGCTGCCCGCCGTGGCGGCCTCGGTCGCCGTGTCGTCTCGCTGCGTGGGCGGCAAGGTCCTGCTGACGGTCTCTGTCGCCAACGGCGACGAGCGAAAGATCAGCGCGCAGATCGGCTCGGACTTCGGTACGAAGCAGGTCGGCGCCGTGGTCGCGGGCAAGACGCATTCGTCGGTGTTCACGACCCGTGCGGCGAACATCCCGGCCGGGTCCGTCACGGTGACCGTGTCGGCGGGCGATGGAGATGATCGCGAGCAGTCCGTGTACGTCGTCGAGTACGGAGCGGCGTCCTGCACAGGGTGACCCGTGCCGGTGGGGGGTCGCGTCCTGCGGCCCCCCATCGGCACGCCCGCCGACATCGGCGGGCGGGCGGCATCGGCGGCCCCGCGGAAGCTCTAGCGCGTGCTCTCGCGCGCCACGAGCCGGGCGTGCGCCGTGCTGCGGTGCAGCTCGCCGGGCGCGGCGCCCGCCTGCAGCCGCGCCATCATGACGCGGACGATCTCGTCGGCCATCTCGTCGTTGCCGGGCTCGATCGTCGTCAGGCGCGGAGTCGTGTAGGCGCTCGCCCGGACGTTGTCGAATCCGACGACCTGGACGTCGGCCGGAACGCGGACCCGGCGGTCGGCGAGCGCGCGCAGCGCGCCGTGCGCACACGAGTCGGTGAGGGCGAAGATCCCGTCGAACCCGACGCCGCGGTCGAGCAGGGCGCACACCTCTCGGTACCCGTCGGCCATGTCGAGACCGCCGTTCACGATCCGCTCCGGGTGCGGCTCGAGGCCGCGCTCCCGGTGGGCCTCGTCGAAGCCGCGCGTGCGCAGCGTCTGCACCGATTCCGGACCCGATCTATCGCCGCCGAGTGCGACGAGCGACTCCGACCCCCGATCCAGGAGGTGTCCGGTTGCCATGCGCGCGCCCGCGACGTTGTCCATCAGCACGTGGTCGAATCGGCTGGACAGCGCACGCTCGCCGAGCAGCACGATGGGCTTGGTGGGCAGCAGACGGTTGAGATCGACCGACTCGCTCGCTGCGATCGCGAGGATGAAGCCGTCATAGGTCTCGAGGTGGGATGCCGCGAGGGACTCCACCTCGGCAGCCATCGCGCCGCCCGTGTTCTCGGCGACGAGCCGGATGCCGCGCTCGGCGAATCGCACCGACAGGCGTTCGGCAAGCTCGCTGTAGTACTCGGAGGCGAGCACCGGGAGTCCGAGTCCGACGATCCCGGTCCGTCCCTTCCGGAGCGAGCGGGCACTCTGATTGAGCCGGTATCCCAGCTCATCGATCACTCTGGTCACGCGGTCGATGGTCTCGGCGCCGACGCGCTCGGTGCGGCCGTTGATCACGTTCGACACCGTCTGCGCCGAGACGCCGGCTCTGTCCGCGACATCCTGCATCGTGACATGCGGTTTCGCGTGAGAAGGGGGCGGTGGCTGCATCCGGATCTGTTCGGGTCGGTGCCGAGGTACCTTGCGACTCTAGCTGCGTCTCGCGTCTCACGGCGGACAGACGGTGGCCGCTCGCGCCGCCCGTTGCCTGCGCGGTTGCGTCTGGAGTGAGCATGATGGCGGTCGGGCAGCAGTTGACGCGGCAGCATCCGCCGACGATCTACGACATCGCACGGCTCGCCGGCGTCTCGCACACGACGGTGTCGAGAGCGGTGAACGGGCAGGACGGCATGACCGAGGCTACGCGGCGACGCGTGCTCGAGATCGCCGGGCGGATGGGGTACGAGCGGAACGCGTCGGCGCGCACCCTCGCCGGCCGCGTGCGTCCGCAGCTCGTCGCGCTGGTGGCAGCGGAGGGATGGCGCGAGTCGGGGCTGCTCGTCGACGCCGTCGCCCGACAGGCGCATCGGGCCGGTCTTGCTCTGACGATCGTCGATGTCGACCCTGCCGACGAGCGTTCGCGCGCGAGCGCGGCCGCGCGCATCGGTGAGCCCGGCACGGCGGGGATCGTGCTCATCGCGGCCGACCCGCTCTCGCGTGAGCGGCTGAGGTCCCTGGCCGAGACGACGCATGCCGAGGTGCCGAAGGCGGGACGGAACAGGATGCTCGCGCTCGCGGCCGACTCGCCGGCCCGGGTCGCCGTGGCCGTGGAGCACCTGGCCGGGCTCGGCCACCGCCGGATCGCGCTCGCGGGCGCGGATACGGCACGCCCCGTCGACCATGCGTGCGGTGTCCCGGGTGTCCGGGGTGTCCGGCTCCGGTCGATCGCGGGAGCGGGCGTCGACGCCGACGCAGGGTTCCGTCTCGGGCAGAATGCCGGAGCCTTCGCCGACTGCACCGCGCTGCTCGCGCCCACGGTCTCGTTCGCGCTGGGCGCGGTGCGGGGGCTGCGGCTGCGTGGCGTGCGAGTGCCGTGGGACCTCAGCATCGTGAGTCTCGAGGACCACGCCGACGCGCGTCATGCCGCAGTGCCGCTCACCACCGTCTCGTCACGCAGGGATGATCTCGCCGCGACCGTCGTCGCTCGTCTCCTGGCAGCGCACGACGAACTCGCGTCCGAGGTGCAGGTTCGTGCGCGGCTCGTCGCGCGACAGAGCACCGCGCCGGTCCACGACGGCGCCCGAGGAGAGCGGTCGATGATCAGCGGCGTGTGATTGCCGGGGCGCGAGCGATCCCGTCACGCGTGATGCGCCGTCCCGCCACGACGAGCATCAGGATCATCGGCGCCGTCGCGAGCAGTGCACCCGTGAACACCAGGGCGTAGTCGGCGCCGTACTCGCCCTGCAGCGCGCGAAGCGCGACCTGGACGGTCTGCCCGCGAGGAGAGCGCAACACGATGAACGGCCACATGAAGTCGCACCACGTGGTGACGAACAGGATGCCGGCGAGGACCGCTGCTCCCGGCCTGACGAGTGGCCAGGCGACGTGGCGGAATGTCCGCACGGTGCCGCAGCCATCAAGTGCGGCGGCATCGAGGAGCTCGTCCGGCAGGGTCGCCACGATGTACTGGCGCATCCAGAAGACCCCGAAGGCGCTCGCGAGCGCCGGAACGATCAGCGCCGTGAGCGAGTCGACCCAGCCGAACGCAGAGACGAGCAGATACTGCGGGATCACCGCGAGCTGCACGGGCAGCGTCAGACCGAGCATCACGAGCATGAACAGAGGGCGTCGACCGGGGAAGCTCAGCTTCGCGAAGGCGAATCCCGCCAGCGCGCACACCAGCGCACCGCCCAGCGCGACGCATCCCGCGACGATGACGGAGTTCACCAGCGCCCGGCCGAAGGACACGGCCGCGAGGACCGTTCCGACGTTGTCGACGAGCGATCCACCCGGGAGGAGCGGCGGAGGAAAGGTCGTCGCCGACGCAGAGTCGCGCGAGGCGACCACCAGCATGAACCAGATCGGCAGCCAGCACACGATCGCCGCGGCCACCACGACAGCGACTTCTATCCGCGCGGAACGTGTCACGTCGTCCACCCCAGTCGACGGCCGGCCACCAGAGCAGCAGCGCCGACGGCCGCGCCGGCGATCGCGAACACGGCGGTGGCCACTGCCGCCGCGTATCCGAACTGGAAGTCGCGGAAGCCGACCTCGTACACGAGCAGCGCGAGGGTCTGGCACTGGCGCGCTGGGCCGCAGGTGACGCCGGTGGGGTCCAGCAGGAGAGGCTCGGTGAAGAGCTGCAGCGCCCCGGTGACGGAGGTGACCACGCTGAACGCGATGACGGGCCCGAGCAGGGGGAGAGAGAGGTGGCGGAACTGAGCCCACCCTCCGGCGCCGTCGAGCTCCGCCGCCCGGAACACATCCCGCGGCGTGGCGCTGAGCACGGCCAGCATCAGCAGCGTCGTGAACCCGAAGGTGCGCCATACAACGATGCCGGTGACGACCGCCCACGCTCCCCACGGCGGCGCCAGCACATCCACGTGCGGGTACCCGAGCGCGTCGAGCAGGCGGTTCACGGACCCGTAGTCCCGGTCCAGCAGCTGCGCGACGAGGATCGTGACCGCCGCGCCCGACGTCACGAACGGGACGAGCAGGGAGACCCGCAGAGCTCCCACCGCCCGACCGGCCACCCGATGGACGAGATGCGCGAGACCGAGGGCGATCCCCACCTGCACGATCGTCGCCGCGGCGGCGATGGCGAGGGTGTTGGTCGTCGCGGTCCAGAACCGCGGGTCCGCGGCCAGGCGCTCGAAGTTGGCGGCGCCGACCCACGTGCGCGCGCCGAGAGGGTCCCACTGCCACCACGCGAGCACGAAGGTGGCCACCGACGGGAGCACCGTGAACACCGCGAAGATCAGCGCGAACGGCGCGAGGAAGAGGTAGGGCGCCGCGGGGTCCCACCGGGATGCCCACCGCAGGCGAGGCCGGTCGATCACCGGTCGTCCGCGACGTCGGTCGCGGCCGACGGCGGCAGAGCGACGGCGATCGCGTCGAGGGCGGAGCGCCACGCGGTCGCAGGTCGGATGGAGCCCTGCTCGACGGCGGCGAGCGTCTGCACGAAGGCGGTGTCGACGGTGGTCGACGCCGGCCCCTGGCGCACCGCCGGCATGTCGACGATCGATCGGGTGAGCACCTCGCCGATCCGCGACGGCCCGAAGAAGTCGTCACCGTATGAGGCGAAGGCGTCCTGGAGGTAGGGCTCCCGGGAGGCGGGCAGCGGACCGCCCGATTCGAAGTGCTCGAGCTGTGCTCGGGGGGCCTGGGTCGCGGCGATGTAGTCCCATGCGGCTTCGGGATGCTGCGCCCCGGCCGGAATCGCGAGATAGCTGCCGCCCCAGTTCCCCGCGACACCGGGAACCGACGTGATCCGCCACGCCCCGTGCGTGTCGGGAGCGGTCGACCTGATCACGCGGAGCATCCACGACGGAGCCGGCATCACGGCGAAGTCGCCGCGGGCCATGGCCGCCGACCAGCCCGGTGTGAACGCGGCGGCTCCGGCGCCGATGCCGGCCTCATGGGCGCGCAGCGCCACGTCGAAGGCGCGCTCGAGCCCCGAGTTCGACGTGTGGACGAGCTCGCCGTCGTCGCCGTAGTACTTGACGGGCAGCTGGTTGGCGGCGTTGATGAAGACGGTGGTCGAGACGTTGTCGACGAACGCGACGTCGGACCGCGCCGAGAATCGGATGCCGGTCTCGACGAAGTCCTCCCAGGTCGGCCAGAGCGCGGCCACCTCCTCCGGGTCGGTGGGCAGCCCCGCCGCCGCGAAGAGGTCCGCGCGGTACGCGAGCGCCATGCCGCCGACGTCGGTGGGGACGCCGATGACCTTCCCGCCGGCCGTGGTCGCGGCATCCCGTGCCCAATCGAGGTACTCGCCGCCCACGTCGTCACCGCCGAAGTCCCTCAGGTCGACGAAGCGGTCCTCGGCCTCGAGGAAGCGTGGGAGATCGTCGCCCTGGATCAGCACCAGGTCGGGCGCGTGACCTGCGGCGAGCGCCGCCGTCAGTGCGTCGGCGGTCTCGGCCGAGGTGCCCACTTCGCTGAGTTCGATGCGGGCGCCCGGATGCGCTTCGAGGTACCCCTCGACCTGTTCGCCCTGCTGGATCCCCGTGAACGACCAGAAGGTCATCGGTCCGTCGGAAGGGGCCGCCGCGCAGCCGGAGAGCAGCAGTGAACCCGCGAGGGCGAACGCGGAGACGGCGCGCACGGGCACGGCGATGCGACCGCGTGTCGACCGCCCCAGTCGGCGGCGCGCGCGGAATCCGATGCTGACCATGCACGCTCCTTCGCGTCGAGCGGGATCGACGGGAACGGGCGCCGCTCGTGGCTTCCCTCGATCATGCACGACTTTGATAGCGCGAACAACTGGGTATTGTCACGGGTTGCTGTGACCGCTAACATGCGAGAATCCGCCATTGGGGTCGGGTCGCACGCAGCAGTGCTCAGCAGATCTGAGGCAAGGGGAAAATCACTGCCCACCCCACATCCCCCCGCGTTCCTGCGGTGCAGGCGGACCGAGGTTGATCGATCAATGAGGAGGAGACCTTGACCACCAGGGAGATCACACATCGTGCGGCGGTGCGCCGCAGGATGGCCGGCGTGCTGGGCGCGGCTCTCGCCGCGACAGCGCTCATCGTCAGCGGGCTCGCAGCTCCCGCGACCGCCGCCGATGAAGAGCTCATCGTCAACGGCGGATTCGAGGCCGGCCTCGACGGCTGGTTCGTCAACAACGGGAACGGCACGGACGGCGGCACCCTGTCGATCGTCAATGACGCGTTCTCGGGCGCATCTGCGGTGAAGATCACCGCGCGGCAGACGACCGGCTCGGGCCCGATGCAGGATCTGAGCGGCAAGATCCAGGCCGGCCAGACGTACGCGATCAAGGCACGGGTGAAGTACGACAATCCCGCCAGCCCCGCGACGAAGCAGTTCTTCGCAACAATGCACTACGGCGGCGGCACCTACACGAACCTCGCCAGCACGACGCCGGCGCGCGGACAGTGGGGCTACATCAACTCGACGTTCACCGTCCCTGCGGGTCAGAGCGTGGCGACCGCCCGTCTGTTCATCGAGACGCCGTGGACCAGCGACCCCTCGGCGGCGCCCGACACGCACCTCATGGACTTCGTCGTCGACGACGTCTCGCTGATCGGCACGCCCCCGCCGCCGCCGCCCTCGAAGACGATCGAGGTCGTCGGCAAGCTCCCCGGCGAGCACAACCCGCTGATCGGCCACAAGTTCGGTGCCGACGGCTTCGGCTATGCCGAGGACGGCCGCGTCTACATGTTCATGACGAACGACACGCAGGGGTACGCGCCCGACCCGATCACCGGCATCTCGCCGTCGATCAATTACGGCAACATCAACCAGATCACGCTGATCTCTTCGGAGGACCTCGTGAACTGGACCGACCACGGTGAGATCCAGGTGGCCGGCCCGCAGGGCGTGGCGCCGTTCACCGGCAACTCATGGGCTCCCGGCTTCGCGAAGAAGGTCGTGGATGGTGAGGAGAAGTACTTCCTCTACTACGCCAACGGCGGCGGCTCGAGCAACGTCATCACGGGTGAGAGCCCGCTCGGCCCCTGGATCAGCGAGCGAACCAGCACGCTGATCAACGGCTCGACGCCGGGCGCCGAGGACGTCGCTTGGAAGTTCGACCCGGCTCCGCTCGTCGACAAGGACGGGAAGAACTACCTGTACTTCGGCGGCGGTCCCGCCTCGACGAGCCTGCCCGCGGCCGAGCGCTACAACAACCCGAAGAACATCCGGGTCATCGAGCTCGAGGACGACATGGTCACCACCAAGGGCTCGGCGATGGTCGTCGACACCCCCGTGTCGTTCGAGGCCGCGCACGTGTTCGAGCGCGAGGGCAAGTACTACCTGACCTACTCGTCGCACTTCGGCGGAAACGACTTCGGCGGCAACCAGACGCCGCTCCCCGGATACCCGGGCGGAGGCCAGATTCCGTACATGATGTCGGACAGCCCGACCAACTTCCCGAAGGAGAAGTACGTCGGGGTGCTCTTCCCGAACCAGTCGCAGTTCTTCGGGACCGGCACCGGCGGGAACAACCACCAGTCCGTCTTCGAGTTCGAGGGCAAGTACTACTTCACGTACCACGCTCCCACGCTCAACAAGCGGATCAACGGCAACACGACCCAGGGCTACCGCAGCCCGCACATCCAGGAGCTGACGTTCAACGCGGACGGCACCATCCAGCAGGTCGTGGGCACCTACGCCGGCGTCCAGCAGGTGCGCGACTTCGATCCGTTCCGCACCTTCGAGGCCGAGACGTTCGGCTGGAGCAAGGGCATCGCGACCCAGAAGGTCACGAACGGTTCCGCGCAGTTCGGCGCGGAGGCTCCGAACCTCGTCGTGAAGGACATCGACAACGGGGACTGGACCGCGCTGTCGTCGGTCGACTTCGGCGACGCCGGAGCCGCTGATGTGACGGTCAAGGTCAAGCCGCTCCAGGCGGGCGGATCCATCTCCGTCCGCACGGGCAGCGAGACCGGGCCGGTCGTGGGCACCGTTCCGGTGACGGGTGCGGTCGGCGAGTGGACCGAGCTGTCGGCGGACCTCTCCGGCGCGACGGGAACCCAGGACGTCTTCTTCACCTACAGCGGTGGGACCGGCGACCTGTTCGAGCTCGACACTCTGTCGTTCACCGAGGCCGATGAGCGCACGCTCGACGTCACTGCCGAGGCGGCATCGCGCTGCGTCGCGGGCAAGTCGGTGCTGACGGTCAAGGTCACCAACGGCGAGGACGTTCCGGTCACCGCATCGGTGGCGACCGAGTTCGGCTCGAAGTCGGTGACGGTCGCGGCCGGCAAGACGGTCTCGAACGCGTTCACCACGCGCCTGGCCACGGTCACGGCGGGCGCCGCGACCGTGTCGGCATCGGCGACAGTCGGCGGCGAACCGCTGACCGGGGTCGTCGAGGCGGCCTACGGCGCGCACAGCTGCGGCTGACGCACACACCCGGGGTGGGGGGCGGGGGCCGGCCCCCCCCCCCCCCCCCCCCCCCCCGGGCCCCCCCGGGGGGCGACCGCGGGCCGGCGCGCGGAGACGCCCCCCCCCCCCCGGCGGTGGGCCCCGCGGGGGGGCCCCCCGCGGCCTCCCCGGCGCACCCCCGCCGAGACGGCGTCTCGCCCCCGCTGTCTCGGCGCGGATGTGACGTCTCGCGTGCGCGGAGCGCGGAGCCGACCTCAGCCCGGGTCA
>NZ_JAKYXC010000009.1 GCF_022538185.1 Microbacterium sp. CFH 31415 | reverse complement strand
GAGCGGCGCCGGGCGTGGTGCGAGCGGCGCCGGGCGTGGCGCGGGCGAGCGGCGCCGGGCCGGCAGGCGAGCGGCGCGGGGCGTGGAGCGGACGGAGCGCGTCAGTGGCGCCCGGCGACGAAGTCGGCGACGTGCGCCGGCCACGCGGTGCCGCTGCCCGACCCGGATGCCTCGAACCGATCCGCCGTGCGGTACGCGGCATAGATGGCGTTCACCGCGAGCCAGCGCAGCGGTTCGGGCTCCCACTTCTTCGCCCGATGACCCACCCATGGCAGGCGCACCAGGTCGGTGTCGCGCCCGAGCACGAGGTCGGCCAGCGTCCGGCCCGCGAGGTTGGTCGCGGTGACTCCGGTGCCGGCGTAGCCGCCCGCCCAGCCGAGTCCGGTGGCGCGGTCGAGGCCGACGCTCGCAGCCCAGTCGCGCGGAACGCCGAGCACGCCCGCCCAGGCGTGCGCGATCGGCACGTCCGCCGCATCCGGGAAGAACCTCCGCAGCAGGTCCGTCAGCGACGCGATCGTGCGCTCCTGCGTCGTGCCGTCGGTGTCGACGTGCGAGGCGTAGCGATACGGGACCCCGCGCCCGCCGAAGGCGATACGGTCGTCCGCGGTGCGCTGCGCGTACATGTACACGTGGGCGAAGTCGCCGAGCGTCTCGCGGCCCTCCCAGCCGATCGACGCCCAGGCCGCCGCGGGCAGCGGGTCCGTGACGATCATCGACGAGTTCATGGGCAGCCACGTGCGGTGCTCGCCCCGCAGGTCGGCGGTGAATCCCTCGGTCGCGCGCAGCACGTGCGTCGCGCGTACCGTCCCGCGGTCGGTGAGTGCGCGGCCCGGCGCGATCTCGGTCACGTGCGTCTGCTCGTAGATCGTCGCGCCCGCGCGCTCGACGGCGGCGGCGAGTCCGGCGACGAGCTTGGCGGGGTGCAACCGGGCGCAGTGCGGATGCCACACGCCCCCGAGCACGCCGTCGACGGCGATGCGGGCTGCCGCGGCCGAGGCATCCAACTCCTCCACATCGGTGTGCGGCCAGGACTGCTCGTCCGCCACGGCGGCGCGGAGGCGGGCGAGCTGCGATGGCGTGCGGGCGACGCCGAACTCGCCGCCCTTGACGATGTCGGCCTCGATGCCCTCGCGGGCGGCGACGGCGATGACCTCGTCGACCGTCTCATTGAGGGCGCTCTGCTGCGCGATCGCCGCGTCGCGGCCGTGGGATGCCGCGTACCTGTCGCGTCCGCCGGTCACGGTGTTCGTCAGCCAGCCGCCGTTGCGGCCCGACGCGCCGAATCCGGCGAACCGCTGCTCGAGCACCGCCACGCGCAGATCGGGCTGCAGCGTCGTCAGGTAGTAGGCCGTCCACAGACCGGTGTATCCGCCGCCGACGATGGCGACGTCCACGTCGAGGTCGCCGTCGAGCGGCGGGCGCGGAGCCGGCGTGCCGCCGAGCTGCCTCCACCACCACGAGACGTCTCCGTTGGGTACGCGCGCATCCACCATGCGTCCATCCTGGCGGTGGGGCAGCGGCCTCGTGTCAGCCGATCCGTCCCGATCCCAGGACCTCGCGTGCACAACGTCGGCAGATCGCGCGACGGAGGGCCCGCGACCGGCCAGGGCCGGAGTCGAGGCGCCGAATCGCCGACGTTGTGCTCGCCCGGTCGGCGGGAGCTACGTCAGTCGAGCGCGCAGCGCGGCCCAGGCGATCTGTCCCGAACCCGGCCGCACCCCGGCGGATTCGCCCGGCCGCGGCGTCGCTGTGTCGGAGATCGTGCGCGACGCGCGGGGAGCGGATGCCGCGGCTCGGCGTGTCGCCGAAGATCTCCGATCCTGCGACGCGATGCCGCGCCCGAGATGTCAGTCGAGCGCGCGCAGCGCGGCCCAGAGCTCGGCGCGCGTCGCGAACGACGACAGGTCGCGCCCGAGCACGCGCTCGGCCTGAGCCAGCCGCGTGCGCACGGTATGCCGGTGCACGCCGAGAGAGCGAGCGGATGCCTCGTGCGAGCAGTCGTTCTCGAGCCACGCGCGCAGAGTCTCGACGAGCCGCGTGCCCTCGTCGGCGTCGTGCGTCGCGAGCGGCGCGAGCTCCGCCCGGGCCAAGGTGCGCGCTTCGTCCGTCAGCGCCGAGAGCACGCCCGAGCGCGCGACGTCGGCGAACATCGTGACGGGTCCGGCGCCGCGGTCGCGGGCGACCCGCGCCTGGCCGACGGCCGCGGCGAAGCCGTCGTAGCCGGTGGGTTCGGACACCCCGATCCTCACTCCGAAACGCTCCGCGAGCTCGTCGACGGGCGCGTGCTCTCCCCCCGGCACCACGAGCACTAGCCCGTCGTCGCCGCGTCCGAAGAACAGCGAACCTCGCCGCTCGTCGACGCGCAGCTCGAGGACCTCGGCGATCGCGTCGACGCGCGACGCCGCGGCATCCGTCACCGCCACCTGGATCGGCGCCGCCGGCAGTGGCCCCCAGACCTCGCGCGCGATGCGGCGCGCGAGCGACGGCTCGTCGGTCATCAGGGTGTGGAGCAGCCCGGCCCGCAGCGCCCCGCGGGCACGACCGAGGCCCTGCTGCTGCTCGAGCGCGAGCCCGGCCATCGCGATCACCGAGGTCACGACGCCCCGGCCCTCCTGGTCGAGGTCGCCCGCAGCGATGGCGATCACCCCGCGAAGGTGCCCGCCGCGGCCGAGGGTCTGCAGAGTGAACGGGGTCTCGTCGATCCGCAGCGACGATCCGGCGCGCGCCCCGCGGTTGAGCACTCCGGTCACCTCGTGGCGCAGGGCGGCGGCGGTCGCGGCGCCGAGTCCGCCGACGGGATGCTCGCGCGACAGCTCGCCCGCCGCGTCGAACATGCCGACCCAGGTGTCGAGCTGCTTCGCGAGCTCGGAGACGGTGGCGCCCAGGCCGTCCGGACGCAGTGCCGCGAGCGCGATCGCGCGCTGCGCCGCGAGGGCCCAGCTCCGCCGCGCGTAGGCCTGCGCGGCGATGGCCTCGGCGTTCGCCCGCGCCACAGCGATGAACGGCGTGCGGTACGGCACCTCGAACAGCGGCATCCGCTCGTCTCGGCAGGCCTGCGCGAGCGCGGGCGGCAGCCCCGCGCGCACCACCTCGGTGCCGAACCCGAGCCCGACCACCCCGCGCGCCGCGAGGCGGTGCACGTACGCCCGGTACGGCGCGACGTCGTCGCCCGTGTCGGTGAACTGCGTGCCGGTGGTCAGCAGCACCAGGCCCTCCGAGAGGAACGGCGTGGGGTCCGACAAGTCGGAGCTGTGCACCCAGCGCACCGCGCGGTCGAGCGCCGCGGGGTCGAGCCCGTCGTCTTCGGCGAGCTTCAGACGGAGGTCGCCGCGCGTGAGCAGCGCGCGCAGGGTCGGTGCGTCGGCGGGTGCGTTCACGGGTCCTCCGGGATATACCACCTGTACAGAGGGCTAGGGAGAATGTACAGCGAGGAAGGTGCGGCTGCGCGACCCTGCGCATACGCTCACCCCCATGAGCGTTGTCGACACCGTTGCCACCACGCCCCTGGGCGGTCCGTCCCTGCCGCAGGAGCGGCGCCTGGTCACCAGCATCCCGGGTCCCCGCTCGCAGGGGCTCATCGATCGCAAGGCGTCGGCCGTCGCCGCGGGCGTCGGTCACACGGCTCCGGTCCACGCTGTCGCCGCGGGCGGCGGGGTGATCGTCGACGCAGACGGCAACTCGCTCATCGATCTGGGCTCGGGGATCGCCGTCACGACGATCGGCAACGCGCACCCCAAGGTGGTCGCCGCCGTGCAGGAGCAGGTCGCGCAGTTCACCCACACGTGCTTCATGATCGCCCCGTACGAGTCGTACGTCGGCGTGGCCGAGGCGCTCAACCGCATCACGCCCGGCGACCACGCCAAGAAGAGCGCGCTGTTCAACTCCGGCGCCGAGGCCGTCGAGAACGCGGTCAAGATCGCCCGCAAGTTCACCGGCAAGCAGGCCGTCGTCGCGTTCGACCACGGCTACCACGGCCGCACCAACCTCACGATGGCGCTCACCGCCAAGTCGATGCCGTACAAGAGCGGCTTCGGCCCGTTCGCGTCCGAGGTCTACCGCGCGCCGCTGTCGTACCCGTTCCGCGACGGGCTGAGCGGAGCGGATGCCGCGAAGAAGGCCATCTCGGTCATCGAGAAGCAGGTCGGCGCCGACAACCTCGCAGCGGTCATCATCGAGCCCATCCAGGGCGAGGGCGGGTTCATCGTGCCCGCCGACGGCTTCCTGCCGGCGCTCGTCGATTGGTGCCGCGCCAACGACGTGGTCTTCATCGCCGACGAGATCCAGACCGGTTTCGCACGGACCGGCGAGATGTTCGCGAGCGATGTCTTCGGCATCGTTCCCGACCTGATCACGACCGCCAAGGGCATCGCGGGGGGCCTGCCCTTGGCGGCCGTCACCGGGCGTGCCGAGATCATGGACGCGTCGCACGCCGGCGGGCTCGGCGGCACGTACGGCGGCAATCCCATCGCCTGCGCTGCCGCGCTCGCCGCGATCGACGTGTTCGAGAACGACGGCATGGTCGAGCGTGCCCGCGCGATCGGTGCGGTCCTGAAGGACCGTCTCGGCGCGCTGCAGGCGTCCGACCCCCGCGTCGGCGACGTCCGCGGTCACGGCGCGATGATCGCAGCCGAGTTCGTCGACGCCGAGACCGGTGAGCCGGATGCCGCGCTCACCGCCGCCGTGGCGAAGGCGTGCATCGCCGAGGGCGTCATCGTGCTCACCTGCGGCACCTATGGAAACGTGATCCGCTTCCTCCCGCCGCTGTCCATCACCGACGATCTGCTCCACGAGGGCCTCGACGTCGTCGCCGCCGCGCTCGCGGCCCACTGACCGCGTTCCGTCCCGCTCCGTCCGGTCGAGACCGAGAAGTCGTCGGCCAGGCGAGGATGAGCGAGACGAAACGCCCCGGAACCTGACGCGATCGCGCGACGCGCGGAGCGAACGAGACGAAGGAGTCCCATGACCGAGCTGACCCGTGACGTCGTCATCGTCGGCGCCGGCGCTGCCGGCCTGACTGCGGCGAACGAGCTCAAGAAGGCGGGGCTGTCGGTCGTCGTGCTCGAAGCCCGCGACCGCGTGGGTGGGCGCCTGTGGACCGATGTGGTCGACGGCGCGATGCTCGAGATCGGCGGACAGTGGGTCTCGCCCGACCAGGAGGCGCTCAAGGAGACGATCGCCGAGCTCGGGCTCGAGACCTACAGCCGCTACCGCGAGGGGGATTCGGTCTACATCAACCGCGACGGCGATCTCACCCGCTTCACGGGCGAGATCTTCCCGGTGCCGCCGGCCACCGAGAAGGTGATGGTCGAGCTGATCGAGAAGCTCGACGCGATGGTCGCCGAGGTGGATCCCGACCGGCCGTGGGAGCACCCCGACGCCGAGGCGCTCGACCGGATCTCGTTCGAGGCATGGCTCGAGCAGCAGACCGACGACCAGGAGGCCCGCGACAACATCGCGCTCTTCATCGCCGGCGCGATGCTCACCAAGCCCGCGTACGCGTTCTCCGCACTCCAGGCGCTTCTCATGGCCGCGAGCGCCGGCAGCTTCTCGAACCTCGTCGACGCCGACTACATCCTCGACGAGCGCGTGGTGGGCGGGCTGCAGCAGGTTCCACTGCTCCTCGCCGAGCGGCTCGGCGACGACGTGCAGCTCGGGCAGCCGGTCATCGAGGTGCGCACCGACGAGGACGGCGTGACGGTCGTCACCGACGCCGGCGTCACCGTGCGGGCCAGGTTCGTCATCCTGGCGCACGCTCCGATCCTCTACCCGTGGATCGACTTCGACCCGCCGCTGCCCCGCCTCAAGCAGCAGATGCACCAGCACCTCTCGATGGGCTTCGTCATCAAGGTACACGCCGTGTACGACCGCCCCTTCTGGCGTGAGCACGGGCTCTCGGGCACGGCGTTCAGCCCGTACGAGATCTCGCACGAGGCGTACGACAACACCAACCACGGCGACGAGCGCGGCACCCTGGTCGGCTTCGTGTCCGACCGCAACGCCGATGACCTCTTCCGCGTCTCGGCGGAGGAGCGCAAGGCCCGCATCCTCGAGTCGCTGTCCCACTACTACGGCCCCGAGGCGCTCCATCCGCTCGTCTACTTCGAGAGCGACTGGGGCGCCGAGGAATGGACGCGCGGCGCCTACGCGGCGAGCTTCGATCTCGGCGGCCTTGCCCGCTACGGCGCAGACCTGCGCACCCCCGTCGGCCCGATCCACTTCGCGTGCAGCGACATGGCGGGTGCGGGCTACCAGCACGTCGACGGCGCGATCCGCATGGGTCGCCTCGTCGCCGCGAACATCCTCGAGGAGACCCGCGCATGAGCTCTCGCATCGTCGTCGGCTACACCGCGACCGACGCCGGGGCCGACGCCCTGGCACTCGGCGCGCGCCTGGCGCTGGCATCCGACTCCTCCCTCCACGTCGTGGTGGTGCTGCCCGGAGAGGAGCGCAGCGTCATCACCCCACCCGACGCCGGCTATGACCGCTACCTGCGCGAGCAGGCCGAGGAATGGCTGGCGCAGGCCGCGGCCACCGTCCCCGACGCGGTGCGCGTGCGCACCCACGTGCGCTTCGGCGAGTCGTTCGCCGCCGGCCTCCTCGACACCGCGCACGACGTCAGCGCCTCGCACATCGTCGTCGGTGCCGCCAACGGCGGCCGGCGCGGGCGTCACCGCCTCGGCACGGTCGCGAGCGAGCTGCTCCACTCGGCGGACGTGCCGGTCGTGCTCGCCCCGGAAGGGGCGCGACGCATCGACCCGACGAGCGGAATCACGCGTATCACCGCGGCGATCGGCCTGCGCCCGGGCGCCGACCTGCTGCTCGAGGAGAGCGTCGCGCTGGCGGCTGCCACAGGAGCGGAGCTGCGCCTCGTCTCGCTGGTGGCCATCGACCTTCCGGCAGGCATCGCCGGCAACGAGTCGGCCGCGTCGCACGCCGACGAGGTGTTCGTGCATGCCCGCCGCAGCCTGCCGAAGGGTGTGGACGCCGAAGCGGTGGTCGGACTCGGCGACAGCGTCGAGGACGCCGTCGCCCACCTCAGCTGGGAGCCGGGTGAGATCGCGGTCGTCGGCTCGAGCCGACTCGCGCGGCCGCGGCGACTGTTCCTCGGGTCCACGGCGGCGAAGATGCTGCACGAGCTGCCCGTTCCCATGATCGTCGTGCCGCGCACGCGAAAGAAGAAGAAGGGGGCAGAAGCATGAGCGAGCAGAATCGTGACGCCGCTGTCTTGACCGGCGAGCCTCTGACGGGTGGCCTGTCCAAGAAGGGCCTGAGCGCGGGCACCATCGGCCTGGTCGGTGCGGTGGTCATCGGGATCTCCTGCATCGCTCCCGCCTACACCTTCACGGCGGCGATCGGACCGACGGCCTCCGTCGTCGGGCAGCAGATCCCCGCGATCATCCTCATCGGGTTCATCCCGATGCTCCTGGTCGCCTTCGGCTATCGGGAGCTCAACAACCGGATGCCCGATGCCGGCACGTCGTTCACGTGGGCGAGTCGCGCATTCGGTCCCTGGGTCGGCTGGATGGCGGGCTGGGGACTCATCGTCGCGACGATCCTCGTGCTCTCGAACCTCGCCGGCGTGGCCGTGGACTTCCTCTTCCTGCTCATCGCGCAGATCACGGGCAACGAGGGCATCGCGGATCTCGCCGCGGTCACGTGGATCAACATCGCGGTCTGCCTCCTGTTCGTGCTCGGCGCCACGTACATCTCGTATCGCGACATGCAGACCACCCAGAAGCTTCAGTACGTGCTGGTGACCTTCCAGGTCGCGGTGCTGCTGTTCTTCGCCGTCGCGGCCATCGTCCAGGCGCTGAACGGCCAGGCGTTTGACTTCATGCCGTTCGACTGGTCCTGGTTCAATCCCTTCGCGGTCACCTCCTTCGGAGCGGTCGCGGCAGGGCTCTCGCTCTCGATCTTCATCTTCTGGGGATGGGATGTCACCCTCACGATGAACGAGGAGACGAAGGATCCCGAGCGCACGCCCGGTCGGGCTGCGACGCTCACGGTGCTGACGATCGTGTCGCTGTACCTCCTCCTCGCCGTCGCGATGATCATGTTCGCCGGCGTCGGCACGGGCGAGCTCGGTCTCGGCAACGAGGACATCCAGGCGAACGTGTTCTTCTTCCTCTCCGGGCCGATCCTCGGACCGCTGGCGTTCCTGGTCTCGCTCGCGGTGCTCACCAGCTCCGCATCTTCGCTGCAGTCCACGTTCGTCGGTCCCGCGCGCACGCTCCTCTCGATGGGTCACTACGGGGCGCTCCCGCCCGCCTTCGCCAAGGTCAGCCCCCGCTTCTTCACCCCCGGGTTCGCGACGATCGTCTCGGCGATCGTGGCCTCCGCGTTCTATGCGGTGATGCGCGTGGTGAGTGAAGACACCCTGTGGGACACGATCCTCACCCTCGGCATGATGATCTGCTTCTACTACGGCATCACCGCGTTCGCCTGCGTGTGGTACTTCCGCCGACAGTGGTTCGACTCGGTGCGCAATGTGTTCTTCACGTTCCTCTTCCCGCTGGTCGGCGGCGTCATCCTGGCCGTCCTGTTCTTCACCACCCTCATCGACTCGATGGACCCGGCTTATGGCAGCGGCTCGCAGATCGGCGGCGTCGGCATCGTCTTCATCCTCGGGATGCTGATCATCGTCGTGGGCGTGGTGATCATGGTCTGGCAGGCGATCAAACGTCCGGCATTCTTCCGCGGCGAGACACTCGGGATGGATGCGCCGGAAAGCCTTCGACGTAAGCGCCGCTGAGCGGCAGACTGTCACCACCCACCCGATCGGAGAGAACACCATGAGTGAGTACGCCGTCGTCAACCCCGCCACGGGCGAGACCCTGGCCACCTACCCGACGATCACCGACGACGCCCTCGAAGCGGTCGTCGCCGGAGCGGATGCCGCATTCCGCACGTGGCGCACGACGCCCGTCGCCGAGCGCGCGGCGCGCATCCGCAAGGTCGCCGAACTGCACCGTGAGCGCCGCGACGAGCTCGCCGCCATCATCGTGCGCGAGATGGGCAAGCCGCTGGAGGCAGCCCTCGGCGAGGTCGACTTCGCCGCCGACATCACCGAGTACTACGCCGATCACGCCGACAAGATCACCGGCGACCAGCCCATCGACATCGAGGGTGAAGGCACCGCGGTCATCCGCCGCTCGGCGCTCGGGCCGCTCCTCGGCATCATGCCGTGGAACTTCCCGTACTACCAGGTCGCCCGGTTCGCTGCGCCGAACATCGTGATCGGCAACACGATCATCCTCAAGCACGCCGGTCAGTGCCCCGAGTCCGCCGCGGCGATCGAGAAGATGTACGCGGATGCCGGACTCGGTGACGGCGTCTACACCAACATCTACGCCTCCAACGAGCAGGCTGCGACGGTCATCGCCGACCGCCGCGTGCAGGGCGTCTCGGTCACCGGATCGGAGCGCGCGGGTGCCGCCGTGGCCGAGGTCGCGGGTCGCAACCTGAAGAAGGTCGCGCTCGAGCTCGGCGGTTCCGACCCGTTCATCCTTCTGTCGACCGACGACCTCGACGCGGCCGTGCAGGCTGCCGTCGACGCCCGCCTCGACAACACCGGCCAGTCGTGCAACGCGGCGAAGCGGTTCATCGTGGTCGACGGGCTCTACGACGCGTTCGTCGAGAAGTTCACCGCGAAGATGACCGAGGCCAAAGTCGGCGACCCGTTCGCCGAAGACACGGTCCTCGGCCCGCTGTCGTCGCTCACGGCGGCCGAGCGCCTCGCCGAGCAGGTCGACAAGGCGGTGGCGCAGGGCGCGACGCTCGTCGCCGGCGGCAAGCGCGACGGCGCGTTCTACCCCGGCACCGTCCTCACCGACGTGACGCCGGAGATGGATGCCTACGGCGAGGAGTTCTTCGGACCGGTCGGCATCGTCTTCAAGGTCGCCGACGAGGACGAAGCGGTCAAGATCGCCAACGACACGAGCTTCGGTCTCGGGTCGTACGTCTTCACGACCGACGAGGACCAGGCTGCACGCGTCGCCGACAAGATCGACGCCGGCATGGTCTACGTCAACGTCGTGCTCGCCGACGAGCCGGGGCTGCCGTTCGGCGGCGTGAAGCGCTCGGGCACCTCGCGCGAGATGGGCCTGCTGGCCGCCGACGAGTTCGTGAACAAGAAGCTGATCCGCATCGGCGCCTGATCGTCCCTCGCCGGGACCGGGGATTCCCGTCGAGACCGGGGCACCGCCCCGGGTTCTCGCTGGGAATCTCCGGTTGCCCGACCGCGCGCCCGCGTCAGCCGGCCGTGCGCACTTCGGCGAGCGCCTCGTCGGCCCACCGGAGCTGCTGCGGCGTGCCCCAGCGGATCGCGGCATCCCGAGCCTTCTCGAACTCTGATACGGCCTCGTCGGTGCGCCCCGCCTCTTGGTGAGTCCACCCGGCGTTGTGGTGCAGCGACACGGTCCACCGCAGGGTGCGCGGGTCGGTCGTGCCCTCGAGGACGTCCAGCGCACACGCGGTCCACTCCGCGGCGCGTGCGGGATCGGCGATCGCGAGCATGTGGAGCGCGTCGACGTGCAGGAATGTGAGATGAGCGGATGCCGCGGCCTCCGCAGCCAGCTCGAGCAGTCCGATCGCGGCTCCGGCGTCGCCGGCGGAGTTGCGCAGGCGCCCGCGTTCGAGCGTGACACGCACCGCGGCCTCGGCCGAGGTGATCGGTGTCGTGCTGAGCACGGCCTCCGCGTCGGCGTACCGCTCCTGCAGGCCCAGCGCCCGCGCGACCTGCGTGGCGAGCTCAGCGCGGGTCGCCGCATCCGTCTCGGCCTCTGCCGCCATCCGCAGGCGCACCTCCGATCCAGCCGGATCGCCGAAGTCCCACAGCTCGTCGAGAAGCGCCTGCGAGAGTGCCATGACCGCATGGTAGACCCGCTATGCGGGGGTGTCGCCGGGCGGCCCGGCGCGAGAGGATGGAGGCATGGCAGACACACCGGATCCCGTCGCCGCGCTGAGCGACGAACAGTGCTGGGAACGCCTGCGCACGCAGGAGCTCGGCAGGCTCGTGACCCACGTCGGCAACGTGCTCGACGTCTTCCCCGTGAACTACGTGGTGGACGACGAGACACTGCTGTTCCGCACCGCGCAGGGCAGCAAGCTGTTCGAGCTGACGGTGAACGACGAGGTGCTCTTCGAGGTCGACGATCACACCGACACCGACGCCTGGAGCGTCATCGTACGGGGTCGCGCGCACGCGCTCGACACGTCTGCCGAGGTCGAACGCGCCGATGGGCTGGGCCTTCGCCCGTGGATCCCTACGCTGAAGTACACCTACGTGCGCGTCGAGCCGACGTCGCTCTCGGGCCGCGCGTTCCAGCGCGCTCCGGAACCCGACCGCTACGGCGTGCAGCCGTACTGACCGATTCGCGGGGGTTCAGACCATGCCGTACACTGGGACGTGCAGTTGAAGTCTGCATTCTTTCGCCGTGCCCATCGTCGGTGCGGCTCCCTTTCGCTCAGGTGACGGGGGAGTGTGCGGGCATCCGAGGTCTCCGGACCTCTAGGGCGGTAGCTCAATTGGCAGAGCAGCGGTCTCCAAAACCGCAGGTTGCAGGTTCGATTCCTGTCCGCCCTGCGCGTCAGCGCAACGTCGACAAGCCAAGGTCGACGGTTGACAACACAGTGAGTCGGCCCACGCCGGCGCACGGAAGGTAATCAGGTGGCATCGATGGTTCAGGACGAGCCTGGCGAGGTCGTCCCCGCGGGCGGCCCCCGCGAGAAGCGGCCCAACGTCTTCGCGCGGATCGCCATGTTCATCCGCCAGGTCTTCGCCGAGCTCCGCAAGGTCGTCACCCCGACGCGCCAGGAGCTGCTGAAGTACACGGCTGTCGTCCTCGGGTTCGTCGTCATCATGATGGCGATCGTCTACGGCCTCGACGTGCTGTTCGTGTGGATCACGGCGTACGTCTTCGGAGTGCCTAGCGCAGCCTGAGCCGCCTGACGGCCCCGATCAAGCTGAGGGGTCCCGCGGATGGGGTCTCAACCCACCGCACACGGAACGGAAGAGAACGCAGTGTCTGAAAGATTCATCGACGACGCCGACTGGGCGACGGCGGCTGAGCAGTCGTCCGAGGACGACGAAGCCCAGGAGGGCAATGTCCTCGCAGAAGAGGACGCCGCCAACACCCCGGCCGAGCACGTCGCGATCCACATCGTGGACGACGCTGCCGAGGACGACGCCGACCTGGACGACATCGACATCGACGACCCGGAGGCAGACGCCATCGTGAACGACGCCCTGAACCTGGACGAGGCCGCTGAGACCGAGGCCGCCGCCGAGGTCATCAACGACTCGATCGCCGAGGAGGTCGCCGAGCTCGAGGCCGAGGCTGCCGAGGAGGTCACTCCCTACGACGGCCCCGACGTGAACGGCGACGACGACGAGGCGTCCGACGACTCCGACGACGACGAAGAGGAAGACCCGTACGAGGCGTTCCGCGCCGAGCTGCGGTCGCTCCCCGGCAAGTGGTACGTCATCCACTCCTACGCCGGCTTCGAGCGCAAGGTGAAGGCCAACATCGAGCAGCGCAAGTCGACGCTCGAGGTGGAGGACGACATCTTCCAGGTCGAGGTCCCGATGGAGGACGTCGTCGAGATCAAGAACGGCCAGCGCAAGATGGTCACGCGTGTCCGGATCCCCGGCTACGTGCTAGTGCGCATGGACCTCAACGAGGACACCTGGTCGGTCGTGCGTCACACGCCGGGCGTGACCGGCTTCGTCGGCAACGCCCACAACCCGACCCCCCTCCGCTTCGAGGAGGCCTTCAACATGCTGAAGAGCCTCGTCGAGATCAAGGAGACGGCGCCCGCCAAGGCCGGTGCCGCGAAGAAGGGCGCTGCGGCTGCCGCGCGCGTCATCCCCGCCGAGGTCGACTTCGAGGTCGGCGAGACCATCACGATCAAGGAGGGCTCGTTCGCGGGTCTTCCCGGCACGATCAGCGAGATCAAGCCCGAGAGCGGCAAGCTCACGGTCCTCGTGTCGCTGTTCGAGCGCGAGACTCCGGTCGAGCTCAGCTTCGACCAGGTCACCAAGCTTTAAGGCTTCCCGGGTCCGTCCCGGGGGAACCGCTGTCCGGAGATGCCGGATGTGCGGGAGAACGGATGCCTCGCGGCATCCGCTCGATTGAGAGGAAACAAGAATGGCACCGAAGAAGAAGGTGACCGGCCTGATCAAGCTTCAGATCAACGCCGGTGCAGCCAACCCGGCGCCGCCGATCGGCCCCGCGCTCGGTCAGCATGGCGTCAACATCATGGAGTTCTGCAAGGCGTACAACGCCGCGACCGAGTCGCAGCGCGGCAACGTCATCCCCGTGGAGATCACCGTCTACGAGGACCGCAGCTTCACCTTCATCCTGAAGACCCCGCCGGCCGCTGAGCTCATCAAGAAGGCCGCCGGCGTGCAGAAGGGCTCGTCGACCCCGCACACGACCAAGGTGGCCAAGCTCACCAAGGAGCAGGTGCGACAGATCGCCGAGACGAAGCAGCCCGACCTGAACGCGAATGACATCGAGGCCGCCTCGAAGATCATCGCCGGCACCGCCCGTTCCATGGGCATCACGGTCGAGGACTGAGGGGAGAATAACCATGGCAACCAAGTCCAAGGCCTTCCGGGCCGCTGCCGCCAAGATCGAGGCGGACAAGTTCTACACCCCCACCGAGGCTGTCGCGCTCGCGAAGCAGACCGGTTCGGCGAAGTTCGACTCGACCGTCGAGGTCGCGCTGAAGCTCGCCGTCGACCCGCGCAAGGCGGACCAGATGGTGCGCGGCACCGTCATCCTCCCGCACGGCACCGGCAAGACCGCCCGCGTCATCGTGTTCGCGACGGGTCCGGCCGCTGAGGCCGCGATCGCCGCGGGTGCTGACGAGGTCGGCGGCGCCGAGCTCATCGAGAAGGTCGCCGGCGGCTGGACCGCGTTCGACGCGGCCGTCTCGACGCCCGAGCTCATGGGCCAGGTCGGTCGCCTGGGTAAGGTGCTGGGTCCCCGTGGCCTCATGCCCAACCCCAAGACCGGCACCGTGACCCCCAACCCGGCCAAGGCCGTCGAGGAGATCAAGGGCGGCAAGATCGAGTTCCGCGTCGACAAGCACGCCAACGTGCACTTCGTCGTCGGCAAGGCTTCGTTCTCGGCCGACCAGCTCGACGAGAACCTCAAGGCCGCGCTCGAGGAGATCGTGCGCCTCAAGCCGTCGAGCTCGAAGGGCCGTTACATCCAGAAGGGCGCCGTGTCGACCACGTTCGGCCCCGGCATCCCGCTGGACGTCAACTCCATCTGATCCACGGATCAGCACGAACGGGGCTCCACCATCGGGTGGGGCCCCGTTTGTCGTGTCCGCCGGTCGCAATGGCGGAGTTCGTGGGGGACGCGCCGGTGCGGGATGCCGCGCCCCGGCGTGTCGCGGGGGATCTCCGATTCTGCGGCGCGGGCGGGGCGGGCTGGCCGTCCGGTCGCGATGGCGGAGTTCGTGGGGGACGCGCCGGTGCGGGATGCCGCGCCCCGGCGTGTCGCGGGGGATCTCCGATTCTGCGGCGCGGGCGGGGCGGGCTGGCCGTCCGGTCGCGATGGCGGAGGTCGTGGGGGACGCGCCGGTGCGGGATGCCGCGCCCCGGCGTGTCGCGGGGGATCTCCGATTGTGCGGCGCCAGCGGCCAGGCGCCGGCGGCCAGCGCCCGGCGCCCGTTGCCCGCACGGCGCCCGCGGCGTGCATCTGCATGGGCACCCGGCCGGCGACTGATGCGTAGCGTAGGAGCATGTCGCTCGCTCAGCTGCTCGGAATCGATGCGCCGATCGTCCTCGGGCCCTTTGGAGGCTTGTCCTCGGTCGAGCTCACGGCTGCGGTGAGCAACCGCGGCGGCCTCGGCTCGTACGGGCTCTACGGGTACTCCGCCGAACGCATCCACGACACGATCAGGACGCTGCGCGCCGCCACCGGCAAGCCGTTCGCGGTCAACGTGTGGCTGCCGACCGGCGACGAGGTCACCCCGTCCGACGTCGACCTCGAGCCCGCCCGTCAGGCGCTGGCGCCGCTCTTCGAGGCTGCGGGCGTCGCCCTCCCCGAGGTGCCGGCCCGGTTCCTGCCCGATCCGGCCGAGCAGCTGGAGGCGATCATGGATGCTGCGCCCGCCGTGCTGAGCCTCGTGTTCGGCGCACCGGACCCACGTCTGGTCGAGACCGCCCACCACCGCGGCATCCGCGTCATCGGCACGGCCACGACGGTCGCCGAAGCGGTCGAACTCGAGCGCGCAGGGGTGGATGCCGTCGTGGCGAGCGGAGCGGAGGCCGGCGGCCACCGCATCTCGTTCCTCGAGCCGGCCGAGCGGTCGCTCATCGGCACGTTCGCGCTGGTGCCGCAGGTCGTCGATGCCGTGAGTGTGCCGGTGATCGCCGCCGGAGGGATCGCCGACCGGCGCGGCGTCGCCGCCGCCTTCGCGCTGGGCGGCGCCGGAGTGCAGGTCGGGACGGCCTTCCTCCGCACGAACGAATCCGCCGCCACCGAGGCCCACCGGCGTGCGATCGCCGGTGCGACCGATACCGACACCGTGCTGACGCGGGCGATGAGCGGGAGGCTGGCACGCGGCATCCCGAATCGTGCTCTCCGCGCGATCGAGGATGCGGGAGTGATCCTGCCGTTCCCGGCCCAGAACTGGCTCACCGGCGTCTTCCGGGCCGCGGCGGCGAAGAACGGCGACGGTGACCTCGTCTCGCTGTGGGCGGGGCAGGCAGCCGGTCTCGCGACGAGGGATGCCGCGGGCGACGCGTTCGACGAGCTCGCCGCCGGACTTCCCGAGGGCTCAGGCGGCAATGCGGCGTAACGCGATGAAATTCCTGGCGGCGCGCCGTGTTGTACTGGGGAGTCCTTCTCGGGACCGCGGCGAACCCGCCGCTTCGTCCCCCGCACCGACCCACCAGGAACGCACCATGTCACGCCGCCGTCTCACCGCCATCGTCCTCACCGCCACCGCCGCCCTCACCCTCGCGGCGTGCAGCTCCGCCGCGCCCGAGTCTTCCGAGCCGGCGGGCGGCGACGAGTTCGGGCTCGTCAGCGCGGGCACGCTGACCGTCGCGACCGAAGGCACCTACCGGCCGTTCAGCTTCCACGACGGGACCGGTGAGCTCGTGGGCTTCGACGTCGAGATCGCCGAGGCCGTCGCCGACAAGCTCGGCCTCGAGGTCGCCTTCGAGGAGACCCAGTGGGACGCCATCTTCGCCGGGCTCGACGCCGGCCGCTTCGATGTCATCGCGAACCAGGTCTCGATCAACCCGGAGCGCGAGGCGAAGTACCTCTTCAGCGAGCCGTACACCGTCTCGCCGGGCGTCATCGTCGTCCCCGAGGACGACGACTCGATCACGAGCTTCGACGACCTCGCCGGCAAGACGACCGCGCAGTCGTTGACGAGCAACTGGTACGAGCTCGCGCAGGCCAGCGGCGCGACGGTCGAGGCTGTCGAGGGCTGGGCCCAGGCGGTCGCGCTCCTGCAGCAGGGTCGCGTCGACGCCACCATCAACGACAACCTCACCTTCCTCGACTACGAGAAGACCGACGGCCCCACCGGCCTCAAGATCGCTGCCGAGACCGATGACCCCGGCTACAGCGCGCTCGCGTTCACTCAGGACAAGGAGGAGCTCGTCGCCGCCGTCGACCAGGCCCTCGCCGAGCTGCGCGACGAGGGGGTCCTCGCTGAGATCAGCGAGAAGTACTTCGGCGCGGACGTCACGCAGTAGCACTTCCGGCGAGCCCGCCATAGCGTGGGCGGGCGGCGGCGTGCGCCGCCGCCCGGTCGGAAGGATCATCCATGGATGATGTCTTGTCTCACCTGACGAGTGCGCTCGCCCTCGTGCCGGCCGACGTCGGCGACGGCGGTGGCGACACGTGGACGCTCATCGTCGACTCGTTCTGGCCGCTCCTGCTGGCAGGACTCACGGCGACGATCCCGCTCGCGGTGCTGTCGTTCGCCCTCGGGCTCGTCATCGCACTGGGTGTGGCGCTGCTGCGCCTGTCGCCCAATCCGGTGCTGTCTGGGATCGCGAGGTTCTACATCTCCGTGATCCGCGGAACGCCGTTGCTGGTGCAGCTGTTCGTGATCTTCTACGGCCTGCCGTCGATCGGCCTGGTCATCGATCCGTGGCCCGCGGCGATCATCGCGTTCTCGCTGAACGTGGGCGGCTACGCGGCCGAGATCATCCGCGCCGCGATCCTCTCGGTGCCGAAGGGCCAGTGGGAGGCCGGGCACACCGTCGGGTTCTCGCGGGCGCAGACCCTGACGCGCATCGTCCTGCCGCAGGCGACACGCGTCTCGGTGCCTCCGCTGTCCAACACCTTCATCTCGCTCGTGAAGGACACCTCGCTCGCGTCGCTCATCCTGGTGACGGAGCTCTTCCGGCGCGCCCAGCAGATCGCCGCGTTCACGTACGAGTTCATGATCATCTACCTCGAGGCGGCTCTGATCTACTGGATGTTCTGCCTCGTGCTGTCGGCCGGGCAGAACGCGCTGGAGAGGAGGCTCGATCGCTATGTCGCGCACTGACGTACCCGACGGCGATGCGCTCGCTCCACCGTCTCCCGCCGACGATCTGCCGCTGCTGCAGGTCAGCGGCCTCACAAAGAGCTTCGGTACGAGCACCGTGCTGCACGGCGTGGACTTCGAGGTGCGCCGCGGCGAGGTCGTCGCCCTCATCGGCCCCAGCGGTTCGGGCAAGACGACTGTGCTGCGCTGCCTGAACGGACTCGAGACCCCTGACAGCGGAACGCTCGAGTTCGAGGGCGGACCGTCGATCGACTTCTCTCAGCCTGTGCCCAAGGGCACCCGCACTCAGCTGCGCGACCGCTCGGCGATGGTCTTCCAGCACCACAACCTGTTCCCTCACCGCACGGTGCTGCAGAACGTGATCGAGGGGCCGGTGCACGCACACAAGGTCCCGAAGGCCGAGGCGATCGCCCGGGCCGACGCGCTCCTCGACCGAGTGGGGCTCAGCGACAAGCGGGACGCCTACCCGTTCCAGCTCTCAGGTGGCCAGCAGCAGCGGGTCGGGATCGTCCGGGCCCTTGCACTGCAGCCGTCGCTGCTGCTGTTCGACGAGCCCACGAGCGCGCTCGACTCCGAGCTGGTCGGCGAGGTGCTGCTGGTGCTGAAGGAGCTCGCCGAGGAGGGCTGGACGATGGTGATCGTCACCCACGAGCTCGCGTTCGCCCGGCAGGTCGCCGACGAGGTGCTGTTCTTCGACGACGGCGTGATCCTCGAGCGCGGCGCTCCGAAGGACCTCTTCACCCAGCCGCAGCACGAGCGCACGCGCCGCTTCATCGACAGGATCCTGCGCCCCTTCGACGGCTGACCCCTGCCACCGGGTCAGCCGGTCGGGCGGACCTCGAAGGTCCCCCCGCCGGAGGGTGCGGCATCCGTCACCGTCGCGTCCGCCACCCGCGACCCTGGTGGACCTTCGGCCATCCACGCGAGCACCTCGTCGACCTGGTCCTCGGTGCCCTCGACCTCCGCCTCGACGGACCCGTCGACGCGGTTGCGCACCCAGCCCGTGACGCCCGACTCGCGCGCGATCATGCGCAGCGTGTAGCGATAGCCGACCCCCTGGACCTCGCCGCGCACGACGACGTGAACGCGCTTCATGCCCTCCATCGTGCCGCGGGTGGGGTGCCGATCGCGAGCGGTCGATGACAGGATGCCTGCATGGGAACCGTGGACGATCTGCTGGCCGAGCTCGACCCCGCCGACCGGCGAGCGATCGCGCACGTGTACGACCTCGCGCGTGACGTAGTGCCCGACGCAGAGCAGGGCCTCGGCTATGGCATGCCTGCGCTCGTCTACCGGGGCAAGCCGCTCATCTCGATCATGCGCGCGAAGAAGCACATCGGCGTCTACCCGTTCAGCCCCGACGCCGTGAGTTCGGTCTCGGGTGCGCTCGCCGATCACCCCGGGATCGGACTCGACAAGGGCACCATACGGTTCCAGCCCGAGCATCCGCTGCCCGACGACGTCGTGCGAGTGCTCGTCGCCGCCCGGCGGGATCAGATCGACGGCTGACCTCGCCGAGGTCAGCGGGGGAGGATGAGGCTCACCCCGAGCCCGATCATGACGACTGCGATCACGGCATCGAGGATCCGCCACGCGCGCGGCGTGGAGAGCCAGCGCCCGAGGTAGCGCGCGCCGAGGGCGAGTCCGAAGAACCAGACGACGCTGGCGGCCATGGCGCCGGACGCGAAGAGCCAGCGCTGATCGCCGTGGGTGCTCGCGACGGTGCCCAGCAGGAAGACCGTGTCGAGGTAGACGTGGGGGTTCAGCCACGTCAGCGCGAGGCAGGTGAGCACCACCGGCAGCAGGCGGGTCCGGGTGGTGATGCCGGGCCGTGTGCGGCCGGGAGCCGGGGCGGAGTCGGCACCGCCGGACGCGTCGAGGCCGTGGTCGGATCCGCGCCACGCGCGCCGCGCGGCGAGCAGTCCGTACACGACCAGGAACGCGGCGCCGGCCCAGCGGACCACGTCGACGAGCCACGGCACCGCCTGCAGCACGAGTCCGACGCCCGAGACGCCCAGTGCGATGAGGAGGGCATCGGATGCCGCGCAGATCGCCGCGACGACGAGGACGTGCTCGCGCCGCAGACCCTGACGCAGCACGAAGAGGTTCTGCGCGCCGATCGCGATGATGAGCGAGAGGCCGAGGCCGAAGCCCGCAAGGACGGAGGTGAGCACACGTCGACGCTAGGCTCACGCACATCTTCAGTCCAGCTCATTATTCTTCAGGTGCATTAGCCTGACTTATGTGAAGATCCCCTTCGAGCTGGCCGAGACCGTCGCGGCGGTCGTCGATGAGGGCACACTCGACGCCGCCGCCCGAAGGCTGCACATCACTCCGTCCGCGGTGAGCCAGCGGATCAAGGTCCTGGAGGAGCAGCTCGGGCGCGTGGTGCTCGTGCGGTCGAAGCCGGTGCGCGCGACCGAGGCGGGCGCGGCGGTCATCCGCCTGGCCCGGCAGGCGGCGCTGCTCGAGCACGACACGCTCGCCGCGCTCGGAGCCGACCCGGATGCCGGCGGCCGCACGTCGGTGCCGCTCGCGGTGAACGCGGACTCCCTGGCCACCTGGTTCCTCGAGCCGCTCGCGAGCCTGTCGCAGCGGCATCCCGTCGTCTTCGAACTGCACCGCGACGACCAGGACTTCACGGCCGGGCTCCTCGAGTCGGGCACCGTGATGGGGGCTGTCACGTCGCGGGCGACGCCGGTGGCGGGATGCCGCGTGAGCGGCCTCGGTGCGATGCGGTACGAGGCGGTGGCCACCCCCGCGTTCGTCGAGCGCTGGCTGGGCGGCGACCGGCGGACCTCTCTCGAGACCGCGCCGGTGGTGGACTTCGACCGACGCGACGACCTGCAGAGGGAGTGGCTGGCGGCGGAGGGGATCGATCCGGCGTTGCCGCCGCGCCACTACGTGCCCGCGTCGAACGACTTCGCCACCGCGGTGCGCCTCGGCCTCGGCTGGGCGCTGCTGCCCACCTTCCAGTCCCACGGGCCGCTCGCGAGCGGTGAGCTCGTGCGTCTCGGCGGGCGGCCCGTGGATGTGGCGCTGCACTGGCAGCAGTGGAATCTGCGCTCGCCGCTCCTCGACGGCATCGCGGACGAGATCGTCACCGAGGGCAGGCGGGTGCTCCGCCGGGCTTGAGCCGGCCGCGAGTGCGCCGGCCACGCACCCTCAATCGTCGCTGACGCGCAGCACGATCTTGCCGCGGGTATGCCCCTCCTCGAGCATGCGGTGCGCTGCGGCGGCCTCGTCGAGCGGGAAGACCCGATCGATGTAGACCTGCACGGCCCCGGAGTCGAGCAGTCGCGCGATCGTCGAGAGTGAGCCGCCGTCGGGGATGACCTTGTAGCTCGTGGCCCGCACGCCCGCCGCCTCGGCGGCCGCGGCGTACTCCGGCCACGAGCCGGTCGCGACGACCACGTACAGGCCGCCGGGCCGCAGCACGTCGAGCGACCGGCTGCCGGTGCTCGCGTGCACGTTGCCGATCAGGTCGATCACCACGTCGACGTCGGCGATGACCTCCTCGAATCGGGTGGTGGTGTGGTCGATGACGACAGCCGCGCCGAGCTCGCGCAGCCACGCGGCGTTGCGTCCCGACGCGGTCGCGGTCACGTGCGCCCCGAAGTACGCGGCGAACTGCACGGCGAAGTGCCCCACGCCGCCGCCGCCGGCATGGATCAGGATGCGCTGACCCTCGTGTGCATGGGCCGTCTCGACGACGAGCCCCCACGCGGTGAGGGCGGCCAGCGGCACACCGGCCGCCTCGACGTGCGAGAGCGAGGCCGGCTTGCGCGCGACGGAGAGGGAGGGCACGACGGCGTACTCGCCGTATGTCCCGCCGGACCGCGGGAAGGCGGTCATGCCGAAGACGGGCGTGCCCGGTGCGAGCGGGTGCGCCTCGTAGGGGCTCTTCACCACCACGCCGCTGAAATCGAAGCCCAGGGTCGATGGGTAGCTGGGGATCTGGGCCGACACACCGGCACCGCGGCGCGTCTTCGCATCGATGGGGTTGACCCCGGCGGCGACGATGCGCACGAGCAGCTCGCTGATCACGGGTGCGGGGACGGGAGTCTGCGCGAGGCGCAGCGCCTCCGGCTCACCGGGAGCGTCGAACACCACGGCGTTCATGGTGGCGGGCGGAGCGGTGACGGCCACCCGTTCGACATCGGAGGCTGTGGCTGATCGCAGCGGCCGGAATCTCATCGGACGCCCCCTTCCGCGCTACATCGTCGTCGGCGGCACTCGCGGCCGCGGTCACGCCAGTCAAGCGCGAGATTGTCTCACCCGTGTTACGCGGGTGCTACCAAGCCGAGAACCCCGCCGAGACGGTGTCAGGGCGAGGACGACTCGTCGGGCGTCACGCCCGCCGTCAGCGCGTGCAGCAGCCGCGACAGGTTGCGGATGTCGTCGAGATCCCACTCCTCCAGCGCGGCCACGAGCGATCGCTCCTGCGGCGCCCGCGCCTCGGCGAGTCGCGTCAGACCCTCGGCGGTCGGCGAGAGCAGGCTCGAGCGCCCGTCGTCGGGGTCGGGCGTGCGCTGGATGAGCCCGAGCTGCTCGAGCTCGCGGACGGTCCGGCTGATCTGGCCTTTGTCGGCCATGAGGCTGTCGGCGAGAGCTGACAGCGTGATCGACTCGCGGCGCACGATCGTCGTGAAGACCTTGTATGCCCCGGGAAGCATGCCGGGGCTGACGCGGCTCGCGTTCTCGGAGATGACCCGCCGGAACCGGTTGATCAGCTCGCCGAACTCCGCCTCGAGGGCGCGCACCGCCTCGGTGCGCGCCTCTCGGGTCTCGTCGTCGGTCATCGTGATCGACATTAGCGCCGGTGGGCGGATGCCTCGTCCGCGCGCGTGTCGGAGGTCTCGGCGGAGCCGCGGGGTGCGGCATCCGTCCTCTCCTCTGCTCCCGTCGCCTCGAGAGCCGACATGCCCTCGGCCGTCGTGATCGTGGCGAGGTCGGCCTCGCTCGCGGCCGCGCGCTCGCTGGTGGTCATGCGGTTCAGCGGGATGTTCGGCAGGAAGACGATCGCGATGAGGCTGATCACGGCCAGCGGCACGGCGATCAGGAACGAGTGGGCGATCGCCTGCGCGTAGATGTCCTCGACGATCACGCGGATCGACTCGGGCAGCGTCGACACCTGCGGGATGGTGCCCGACTGGAGCTGCTCCGCGATGGCCGCGCCCTTCTCGCCGAGCTTCGCGATGGCGGCGCCGATGTCTTCCTTCCGCACGCCGAACAGGTCGGTGGCCGACGTCGCGAGGGCCGCGCCCATGACCGAGACGCCGACCGTGCCGCCGAGGCTGCGGAAGAACGCGACACCGGAGCTGGCGACGCCGATCTCACTGGGCTTCGAGGTGTTCTGCACGATGAGCAACAGGTTCTGCATCGTCATTCCGACGCCCGAGCCGAGCAGGAACATGTACAGCGCCACGAGCACGAAGTGGGTGTCGTAGTGGATCGTCGACAGCAGGTACGAGCCGGCGATGAGCAGGACGCCGCCGACGATGAGGTACGGCTTCCAGTGGCCGTGACGGGTGACGAGACCGCCGATGACGATGGAGGCGATCAGCAGGCCCGCGATCATCGGGATGGTCATGAGGCCGGCCTCGGTGGGGGTCGCGCCGCGCGCGAGCTGCATGTACTGGCTCAGGTAGACCGACGTGCCGAACATCGCGATGCCGATGGAGATCGACGCGATCACGGCGAGCGTGAACGTGCGGTCGCGGAACAGGGTGAGCGGGATGAGCGGCTCCGCCGAGCGCAGCTCGACGATGACGAAGGCGACCGCGGCCAGCAGCGCGCCGCCGACCATGAGGACCGTCTCGGTGCTCCACCAGTCGTAGTCCGAGCCGGCGTTGGTGACCCAGATGAGCACCAGTGAGACGGCGGTCGACAGCAGCACGATGCCGAGGTAGTCGATGCGTGCCTTGGTCTTCGGGCGTACGGGCAGGTGCAGTGTGCGCTGGAGCATGATGAGCGCGGCGACCGCGAACGGCACAGCGATGTAGAAGTTCCAGCGCCAGTCGATCGTGTCGGTGATGAACCCCCCGAGCAGGGGCCCACCGACGGTCGCGACGGCCATGACGGCGCCGAAGAGACCCATGTAGCGGCCCCGCTCACGCGGGCTGATGATGTCGGCCATGATGATCTGGCTGAGCGCCGCGAGACCACCCGCGCCGATGCCCTGCACCGCGCGGAACGCGATGAGCGTGCCCGGGTCCTGCGAGAAGCCGGCGGCCGCCGTGGCCACGACGAAGATGACGATCGAGAGCTGGATGAGCAGCTTGCGATTGAAGAGGTCGGCGAGCTTCCCCCAGATCGGGGTCGAGATCGCCGTGGTCAGCAGGGTGGCGGTGACGACCCAGGTGAACGCCGCCTGGTCGCCGCCGAGGTCGTGGACGATGACGGGGAGCGAGGTCGAGACGACCGTCGACGCGAGCATCGACACGAACATGCCGAGCAGCAGGCCCGTGAGCGCCTGCAGGATGCGGCGGTGCCGGTGCGCGTCGTCGGGTGCGCCGGCGGCAGTGGTGATCGATCCGGTCGCGGCGGAAGATGCCATGGAGAGTCCTTCTGTGCAGCGGAAGAGGGGGAGTCTGCGGCGGCGGCGTCCGCGAATGGTTGATGCAAGTCAAAAGTTGATTAGAGTCAACTATAGGTCTTATCGTTGATATCAGTCAACTATTCCCTGACGCGTGAGCTGAGACGGGGAGGATGGGGGCCATGTTCAGTGTCGAACTGGTGCCGGATGCCGCGATCGAGGCCGCGGTGCGCGATGACTGGGCGCGGCTCGAGCGTGCAGACCTGCCGAACTCAGGTCGCAACCCGTCCGCGAGCAACCGGCCTCACGTCACGCTCGCGGTCCGCGACGAGCTCGCAGCAGAGAGCGTCCGCGGGGCGGATGAGCACCTGCCGCTGCCGCTCGAACTGAGCGGGATCCTGCTCTTCCCGCGACGGCGCGGGGTCGTCGTGGCGCGGCACGTGGTCGTCTCCGGTGCGCTCCTGGCGCTTCATCGAGAGATCGCAGAGCGGCTGGGCACCCCGCCCCCGCGCTACGCCAACACGGCCGTCGGCCGGTGGACGCCGCATGTCACTCTGGCACGCAGCGTGCCGTCCGCCGAGGTCGCGCCGGTGCTCGCCACGATCAAGGCCGAGCACGTCGTCGGCGAGGCGGTCGGTCTGCGCGTGTGGGATGCCGCGGCCAAGACGATCACGACCCTGCGCTGAGGTGCGGCGGAGTCCCGGCAGCGCTAGTCGGCCAGTGCCAGCGCACGGAAGGGCTGACGCGGAGCCGTGGGCTGCGGCATCCGCTCGCCCCCCGGAGGGCGCGTCCTGGACGTGCGGTGGTAGAGCTCGTCGATGAGAGCCGTCGCCAGCTTCACCAGCTTGGCGATCTCGGCCTCATCGCGGTCGACCCAGGCGCACCGCGGCTCGTCGTCGACGGGGACGAAGCCGTCGTGCTGCTCCCACGCGACGAGGGTGCGCTCTGCGCCGAGCACATGCTGCTGCCACCACACCTGACGAAGGTACGAACGGGGGATGCTGCGCCACGGCTTGTTCGTCGTCTTGATCTCGCTGAGGGTGACGCGCCCGCCGGAGTCGACGCCGATGCCGTCAGGCGTCGCGAGGTGGCGCTTCTCGACCACCGCGTGGAACAGCGCCGACGACGGCCGGATGCCGTGCGTCGCGGCGACCCACGCCGCGATCTCGGGCTCCCGCGCGCGCCCGTGCGCGGTGTAGGCGTTGCCCGAGAACCCCGACCCCATCAGCTTGGCGTCGGCGGCGCGGGCGATGGCCCGCTCCGATGTCAGGGCAGCGACATCGGTCGCTGTGATTCCGCGTGATCGCGCCCGCACCCACGCCACCCGGTCGCGGGAGTCCGCGACGATGCGGGCGGCGAGTTCCGGGGTCACCACTCGAGGCTACGCCGCCGGCGCGACATCCGCCGCCACGACCCGCGTCTGCGGTGAGGATGGTCAGGCGTGGCGCTCGAGGAAGGCGTAGACCTCGTTGTCGTCGACGCCGGGGAACGAGCCGCGGGGGAGCGGCGAGAACATCTGCATGTGCACGCGGGCGCTCGGCCACGCCTTGCCCGCCCAGCGCTCGGCGACGTCGGCCGCAGGCCGGCGGCAGCACGACTCGTCGGGGCAGGTCGACGTCGCGCGCTTCTGCGTCTCGCGGCCGCGGAACCACCGCGCGTCATCGAACGGAACGCCGACGGTGATCGAGAACTCGCCCTCGGACGTGGTGCCGGTCTGCGTGGAGCACCAGTACGTCCCCGCCGGGGTGTCGGTGTACTGGTAGTGCTCGGTCGTGCGGTTCTGCTCCGAGAACGCCGCCCGTGCCGAGAACTTGCGGCACGCGATCTGCCCGTCGACGGCGCCCGTGACATCGGCCGGAAGCGGCAGGTCGTCGTTCTCGTACACGCGGGTGATGGCGCCCGAGCCGTCGACGCGGAGGAAGTGCAGCCGGATGCCGAGGTGCTGCGTCGCGAGGTTGGTCAGGCGCATGCCCGCCGCCTCGTGCGTCACGCCGAACGCGTCGCGGAAGTCCTCGACCGCCAGGTTGCGGTCCTTCTTCGCCTGCTGAAGGAACGCGACCGACGCGGTCTCGGGCATGAGGCAGCACGCCGCGTAGTAGTTGATCTCGAGGCGCTGCTGCAGGAAGTCGGCGTAGTCGGTGGGGCGCTTGTGGCCGAGCAGGCGGTGAGCCATCGCCTGCAGTGCCATCGAGCGCAGACCGTGGCCGCCCGGAATGGATGCCGGTGGAAGGTAGATGCGGCCGTGCTCGAGGTCGGTGACCGAGCGAGCCGAGTGGGGCAGGTCGTTCACGTAGATCAGCTCGAAGCCGAGCTTCTCGGCCATGATGCTGACCGTGCGATGCGTCAGGGCGCCCGACACGTGCCCGGCGGCCTTGAGCTGCTTCTCGGCCAGCTTCTCGATGTCAGGGAGGTAGTTGTCGAGGTCGCGCATCTTGAGGCGCAGCTCGGTGTTCGCGCGACGCGCCTCCTCGGGTGTCGCGATGGCTTCGCGCTCGCGGCGCTGCAGCTCGCGGTGGAGGCCGAGGATCGACTCGATCGTGTCGTCGGCCATGCCCTTGGTGACCTTCACCGGCGCGATCCCGAGCTGACGGAACACCGAGCTCGCCTGCGCGCGCTCCAGCTCGATCTCGAGCGCGGCCCGTCGGTTCGGGGGCTCGGACGACAGCAGATCGCCGACATCGACACCGGTCGCCGTGGCGATCGCCTGAAGCAGGGAGAGCTTGGGCTCGCGCTTGCCGTTCTCGATCAGGCTGAGCTGACTGCCGGCGACGCCGACGCGCTCGCCCAGCTCATCGAGGGTGAAGCCGTGCGAGATGCGCTGATGACGGATGCGGTGGCCCAGGGTCGACAGTTCGAGAGCGGTAGGGGGCATTCCTTGATGATAGCGAAAGAATTGGAAGTCTTGACACGCCCGGCGGTGCGAAGACGTCATGTAATGCAACGAAAGTAGAGGAAGACCTCAGTTCTGAACGTCTCATCGAAGAGGAGCGACCCATGGCCCTTGCGGACATCTTCACCCGGCCCGAAGGTTCGAGCGCGACACGCCCTGATGCCGTGAGCCGCGCCTACGGTCAGCTGCCCACGATCCCGGGGCCCGGAATGGCCGAGCTGGTGGCGTGGGTCGACGAGATCAGTGCGCTGACCAAGCCCGACCGGGTGCATTGGGTCGACGGCAGCCGGGCCGAGAACGACGCACTCCTGCGCGAGATGGTCGACGAAGGCAAGCTGATCAAGCTCAACCCCGAGTGGCGTCCGGGCTCGTACCTCGCGCGGTCGCACCCGAGTGACGTCGCCCGCACCGAGGCGCGCACCTTCATCGCCTCGGAGCGTGAGGAGGACGCGGGCCCCACGAACAACTGGGCCGACCCCGACGAGATCCGCGCGACCATCACCCCGCTCTTCGACGGGTCGATGCGCGGTCGCACGATGTACGTGGTCCCCTTCTCCATGGGCGCCGTCGGCGGCCCGCTCTCGCACATCGGCGTGCAGATCACCGACAGCGCGTACGCCGTCGCCTCGATCGAGATCATGACGCGCGTAGGCACCGAGGTGCTGCGCGAGATCGCCGGAGGGGCCCCCTGGGTCAAGACGGTCCACTCGGTCGGCGCCCCGCTCGAACCCGGCGAGGCCGACGTCGCGTGGCCGTGCAACGACGAGAAGTACATCGTCCACTTCCCCGACACGCTCGAGGTGTGGTCGTACGGCTCCGGCTACGGCGGCAACGCGATCCTGGCCAAGAAGTGCTTCGCGCTGCGCATCGCCTCGGTGATCGGCCGCAACGAGGGCTGGCTCGCCGAGCACATGCTGCTCATCCGCGTCATCGATCCGGCCGGCCGTGCCTACCACCTGGCCGCGGCGTTCCCGTCGGCGTGCGGCAAGACCAACCTTGCGATGCTGCGTCCGACGATCCCCGGCTGGCGCGTCGAGACACTCGGCGACGACATCGCGTGGCTGCGGCCCGGCGAGGACGGCCGC
Organism: Microbacterium sp. CFH 31415; assembly: GCF_022538185.1. Taxonomy (GTDB): domain Bacteria; phylum Actinomycetota; class Actinomycetes; order Actinomycetales; family Microbacteriaceae; genus Microbacterium. The sequence continues at coordinate 250,855 of NZ_JAKYXC010000009.1, read as the reverse complement.
TTGTGGGCCATCAACCCCGAGGCCGGCTTCTTCGGCGTCGCGCCGGGCACCGGCGAGTCGACCAACGTCACCGCGGTCGAGACGCTGTGGGGCAACACGATCTTCACCAACGTCGCGCTCCGCCCCGACGGCGACGTGTGGTGGGAAGGGCTCACCGACGAGGCGCCTGCCGAGCTCATCGACTGGGAGGGCAACCCCTGGACGCCGGCATCCGGTCGCCCCGCCGCCCACCCCAACTCGCGCTTCACGGTCGCTGCGGCCCAGTGCCCGCAGATCGCGCCCGACTGGGATGCGCCCGAGGGCGTGCCGCTCGATGCGATCCTCTTCGGCGGTCGCCGCGCCACGAACGTGCCGCTCGTCGTCGAGGCCACGGACTGGACGCACGGCGTCTTCCTCGGCTCGAACATCTCGTCTGAGCGCACCGCGGCCGCGGAAGGCACTGTCGGCGAGCTGCGCCGCGACCCGTTCGCGATGCTGCCGTTCTGCGGCTACAACATGGCGGACTACTTCGGCCACTGGCTGAAGGTCGGGCAGAAGCTGCGCTTCGACCGTGCTCCGCGGATCTTCCAGGTCAACTGGTTCCGCAAGGGGACGGACGGCCGGTTCCTGTGGCCGGGCTTCGGCGACAACTCGCGCGTCATCGACTGGATCATCCGTCGCCTCGACAACGAGGTGGCTGCCGTCGAGAGCCCGATCGGCCGCCTGCCCCGCTCCGAGGACCTCGACCTCGACGGCATCGACGTGTCGCAGGCCGACCTCGACGAGCTGTTCGCGATCGACCCTGCCCTGTGGCTCCACGAGGCAGATCTGACCGAGGAGTTCTACCGCACGTTCGACGGCCGCGTGCCGGCGCCGCTGTGGGCCGAGCTCGCCGCACTGCGGTACCGCCTGCAACGCGCCTGAGCGGTCTTGGAGGATGCCCCGGCCCCGCACCTGTGCGGCGGGTCCGGGGCATCCGCCTGTCCCCGTGGTCTCTCCTGGGAGATCGCGACACTCAGCCGAGCGCTCGGGGCGGGCGCAGTCGACCGAGACAGATCACACCAGGAGCTGGTGCTTCGCGAGGTCGCGGTAGAGGGGGGTCGACGCGACGAGCTCGGAATGCGTGCCCTCTCCGACCACGCGGCCGTGCTCCATCACGACGATGTGGTCGCTGTCCACGACGGTCGACAGGCGGTGCGCGATCACGATGAGCGTGCGGCCGGCGGCCACCGCGTCGATCGCCTCGCGCATGCGCTGCTCGTTCAGGCCGTCGAGCGACGAGGTCGACTCGTCGAGCAGCAGGATCGGCGGCGCGGCCAGCAGCGCCCGCGCGATCGCGAGGCGCTGGCGTTCGCCGCCCGACAGCATCACTCCGCTCTCGCCGACGGGAGCGTCCAGGCCCAGGGGATTGCGGTCGAGCACCTCGCCGAGGTTCACCGCACGCAGCACCGCGTCGCATTCCTCGTCCGTCGCGTCGGGCGAGGCGAGGCGCAGGTTGTCGCCTATGGTTCCGGCGAGGGTCGGAGCGTCCTGCTCCACATAGCCCAGCCGGGCCCGCAGGTCCGTGCGGTCGAGGGCGCGCACGTCCGTCCCCTCCAGGAGGATCGCCCCGCCGGTCGGGTCGTAGAAGCGCTCGATGAGCGCCAGCGTCGTGCTCTTGCCCGCGCCCGACGGGCCGACGAGCGCCACCCGGGCGCCGCGGGGCACCGAGAACGATACGCCGCGCAGCACCTCGGCCGCGGCATCCGATTCCCGCGCTCCGTCGAGGGATGCGTCGTCGCGCACGATCGCGCGCGCGTCGACGTGCGCGTTCTCGAGCACCGCGAGGGCCTCCGTCTCGGCCTCGCGGCGGGCCGCCACGACGGCTGCGGGGTAGCGGAAGCGCACGTCGCGGAACTCGATCGCAGGGGTGTCGGAAGGGGACGCGGCATCCGTCGATCGCTCGATGGCGCGGGCGATCGCCTCGTCGTCCTGCGACTCGGTCGGAAGGTCGAGCACCTCCTGGATGCGCCCGAGCGCGCCGAGGGCCTGATTGACCGATGTGATGGCGCCGAAGAACGAGCCGAGCGGCGCGATCAGCATGAAGAGGAACATGATGAAGGTCACGAGGCTGGCGATGCCGATGGCGCCGGAGGCGACGCGGTAGCCGCCGAGCCCGATGACGACCAGGAGCGAGACCTGCAGGGCGATGCCGGCGATCGGCACGACCAGCGCCGACACCTTCGCGATGCGCACGCCGACCCCGTACGCCTCGGTCGCGCGCTCGGTGACCGCTGACACCTCCCGCTCCGTCGCGCCCGAGGCGCGCACGGTGCGGATCGAGCCGACGGCGCGCTCCACGCCGGACGCCAGTTCGCCGACCTTCTCCTGCTGCTCGGTGGAGGCGGTGCGGATGCGTCCGCTGAGCGCCGTGACCGCGAGCACCGAGATCCCGATCACGAGCACGATCAGGGCGAGCAGCACCCAGTCGATGAGGGCCATCGCGATGAGGGCGCCGACGAAGAGCAGCGCGTTGCCGATCGCGTCGGCGAGCCCCTGGGTGAGCACTGCGTAGAGCAGTGTCGTGTCGCTGCCGACGCGCGACACGAGGTCGCCGGTGCGGCGGGCGTCGAACTCGCTGACGGGCAGGTGGAAGATGCGCGCGATGAGCTTGCGCCGGCTCGAGTAGACGACGGCGGTGCCGGTGCGCTGCAGCAGGTAGTGCTGCCAGCCCGAGATGAGCGAGGCGGCGATGACGAATCCGACGAGGGCCCACAGCAGCATTCCGAGCGGCAGGCTGTTCTGCACCCGCTCGATCACCAGGCCGACGAGCAGCGGCTGCGCGAGCATCGCCACCGCGCTCAGAACGCTCAGCACCGCGACCACGACGAGCGTGCGCTTGTGCTCGAAGAGGAACGGCAGCAGCTGGCCGAAGGTCGCGCGGGGGCCGTCGTCGTTCGTGCGCCGGCGGCCGCGTCCGGGGCGGCCGTGGGTCGGCGCGGCCGCGAGGGTGGGGGCGGGGGCGGTCGCGTCGTCGAGTTCGGCGGAGGGCATGGCGGTACCTCGTTCGTGCGTGGGGGTCACCTTCGACCGTACTTCCTGTGGACGGCCTGCTTCGTCACGCCCAGGGCGCCGGCGATCGCCTGCCAGGAGTACCCGAGGTTGCGCGCCTTGCGTACCTGCACCTCTTCGGCGCGGGCCAGTTCACGGCGCACGTCGGCGAGCCGGTGCAGCTCGGCGATGGGCTCGCGCTCGGGGGCCGAGCCGATGAGGATGCGCAGGTCGTCGCCGCTCACGGGTCTCCTTCGGTGAGGGATGCCTCGGGGGCGGGCATCCCGCGTCAACAGTAGTTGACGCGTTCCCGGGTTGTCAACATACGTTGACGTCGGTGGGTGGTGCGGCCGGGTTGCGCGTTCCTCCGTGATGAGACACGCCGCACGGGATCTTCGGGCGGCGCGCGAAGGTCGGCGAGTCGCCTGACTGCGGACCCGTGTGTGGGTGTCCGCGCGCGGGGTTAGGGTTGTCCGGTGCCTGCCCCCGTGATCGATGCGAAGAACCTCGTCAAGGCCTACAAGGTCAAAGGAAAGCCCGACTTCCTGGCTGTCGACGGCCTGTCGTTCGAGGTGGCTCCAGGCGAGTCGTTCGGCCTCCTCGGGCCCAATGGAGCGGGCAAGTCCACGACGATGAAGATGATCGGCGCGGTGTCGACGCGCACCGACGGCGACCTGTCGATCCTCGGGCTCGATCCCGACCGCTACGGGCCCGAGATCCGGTCCCGGCTCGGCGTCGTGCCGCAGCAGGACAACCTCGACGGCGAGCTGAACGCCCGCGAGAACCTCTACATCTACGGCCGGTACTTCGGCCTGCCCGGAAAAGTCTGCGCACAGAAGGCCGACGAGCTGCTCGCGTTCGCCGCGCTCGAAGACAAGGCCAAGAGCAAGGTCGACGCACTCTCGGGCGGCATGAAGCGACGCCTGACGATCGCGCGCGGCCTGATCAACGACCCGCGCATCCTGCTGCTCGACGAGCCGACCACGGGCCTCGACCCGCAGGCCCGCCACGTGCTGTGGGATCGCCTGTTCCGGCTCAAGGAGCGCGGCACCACCCTCGTGCTCACGACGCACTACATGGACGAGGCCGAGCAGCTCTGCGACCGCCTGATCGTGGTCGACAAGGGGCGCATCATGGCCGAGGGCACGCCGGCCTCGCTCATCCGCGACCACTCCAGTCGCGAAGTGCTCGAGGTGCGCTTCGGCTCCGACCGCAACGAGCAGGTCGCCCCGCAGCTGCAGGGCATCGGGGACCGCGTCGAGGTGCTGCCCGACCGGGTGCTCGTCTACGCCGGCGACGGCGAGGCGGCGCTCGAGCAAGTGACCCAGCGCGGACTGCATCCTGTCACGAGCCTCGTGCGCCGCTCGAGCCTCGAAGACGTCTTCCTGCGTCTCACCGGACGGTCGCTGATCGAATGAGCGGCGCACTTCCTCCCGATGACGGCGGGCGGATGCCGCACCCGCCGCACACCGCTGTCACCACCGACGCGAGCCTCGACGAGCTTCGCGCCGAGGCGATGGAGTGGGGTCGCAAGCCCCGCGGCCTCGGCACTTTCTACGTCACCGAGCACATGGTGCGCGCGATGCGCGCCTACGGCTGGACGATCATCATCGGCGCGCTCGGGCAGCCCGTGCTCTATCTCCTCGGGCTCGCGGTCGGGCTCGCGGCCCTCATCGACGCGCCCATCGACGTGGGAGGACAGCAGGTTCCGTACCTGGTGTTCGTGGCGCCGGCCCTGCTCATGACGTCCGCCGTCGCGGTGGCCTCCGAGGAGTTCACCTATCCGGTCATGGCCGGGTTCAAGTGGCGCCGCTACTTCTACGGCTTCAACGCCTCGCCGCTGTCTTCGGGGCAGATCGCCAACGGCGTCGTCGCCGGCGCCGCCGCCCGCATGGGCGTGACGGTGGTGCTCTACTTCCTCTTCATCGTGCTGTTCTTCGCGTGGCTGCAGCCCGACGCGACGCGCCCTGGCACGGCGTGGCTGGCGATCTTCATCGCGCTGCTCGGCGGGCTCTCGTTCGGCACGCCGCTGCTCGCGTACGCCGCATCGATCGAAGACGACAAGGGTCAGTTCGCCCTCGTGCAGCGATTCGTCTTCATGCCGATGTTCCTGTTCTCGGGCACGTTCTATCCGCTCAGCGCGCTGCCCGACTGGCTGGAGTGGATCGGCTGGGTCTCGCCGCTGTGGCACGCCACCGAGCTCGGTCGCGTCGTGACCTACGGCCAGCCGTCGCCGCCGACCCTGATCGTCGTGCACGTGGTCTACCTGCTGGCCCTGGCGATCGGCGGACTCGTCGTCGGCCGCCGGCTGTTCGAACGGAGGCTCGCGAAGTGAGCGTGGCGACGGCGACCGGAGCACCCATCCGAGCCGGCGGCGTGCGCGCGCTGTGGGCGGGCAACCCCCACTCCGTGGTGCAGCGGGGGCTCATCGCGGCGCGTTCGTCGAGCTGGATCGTCGTCCTCTCGGGCTTCTTCGAGCCGGTGTTCTACCTCGCATCGATGGGCATCGGGCTGGGCTCGATCATCGGAGACGTCGAGACGTCGAGCGGCGCCCAGGTCTCGTATGCGGCGTTCATCGCACCGGCGCTGCTGGCTGTCTCGGCGATGAACGGCGCGATCTACGACTCCACGTGGAACGTGTTCTTCAAGCTGAACTACGGCAAGCTCTACGAGGGCATGCTGGCGACGTCGCTCGGCCCGCTCGATGTGGCGCTCGGCGAGATCATGTACGCCTTGCTGCGCGGCCTGCTCTACGCGACGGGCTTCATGATCATCATGCAGATCCTCGGGCTCAACCTCGCGTGGACGGCCATTCTGGCGATCCCCGCCGTGCTCCTCATCGCGTTCGGCTTCGCGAGCCTCGGCATGGCGGTGACGAGCTACATGAAGACCTTCCAGCACATGGACTGGATCAACTTCGTGCTGCTGCCGATGTTCCTGTTCTCGGCGACGCTGTACCCGATCTCGGTCTACCCCGAGTGGATTCAGCACGTCATCATGGCCTTCCCGCTCTGGCACGGCGTCGAGCTCGTGCGCGGTCTCACGACGGGCATCCTCACGCCCGAGATGTGGTGGCACGTGCTCTACTTCGTCGTCATGATCGGCATCGGCTTGGTCTTCACCACGAAGCGCCTTCGCGCCCTCTTCCTGGACTGACGTCGTACGGTCGGGATCACTTCCCGCACTGCGGTTCGGTCGTCACGCCGTCGCTCGGAGTGCCGGGCACGCATGCCCACGTCGGCCTCTCGTGAACCGGCACCGGGTCGTCGCGGCTATCAGTGCCTTGTCCTGTGCTCCTTGTCTCCGCCAGAGACGGGGATCGCGCTCCACCGTGCGCTCGCGCGCCCGTTTCCTGCAAAAGTTGCGCGCTCCGGCGGCAGCGCTTGCAGGAAACGGCAGCGCGAGCGACGAGCACCGACACGAAGACAGCGGATGCCGCGGCCCACGCAGGGCCGCGGCATCCGCTCGTCTGTTACTGGCGCTACAGCGAGCCGGTCTCGCCGAGACCGAGGTTGTCGTCGTAATCGACGTCCTTGGTCTCCTTCGAGAGCGCCAGCGCGATGATCGTCAGCACGGCGGAGCCGGTGAGATAGACGCCGACCAGCCACGGCTGGCCGCCAGTCGCCGCCCACAGGGCGACGGCGACGATCGGCGCGAGCGCGGCACCGAGGATGGACGACACGTTGTACGAGATCGCCGATCCGGTGTAGCGGACGTTCGTCGGGAAGAGCTCCGGCAGGATCGCCCCCATCGGGCCGAAGGTCGCGCCCATGAGCATGAAGCCGAAGATCAGGAACGCCTGCACGAGCGCGCCCGTGAACATCGGATCGAGCTGCGGCAGCAGGAAGACGTTGAACGTCAGGCCGAACACCGCGATCGCGGCCGTCACCCAGAGCAGGAGCTTGCGGCGCCCGATCGCGTCGGCGACGGGGCCGGACAGCAGCGTGAAGATGCCGAAGAACACCACGCCGATGATCTGCATGATGACGAAGTCGGTGTAGCCGAAGCCGAGTCCGGGAATGTACGTCGCGGCGTCGAACGGTGTGCCGGCCGCCTCGGCGGCTGACCGGGCCGTCTCGGTCGCCGCCTTCGTGCCGTACGACAGCGTGAAGCTCGTCATCAGGTAGAAGAGCACGTAGGTCGCCAGCATGATGAACGTGCCGAGGATGAGCTGCCACCAGTGCTTGCGGATGGTCTCGCCCAGCGGGAACTTGCGGATCGCGCCCTTCGCCTCAGCCTTGGTGAACGTCTCGGACTCGACCAGGCGCAGACGCACCCAGAGGCCGATGATCACCATGACGGCGGAGAACAGGAACGGCACGCGCCACCCCCACGCGAGAAAGGCCTCGGAGCGCTGAGCGGCGCCCTCGGGGTGCGGGAGGGCGAAGTTGATCAGCAGGAAGATCGTGTTGGCGATGATGAAGCCGAGCGGGGCGCCCAGCTGGGGGAACGTGCCGTACCAGGCGCGCTTGCCGGCCGGCGCGTTCTCGGTCGCTACCAGCGCGGCTCCCGACCACTCGCCGCCGAGGGCGAAGCCCTGCGCGAGGCGGAGGATGAGCAGGAGGAGCGCGGCCCAGAGGCCGATCTCGTTGAACGTGGGCAGGAATCCGATGAGGAAGGTCGCGATGCCCATCGTGAGCAGCGAGGCGACGAGCGTCGCCTTTCGGCCGAACTTGTCGCCGAAGTGCCCGAAGACGACGGCGCCCAAGGGGCGGGCCACCATGGCCGCACCGAACACGCCGAACGAGGCGAGCAGCGCGGTGGTCTCGTTCCCGGTGGGGAAGAAGAGGATCGGGAAGACCAGCACGGCGGCGGTCGCGTAGACGTAGAAGTCGTAGAACTCGATCGTCGTGCCGACCAGGCTTGCGGTGATGACCCTCGAACGGGGATTCGCGGGGGTGGTCGTGGGGGAGGGTGCGGATGCAGTGGGGGAAGACATTCAATACCTGTGGAGCGCGAAGCGGAGCATCCTCGTGGGACGAGTGGTGGGCAGGCGCTCGACGCAGGGTGACGCATCAGGCGGCTCTGCACTGGGTCACCGGGAGCCGGGACTGATCACCCGACTCCGAAGAACAACCCTAACCCGCGTGCAGCGGTACGAGGCGGCGGCTGCCGCCGGAAGACAGCGATCGGATGCCGCGGCCGGGCCGCGGCATCCGATCGATGGGTTGTCTGCTTCCGGCTCAGCGCCAGAGCACGGCGACCGCGGCGTTGGCGAGCGTGAGCAGGCCGATCGACCAGAAGATGGCCGGCGGTACCGAGCCGGTCTTGCGCTGGCGGCCGGCACCGATGCCGAGCAGGGCGCCGATGATCAGCAGGATCACGAGCTTCACACCGATCTTGGTGTAGTTCAGGTCGTAGTCGATGCCCCATGGCGCGGCCAGGATGAGCCCGGCGACGCCGGCGATCGCAAGGCCCCAGTGCATCAGGCGCGTGATGCCGCGGTGCCCGTTGACGAGTTCGACGACCCACGCTCCGAAGAGGATCGCGAACCCGACGAGGTGGAACAGCAGGACGAGGTGGCGAAGGAACTCCATGGACGTCACGGTATGCCCGTCGCGCCCCGACCGCCAGCAAGGCGCGCCTCACCGGGGCTCACCGGTTCGGCATCGCGCAGATCGATGGGCGACGGTGGTCGCAGGTGACCGGGCCGGTCAGCCGGCGCGCAGCTCGCGGAGCACCAGAGCCGTGCGGATCGCCGCATCCGCTGCTTCCCTGCCCTTGTCCTCCTCGGAGTCGGCGAAGCCGGCGCGCGCGATGCCCTGGGCCTCGTCGTCGAGCGTGAGCACGCCGAAGCCGACCGGCTTGCCGGTGTCGAGCGCGACGCGGGTCAGGCCGTCGGTCGCCGCCGAGGACACGAACTCGAAGTGGGGTGTGCCGCCGCGGATGATCACGCCGAGCGCGACGACCGCGTCGGCCCCCGCCTCGAGCGCGGTCTTCGCGGCGACGGGCAGCTCGAACGATCCGGGGACGCGCACCAGGCGCCACGTCGCCCCGGCGGAATCGAGAGCACGCTTCGCGCCGGCGATGAGGCCGTCGGTGATCACGTCGTGCCACATGCCGGCGATCACGACGACGTCGAGACCGGAGGCGTCGACGGTCTCGACAGCCTGGGGAGCGCCCTTGCCGCTCACCGCTCTGCTCCTTCGTGCATCTGCGCCAGCGCGTCGGCGAGGTCGCCCTCGTCGATGAGGTGGCCCATCCGGTCGCGCTTGGTCTCGAGGTACTGGTGGTTGTTCGGTCCGACGCCCACGAGCAGCGGCACCTGCTCGACGATGTCGAGTCCGAACTCGCGCAGCTGCTTCACCTTGTCGGCGTTGTTGGTGAGGAGGCGCACCTTGTCGACCCCGAGGTCGGCGAGGATCCCGGCGGCGGCCGCGTAGTCGCGCGCGTCGGCGGGCAGGCCGAGCGCGAGGTTCGCGTCGACGGTGTCGAGGCCGCGCTCCTGCAGCGAGTACGCGCGCAGCTTGTTGATGAGGCCGATGCCGCGTCCTTCGTGGCCGCGCATGTAGACGACCACGCCGCCGTCCTGCTCGATGGCGTCGAGCGCGGCGTCGAGCTGGGGGCCGCACTCGCACTTGAGCGATCCGAACGCCTCACCCGTCAGGCACTCCGAGTGCACGCGCACGAGCGGTGCCTCGCTCAGCTCGCCCGACACGACGGCGAGATGGTCCGTGCCGGTGACCCGATCCTTGTATGCGAGGAACCGGAACTCGCCGTGCGAGGTCGGCACGAGGGCCTCGGCGCGCAGGCTCACGCGCCGCTTGTGGGCGGCGTGCGCCTGGGAGGCGGGGTCGAGCGGCTCATGCTCGTCCAGGTAGGCGATGAGCTGCTCGATCGTGATGACGGGCACGCCGTCACGCGCGCCGAGCTCCTGAAGCCCGGGCAGCCGCATCATCGAGCCGTCCTCCGCCACGACCTCGGCGATCGCGCCCACCGGCTGCACCCCGGCGAGGCGCATGAGCTCGACAGCCGCCTCGGTGTGACCGCCGCGCTCGCGCACGCCGCCGTCCACCGCGCGCAGCGGCAGGATGTGACCGGGGCGGATGACGCTTGTCGGGCCCGACTCCGGGTTCGCGAGAACGTTCAGCGTGTGGGCCCGGTCGGAGGCGCTGATGCCGGTCGACACGCGATCGGCGGCATCGACGCTCACCGTGTAGGCCGTCGAGCGGGCGTCCTGGTTGACCTCCACCATCGGCGGCAGGTCCAGTCGGTCCGCCCAATCGGCCGGCATCGGCGCGCAGATGAAGCCGCTGGACCAGCGCACGGTCCACGCCAGCCACTCGGGCGTCGCGAGCTCGGCGGAGAGGACGACGTCGCCCTCGTTCTCGCGGTTCTCGTCGTCGGCGACGATGACGGGCTTGCCGGCGCGGATCGCGTCCAGCGCCTCGGGGATGGTGGAAAGGCTCACTTCGAGCCTCCTTCCGTGGGTGGGGCGGTGGCCGCCGGGTACTCGGGGGTGGCGGGAGCGGCCGAAGCCGCGGAGGCGAACGCATGGAGGCGCTGCACGTGGCGGGCGAGGATGTCGGTCTCGAGGTTGACGCGGTCACCGGCGACCCGGCGGCCGAGCGTCGTCGCCTCGAGCGTCTCGGGGATGAGCGAGACCTCGAACCAGTGGACGCCGCCGGCCGGCGCCGCCGGGCTGGCCGCGCTCACGGTCAGCGAGACGCCGTCCACGGCGATCGAGCCCTTGTCGACGACCAGCGGGGCGAGGTCGGCGGGGAGCGCGATGCGCAGGACACGCCACTGCGCACCGGGACGCACCTCGAGCACCTCGCCGGTGCCGTCGATATGGCCCTGCACGATGTGGCCGCCGAGGCGGCCGTGCGCGACCGTCGCACGCTCGAGGTTGACGGGGTGCCCGGCCTCGACCGCGAGCAGCGTCGACATGTCGAGGGTCTGGCGCATGACGTCAGCGGTGAACCAGTCGGGTCCCTGGCCGACGACGGTGAGGCACACGCCGCTGACCGAGATGGAGTCGCCGTGCGCGGCATCCGACACCGCCTTCGGCGCGCGGACCGTGAGACGCACCCCGTCGCCGGAGGCCTCCACCGCGGTGACCTCGCCGATCTCCTCGACGATTCCGGTGAACATCAGCTGACTCCTTCTGTGGCAGGGGCGGCGACGACCAGCAGATCGTCGCCGAGCTTCTCGACGTCGCGCACGGTGAGGCGGCGCGCTTCGCCGATGGTCGTGACGCCGACGTCGCGCAGGGCGAGCATGTCGCCGCCGATCAGCGCGGGCGCGATGTAGACGAGGAACTCGTCGGCGAAGCCGGCGCGCACGAACGAGGCCGCGATGGCGGGGCCGCCCTCGACGAAGACGCGGTGCACGCCGCGCGTGCGCAGGTCGTCGAGTGCGGCGACGAGGTCTCCCGGGTACTGCACGAAGGGGAGCGGATGCTGTCGCACGGCCGCACCCTCGGGCACGGAGCGCTCGCCGAGCACGACCGGCATGGGCTGATGCGCGAGCAGGGAGCCGTCGACGTCGCGCGCGGTGAGGGCAGGATCGTCGGCGAGGAGCGTGCCCGTGCCGACGACGATGGCGTCGGCTGCCGAGCGACGCCGGTGGACATCCGCGCGCGCAGCGGGTCCGGTGATCCACTTGCTCGTGCCGTCTGCCGCCGCAGCGCGGCCGTCGAGGCTCTGCGCCCACTTGACCGTGACGTGCGGACGACCGAGGTGCTGGACCGTGAGCCATGAGTCGAGCAGCGCGTGCGCGTCGTCGGCGAGCACTCCCGACTCGACCACGAGGCCGGCGTCGCGCAGGCGCCGCGCGCCGCCGGAGGAGACGTCGTTGGGGTCGTCGATGGCGTAGACCACGCGGGCGACGCCCGCAGCGATCAGCGCCTCGGCGCAGGGGCCGGTGCGGCCGGTGTGGTTGCAGGGCTCGAGCGTGACGATCGCGGTCGCCCCGGCGGCGTCGCCGGGGGAGAGGCGCGAGAGCGCGTCGACCTCGGCGTGCGGAGTGCCGGCTCCGCGGTGCCAGCCTTCGGCGAGGATCTCACCGGCGCGGGAGAGGATCACGGCGCCGACCTGCGGGTTGATCCCGCGCGGTCCGCGACGGGCGAGGTCGAGCGCCCGACGCATCGCGTCGTGCTCAGCCGGTGTCGCCGTCATTCGTGTCCTCCGTGTCGGTCGCGGTGATCCGGGGCACGGGAGACCGGCGACGCGCATGGCGTCGCCCGTGCTGCCTCCCATCCGGACTAGCGACAGATACCTGTCGCATCACCGTCGGTTCCGGATTTCCACCGGATCAGCCGTGGCGGCACCCATTCGGATGCTGATGCCGCGGCTCGCGGACTGTCACCGCCGGTTCGGATTCTCACCGACCCCGGAGCACGTTGATGCTCTCAAGTCTACTCAACGTCCCCGACGCGAGTTCATTCCATGTGTTCGCATGAAACGCTCCGTCACGCGGGTCACTCGGTGAGAGCGCGTGCGACCGCCTCGTCGACGACGAGCTCGGTCGCAAGGCCGGCGGCGAGGGCGCCCCGCAGGCTCACGAGCTTCGACACCCCCGACACGACGCAGAGTCGTCGCGGCACCGCACGCAGGACGTCGAACCGGGGTCCGGTGGCGCGTTCGTTGAGCGGGATGCCGTCGCTGGATCCGTCAGCGCGGAAGAAGACCGTCGCCACGTCGCCGACGACGCCTTCGGCCTCGAGCGACGCGAGCTCCTGCGCCTCGAGGTAGCCGCCCGAGTAGACGTGGCTGGGCACACGCGAGTCGGCGGAGCCGGTGCTGAACACGACGAGGTCCATGGCCGCCTGCATCGCGAGAATGCGCCGCGTGCTGCGCTCCCGCCACATCGCGCTCTTCGTGCGCGGGTCGTCGAAGAACGCGGGTACCGGGAACTGCTGCGCACTGCCGCCGTAGGCGGCGGCGAACCGGCTCAGGATCTCGCTCGCATAGAGGAGGCCCGTCGTGTGCGTGTTGCCCGACCCGTTCAGCTGCACGAACGTCGTGCCGTGCGCCGGTTTCGGCGCGAGCCGCCGGCTGATCGCTGCCGTCGTCGACCCCCAGGCGACGCCGATCGTCATACCCTCGCCGATGAGGTCTCCCAGCAGGTGGGCCGCGGCGACCGAGACGCGTTCGAGGCGCTCCACCTCGTTCGCGTCGTCGGGGACGGGAACGACGTGGGCGGCCACGCCGAAGCGCTCGGCGAGGTGCTCCTCGAGCAGCTGAGGCGCCGCGAACGGGGAGCGGATGCGGATGTCGACGATGCCGGTGGCGCGCGCCTGCGTGAGCAGCCGCGAGACCGTCGATCGCGACGTGCCCAGTTCGCGCGCGATCGCCTCCATCGTGCGGTCCTGCACGTAGTAGAGGTGCGCGGCGGTCAGTGCCCGCTGAACGGTGCGGGCGTCGAGGATCTCTTCCACGCCTCCATCGTTGCACGTATGTGCATACGGTCTGCAAGGACGTCCAGCGATGCCATCATGGATGGACAGCCGGACGAACACGACGGGGGACGACGATGGGCTCACGCACCGCACCAGGATTCGACGCACTGGCCGAACGGCCCTACGCCGACGTCCTGATCGTCGGCGGGGGCATCAACGGGCTCGCCACCTTCCGCGACCTCGCGATGCAGGGCGTCGACGTCGCCCTCGTCGAGCGCGACGACTTCATCAGCGGGGCGTCGGCGGCCTCGTCCCACATGATCCACGGCGGCATCCGCTACCTCGAGAACGGCGAGTTCCGCCTCGTCCACGAGGCCGTCACCGAGCGCAACGCGCTGCTGCGGATCGCCCCGCACTACGTGCGCCCGCTGCAGACCACGATCCCGATCTTCTCGACGTTCTCGGGCGTGCTCAGCGCGCCGCTGCGGTTCCTGCGTCACGGCGGAGGCAAGCACACCGAGCGCGGCGCCGCGCTCATCAAGATCGGGCTCGTGATCTACGACTCGTTCTCGCGCGGCGGCGGCCGGGTGCCGCGCCACGCGTTCCGCGGCCGCAAGCGCTCGCTGCAGGAGCTGCCGGCGCTGAACCCCGACGTGAAGTACACCGCGACCTACTGGGACGCCTCGCTCCATGACCCCGAGCGGCTCGCGATCGACGTGCTCCGTGACGGCCGCCGGGCGGGCGGCGACCAGGCGCGCGCCGCGAACTACACGGCCGCAGTCGGTGTCCAGGACGGCCGCGTCGTGCTGCGCGACATGGTGTCGGGTGAGGAGCAGCCGTTCGCGGCATCCGTCGTCATCAACGCGTCCGGCCCGTGGACCGACCTCACGAACCTCGCCCTCGGCGATCCCACGAACTACATGGGCGGAACCAAGGGCTCGCACATCGTGCTCGACAACCCTGAGCTGCTCGCGGCGACCGGCGGGCGCGAGCTGTTCTTCGAGAACGCCGACGGCCGCATCGTGCTGATCTACCCGCTCAAGGGTCGCGTGCTCGTCGGCACCACCGACCTCGAGCACCAGATGGGCGAGCCGATCGTGTGCACCGAGGACGAGGTCGACTACTTCATCGACCTCATCGGGCAGGTGCTCCCCGCGATCGCGGTGAACCGCTCGCAGATCGTCTACCGCTTCTCGGGCGTGCGTCCCCTGCCCGGCCACGGCGACCTCGCGCCCGGATTCGTGTCGCGCGACTACCGCGTCGAGGCTGCTCCGCTCGTGGGAGGGGATGCCACGGTGCTGAGCCTGGTCGGCGGCAAGTGGACCACGTTCCGTGCGTCGGCCGAGCACCTCGCCGACCGCGCTCTCGAGCTGCTGGCGCGTCCGCGCCGGCGGTCGACCAAGGGCGTCGCCATCGGCGGTGGCAGCGGCTTCCCGACCACCGAGCGTGCCCGGCAGCAGTGGATCGCCGGGCATGCTGACGGGCTGCCCGCCGCGCGCGTCGCCACGCTGCTCGACCGTTACGGCACGGTGGCGGCCGACCTCGTCGCGGCGATCATCGACGACGCGGACGACACCGCGCTGGTGCACACCCCCGGCTACAGCAGCGCCGAGCTGCGGCACCTCGCGCTGACGGAGGACGCCGTGCACCTCGACGACCTGCTCATGCGGCGCACGAGCATCGCCTTCGTGGGCGGCGCGACCGAGGACGCCGTCGGCGAGATCGCTGCGGTCGTCGCGCCGGTGCTCGGGTGGGATGCCGCGCACACGGCGGCAGAGGTCGAGCGTGCGATCGCGAAGGTGCACGCGGCCGACCCGTCGTGGGCCGAGGCATCCGCCACCCCGCGATAACCTGACCGCAGCCGGACGCACGCGAGCGCGCGCCGGCGTGACCGCAGCCGGACGCGCGAGCGCGCGCCGGCGTCGCACGCGGGCGGTGCCGCCCGTGAGGAAGGAGCCGGCGTTGGCCGACCACGTTCTGGCGATCGATCAGGGCACGACCTCGACGCGGGCCATCGTGTTCGACTCGTCGGGCGCCGTCGTGTCGGTCGCCCAGCGAGAGCACGAGCAGATCTTCCCCCGCGCGGGGTGGGTCGAGCACGACCCCGTGGAGATCTGGACCAACACCGAGTGGGTGATCGCCTCGTGCCTGTCGCGGGCCGGGGTCGCGGCATCCGATATCGCCGCCGTCGGCGTGACCAACCAGCGTGAGACGGCCATCGTGTGGGACCGCCGCACCGGACGCCCCGTGCACAATGCCCTGGTGTGGCAGGACACCCGCACGCAGCCTCGCATCGACGAGCTCATCCGGACGGGCGACGCGGGCGGTGGGGGTTCGAGTTCGAGCGCGGCTTCGGGCGCGGCTTCGGGCGAGGGCGCCTACCGCTTCGCCGAGACCACCGGGCTGCCGCTGGCGACGTACTTCTCGGCCTCGAAGGTCGCATGGATCCTCGACCACGTGCCGGGTGCGCGTGAGGACGCGGAGGCCGGGCACCTGGTGTTCGGCACGCCCGACACGTGGGTCATCTGGAACCTGACGGGCGGGGCTCGCGGCGGCATCCACGTGACCGACGTCACGAACGCCTCGCGCACGCTGCTGATGGACCTGCGCACGCTCGACTGGTCCGACGACCTGCTCGCGGTATGGGGCATCCCGCGATCGATGATGCCCGAAATCCGCTCGTCGTCCGAGGTCGTCGGCACCTCACAGCTGCCCGACGTCCTGCACGGCACGCCCATCGCCGGCATCCTGGGCGATCAGCAGGCCGCGACATTCGGACAGGCGGCCTTCGACGCCGGCGAGTCGAAGAACACCTACGGCACCGGCAACTTCCTGCTGGTCAACACCGGCACCGAGATCGTGCGCTCCGGCAGCGGGCTGATCACGACCGTGGCGTACCGCTGCGGCGAGGAACCCGCGCGGTACGCCCTCGAGGGATCGATCGCCGTGACCGGATCGCTCGTGCAGTGGCTGCGCGACAACCTCGGAATCATCCAGCGCTCCGAAGACGTCGAATCGCTCGCCGCCACCGTCGACGACAACGGCGGCGCGTACTTCGTGCCGGCGTTCTCGGGCCTGTACGCGCCGTACTGGCGCCCCGACGCGCGCGGCGCACTCGTGGGCATGACCCGCTACGTCAACAAAGGCCACATCGCCCGCGCCGCCCTCGAATCGACCGCGTTCCAGACGCGCGACGTCATCGAAGCCGTGGTCGCCGACACCGGCCGTGGGCTCGACGAGCTGCGCGTCGACGGCGGCATGACGCGGAACGACGCGCTCATGCAGTTCCAGGCGGACATCCTCGGCATCCCGGTCGTGCGCCCGAAGGTCGTAGAGACCACGGCGCTCGGCGCGGCCTACGCGGCCGGGCTGGCGACGGGGGTGTGGAGCACGCGCGACTCGCTGCGCGCCCACTGGCAGGAGGACGTGCGCTTCGAACCCCTGATGACCGAGGACGAACGCGAGCGCCGCTACCGCCTGTGGAAGAAGGCGGTGTCGAAGTCGCTCGACTGGGTCGACGACGACGCCCGCACGCTCATGGGTACCACCGACGGCTGATCACTTGAGCAGCCGCGACAGTCGCCGGTCCGCGAGGATCTTCCCGCCGGTCTGACACGTCGGGCAGTACTCGAGCGAGTTGTCGGCGAAGAAGACGCTGCGCACCTCGTCGCCGCACACCGGGCAGGTCTCGCCGCGGCGTCCGTGCACCTTCATGCCGCGACGCTTCGCATCCTTCAATTCGGCGGGAGGCTTGCCGGACGCCTCAGCAACCGCCTCGGCGAGGGTGTCGGTCATCGCCTGGAACAGGCGGTCGATGTCGGCGTCGTCGAGGCTCGACGCCAAGGCGTACGGCGACATCTTCGCCGCGTGCAGGATCTCGTCGGAGTACGCGTTGCCGACGCCGGCGATCGTGGCCTGGTCGCGCAGCACGCCCTTGATCTGCGTGCGGCGGCCGGCCAGCAGGCCGGCGAGCGTGTCGCGCGTGAAGGAGGAGTCGAGCGGGTCGGGTCCCAGCCGGGCGATGCCGGGGACGTCGGCCGGGTCGCGCGCGACGTAGACGGCGAGCGACTTCTTCGTGCCCGCCTCGGTGAGGTCGAAGCCCGAGCCGTCGGAGAGCGCGACGCGCAGCGCGATCGGCGTCTTGCCGGGTCGGATGAGCGTCGTCGGCGGCTGGTCGTAGAACCTCAGCCACCCCGCCTTGGCGAGGTGGAAGACGAGATGGGGCGCGGCATCCGTGCCCGCCGTCACCAGGTCGACGAACTTGCCGTGGCGCGCGACCCCCGCGATACGGGCGCCGGTGAGGGCCTCGACCGGAGGGTCGTACGTCTTCAGCGCGGCGATGTTCGCCACCGAGACGCGCGTGACCTCGAGTCCGGTCACGCGTCCGCGAAGGAACTCGACGAGACCCTGCACTTCGGGCATCTCGGGCATGGGGACATCCTGCCACGGGCGGCCGACGGGCGTGCCGGGCTTGACGCCGCCGGGCGGCGGCTCGGCGCTCGTCGTCGAGGACAGGCGTGGGTGCTCGGCGCTACTCGTCGAGGACCGGCCAGCGCTGACGCCCGCGCGGGGCTCGACGCCACTCGTCTCGGACCGGGCAGGGCAGGCGTGGGTGCTCGGCGCTACTCGTCGAGGACCGGCCAGGGCTGCGGCATCCGCTCGTCCGTTCTGAGCAGTGCGGCGATCCAGCCGTCGTCGCGGTACTTGGCGTTCGCGAGCGCTTGGCGCAGCAGTCCCTCGTAGCGGAAGCCGAGTGCGCGCGCGACGCGCGCCGAGGCGGTGTTGCCGACGACCGCGCGCCATTCGATGCGCGTCAGATCGAGGCCATCGGCGGCGAAGCCCCAGTCGATCACGGCGTTCGCGGCCTCGGCGAGGCGCCCGCCGCCGCGCGCCCACGGCGCCATCCAGAACCCGATCTCGCCGTTGCCCATGCCGTCGACGCGGTACATGCCGATCGTGCCGACGAGGGCGCCCTGCTCACGCACGGCCCATGTCAGGTTCTTGCCCGCCTCCCAGTCCCGGGGCACCTGCGCGACGAAGCCCTCGGCGTGCGAGCGCTCGTAGGGCACGGGCACGGGCGTGTAGCGCTGGATGCCGGCGTCCTGGCATGCCTCGAGGATGGCGTCGACGTCGGCCTCGGTCGGCAGCGACAGCTCGAGCCGCGCCGTGCGCAGAGTCACCGGTTCCATCGGCTCAGGCTACCGGGCGGGAGGGCGTAGAAGCTCGGCGTCGTGAGCCTGTGCACAACGTCGGCACATCGCGGTGCCGAGCGCTCGATCGTCGGCACGAGGCGACCTCACAGGCGAGTTGCCGACGCTGTGCACGCGACTCCTCCGCAGCCGCACGCGTTCCGTCCCGTTCCACAGAAGTCGGGAGCGGGGGATCTGCGAGTCCGGCGGTCAGCGAGCCTTCCGCCATGAAGACCCCCGACTTGGAGCGCGCGAAGATCCTCGACTCGATCGTGCTTGGATACGCCGAGCTCCGCCTCGAGTTCTCGCGCCGGCGAATCGATGCGCTCCTGGCCGATGGCCGGATCATCCGGCTGCGCAAGGGCTCGTACGTGGGAGCCGATTGTCCGCCCCTTCTGGTCGAGGCCGCGCGAGCGGGCGGACGCCTGGACTGTGTCTCGCTGCTGCGGCTGCTCGGGGTATTCGTCCTCGAGTCGGCGGGCACCCATATCCAGATGGACAGGACCGCTACGCGCATCCCGCGAAAGGACGCTCGCTTCGTGAGGCACTTCCGTGCGTCGGGCGTGGTTCGGAGGAGCCTTGCGGCAGACCTCGTCGAGGCGGTCGCGCAGGCGTGCCGGTGTCAGTCCCCTCGCGCGGCGATCGCCACGCTCGATAGCGTCCTGCACCTGGGGCTGCTCGACGAAGTCGGGATCGCCGAGGTGTTCGCGCGCCTTCCGCGTCGATACCAGGTGTTGCGGGAACTGCTCGATCCGAGGAGCGAGTCGGGCCCCGAGACACTGGTCCGACTCCTCGTGCGCGGTCTCGGCCTCGACATCGATCTCCAGGTGGTCCTCAGCGGGGTAGGCCGAGTCGACCTCATCGTGGATGGCTGGCTGATCATCGAGTGCGACAGCGAGGCACATCACTCGGGGTGGCAGGCTCGCCGACGCGACAGCAGGCGCGACCTGGCGGCGGCTGCGCTCGGATTCACCACGCTGCGGCCGATCGCGGAGGACATCATGTACCACCCCGACACCGTGGTCGAGGCTGTGCGGGGACTCGTCGCAGCGCGTCGCGGCGCGCACAACGTCGGCGAACCGCGTACCCGCACCCGCGGTACCCGGTGATCGATCGTCTTCGCTGCCCGCCGTGCCGACGTTGTGCGCGGGCGGTCGGCCGGCGACGAGCCGCGCTCAGACCCGGCGGAGGAGGCCGACTCTGTCGTAGACGTGGCCGAGCGTGCGGTCGGCGACCTCGTCGGCCTTCGCGGCGTTCGAAGCGAGCACCCGGTCGAGCTCCGCCGGGTCGTCGAGCATGTCGAGGGCGCGCTGGCGCACCGGACCGAACTCCTCGACCACGACGTCGGCCAGGCCCTTCTTGAAGTCGCCGTAGCCGCGGCCCGCGTACTCGTCCTCGAGGGCCGGGATCTGGCGCCCGGTGAGGGCGGCGTAGATCACGAGCAGGTTCGATACGCCCGGCTTGTTCTCGCGGTCGTAGCGGACCGTGCCCTCGCTGTCGGTGACGGCGCGCATGATCTTCTTCGCATTCTTCGCAGGGTCGTCGAGCAGCCACAGCACGCCCGCGTCGGTTTCGGCCGACTTCGACATCTTCGCGGTCGGGTTCTGCAGGTCGTAGATGCGCGCGGTCTCCTTCTGGATCACGGGCATCGGCACCGTGAACGTCTCGCCGAAGCGGCTGTTGAACCGCTCGGCAAGATCGCGCGTCAGCTCGACATGCTGCTTCTGGTCGTCGCCGACCGGCACGATGTCGGTCTGGTACAGCAGGATGTCGGCTGCCATCAGCACGGGGTAGGTGAAGAGGCCGACCGACGTGGCGTCGGCGCCGTAGCGCTGCGACTTGTCCTTGAACTGCGTCATGCGGCCCGCTTCGCCGAAGCCGGTGATCGTCGACAGGATCCAGGCGAGCTCGGCGTGTGCCCGCACGTGCGACTGCACGTACAGCGTCGACTTCGACGGCTCGATGCCGGCGGCGATGTACTGCGCGGCGGTGCGGCGCGTCTTCTCACGGAGGTGCTCCGGATCCTGCGCGACCGTGATCGCGTGCAGGTCGACGACGGAGAAGAACGCGTCGTACGCCAGCTGCAGGTCGCGCCACTGCATGAGGGCCCCGATGTAGTTGCCGATCTGGAGGGAATCGGCTGAGGGCTGCATGCCGGAGTACAGACGGGGTTTGCTCACCAGACAATCCTAGGGGCCGTCACCGGGCGGGCTTCCGGCAGCCGTCGGGGGGACTGCGCGAGCCAGGACGACGGATGCCGCGGCCCGTGCCTCGTCAGAGCCCGAGCGTGTAGTCGGCGACGACGGGGGAGTGGTCGCTCCACCGGGTGTCCCACGAGGGCGCCCGGACGACCTGGTAGTTCGTCGCGCGGGCTGCCAGCGCGGGCGTCGCGAGGTGGTAGTCGATCCGCCAGCCGCTGTCGTTGTCGAACGCGCGTCCGCGCATCGACCACCACGTGTACGGGCCGTCGACGTCGCCGTGGGCCACGCGTCCGACGTCGACCCAGCCGAGGCCGGTGCCCGTGGTTCCGTCCACGGCCGTGACCTGCTCTCCCGCGGCGCCGAGGAACCGGTCGAAGTACGCGCGCTCGCGGGGGAGGAACCCGGCCTTCTTGACGTTGCCCTTCCAATTGCGGATGTCGAGCTCGCGGTGCCCGACGTTGAGGTCGCCCATGATGAGCGCGAACGGGGACGACTGCTCGAGCTGCGGCATCCGCCTCTCCATCGCATCGAGGAAGGCCCACTTGGCCTCCTGCCGGGGCGTGTCGGCCTCGCCGGTGTGGACATACGCGCTCACGACCGTCAGGCGCTCGCCGTCGATGTCGAAGTCGGCCTCGATCCAGCGCCCGGCGGAGTCCAGCGGCTCAGGCCCAAGCACACGGCGCACCTCGACGGCGGGCATGCGGGTGGCGACGGCCACACCCGCGCGGCCCTTTGCCAGCGCCTCGTCGTTGACGATCTCCCAGCCCGGAAGCACGGCCTGCACCTCATCGAGGGTCGCCCGCACCTCCTGGAGTGCGAGGACATCGACGTCGGCGGCGTCGAGCCACTCGATCATGCCCTTCCGGGTGGCGGCGCGAATGCCGTTGACGTTGACGGAGGCGATGCGAACTCGGCGGGGCACGCCCGCCAGCCTATCCGCGACCGCAGACACGATCGGCAGCGAAGCCACCCGTCCGGACCAGCGCTCAGGGAGGGCCCGGCTTCTCACCCTTCGCCGCGTCCGAGGCCTTCGGAGACCGCTTGGACGGCTTGCGCGGAGCCTTCGGCGGCGGGGGCGTCAGAGCCTTCACCGAGTGCGGCGGAGGAGGTGGAGCGGATGCCTCGACCTGCCGCAGCTCCTCCTCCGCTTCGCGGACGGCACGATCGGCGAAGGGACGGCGGAACCAGGATGCCTGCGCTCGCGCGTCCTTTGCGGTGCGCAGCCGTACGCGTGCCGCGAGGAGGAGCGCGGCATGCTCGGCTGCGATCCGCTCGGCCTCGGTCTGCGGAAGGATCGCGACGTCGCGGTCGCGGGCGGCGACGGCGACCCACGAGGCGGCGACCAGCATGACGATGCCCATGAGCCGGAACCACAGCAGCATCCCGACGAAGAAGGCGAATCCGGCGAGCAGCGGATTCGACGGCGTGTAGCTCAGCAGCAGGCCCGCGCCGAGCTGCAGCAGCGAGAGCCCGATGCCGCCGATGATCGCGCCCGGCCAGATGCGTCGCCACGGCAGCTTCGTGCCGGTCAGGAACCGGAAGAGACCCGCCAGCGCGGCCGAGGTCACGGCGAATCCGATCAGCAGGGACCCGGCGCTGACGGTCAGCTCGGTGGCTCTGCTCGCCACCCCCCAGCCGATGAGCGACACCAGCCACTCGACCGCGTAGGCGCCGATCGTGCTCAGCGCGGCGCCGAGGATCAGCACCGCGCCGAACAGCAGCGCGGCGAGCAGGTCGCGCGCTTTCAACAGGAAGTAGCTGCGGCGGTCGGGCGGGATGGCGAAGAGCTCCCGCACCGCGCGGCGCGTGTAGGTCACCCAGTCGATGGCGGTCCAGATGAGGGCGCCCAGCGCGATGACTCCCGTCCAGCCCAGCACACCCGAGTTCTGCGAGGCGATCGCCTGCACCTCCTCGGGCGTGGCGAAGGCGCTGTTGTCCGAGATGAGGTCGGGGATGTAGCTGTTGATCAGATTGATGAGCGCGTTCACAGCATCCGGGTTGCCGCCGAGCCACAGCCCCGTGATCGCGAACGCGAGGTAGATGGCGGCGAAGCACGCGAACAGCGCGACGTAGCTGACTCCGGCCGAGAGCAGGAAGCCGTTCTCGATGAGGAAGTTGCGCCACACGCGCACGGGGAACCACGCCAGCGTCGCCTCGGTCAGCTGCGTAGCGCGACTGAGGGGAACATCGAACCGCTGCCGCAGGTGGGCTTCGGTCACCTCCCACCGCTCGCGCAGCGACTCCTCCTCGCGCTGGGCGGCATCGGCCGCCGTCTGCGCGTCCGGCGAGGGCGTCTGCGTCACGGTGTCAGATTAGCGACTGGTGCCGGTGCCGGTCGCCTGGGTGCCCGGCGATGCGACCTCTCCGACGCGCGAGGGGGAACGGAACCGCCGCACCGCCAGCAGGATCGCCGCGAGGGCGACGGCGGGGATGAGGAACGCAGGTCCGTAGCCGGTGACGTCGGCGAGCAGCCCCACGACGACGGCGCCCAGGATCGCGCCGGCGTAGTTGAACAGGTTCACGCGGGCGATGACCTGGTCGCTGTGAGCGGGGGAGAGCTCGCCGGCTGCGCCGAACGTCACCGGGATCAGCACGCCGGCGCTCACGCCCGCGAGCGCGAAGCCGATGATCGCCGCGGCCGGGAACGGCACCAGCGCGACGACGGCGCAGCCGATCGCCGACGTCACCGCGGCGATCGCGACGAGCCGCGGACGCCCGAGCGCTGGGATCAGGCGGTCGGTCACCAGCCGGGTGACCAGCACGACCGCCTGGTAGGCCGCGTAGCCGAGCGGCGCGATCCACGCGAGCGTCTCGAGGTCGAGCTGGAGGTACTGGGTGCTCCAGGTGCTCACCGCCGAGTCGGCGATGAAGACCGCGAGGATGACCAGGCCGAAGATCCAAATCCCGGCGCGCGGCAGGTTCGCGCGCTCGCCGGGCGGCAGCGCCTCGTCGATCGGGACCTCACGGAGGAGGAATCGGATGCCGATCACGGCCGCGCCGAGGGCGATCACGGCCGCGCAGATCAGCGCGATGCCGGCGGCCGTCGCGGTGAGGGCGACGGCGGAGACGAGGAGCGCGCCGGCGATCGCGGCGGCCGTCGCCGCGGCGAAGAACGAGCCGAGCAGGTGGCGCCCGTATGCGCGCTGCACAGCCACGCCCTGCATCGCGGCGGCGGCGTCGACGCAGCCCAGGCCGACGCCGAACACGCCGAAGGCGCCGGCGAACACCGCGAAGGGGGTCGGAAGAGCGATCACCGGCAGCGCGACGGCTTGGACGATCAGGCCGAGCGACAGCGCCGTGCGGCTTCCCCACCGCACGGCGACGGCGTTGGCGATCACCGAGCCGAGGGCGGCGGCGACGGCTACGCCCAGCACGAGGATCGACACGATCGCGGCATCCCGGATGTCCTGTCGCTGCTGCAGCGCGGGCAGGGAGGTCACGATCACCGCGTAACCCAGACCCTGCGCCACGTAGGCGGCCGTCACCGCGCCGCGGGCGCGCCCGAGCGAGGGGTCGAGCGGAGCGGTCGGCGCGTCGTCGCGCAGCGGCTCTGTCACACAGGGAAGCCTAGGGGCGTCCGCGCAGAACCGCCTGCTTGACTTCGGCGATCGCCTTCGTCACCTCGATGCCACGCGGGCACGCCTCGGTGCAGTTGAAGGTCGTGCGGCAGCGCCACACACCCTCTTTGTCGTTGAGGATGTCGAGGCGGACGTCGCCGGCATCGTCGCGCGAGTCGAAGATGAACCGGTGCGCGTTGACGATCGCGGCCGGGCCGAAGTACTGGCCGTCGGTCCAGAAGACGGGGCACGAGGAGGTGCACGCGGCGCACAGGATGCACTTGGTCGTGTCGTCGAAGACCTCACGGTCGACGATCGACTGGATGCGCTCCTTGCCCGGCTCGGGCGTCGAGTTCGCGATGAGGAACGGCTGGACCTCGCGGTAGGAGGCGAAGAACGGCTCCATATCGACGACGAGGTCCTTCTCGAGGGGCAGGCCCTTGATCGCCTCGACGTAGATCGGCTGCGAGATGTCGAGATCCTTGATCAGCGTCTTGCAGGCCAGGCGGTTGCGGCCGTTGATGCGCATCGCGTCGGAGCCGCAGATGCCGTGCGCGCACGAGC
The DNA here is from genome assembly GCF_022538185.1 of Microbacterium sp. CFH 31415. GTDB lineage: Bacteria > Actinomycetota > Actinomycetes > Actinomycetales > Microbacteriaceae > Microbacterium. The sequence continues at coordinate 225,993 of NZ_JAKYXC010000009.1, read as the reverse complement.
GGCGGAAGGTCAGCGAGCCGTCGACCTCCCACTTGATCTTGTGCAGCGCGTCGAGGACGCGGTCGGTCGAGTACAGCTCGACGTCGTAATCGACCCAGCGCGGCTCCTCGTCGACTTCGGGGTCGAAGCGACGGATGATGAACGTGACGAGGAACGACTGGATGCCGGTGTCTGCCGGCGTCTCGACCTGGGTGGGGGCGTCGGTGGACGCGTCCGCAGCGATGACGGTGGTCATCAGTACTTCCTCTCCATCGGCGGGTAGTTCAACTCGCCCTTGTCGTTCCGCGTGAAGACGACCGGTTTCCAATCCAGCTCGATGTGGTCCTCGGCGTGGGACGAGTGCGGGTCTCCGGTGAGGTACGCCATCGTGTGCTGCATGTAGTTCTCGTCGTCGCGGTGCGGGAAGTCGTCGCGCATGTGGCCGCCGCGGCTCTCCTTGCGGTTGCGGGCGGTGACGACGACGACCTCGGCGATGTCGAGGAGGAACCCGAGCTCGACCGCCTCGAGCAGATCGGTGTTGTAGCGCTTGCCCTTGTCATCGACGTGCACGTTCTTGAACCGCTCGCGCAGCTCTTCGATGACCTCGAGCACCTCGCCGAGCGACTCCTCGGTGCGGAACACCTGTGCCTTGCGGTCCATCTCTTCCTGCAGCTGCTTGCGCAGGACGGCGATGCGCTCGGTGCCCTGGTTGTCGCGCAGCCCCTCGATGAGCCCGCGCACCTCGGCGGCGGGGTCGTCGGGCAGCGGGACGAAGTCGGCCGTCTTGACGTACTCGACCGCGTTGCGGCCGGCGCGCTTGCCGAAGACGTTGATGTCGAGCAGCGAGTTCGTGCCGAGGCGGTTCGACCCGTGCACCGACACGCACGCGCACTCGCCGGCGGCGTAGAGGCCGGGGACGACGGTCGTGTTGTCGCTCAGCACCTGTGCATCGTTGTTCGTCGGGATGCCGCCCATCGCGTAGTGCGCCGTCGGCATGACCGGAACCGGCTCGACGACCGGGTCGACGCCCAGATACGTGCGGGCGAACTCGGTGATGTCGGGGAGCTTCGTCTCGAGCACCTCGGCGCCGAGGTGAGTGCAGTCGAGCAGCACGTAGTCGCGGTGCGGCCCCGCGCCACGGCCCTCGGCGACCTCTTGGACCATGCAGCGACTCACGATGTCGCGCGGGGCGAGGTCCTTGATCGTCGGGGCATAGCGCTCCATGAACCGCTCACCCGAGGCGTTGCGCAGGATCGCGCCCTCACCGCGGGCGCCTTCGGTGAGCAGGATGCCGAGGCCGGCGAGACCGGTCGGGTGGAACTGGAAGAACTCCATGTCCTCGAGCGGCAGGCCCTTGCGCCAGATGATCCCGACGCCGTCGCCCGTGAGCGTGTGGGCGTTCGACGTCGTCTTGAAGATCTTGCCGAACCCGCCGGTGGCGAAGATGACGGCCTTCGAGTGGAAGACGTGCAGGTCACCGGTGGCCAGCTCGTAGGCGACCACGCCCGCGATCTCCGTCTTGCCGTCGGCATCCTTCACCGTGATCAGGTCGAGCACGTAGAACTCGTTGAAGAAGTTGATGCCGAGCTTGACGCAGTTCTGGAACAGCGTCTGGAGGATCATGTGTCCCGTGCGGTCGGCGGCGTAGCACGCGCGGCGCACCGGCGTCTTCCCGTGGTCGGCCGTGTGGCCGCCGAAGCGGCGCTGGTCGATCTTGCCCTCCGGCGTGCGGTTGAACGGCAGACCCATGTTCTCGAGGTCGATGACCGCGTCGATCGCCTCTTTCGCAAGGATCTCGGCGGCGTCCTGGTCGACGAGGTAGTCGCCGCCCTTGACGGTGTCGAACGTGTGCCACTCCCACGAGTCCTCTTCGACGTTGGCGAGCGCCGCGGCCATGCCGCCCTGCGCCGCCCCCGTGTGGGAACGCGTCGGGTAGAGCTTCGAGATGACCGCCGTCCGGGCGCCCGGCCCTGCCTCGATCGCTGCTCGCATGCCGGCGCCGCCGGCGCCCACGATGACGATGTCGAACTGGTGGTAGTGGACGCCGTCCTTGACGTAGCTGTCCGGGGTCTGATTGCTCACGTAAGAGTGCTTTCGTTCTCTGTCGGTCAGTTGGCGACGCTCTGGCACATCTCCCACAGCGAGCTGTCGGAGGTCACGCCCAGGCAGGGATCGAATGTGAAGACCACCAGCGTGCCGAGGACGATGAGGAAGCCCGCCGACAGCCACAGCGCCCACACCAGCACCTTGCGAGTGGTCTCGTGGCCGACGTAGTCGTTGACGATCGTGCGCATGCCGTTCGCGCCGTGGATGAGGGCGAGCCAGAGCATGATCACGTCCCACCACTGCCAGAACGGGGTGGCGAACTTCCCGGCGACGAAGGCGAAGTCGATCTGGTGGATCCCCGTGCCCGTCAGCAGGTTGATGAAGAGGTGCCCGAAGATCAGCACGATCAGCAGCACGCCCGAGACGCGCATGTAGATCCAGCCCCACTTCTCGAGGTTGGGTCCCTTGCGGCGGACGGTGGCGCGCGGTGCGCGCGGTTCGGCGATGGTGGTCATCAGTGTCCGCCTCCGATCTCGGCGAAGACGTTCATGAGGTGACGCGGAGCGAAGCCGAGCATCGTCACGGCCCAGAGCCCGAGCACGCCCCACCACAGCTGGCGCTGGTGGCGGGTGGCCCACGACCACATGTCGACCAGGATGATGCGCAGCCCGTTGTAGGCGTGGTAGGCGACCGCGCCGACCAGCGCGACCTCGCCGATGCCCATCACCGGGTTCTTGTAGGTGCCGATCACCGCGTCGTAGGCCTCGGGCGAGACCCGGATGAGCGCCGTATCGAGGACGTGGACCAGCAGGAAGAAGAAGATCGCAATGCCGGTGATGCGGTGCAGCACCCACGACCACATGCCTTCGTTCCCGCGGTACAGAGTTCCGCGGGGGACTCGGGACGTGGTCTCGGATACCGACGGTGTGACGCGTGCTGGTGCAGACACGGCCGTCCTCCCTGAATCGAACATGGCGGGGCGGGAAACGTTGCCCCTGAGGTGGTCCGGCACTGGAGGCTCGGGCCATCGGCGTCACGCGGGCGCTTCTCCCATCCTATTGCCGGTTTGAACAGGGCGGCGACGTAGGGGAGCCTTACCGGCCGCCTTCCTGGGAGGTCCTTCGCAGGGAGCAAGAACCAAAGTTCTTTCGGACGCGCACAGCCGTCGCGGATACGCTGTTCGTCATGCCTGAACCCATCGAGGACTTCTACGCTGTGATCCCCGCGGGGGGCATCGGCAGCCGACTGTGGCCCCTCTCGCGCGCCGACGCGCCGAAGTTCCTCCACGACCTGACCGGGTCCGGTCAGACCCTGCTGCGCGACACGTGGGATCGGCTGGAGCCGCTCGCCGGGCCCGACCGCATCGCGGTGGTCACCGGCCGCGCGCATCGCGCCGCCGTGGAGGGCGAGCTGCCGGGCATCCCCGATCTGAACGTCTTCCTGGAGTCGGAACCACGCGACTCGACCGCTGCCATCGGTCTCGCCGCCGCTGTCCTCCTCCGCCGCGAGCCCGACGTCATCATCGGATCGTTCGCCGCTGATCATGTGATCCGCGTGCCCCACCTCTTCGACTGGGCGGTGCGCCAGGCCGTGGCCACAGCGCGCGCCGGCTACATCTGCACCATCGGCATCCAGCCGTCCGAGCCGTCGGTCGGATTCGGCTACATCCGCAAGGGGTCCGAGCTCGTCGTGGACGGCGCGCCCGAGGCGGCACTCGTCGACAGCTTCGTCGAGAAGCCCGACCTCGACACGGCGAAGGAGTACTTCGCCGACCGCTCCTACCTGTGGAACGCCGGGATGTTCATCAGCCGGGCGGACGTGCTGCTGGACGAGATCGCGGCGAACGAGCCCGAGCTGCACGCCGGGCTCATGGAGCTCGCCGAGGGCTGGGACGACCGCGAGCGCCGCGGTCCCGTCGTCGACCGGGTCTGGCCGGAGCTCAAGAAGATCGCGATCGATTACGCGGTGGCGGAGCCCGCCGCGGCGCGCGGCCGGCTCACCGTCATCCCTGGCCACTTCGACTGGGACGACGTGGGGGACTTCGCCAGCCTCGCCAAGCTCAACTCGCACGGACGCAAGAACGACCTGGCGATCCTCGGCGAGAACGCGCGAGTGCTGTCGGATGCCGCGAGCGGCATCGTGGTCAGCCAGACCTCGCGCGTCATCAGCCTGATCGGGGTGCGCGACATCGTCGTGGTCGACACCGACGACGCGCTGCTGGTCACCACGAGCGAGCACGCGCAGCGGGTGAAAGGCGTCGTCGACGCACTGAAGCTCAACGGCCGCGGCGACGTCCTCTGAATCGCGCGGCGATCACGCCTCCGTCTCGCCACATTGCGTCTTTGTAACCATTCGGCACCGACCCCCCGCCGCGACTGCAAGCATCGCGTCACAGTGGGTAACTTTGTGCAGTCCCCGTGAAGGACGCGGGGCGATACAAGTGGAGGCTGAGTTGACCATCTCACGCACCAAGAAGCTCGTCGGCGTCGTCGCCGCCGCGGGCCTTCTCGTCGCCCTCGCGGGCTGTGGCTCCGCCCCGGAGGCGACCCCGACGAACTCCGAGTCCGAAGGCCCCGTCGCGGTCGAGGGCTTCAAGCCCTGCCTCGTCTCGGACGACGGCGGCTTCAACGACAAGTCGTTCAACCAGTCCGCTCTGATGGGTATGGAGAAGGCGTCGGACGAGCTCGGCGTCGAGTTCATCGAGGTCGAGTCGGCTTCGGCGAACGACTACGCGCCGAACCTCGAGAACCTCGTCGCCGAAGGCTGCACGTTCATCGTGGCCGTCGGCTTCAAGCTCTCGGCCGACACGATCGCCTCGGCGACCGCGAACCCCGACATCGACTACGCGATCATCGACGACATCGCCGACGCCGACGGCGACGGCGCCCCCGACGCGGAGAACATCAAGCCGCTCCAGTTCGACACGGTCCAGGCCGCGTACCTCGGCGGCTACGCCGCGGCCGCCTGGTCGGCCGAGCAGGGCGTCAACAAGATCGGCACGTTCGGCGGCATCCCGATCCCGCCCGTCACGATCTTCATGGACGGCTTCGTCGACGGCGCCGCCAAGTACAACGAGGACAAGGGCGCCGCGGTCGAGACCTTCGGCTGGGACGTCGAGGCTCAGGAGGGCTCGTTCACCGGTGGCTTCGCCGCGAACGACACCGCCAAGCAGACCGCGCAGGGCATTCTCGACCAGGGCGTCGACGTCGTCCTGCCCGTCGGCGGCCCGATCTACCAGAGCGCCGCTGCGGCGATCACCGACGCCAGCTCGGACTCGCTGCTCATCGGCGTGGACTCCGACCTCGCCGTCGTCGACCCGTCGGTCGCCGACCTGGTGCTCTTCTCGATCATGAAGCGCATCGATGCGGCCGTGTACGACGCCACCATGCAGGCCGCCACCGGTGAGTTCGACGCGTCGCCGTACGTCGGCACGCTCGAGAACGAGGGCGTCGGCCTCTCCGGCTTCGGCGCGTTCGAGTCGGAGCTGCCCGAGGGCCTGACCGACGAGATCGCTGCGCTGCAGGAGCAGATCATCTCGGGTGAGCTCGAGGTGACCTCGCCCAGCTCGCCCCAGCAGTGATCTCGGCGTAGTCGAACGACTGCTGACCGCGGCCGGGTGGATGAGTCCACCCGGCCGCGGTTCTTCCAGCCCGATGGAGACAGTGGATAAGGTGCACATATGAAGCTCGAGCTCCGTGGGATCACGAAGCGTTTCGGGTCCCTCGTCGCGAACGACCACATCGATCTGGTGGTCCAGCCCGGAGAGATCCACGCCCTCCTGGGCGAGAACGGCGCAGGCAAATCAACACTGATGAACGTCCTCTACGGCCTGTACCAGGCCGATGAGGGGGAGATCCTCCTCGACGACGTCGTGCAGCACTTCCGGGGCCCCGGTGATGCGATGGCCGCCGGTATCGGCATGGTGCACCAGCACTTCATGCTCATCCCCGTCTTCACTGTCGCCGAGAACGTCATGCTCGGCCATGAGGACACCAAGGGCCTCGGCGCGCTCGACCTGCCCAAGGCCCGCCAGCACGTGCGCGACGTCGCGCAGCGCTTCGGCTTCCAGGTCGACCCCGACGCGATCGTCGGCGACCTGCCGGTCGGCGTCCAGCAGCGCGTCGAGATCATCAAGGCTCTCTCGCGCGACGCCAAGGTGCTCGTGTTCGACGAGCCGACCGCGGTGCTGACGCCGCAGGAGACCGACGAGCTCATGGCGATCATGCGCCAGCTGCGCGACGAGGGCACTTCCATCGTCTTCATCACCCACAAGCTTCGTGAGGTCCGCGCCGTCGCCGACCGCATCACCGTCATCCGGCTCGGCAAGGTCGTGGGCGAAGCGGCCCCCACCGCCACCAACGCCGAGCTGGCGTCTCTCATGGTGGGACGCGCGGTCGAGCTGACCGTGCACAAGGGACCGCCGAAGGTCAGCGACGGCGGCGGCCTCGAGGTCAAGGACCTCCGCGTGCTCACGCCGGCCGGCGCGGTCGTCGTCGACAGTGTGAGCTTCGACGTCAAGCCCGGTGAGGTGGTCGCCCTCGCCGGCGTCCAGGGCAACGGTCAGACCGAGCTTGTGGAGGCCATCGTCGGCCTCGCGGACCGTGCCTCCGGCTCGATCACGCTCGACGGCGTCGAGCTCATCGGCAAGAGCGTGCGCGGCATCCTCGACGAAGGCGTCGGCTTCGTACCCGAAGACCGCACCGAGGACGGTCTCGTCGGCGGGTTCACGGTTGCTGAGAACCTGATCCTCGACCGCTCGGGCGACTCGGAGTTCGTGCGAGGCGGCACCGTCATGCGAGGTGTGCTGCACGAGTTCGCGCAGGCACGCATCGCCGAATACGACATCCGCACCCAGGGTCCTGACGTGCCCGCCGGCACGCTCTCGGGCGGCAACCAGCAGAAGGTGGTGATCGCGCGCGAGATGAGCCGCGACCTCAAGCTGCTGGTGGCTGCCCAGCCGACCCGCGGTGTGGACGTGGGCTCCATCGAGTTCATCCACACGCGCATCGTCGAGACGCGCGACGCCGGGGTGCCGGTGCTCGTGGTGTCGACCGAACTCGACGAGGTCGCCGCCCTCGCCGACCGCATCGCCGTGATGTACCGCGGCGCGATCGTCGGAATCGTACCGGGTGACACCCCGCGCGATGTTCTGGGACTGATGATGGCCGGCGAGACGCCGGGAGACGGGGTAGCCGCGTGAACGACGACGCCAAGGGGACGACGCCGGGTGCGCCGGACCCGACCAGGGGGCTTCCGCCCGAGCAGCTTCCGCCGGTCTCCGGCCCGCTGACCGGGACTCCGGTCACCGCTGCCGCGCCCGCAACCCCCGCGGAGCCCGCGACCCCCGCCACGCCTGGCGGCGAGGTCCCGCCGCCGCCGCGCCAGAACGCGTTCATCAAGGACCTCCTGCGCAGCAACTGGGTGACGACCGTCCTCGCGATCGTCGCGGCGATGATCGTCGGCGGCATTCTCATGGCAGTGACCGACGAGGACGTGCGCGCGGCATCCGCCTACTTCTTCGCCCGCCCCGGCGACACGCTCATCGCGATCTGGAACTCGGTGTACGGCGGCTATGAGGCCCTGTTCCGCGGCGCGGTGTTCAATCCGCGCGCCCCCGACTTCCTGACGCAGATCCGCCCCATCACGAACACGCTCGGCTTCGCGGCGCCGCTCATCGCCGCCGGCCTCGGTGTGGCTCTCGCGTTCCGCGTCGGCCTGTTCAACATCGGTGGTCGCGGCCAGATGCTCATCGCCGCCGCGGTGGCCGGTCTCGTGACCTTCAACCTCGACCTGCCGATGTTCATCCACCTCCCGCTCACCCTGGCCGCCGGCATCGCGGGTGGTGCGATCTGGGGTGGCATCGTCGGCGTGCTGAAGGCCCGCACCGGCGCGCACGAGGTGATCCTCACGATCATGCTCAACTACGTCGCGTTCTACCTGGTGACGTGGATGGTCCGCACTCCCGGGCTGCTGCAGCGCGCCGCCGAGGATCAGCCGATCTCGGATCCGACGCCGCCCACTGCGCAGTTCCCCGACCTCTTCGGGCCGCGCTTCCCCCTGCTCGACTGGGGCTTCCTCATCGTCATCGCCGCGACGGTGTTCGTGTGGTGGCTCGTCGAGCGCTCCAGCCTCGGCTTCCGCCTGCGTGCCGTGGGTGAGAACCCCCACGCGGCGCGCGCGGCCGGCATCTCGGTGCAGCGCATGTACATCTACGCGATGCTCTTCGCCGGAGGCCTCGCGGGTCTGGCCGCCATGAACCAGATCCAGGGCTCGGTGGTCAGCGGCTTCGACGGGTTCATCGATGCCGGCATCGGGTTCGATGCCATCACCGTCGCTCTCCTCGGCCGCAGTCGCGCGTGGGGCGTCTTCGCCGCCGGCATCCTCTTCGGCGCCCTGAAGGCGGGTTCGTTCACCATGCAGGCCTCGCAGGGCATCCCCGTCGACATCGTCCTCGTCGTGCAGTCGCTCATCGTGCTCTTCATCGCGGCCCCGCCGCTGGTGCGCGCGATCTTCTTCCTGCCGAAGACCGACGCCGAGAAGGCCGCCAAGGCGAGAGCCAAGGCTGCGAAGAAGGCGGTGGCCGCATGACCACGCTCGCCCCCGCCACCGCTGCCGACGGCACGATCCAGCTCGCGACCGTCAAGGTGCGCCACTGGAAGATGGCCATCAGCCTCGGCATCACCACGGTCCTGCTGTTCCTGCTGTTCCTCCTCGTGCCGCGCGACGGCCTGAGCACCTTCCGCCTCAGCGACCGGTCCTCGTCGCTGGAGATCCCCAACGTCAGCGTGCCGACGGCCGCCACCAGCTGGGGAGTGCTGGTGGTGCTCGTGCTGCTCACGCTGTGGGCCGTCTGGAACGCCTGGTCCTACCGTCGGACGGGCGTGTGGCTGCCGATCGTCTACGGCGTCCTGGCGATCTTCGCCTTCCTCACCTGGGCGGCCGCCGGGGGGCTCGTGCCCGTCACCGGCCTGCTGTTCGGCGCCGTGTCGCTCTCGGTCCCGTTGATCTTCGGCGCGCTGGGCGGTGTCATCGGCGAGCGGGTCGGCGTGGTCAACGTCGCGATCGAGGGTCAGTTCCTTCTCGGCGCGTTCAGCGCCGCACTGATCTCGAGCATCACGGGCAACCCGTTCGTCGGCCTCCTCGGTGCGATGGTCGGCGGTGTGCTGGTGGCGTTCGTGCTCGCCGCCTTCTCGATCAAGTATCTGGTCGACCAGGTGATCGTCGGTGTGGTGCTCAACGTGCTCGTCACCGGACTCACCGGGTTCCTCTACGGGGCCCTGCTCGTGCCGAACGAGGCGACGCTGAACCGTCCGATCCGGTTCACGCGCATGGAGATCCCGCTCCTGGGCGACATCCCGATCATCGGACCCGTGCTGTTCAACCAGACGTTCATCGTCTACCTGATGTACATCACGGTCGGTGTGGTGGCATGGGGCCTCTACCGCACCCGGTGGGGCCTGCGTCTCCGTGCGGTCGGCGAGCACCCGCAGGCCGCCGACACCGTCGGCATCAAGGTGAACACGAGCCGGTTCTGGAACGTCTCGCTCGCGGGTGCGATCGCCGGCATCGGCGGCGCGTTCTTCACCCTCGTGTCGGTCGGCCAGTTCACGAAGGAGATGACCGCCGGACTCGGCTTCATCGCCCTCGCCGCCGTCATCTTCGGTCGCTGGGATCCGATCCGGGCCACCCTCGCGGCGCTCCTCTTCGGATTCGCGACGAACCTGCAGAACCTGCTCACGGTGCTCAAGACGCCGATCCCGAGCGAGTTCATGCTGATGCTGCCGTACCTGGTGACCATCATCGCGGTGGCCGGATTCGCCGGGCAGATCCGCGGGCCCGCTGCGGCGGGCAAGCCCTACATCAAGGGCTGACCGAGGATGCAGGCATCCGACCCTCCTGATACCGCTGTAGAGAAAGGCCGTGCGTGACCGACATCGACTGGGATGAGCTGCGGGCGGCCGCGACCGACGCCATGAAGCGCGCCTACGCGCCGTACTCGCGCTACAAGGTGGGCGCCGCCGCGCTGGTGACCGACGGGCGCATCGTGACCGGGTGCAACGTGGAGAACGCGTCGTACGGCGTGACGCTGTGCGCCGAGTGCGGGCTCGTGAGCGAGCTCGCGATGTCGGGCGGAGGCAGCCTCGTCGCGTTCGTGTGCGTGAACGGCGAAGGCCACACGATCATGCCGTGCGGGCGGTGCCGTCAGCTGCTGTACGAGTTCGCGATCCCCGGGATGCTGCTCGAGACGGTGTCGGGCATCCGCACGATCGATGAGGTGCTGCCCGACGCGTTCGGACCGCGCGATCTGGAGGAGGCCGCGCGATGAGCACGGTGGAGCCGTTCGACGCCGTCGACGTCATCCGGGCCAAGCGCGACGGCGGAGCAGTCCCCGGCGACGCGCTGCGATGGATGGTCGATGCCTACACCCGCGGCTACGTAGCCGACTCGCAGATGGCCTCGTTCGCGATGGCGGTGCTCCTCAACGGCATGACGCGCGAGGAGATCCGCGTCATGACCGACGCGATGATCGCCTCGGGCGAGCGCATGAGCTTCGCCGGACTCGGCAAGCCCACGGTCGACAAGCACTCCACCGGCGGAGTCGGCGACAAGATCACGCTGCCTCTCGCGCCGCTCGTCGCAGCCTTCGGCGTCGCCGTGCCGCAGCTCTCGGGCCGCGGCCTCGGCCACACCGGCGGCACGCTCGACAAGCTCGAGTCCATCCCCGGCTGGACGGCCGCCCTTTCGAACGACGAGCTGTTCGCACAGCTGCGCGACGTCGGCGCCGTCATCTGCGCCGCCGGATCTGGCCTCGCCCCCGCCGACAAGAAGCTCTACGCGCTGCGCGACGTGACCGGCACCGTGGAGGCGATCCCGCTGATCGCGTCGAGCATCATGTCGAAGAAGATCGCCGAGGGCACCGACTCGCTCGTGCTCGACGTGAAGTTCGGCTCCGGCGCCTTCATGCGTGACGTCGACAAGGCGCGCGAGCTCGCCCGCACGATGGTGGCCCTGGGCACCGACTCGGGCGTGGCCACCACCGCGCTGCTCACCGACATGAACACTCCACTCGGCCTCGCGATCGGCAATGCGAACGAGGTGCGCGAGTCGGTGGAGGTGCTCGCCGGCGGCGGACCGGCCGATGTCGTCGAACTCACCGTGGCGCTCGCGCGGGAGATGCTCGCGCTCGCGGGCCAGCCCGACGCCGACGTCGAGGCCGCGCTGAAGGACGGCCGTGCGATGGATGTCTGGCGCCGGATGATCCGTGCGCAGGATGGGGACCCGGATGCCGCGCTCCCCGCGCCGGCCGACACGCACACCGTCACCGCCTCCGAGGCCGGGTTCGTCACCGAGATGCATGCGCTGCCCTTCGGGATCGCCGCCTGGCGCCTCGGCGCCGGCCGCGCGCGGGCCGAGGACCCGGTCATGCACGCAGCCGGCATCGACCTGCACGTCAAGCCGGGCGACGCCGTGGCCGTCGGCCAGCCGCTGTTCACGCTGCTGGGCCACGACGACACCAGGTTCGAGCGGGCGCTCGACGCGCTCGACGGCGCGTGGCAGGTGGGCGCCGAAGCCCCGGCCGCGACCCCGCTCGTGCTCGAGCGCATCACCGCCTGAGCCGAGGCATCCGCCCCGACGCCCAACCCAGCCGCCCAGTCCCGAGGAGACGCACATGCCCATCGACCAGCACGGAGATGCCCTCCTCGACGGAGCCTCGATCCGCGACCTGCCCAAGGTCTCGCTGCACGACCACCTCGACGGCGGTGTCCGGCCGGCGACGATCATCGAGCTCGCCGATGCGGCCGGGGTCGAGGTACCCGAGTCCGACCCCGACGATCTCGCGGACTGGTTCGCCGAGAAGAGCGACTCCGGATCGCTGGTCGAGTACCTCAAGACCTTCGACCTCACCACGGCCGTGATGCAGACCCGCGAGGGGCTCACGCGCGTCGCGCGCGAGTTCGTCGAGGATCTCGCCGCCGACGGCGTGATCTACGGCGAGGTGCGCTGGGCGCCCGAGCAGCATCTGTCGCGCGGACTGTCGCTCGACGAGGTGGTCGCTGCCGTGCAGGAGGGGATCGAAGAGGGTGAGGACGCCGCGGAGCGCGCGGGTCGCGACATCCGCGTCGGCCAGCTCATCACGGCGATGCGCCACACCGACCGGTCGCTCGAGATCGCCAAGCTCGCCGTCGACTGGCGCACGCGCGGCGCCGTCGGCTTCGACATCGCCGGACCCGAGGACGGCTTCCCCGCCTCGAACCACCGCGAGGCGTTCGACTACCTCGCGTCGCAGTTCTTCCCGTCGACCGTGCACGCCGGTGAGGCCGCCGGGCTCGACTCGATCCGCTCGGCGCTGCTCGACGGTCGGGCCCTGCGCCTCGGTCACGGCGTGCGCATCGCCGAGGACCTCGAGGTCGTCTCGCGGGCCGGTGAAGAGGTGCTCGTGCAGTTCGGCGATCTGGCCCGCTGGGTGCGCGATCGCGAGATCACCCTCGAGCTCTCGCCGTCGTCGAACCTGCAGACCGGCGCGATCTCGGCGTGGGGCACGACGATGGAGGACCACCCCTTCGACCTTCTCTATCAGCTCGGGTTCTCCGTGACGGTGAACGTCGACAACCGCACGATGAGCCGCACCTCGCTCACACGCGAGCTGGCCCTGCTGGCGGAGACCTTCGACTACGGCCTCGACGACCTCGAATCGTTCCAGCTCAACGCGGCCGCCGGCGCGTTCCTGCCGGTCGAGGAGCGCGAGGAGCTCATCGAGCTCATCGCCGAGGGCTTCGGGGACTAGCTTCCCTGACCCGCGGGCCGAGGGCTTCGGGGACTAGGTCGGGGAGACTCGCCGGTCGCTGCGCCACGCCCTGCGGCTGCGGCATCCGCTCCTCACTCACCGAGAACAGGTGATCTGGCGTACACAGGATGATCCGCCGGGGATCGTCCTGTCTCCGCCAGATCTCCTGATCTGGATAACCGGGGAGGGGACGGATGCCGCGGCCCAGCGTCTACCACGGGCGCACGGCTCTATCCCCGCCTCGCCACGCCCTGCGGCATCCGCTCCCCACTGACCGAGAACAGGTGATCCGGCGTACGCAGGACGATTCGCCGGGAATCGTCCTGTCTCCGCCAGATGTCCTGTTCTGGGCAACGGGGGAGGGGACGGATGCCGCGGCCCAGCGTCTCCGACGAGCGCACGGCTCGCCCGGCTCAGCGGACGGCCCGCGGCTCAGCGCCGCGCGACGCCGGGGTGGGACTCGAGGTAGGCCTCGAAGGCCTCGGCCGAAGTCTTCTTCGGGGTGAAGCCGAAGTCGCGCTTGAGCGCTTCGTTGGCGAGCACCGGGCGGTAGCGGAGGAAGCCGACCTGCTCGGGTCCGTGGACGGTGAGGCGCAGCATCCGTCCCACGCGCAGCGCGAAGGCGAGGACGCCCGCCGGCACGGTGAGCAGCGGCTTGCCGAGTCGCCGGGCGATCTCGTGCACGGTGAGCTTCCCGTCGCCGGCGATGTTGTAGATGCCGGGGGGACCGTCCGTCGCGGCGCGGGCCATCGCGGCGGCGACGTCGTCGACCCACACGAACACGAAGGGCGAGTCCGAGCCGCGCACCGCGAGGACGCGCGGGCCGTCCCAGAGGGCCGTGATCTGGTTCTGCACGGTCGGGCCGAGGATCGTGCCGATGCGGAACACGACCTGCTCGAGCTCGGGAGCGGTGCGCCGGCGCTCGGCGAGCATCTCCTCGACCAGGCGCTTGTGCTTCGAGTAAGGGAACTCGTCGTTGCCGCGGATCGCGTCGGTCTCACGCAGCCACTCCGGGTTGTCGCGGTGGTAGCCATACGCCGCGCCCGACGACGACACGACGATGCGGCGAACGCCCGCCGCGACGCATGCGTCGAGCACGTGCTGCGATCCTTCGACGTCCACGCGGTATTCGAGGTCGTGGTCACGACCCGGGTTCACGATCGCCGCGAGGTGCACGACGACGTCGATGCCGTGGCGCTCCAGCGACGGCACGAGGCCCGACGCCCGGGCGACGTCGCAGTCGTCGTAGACGACTCCCTCCAGCGGATGCTCCGGCCGGCGCACATCGCCGGCGACGACGAGCTCGACCTCGGGGTGCGCCACGAGGGCGGCGGCGACGTTGGATCCGAGGAAGCCAGCTCCGCCGGTGACGAGCACGCGAACGCTCACGATGCCGGCCCCGCGGCGGCGTCGGGCGCGGCGGCGTCACCCGCGACGGTGTCACCCGCGGCATGGGGAGCTGAGGCATCCCGGCCCGCCGCGTGCCGGGTGGCGTCGCCCTTCGAGCTGCCGGTGCGCTTCCTCGTGTGCCGCGCCCACAGGGCGGCGACGATCAGGCCGGCGATGATGTCCCAGATGCCCCACCAGCCGGCCACGATGGCCATGCCGCCGAGTCCGCCGAAGAACGCGAAGACGAGGCCGAGCCCGAGGCCGGCGTTGCGGATGCCGACCTCGAACGTCATCGCCTTGCGCTCGCGGGTGCCGAGCCCGCCCACGACTGCGGTGCTGTAGCCGATTGCGAGGGCGACGGCGTCGTGGATCGTCACGACGAGCACGATGATCCCGAGGAACGCCACGAAGTAGGCCCAGTTACCGGCCAGCGCGGCGACGATGAAGCCGACGAGCGCGAGGAGCGAGAACCACTTGACGAACGGCTGCACCCGCACGGCGAAGCGCTCGAATCGGTTGCGGATGAGGAGGCCCGCCGCGAAGGGCAGCCCGATGATGAGGAAGATGTCGAGCAGCATCGCCCACGCGTTGAGCTCGACCGCCTCGAGCAGCGTCGAGGCGGTCGGGTGCAGCGAGCCCCAGAAGGCGACGCTGAGCGGCAGTGCGAAGATGTAGATCACGTTCGACACGGCCGTCATCGACACCGACAGGGCGACGTTGCCGCCCGAGCGGTGGGTGAGCACCTGCGAGATGTTGCCGGGCGGACAGCACGCCACGAGGATCATGCCGAGCGCCATCGAGGGCGTCACCGGAAGGATCAGCGTCAACCCGAACGTGACGGCCGGCAGCACGAGCAGCTGCGCGAGGATCGCGATGACGAACGGCTTCGGCTTGCGCGCGACGACCTTGAAATCGTCGACCGTGGTGTCGAGCGCGATGCCGAACATGATCAGTCCGAGGACCACGTTCAAGATGACCAGGGTCCCGGGATTGAAGTTCAGGACGATGTCGTCGGGATTCATGCGGGCACCTTCTTCGAACGGCGACGAGATGAGCGGATGCCGCGCGCGGGCGCCGCGTCGCGTGCGTCGCCACGGAGTGCGGTGGTGGCCGCGCGCACGGCGCGGCGGTAGGCGTCCTTGTTCACGTAGTACGACATGCGCTCGAGTCCGAGGTACTTGTAGCCGCCGGTGAGGTCGGGCCACGGCTCGCTCGTCGCGCGGCGGCGGAATTCGGCCGCGCGCGCGGGGTCGCGCTCCACCGCGGCGAGGTACTCGGCGATCAGCTCGGCCTGCTCGTAGCGGCCCTGCCAGCCGATGCCCGAGGCCTCGATCATGCCCATGACGTAGAGCCCGTTGAACGACGGTGGGAACACGTTGAGGAAGAGCTTCGGCGCCCACCCGGTCCAGTGCAGCGCCTCGCGGTCGACGAAGGGGTAGTCGAGCGTGTAGCCGGTCGCGAGGAGCACGAGGTCGTACTCGCCGCTGGAGCCGTCGCGGAAGTGCACGGTGCGGCCGTCGAAGCGGTCGACGTCGGGGCGGATGCGCAGGTCGCCCTGGCCGAGGTGGTTGAGGATCAGGGTGTTGACGATCGGGTGGGATTCGTAGAGCCGGTAGTCCGGCTTCGGGAAGCCGAACCGCACCGGGTCGCCGGTGAACGCCTGCAGTACCCTCTTGTCCACGAACTGCTTGATCCGCGCGGGGAGGGGTCGCCCCTGGTTGAGCGTGTCGCTCGGCTTGCCGAACAGATACCGCGGCACGAAGTAGTAGCCCCGGCGCACGCTCATGTCGACGGATGCCGCGTGGTGCACGGCGTCGACCGCGATGTCGCAGCCGGAGTTGCCGGCCCCGATGATGAGCACGCGCTTGCCGGTCAGCTGGCTCGCGGCCTTGTACGCGCTGGTGTGCAGCAGCTCGCCGGTGAACTCGCCGCGGAAGGTCGGGATGTTGGGCTCGGCGAGGGTGCCGTTCGCGAGGATCACGCCGTCGTAGCGCTCGTCCACAGGGCCGTCGGGGGAGTCGGCGCGCAGCATCCATTCGCCGTCGTCGTCGCGCGTGAGCGAGGTGACCTTCGTCTCGAACCGGAACCGCTCGGTGAGGCGGAACCGGTCCGCGAAGTCGCGGAAGTAGCGGATGAGGGTGCGATGGCTCGGGTAGTCGGCGTCGGTGTCCATCGGGAACTCGGCGAACTCCGTGGTGGTGCGCGACGAGATGAGGTGCGCGGACTCGTACATGGTCGAGCGCGGGTTCTCGATGTCCCAGAGGCCCCCGACCCCGCGGGATGCCTCGTAGCCGTCGAAGTCGATGCCGGCCTTCTGAAGGGCGCGCGCGGCGGACAGTCCGGAAGGACCGGCGCCGATGATGGCATAGCGAAGCTCGCTCATTCGTCTCCCACACGTCATTGTGTCGGCGTGACAACGCCGACCCCAGCGAAGAAACACTAAACGTTAGTCGGCATTAACCGAAATCGGATCCGATCAGCGGCGATGCCGTTACGACAACAGTGCCAGGATGCCGCGCACGAGCACCACCGTGGCGCCTGCCCACGCGATGGCGAGCATCGCCCTCCGCGCGATGCCCGGTGCGACGTGCCGACTCAGAATCGTTCCGATCGCGATCCCGCCGGCCGTGGCGGCAACGAGCGTCCAGACATCGGGGACGGGGGATGCCGGCAGCCCGCGCAGCGCGACAGAGACGCCGCTGAACACGGCGAAGATCACCTGCACACTCGCGGCGAACCGGCGTTGAGGCCACCCGTCGCCGACCGCGTACGCGGCGAGCGGAGGGCCGGACAGACCGCTCGCGACGTGCATGAACCCCGCCGCCGAACCCGCGACGACGGCGCCCGTCCGCCCCCGCAGCGGGGCCGACAGCGCCGGCATCCGGCCGGCGAGCAGGGCGAAGTACGCCATGGCGGCGATGAGCAGGAGGAGTGCCGGCTCGGGAAGGACGCGCACGAGGAGGGCGCCGAACGGAGCGGCGAGCAGCCCGGGCCAGATGAGCCACCAGGCGCGACGCCATTCGATCTGCTTCCACACCAGAGGGATGGCCGTGAGCGACGCGACGAGCGCGAGCAGCACGCCGATCGTCACGCCCTCGAGCGGGCCGTAGAGCAGCACGATCGGCCCGACCAGCACCAGGACGAAGCCCAGCCCCGTGATGCGCTGGATGACGGCCGAGACGAACGCGGCGGAGCACGCGAGGACGAGCGTCACTGCGCGAGCTCCTCCGCGAACGACACCAGCAGCGCCGACAATGCGGCATCCATCTCTGCGTCCGAGATCGTGGGCGCGCCGTCTCCTGCCTGCGGGCCGTAGTCGCCGAAGGACGCGTGGCTGGCGCCGTCGATGACCTCCATGCGTGCGTCCTCGGGCAGGAGCGGCTGGGCGCCGGCGATCTTCTCCGGAGTGGAGAGGCCGTCCTCGCTTCCTGCGATGCTGATCACGGGAAGCCCGGAGTCGGACAGGTCGTTCGCGCAGTACGAGCCGAACAGCACGAGAGCCTCGGCATCGGTCGCGAGCTGGCAGGCGCGCACGCCGCCGAGCGAGTGGCCACCCACCGCCCACGTGTCGATCCCGGGCACGAGCTCGGTGAACGCCGACAGCGGCCGCAGGTCGAAGAACGCGAGGTTCAGCCACGGCTTCGTGATCACCACGGTGACGTTCGCGTCCTCGACCACGCCCGCGAGGTTGTTCGCGTACGCCCAAGGATCGACCTTCGCGCCGGGGACGAAGACGAGTCCCGTGTCGGACGCGCCGACGGCGGGCTCCATGACGATCGCGCCCGACGTGTCGGTGATCTCGATCGCGGCGTTCGCTCTCACTTCTGCGAGCGGCTCCGGCTCGGCCGCCATGACTCCGACTTGGCTCCAGATCAGGATGCCGACGACGGCGAGCAGGAGCAGGGCGCCGACCGACCCGAGGATCCGCCACAGCACTCGCAGCCCGCGCCGGCGCGAGCGTGGTGTCCTGGAGGGGGCGGCGGGGGAATCGGGCGAGGACGAAGCGGTCACCACAAGAGCGTAATCGCGCGCGGGTACCCTCCGCGCTGCGCGGGCAGAGGTGCGTCGGCGTGCCTTCTCAGTCCGCGCGGATCTCCGCCTGTCGAGCCTCCACGACGGCGACGACCTTCGCGAAGAGCGGATGCTGCGGCTCGAGGCCGGTCGCCGCTGCGGTGAAGCTCGCGGCATCCTGCTCACGCAGCATCCGCTGCAGATCCACCGACTGCGGATCCTCGCTGTCGTCGAACGCCAGCAGGGCGCCCATCGCAGCGACGAGGGCGTTCACCGACAGGCCGCGCTCGGCCGCCTCAGCTGCGGGCCCGACGAAGCGCTCATGCCGGGAGAGCTTGCGCAGCGGCTGGCGTCCGACCCGCCACACCGTGTCGGGCAGCGCCGCGTTGCGGAAGCGGCCCAGGATCGTCGCGCGGTAGCTCGCCAGGTCGGCGGCATCGAGGCCGTGCTTGGCCTCCAGCAGCGCGGAGGTCTCCTCGAGCGCGGCGGCGACGCGCGCGGCGATGGCCTCGTCGGACAATGCCGCCGCGATCGTGTCGATGCCCGCCCGGGCGCCGAAGTACGCCGTCGCGGCGTGCCCGGTGTTCACCGTGAAGAGCTTCCGCTCGATGTACGGTGCGAGGTCGTCGACGAAGTGCGCACCGGGAATGACGGGCGGCTCGTCGCCGAAAGGCGGGCGCTCGATCGCCCACTCGTAGAAGGGCTCGACGGTGACGTCGACGCCGGCGCCCTCCGGCTGGGCGGGGACGATGCGGTCGACCGCGGTGTTCGCGAACACCGCGCGAGCGGTGAGGGCCTCCCATGCGTCGCCCGCGGACTCCCGCATGAGGTCGCGCAGCACGTCGGTGGCGTTGATCGCGTTCTCGCACGCCATGATCTGCAACGGCGGAGACGAGGGGTCGCGCAGGGCGAGCCCGGCCACGATGTGCGGGGCGACGAACTTCAGGATCGTCGGCCCGACCGCCGTCGTGACGACGTTCGCCGAGGCGATCTCCTCGATCACCTCGTCCGGATGCTCGGCGCTGTTGATCGCCCGGAAGCCGGTGACGACCGTGTCGTGGCTCCCAATGGGGCTTCGCCCCACACCCCCGGCTTGCTGACGCGCGCCCCCATCACCCACTTCGTGGACGGTGTAGGAGTCGACGGCGTTGATGGCGTCGACGAGCGGGGCTGCGACGTCGGAGAAGACGAGTTCATAGCCGCCCTCGTGCAGCAGCAGCCCGACGAACCCGCGGCCGATGTTGCCGGCTCCGAAGTGGACGGCCTTCATCACACGCCCGCGGCGGAGACCAGCGCGAACAGCTCCTCGGGCGTCTGCGCCTCTTTGAGCTTCTGCACCTCGTCCTCGTCGGAGAAGAGTATCGCGATCTGCGACAGGATCTCGAGGTGCTCGTCGCCCTTCCCGGCGATGCCGATCACGAACGTCACCGGCTCGCCGTCCCAGTCGACGCCGCCGTCGTAGCGGACGACCGACAGCGCCGAATCGAGGATCGTGTGCTTGGTCTCGTTCGTGCCGTGGGGGATCGCGAGCTCGTTGCCCATGTACGTCGACACCGTCTGCTCGCGCTGCTGCATCGCGTCGAAGTATGCGCTCGTGACGGCACCCGCGGACTCGAGGATGTCGGCTGCCTCCTTCATCGCGTCCTCGCGCGTCGCGCTCCCGCGGTGGATCCGCACCTGTCCGATGCTCAGTACGTCACGTGCCATTTCGTTGCCTTTCGTGGTGGTACGGATGCTTCTCATCGAAGACCACGGAGCCGGGGGCATCCCGCCGCCCGGCTCCGCAGCCGCCTACGCGCCCTCAGACCCCATCCTGGTGCTGGTCACGCACGAGGTCCACGACCTCGTCGTACTTGGGCGAGTTCATGAAGTTGTCCACTGACACGTGCACCGCGTTGGGCGTCTGCTTGCGCGCGCGGTCGGTGAGCTGGTTCTGCGTGATGACCAGGTCGGCCGAGGCATCCAGGTTGGCGATCGCCTTGTTGACGACCGTGACGTCCTCGATGCCCGCCTTCTTGATCTTGTTGCGCAGCACGCTCGCGCCCATCGCCGACGAGCCCATGCCCGCGTCGCACGCGAACACGATGTTGCGCACGCGCTTGGTGGTGAGCACACCGCCATCAGCGACACCCGCAGTCTCGGCCTCGGTCTCCAGCTTGTCGACGGTCTCCTCGGCCTCGCGCACCGCTTCGCGGTCCTTGCCGTCCGACGCACGCAGAGCGTCGAGTGCCGCCGACGACTTGCCCTTGTTCGCCTCGGTCTGGCTGATCGCGGCGCCGAACGTGTCGGCCTCGGCGAGGAGGTCGCGCTTGCGTGACGCCCGCAGGATGACGCCGGCGACCAGGAAGGTCACCGTGGCCGCGAGGGCGACCGAGAGGTAGACCACCAGGAGGTTGCCGATGCCGGGCCCGATCGCTGCGGCGGTCACCGCGATGATGCTGCCCGGGGCCGCCGGGAACGCGAGTCCACCTCCCAGCAGCATGTTCGTCGTGACGCCGGTAGCGCCGCCCGCGATCAGGGCGAGGATCGTCATCGGCTTGCTCAGCGCGTACGGGAAGTAGATCTCGTGGATGCCGCCGAAGAACTGGATGATGATCGCGCCGGGAGCCGATGCCTTCGCTGCGCCCACTCCGAAGAAGGTGAACGCGAGCAGCAGCCCGAGGCCGGGCCCGGGGTTCGCCTCGATGAGGAAGAGGATCGACTTGCCGGTCTCCGCAGCCTGCTCGATGCCGAGCGGTGTGAACACGCCGTGGTTGATCGCGTTGTTGAGGAACAGCACCTTCGCCGGCTCCACGATGATCGAGACGAGCGGCAGCAGGTTGAACTCGACCAGCCAGCCGACCGCACCGCCCAGGACGGCGCTGATGCCGAGCATCACCGGGCCGAAGGCGAAGAACCCGACGATCGCAAGGAGCATGCCGAGGATGCCCGCGGAGAAGTTGTTCACCAGCATCTCGAAGCCGGGCTTGATCTTGCCGTCCCAGATGCGGTCCATCCACTTGGTGACCAGCGCCGCGAACGGCCCCATGATCATCGCGCCGAGGAACATCGGGATGTTGGTGCCGACGATGACGCCGACGGTTGCGATCGTGGCGACGACGCCACCGCGCTCGCCGTAGACCATCCGGCCTCCGGTGTTGGCGATGAGGAGCGGCAGCAGGTAGGTGACCATGGGCCCGACCAGACCCACGTACGCCAGGAAGGTCGCTCCGTCGGCCTCGGCGAGAGCCACCATGGACCCCTGCCAGCCGATGATCGCCTGGTCGCCGCCGCCGCCGATGATCTCGGAGACCGGATACCAGTGCCAACCGAACGGGCTGTCCACGCCGAAGAACCCGGCGGGGATGAAGAGCATGGTGATGAATCCCCATGCGATGAAGGCCGCGATGTTGGGCATGATCATGCCGGAGAGGAAGGTGCCGAAGCGCTGGACCCCCACTCTCGCCTTGCTCATGCCCGATGCGGGCGCTGACGTCGTCGTCATTGCTGTGTCTCCCTTGTCGTTCAGGCGACCGCGCGTGCGGCCTATCGGGTGGCCGCGGCCTGCGCCGCGGTTCGGGCGGATGCCGCATCGTTCGCGGCGAGGGCGGCCTCGGCGATGACACGCGCATCGTCGAGGGAGTGCTGGAGCAGGGTGGCCCGCACGTCGGCGAGCGCCGTGGGGGCCATGGAGAGGCTGGTCGCGCCGAGGCCGACCAGCACGACCGCGAGGAGCGGGTCGGCGGCGGCCTCGCCGCAGATGCCGACGGGCTTTCCGTGGACACGACCGGCGTCGCCGACCTCGCGGATCAGTCGCAGCACGGCAGGGTGCCACGGGTCCTGGAGCGAGGCGACCGAGCCGAGCAGCCGGTCGGCGGCCATCGTGTACTGCGTGAGGTCGTTGGTGCCGATCGAGGCGAAGTCGGTGTGGGCGAGGATTCGGTCGGCGAGGAGCGCCGAGGACGGCACCTCGACCATCACGCCCGCCGTCCTGATGCCGTAGTCGTGCGCGAGGTCGGTGAAGTACACGGCCTCCTCGAACGTGGCCACCATGGGGGCCATGACCCACAGGTCGGCCGGCCCTTCGGGCGTCTGCCGGGTCGCGGCATCCGCTTCCGCCAGCGCTGTCAGCTGCTCCCGCAGGATGTCTTCGCTTGCGCGCAGCGCACGGATGCCGCGCAGCCCCAGTGCGGGGTTCTCCTCGTGCGCGTCGTTGAGGAAGGCGAGCGGCTTGTCGGCGCCGGCATCGAGCACGCGCACGACGACCTTCTTGCCCGGGAAGGCGGAGAGGAGCTGCATGTAGGCCTCCCGCTGCTGCTCCACGGTCGGCGCCTGCGCCGAACTGAGGAACAGGAACTCGGTGCGGAACAGGCCGACCCCCTCGGCGCCGAGAGCGACGGCGTCCGCCGCACCCTCCGGCTTGCCGAGGTTGGCCAGCAGCGGGATCGGCGTCCCGTCCGCCAGCGCGCCATCGGTGATCGGCGCCGATGACGCCGCCGCGCGGTCGTCGGCGCGGCGCTGCGCGCGCTCGAGCTCGTCCGGCGTCGGGTCGGTTGTGACGACGCCGGAGGCGGCATCCACGATCACCGTCTCGCCCTCGCGCAGGCCGCTCGCGTCGACCGCGCCGACCACGGCGACGATCGACTTCTCGCGCGCCAGGATGGCGGTGTGCGAGGTCGGACCGCCTTCGCTCGTGACGAGCGCGAGCACCTTGTCGAGGTCGAGGAGGGCGGTGTCGGCGGGCGCGAGATCCTTGGCGACCAGGACGAACGGATGCCCTGGATCGGGCACTCCCGGAGCCGGTTCGCCCCGCAGCCGGGCGATCACCCGCTGGGCGACGTCGTCGAGGTCGGCGGCGCGCTCGCCGAGGTAGCCGCCGAGCGCCGTGAGCTGGTCGCGGAACGAGGCGAACGCGTCGAAGACAGCGAACTCTGCGGTCTTTCCCTGGTCGATCCGCGAGGCGACCTCGTCGGCGAGGCTCGGGTCCTCGGCCATCATGGCCTGCGCCTCGAGCACGTCCTGCGCGGCACCGCCGGCCTGCGCACCGCGCTGCTCCAGCTCGCGGGCGACCGCGGCGACCGCCTCTGTGACGCGCGCCTTCTCGTCATCGGCAGTCATCGTGCTCGGCGCATCGCTCGGCGCCGGCAGCGGCTCGGCCATGCGGGCCACCGGCCCCTGGGCGACGCCGAGGCCGATTCCCACTCCACGCAGCTCGGTCATGGTTCAGGCCGCGTCGTGGTCGGTGGTCAGGAGCTCGGCGAGGGTGTCGAGCGCAGCCTCGGCGCCGTCGCCGTCGGCCGTCAGCGTGACGTAGTCGCCCTGCTCGACGCCGAGCGCGATGACGCCGAGGATGCTCGCCGCGTTGACGGGACTGCCGGAGTCCTTGGCGACAGTGATGGGGATGCCCGCCTCTTTCGCCGCCTGCGCGAAGAGCTTCGCCGGCCGGGCGTGCAGGCCATGGGACGAGCCGATGCGGACGGTTCGTGAGATGGATGGCATTGGTGTGACCTCTCTGTCGTCAGTCGCTGGTGGTGATCGGGTCGGCGGAGGAGGGTGCTGCGGCCGGCCCGGGTGTGCCCGCCGCGGTCGGAGCCGGCCCCCCGGCGGGTCCGACCGCGTCGCGGACGAGAGCGAGCGTCCGTGTGCCGTCCAGGTCGGTGAAGATGTCGGGCGGCAGCAGCACCACCGTCGTGCCCCGGGCCGCGGCATCCCGCTCGATGCGCTCCATCGCGTGGGCCAGATGCGGACCGATGAGCACGACATCCGCGGCGTCGAGGTCGATCGGAAGCGACTGCTCGGTGCCGGCGAAGGCGGAATAGGGGAACCCGGCGTCGTGGGCCGCATGGCGCACGCGCTGGGCGACGAAGGTGCTCGACGCACCCGCTCCGCAGACCACGAGGATCCTCATCGACCCGCCTCCATGTGGCCATTCTTGTGAGTTCCCTGGGAGCGGACAACCAGTCCTTCTTCCGGAGGGGCGGAAAGATCGAGCGGATGCGGGCGGCGCGGCTCGCCCGCGTGCGACGCGTGGTTGACTGGCAGAACCCGGGCGCCGAGGCCCGCCGTCGAAGCAAGGACCCCCCCGTGACGAGAGCGCGACAGGACAGGCTGCTCGGCCTGCTCCTGCGCGACGGAGAGTGGGCGACGGCCGCGACCCTCGCCGATGCGCTCGGCGTCACGCCGCGCAGCATCCGCTCGTATGTGACCGCGGTGAACGCGCGCGTCGCACCGGGCACGGCGATCGAATCGGGGTCGCTCGGCTATCGCGCGGGAGCGGATGCGGCGGCTGCACAGCGGACGACGGGGACGGATGCCGGCACCCCGCGCGATCGCCTGCACACCCTCGTGCGCGCACTGCTTGACGACCCCGAGGGCGTCGACACGTTCGAGTTCGCCGACCGGCTGCACGTCAGCCCGGCCACGCTCGACGCCGACCTCGCGCGCGTGCGCGGCCTGCTCGGCGGAACCGAGCTGACCCTCGAGCGCTCCGCGTCCCGCGCGCGGCTGCGCGGCACCGAGATGGCGCAGCGGCGGCTGCTCAGCCGCCTGGCCCATGACGAGATGGACGCCGGATCGTTCGACATCGTCGCCCTGCGCCGCACACTCGGCGAGGATTCCGTGGGTGCGGCTGCCTTCGGGCCGTTCAAGGCCGACCTCGTCGCCGAGCTCGGCGCCCAGGGCTACTTCGTGAACGAGTTCGGGATCGCCGACGTCGTGATGCACATCGCGATCGCCGCCGACCGGGTGTCGCAGGACCGCGGCCTCGAGCGCCCGACGGCCGGATCGAAGCCCGCGCAGGAGGAGGTCGCCGCGCTGCTCGGCCGGCTCGCCGAGAAGCATCTCGGCGTCGAGCTCGGGTCGGGCGACCTGCAGCATCTCGCGACGCTGGTCCTCACGCGCGTCGTCGCGCCCGGGGCCGAGGCGCCGGCGGATCACGCCCGATCACGACTGGACCCCGAGGTCGAGGCGGCGGTGCGCGATGTCGTCGGCACCGCGTCGGCCGAGTTCCTCGTCGACATCGCCCACGAGGACTTCATCCTGCGGCTCGCGCTGCACGTGCAGAACCTGCAGCACCGGGCCCGGGAGCAGGCGTGGTCGCGCAACCCGCTCACCCGGTCGCTCAAGTCGACGTACCCGATGATCTTCGAGGTGGCGGTGTTCATCGCCAGCCGCCTGCAGGAGCGCCTGGGCATCCCGCTGCCCGACGACGAGATCGCCTACATCGCGATGCACGTCGGCGGCCGCCTCGAGCGCAGCCGGCGCGCAGACCAGCTCCTCACCGCGACGATCGTGTGCCCCGGGTACTACGACCTGCACGAGCTGCTGCGGTCGAGCGTCGACCGGTCTCTCGGTCAGGCGATCGAGGTCGTCGGCGTCGAGACCCGCGTCGACCCCGACTGGGCGTCGATCGACACGGACCTTGTCCTCACGACGATCGACCCGGCGGTGCCGGGCGAGCGGATCGTCAAGATCCAGCCGTTCCTCACGGACGCCGACATCGAGCGCGTGCAGGCGGCCGCGGGCCGCATCCGTCGCAGCCGGCGGCTCGCCCGGCTGCGCACCGAGCTCGAGCGGTACTTCGCGCCGTCGGCCTTCGTGCATGGGCTGGGGGAGGCCGGAGGCGAGGAGGCCGTCATCCGTCTCCTCGGCGACGCGCTCATCGCGCAGGGCGTGATCGACGAAGACTATGTCGAGCGCACGATCGAGCGCGAGAAGCTGTCGTCGACCGCGTTCACCGACGCGCTGGCCGTACCCCACGCGCTCGGGATGACCGCGACCCGCACCTCGATCGCCATCGGCATCGCCGACCCTTCGATTCCGTGGGGCGAAGGGCGCGTGCAGGTCGTGGCGCTGGTGGCGTTCTCCGAGACCGACCGCGAGGCGTTCCAGACGGTGTTCGAGCAGTTCGTCGAGGTGTTCTCCGAGCGCGACAGCGTGCAGCGGATCGTCCGGCGCTCCGCCGACTTCGGCGGCTTCCTCGACGAGCTCGTCGCCGTCATCGACGGCTGAGCCGCGGCATCCGCTCGTCGCGGCGCAGCCGTTGCCGCAGGCATCCGCTCGTCTTCCGGGTTGCCCAGAACAGGTGATCTGGCGCACGCAGGACGTTCTGCCGGGAATCGTCCTGTCTCGGCCAGACCTCCTGTTCTGGGCGAAGGCAGGGACGCGAGGGGCGGGGGCGAAGGGCGGGGGGAAGGGCGGGCGCGAGGGCCGGGAGCGAAGGGCGGGCCCGAAGGCCGGGGGCGAAGGCCGCGACGCGAGGGCCGCGGCATGCGTCACCCGCCGCGCAGCCGCTCCTGGAGACCGAGGCGCACCGCGGGCCACTCGGTCGGCAGGATCGAGAAGACCACGGTGTCGCGCAGCGTGCCGTCAGGACCGAGACGGTGATTGCGCAGCACGCCGTCCTGTTTGGCGCCCAGGCGCGCGATCGCCGCGCGCGACTGCCGGTTGTGCCAATGCGTGCGGAACTCGACGGCGATCGCGTCGCACGCCTCGAACGCGTGCCCGAGCAGCAGCAGCTTCGACGCCGTGTTCACGAACGTGCGCTGGGCCTCGAGGCCGATCCATGTGTGGCCGATCTCGACGTGCCGGTTGGCCTGGTCGATGTTGCAGAACGTCGTCTCGCCGATCACGCGGCCGGTGTCGAGCCTGCGCACGGCCCACGCCGTCATGTGCCCCTCGTCCTGCCACCGCAGGCGCTGCGCCACGTCGGCCGCAACCTCGTCCGGCATGGGAACCGACGTGTACCACGCGTGCTCCAGCCTGACCGCCGCGGCGGCGAGGTCCGCGACGTGATCAGCGCTGAGCGGCTCCAGGCGGACGTGGTCGTTCTCGAGCGTGGTCGGCTGCGTGAGGAGCATCCTCCGAGCCTAGGACGCGGGGCGGGATGCCGCGGCTCACGGCTCCTTGGTGTGCATCGCCTCTTCGACCGCGGCCGCGGCCACCGCGGGGTCGCCCCCGGCCACCTGCGACGCAGCGCGTGCCGCCGCGATCGCGCGCTGCCCGGCCGGAAGCCACACGGCGAGCCCGATCACGACGAACGTCAGGATGCCCGCCGCGACCAGCAGCAG
Organism: Microbacterium sp. CFH 31415; assembly: GCF_022538185.1. Lineage (GTDB taxonomy): Bacteria > Actinomycetota > Actinomycetes > Actinomycetales > Microbacteriaceae > Microbacterium. The sequence continues at coordinate 198,735 of NZ_JAKYXC010000009.1, read as the reverse complement.
CTCGATCGGGAGGACGTCGGCGAGGGGCCCGAAGACGACCATGCCCAATGGCATCGCGACGGCCATGACGATGCCCATGAACCCGAACACGCGCCCCTGCCGCTCGGGCTCGACCGTCTCCTGCAGGAGGGTCATCGACGGCGTCGAGAAGAACGGTACGGCGAGCCCCACGAGGAACATGAAGCCGAAGAAGATCCACACGTTCGGCGCGAGTCCGAGGCCGATCGACAGCACGCCGAACACGAGCGACGAGACGACGATAAGCCCGATCCGGCTGCGCTTGGCGAAGAACGACGCGACGAGGATGCCGCCGAGCATCATGCCGACGCTGAACGCGATCTCGAGCACCGCGAGGTTGACGACGTCCTGTTCGGCCCCCGCGGGGAACGAGCGCACGAGCATGAGCGGCGTGAGGTTCGAGGGTGCCACCGTGAGCACGAAGATGATCGCGAAGACGATCAGCAGCCAGCGCACGAACGCGTGGTGCACGACGTACCGCACGCCGTCGACGAGGTCGGCGAAGTAGCCGGTCTGCACCTCGGACGCCTTGCGCACCGTTCCCACCGAGATGAAGGCGAGGATTCCGATGCCGATCACAGCGGTCGCCACGTCGATGAAGAAGATGGGGATGAGTGACGCCGCGGTGCCGCCCGTCGCCGCTGACGACCATGCATAGATCGCGCCGGCCGCAGCCGGGGCGAGGAGCGCCATCGCCGACTGGATCGACCCGTTCACGCCGTTCACCCGGATCAGGTTGCGCGTGGGCGTGATCTGGGGGAGCAGGGCAGCGACGGCGGGCATCTGAATGCCCGCACCTGCCGAGCGCACCGCCATCACCGCGAACAGCAGCCATACGGCGTCGAATCCGGTCATCATGATGAGGGCCAGCGTGAGCGTCGACAGGGCGATCGCGGCGTCGGCGCCCATGATGAGGTACTTGCGGTTGTGCCGGTCGGCCCACACCCCGCCGAAGATCGACACCACCGCCTGTGGCAGGAACCCGAACAGCGCCGCGAGCATCATGTAGACGCCCGACCGGTACTCGATCGTGAGGTACCAGAACACGGCGTACTGCACGAGCATCGAGCCCAGCAGGCTGATCGTCTGGCCGCTCAGGAACAGGACGACCTTGCGGAGCCAGTGAGGGGGATCGGATGCCTCAGCCGCGGCATCCGCTTCGTACTCGCCGTTCGCCACGGCCATCACCACTCCTCGAGTCAGCGTCGATCCCCCGGCGATAGCATGCACCCGCCGCAAGACGACGCGCTCACGATATATCGCGACCTGCACTCTAGCACGGGGTCCGGACACGCGCGGCCCGCGTCCCGCAGCGCGCGCGGACCCGCGGACGGATCGCCGCTGCGGCCTGCAGCGCGCGCCTCAGGCGCCGAGGTCGTCGAGCAGTCGCCGCGCGCCCGCGGCGAGTGCCGTGATGCGCTCGGCCGCGTCGCCCGACGAGTCTCCGCGCACGTCGAGGTACAGCTTCAGCTTGGGCTCCGTGCCGCTCGGTCGCACGATCACGCGCGATCCGTCGACGAGCCACAGCCGCAGCACATCGCCTCGGGGGAGATCGTCGACTCCCTCGAGCAGGTCGTCGATCCGCTCGACCGCGACGTCGCCGACGGCGGACGGATGCTGGGCACGCAGCGCCGCCATGATGCGGCCGATGGTGGACACGTCGTCGACCCGCACCGAGATCTGGTCGCTGGCGAAGGCGCCGAAGGTCTCGTCGAACTCGGAGAGCAGGTCGGCAAGCGAGGCGCCGCGGCCGCGGGCCTCCGACACCATGCCGAGCATGGCCACCGCGGCGGAGATGCCGTCCTTGTCGCGCACCGTCTCGGGGTTCACGAGGTAGCCGAGCGCTTCCTCGAACCCGAACACGATGCCGGGCGCGCGCGAGATCCACTTGAACCCGGTGAGGGTCGAGTGGAAGTCCAGGCCGTAGTGCCGGGCGACGACCTCGAGCCCGGGAGACGACACCAGCGAGCACGCCAGCGAGGCGCCCTCGGTGGCCCCGGTCTCGGCCGCGAGGCGCGCCGCGCGCCAGCCGAGGAGCAGCCCGATCTGATTGCCGGTAAGCCGGCGCCAGCCGTCGGGGGTGGAGGTGTCGGGCAGCGCGACCGCGAGGCGGTCGGCGTCGGGGTCGTTGGCGATGATCAGTTCGGCGCCGACCTCACGGGCGCGCTCGAAGGCGAGGTCCATCGCGCCGGGCTCCTCGGGGTTCGGGAACGCCACGGTGGGGAACGCGCTGTCGGGCTCGATCTGCGCGGTGACCGGCTCGGGCGCCGGGTATCCGGCCGTCTCGAGGATGCGCGAGAACGTCTCCCAGCCGACGCCGTGCATCGCGGTGTAGACCCACGAGAGACCCGACGCGCCCGCGGGGGCGGGGGCGACGGCGGCGGTCGCCGCGACGTAGTCCTCGACGATCGACTCAGGAGCGATCTCGTACCCGAGGGAGCGGGGCAGGGTGGAGATGTCCCCGAGTTCGGCCACGCGCTCGATGTGCGCGGCGATGTCGGCGTCGGCGGGCGCGACGATCTGCGACCCGTCGTCCGCTCCGCCGAGGTAGACCTTGTAGCCGTTGTCGTTCGGAGGATTGTGGCTCGCGGTGACCATCACGCCGGCGGCGGCGCCGAGGTGGCGCACCGCGTAGGCGAGCACGGGCGTGGGCAGCAGGCGCGGGAGGAGGATGGCGCGAAGCCCGGCCCCGGCGAAGATCTCGGCGGAGTCCTGGGCGAACACGTGCGAGTTGCGTCGCCCGTCGTAGCCGACGACGACCGTGGGGCTCTCGACCTCGCCCGCCCTCTCGCGCACGTACGCCGCCAGACCGGCGGCGGCCTGCGCGACCAGCACGCGGTTCATGCGGTTGCTGCCCGCACCCAGCTCGCCGCGCAGACCCGCCGTGCCGAACGCGAGTCGCGCGCCGAAGCGGTCGTCGAGGTCGGCGGCCGCAGCCGCGTCGCCGGAATCGGCCGCCGCGATCAGCGCGCGCAGCTCGGCGCGGGTCTCGCCGTCCGGGTCCTGCGCGAGCCACGCGCGAGCACGGTCGAGGACCGACGCCCCGTCCGCGGCGCCGGCGGGCACCGATGCGGGCGCGGGCTCCTGGCGGTCCGGTGTGGCCGCCGGGGCCTCCTCGTCGCTCACAGCGCGCCCACCACGCGGGCGAGGAGCGACGAGATCACCGGCTCGGCCTCTCGGCCGGCGTCGATGACTTCCTGGTGGCTGAGCGGCGTGGTCTGGATGCCGGCCGCCATGTTCGTGATGAGCGACATGCCGAGCACCTCCATGCCCGCCTGCCGTGCGGCGATCGCCTCGAGCGCCGTCGACATGCCGACGATGTGCCCGCCGATCGTCTTGGCCATGCGCACTTCCGCGGGTGTCTCGTACTGCGGCCCGCGGAACTGGCAGTACACGCCCTCGTCGAGGGACGGATCGATCGTCCGTGCGAGATCGCGCAGCCGCAGCGAGTAGAGGTCGGTCAGGTCGATGAACGTGGCGCCCTCGAGCGGTGAGTCGCCGGTGAGGTTGATGTGGTCGCTGATGAGCACCGGCGTGCCGGGCTTCCACGTGTGCTTGATGCCGCCGGCGCCGTTGGTGAGCACCATCGTGCGCGCGCCCGTCGCGGCGGCGGTTCGGACGCTGTGGACGACTCTGCGCACACCGTGGCCCTCGTAGTAGTGGGTGCGCGCGCCGATCACCAGCACCCGGCGCCCCTTCGGGGTGACGACGCTGCGCAGGGTGCCGACGTGGCCTTCGAGGGCAGGCCGGGAGAAACCGGTGACCTCGGTCGCGGGGAACGTCGCGGTGGTCTCGCCGATGAGGTCCGCTGCCTTGCCCCAGCCGCTGCCGAGGGTGAGGGCGATGTCGTGCTGCTCGACGCCGGTGATGCGGGCGATGTCGGCCGCTGCGGCGGCTGCGACCTCGAACGGGTCGGCCGCGGGATCGTCGAGGGGATTGCCGGTGGTGTCAGACATGCCGACACTCTAGGAGCGCGGCGGGGGCGAGGGCCAGCCGGGGGCGGCCGCCGGGGTGTCGTGCCGACGCCGTCGCGCGGGAGAGAATGGATGCCATGTCCTTGAGCTTCGAGCGCACCCAGAGCGTCGCGATCATCGGTGGCGGCCCCGGCGGCTACGAAGCGGCGCTGGCCGCCGCCCAGCTCGGAGCCGAGGTGACCGTGGTCGAACGGGCGGGCATCGGCGGGTCGGCGGTGATCACCGACGTCGTTCCGTCGAAGACGCTGATCGCCACCGCCGACGCGGCCGTGGCGATCGCGGGCGCGAGCGACCTCGGCGTGCAGCTGTTCGCCAAGGGCAAGGACGGCAAGCCGCTCAAGCCGGAGATCGCGATCAACCTCGCCGCTGTCAACCGGCGCCTCCTGTCGCTCGCGCGGCAGCAGTCCGACGACATGCGCGCCTCCCTCGCCGAAGCGGGGGTGCGGATCATCTCCGGGCACGGCCGCCTCGAGGGCGAGAACGCCGTCGTCGTCTCGACGGGCGCCGGTGGCACCGACTTCGACCGCATCGAGGCCGACACCCTCCTGGTGTCGACCGGCTCGTCCCCGCGCGAGCTGCCGACGGCGAAGCCGGACGGCGTGCGCATCCTGACGTGGACCCAGCTCTACGACATGAAGGCCATCCCCGAGCACCTGATCGTCGTCGGCTCGGGTGTCACGGGCGCCGAGTTCGCCGGCGCCTACATGAACCTCGGCGCCAAGGTCACGCTCGTCTCGAGCCGCGACCAGGTGCTTCCGGGTGAGGATTCGGATGCCGCGGCCGTGCTCGAACGCGTGTTCAAGCGCGGCGGCATGACGCTGCTGTCGAAGTCGCGTGCCGACAAGGTCGAGAACCTCGGCGACAGCGTACTGGTGACCCTCAGCGACGGACGCACCGTCGAGGGCAGCCACTGCCTCGTCGCGGTCGGCTCGATCCCCAACACCGCGGGAATCGGGCTCGAGCAGGCGGGTGTGCAGATGACCGATTCTGGTCACATCCAGGTCAACCGCGTCGCCCGCACGTCGGTGCCGAACATCTACGCCGCCGGTGACTGCACGACCTTCGTGCCGCTCGCATCGGTCGCGTCGATGCAGGGGCGCACCGCGATCTTCCATGCGCTCGGCGACGTGGTGATCCCACTCGAGCGCCGCCGCATCACCTCGAACATCTTCACCGCCCCCGAGATCGCGACGATCGGCTGGCAGGAGAAGGACATCGCCGAAGGCCTGATCGACGCCGTGGTGCACAAGCTGCCGCTCGCCGCCAATCCGCGCGCGAAGATGATGGGCATCAAGGACGGCTTCGTGAAGCTCATCGCCCGTGAGGGCAGCGGCACCGTGGTGGGCGGCGTCATCGTCGGACCGCGCGCATCCGAACTGATCTACCCGATCGCGATCGCCGTCGAGCGTCGCCTCACGGTCGACCAGGTGTCCCGCGTCTTCGCCGTCTACCCGTCGCTCTCGGGCAGCATCACCGACGCCGCCCGTGCGATGCACGTCGTCGACCACAACGTGTACGGCGGCTGATCGCCGAAGGATCGGGCGGGTCGCCTGAGCAGTCGCGCGCTGACGGTCGATGAGCGGATGCCGCGGCATCCGCTGCCCTTTCGTGCACTCGCGGTCCGCGGGAGCGTGCGCGACTGCAGGTATCGACAGCGCGCGCGCGTTGAACAGTGCGAGCGCTTCGACAGCGCGCGCGCGTTGAACAGTGCGAGCGCTTCGACAGCGCGAGCGCGTCGACGTCGGGCGAGAGGCGTCAGGAGATGGTGAGCAGCTGGTGCCCGGCCGACACGGTCGTGCCGGCATCGGCGTTGATCGCACCGACGGTGCCGTCCTTGTGCGCCTGGATCGGCTGCTCCATCTTCATGGCCTCGAGCACGATGACGAGGTCGCCCTTGACGACCTGCTGGCCCTCCTCGACGGCGACCTTGACGATCGTCGCCTGCATCGGCGCCTTCACGGCGTCTCCCGAGGCGCCCGCGACCACGGTCGGCGCGTGCGACCGGCGCGACGGCGGGACCGCGGCAGGACGCCCCGCGACACCGGGCGCGGCGACCACGCGGTCGGGCAGGCTCACCTCGAGGCGCTTTCCCGCGACCTCGACCACGACCGTGTGGCGGTGCTCGCTGGGCTTCGGGGCCTCGAGCTCGCCGTCCCACGGCGCGATGTCGTTGACGAACTCGGTCTCGATCCAGCGCGTGAAGACGCCGAACTCGCCGTCCTCGGCGGTGAAGGCGGGGTCCCGCACGACCTTGCGGTGGAACGGCAGCACGGTCGGCATGCCCGCGACCTCGAACTCATCGAGTGCGCGGCGGGACCGCTCGAGAGCTTCGGCGCGGTCGCGGCCGGTCACGATGATCTTCGCCAGGAGCGAGTCGAACGAGCCGGAGATGGTGTCGCCGGCGGTGACGCCGGAGTCGAGGCGGATGCCGGGACCGCCGAACGTCTTGAAGACGTGGATCGGTCCGGGCTGGGGGAGGAAGCCGCGACCGGGGTCCTCGCCGTTGATGCGGAACTCGATCGAGTGCCCCTCGGGCGTCGGGTCGCCGTAGCCGAGCTCCTGGCCTTCGGCGAGGCGGAACTGCTCACGCACGAGGTCGATGCCGGTGACCTCCTCCGACACGGGGTGCTCCACCTGCAGACGGGTGTTCACCTCGAGGAAGGAGATGGTGCCGTCGGCGCCGATGAGGAACTCGCACGTTCCCGCGCCGACGTAGCCGACCTCCTTGAGGATGGCCTTCGACGCGTCGTAGAGGGTCTTGTTCTGCTCGTCGGTGAGGAACGGCGCGGGCGCCTCTTCCACGAGCTTCTGGTGGCGGCGCTGCAGCGAGCAGTCGCGCGTCGAGATCACCACGACGTTGCCCGCGGCATCCGCGAGGCACTGCGTCTCGACGTGACGCGGCTTGTCGAGGTACTTCTCGACGAAGCACTCGCCGCGGCCGAAGGCGGTGATCGCCTCGCGGGTGGCGGACTCGAAGAGCTCGGGCACCTCGTCGATCGTGCGGGCGACCTTGAGGCCGCGGCCGCCGCCGCCGTAGGCGGCCTTGATGGCGATGGGGAGGCCCACCTGCTCGGCGAACGCGACGACCTCGTCGGCGCCGGCGACGGGACCCGGGGTGCCGGGGGCGAGCGGCGCGCCCACCTTCTCGGCGACGGCGCGTGCGGTGACCTTGTCGCCGAGCGCCTCGATGGCCTCCGGGCTCGGGCCGATCCAGATCAGCCCGGCGCCGATGACCGCGCGCGCGAAGTCGGCGTTCTCGGCGAGGAAGCCGTACCCGGGATGCACCGCATCGGCGCCCGAGCGGCGGGCGACCGAGAGGATCTTGTCGATCGACAGGTAGGTCTCGGCGCTGGTGGTGCCGTCGAGGGCGTACGCCTCGTCGGCGAGACGGGCGTGCATGGCGTCGCGGTCCTGCTCGGCGTAGACGGCGACGGACGCCTTCCCGGCGTCACGGGCGGCACGGATGACGCGGACGGCGATCTCGCCGCGGTTGGCAACGAGAACCTTGGCGATCTGAGGCATGCGTGCCAGCCTACCCACGCGTCGCGGCCGGGATTTGACTGGTTCGCACAAGAACACTGCCGAAACATGGGACGCCTCCCACAATGACGGTCAGGGCGCGGAATGCAGGTCCCGATCGTTGTCCTCGCCCAGATCGGCGTGCTCGAGAGAGGGGTCCGTCGTGGCCCATAGCGCCGTCCATTCGACGCCCAGCTCGCGCACGAGTCGACGCAGCGTCGAGAGCGACATCCCCACGACCGTCGAGGGGTCGCCCTCCACCCGCGTGATGAACGCGCCGCCGAGGCTGTCGACGGTGAAGGCGCCGGCGACGTGCAGAGGCTCGCCGGACGCGACGTACGCGTCGATCTCGGCGTCCGACAGATCATCTGCGAAGGTGACGGATGCCTCGGCCACGGCGTGCACCTCGCGCGCCGGCTCGCCGGGGACCATGCGCACCACGGCATGGCCGGAGTGCAGCACGCCCGTCTGCCCGCGCATCGCGTGCCAGCGCGCGACCGCGGTGTCGGCCGTGTAGGGCTTGCCGAGCACCTCGCCGCCCAGCTCGAACATCGAGTCGCCGCCGATCACGATGCCGTCGAAGCCCGGGATGTCATCGGCCAGCCGCGCCGCGACGTCGGCGGCCTTGCGGCGCGCCAGCAGGAGAACGTGCTCGTCCGGCGCGAGCGTGCGGCCCTCGGAGGCTTCGACAGCCGCGACGACGGCGTCCTCATCGACGTCGGGGGCGACGGTGAGGGGACGGATGCCGAACTGCTGCAGCAGCATGAGGCGGGCAGGCGAGGTCGAGGCGAGGCACACGCGCATAGGTCCACCGTAGGCTCTCCTTCGTGACCGACTCGACTGGTGACCGCGGCCCGATCCTCGAACTCGAGATCGGAGACGTGGCCCACGGCGGCGTGTTCGTGGCCCGGCACGAGGGGCGCGTGGTGTTCGTGCCCGACGTCCTGCCCGGCGAACGCGTGCTCGCGCGGGTCACCGACGCGAGCAAGAGCTCCTTCTGGCGCGCCGAGGCGATCGAGGTGAGGGATGCCTCGCCGCACCGCCGCCCGCACGTGTGGCGCGAGGCCGACATCGCTGTCGCGCCCGAGAGCCGGCCGGGCGGCGCCGACTTCGGGCACATCGCGCTGGAGTACCAGCGCGAGCTGAAGCTGAAGGTGCTGCGCGACGCGCTGCAGCGATTCGGTGGGATGCCGGACCCCGACGTCTCCATCGCCCCCGCCGGCTCCGGATCCGACGCCGAGAGCGCGGACGGCACCGGGTGGCGCACGCGGGTGAGCCTCCACGTCGACGACGCTGGCCGGATCGGCCCGTACGCCGCCCGCAGCCATCGCGTGATCCCGGTGGGGAGCCTGCCGCTGGCCACCCCCGACGTCGAGCGGATCGCGCTGAGCCTGGCGTCCCCCGAGCCGGGGCGCATCGATCTGGTGCAGCCGGCCGACGGCCGCGTGCGCGTGCTCCCGCGGCCGGAGGCCGAGCGCGGCCGTGGACGCGGCGGACGGAGTCGCGGCGCCGGCGGCACGGGGGGGAGCGGCGGCGGCAAGGGGAGCAGCGGCGGCGCGGGCACGGGCGGTCCTCGCCCGGCGACGCCCGAGGTGGTCGTCGAGCGCGTCGGCGACCGGGAGTTCCGGGTCGACGCCGGCGGTTTCTGGCAGGTGCATCGGCTCGCGGCATCCACCCTCGCATCGACTGTCGGGCAGACGCTGCGCGGGCTCGGCGAGGGCGTCGGGTGGGATGCCGACGCCTGGCACCTCGACCTGTACGGCGGCGTGGGGCTCTTCGCCGCCACGCTGGGCGAGGTCGGCGGCCACGCCACGCGGGTGACGAGCGTGGAGTCCGACCCTCGGGCGACCGAGCACGCCGGCGAGAACCTCGCCGAGTGGGTCGGCGCGCGAGCCGAGACCGGCCGTGTCGACCGCTGGCTGGCCCGGCTCGCCGCCGAGGCGTCCGCCGCCGAGCGCGAGCGGCTCTCGCGCGGCGTCGTGCTGCTCGACCCGCCGCGTGCCGGCGCCGGCCGGGTGGTGGTGGAGTCGGTGGCGTCGCTGTCGCCGGCGGCCGTCGTGTACGTCGCGTGCGATCCGGTGGCCCTGGCCCGCGACCTCGCGACCTTCCGCGAGGCGGGCTACGAGACGACGGGAGCGCAGGCCCTCGACCTGTTCCCGCACTCGCACCACGTCGAGGCTGTGGCGGCTCTCACCCCCGCCGCCGGTCGGCGTTAGGCTGGCGGAATGACCCGGGTTGCGCTCATCGACGACCATGAGTCCGTCAGACTCGGACTCGAGGCCGCGTGCGCACGCGTCGGCACGAAGGACGTCGTCTTCTCGGGCAGCACCGTCACCGATTACCTCAAGTGGCGCACCGCTTCGGCGGCCGCGCCGGCCGACGTCGTGGTCCTCGACCTCACGCTGGGCGACGGCACGACGGTGACAGAGAACGTGCGCCGCCTCGTGCTCGACGGGTCGAGCGTGATCATCCACAGCGTCGCCGATCGGCCCGCTGCCGTGCGCGAGGCGCTCGCCGCGGGTGCCGCCGGCGTGGTGAGCAAGTCATCGCGCATCGACGACGTGATCGCCGCGGTGACCACGGTCGCCAAGGGCGAGCCGCTCAACAACGTCGAATGGGCGAGCGCCGTCGAAGGCGACCGCGAGTTCGCCGACGCGCAGCTGTCGGCGCGCGAGCGCGAGGTGCTGCGCCTCTATGCGGCGGGCCTGCCTCTCAAGGTCGTCGCCGACCGGCTCGGCGTCGCCTACTCGACCGCGAAGGAGAACATCACGCGGGTGCGGGTCAAGTACGTCGAGGTCGGGCGCCCCGCGCCGACCAAGGTCGACCTGCTGCGGCGGGCGATGGAGGATGGGATCGTCGAACCCGCCGACCAGGAGGACATCGCGCGTGGCGTCTGACGCACCGGCGGTCCTCGACAGCGCCTGGGGGCACATTCCGCATTCCCGGGAGGCCACCGCGGGCATCGGGTCGTTCACGCGCACGCGCGTCGAGCGCATCATCTCCATCGTCGCCGGCTTCGGCTCGCTCGTGCTCGGGCTGCAGGCGTTCCTGAGCGCGATCGGACCGTCCGACGAGCAGCCGGGCTGGCACGAGCCGCTCGTGGTCGTCGTGTTCGCTCCGCTCGCCGTGATGATCATCGCGTGCTTCGTCGGCCGCGGCGTCCGCATCGCCGCGGGCGTCTTCGCGTTCGTCTACATGCTCGCGCTGATCGCGTGGCCGATCGCCACGGCCGGCAGCGACCCGCCTGCGACACCGCAACCGTGGATCTGGTACCTCGTCAACATCGCCACGCTCGCGGCGGTGCTCGCCTTCCCCTTCCCGCTGCAGATCGTCTGGACGATCCTCGCGCCGCTCCTGTTCGGCCTGGTGCGCCTCATCCAGGGCGGCTTCGCCACCGAGTTCTGGTTCGCGAACGGCCTCGACGTCTCGTTCGCGCTGATCCTCGGCGGCGTCATCCTCACGCTGGGCTGGGTGTTCCGGTCGGTCGCGGCGAACGTCGACGAGACCCGCGCCCGCGCGGTGTCGTCGTACGCGCAGGCGGCCGCGGCCGATGCTGCGGAGCAGGAGCGCATCGCGGTCGCAGCGCTCATGCATGACAGCGTGCTCGCAGCGCTCATCGCGGCCGAACGCGCCGACACTCCGCGCGCCCAGACGCTGGCCGTCGCGATGGCGCGCGAAGCCCTCACCCGCCTCGCGAACACCGAACAGGATGCGCACGAGGGGCCCGACGAACCGCGCGACGCCCATTCGATCGCCGACGACATCGATGCCGCATCGCGCGAGCTCGGGGCAGACCTGCTGGTCGATCGCGACATCGTGGCCGACGGCCCGCAGATCCCCGGCCGGGTCGCACGGGCGCTTGTGCTCGCGGCGACCCAGGCCATCGCGAACGCCCTGCAGCACGCGGGCGGCGCCGGCCTGAGAGTGTCGGTCGAGGCATCCGGAGACGTCGTCCACGTCGAGGTGCGCGACCTCGGAGAGGGATTCGACCTCGACGACGTGCCCGACGACCGCCTCGGCATCCGCGCCTCGATCTTCGCGCGGGTCGCCGCCGTCGGCGGATCCGCCGACATCGACACCGGCCGGCACGGCACCACCGTGCGCCTCGACTGGGAGGGGAAGCCGGAGTGATCAGCGTCAAGAACGTCCTGGTCGCGCTCGCCGTCGCCTTCACGGCCTACCTCGCAGCACGCGGCCTGTGGTGGACCGAAGCGGCCGTGCCCTACCCCCTCATCGTCGTCGCGACGCTCGGGATGTACCTCGCGACGACCTGGCTCTGCATCTTCTGGGACCCGGCGCCGTCGGCCGCGGCGCCGGAGGAGGAGCACATCGGCGATGTGCACCGTACGCGCGGCCGGCTCCCCGTGCCCGCGATGATCCTCGCGCTGGCCGCCGCGGTGGTCGTCCCGAGCGCCATCTCGTTCGCGGTGGGCCCGGGCTCGGTGACGTCCGGCTTCGCCACGTGGTACCTCGGCGGCATCGGGGCGCTCATGACGATCGTGATGGTGCGACGCCGGCCGTGGGCCGCGTGGGCGGGCATCGTGATCCTCGCCGTCGGCTCGATGGCGTGGATGGGCCCCGCCAACGCGCTCGCCCTCGGACTCGTCGGCTCGATCGTGTGGGTGACGTGTGCGCAGCTGCTGGTCGGATCCCTCGACCGCGCCGCGCGCGACACGTCGAGGCTGGCCCAGCTGCAGCGCGCTGCGTCGGCCTGGCAGGCCTCTCAGGTCGGCCGCCAGCGCGAGCGCCGCGTGCAGGTGCAGCAGGCGCTCGCCGTGGCCGGCCCGGTCCTCACGCGCACGGTCGCCACCGGCGGTCGCCTGACCGACGATGATCGGCTCGAGGCGCGGCTGGCCGAGGGCCGGCTGCGCGACGAGATGCGCGGACCGCGCCTGCTCGACGACGATGTGCGGGCCGAGCTCGAACGCGCTCGCCGCCGCGGTGCGAACGTGACGGTGCTCGACGAGGGCGGGCTCGAGGGAGTCGACGACGAGACGCTGTCCATCATCCGCGCACAGCTCGCCGAGGCGCTGCGCTCGGCCAGCTCCGATCGGCTCTACATCCGCACCTCGCCCGATGCGCGCGTGGCTGTCACCGTGGTCGGCCGGTCGCCTTCGGTCGGCGGCCCCTCCGAAGAGGACGGCGTGGACCTCTGGCGCGAGATCCCGCACCCCGGCGCGGCCGAGGTGCGCTGACTCGAATCGTCGTCGACGGCGAGGTCCCGGCGTGTGGGGCCGAGCGTGCGAGCGGCATGCGCGCTGGGGACGAGAATGCTCCCCGCCTCGATGGGGGAGGGGAACCGAGACGGGGAGCCGAATCTGAGGAGGCGAGGGGCGGCGAAGCCGCCCGCCCCTCGCCTGGCGGACTGTTACCCGAAAACAGTCCGCGTGGCCGAGCTCGGGTCTTCCGCAAAGAGCGGAGAGCGAGTCGGCCGAACGCAGAAGCGTTCCAGCGATACAAGTATCTCCGGGCCGCAAGCCCCCCGTCTGTAGGTATTTCGGGGGACACTCGGGGGCCTTGTCCGGTTGGAAGTGCAGCGTCGCGTGCGCCCCCCCGCGCAACATCGGGGATCGTGCGCGACATGCGGGAGACGAACGCCGCCATCCGGCGTGTCGCCGGAGATCTCCGCCGTTGCGGCACGGTGGGGGCGGGTGGCGCGGGGCGGGCGGCGCGAGGCGGGTGGCGCGAGGCGCGAGGCGGCATCAGCCGGTGCACGACGATTCGACACACCGCCCGCGGCGGCACACGACAACCGGATTCGCGGCTGAGCACGCTCAGCCCGTGAATCGACCCCAGCCGAGCTCGCGGCGCAGGGGCTCCCGCAGGTTGCGCTGGGTCAGCGACCACGCCGAGCGCGGCGCGTCATCGGGGGCGACGGCCTCGGCAGCCTCGCCCGTGTACGCCTCGGTGACGACGGCGATGAGCGCCGCGAGCTCCTCCTCGGAGGCCTGGCCCCGCAGGATGTCGATCGTGACGCCCGGGGCGCCCTCGTCCGCCAGGCTCACAGCGGGATGTTCCCGTGCTTCTTGGGCGGCAGGCTCGCACGCTTGCCCCGCAGCGCCCGCAGCGCCTTCGCGATCGAGACCCGCGTCTGCGCGGGCTCGATGATGCCGTCGAGCTCGCCGCGCTCGGCGGCGAGGAACGGCGAGGCGACGTTGTAGGTGTACTCGTTCGCGAGACGGGCGCGCACGGCCGCGACATCCTCACCCGCGGCCTCGGCTCGCTTGATCTCGCCGCGGTACAGGATGTTCACCGCGCCCTGACCGCCCATCACGGCGATCTCGGCCGTCGGCCACGCCAGGTTGATGTCGGCGCCGAGCTGCTTCGACCCCATCACGATGTACGCGCCGCCGTAGGCCTTGCGCAGGATGACGGTCACGAGGGGAACGGTCGCCTCGGCGTAGGCGTAGAGCAGCTTCGCGCCGCGGCGGATCACGCCCGTCCACTCCTGGTCGGTGCCGGGCAGGTAGCCGGGAACGTCGACGAGCGTGACGATAGGGATGGAGAAGGCGTCGCAGAACCGCACGAAGCGGCTGGCCTTCTCGCCGGCCTCGATGTTGAGCGTGCCGGCCATCTGCGAGGGCTGGTTGGCGATGATGCCGACCGAGCGGCCTTCGATGCGGCCGAAGCCGATGACGATGTTCGGGGCGAACAGCGGCTGCACCTCGAGGAAGTCCTCGGCGTCGACGATGCCGCGGATGACCTGGTGGATGTCGTACGGCTGATTCGGCGAGTCCGGGATGATCGCGTTCAGGGCGCGGTCGGCATCGGTCGTCTCGAACTCGAAGCCCGACTCGTAGACCGGCAGCTCCGCCATGTTGTTGTCGGGCAGGAAGCCGAGCATGGTGCGCACGTAGTCGATCGCGTCGTCCTCGTCTTCTGCGAGGTAGTGAGCGACGCCGGAGCGGGTGTTGTGCGTGTGCGCGCCGCCCAGCTCCTCCATGCCGACGTCCTCGCCGGTGACCGTCTTGATGACGTCGGGGCCGGTGACGAACATCTGGCTCGTCTTGTCGACCATCACGACGAAGTCGGTGAGGGCAGGGGAGTACACGGCGCCGCCGGCGGCCGGGCCCATGATGATCGAGATCTGCGGGATCACCCCGGAGGCGCGGGTGTTCAGGCGGAAGATCTCGCCGTACTTGCCGAGCGCGACGACGCCCTCCTGGATGCGGGCGCCGCCCGAGTCGAGGATCCCGACGATCGGGATGCCGGAGCGCAGCGCGAACTCCATGACCTTGATGATCTTCTCGCCGGCGACCTCGCCGAGCGAACCGCCGAAGGTCGAGAAGTCCTGCGAGTACACCGCGACCGTGCGGCCGTGGATCGTCCCGACGCCGGTGACGACCGAGTCGCCGTACGGCCGCGACCTGTCCATGCCGAACGCGGTGGTGCGGTGGCGCACGTACTCGTCGAGCTCGACGAAGCTGCCGGTGTCGAGCAGCTGGTCGATGCGCTCGCGCGCCGTGCCCTTGCCCTTCGCGTGCTGCTTCTCCTTGGCGACCTCCTCGGGATCGAGGACGGCTTCCTGGAAACGTGCGCGGAGGTCGGCGATCTTGCCGGCGGTCGTGAAG
Source organism: Microbacterium sp. CFH 31415 (assembly GCF_022538185.1). GTDB lineage: Bacteria > Actinomycetota > Actinomycetes > Actinomycetales > Microbacteriaceae > Microbacterium. The sequence goes on along the minus strand of NZ_JAKYXC010000009.1, from coordinate 183,653 downwards.
AGGTCGGGCTGATCGGTCACGGATTCCACCCTATCGGCGGCCCTCGTCGAGCGGTTGGAGGGTTTGCACAAGGGGTCACGATGATCACTGTCGGAAGAGGGGGTTCGGGATGCTGCACCCGGCAGCCGTCCGACGCGAATCTCATGTCGCTCTCATGCCCCCGAGTGATCTCGCAGGTAGGGTCGGGAGCACGGTGTCAGGTCGTTCACGGAATTTCAGGATGCGGTCGCTTCGAGCGGCCGCCGTCATCGTCGCGGCCGCTCTGATGGTTCCGCCCCTCGGCGAAGTCGCGGCGGGAGCCGCCTACGCGGACGTCCGAGACGACGCGCAGCAGCAGTCCGCCGTGGATCCTGCAGCGCCGACGCCCGACCCGACGCCGACCCCGACGCCGACGTCTTCTCCGGAGCCGGGTCCGACGGCGGCGCCGGACCCGGCGCCGACGGCGGAACCGACGCCGACGCCCGACCCGACGCCGACGCCTACGCCCGAACCGGCGCCCGATCCCACCCCGTCGCCGACGGAGCCCACCGACGAGGAGTCCGCGCCTGACCCGGCGCCCGACGCCGCGCTGCGGTCGCAGACTCTCGCCGCCGCGGAGGTTCCCGTGCCGGTGCCGTCCACGCGCAGGATCAACGCCGGAGCCGATGCGTACGCGGCCTCCGTGTCGGCGACGAAGGCGATGTTCCCCAACGGCGCGAGCACCGTGTACCTCGTTCCCGGCGCGTACCCGATCTTCGCCTCCGTCGCGGCTCCGCTGGCGGCAGAGCGCGGCGCCGCCGTCCTCTTCGTGCAGAAGACAGCCATCCCCGGTGCCGTGCTCACAGAGCTGCGCCGTCTGGCGCCGAGTTCCATCGTGATCGTCGGCGGCACGTCGTACGTGACGACGGCGGTCGGAACCGCAGCGCGCACCGTCACCCCCGACGTCACCCGACTCGGCGGCGCGAACCTCTACGAGACGTCGCGGCTCGTGTTCGGGCAGCAGGCGAGCGCCGCCGACACCGTCTACATCGCGGGTGGCCTGACCAACCACGATGCACCGCTGGCGGCCGTCATGGGCCGGGCGAAGAGCAAGAGGACCCTGGTCGTCAACGGCCATTCGGCCCCACTCGACAAGGCGACCATCGAGCTCCTGCGGGCGGCAGGCACGCGATCGATCGTCATCGTGCGCAGTGCAGCGGCGGCGATGGCACCCGCCTACGAGCCGGCGCTGCGCGCCGCAGGCTTCGCGGTGACGCGCCTCGCCCACATCGATGCGCCGACCCTCTCGATGCTGGTCGCCAACCAGTCCGGAGGACGGCGGGTGTCCATGCTTGTGAATCCCGCGCGGCCTGCGCACATCGGCATCGCCGGTGCGGCCGCCGCCGCGATGCACCAGCCGCTCTACTACCCGCGGGCGGAGTGCGTACCCGACGACATGGCCTCACGCCTGACTGCGGCGAACAAGCCGCTCTTCCTCGTGGGCGACACGAACGCGCTGAGCGCGAGAGTCGCGACGAACACCACGTGCTCCGCCGAGAAGACCCGCCTGCAGGGCGTGCTGACATCAGCGATCCGCTCGACGATGTCGAAGTACTCGGGCACGTTCAGCGTCACGGTCCGCGAGATCGGCGGTCTCGGGCAGATCTCGCAGGTGAGCGGCGGAACCCGGCGTGAGCCGGCGAGCATGCTCAAGATCTTCGCAGCGTGGGCGGCGTACAAGCGCATCGATCAGGGCCGGGCGACCCTGTCGACGCGCCTGCCCTCGGGCGTGCCTCTCGGCACCTGCATCCGGGTCATGCTCCACGTGTCCGACAACTACTGCCATACCGACATCGCGCACTGGATCGGCATCAGCAACCTGAACGCGATGATCCGCGGTGCGGGATTCACCAACACCACATACGGATCGGTGCCGCGCGGCACGAGCGTGCTCTACGCGGGCAACCGGTCCACGTCGAACGACCTCGCCCTGCTCGTGCAGAAGCTGTCGAGCGGGTCGATCCTCTCGAAGAAGAACTCCGACGCGCTCCTGTCGATCATGCGGACGCAGATCTGGCGATCCCGTATCGCATCGGGCATCCCTCCGGGGGTCGCACAGGCGAGCAAGCCGGGTGCGCTGTGGATCGCCTCCGGGCTCCTGCAGGGCGACACGGCGATCGTCTACGGCAAGCGGTCGACGTACGCGATCTCCATCATCGGTGACAACGGCCCTCCGCAGGCCGCCCTGCGGGCGATCTCGCGCACGGTGTACGAGCACTTCCACGGCACGTTCGGAACGGCCGCGAGCTATCCCGTCAAGCAGATGGCGACCACCAAGCCCGTGGGGCTGCGCAGTTCCCCCGCGGGCAAGGTCGTCGTGACCGTGCCCGGCGGAACGGCTGTGCAGGTGCTGGATGCGCAGCGGGAGTGGTATCAGCTCCAGTACGGCTCACGGAAGCTCTGGGTGTACTACACCGGACTGCGCAACCGGTGATCGCGCCGGTACCGTGAGACCCATGCCGATCGCATCCGAGGGCTATCCCCTCGCCGCCGCCGTCTCCCCGCGCGTCCAGGTCGTCGACACCACCGACTCCACGAACGCCGACGTGATCCGCCACGTCACGGAGGCGCCCGAGGAGTGGCCGCACCTGTCATTGCTGCTCACGACCGACCAGCGCGCGGGCCGGGGCAGGCTCGACCGCTCCTGGACGACGCCGCCGGGGACCGCGCTGGCACTCTCGGTGGTGGTGCGCGTCGGTGCGATCCCACCCGCCGCGCGCGGCTGGATTCCGCTCGTCGCCGGGGCCGCCATGACCCGCGCGGTCGCCACGCAGCTGCGCGGGACGGGTCACACGGCGCGGCTCAAGTGGCCGAACGACGTCCTGCTCGATGGGTACAAGGTGTGCGGCATCCTCGCGGAGGTCGTGCCGGGGCATCCCGACACGGTCGTCATCGGCTCGGGAGTCAACACGCGCATGCCGAAGACGGACCTGCCCGTCGAGACCGCGACGTCCTTCGAGGCGCTCGGCGTCCAGGCCGATGACGACGCACTCGTCGCGGACTACCTCACGGCACTCGAGGAGCACCTCGACGCGCTGATCGCGGCGCGGGGCAACGCGGCCGCCTCGGGCGTCCTCGCCGAAGTGGAGGCCCTCTGCTCGACGCTGGGCAGCGATGTGGCGGTGTCGCTCCCCGACGGGGATGTGCTGCGCGGACGTGCGCAGCGGATCGACGATGACGGACGGCTCGTCGTGCTGCACGACTCGGAGTTCGAGAGCGCGGTGTCGGCGGGCGATGTCGTCCACGTGCGCTGACATGCCCGCATGACGCGTAACGGCGGTGCGCGAGCGCGGTGTCGTCCGTGACGCGCACAATGGGAGCATGACGCAGCCGATCAGCTACGGCGGCCGGCCGCTGACGCCGGCACCGGGCGCACCGACCCCCGAGCTGCGGGTGGCGCGCTTCCGCGGGCATGCACGCCAGCTCTCGTGGTCGGCGATCGTGCTCATCGGCGTCGCCGCGGCCACCGGGTTCTTCTACGGCAACCTGCCGGCGCCGCTGGAGAACTGGATGCTGCTGTCCGCCGCCGGTGTGGTCGTGCTGCTGCTCGTGCTCCTGCCGTTCCTGAGGTGGTGGAGCCACGTCTACACCATCACCACGCGCCGCGTGCTCGAGCGGAACGGTGTGCTCAACGTGCGCCACCGCGAACTCGATCACGTGCGCGGCTACACGATCCAGGTTCGACGCGGTCTGCTGCAGCGCATGTGGGGCGCCGGCACCCTGACCCTGTCGAACGGTGTCGACCCCGCACTCCGTCTCGTGAACATCCCGAGCGTCGACCTGGTCCATGAAGCCCTCGTCGACCAGGTCGAGGTCAACCAGATCCTCGCTCACCGCGACGCTCTGCCGCCGTTGCCGCCGCAGCCGCCGTTGCCGGCCGCTCGCTGACCGCTCCGCAGTCCCGCAGTGGTGCGGGATGATGGAGGTCGCATGAGAGAGGTGGGCGGCATGGCATTGCGAGTCGGAGTCGTGGGAGGCGGGCAGCTCGCCCGGATGATGATCGCGCCCGCGGTGGAGCTCGGGGTCGAGTTGCGCGTGCTCGCCGAGGAGCCCGGTATGTCGGCATTCCTCGCCGCCACCGCCGTCGGCGACTACCGCGACACCGGCACGGTCCTCGCCTTCGCGCGCGATGTCGACGTGCTCACGTTCGACCACGAGCATGTTCCGCAGGACGTCCTCGCCGCGCTGGTCGAGGCAGGTGTCGCGGTGCACCCCGGCCCCTGCGCCCTCGCCGTGGCGCAGGACAAGCTCGTCATGCGGACGCGGATGGCGGAGCTCGGGATGCCGCAGCCGGACTGGGCGGCGGTGACCGACGCGGAAGGGCTGCAGGCCTTCCTGGACGAACACGGCGGCCGGGCGGTCGTGAAGACTCCTCGAGGCGGCTACGACGGCAAGGGTGTGCGGGTCGTCGGCGCCGCTACGGAGGCCGACGACTGGTTCGCAACGCTCGCCGAGGATGCCCGGGGCGGGGCGCTCCTCGTGGAGGAGCTCGTCGGCTTCTCGCGTGAGCTCGCACAGCAGGTGGCCCGGCGGCCCTCCGGCGAGGTTGCGGTGTACCCCGTCGTCGAGACCGTGCAGCGCGACGGCGTCTGCGCCGAGGTGCTCGCGCCGGCGCCCCACGGCAGCGAGAGGCTGCGCGCCGTCGCCGCAGACATCGGCATCGCGATCGCCGAGGGCCTCGGTGTGACCGGGATGCTGGCGGTCGAGCTCTTCGAGACGACCGACGAGCGGCTGCTCGTCAACGAACTGGCGATGCGCCCCCACAACAGCGGCCACTGGACGCAGGACGGCGCGGTGACCAGCCAGTTCGAGCAGCACCTGCGCGCGGTGCTCGACCTTCCCCTCGGCCGGACCGAGCCGACGGCGGCCTGGTCGGTGATGGTCAACGTGCTGGGCGGTCCGGCCGAGCAGCCCCTCGACGCGCGATTCGCGGCCGCGATGGCCGATCAGCCCGACGCCAAGGTGCACACATACGGCAAGGCGCCCCGGCCGGGGCGCAAGGTCGGTCACATCACCGTGAGCGGTGACGACCTCGACGACGTCGCCTACCGGGCACGGGCCGCGGCATCCTTCTTCCAGGACTGACCGCGATCGCACGGCGGACCGCGCCGTTGCGGGGTTCTTCCAGGCACGACCCCTAGCCTTGACGGGTGACTCGCCCGCTGCACTCTTCCGACGCGCCCCTGGTCGGCGTCGTCATGGGATCCGACTCCGACTGGCGGGTGATGAGCGACGCCTCGCAGCTGCTCACCGACTTCGGTGTCCCGCACGAGGTCGAGGTCGTCTCCGCGCACCGTACGCCCGACAAACTCATGCGGTACGGACGCGAGGCGCGCGGTCGCGGACTGAAGGCGATCATCGCCGGCGCCGGCGGCGCGGCGCACCTGCCCGGCATGCTCGCGTCCGTGACGGCCGTCCCGGTGATCGGCGTCCCCGTGCAGCTCGCGACCCTCGACGGGCTCGACTCGCTGCTGAGCATCGTGCAGATGCCCGCGGGTATTCCCGTGGCCACCGTGTCGATCAACGGCGCCAAGAACGCGGGTCTTCTGGCGGTGCGCGTCCTGGCGACCTCTGACGCTGCGCTCGCCGAGAGCGTCGAGGCATACGCCCGCACGCTCGAGAGCCAGGTCGAGGAGAAGAACCGGCGGCTCAAGGAGTCCCTGTGACCGTTGCCAGCCCGCCGCGGATCCATTCCGGGTACCGCGCGCCGCAGGTCGTCGAGGAGAGGCCCCTGCGCTATCCCGACGCGTCGTCCCGCGCCATGATGACGCGGCGCGGGTGGTGGCTCGTCCTGCTGAACTTCCTCCTTCCGGGCTCGGCGCAGGCGCTGGCCGGCAATCGGCGGCTCGGCCGGATCGGCCTCGGGGCGACGCTCGCGATGTGGCTGATCGCCGTGCTCTCCGTGCTGTGCGCGCTCCTCTGGCAGTCCGTCTTCCTCACGATCGCGACGAACTGGGTCGTGCTCGTCGCGGCGCAGGTGCTGCTCGTCGCTTACGCAGTGCTGTGGATCGTGCTCACCGTCGACACGCTGCGGCTGGTCCGGCTGGTCCGGACCGGTCGCGTCGCGCGCTTCGGCATCGCCGCGCTGGCGATCGCGCTGCTCGTCGCTGCGAGCGGCACGGCCGCGTACGCGGCGAACGTCGTCGGCAGCGCGCGTGACACGCTGGGCGAGATCTTCGGCGAGAGCGGCCCCGCCGTCGCGCCTTCCGACGGCTACTACAACATCCTGCTGCTCGGCGCCGACAGCGGCGCGGGCCGTGACTCGATGCGGTTCGACAGCATCTCGGTCGTGTCGGTGAACGCCGAGACCGGTGCGACGACGATCACCGGCATCCCGCGCGACATGCCGCACTTCCCCTTCGCGGAGGGGCCGATGCAGGACCGCTACCCGGACGGTCATCAGGGCTTCTCCGACCCGACGTGCGGGTGGGGAAGCGGCATCAATCAGCTGCGCACCGAGGTCGAGGTCTGCCAGGACGGGAACGCGCTCTACCCCGACGCGGTCGGCAATGGGTCGGCGCCCGCCATCGAGGCGACGAAGGACGCGGCGGAGGGCATCCTCGGCGTCGAGATCCCGTACTACGTGTTCATCGACATGCACGGGTTCGCGGCCCTGATCGATGCGCTCGGGGGCGTGGACATCGACGTGGCCGAGCGGCTGCCCGAGGGGGGTGGCCCGTCCTACACCGGTCAGCCGGTTGACGAGTGGGCTACGGGATGGATCGAGGCCGGACCGCAGCACATGGACGGCGACACCGCGCAGTGGTACGCCCGGTCGCGCTACACGACCGACGACTTCGACCGGATGGAGCGTCAGCGCATCCTGCAGCAGGCGATCCTCGCGCAGTTCACCCCGCAGACGGTGCTGACCCGCTTCCAGGACGTCGCATCCGCCGGTGCCGACGTGGTGCAGACCGATCTGCCGCAATCGCTGCTGCCGTTCCTGGTGGACCTCGCTCTCAAGGCCAAGGAGCTTCCGGTGCAGACGATCGAGCTCACGCCCGCAGGCGGGATCGATGAGCACGATCCCGACTACGCGTACATCGAGGAACTCGTGCGCACCGCGCTCCACCCGCCGACCCCGACCGCGACTCCGGAGAGCTGACGTGGTCGCCACGCTGCGCGTCATGCTGGACCAGCTCGTGGTTCCTACCGAACCAGCGCTGGCCGAGGCATCCCGTGATCTCACCCGCGCCCTCATCGCCGGTGCGCCGCCCGGGTGCGAGGTCGAGGGGATCGCGCCCGCGGGCGGCGGCACCGCCGACGTGCCGGGTCTGGCCGGTCTGCGCAGGACCGCGCTCCCGCGCCGCGAACTCGCCGCTGCGCTCCAGATGGGCGCCGGGACCGGCATCGGCAGAGGGATGATCCACTCGCCCACGCTCCTGGCGCCGCTCGTGAAGCACGACCGCGTGCACGACCACGACCAGACCGTGGTCACCATCTGGGATCTGCGGCCGTGGGAGTCGCCCGGCGACCTGCCGCGCACTGCGGTGTCCTGGAACAGGGCCATGCTGAAGCGTGCGGTCAAGCACGCCGACGCGGTGGTCGTGCCCACGCACTCGATGGCCGAGCGCCTGTCGGGGATCGCCCGGGTCGGCGACCGGGTGCGCGTGATCGCGGGCGCCGCGCCCCTCGGCTTCGCCGTTCCCACCGATGATGTCGGTCGTCGCCGCGCGCTGAACCTTCCCGAGGGCTTCCTGATGCTCGCGGGCGGACCTGCGGCATCGGACGGGCTCGAGGTGGGCTTCCACTCCATCGCCGGATCGGGGCTCGATCTGCCCATCGTGGTGATCGACGTGGCGGAGGGCGGCGAGCCGGCGGTCGCGGACCTCGCCGCGGCAGCAGGCATCCCGGAGCGGAGGCTGCATGTGCGCGGCGCGTTGGACGCGGCCGACCGCGCAGCGGTGTTCGGGTCTGCGCTGGCGTTCCTCGCTCCGAGCCGGCGCAACGCCTTCCCGTGGCGTGTCGTCGACGCGCTCACGCTCGGTGTCCCCGTCATCGCCGCGGCATCCGAGGTGCACGACGAGGTGATCGTCGACGGCGGTGGTCGGGTGGACGGAGCGGATGCCTCGTCTCTCGCCGACGGGCTGGCGCAGGCGCTGGCCGAGGCGCTGGCCAGCACCTCGGCAGCGGACCGGCTCGCCGTGCGGGCCGGCGATCGAGGTCGCGCATTCTCGTGGCGGGAGGCCGCCGACAAGGTCTGGCACCTGCACGCCGAGCTCTGACTGTACGCGGACCGCGAGATCTCCGAGAACGGCGTGTTGCTCCTCCGATTCCGGCCCGCGTGTTGTCAACATTCGGCACTTCCGTCACACTGGTCACATGGCGGGGGCTAAAAACGGTGGCGCGCGTGCGTCCATGAACAGGATCAGCGCGGCAGCGATCGCGGTCGTGGCACTCATCGCGGGGGTGCTGACCGCACCGCTCGCGGCGGCAGCGGCGCCGACGACGGGGTCGAGCGTATCGACGGGAATCGTGAAGACCGCCGACCTGAGCAAGTTCCAGGCCGGCAACATCATCAGCGATGCGGTCTTCTTCAACCGCTCCACGATGACCGAGGCTCAGATCCAGACCTTCCTGCAGTCGAAGGTGAAGAGCTGCCGGTCGGGGTACACCTGCCTCAAGGACTATTACGACACTTCCCGCACCGTCACGGCCGACGCGATGTGCGGCAAGTACTCGGGCGGCACGCGCGAGCGCGCATCCCGCATCATCTACAAGGTCGCCCAGGCGTGCGGCATCAACCCGCAGGTGCTGCTGGTGATGCTGCAGAAGGAGCAGGGGCTGATCCTCTCCAACGCCCCCTCGGCGTACAACTACCGTGCGGCGATGGGACAGGGCTGCCCCGACACCGCGGCGTGCGACACCCGCTACTACGGCTTCTTCAACCAGGTCTACGGCGGCGCCTGGCAGATGAAGCGGTACGCGAACCCTGCGGGAACCTCGAAGTTCTTCACCTGGTACGCGCCCGGCAAGACGTGGAACATCCTGTACCACCCGAAGTCCTCGTGCGGGAAGTCGGCGGTGTACATCCAGAACCAGGCCACGGCGAACCTCTACTACTACACGCCGTACCGCCCCAACGCCGCCGCCATCCGCGCGGGCTACGGCACCGGTGACGCGTGCTCCTCCTACGGCAACCGCAACTTCTACCAGTTCTTCACCGACTGGTTCGGCTCGACCCATGCGGTCGTCGCCGCGCCCGCAGCGTTCCCCGTGACCGGCGCGATCGCCACCGAGTGGAAGCGAAGGGGAGGTGCCACGGGCGCGCTGGGCAACCCGCTCGCCGCGGTGCAGACCGTCACCGATCCCAACGGCAACGGTCTCGCGCAGAAGTTCACGGGCGGCTGGATCCATTCGTCGGACGCCGGCACGTTCTCGTCGCTCACGCCGATCATGGTGGCCTACAGCGCCGCCGGTTGGCTGCGCGGCGATCTCGGCTGGCCGGTCGCCCAGGCGACCTGCACCAGCGGTACCTGCACCCAGCCGTTCGCAGGCGGCATCATCTCCTATACGGGCAGTGGCGCGGCGACCTCGACGATGAACGTCTCTGCGGCCGCGATCTCCGCGGAGTACGCGGCTCAGGGCGGGGCCAAGGGACCGCTGGGCGAACCGACATCGAGCGTGCAGGTCGTCTCGCACTCGAAGGGCAGCGGGCTGGCGCGCAAGTACGACGGCGGCTGGATCCACTCATCGAAGGCGGGCACCTTCGCGACGTTGGCCGACGCGATGACGGTCTACAGTGCGGCTGGATGGGTTCGCGGCGCCTTCGGCTGGCCGACGAGCGACGACAAGGCAGTGTCGGGGACCGGCGGAAAGGGTCGCAGCCAGACCTTCCAGGGGGGCGCGATCCACTCGTCCACGCGCGGCATCTTCGCCTCCCCGGCACGGATCGCCACCGCGCACACCGCGGCCGGCGGCGTCGGCGGCGCCTTGGGCTGGCCGACCGACGCCCTGCTCTGCACGGGCACGGCGTGCGTACAGCGGTTCGTCGGCGGCATCGTCAGCTATGTGGGCAGCGACGCCGCGACCGCCTCCGTCGGGGTGGACGCCGCGGCCATCAACAAGGCGGCGGCGCAGCAGATCAGCATCACCGGCGCTCTCGGCAGCTCCCAGCTCGCACAGCTCGTCGCCGATCCGAACGGCTCGGGCCTGGCCAAGAAGTACGCCAGGGGCTGGATCCACTCGTCGGGGTTCGGGACGTTCGTCTCGTCGAACACGGTGATGGCCGCGTACAGCGCGACAGGGTGGCTGCGCGGGGGCCTGGGGTGGCCGACCGGCGCCGAGACCTGCTCGGCCACGCTGTGCTCGCAGTCCTTCGACGGCGGAGTGATCGTCTACTCCAGCGGCAAGCCCGCGGTGGCGATCCTCGACGCCGGACCGGACGAGCTGGCGGCGGTGCGCGCCGGAAGCACGACCGGCCTCGGAAAGGCCGCGGCCGCCGTGCAGACGGTGGCAGACCCCAACGGGAACGGACTCGCGCGCAAGTACGCCCAGGGGTGGGTCCACGCCTCGGCGCGCGGCGCCTTCGCCTCGTCCGCCAAGATCATGACCGCATACAGCGCCGCCGGCTGGCTGCGCGGCTTCCTCGGCTGGCCGCGCGCCGCGGAGCAGACCGTGACAGACCCCAACGGCAACGGCACGGCGCAGGCGTTCGACGGCGGGTGGATCCATTCGTCCGCCGCGGGCAGCTTCGCGTCCTCGACGACGGTCATGACCGCCTACAGCGCGGCGGGCTGGCTGCGCGGCGCACTGGGCTGGCCGATCGGTCCCGAGACGTGCACGGGCAAGGCGTGCGTGCAGCCGTTCGACGGCGGCGTCATCGAGTACATCAAGGGCAAGGCGGCCACGGCGCGCGTCGGAGTGACCGCCGAGGCCATCGCGACCGCCGCGGCCGAGCAGACCGCGGTGACGACGTCGCTCGGGAAGCCGCAGGTCGCCGTCCAGGTGGTCGCCGACCTGAACGGGAGCGGTCTCGCCCAGCGGTTCGCCGACGGCTGGGTGCACTCCTCCGACCGCGGGACCTTCGTGTCGTCCATGACCGTCATGACGGCGTACAGCAAGGCGGGCTGGCTGCGCGGCAAGCTCGGCTGGCCGGCCGGTGTGGAGAAGTGCTCGGGCAGCACCTGCTCGCAGACCTTCGAAGGCGGCACGGTGAGCTACGCGAAGGGCAAGCCTGCAACGGTGAAGCTCAAATGAGCCGTCATGCCGGCCGGGTAAACTGGCCGGCATGAAGGTACTGCTCACCGGAGCTGACGGATTCATCGGCTCGCACTTGGCTGAGCAGCTCGTTCGGGACGGGCACGACGTGCGCGCGCTCGTGCTGTACAACTCGTTCGACTCGCGGGGCTGGCTCGACGGGCTGGCGCCCGAGGTCGCCGCCGAGATCGAGTTCCTCCCCGGCGACGTGCGCGATCCTGCGCTGATGATGTCGGCGGTGCGCGGCCGCGAGGCGGTGCTGCATCTAGCGGCCCTCATCGCGATCCCTTACTCCTACGCCGCGCCCGACCTCTACGTCCAGACCAACATCCAGGGCACGGTGAACCTGCTCAACGCCGCGCGCGCCGCAGAGGTCGGCCGCTTCATCCACACCTCGACGAGCGAGGTCTACGGCACCGCGCGATACGTGCCGATGGACGAGGCCCACCCGCTCCAGGGGCAATCGCCCTACTCCGCGTCGAAGATCGCCGCCGACCAGATGGTCAACGCCTACTACACCTCCTTCGAGCTCCCGGCCCTGACCATCCGTCCGTTCAACACGTTCGGCCCGCGGCAGTCCGCGCGGGCGGTGATCCCGACGATCATCAGCCAGCTCGCCGCGGGGAAGCGCGAGGTGCAGCTGGGCGCCCTCACCCCGACGCGCGACTTCACCTATGTGCCCGACACCGTGGCGGGCTTCACCGCGGCGCTGACCAGCACGGCAGGTGTCGGCGAGGTCGTGAACCTCGGCGTGGGGTTCGAGGTGTCGATCGGCGAGACCTTCGACCTGATCGCGGAGGCGATGGGCGTCGATGCCACCGCGACGGAAGACCCGCAGCGCCTGCGGCCTGCGAACTCGGAGGTAGAGCGGCTGTTCTCCGACAACTCCCGCGCGAAGGAGCTGTTCGGCTGGCAGCCGCGGTTCGACGGCGTGGACGGCTTCCGGGACGGTCTGCGAGCAACGGCGGAGTGGTTCACAGACCCGGCCAACCTTGCTCGCTACCGGACCGACGCCTACATCGTATGAACGCTCCCGGAGAGGTCGTCGCCGCGCTGCGCGACATCGTCGGCGATGCGCCGTTCGTGGGACTGCACGTGCCCGACATCTCGCCGCTCGAGAAGGAGCGCGTGATGGAGTGCCTCGACTCGACGTTCGTGTCCAGCGTGGGCGCCTTCGTCTCGCAGTTCGAGGAAGGGATCGCCGCATTCACCGGCGCAGGCCACGGGGTCGCCGTGTCGAACGGGACCTCGGCCCTCCAGGTCGCACTGCAGCTCGCCGGCGTGCGCCCCGGCGACGACGTGATCGTGCCCACGCTGTCGTTCGTCGCCACGGCCAACGCGGTCGCGCACGTCGGAGCGAGGCCCTTCTTCGTCGACAGCGACCCCGAGACGCTCGGAATGTCGGTGGAGGCGGTCGCGCAGGTGCTGCGCGCGGCCTCCTCGTCGCCGGACGGCCCGGTCAACGCCGTCAGCGGCAGGCGGATCGGTGCCATCGTGCCGATGCACACGCTCGGTCACCCGATGCGCATCGACGAGCTCGTCGCGCTGGCCGCGGACTACGACGTCCCGGTCGTCGAGGACGCTGCCGAGTCGCTCGGCAGCCGCGCGGGCGGTGTGCACACGGGGACTTTCGGCCGGCTCGGGATCATCAGCTTCAACGGCAACAAGATCATCACGACCGGCGGTGGTGGCATGATCCTCACCGACGACGCCGAGCTGGCTCGTCACGCGCGGCACCTCACGACGACGGCCAAGGTGCCGCACCGCTGGGAGTTCGACCACGACGAGGTCGCCTACAACTACCGGATGCCCAATCTCAACGCCGCCCTGGGGGTCGCGCAGCTCGAGCGGCTGCCCGCGCTCCTCGCCGCCAAGCGGCGTCTCGCCGAACGGTACCGGGAGCGGTTCGCCGGCATGCCGGGAGCGACGTTCGTGGGTGAGCCGGCGGGCACCGAGAGCAACTACTGGCTGTGCGCCGTGCGGTTCGACGCCGGGCGCACCGTCCGCGACGACGTGCTGACGGCGACCAACGACGCCGGACTCCAGTGCCGCCCGATGTGGAATCTGCTCCACACCCAGGCGCCCTACCGCCACCTGCCGCACGCCGCGGTCCCCGCGGCGGAGGCCATCCATGCCGGGGTCGTGTGCATCCCCAGCTCGCCGGCGCTGGCGGCGGCATGAGGACGATCGCCGTGCTCACGGGCACGCGCGCGGACTACGGTCTGCTGCGCGGGCTGCTGCGGGAGATCGAGGCGCACGCCGAGCTGGAGCTTCAGCTGATCGTGACGGGCACGCACCTCAGCGAGGCGTTCGGACGGACGGCGTCGGAGATCGAGCGCGACGGCCTCGCGGTGGCGGCGTCGGTGCCGATCTGGTCGGGGTCCGATGACGCGCTGGGTGCCGCGGCCGATGTCGGCGCGGCGATCCCGCGCTACGCCCAGGTGCTCGCCCGGCTCGCCCCCGATGTGCTCGTCGTGCTCGGCGACCGACTCGAGGCGTACGCGGCGGCGACGGCGGCGACGATCCTGTCGGTCCCCGTCGCGCACATCCACGGCGGCGAGCTCACCGAGGGCGCAATGGACGACGCCCTGCGCCATGCGATCACCAAGATGTCGTATCTGCACTTCACGTCGACGGCCGATCACCGTCGACGCGTGATCCAGCTGGGCGAGGCGCCCGAGCGCGTCTACTTCCACGGCGCTCCGATCGTGGACGCCCTCGCGGCGCTCGACCTGCTGCCGCGCGAGGAGGTCGTTCGGAGGTTCGGCGTACGGCTGCCGGCCCGCACCGCGCTGGTCACCTTCCACCCTGCCGCGATGGATGTCGCGCCGCCCGAGCAGCTCGTCGGGGAGATGCTCGCCGCGCTGCGTGCCGTGGACGACCTTCACATCATCATCACCGGATCGAACTCCGACATCGGCACCGCAGATGTGCGCGCGCGAATCGCCGACTTCGTCGCCGAGAACCCGACGCGCGTGGACTACGTGGAGTCTTTCGGTCAACTCGGGTACCTGAGCGCGATGCACGCGGCATCCGTCGTCGTCGGCAACTCCTCCAGCACCGTGCTGGAAGCCCCCGTGCTGGGTGTGCCGTCGGTTCTCATCGGTGACCGTCAGCGGGGCCGACCGCTCGCCGAGAGCGTCGCGACGCCGCGATCGACCCGCGCGGCGATCGAGGGAGCGGTGCGCGCCGCGCTCGACCGCACGGGGACCGCCGGAGGAACGGACGTCTTCGGGTCGCCCGGCTTCGCCGCGCGCGTCGCACGGACGCTCGCCGACCACGAGATCCCTCGACCGCCGCGCAAGACGTTCCACGACCTCGAAAGGAACGTGAGTCCATGACCGAACCTGTATTCGTCATCGCCGAGGCGGGGGTGAACCACAACGGCTCGCTCGACACCGCGAAGGAGCTCGTCGACCTCGCCGCCTCCGCGGGAGCCGACGCGGTGAAGTTCCAGACCTTCTCGGCCGACAACCTCGCGCTCGAGAGCGCCGCGATGGCCGACTACCAGCGGCGGTCGGATGATGACGTGCGGTCGCAGCACGACCTGCTGCGCCAGCTCGAGCTGAGTCACGACGAGTTCCGCGCCCTGCGCGATCACTGCGACATGCGCGGCATCCGGTTCCTCTCGACGGCCTTCGATCTCGATGGCCTCGACTTCCTCGTGGACGATCTCGGGATCCCCCTGGTGAAGATCGCGTCGGGAGACCTCACCTTCGCCCCGCTGCTGGTCGCCGCCGGTCGCACCGGCCTGCCGGTGATCCTCTCGACGGGCATGGCGGACCTCGGCGAGATCGCCCGGGCCTTGCGGTTCCTCGCCGCCGGGCTCGCGCAGGCCCACGGAATCCTCGAACGCACGGTGCGCCTCACCCCCGAGGTGCTCGAGCTGGCGTGGGCGAGGCGCGAGGAGTTCGTCGCGTTCGCCGAACACGTCACGATCTTCCACTGCACCACGCAGTACCCCGCGGCCGACGAGAATCTCGACCTGCGCGCCCTGCAGACCATCGGCGCGACCTTCGGGCATCGTGTCGGGTACTCGGACCACTCGCTCGGCTCGCTCGCGTCCGTGCTGGCCGTCGGCCTGGGCGCCGTCGCGGTCGAGAAGCACTTCACTCTCGACACCTCCGCCGAGGGGCCCGATCACGCGGCGTCGCTCGATCCTGACGCGCTGCGAGCCTATGTCGCTGATCTGCGACGGGTGCCGACGATGCTGGGTTCCACCGAGAAGCGCCCGCACCCCGTGGAGGAGGGCAATCGCGCGGTCGTCCGGCGCAGCCTCGTCGCCGCCCGCGACATCGACGCCGGCGCGACGATCGGCGAGGACGACCTCGTCTGCTTCCGCCCGGCCTCGGGGCGCAGCGCCTTCGACTTCTGGGAGGTCGTGGGCACCCCGGCCGGTCGCTCCTACACGCGCGGCGAGCTGATCGATGAGTGACCACATCCTGCTCGGCGCCGGCGGTCATGCGCGCTCTGTGCGAGCCGCCCTGGAGGCGCGGGGCATCACCCTCGCCGGCTACCTCGCCCCCGCACCGTCGACGGCGCTGCCCGGCCTGCCGCATCTGGGGACCGACGAGCGGCTGGCCGAGCTCGACGCGGCCGTCGTGCTGCTCGTGAACGGCGTCGGCACGACGAACTCCGTCGACGCCCGCCGCGCGCTGCACGAGGCCGTCGTCCGGCGCGGGTTCGCCGTGGCGCAGGTCGTGCATCCGCAGGCGCTCGTCGATCCGGGCGCCCGGATCGCCGAGGGCGTCCAGGTCCTCGCGGGCGCGATCGTCAACGTGGGGGCGGATCTCGGCGAAGGGGCGCTCGTCAATTCGGGGGCGATCGTGGAGCACGACGCCCGGGTCGGCGCGCACGCGCACATCGCCCCGGGTGCCGTGCTGGCGGGCGGCGTGCGCATCGGGGAGTCGGCGCTGATCGGGCTCGGTGCGCGCATCATCCAGGGCGTGACCGTCGGGCCGGACGCCGTGGTCGGCGCCGGCGCCGTCGTCGTGCGGGACATCCCGGCAGGGGCTACCGTGGTCGGCGTTCCCGCACGCGTCCGAGGTGAAGGGCCGACACAGTGATCGACATCGCACAGCTCACGGTCCGGCCGGATGTCAGCATCCGAGACGCCCTGGTGCGCCTGGACCGCAGTCGCCTGCAGGTCGTGTTCGTCGAGGATGCCGACGGCCGGCTGGTCGGAGCGGTGAGCGACGGCGACGTGCGACGAGGGCTGCTCGCCGGCGCGGGACTCGACGACCGCGTGGGCGCCGTCATGAACTCCTCGCCCGCGACCGTCGGCCCGACCGCCACGCAGGATGACGTCGACGCGCTCAAGTCGGCTCGGGGCATCCGCATCGTCGCGGTCGTCGACGGCGACGGTCGCATGATCGATGTCGTGGGGGAGGGGGAGCGCATCGCGACGCCTCTGGAGACGCCCGTCGTGCTGATGGCCGGCGGCCGAGGGCAGCGTCTGTACCCCCTCACGAAGGACATCCCCAAGCCGCTCGTGCCCGTCGGCGACGCGCCGATGATCGACATCATCGTCGGACGCCTGCAGGCTCAGGGCTTCCGGCGGGTGCACATCTCGGTGAACCACCTGGGCCACCTCATCGAGGAGCACCTCGGCGACGGCGCGCGGTTCGGCCTCGAGGTCTCGTATCTGCACGAGACCGCTCCGCTGGGCACTGCCGGCGCTCTCGCCCAGCTGAAGGACGCGGTGCAGTCCGAGTTCGTGGTCATGAACTCCGACCTGCTCACCGAGGTCGACCTGCGGCGCATGCTCGACTTCCACCGCAGGACGAACGGGACCGCCACGATCGGCGTACGCGAGTACGGCTTCGAGATACCGTTCGGCGTGGTGCGACGCGACGGCGACCGCGTCACGGCGCTCGCCGAGAAGCCTCTTCACACCGAGCTCGTCAGCGCGGGAATCTACGTGCTCGAGCCCCCCGCGCTCGCCTCGCTCGAGGTGGACGAGTACTGCGATATGCCGACGCTGCTCTCGCGGCTGATCGCCGAGCGACGCCGCGTCGGCGCCTTCGAGATCCACGAGGAGTGGATCGACGTCGGGCGTCCGGAAGACCTCGAGCGCGCCCGGCGGGCGCGGGAGCGGAGCGGGCGATGAGGATCTGCACCATCACCGTCCGTGCGGGGTCCAAAGGGGTGCCGGGCAAGAACCTCCGCATCGTCGCCGGTCGACCTCTGTTCGCGCACTCCGTCGTGCAGGCGGTGCGATCCGGACTGTTCGACGACGTCGTCGTCTCGAGCGACTCCGATGAGATCCTCTCGCTCGCACCTCGATTCGGGGCGACCGGCGTGGTGGTGCGGCCTGCCGAGATGGCCACCGACACGGCGGGCAAGGTTCCGGCCATCGCGCACGCCGTGCGCACCACCGAGGAGGCGACGGGCCGCACGTACGACGTCTGCGTGGACCTCGACGCGACCAGTCCCCTTCGGACGGTGGAAGACATCCGCGGCGCGGTGGCGATGTTCGAGGCGACGGACGTCGATTCGCTCATCACCGGCACGGAGGCGCGGCGCAACCCGTACTTCAACCTCGTCGAGGAGCAGCCCGACGGCACCGTGGCGGTCAGCAAGACCCCCGGCGATGCGGTCCTCCGGCGCCAGGACGCACCGCGCTGCTTCGACATGAACGGGTCGATCTACGTGTGGAAGCGCAGGGCGCTCCTCGAGGACCAGGTGGTGTTCTTCCCGTCGACCATCCTGTTCGAGATGCCGGCGGAACGGTCGACCGACGTCGACAGCGAGTTCGACTTCGCGGTGGTCGAGTGGCTCATGGCGCAGCGGAGCGATCTGTGACGCAGCCGGCCGACCACCTCCAGGCGCGGACCTCGAGCACGATGCGCCGGTTTCTCGAACTCGAGGATTCCGCGCCCGACGACCTCCTCGAGGTGCTTCCCGGCGCGACGGTGCCGTTCTGGGCACTGGTGCGGATGCAGATCTTCTGGATGCTGTCGGCCCAGCAGACGGGGAGCGTCGAGGTCGCCCGGACGAGCGAGTGGACGCGGGCGAAGGAGCTCCGGCGGATCGTGCGAGGCTTCCTCCCCGACCGATGGGATGCCGTACGGCGGGCACACCGGCACGACGTCGCCTTCTACGTCTCGGGCAGCACACTGTCGCAGGAGGGGACGAGGGCACGGAACTGGCTCGTCGACGACTTCGCCGATGCCGCCGAGGACGCGCTCGTCGTCCAGGTTCGCCCGCTGCCGGCATCGATCGGCGCACCGGCATTCCGTCCGACGCTGAGCATGGAATCGGCGATCGCCCGGTCACGCTGGCGGGCACGCGGGACGTCGCTCGCCCCCGCGACGATCCGGTCGATGGACCGGCTGCTGGATGCCTTCGCGCGGCACCTCGATCAGCCGGCCGGTGCTTTCGCGGCCGTCGGGCTGCGCGTCCGGGTCACCGAGCTGCAGCGCCCTCACCAGCTCGGCGAGCTCTCGCGGCTGCTCGAGCGCGTGAAGCCGAAGGTGGTGCTGTTCGACAACGGCTCCTACAGCTACCAGGGCGAGTGGGTGGGGCTGATGAAGGATGCCGGAGCCTGGGTGGCCGAGCCGCAGCACGGATGGATCGGTCCGTCGCACGCCGCGTACAACTACGGTGCGGTCTTCCGCGAGGCGCCGCTCCAGCGCGCGCTGCCCGACGAGGTGCTCACGTTCGGGACCTACTGGTCGGAGTCGATCCGTCACCCGGGCGTCGTCACCGCGATCGGCAAGCCGCACCTCGAGCGAGAGGCGGCCGCCGCCGAAGCGACCCGTCCCCGCAGCGTCCTCGTGGTCTCGTCCCGTACGGATCCCGACGCGACCGATGCCTTCGTCATGGAGCTGCGGGCTGCGCTCGGCTCGACGTGGTCCCTCGTCTTCCGCCCGCACCCGGGCGAGTTCGCCGAGGCGTTGGAGCGCTACCCGCGGCTGTCGGCCGACCCCGGCATCGCGGTCGATCTCTCGCCCGACGTGTACGAGTCGCTGAAGCGGTCGGCCGTGGTGATCGGCGAGGCCAGTACGGTGCTGTACGAGGCGCGCGCGTTCGGGTGCCATGTCATCGCCCGCGACAGCCCGTTCGGAGGCGATGTCGTCGGCGAGGCGTTCGGCCGGCGGGTGACCGATGTCGCCGACGCCGTTCGGCGGATCGAAGCGCTCGGGCATGGCCCGACAGTCGACGTCGCGACGGACGCGGCCATCTGGGCGCCCGACTCCGTCGGCGCCTTCCGGACCTGGCTCGACACCCGCCGGGCGGGGCGAGGTGCTGCCTGAGCGGCCGTCGGGGTGCGGCATCCGTCCCGACCGCTCAGGTTCGCTGTCCTAGAATGTGCTGGTCCCCGCGGCGTCCCCCTCGCTGCGTGCCGAATGAGTGAGGCCTGTGACCGATACCCGAGACCTCTTCAGCGCCGTCCCGCGTTCCGAGTTCGACACCCCCGGCAAGAGCCGAGGGCTGATCGATGTCGTGCGGTGGCGCTACCTGCTGCGCCTTCTCATCCGCACCGGCGTCACGACGCGCTATCGCAACTCGGTGCTGGGCTGGACGTGGTCGTATGTGCGGCCTGCCGCGCAGTTCCTCGTGTTCTGGGTCGTCCTCGGGCTGTTCCTGCAGATGGACCGCGGCATCGAGAACTACGCGATCTACCTCTTCAGCGGGATCGTCGTCATCAACCTGTTCTCCGAGGGCTTCAAGAACGCGACCACATCGATCGTGGGCAACGCCGCTCTTGTGCGCAAGGTGTTCCTGCCACGGCAGCTGTTCGCCGTGTCTGCGGTGGCGGTCGCCTTCGTCCACTTCCTGCCGCAGGTCGCGCTGCTGCTGGTGGTGTGCCTGGTGCTCGGCTGGATCGTCAACATCTCGCTCCTCTCGGTGCTGGCGATCTTCGCCGGCATGGCGATCGTGATGGTCTTCGCGCTGGGTCTCGGGCTGCTGTTCGGCGCCATGAACGTGCGCTACCGCGACGCGGAGAACATCGTCGAGCTCCTGCTGCTGCTCGCCACGTGGGCATCCCCCGTGCTGTACGCCTGGTGGCAGGTGCAGGAGGCGATCGTCGACCTGCTCGGATGGCCGCAGTGGGTCGTCGAGCTCTACATGCTCAACCCGATCACGCAGGGTGTCGAGCTCTTCCACTACGCCTTCTGGCGGCCGGTGACACCGGGTGCGTTCGAGATCCCGCCCGGACTGGCCTGGAACACCCTCGCGACCTTCATCATCGCCGTGGCGACCCTGCTGCTCGGTCAGCTGGTGTTCCGCCGCCTCGAGGGAAGGTTCGCGCAAGACCTATGACCCAGCAGACGGCGATCAAGCCCAGCATCATCATCGACGGTGTGCGCAAGCGCTTCACGCTCAACCACGCCTATTCGCTCAAGGACACCGTCGTGTCCTGGATCAAGCGGCGCAAGCTCACGAGCGAGTTCGAGGCTCTCAAGGGCATCGATCTCTCCATCGGGGAGGGCCAGTCGGTGGCCGTCCTCGGCCTGAACGGCTCGGGCAAGTCGACGCTTCTCAAACTGATCTCCGGAGTGATGGAGCCCGATGAGGGCGAGGTGCTCACGCGCGGACGCGTGGCGGGCCTCATCGAGGTGGGTGCGGGCTTCCACCCCGAGCTCTCCGGCCGCGAGAACGTCTTCCTCAACGCCGCGATCCTCGGCATGAAGAAGAGCGAGATCGAGGCGCGCTACGACGAGATCGTCGCCTTCAGCGAGATCGAGGCGTTCATCGACCAGGAGGTCAAGCACTACTCCTCCGGCATGTTCATGCGCCTCGCGTTCTCGGTCGCCATCCACGTCGAGCTCGACGTGCTCCTGGTCGACGAGATCCTGTCGGTGGGCGATGCGCCCTTCCGCGAGAAGTGCCGCCTCAAGTTCGAGGAGCTCATCGCCGATCGCAAGACGCTGCTCATCGTGAGCCACGATCTCGAGATGGTCCGCGAGCTGTGCGACCGCGGCATCGTGCTCAACAAGGGCGAGGTGGTCTACGACGGTCCCATCGAGGGAGCGGTCCGCCTGGTGGAGTCGTGATCGCTGCCTGGGCAGGCGCATCGCCCGTACTCCTCGTCGCGTTCGCCGTCGTCTTCCTGCCGGGTCTTGCCATCGGCGCCGCCGGGAGGTTGCGTGGGCTGACGCTGTGGGCGCTCGCGCCGGTCCTCGGCGTCGCGGCATTCGCGGGGCTCGCTCTCGTCTACGGTGCGGTGCGCGTCCCCTGGTCGGCGCTGACGATCGTCGCCGGCCTCGCGGTGCTCGCCGGAATCGCCTGGCTCGCCGGGCATTGGCTGGGGCCGCGCCGAACCGGACCGAGGCCGGCAGGCCGCGGCATCCGCCTGCTCGCCGCCGGGCTGGTGATCGGCATCGCGCTGACGACGGTCCGCTTCGTGATCTACGTGCACGACCCCGCGGCGATCTCGATGACGAACGACGCCGTGTTCCATCTGAACGCGGTGCGGCACATCCTCGAGACCGGATCGGCGTCGTCGCTCCAGGTGAGCTCGGTGGTCGGCAGCCGCGGCTTCTACCCGGCGGCGTGGCATGCTCTCGCGTCGGCGGTCGTGCTGTTCACCGGTGTGGAGATCCCGGTCGCGGCCAACATGGTGTCCCTCGTCATCGCGGCGGGGGTGTGGCCGGTCGGCGTCACCTGGCTCGCGCGGCGCATGGCGGGCGCAGGATCGATCGTGGTGCCGCTGACGGCCGCCCTCTCCGCCTCGCTCGTGGTCTTTCCGATGCTGATGTTCCAGTGGGGCGTGCTGTACTCGTTCGCACTGTCGCTTGCGCTCGTCCCGGCGGTGGCGGGCCTGGTCGTCGGCTCGGCGGCGTGGATGACCGCCGATTCTCCGGTCGCCGGTCGCGCGCGCTCGGCCGTGCTGCTCGGCGTGCTCCTGCTCGCGGGGCTCGGCGCGATCGCGCTGTCACAGCCCGCATCTCTGCTCACGTGGGCGATCATCGCGGTGTCGTGGTTCACCTGGTGGGCGGTTCCGGCCGCTTTCGCGACGAAGGGCCTGACCCGCGGGGTCCTGCTCGTGGCCGCCGCGGCGGCGCTGGCCGTCTTCGTCGCGCTGTGGATCGTGCTGTCCCGCGCCACCTCCGGCTCTCATTGGCCGCCGTTCCGCACCAAGATCGAGGCGGTGCTCGACGTGCTGCTGAACGGGCCGGTGCTCTTGCCGGTGATGGCCGGTGTCAGCATCCTCATGCTCGTCGGCGTGGTCGTCGCGGCCCTCCGCCGTGAGCTGCGCTGGCTCGCGACCGCCTGGGTGGTGCTCGCCGGTCTCTACGTGGTCGCCGCCTCGATCGGCAATCCGCTCCTGCGCCGGATGCTGCTCGGCGCCTGGTACGCCGACCCGTACCGCATCGCCGCCGCGTGCGCGGTCGTCATCGTGCCGCTCGCCGCCGTGGGTCTGGCGTGGATCGCCGGCTGGGCGACCCGCGCCATCTCGCGCCGGCGAGGGGCGGAGGCCGACGCTTTCGGTGCGCGGTGGGCGTTGGTCGCCGTGGCGTCGCTCGGCGTCGCCGCTCTCATCGCCGCGCCGATGATCCAGATGCGCGCGGTCACGCAGGGCACCGTCGACGCCGAGTCGCGCTACATCACCCCCGACTACCTGTCACCGGACGAGCGAGCGCTGCTCGAGCGGCTCGACGAGCACGTCGGCGAGGGCGAGCGGGTCATCGGCAACCCCTCCACCGGGATGGGATTCGGCTACATGCTCAGCGGCCGCGACGTCTTCCCCCGCACGTGGGCGCACCCGCGGACGCCGCAGTGGCAGCTCATCCAGAACGACCTCCGCGATGCCGGAACCGACCCGGAGGTCTGCGAGGCGCTCGAGACGTACGGGTCGCCGAGCTTCGTGGTGGACTTCGGGCTGGGCGAGAGCACGCCGGGCCGCTACGAACTCCAGGGGATGACCGACTTCGATGACAGGCCGGGCTTCGAGCTGGTCGACCGCGAGGGCGACGCGTCGCTGTGGCGGATCACCGCATGCGAGCCGTGAGCGCGAGCCGGTCGCGACTAGGATTGCGTGATATGCCCGCCCCCGTGCAGAACCTGCTCGTCGTCGTTCCGGCGCTGAACGAGGAGGAGTCGGTCGCGACGGTGGTGCAGAGCGTCCGTGACGCGGTGCCCGCAGCCGTCTGCCTCGTGGTGGACGACGGGTCGACCGACGCCACCGCCCGTGTCGCGCGCGAGGCCGGCGCCGTCCTGCTCCGATTGCCGTTCAACCTGGGTGTCGGAGGAGCCATGCGCGCGGGCTTTCGCTACGCACGCGATCACGGCCATACGGTCGTGGTGCAGGTCGATGCCGATGGACAGCACGATCCGCGCTACATCCCCGAGCTGATCGCCCGGCTCGACACCGCGGACGTCGTCATCGGCGCCCGGTTCGCGGGCGTCGGCGACTACGGCGCGCGGGGACCGAGGCGCTGGGCGATGCGGGTGCTGGCACGCGCCGTCAGCGGCGTCGCCGGGCATCGCCTCGACGACGTGACGAGCGGCTTCAAGGCCAACGGTCCGGCAGCGGTGCGCCTGTTCGCCGACACCTATCCGGCCGAGTACCTGGGCGACACCGTGGAGGCGCTCGTGATCGGCGCCCGCGCGGGCCTTCGTCTCACACAGCTCCCCGTCGCCATGAGGCCGCGCCAGGCGGGGGCCCCGTCGCACCAGCCGTTGCGCGCCAGCGTGTACCTGCTGCGCGCGGGCATCGCCTTCCTCCTCGCGCTCCTGCGCCCGCGTGTGCCGATTCCTGCCGAGGTGGCCTCATGAATCCGATGACGTACGCCTTCGGCATCGCCGCCGCACTGCTGGCTCTCGTCGCGATCATCGAGCTGATGCGGCGTGCGACCCTGCGCGAGCGTCACGCGGTGTGGTGGCTCGTCGGCGGTGTGATCGCCCTTGTCGTCGCGATCTTCCCGCAGACGCTGACGTGGGCGGCCAGGCTGCTCGGCATCGCGGTTCCCACCAACCTGGTGTTCTTCATCGCGATCGGGCTGCTGTTCCTCGTGAGCCTCCAGTACGGCGCCGAGCTCACGCGCGTGGAGGACAAGATCCGCACGCTGGCCGAGCAGAGCGCGTTCCACGAGCAGCGGCTGGCCGAGCTCGAGCGCGCCGGCCGCAGTGGCGGGGCCGACGCCGCGGCCACACCGACGCCACCGGCGGAGACCGCCGCCGATGACACGGCGGACGATCGCTCGGACGGACGGCGATGACGGCACCCGCCGCCGGCCGCCCCGCGGTCGTGATCGCGTCGCGCCTGTTCGTGCCCGAAGTGAGCGCGGGCGCGTTCCGGCTGGGAGCGCTCGCGCGCGGACTGTCGGATGCCGGCGCCGACGTCGCCGTCATCACCACCGCGCCGCCCCCTCACGCACCCGCGACCCCCGATCCGAACGGTGTCGCGGTCTCCCGCTGGCCTGTGCTGCGCGACCGCGGCGGGAACGTGCGCGGCTATGTGCAGTACGCGAGCTTCGATGCGCCGCTGGTTGTGAGAATCCTCTTCCGCCGCTGGCGCCTTGCGGTCGCGGAGTCGCCGCCGACGACAGGACTCGTGGTCGCCGTCGTGGCGGCACTGCGACGCCGTCCCTTCGCGTACTACGCGGCGGATGTCTGGACCGACGGCGTGAAGTCCATGGGCGCCTCGGCTCCGGTCGTCGCGGTGATGCGCTGGATGGAGCGCGCGGTGCTCCGGCGCGCAGCGGTCACGCTGTCGATCTCCGACGAGGTGACCGACAGGCTCGTCGCGCTGGGAGCCGACCGTGACCGGGTCGTCGTCGTCGGAAACGGCGTCGACACCGCGGTGTTCTCGCCCGATCTCACGCCGGCCGCGCACGACCGCTATTTCGTCTACACCGGCACGATGTCGGAGTGGCAGCGCCCCGACATCTTCGTCCGCGCCTTCGCCTCGATCGCGGACGAGCATCCGGACGTCTCGCTCCGCTTCTTCGGCCAGGGCGCTGTCGAGCGCGATCTCCGCGCCCTCGCTGAGCGGCTGGTGCCCGGGCGGGTGACCTTCGGCGGCGTGGTCGGTCCCGCCGACGCCGCCTCGTGGATCCGGGGCGCGACCGCTGCCCTCGTCAGCATCGCCCCGGGCATCGGGTACGACTTCGCCCGGCCGACGAAGACCTACGCAGCCGCGGCATGCGGCACCCCGGTGCTCTTCGCCGGTGCACGATCGGGTCGTGAGCTCGTCGCCGAGGCGCAGCTGGGGGAAGCCGTCGGCTTCGACGCGGACGAGGTCGCCGACGCGATGCGACGACTGCTCGCGGCCGCCGAGTCCGGCGAGACGGACCGCCGGCGTACCGAGCGCGCCCGCTGGGCTCTCGAGCATGTCTCCCTCGCGGCGGTGGGTCAGCGTGCCGCCCGGGCGGTGCTGTCGGCACTCAGCAGGCGGCCATGACCGCCGGATACAATCGACCCGCACCGCACGCCGGCCTGCGGCCTGGTGCAAGGAGCCCCCTACCGTGACACACTCTTCCGCCGTGCGCATCGTCGACTCGGCCGACGTCTCCTCCGACGCCACGATCGGCGACGGGTCGTCCATCTGGCACCTCGCCCAGGTCCGCGAGCAGGCGGTTCTCGGTCGCAACTGCATCGTCGGCCGCGGGGCGTACGTCGGCACCGGCGTCGTGATGGGCGACAACTGCAAGCTGCAGAATTACGCCCTCGTCTATGAGCCGGCGCGCCTCGGCGACGGCGTGTTCATCGGACCCGCGGTCGTGCTGACCAACGACACATACCCCCGTGCGATCAATCCCGACGGGTCGCTCAAGAGCGCGCACGACTGGGAGCCCGTGGGGGTCACCATCGAGACCGGTGCGTCCATCGGCGCGCGGGCCACGTGCGTGGCGCCGGTCACCATCGGCGCCTGGGCGACCGTCGCGGCCGGCGCGGTCGTCGTGAAGGACGTCCCCCCGTACGCGTTGGTCGCCGGCGTGCCGGCGCGGCGCCTGGGCTGGGTGGGCAGGGCGGGAGTGCCGCTGACCCGCGACGAGCCCGACGGCCCCTGGATCTGCCCGGCGACGGGTGCCCGATACATCGAGTCCGACGGACTCCTGACAGAGGAGAACGCGTGAGCGAGTTCATCCCGCCCGCCAAGCCCATCATCGGTGACGAGGAGCGCGAAGCGGTCGACCGCGTGCTGCGCAGCGGCATGGTCGCGCAGGGGCCCGAGGTCGCCGCATTCGAGCGCGAGTTCTCCGAGCACTTCGTGCAGGGACGCCCGGTCGTCGCCGTGAACTCCGGCACGGCCGGCCTGCACCTCGGCCTCCTCGCCGCGGGCGTCGGGCCCGGCGACGAGGTCATCGTGCCGTCGTTCACGTTCGCCGCCACCGGCAACTCGGTCGCCCTCACCGGCGCGACCCCGGTCTTCGCCGACATCGAGCCCGAGACGTTCACCCTCGATCCCGCCGCGGTCGAGGCATCCATCACCTCCAAGACCAAGGGCATCATGCCCGTCCACCTCTACGGCCACCCCGCCCGGATGCGCGAGCTGGAGGCCATCGCGGCGAAGCACGGCATCGCGCTCTACGAGGATGCCGCGCAGGCGCACGGCGCGTCGCTCGACGGGCGGCCCGTCGGCACGTTCGGCGCGTTCGGCATGTTCTCGCTCTACCCGACGAAGAACATGACCAGCGGCGAGGGCGGCATGATCTCGGCAGCGGACGACGAGATCGCGCGTACTGCGCGTCTGCTGCGCAACCAGGGTATGGAGCGCCAGTACGAGAACGAGGTCATCGGCTTCAACGCCCGCATGACCGACATCCACGCCGCGATCGGACGTGTGCAGCTGACGAAGGTGGATGCCTGGACGGCGACCCGCCAGTCCAACGCCGCGTTCCTCGATGCGAACCTCAGCGGTGTCGTGGTGCCGCCGGTGCTCGACGGCGCCGTCCACGTCTACCACCAGTACACGATCCGGGTCGCCGACGACCGCGACGGCTTCGTCGCCGCGCTCAAGTCCGAGCACAACGTCGGCAGCGGCGTGTACTACCCGATCCCGAACCACCGGCTCCCGTCGCTCGCGCATTTCGCGCCGGGACTCGACCTCCCCGCGACCGAGACCGCAGCGCGCGAAGTGGTCTCGCTCCCGGTGCACCCTTCGCTGTCGGGAGGCGACCTCGAGCGCATCGTCGAGGCCGTCAACGCCGTCGCAGGAGCAGGCGCCTGATGGCCGCTCTGCGAGCCGGCCTGCTCGGCGTCGGCATGATGGGGCGTCACCACGCGCGCGTGCTGCGCGAGCTGGACGGCGTCGACCTGGTCGCGATCGCCGACCCCGGAGGAGACCCGCACGGGGTCGCGGGGGACCTCGCGATCCTCCCCGACATCGACGCGCTCATCGCCGAGGGCCTCGACATCGCCGTCGTCGCGGTCCCGACCCGCTTTCACGAGGCTGCTGCGCTGAAGCTGGCGGAGGCCGGCGTGCACACCCTGGTCGAGAAGCCCATCGCCGACACGGTCGAGGCAGGGCAGCGCATGGTCGACGCGTTCGCCGCTGCCGGTCTCGTCGGCGCAGTCGGGCACATCGAGCGCTTCAATCCCGCGCTGCAGGAGCTCCGCCGTCGCATCGAAGCGGGCGAGCTCGGCGCGGTGTACCAGGTCGTCACGCGCCGGCAGGGGCCGTTCCCCTCGCGCATCGCGGATGTCGGAGTGGCCAAGGACCTCGCGTCGCACGACGTGGACCTCACCGCCTGGGTGGTGCAGAGCGACTACGAGCGCGTCTTCGCCCAGACGGCCTTCAAGAGCGGCCGCGAGCACGAGGACATGATCACGATCACCGGGCGCACCGCATCCGGCGTCATCGTCAACAACATCGTGAACTGGCTGAGCCCGATGAAGGAGCGGGTCACGGTGGTCACGGGGGAGAAGGGCGCGTTCGTCGCCGACACCTCGACGGGAGACCTCACCTTCTACGCCAACGGCACCATCCCGCTCGAGTGGGAGTCCGTGTCGTCATTCCGGGGCGTGTCGGAGGGCGATGTCACCCGCTACGCCTTCGCCAAGCGCGAGCCGCTGCGGGTGGAGCACGAGGCCTTCCGCGACGCCGTCCTCGGTGTGCCGACCGACGTCGTCACCATGGAGCAGGGACTGCGCACCCTCGCCGTCGTCGAGGCCTCGCTGGCTTCGGCGCGCACCGGCGAGTCCGTGCGCTTCTGACCGATGGTCCAGATCGTTCGCACCCTCCGAAGGCTGCTGCCGCTGCTTCCGGCATCGGCCAGCAGGTTCCTCCTGGTGTTCGGGATCGTCTCGGCGGTGCTCGCCATCATCGACGTCGCGGCGCTCATGACGCTGGCCGTGGTGCTGGCCGGCACCGTCGCCGGCGGCGTCCAGCTGCCCCTGGTGGGCGCGATCCCCCAGGACCGGGTCATCTGGCTGATCCTGGTGCTGGCGGGCGTGGTCATCGCGAAGTCGGCGGCCAACGTCTGGCTGCAGTGGATCGCGACCCGCCGCTTCGCCACCTACGAGCTGGCCGTCGGCCAGGAGCTGTTCGGCGCGTACATCCGCTCATCGTGGACCGATCGGATCTCGCGCAACAGCGCCCAGATCGTCGCGATGACCGACAGCGCGATCGCTAACGTCGTCGCCGGGTTCCTCCTCCCGGTGACCACACTGCCCGGCCTGATCGTCACGGCGGTCGGCGTCGTCGCGATCATCGTCGTCGCCCAGCCCCTCACCGCCGTCATCACGACCGTGTATCTGGGCGGCATCGCGCTGCTCCAGTACCTCGTGCTGACGGGCAAGACCCGCCAGGCCGCTCGCGTCGCTCGGGACTCGTCACTGCGCGTGGCCGCCCTGATCTCGGGAATGATCGCCTCCCTCAAGGAGATCACGCTGCGCGACAAGGCGGACGAAGTCGCGGACGTCGTGAGGGCGACGCGTCGCATGACCTCGCAGGCGCGCGCCAACGCGAGCTTCCTCTCGGCCGTGCCGAGGTTCATCTTCGACGCGGCGATCATCGGTGGATTCGTCGTTGTGGGCGGCGCCGCCTACATCGCCAACGGCGGCGACATGGACGCCACGATCTCGGCAGTCGCCCTGTTCGGCATCGCCGGCTTCCGCCTGGTGCCCTCGCTGACGGGCTTCCAGACCGTACTCACCCGGACGGTCACCGCGGGCCCGTACATCGAGCTCGTCATCGCCGATGTCGAGGCATCCAAGAAGTTCCACGCCGACCGCGAGGAGCTCGGGCGTGAGCCGCTGCCGGCCGCTCCGCGGAAGCTGGAACTCGACGACATCTCCTTCTCCTTCCCGGGCAGCGACATCCCGGCTCTTCGCGACGTCTCGGTCGAGATCCCGCTCGGCAGCAGCGTCGGCATCGCCGGCGCCTCCGGTGCGGGGAAGTCCACCCTCATCGACCTCATCCTCGGCCTGCTCACGCCGACGTCCGGGGTGATCCGCATCGACGAGCGGCCGCTGACCGACGTGCTGCGGGCCTGGCGCGAGCACGTGGGCTACGTACCGCAGGAGGTGACGCTGTTCGACGGAACCATCGCGCAGAACATCGCCCTCACCTGGACCGACGACTACGACCGCGCTCGCGTCGAAGAGGTCGCCCGACGTGCCCAGCTGTGGAGCGTCATCGAGGGTCGGGCCGACGGACTCGACACGCGCGTGGGAGAGCGTGGGCTCAGTCTCTCGGGCGGCCAGCGCCAGCGCCTCGGCATCGCCCGGGCGCTCTACTCCGATCCCCTCATCCTCGTGCTCGACGAGGCGACGAGCGCCCTCGACACGAAGACGGAGTCCGACGTGGCCGAGGCGATCCGCGGGCTCCGCGGCGACGTGACGGTGATCGCCGTCGCGCACCGTCTGAGCACCATCCGCGAATCGGACCAGATCCTCTTCCTCAGCGACGGCGAGGTCGCCGCGCAGGGGACGTTCGACGAGGTCGTGGCCGAGAACACCGACTTCGCGCACCAAGCGCGTCTCGCCGGGCTCGCGTGAGGAGCGGGACGACGCTGCGGCGCCTCGCGGTCCGGGCAGCCCGTGCGGTGCTGGCGCTGGTGCCCGACCCGGTGCTCGGGCGGATCCTCCCCGGAAGGCTCGGCTGGCGCGTCCATCCGCTGCCGGTCTCGCAGGCGCCCGACGGCGACGTGCGGCTGCTGATCGCGCCGGTGAACTCTGCGGGTCAAGGCTTCCGCTGGGCCCGCGCCGCCGAGACCCTTCCGGGGGTCGGTGCGGCCAACCTCGAGACCACCAGTACGGGGATGGCGGCCTTCGGGTTCCCGGCCGACACATCGGTTCCCGAGGGGGCCTTTCTGTTCGCCCGCGGCTGGCAGCGCAGGCAGCGCCACGCGGTGCTCGGCGGGTTCACCCACGCCATGCTCGAATCCGGTCGCTACCTATACGGCACCGACCCGGGCCGGACCCCCGTTCAGGTCGCCCGCGACACCGAGCGGCACGGCGTCCGCGTGGCGCTGCTCTGGCACGGCAGCGACATCCGCCTGCCCAGCGCGCACGCCGCCTGGGAGCAGGACTCGCCATTCGGGGAGCGTGGCGCGTACCCGTCGGACTCCACGCGGATCCTCGAGGCCAACGCCCGCGCTCACCGTCGAATGGTCGAGGACTCGGACTTCCCGGTCTTCGTATCGACGCCAGGACTCCTCGACGTGCCGCGGTCGAGGTGGCTCCCTGTCGTCGTCGACCCGGCGCGCTGGCGTGCCGAGCACTCTCCGCTCACCGGCGCCGTGCCGGTCGTGGCCTACGTGCCGAGCAACTCACCGCTGAAGGGCGGGCCGCAGGTCGACGAGCAGCTCGCCGCCCTCGAGCGCGAGGGACTCATCGTGTACCGGCGGCTCGAGCGCATCCCCGCCGAGCAGATGCCGGACGTGTACCGCCAGGCCGACATCGTCCTCGACCAGTTCCGCATCGGCGACTACGGTGTCGCGGCGTGCGAGGCGATGGCTGCGGGCCGGCTCGTGATCGGGCACGTCCACGCCGATGTCCGCCGCACCGTCGAACGCCTGACCGGGCACGAGCTGCCGCTCATCGAGACCCGCATCGATGAGGTCGGACCCCGCATTCGCGAGATCGTCTCAGACCCGGCGCGCTGGGCCGCCGTCGCCGCGGCAGGTCCCGCGTTCGTCGACGCGGTGCACGACGGCGCAGCATCGGCGCGGGCGATGCGGGAGTTCCTCCTCGGCGACTCGGCGGGCCGGCACGCCTCCCGCTGATAGGCTTCGACCTGGTCCGCGACCGCCCTTCCCGTCGTCGCGACGCGCGACAAGATCCTCTGGAATTGCCCGTGAACGACAGCCCGCGCCCGCGGATCCTCTGCATCTCCTTCTCCGACATCCGCGCCGACGCGCGTGTGCTGCGGCAGCTCGACGTGCTCGCGCGGCATGGCGAGGTCACCACGCTCTCGTACGGAGAGCGACCCGACGCCGCGCACGATCACCTGCAGATCGACAGCGCGCTGCCGTCCCTTCCGCAGACGATCCCGGGCGTCCTGAAACTCGGCCTGCGCCGCTACCGGTCGGTGGCGCTCGACGCCCCCGCCGTGCGGGCGGGGAAGGAGCTGCTCGCTGACCGTGAGTTCGACATCGTCGTTGCGAACGAAGCCCGCGCACTTCCGCTCGCGAGCGTCGTGGCCGGCGCTCCGCGCATCTGGTGCGACCTGCACGAGTGGGCGCCGGCAGAGCGCTCTCACGTGCTGTCGTGGCGGCTGCTGGTGGCGCCGTTCATGGACTGGGTATGCCGCACGTACCTCCCCCGGATCGACGCGAGCACGACGGTGAACCAGTCGATCGCGACCATGTACGAGGAGCGCTTCGGGGTGCGCATGGGCATCGTGCGCAACGCGATCGCGTATCGGCCCGACCTCTCTCCATCGCCGCTCGCCGACGACCGCATCAGGCTCGTCCACAGCGGCGGCGCCGTCCCCGGGCGGAACATCGAGGCGATCATCGACGCGGTCGATCTGCTCGGTGACGCGTACTCCCTGGACCTGTTCCTGATCCCGTCTCGCCAGGGCGACAAGTACTGGCAGCGCCTCGTCGACCGCATCCAGGCGAGCCCTCGGACCACGCTTCATCCGCCCGTCGCGCCGGACGACCTTCCGGACGCCCTCAACACCTACGACCTCGGCGTGTTCATCCTCCCCCCGCACACCCCGAACCACCGGCTGATGCTGCCCAACAAGTTCTTCGACTTCGTCCAGGCCCGCCTGGGGATCGTGTTCGGACCGTCCGTCGAGACCGACCGCCTCATCCGCCGCCACGACCTCGGTGCCATCACGGCGGATTACTCCGCCGCCGATCTGGCCCGCACATTGCGGGGGCTGTCACCCGATGACGTCCGGCGATTCAAGCAGAACGCGGACGACGTGGCGGAGCTTCTGTCGTCGGAGGCCGACGTGGCGGTGCAAGAGGGCATCCTCACACGCCTTGCCACCGCCTGAGCGCACACCGTCGGCGGCATGCGGCGGGGAGGGCCGCGCGATTCAGTCCGCGCGTGCGGCTCGGCCCTCCGCCATCCGACCCTGCGCGGCCGGCACACCGTAGACGGCGTGCGCACGGGCGCCGGCGCGGCGGGCCGCGTGCCACGCGGCGAGGATCCCGTCGCGCTCGAGTGCGACGATGAGGTCGGCATCCGCGAGTTCCGTCCGCAGCCGGCGGGCACGTCGCGTCGCTCCCGCGAAACGACGTCCGGGGTCGAGCGGTGTCAGGCGCAGGAGGTTGCGGCCCGCGACCGACCCGCCCAGCGCCGCACCGGCCCAGCGCGTGGCCGCGCGAAGCGAGGGCGTGATGATCACGGTGCGCACGCCGGCGTCGATGTCGGGCGCGCCGCCCGCGACGACCAGCACGTCGTCGTCGTCGCTGAGTGGCAGCTGATCGAGGGCCGACGCGACTGCACCTGACGGGGCGAAGACCACGACCTTCATTGCGCGACCTTCCGCTGCTCGACGAATTCGTGCAACGCGTCGATCTGCGGATCGAGCTGGCGCGCGCGCTGGAACTGCCCTGCCCAGACCCGCGCGGCCGCGCGCTCCTCGGGCAGCTGGGTCTTCGCGCGCTCGGCCGCGGCGATCAGAGCATCCGCGATGGCGTCGGGACTGTCGATGGAGGCCACCGGGTACCATGCCGGCGCGTCGCGGAGGACGTCGCTCGCGGCGTTGCCCGGGTCGTGAACCGAGACGATCGGCAGGCCGGTCGCGGCGTACTCGAAGACCTTGCCGCTCGTGACGTATCGGCCGGTGCCCAGTACCAGCAGAAGCGCGTCGAACCGTGAGTAGACGTGACCGACATCCTGCTTGGGCACCGGGCCGCGGTACGCGATGCCGTTCTCGGCGAAGCCGGCCATCTGGCGGGACACGGCCTCGTTGGGGGTGCCGACGTGGTTGAGATGGCCCCACAGCTCGATGCGCGAGGCGGCCACGAGCGGGGAACGGCTGCGGGCGACCTTCCAGCCTTCGACGAGACGGTCGATCGGGACGGCGGATGAGATGGTGCCCAGGTACCCGAAGACCAGTCCGTCGCCCTCCGTGGATCCGGGGTGGTCGTCGGGAGCGCTGTCGTAGCCGTTCGAGACGACGCGGAATCGATCGGCCGCCTCCGGGTACAGCTCGGCATGCCAGCGAAGGATCGGCTCGTTGACGAACCACACTGCGTGGGCGTCGGCGATCAGCTCACGCTCCCATTCCGCCACTGCGCTGTCGGCTGCGCTGAGGCGTGCGCCGGTGAACACGTCGAGCTGCCACGCGTCGCGGTAGTCCATGACGTAGGGGATGCCGTGATCGCGGTGCAGGCGCAGACCGGGTGTGAAGTCCACGTGCGGGTTCGCGGTGCCGAGGACGAGGTCGACCGGATGCCGCGCGTGCACGTCGAGCGCGGCGGTCTCGAGTGCCGGCCGCCACAGGCCGTAGGTGCGCTCCGGAAAGGTGCGCTGCTCCTTGCGGGCGTTCAGGACGTTCCACAGCTCGGGGGCGGTCGCGCGCAGCCACGGCCAGCGCCGGAGGTCGTTCTGGAACGCCGCGGAGTCGAAGGGCACGCGCACGATCTCGATGCGCGGGTCCACGGTGCGCTCGAGCGACTCGTCGACGCCGGTCGACAGCGTGAACACCTCACGTGGCACGGTGAGCACGGTGACGTCCCACCCGGCGGCCGCGAACGCGTTCGCCGTCGCCCATGCGCGGTAGACGCCGCTGCCCCGGCAGGGAGGGAAGCCCCACGCGACGTAGAGCAGATGCGGACGGGGGGCGTCCTCCGTGCTCTCGGACGGAGTGGTGTCGGTCACGGCGCTGCGGCTCGCTCTCTCGTGCGTTACTCGATCCATCGTAGGCGGTGTACTGGGGCCGGCCGTGCCGCACGCGAGCACGCGCAGGATGCGCCACGTACACTGGCTGACCGTGAAGATCGTCAGCGTCGTCGGGGCACGCCCGCAGTTCGTCAAGCTCGCCCCGATCCACAAAGCCGCGCAGGCAGCCGGGGTCCAGCACGTGATCGTGCACACGGGACAGCACTACGACCCGATGCTGTCCGACGTCTTCTTCGACGATCTGGGGATCGGCGCACCTGACGTGCACCTGGGCGTCGGCAGCGGATCGCACGGAGTGCAGACCGGCGCGATGCTGGCCGCGCTCGACGCCGTGTTCGACGAGCATCGACCCGACTGGGTCCTCGTCTACGGCGACACCAACTCGACTGTGGCCGCGGCGCTGAGCGCGGTGAAGATGCACATCCCCGTCGCGCACCTCGAAGCGGGGCTGCGCAGCTTCAACCGGCGCATGCCCGAGGAGCACAACCGGGTGATGACCGATCACGCCGCCGATCTGCTGCTCGCCCCGACCGAGGTCGCCGTCGACCACCTCGCCGCTGAGGGCCTGGCGGCACGCACCGTCCTGGTCGGCGACGTCATGACCGACGTGCTGTTCGAGGTGCGCGACGAGATCGCCGATGCGCCGTCGCCGCTCATGCAGGAGCTCGGCGTGGAGCCGGGTGGCTTCTATGTGGCGACCATCCACCGCGCCGAGAACACCGACGACCCCGCGCGTCTCGCCGAGGTCGCCGCAGGCCTCGCCGCGCTCGACAAGCCCGTCGTCCTCCTCGCCCACCCGCGCGTCGTAGCGAAGGCGTCGGCGCACGGCATCGCTCTCACGCAGGGTTCACTGATCGCGCACTCACCGCTGGCCTACGCCGATCTCATCGCCGCGGCGCTGTCGAGCGCCGGTGTCGTGACCGACTCCGGCGGGCTGCAGAAAGAGGCCTTCCTCCTGCGTGTTCCCTGCACCACGGTGCGCACCGAGACCGAGTGGGTCGAGACGGTCGACTTGGGCTGGAACGTCCTCGCGAACACCGCGGAGGAGATCGCCGCCGCCGTGACCCGCCCGCGGCCGGCGGACACGCAGGCGGCCCCTTACGGTGATGGGCACGCGGCGGAGCGGGTCATCCGGGCGCTTCAGAACCCTGCGGGCGACACGTCGTCCTGACGCCGCTCGTCCGCGGCGGCAGCGACCGTCCGCTCGTCGCGGCGCCGGTTCTGCCAGCGGCGGAGCCGTCGCTCGACGGGCGCCTCGACGAGCACGTGCAGCGCCCACGCCGCGACGATAGACAGTGCGAGCATGCCGGCGACCCACAGCAGTCCGGTCCAGCCCCCCGGCTGACGGCCGAACAGGTCGCGGGCGACGTAGATGAAGGTCGCGTGGATGAGGTAGAACGCGAACGACCACTCCCCGAGGGCGACGAGCGGCCGCGACGACATGATGCGCGACCTGCCCCGCATGTCGAGGGATGCGACCGACACGATCAGCAGGGCGCACAGCGCTGTGGCGATCTCGTTGGTGTACGGGGCGACCGCGCCGTAGGCAGCGAGTGTCTCCGGTCGATCCGGCAGGATCGCGAGCGTGACGAGCCACGCGCCGATCAGTGCGACGGGAACGATCAGCGGAATGCGGGGGAGCCAGCCCTTCCGGAAGGCCCAAGCGAGGCACATTCCGAGCACGAACTCGTTCAGCCGCAGAACAGGCCAGGGGAGCGCGCCGACCATCCCGCCCGGGTCGAGGGCGATCCAACCCCGCGTCGCGAAGGCGAACGCCACGACGCCGCCTGCCGCGGCGAGCGCGCCCACCAGCGTGAGGCGCCGCACCACCAGCGTGATGAACGGGTGCAGTGCGTAGAAGAACGCCTCGGCGGTGAGCGTCCACGACGCCGGATTCCCCGCGAACAGGATGACCGGGTCGCGTGACCATCCCTGAAGCAGGAACAGGCACAGCACGAGCAGCGCGATGTCGAAGGGCTTCACCCAGGTCTGCTCCGGATCGGGGGCGAAGCTGTAGAAGACCGGGATCGCGAGCAGCAGGGTCACGACGTGCAGCGGGTACACCCGCGAGAACCGTCGCCAGTAGAACGTGCGCTTGTCGACCTCGGGCCGCCACGACCAGGTCAGCACGAACCCCGACAGCACGAAGAAGAAGGCCACGCCGAGGTAGCCGAACTTGGCGATCTCCGCGATCGGGAGGGGGAGCGGCACCAGGTTGTTGATGTGGAACAGGAACACCGCGAAGGCGGCCCACCACCGCAGGCCGGTGATGGCATCCAGGCGCCCGAGCGTACGGGCAGCCGGGTCGGGGGTCACGAGCGTCGATTGTATCGGCACCCCTCCTCGCCCTCGCCCGCATCGGCGGCACCACCGCTCGGCGCTCCCGGGCTCACCTAGACTGGAATCCATGCGCATCGCCGTCGTGGCCCTCGGAAAGATCGGCCTTCCTCTCGCCGTCCAGTTCGCCGACTCCGGTCACGAGGTGATCGGCGTCGATGTCAACGCGAAGGCGGTCGAGACCATCAACGCGGGCCTCGAGCCGTTCCCCGGCGAGGCGCATCTGCAGGAGAAGCTGTCCGCGCTCGTCCCCGCCGGCCGCCTGCGCGCGACCACCGACTACGCCGAGGCCATCCCCGGCGCGGACGCCGTCGTGCTCGTGGTGCCGCTCTTCGTCAACGACACCACGTGGGAGCCCGATTTCGCGTGGATGGATGCCGCCACCCGATCGCTGGCGGAGCACCTCACGCCCGGCACGCTCGTGTCGTACGAGACGACGCTCCCCGTGGGCACGACCCGCGGTCGCTGGAAGCCGATGCTGGAGGAGGGCTCGGGCCTCACCGAGGGAACCGACTTCCACCTCGTCTTCTCTCCCGAGCGCGTGCTCACCGGCCGGGTCTTCGCCGATCTGCGCAAGTACCCCAAGCTCATCGGCGGCCTGTCCGAGGCCGGGGCCCAGCGGGCACGTGAGTTCTACGAGGCCGTGCTGCAGTTCGACGAGCGCGACGACCTGCCGCGTCCGAACGGCGTGTGGGACCTCGGCAGCGCCGAGGCGTCCGAGATGGCGAAGCTCGCCGAGACGACCTACCGCGACGTCAACATCGGGCTCGCCAACCAGTTCGGCCTCTTCGCGGCCGAGCACGGCATCGACGTGTACCAGGTCATCGAGGCCTGCAACTCGCAGCCCTACAGCCACATCCATCGCCCCGGCATCGCCGTCGGCGGGCACTGCATCCCGGTCTACCCGCGCCTGTACCTTTCGACCGACCCCGACGCCGACATCGTCCGCACCGCGCGTCTCCTCAACGCCTCCATGCCCGAGCGGCTCGTGGGCCAGGCCGCTGGCATCCTCGGCTCGCTTGACGGCACGCGTGCCGTCGTGCTCGGCGCGGCCTACCGCGGCGGCGTCAAGGAGACCGCGTTCTCAGGGGTCTTCCCCACCGTCGAGGCGCTGAGGTCCCGCGGGGCCGAGGTGCGCGTCCACGACCCGCTCTATACCGACGACGAACTGCGCGCTCTGGGTTTCGAGCCCTTCGCCCTGGGCGAGGAGGTCGAACTGGCGATCCTGCAGACCGACCATGCGGAGTACCGATCGGTCACCCCGGCCGACCTGCCCGGCATCCGGTTGATCGTCGACGGCCGCAACGCGACCGATGCCGCTGTCTGGACGGGCACGCCGCGCATCGTGGTGGGCGCAGCGTCCTGACGGCGCGCCCCTGAGGGCGGCCGTCAGCCGATGCCGACGAACTTCGTCCAGCCGCTGCCGATGACCGAGACCGTGCCCCACCCGCCCTTGCCGTTGCCGCGGTAGAGCACGAGCTTCCCGTCGCTGCGACGCGCGAGGACGTCGGGCTTTCCCGAGCCGTCGAAGTCGCCAGGGCTGAAGACCGCCGTCATCGAGCCCCACCCGGTGCCGATGCGCTTGGCGGTGCCGAACGAGCCGGTTCCGGTGGTCGGGTAGAGCCACAGGGTTCCGTCCTTCTTGCGGGCGATCAGGTCGCCGCGGGTGTCGCCGTTGAAGTCGCCGGCGTAGAGGATCGCGGTCATGCTTCCCCAGCCCTTTCCGACGGTCTGCGCCTTCCCCGTGAATGTGCCCGAGCCGCTGCCGCGGTGGAGGATGAGCGCACCGGAGGAGTTCACCGCGAGGACGTCGGGGCGGCGATCGCCGTCGACGTCGAGCCCGCCGATGACGCGGCGGTACCCGCCCCATCCGGTGCCGATGGCGGCCGGTGAGGCGTAGTTGCCGGCGCCGGTGCCCTTGAGCAGCTCGAAGACGCCGTCCTTCCCCACCCTGCCGAGGTCGCTGATCCCGTCGCCGGTGAAGTCGCCGAGCGTGACCAGCTTGTCGTCCGACGCCCAGCCTTTGCTCGCCGTCACGGAGCCGTTCCATCCGCCCTTGCCGTTGCCGCGGTAGACCACAACGCCCCCGTCGGAGGTCTGGGCGACCACGTCGGCGTTGAGGTCGCCGCTGACGTCACCGGCGCCGGCGGGTGCCGCGGTCTTGGTCCAGCCGAAGATCTGCACCCAGTACGACGAGTGGCAGGTTCCCTTCGCATAGCCGATCCCGACACCCGTGTAGCGCTTGTCGAGGATGTTCGCCTTGTGTCCGGGTGAGGCCATCCACGCACCGACGACCGCGCTGACGGAATAGCCGGCGGCGATGTTCTCGCCGGTCGCCGACCAGCCTGCCTTCGCGACGCGGTCGGCTCGCCACGTCGCGGTGCTGTGCTTGAAGGTGCACGACCTCGCGAGTGCCCGGGCCCACTCGGCGGCCGCCTTGTCGAGTGCGGGGTCGGAGATGAGCGGCTTGACGCCGGCCTTCGTGCGCTGGGCGTTCGTCTGGCTGAAGACCTTCGCCGCGTCGCCGGTGGCGGCGTGGGCGGGTGCGGCGGTCGCGACGCCCGCCCCCACGATGAGGATGACGGGCAGGAGGATGGACAGTGTTCGGGCGCGCATAGCGGCCCTCCTTCGTACGCTGGGTCGTACACATGCAGGGCTTGGGGACGCCCGGGCGCTCGGAGCAACGCTTGCCCCTCACGCTAGCCGAGAGGCCGGTCGGACCAATAGCCGGGACGTGTCCCCTTTTTGGGGGACGAAACCGTCCGACACCGGCGTTTCGCGTGCGCCCCGGGGTGGGAGATCGCTAAATTAACCGCCTCTCACCCTCTGCGCGTTCAGGGACGGCCAAGGGCATCCCGGTAAACTGCACATGCGCGGTGTGGCCTTCTGCCCGCCGCGTCGCCGTGTCTGCGGCACCCCGTCTCACGAAAGCGCACAACCGCATGGATCTTCTCGTCGTCGGCTCCGGCTTCTTCGGCCTCACGATCGCGGAGCGGGCCGCGGCATCCGGTCGCAAGGTGACGGTGATCGATCGCCGGCCCCACCTCGGCGGCAATGCGTACAGCGAGGACGAGGCGACGACGGGCATCGAGGTGCACCGCTACGGAGCTCACCTGTTCCACACGTCCAACCCGGGGGTGTGGGAGTACGTCAACCGGTTCACCACGTTCACGGACTACGTCCACCGCGTCTACACCAACCACAAGGGCGTCGTGTTCCCGCTGCCGATCAACCTCGGCACCATCAACCAGTTCTTCCAGGCCGCGTACTCGCCCGACCAGGCGCGCGCGCTCGTGCACGAGCTCGCCGGCGAGTTCGACGTGAAGGACGCGGCGAATCTCGAGGAGAAGGGCATCGCCCTGATCGGGCGGCCGCTCTACGAGGCGTTCATCCGCGACTACACCGCGAAGCAGTGGCAGACCGACCCGAAGGACCTGCCCGCCGAGATCATCAGCCGACTGCCGGTGCGCTACACCTACGACAACCGCTACTTCAACGACACGTGGGAGGGTCTGCCCACCGACGGCTACACCGCGTGGCTCGAGCGGATGGCCGACCACCCGAACATCGAGGTGCGCCTCGACACCGACTTCTTCGACGACTCGCAGCCGCTCCACAAGACCGCAACCGTCGGGCAGCTGCCGATCGTCTACACCGGCCCGGTCGACCGCTACTTCGACTACGCCGAAGGCGCGCTCTCCTGGCGGACGCTCGACTTCGAGCAGGAGGTGCTCGACGTGGGCGACTTCCAGGGCACCTCGGTGATGAACTACGCCGACGCCGACGTCCCCTACACCCGCATCCACGAGTTCAAGCACTTCCACCCGGAGCGAGCCGACCGCTACCCGTCCGACAAGACCGTCATCATGCGCGAGTTCTCGCGCTTCGCGACACGCGAGGACGAGCCGTACTACCCGGTGAACACCCCCGACGACCGCGCGGGACTCGTCGCCTACCGCGAGCTCGCCAAGGGCGAGCAGGGCGTCCTGTTCGGCGGACGGCTCGGCACGTACCAGTACCTCGACATGCACATGGCCATCGGCTCGGCGCTGTCCATGTGGAACAACCAGCTCGCCTGAGCCCCGGCCCTAGACTCGCATCGTGACCACCGCGGCTGTCGGCGCCCCCGGATCGCCGAGGCGATATCTCCACTCGCTGTGGCTGCTGTCCGGGCGCGACCTGAAGGTCCGCTACTCCACGAGCGCGCTCGGCTATCTGTGGTCCGTGCTCGATCCGCTCGTCATGAGCGCGATCTACTGGTTCGTCTTCACGCAGATCTTCCAGCGGACCGTCGGTCACGAGCCCTACATCGTGTTCCTCATCACGGCGCTCCTTCCCTGGGTGTGGTTCAACGCCGCGGTGTCCGACTTCACGCGGGCGTTCAGCAAGGACGCCCGGCTCGTCCGCTCGACGGCGATCCCGCGCTCGATCTGGGTCAACCGCATCGTGCTGTCCAAGGGCATCGAGTTCCTGTGCTCGCTCCCGGTGCTCGTGCTGTTCGTCGTGGTCGCCTCGTTCGGCGACACCCCCGTCCAGCTCAACTGGGGACTGCTCCTGTTCCCCGTGGCCGTGGTGCTGCAGGCGGTGCTGCTCGTCGGTCTGGGGCTGCTCGTGGCCCCGCTCTGCGTCATCTGGACCGACCTCGAGCGCACCACGAAGCTCATCCTGCGTGCCCTGTTCTACGCGTCCCCCGTCATCTACGGCGTCTCCGATCTTCCCGGGGTGTTCGAGACCCTGGCCGCCTTCAACCCGCTGTCCGGCATCTTCGCGCTGTACCGCGTCGGGTTCTTCCCGGAGGAGTGGGATCCGTGGGTCGTCGGCATCGGCGCGGTCATCTCGTTCCTGTTCCTCGCCCTGGGACTGTTCGTGTTCCGCCGGCTCGAGCGCCCCCTCCTGAAGGAGCTGTGATGACGGCATCCGATCTCGCCATCGAGGTGAAGGATCTCGGCGTGCGGTTCCGCCGCAACCGGCGCGGCCGCCGCAGCATCAAGGATCTGTTCGCGGACTCGTCGCGCCGGTCGAAGCCGGGCGAATTCTGGGCGCTGCGAAACGTCAGCTTCGACGTGCGTCCCGGCGAGTCCATCGGCGTGGTCGGTCGCAACGGTCAGGGCAAGAGCACGCTGCTGAAGATGGTCGCGGGCGTCCTCATCCAGGACGAGGGCAGCGTCACCGTCCACGGTGGCGTCGCCCCGCTCATCGAGATCACGGGCGGCTTCGTCGGCGATCTGACGGTGCGCGAGAACGTCCGCCTGACAGCGGGTCTGCACGGGATGCCGCGGGCCGAGGTCTCGCGGCGCTTCGACGGAATCATCGACTTCGCCGAGCTGCAGGACTTCGTCGACACCCCCTACAAGCACCTCTCCAACGGCATGAAGGTGCGCCTCGCGTTCGCCGTGGTCTCGCAGCTGGAAGAGCCGATCCTGCTCGTCGACGAGGTGCTCGCCGTCGGCGACAAGGCGTTCCGGGAGAAGTGCTACACGCGCATCGACGAGCTGCTGGCCGAGGGACGCACGCTGTTCTTCGTCAGCCACAACGAGCGCGACCTGCGGCGCTTCTGCACGCGCGGCCTCTACCTCGACAAGGGGCGCCTCGCGCTGGACGCGCCCGTCGGCGAGGTCCTCGACCGGTACAACGCCGACTACAACGCCGGCTGACTGCCCGGGGCGTCCGCGGCGGCGAGCGGCGGCATCGGCGTCCACGAGGTGTCGCGGGCGATGCGGCGGCCGTCGCGGATCCCGCGGAAGAGGTTGCTCGTGCCGCGCACCTTGCGCTC
Source organism: Microbacterium sp. CFH 31415 (assembly GCF_022538185.1). Taxonomy (GTDB): domain Bacteria; phylum Actinomycetota; class Actinomycetes; order Actinomycetales; family Microbacteriaceae; genus Microbacterium. The sequence goes on along the minus strand of NZ_JAKYXC010000009.1, from coordinate 141,118 downwards.
GACGAACACAAGGCGGATCAGCTCCTTGGCGAAGGTGAGGCCCGAGCCCAGCCAGAATCGCACCGGGCGGTACGCGCCGTTCGCGATGAAGTAGTGCTTCATGTAGCCGCGGTTGCGCATGATGTAGTACCGGTAGGCGTCGCTCGAGGCGTTGAGGTGACGCACGCCCATGTCCCACTGCTTGATCTCGCGCGTCCGGCGCAGCACGAACTCGTCCACGATGACCGCGGTGGTGCGCCGTGACGCCAGCCAGCCGTAGATCGAGTCGTCCCAGTAGATGAAGAACCGGGGATCGGGCAGTCCGATCTGCGCGACGATGTCGCGATGGATGAACATGCCCTCGAAGCATCCGGAGTTCATCTCGCGGTACCGCGACTCGTCGAAGCCGGCGGGAGCGAACGGGATCGGGATGCCGAACGGGATCGACAGGCGGTACTGCCAGTAGAACTCGCTGCCGTCGTAGTCGTAGCGGCGGCCCTGGATGCTCTTGAAGCGCGGCGCCCACGTCCCCATCTTCGCCAGGCCGTCGGGGATCACCTCGACGTCGTCGTCCATGAGCCAGATCCACTCCGACCCGAGCTCGAAGGCGACGCGCATCCCCTCGCTGAATCCGCCGGACCCGCCGGTGTTCTTCTCCATGCGGCGGTAGACGAGGGTCGCGCCGAGGCGATCGCGGAACGACTCCACGACGTCGGTCGTGTCGTCGGAGGACGCGTTGTCGATCACGACGACGTGACCGGGACGGGGGTCCATCTGGCCGATGCTGGTGAGCAACCGGGTGAGCAGGGCCGAGCGGTTGAAGGTGACGATCGCGATCGTCGCCGACGCCGGGTCGAACGGCTCACTGGTGGGATCGTTCGGCTGGGTCAACGGGACTCCTCGAAGGTGCGCTCCCACGCGGCGAGCGAGGTGAGATCGGCCGCTGCGGCGCGGTAGCGCGCGGCGAGCTTGGGCCACTCGCGGCGCAGGCGCCGGTGCAGCCGGAAGCTCTCGAGCAGCATGCGCCGGAACTGCCGGCGGTCGCGGGTGTAGACGTTCTTGCCCGAGCCGTCGGCGGCGCTCACGAGCGCGCTGTCGTACCGAGGGATGCGCCACCAGTGCGCATCGCCCTTGCCGAACTCCACCTCGGGCTCGGCGACGTTCTCGGGTCTCGGCGCGTGGAACCAGTGAGACGCAAGGGTCGACAGCGTGAACCACCGCAGGCGCAGGCCGGTCGGGTTGTCGAGCTTGTGGACCGAGAGGCGCTTGAAGACCACGCGGCCGCGGCGCGAGCGCAACGGCACGCCGGCATCCTTGTAGATAACGGTCTCGGCGAAGTCGGCCGCGAGCGCCCGCGCGGCAGGCATCGCGGTGGCCAGGTTCGCCCGCATGTGCTCGGGACCGGACAGGACGTCGTTGAGCGCTCGATGCCGCAGTGCGACCGGGTAGTACTGCATCATCATCAGGTGCTTCAGGTCCATCCGGCGGCTGTGCCGGATGAGCGTGCCGCCCCGGGGGACGTGTGAGTGCAGCAGACCCGCCACGATGCGATTGCGCGCGTGGAAGTACGCCTGCCAGTCGATGGAGTCGTCCTTGCCCACCCATGACACGTGCCAGAGCGCGACGCCGGGCATCGACACGGTCGGGTAGCCCGCCTCGCGTGCGCGCAGGCAGAACTCCGCGTCGTCCCACTTGATGAAGGCGGGAAGGGGAAGGCCGACCTCGCGGATCACCGTGACCGGGATGCTGCACATCCACCAGCCGTTGTAGTCGGCGTCGAGGCGCATGTGCAGCATCGGCGTCTGCCGGAGGTTGGCCACGCTGAAGTCGTGCGGCAGCTTCTCCTGGTACAGGGCACGCCACATGAACGGCTCTTCGTCGACCACCTCGGCCCACGCGTGGAGCTTCGGCCGGTCGAGCAGGTCGAACATGTGCGCGCCGACGATGGTGGGGACGGTGGCGAAGCGCGAGAAGATGATCGACCGGCGCACGGACTCGGGCTCGAGGCGCACGTCGTCGTCCATCAGCTGCACGAACTCGGTGTCGGGGCGCGCGAGGCTCTCGGCCATGACGCGCGCGAAGCCGCCCGATCCGCCGAGGTTCGGCTGCGTCACGATCTCGAGGGTCTCGCCGAGCGCTTCGGCCACCGCCGGGAACCCGGGCTGCGCGTCGACCCGACGATCACCCTGGTCGACGATGAAGATCCGGTCGACGAGTTCGAGGACGTCGGGCGACTCCGACAGATTGATGAGCGTCCAGACGCAGTAGTCGGGCTTGTTGAATGTGGTGATGCCGATGGATGCCTTGCCCGTGCGCGCCGGCTCCTGCTCGGTCGACCACTCAGCGCCCTCGAAGAGCGCGTTCTTCTCGTCGGCGACGATGTCGAACCAGATGAATCCGCCGTCGCTGTACTGATCGAGGACGAGGTCGAAGGTCGTCGCGGCGGCGCCGTCGACCTCCTGCGTATCGATGCGCTGACGGACACCCGAGCCGTTGGACCGGTACACGAGGATCGTGGCCGGGCCGACCGTGCGAACGGTCAGGCGCACGTCCCGGACCGTGGTCCAGTGCTGCCAGTACGCGGCGGGGAAGGCGTTGAAGTACGTGCCGAACGACACGCGACGGCCGGCGAGGATGCGCGCGGACGTACGTCCGAGGATGTTCCCCAGGTGCGCCCGGCTCGACACGCGCACGGGCTCCTCGTCGATGACCGACCACGTCTCGGGGTCGACGTACAGGGGGAGGAGGTCGGGATCGCGATCCGTCGGGAAGACGACGTTCTGAAGGATGTGGGTCACGTGAGGAGCTCCCGTATTGCAGGCTGGCGCGAGGCGTCGGGCCGAGAGTGAAGCTTACCCTGCCGATCCCCCGGCTCCCTGGGCGCCGAGGCTCGAGCCGAGCGTCAGAGGCGCTCGTCGTCGTGCGGCAGCCCGGACGTCTCGGAGGCGGCGTCGATGCGCTCGCGCCACGACCGCGACAGGCCGGCGCGCACAGCGCAGAGCACGAGCATCAGCCAGCCGATGCCCGCCAGCGTGAAGCTCTCGAACATCGAGTCGATGAGCAGGGCGATGAGGATGAGCGGCGTCCACGCGTAGATGACCGAGCGGCGTTCGCTCGCCGCCAGCCATGAGCGCACGAGGGCGGTTGCGGCGAGTGCGATGAACAGGATCAGTCCCATCCAGCCCAACTGGAGGAGCACGTCGAAGTACGCGTTCAGGCCGGTGGCGTGCGCCGACTCGAGGAAGTAGTTGATGAAGCTGAAGGGCTGCTCGGCCGGCGCCCAGGCGCCGTACCAGCCCCAGCCCTGCACCGGTCGCGAGCGCACCAGATCGACCATGACGTTCCACAGGTCGACGCGCATCGAGAAGTCGGTGCCGGCGCCGAGCCAGGCGATGATCGGGTGCCGCGCGAAGTATCCGACGGCGACGCCGATCACGACGGCCGCGCCGAGTGCGAGCTGCAGGGCGCCGCGGTGCTCGGGCCGGGTGTGCCGCACCCACGCGAGCGCGCCGACCGCCAGCCCGACACCGAGCGCCAGCACGAGCACGGTGGGGGAGTCGCTCAGCGCTGCAAGGCCGCCGGCGAGCACGACCGAGGCGATGGAGACGCCGGGGCGCACGGACTGCGTGCGCCACTCGATCAGGAAGGTGATGAGCGCGAGGACGGCCACGAACCCGAGCATGTTGCGGGTGCCGAAGATGCCCTGCACCGGGCCGAGCTGGGCGAGGTTGCCCTGAATCCCGAGGAACCGGAAGGGGAGATCGAGCAGGACGCCGGACAGCACCTCGACGCCCAGCGACACGCCGAGCAGGACGCGCAGGACGTCGCCGAGCGCGCGCGCCGTCTGCAGCGTGTCGCGGATGTGGCCGATCACGATCGCGAGGAACGCGAGCGCGGCGGTGGTGATCCAGCTCAGAAAGGAGGTCGCGGCGTCGGTGCTCCAGAACACGCTGATCAGCGACCACCCGACGAGGGCGACGAGCGTCGTGGGCACGAGGCGGACCAGCGAGATCTCCTGCCGGCGCACGACGAGCACGCCCGCGCCGATGACGCACAGCCCGGCGATGATCGTGATGTAGGTCACGCGGCCGGCGAGCCGCTCGACCGCGAACGAGGCGAAGACGGCCCCGAGAACCGAGAGCGTGTAGGCGCGCGCGAACGACGCCGACCCCAGCAGCGTGCTCAGCCAGCCGGCGTGGCCGGGGCGAGCCGGCGGCACCGTCACGACTCCTGCTTCTCGGGTTCGCCGCGCTCGATCGCGGCACTCTGCTCGGCGGGGCCTTCGCCGACGTGCGGCGACTGCTTGATCTTGGAGCCGAGCATCACGACGAACAGCCATCCCCACAGCAGCAGGGGGGAGGACTCGGCGAGGCCCTGCACCAGCACGATCGCCCCGACCAGCGTCGGCAGGAGCGTGAGCGACGAGTAGGGCCGGTCGTCGCGCAGGTCCCAGCGCGGCCGGTCGACCGCGAAGAACCAGGAGCGCCAGATGAAGGCGAGGTAGAGCAGGCCGAGCAGGACGACGCCGACGATGCCCAGCTGCATCCGGATGTCGACCCACATGTTGTGGGCCTGCAGCACGGTCTGGCCGTGGTCGATGATCCAGCCGTCGAACGCAGGGTCCCACGGTGCCCACGGGGTCGCGTAGCCCCAGCCGACCCACGGGCGCTCGGACGCCCGCTCGAGCACCTTCTCCCAGATCGTCTCGCGTCCGGTGAGGTCGGAGTCGCGGCCCAGCGCGCTGAAGATCGCGGTGCGGAAGAAGTAGAGCACCGCCAGCCCGCCGAGTCCGACGACGGCGTAGCCGATGTAGTACCGCGTCCGCTCACCCGGCCGCCGCGCGCGCCGCATCAGCAGCACGGTGGCCAGCACCACGAGCACGCCGGCGGCGGCGACGTACGCAGTGGCGGACGAGGCGCGGTAGAAGAGGTACGCCGACACGGCGATCCAGGCCCACAGCAGCGCGCGACGGGGTGCCCCCGCGGCGATGCGGATCGCGAACACGATGATCGCCAGCAGCGCCACCGGCCCGAGCAGGTTGGCATTGCCCATGATCCCCTGGATGCGCGTGCCCCAGTCGAAGAGGTTGTTGCGCGACCAGTACTCGATGGGGTCATCGGCCTTGCCCACGACGAAGCCCGGCAGGATCGGGGCCTGCACGAAGACCGCCACCCACAGCTCGAACACGATCGACAGTGCGATCACCCATTTGAGAGCGGATGCCGCGGCCCTCACGAGCTCGCGCCAGGTGAGCACGCTGCCGACGAAGAGCGCCTGGATGGTCGTGATCCACAGCAGCAGAAGGGTGAGCGCCGTCGTCTGCGGCCAGGCGGACCAGATGAGCGAGAGCGTCGCCCACGCGACGTAGGCGACGACGAACCACGGCAGGCGCTGCCAGTGCACCGGCGGACGGATGACGAACCACAGGATGACCGACAGGATGCCGCCCGCGATCGTGATGGCCGCGGCGGTCAGCTCGCCGAACGCGTGCACCCAGGCCGTGCCCGACAGGGACATGAACATCACGAAGATGCACCATCCGCGCAGCATGAGGTGCCCCGTCTTCTCACGGACCGGGGGAGCCGGCGGCGCCGACGCCGGGTGCTTCGAGTGGACGGCCATCGCATCACAGGCTACCCCCGACCCCGTGCGGGATCTCGCGGGAACGGCCGTCGCAGGCACGCCGTCTACGCTGGATCCATGCTCGTTCCGTTGACGAACGATCCGCGGGCGTACGCCTGGGGATCGACCACCCTCATCCCCGACCTGGTCGGTCGCGCACCGTCCGGCGGTCCGGAGGCGGAGGTGTGGTTCGGCGACCATCCGGCCGACCCCGCCGTGACGGCAGACGGCCGTACCCTCGACGCCTGGCTCGCCCAGGACGGCGCCGCCACCGGGGCTCCGGCGCAGCTCCCCTATCTTCTCAAGCTGCTCGCCGCGGCATCCCCCCTCTCCATCCAGGTCCATCCGTCGAAGACGCAGGCACAGCAGGGGTTCGCGCGCGAGGAGGACGCGGGCATTCCGAGGGATGCTTCGCACCGCACCTACCGCGATGCGAACCACAAGCCCGAGCTCATCGTCGCGGTGAGCGATGAGTTCCACGCGCTCGCCGGGCTGCGCGACCTCACCTCCACGCGCCGGCTGATCGACGCCGTCGGACCCGGAGCCCGCCCCCTCGCGGAGCGGCTGGCGGCGGACGATTCGATGGCCGACGCGCTCGCCTGGGTGCTCACAGACGAGGCGGCACCCGACGTACGCGCGATCATCGACGCGGCGGCGGCAGCGGATTCGGAAGAGTTCGCCGCCGAGCTCGACCTCGTCCGCGCGATGGATGCCCAGTTCGCCGGGGATCCGGGCATCGTCGTCGCGCTGTTGATGAATCGCATCACCCTCCGCCGGGGGGAGGGGCTGTTCGTGCCCGCCGGAATGCTGCACGCGTACCTCAGCGGTCTCGGCGTCGAGATCATGGCCGCGAGCGACAACGTCGTGCGCGGCGGGCTGACTCCGAAGCACATCGCCATCGCGGAGCTGCTCGCCGTCGTCGAACCGCGCCCCGGTCCCGTCGATGTCGTCCATCCGCGCCCTGTCAGTCCCGGCGTGGACCGCTTCGACGTCCCGGTCGCCGACTTCTCGCTCGACCGCGTGCAGGCAGCGGGCGCCGGCGAGCGGCGCGTCCCGGTCGGCGGGCCGGCGATCGCGCTGGCAACCGCGGGGCAGCTGGTCGTCGTCGGGGCGACGAGCGGGTCGTCGCTCACGCTGGGTCCTGGTCAGGCGGCCTTCGTCACGCCCGACGAGGGATCGGTGCGTGTCACCGGCGACGGCGAGCTGTTCCTCGCGGCGCCGGGCCGTGCGGGTGTCGGCTGAGGTCGCCGGGGTCGAGTTCTCATCCGACCGTTACGAAGCGCGACACGCCGTCGGCGCGTCGCGAAACTTCAATCGGGACTTGAGGCTTTAGTATCTGCGACTTGACCTCGGTGAACTACACGGGTGTAATTACTCGTACACGCACACCGCGTGCAGGGGGATCTCCCGGGGGGAAGAACGAGATGACGGCATCGCAATACCGTTCAGGCGTTCCCGACAACTGGTTCGTCGATCCGGTGCAGCTCGGAGTTCCGGGCGTGCGCCGGCCCGTCGAGGGCGAGGACGACAATCCCCTCGCGTGGCAGACCGACGCTCTGTGTTCGCAGACCGATCCCGAGGCGTTCTTCCCCGAGAAGGGCGGCTCGACCCGCGACGCCAAGCGCGTCTGCGGTTCTTGCGACGTCCGGGGCGAATGCCTCGAGTATGCGCTGCAGAACGACGAGCGCTTCGGCATCTGGGGCGGTCTCAGCGAGCGCGAGCGCCGCAAGCTCAAGCGCCGCGCCTGACTTTCGCGAGCGCTGACCTGCCCGATCTCGCAGACCCGGCGCGTGCGTCGCCGGCCGGTCAGCCCCGCCGCTTAGGCTGACGGGGTCATGCCCGCTCGAGTCCACGCCATTCTCGTCGTGCGCCCCGACGGTCGCACGCCCGCCGCGTACCACTTGCGGCGAACGCTCGCCGCTCTCGCCGAGCAGACGCGTCCAGTGGACGTGCTCACCCTCGTCCTGTGCGGCGGCGACGACACGCTCGCCGACGTGGCCGCATCCTCCGGGGCCGAGTCGGTCGTGACCGCGCCCGCGTCGACGGGGTACGCGGCCGCGGTCGCCCTGGTGTCTCCGCGGCTGGACGGCGACGCGGTCTGGCTCCTCGCGCAGGACACCGCACCCGAACGCGACGCGCTCGCCCGGCTCGCCGGCGCGCTCGAGCTCGCGCCGTCGGTGGCATGCATAGCTCCGAAGCTCGTCCGCTGGGACGACCGCTCCGAGATCGTGTCCCTCGGCGTCGGCATGACGCGCTTCGGCCGCGCGGTGGGCTTCGCCGACGGCGAGCTCGACCAAGGCCAGCACGACGGGCGCGACGACGTCCTCGGCGCGGATGTGCGTGGACTCCTCGTGCGCGCCGACGCCTGGCGTCAGCTCGGCGGGCTCGACCCCGCCCTCGCCGGAGCCGACGAGGGCCTCGATCTCGGCGTGCGCGCCCGCCTGGCCGGCGCACGCGTATCGCTCGCCCCGACGGCGATCGTGGCCACCGCCGGAGACGGCGTCGCCGGGCTTCCGACGCCCCTGACGCCTCAGCGCCGGCGACGGGCGACGTTCTCGGCGCGTGTCGCGCAGCTGCACCGGCGCCTCGTCTACGCACACGCCGCCGCGGTGCCGTTCCTGTGGCTCTCGATCCTTCCTCTAGCGCTCTGGCGCACCATCATCGATCTGGTCCGCAAAGAGCCGGGCAGCATCCTGCCCGAGTGGGGCGGGGCCATCCTCGTCATGGTCAGACCTGCCGCGGTGGCGCGCTCGCGCCGCCGCCTGGCCGGACCCCGGCGCGCGCCGTGGGCACAGCTCCAGCCGCTGCGCACGACGGGCACCGAGCTGAGCCAGCGGTTCGGCGACGAACCGGATCCAGGCCCCGCGGGTGCCCACCGTCGCGGTGAACTGCGCTTCTTCGCCGGAGGCGGAGCGTGGCTCGTGCTCGCGGCGCTCGTGGTGGGGGTCGCGGCGTTCCCGGCGCTGCTGGCATGGCCGGTGCTGGGCGGGGGAGCGCTCCAGCCGCTGCGCAGCACGGTCGGGCAGCTCTGGGCGGATGCGGCGTTCGGTCAGCGCGCGCTCGGCCTCGACACGATCGGACCCGCGGACCCGTTCGCCGCCGTCATCGCCGTGCTCGGATCCCTGTCGCCGTGGGAGCCGTCGCGCGCCCTCGTCGTGCTGTGGGTCTTCGCCCTGCCGCTCGCGGCGCTCGGCGGATGGTTCGTCTCGACCCGCGTCACCGACCGATCGCTGCTGCGTCTGGCGGGCGGTGCGCTCTGGGCGCTCGCGCCGACGTTCCTCATCGCGCTGACGCAAGGTCGCCCCACCGCGGTCATCGCGCACGTGCTGCTTCCCTGGCTCTTCCTCGCCGGGTCGGTCGCGCATCGGTCGTGGGCCGGCGCGGGCGCGGCATCCCTCCTCCTCGCCGCAGTCCTGGCGGTCGCCCCTTCGCTTGCCCCCGCCTTCGCCGTGGTGTGGGCCGCGTCCATCGTGCTCGCCGTGGTCCTGCGCGGCGGACGGGGCGTCGCACGCCTGATCTGGGCGGTGGTGCCGTCCATCGTGATCTTCGCGCCGCTGGTCTGGACGACGATCCGCCGCGGTGAGGCCTGGGGTCTGCTGTCCGATCCGGGGATGCCGTGGGCCGGCCCCCAGGTGGCGGCCGACGCCGCCGGGCGCGCCCTGCTGGCGGCGGGCATCCCGACCTCCGATCTCGCCGGCTGGACGACCTTCGTGCCCGCCGACTTCCCGACGTGGTGGGTCACCCTGCTCGCCGCGCCGGTCGCGCTCCTCGCGCTCGCCGCCCCACTCACGCAGCGATGGGCAGCGGGCATCGTGCTGCTGGCGCTCACCGCCGTGGGGCTCGGCACGGCGTTCGCGGCCGTCGGGGTCGCCGTGTCATTCGAGCAGTCGATCCCGGTGGCGATCTGGGCGGGATGCGGGCTCAGCCTCGCGTGGCTCGGCGCCGTCGGCGGCGCCCTGGTCACGCTGGACGCCGGCCTCGCGCCGCGCCTCGCGATCGCACGGGGACTCGTCGCGGCGGTCGTGCTAGCCGCGGTCGCGCTGCTGGCGCTTCCCTCGCTCACCGCGCTGGCCAGAGGCACCGCGCTGCTCACGAACGGACCCGCCAGCACGCTTCCCGCGTACGTGGCCGCCGAGGGCCGCGACGATCCGGATGTGGGCACGATCGTGCTGACGCCGCAGAACGTCACGGGACTCTCCGCGCGTGTCGTGTGGGGCGGCAGTGAGACTCTGGGCGGCCAGACCACGCTGCTCTCGACGCGTTCCGAGACGTCGGCCGACGACTCCGTCATCGCCGAGCTCGCCGCCGACCTCGCGACATCGTCCGCCGAGAACGTGGTCGCGGAACTCGCCGGCCACGGCGTCGGGTTCGTCCTCCTCGCGCCCGCGCTGCCGCCCGAGTCCGACGCCGCGCGAGCGATGCGGCTCTCGGTGACCACCTCGCTCGACCAGCGCGACAGCCTCGACTCGGTCGGTGAGACCGCCAAGGGCACGCTGTGGCGCGTCACGACGGAGGTGGCGTCCCGGCCGTCGGTCCCCGCCGCGGTGCACGTCACGGCCGGTCTCGTGGCAGGCGCGCAGCTCGCCGTGCTCGCCGCGGCGCTGCTCCTCGCCCTTCCGACGGCCGCGTCGCGGCGAGAGGCGCGGCGCATGCCGCGCGTCGTCGGGCCCTATTGGCAGGAGGGTCGATGAGCGACCGCCGCGTGTTCCACTGGGCGACCACCAGCACACGGCTGCTGGCCGGCACCGCCGTCTCGGCAGTGGCCGCAGTGGCCGTCGTCACCGCGGTCTCCGTCCCCTGGCCGACGCTCACCCGTGAGCCGCTGAGCATCTCCACGCTGCCCGCCCCGTCGGCGTCGGTCGCTTCGTGCGACGGCGGACTGCTCTCCCTCGGCCGCGACGTCGACGACGTCGAAGCGATCTCGCTCGCGAAGGGCCAGGTGCTCACCAGCGGCGTGAGCGAAGGCGCCGAGGACCCGCAGGAGCAGGTGCTGAACGTGCCCGGCCTGCCGGAAGGCGACGGACCCACGGTCTTCACCTCTCCGCCGCGCGAGCGGGAGCGCGTGGACCTGGCAGCGGCCGGCGCGGCCACCGCGACCGACGACGACCTCGCCGGCTACGCAGCCTCGGCGTGCCGGCCGCCCCTGCTGGAGTCGTGGCTGGTGGGCGGCTCCGGCGAGACAGGCGCGTCCGACCTCGTTCTGCTTGCCAACCCCGGCGTCGTCCCCGCCCGCGTACAGCTCACGGTGTACGGAGCCGACGGGCCCACGACGCCGCCCGGCGGCACCGACCTCGTCGTTCCCGCCGGCGAGCAGCGCGTCGTCGCGCTGGCCGGCCTGCTGATCGGCGAGGCCAGCCCCGTCGTGCGCGTATCGGCCGTCGGGGCGGCCATCCACGCCTCGCTGCAGGCGAGCATCACGCGCACCCTGACGCCCGGCGGCGTGGACCAGGTCGGCGCGGTGGCCGAGCCGCAGGCGGTCCAGACGATCACGGGCGTCGCGGTCACACGAAACCCGGGCGCCGACGGCGCCTCCGACGCCGCGACTGTGCTGCGCGTGCTGTCCCCCTCGACCGACACGACGGCGAAGATCACGGTCACCGCCACCGGGCGCGACGAACCGTCCCTCGAGCCCGACGACGTCCCCCTCACCGCGGGAGAGCCGGTCGAGGTCGACCTCAGCGGCCTTGCACGGGGCACCTACACGGTGCAGGTGACCGCTGACGCTCCGCTGGTGTCGGCGGTCTGGCAGACGACCGGCTTCGAGGAGGGCGACGACTTCGCCTGGTACACCCCGTCGCCGCTGATCGGCGTGCCGAGCCTGTTCGCCGTGCCGTCCGGCCCGCCGCCCGCGCTGACGCTCGTCAATCCCGGCGACGAGCCCGCCGAGGTGTCGGTGACGTCCGCCGACGGCTCGTACAAGCTCGAACTCGCGGTGCCCGCGAACGGCAGCATGACCGCCCGGCTGTCCACCCGGACGGTCTACGTGCTCGATCCCGGCACCAGCGAAGTGCGCGCCGGGATCTCGCTGACCGGCAACGGTGCGCTCGCGGGCATTCCGGTATGGCCGGCGGATGCCGCGGCCCCCGAGATCGTCGTCTACCCGTAGGAGCGCCCGGTCACAGGAAGCGGAAGCGTTCGGGGCCGAGATCCCACGGGTCGCGGTCGAGGTACTCGGCGGCCGCGCGGAAGACGCAGCTCTCGACCATCATGCGGCGGTGGAGCTCGTCGTCGCGGTGCAGGTGGCTGAGCCGCTCGATGGGGAGCCGGTAGACGATGATGCGCTTCGCGTCCGAGAGGACCGTCCACCGAGGGATGCCGTCCTCATCGGCCGCCTGCGGCATGTCGGCGATCTCGAAGCTCACCTCGCGCAGCTCGGGCCACGCCGAGCGGAGGAACTCCGCCGCCGTGCCGACGGCGAGGTCGAAGCGCTCGACGCGCGTGTCGAGCGGGGGGAGCGGCGGCCTCACGACCGGGCTGCGCCCTTCCCGCCCGTGGCGGCCGTGTCGCGGGGCGCGACGGTGCGCCGTCTCGGTGCTCCGGGTCCGCCGCCACGCCATGCGTCCATCCTAGGCTCGCGGATCGGAGCCCCAGCCGATCGGCGTCCGCCGGGCGCGGCATCCCGTCCCGTCGGCCTCCGGTGGATAGTGTCGTGCCGATGCGCGAGAGACTCTGCTCCAAGGTCGGATGCGCCCGCGAGGCCGTATCGACGCTGACGTACGACTACGGCGACCAGATGGCCGCCCTCGGGCCCCTCGGCGGAGAGGGTGATCCGCACGCGCACGACCTGTGCGCGATCCACACCGACCGCCTGTCGGTGCCCAAGGGGTGGGTCGTGGTGCGCCACGAGAGGTTGCGCGCCTGATCGGCCGCGGCCCCGCGCCCGCCGCGCCGTCGCGCGTGAGTGCCGCCCGCCGTGACACAATGCACGCGTGAAGGGGATCATTCTCGCCGGGGGCTCTGGCACACGCCTGCACCCGGTGACGCTCGGCGTCTCGAAGCAGCTCGTCCCGGTGTACGACAAGCCGATGATCTACTACCCGCTGTCGACGCTCATGCTGGCCGGCATCCGGGACATCCTCGTCATCACCACTCCGCACGACCTCGAGCAGTTCCGCCGTCTCCTCGGTGACGGCTCGCAATTCGGCGTCGAACTCAGCTTCGCCGTGCAGCCCACTCCGTCCGGTCTGGCGCAGGCGTTCACCATCGGCGCCGATTTCATCGGAGACGACTCGGTCGCGCTCGTTCTCGGTGACAACCTCCTGTACGGGCCGGGGCTCGGGACTCAGCTGCAGCGCTTCGGCAGGATCGAGGGTGCCGCGATCTTCGCGTACTGGGTGGCACGGCCGGAGGCGTATGGAGTGGTCGAGTTCGACGGGGCCGGCCGGGCCGTATCCCTCGAGGAGAAGCCCCGCGTACCGAGGAGCAACTTCGCGGTGCCCGGACTCTACTTCTACGACAACGACGTGGTCGACATCGCCCGCGATCTCCGCCCGAGCGCGCGGGGGGAGTTCGAGATCACCGATGTGAACCTCGCGTACCTGGCACGGGGTGCACTCCGCGTCGAGGTCCTCCCGCGCGGAAGCGCTTGGCTCGACACCGGTACCTTCGATGACATGACCGATGCGGCGGACTACGTGCGCACGGTGCAACGGCGGACGGGACTGAACATCGGCGTGCCCGAAGAGGTGGCGTGGCGGCAGGGCTACCTCAGCGACGAGGCGCTGCACGCCCGCGCAGAGCAGCTGGTCAAGTCGGGGTACGGCTCCTACCTCCTCAAGATCCTCGGGGAGGGCAGGTCGTGAAGGACGTCCTGGTCACCGGTGGCGCGGGCTTCATCGGCTCGAACTTCGTGCATCATCTCGTCGCGCATACCGACGCCCACGTCACGGTGCTGGATGCGCTCACCTATGCCGGCGACCGTCGCTCGCTCGCCGGCCTGCCCGAGAACCGCCTCGCCTTCGTCCGGGGAGACATCGCCGACTCCGCTCTCGTCGACGACCTCGTCGCCGGCGCCGACACGGTCGTGCACTTCGCTGCCGAATCCCACAACGACAACTCCCTCGCCGAACCGCGCCCCTTCATCGACACCAATGTCGTGGGCACCTTCACGCTCCTCGAGGCAGCTCGGCGCCATGACCGCCGGTTCCACCACATCTCCACCGACGAGGTGTACGGCGATCTCGCCCTCGACGATCCCGAGCGGTTCACCGAGGCGACTCCCTACAACCCTTCCTCGCCCTACAGCTCGACGAAGGCGGCGAGCGACCTGCTCGTGCGCGCGTGGGTTCGCTCGTTCGGTCTTCGGGCGACGCTGTCGAACTGCTCCAACAACTACGGTCCGCGTCAGCACGTCGAGAAGTTCATCCCGCGGCAGATCACGAACATCCTGCGCGGCATCAGGCCGAAGCTGTATGGCCGAGGACTCAACGTCCGGGACTGGATCCACGTCGACGACCATTCGTCCGCGGTTCTCGCGATCGTGGAGCGCGGGCGCGTGGGGGAGACGTACCTGATCGGCGCCGACGGTGAGCGCAGCAACGCCGACGTTCTCGCCGACATCCTGCGACTGATGGGCCGGCCGGACGACGCCTTCGACTTCGTGACCGATCGGGCCGGCCATGACCTCCGGTATGCCATCGACTGGTCCAAGCTGCGCGACGAGCTCGGCTGGGAGCCCGCGCGGCGCGACTTCGACGCCGGGCTGGCAGCGACGATCGAGTGGTACCGCGCCAACGAGGACTGGTGGGCCGGATCCAAGGAGGCGACGGAGGCCTTCTACCGCTCCGTCGAGGAGCGACATGAGCGCTGATCCGCTCGCCGTCCATCAGACGCCCATTCCGGGACTCCTCCTCGTGAGCCTGCCGCTTCACGGCGACGAGCGGGGATGGTTCAAAGAGAACTGGGAACGCACGAAGATGACGGCTGCGGGCGTCCCCGACTTCGGCCCCGTGCAGCAGAACATCTCGTACAACGAGCAGGTGGGCACGACGCGAGGGATCCATGCCGAGCCGTGGGACAAGTGGATCTCGGTCGCGACGGGCCGGGTCTTCGGGGCCTGGGTCGATCTGCGGGACGGGCCGTCGTTCGGGACGGTCTTCACGGCCGAGATCGGCCCGTCCCGCGCGGTATTCGTGCCCCGCGGAGTGGGGAACGCCTACCAGACGCTGGAGCCCGGAACCGCATACTCCTACCTGGTGAACGACCACTGGTCGGCTTCCGCCGAGTACGTGTTCCTCAACCTTGCGGACGAGACGGCGGCGATCGCGTGGCCCATCCCCCTGTCCCGGGCTGTGATGTCGGGAAAGGACCGGGCGCACCCGCGTCTGCGTGACGTCATCCCGGTCGCGCCGCGGAAGGTCTTGGTGATCGGCGCCAACGGACAGCTCGGGATCGCGCTGCGCAGGGTTCTCGGCGACCGTCGCGTCGAGTACGCCTCGCACGAAGACCTCGACCTGGGGGCGGATCTCTCCTCCGCGCGACCCTGGCGCGACTACGACACCGTCGTCAATGCAGCCGCCTTCACCGCAGTCGATGCTGCGGAGTCTCCGCACGGGCGGGCGACCGCCTGGCGGGTCAATGCCGAGGGCGCCGCGGCGCTCGCGCGGGTCGCCGCGGACCATGCGCTCACGCTCGTCCACGTCTCGACCGACTACGTGTTCGACGGGACCTTCGACGGCGAGTACCCCGAGGATCACGCGCTGACCCCGCTCGGCGTCTACGGGCAGACCAAGGCCGCCGGCGACATCGCGGTCGCCGCGGCGCCGCGCCACTACATCGTCCGCACGTCATGGGTGATCGGAGCCGGCAGGAACTTCCTCCGCACGATGCACGACCTGGCGGCGAGGGGCGCATCCCCGTCGGTCGTCGACGATCAGCGCGGGCGTCTGACGTTCGCCGACGACCTGGCACGTGCGATCGCCCACCTCCTGGAGTCCCACGCACCCTACGGTGTGTACAACGTGACCGGCGCCGGCGAGCCGATGACGTGGGCGGAGGTGGCCCGCGTGGTGTTCGCCGCCGCCGGACAGGATCCCGACCGGGTCGCGCCGGTGTCCACCGAGGAGTACTCGGCCTCGGCGGCGTCGCCGACCGCCCCGCGGCCGCGCAACAGCGTGCTCGCCCTCGACCGCATCAGGGGTGTCGGGTTCGACCCGCCGGACCATCGCGAGTCCCTCGCCGCGTATCTGTCGGCGGAGCTGCCGCGGTGGCGCGCGGCTGCCGGCTGACGCGGCACGAGGCGGACCGCTGCGCGGGGCGCGTCGCGCGCCGGGTGCGAGAATGGGCGCATGACGATCGAGTCGCCCGCCACCGCCGCCGTCCGCCCGCTCGACTTCGAGGTCGCCGACCTCGCCCTCGCCGAAGCGGGCCGGCACCAGCTGCGTCTCGCCGAGAACGAGATGCCCGGGCTCATGGCACTGCGCCAGGAGTACGGCCCGCGGCAGCCGCTCGCCGGAGCACGCATCGCCGGCTCGCTCCACATGACGGTGCAGACGGCCGTGCTCATCGAGACCCTCGTGGCTCTCGGCGCCCAGGTGCGGTGGGCGAGCTGCAACATCTTCTCCACCCAGGACGAAGCGGCGGCCGCGGTCGTCGTGGGTCCGACGGGCACCGTCGACGCACCGGCGGGCGTTCCGGTGTTCGCGTGGAAGGGCGAGACGCTCGAGGAGTACTGGCGACTGGCCGACCGCATCTTCGACTGGTCGGCGGAGGGGTTCGACGGGCCGAATCTGATCCTCGACGACGGCGGTGACGCGACCCTGCTGGTGCACAGGGGCGTCCAGTTCGAGCAGGAAGGAGCGGTGCCGGATGCCGCACCCGGCGACTCCGAGGAGTACGGCATCGTCCTCGACACGCTGCGAGCGAGCCTGGCTGCCGATCCGCAGCGCTTCACGCGTATGGCGCAAGGGCTCATCGGCGTGACGGAGGAGACCACCACCGGCGTCCACCGTCTCTACGAGCTCGCAGCCGGCGGCCGCCTGCTCTTCCCCGCGATCAACGTGAACGACTCGGTGACCAAGTCCAAGTTCGACAACACCTACGGCATCCGCCACTCCCTGCCCGACGGGCTCAACCGGGCGACGGACGTGCTGATCGGCGGCAAGGTCGCGTTCGTCGCCGGCTACGGCGATGTGGGCAAGGGCGCGGCCGAGGCGCTGCGGGGGCAGGGCGCACGGGTGATCGTCGGCGAGGTCGACCCGATCTGCGCGCTGCAGGCGGCGATGGACGGCTTCCAGGTGGCGCGGCTCGAGTCCGTCCTGGGCGAGGTCGACCTGGTGATCACGGGGACCGGCAACACGCGGGTCGTCACGCCGGAGCACATCCTGGGGCTCAAGCACCTCGCGATCGTCGCGAACGTCGGCCACTTCGACGACGAGATCGACATGGCGGGGCTGGCGGCGATCGAGGGCGCCGAGCGCATCGAGATCAAGCCGCAGGTGCACGAGTGGCGCCTGCCGAACGGTCGCAGCGTGCTCGTGCTGAGCGAGGGCCGCCTCATGAACCTCGGCAACGCGACCGGCCACCCGTCGTTCGTGATGAGCGCGTCGTTCACCAACCAGGTGCTGGCCCAGCTCGAGCTGTACACCCGCCCGGACGAGTACCCGGTCGGCGTCTACACGCTCCCCAAGACCCTCGACGAGAAGGTGGCCCGGCTGCACCTCGCCGCGCTCGGCGTGGAGCTCACGATCCTCACGCCGGAGCAGGCCGCGTACATCGGCGTTCCGGTCGAGGGGCCGTACAAGCTCGACCACTACCGGTACTGACGGCTCAGCGCGCGGGGAAGCCCCTCGGCGCGGCGGGCGTCGTGCCGGTGAGCGCGGTGACCCGGTCGCGCTCGAGCTCGAGCGCGCGAAGCTCGCGCTGACGGCGGAGCGCGACGACGCCCATGATCAGCGTCTCGGGGTCGACCGCGGGTACGGGCGACACGTGCAGCGACGCCTCGGCGGCGAGGGATGCCGCGACCCGCGCCCGGGCCGACGGCTCCATGTTGCGCGCGGACTGGCCGAACTGCGCCAGCCGCCGCGCGAGTCGCTCCGGCAGGCGCGCGACGTCGGCGGTCTCCGCCCACGCGACGAGCGGAGGCGGGGTATCGAACGGCGCCGGCGGGAGGCGAGGGGTGCGGGTGCGCTCGGAGTAGGTGCCGGCCATCAGGTCGCCCAGGCGCTGCGAGCGGGGGGTGAACGCCCCGACGAGCGCAGCCACGGCGCCGAAGGTGAACCAGAGCTCGAACACGCCGATGAGGGCGCGGATGAGCGCATGGCGGAATCCTGCCGCGCCGCCGTCGGCACGGACGATGCGCCCGCCCACGGCGAGCTTGCCGAGGCTGCGGCCGCGCGAGGTCGTCTCGACGAGGGTCGGTACGACGACCGTCACCACGACGACGATCGCGATCGTCAGGATCGGCGCGGAGTCCGGAGGAAGCGCGCCCTGTCCGTCGAGCCAACCGACGATGAGGAGCAGCAGCAGGAACAGCGCCACGCCGATCAGCATGTCGATCAGCACACCGAGGGCACGCAGAAAGTACCCGATCGGCTGCACGTCCAGCGCGACGGCTTCGCCCGTGAGCACCTCGTCCTGGTGGATGTCGATGATCGTCGGGCGGACGTCGGTCATGGGTACAGTGAAGCACATGGATCTCGACGCCCTGACCGCCGCGAGACGGGCGGAATGGGAGCGTCTCGACGATCTCAGCCGCGCTCGGCGGCTGAGCGGTGCGGAGGTCGACGAACTGGTCGACCGCTATCGCGCTGCGTCGGCCGATCTGGCTGACGCGAAGACGTCGGCGGGGCGCAGCATCCAGGGAGACCACATCTCGACCATGCTGGCACGTGCCCGGCTGCGGCTGACCGGGGCGCCGGAGAATGTGCTGCGACAGCTGCCGCGGTTCTTCGCGCTCCAGCTGCCCGCGGCGCTCTACCGCGTGCGGTGGGGGACGCTCGTGATCGCGCTCGGGTTCATCCTCGTGGGCACAGTCGTCGCGTTCTGGATCTCCGGCGATCCCGCGCTCGTCGCGGCACTGGGCAACCGGCTCCAGCTCGAGCAGTACGCCGAAGGCGACTTCACCGACTACTACAGCGAGAAGCATCCGGCGACGTTCGCGGGCACCGTGTGGACCAACAACGCCTGGCTCGCCGTTCAATGCGTGATCTTCGGCATCACCGGGTTCTGGCCGGTCATGGTGCTCGTCGCCAACGCCGTCAGCGTGGGAACCGCGGCGGCGGTCATGCTCGCTTTCGGCCGCGGCGACGTCTTCGTGCTGTACATCCTTCCCCACGGACTGCTCGAGATGACGTGCCTGTTCGTCTCTGCGGCTGCGGGACTCGGAATCTTCTGGGCGTGGGTCGCGCCGGGCCGCCGCACGCGCGGGGAGGCGATCGCTTCGGCCGGCCGCTCGCTCGCGTCGATCGCCATCGGCCTCGTGCTGTGGCTGGCCGTCGCAGGAGCCATCGAGGGCTTCGTCACGGCGCAGCCGTGGCCGTGGCCCGTGAAGATCGGCATCGGCGCCCTCGCGCTCGTGCTGTTCCTCGTCTACATGATCGTCATAGGGGGTCGCGCGCACCGCCGCGGTGAGACCGGCGACCTCACGGAGTACGAGACAGGGACTCCGACGCTCGTCGCCGGATGAGGCATCCTTCCTTTTTTGAATCTCTCAAAAGAGGGTAGGATGGGTGCATGACCTCGCTTCCCTCCACCGCGCACGACGCGGGGGAGCGGATCCGCTCCGCGGGCCTGCGCGTGACGGACTCCCGCCGCGCCGTGCTCGACGCCGTGCGCGAGCGTCCCCATGCGAGCGCGGACGAACTCTTCGCTCTCGTCGCGATGACTGTTCCGAACACGAGCCTTCAGTCCGTGTACAACGCACTCGGCGATTTCGTCGACGCCGGTCTCGTCCGGCGCATCGAGCCGGCGGGTCGTCCGGGGCTGTTCGAGCTGCGCGTCGACGACAACCACCACCATCTCGTGTGCACCGAGTGCGGTGCGGTCGAGGACGTCGACTGCGCGGTGGGTCCGGCGCCGTGCCTCACACCCTCCGACGCGCACGGGTACGCCGTGAGGGTCGCCGAGGTGACGTTCTGGGGTGTCTGCCCGGCCTGTGCCGCGGCATCCCACTGATCTCTTCATCCATCTGAACCAGGAAGGAAACCCATGGACGCCAACCATGAGGGCGCTGAGCCCATCGGCACCAACCCGACCGACGCCGACCAGGCGGTCACGCCGATCGACACGCCGGTCGAGGAGCGCGAGGACGGCGAGAGCCGCCCGCGTCCGAACGAGGCCGACGGCTGCCCGGTCATCCACGGCGGCCAGCCGCACCCGACGAGCGGGAACGCGAACAGCGTGTGGTGGCCGAACCAGCTGAACCTGAAGATCCTCGCCAAGAACCCGGCGGTGGCCAACCCGCTCGACGAGGGCTTCGACTACAAGGCCGCCTTCGAGGCGCTCGACCTCGCGGCGGTCAAGGCCGACATCGCCGAGACGCTCACCACGTCGCAGGACTGGTGGCCCGCCGACTTCGGCAACTACGGCCCGCTGATGATCCGCATGGCCTGGCACAGCGCCGGCACCTACCGCGTCACCGACGGCCGCGGCGGCGGCGGCGCCGGCCAGCAGCGCTTCGCCCCGCTCAACAGCTGGCCCGACAACGTCAACCTCGACAAGGCGCGCCGTCTGCTGTGGCCCGTCAAGAAGAAGTACGGTCAGTCGCTCTCCTGGGCGGACCTGATGATCCTGGCCGGCAACGTGGCCCTCGAGTCGATGGGCTTCGAGACGTTCGGCTTCGCCGGTGGCCGCGCCGACGTGTGGGAGCCCGACGCCGACGTGTACTGGGGTCCCGAGACCACGTGGCTGGACGACCAGCGCTACTCGGGCGACCGTGAGCTCGAGAAGCCGCTCGCTGCGGTGCAGATGGGTCTCATCTACGTCAACCCCGAGGGCCCCAACGGCAACCCCGACCCGCTGGCATCGGCCCGCGACATCCGCGAGACATTCGGCCGCATGGCGATGAACGACGAGGAGACCGTCGCGCTCATCGCCGGCGGCCACACCTTCGGAAAGACGCACGGTGCCGCGCCCGACACCAACATCGAGGAGAACCCCGAGGCTGCCGGGCTGGAGCAGCAGGGACTGGGCTGGAAGAACAACTTCGGCACCGGCCACGGGGACGACACCATCACCTCGGGCCTCGAGGTGACGTGGACCTACCACCCGACGCGCTGGGACAACGAGTTCTTCCACATCCTCTACGCGTACGAGTGGGAGCTCATGCGCAGCCCGGGCGGCGGCCACCAGTGGCGTCCGATCAACGGCGGCGGCGCCGACATGGTGCCGCTCGCGCACTCGGACGGCCGTCGCGAGCCGCGCATGCTCACGAGCGACATCGCCCTGCGCATGGACCCCGAGTACGACAAGATCTCGCGTCGCTTCAAGGACGACACCGCGGCCTTCGCCGACGCATTCGCCCGCGCGTGGTTCAAGCTCACCCACCGCGACATGGGACCGATCGACCGGTACCTGGGCCCCGAGGTTCCGGCCGAGGAGCTGCTGTGGCAGGACCGCGTCCCCGCGGTCGACCACGAGCTGATCGACGCGGCGGACGCCGCCGCGCTCAAGGCGCAGATCCTCGAGAGCGGCCTCACGGTGTCGGAGCTCGTCGAGACCACGTGGGCGGCGGCGTCGTCGTTCCGCGGCAGCGACAAGCGCGGCGGCGTCAACGGCGCCCGCATCCGCCTCGCGCCGCAGAAGGACTGGGAGGTCAACAAGCCCGCGCAGCTGGCCACCGTGCTCGCCAAGCTCGAGCAGGTCCAGGCGTCGTTCAACGACGACCGCAGCGACGGGAAGAAGGTGTCGCTTGCCGACCTCATCGTCCTCGCCGGCAACGCCGCGGTCGAGAAGGCGGCCCGCGACGCGGGCGTCGAGGTCGAGGTGGACTTCCACCCTGGCCGCACCGACGCGACGCAGGAGCAGACGGATGCCGCGTCGTTCGCGTTCCTCGAGCCGATCACCGACGGGTTCCGCAACTACTACGGCCCGCGTGCGTTCATGCCCGAGGAGCACCACCTGATCGACCGCGCGAACCTCCTCACGCTGAGCGCTCCCGAGATGACCGTCCTCGTCGGCGGTCTGCGGGTGCTCGGCGCGAACTGGGACGGCTCCGACTACGGCGTCTTCACTGACCGCAAGGGTGTGCTCACGAACGACTTCTTCGTGAACCTGCTCGACCTCGGCACCACGTGGAAGCCGCTCGACCCCGGCTCGCACGCGTTCTCGGGTGCGAAGGACGGCTCGGGCGAGCCCGTCGGCATCGGCACGCGTGTCGACCTGCTGTTCAGCTCGAACTCCGAGCTGCGCGCCGTCGCCGAGGTGTACGCCTCCGACGACGCGAAGGAGAAGTTCGTGCGCGACTTCGCCAAGGCCTGGGGCAAGGTCACCGAGCTCGACCGATTCGACCTGGTCTGACCCGCACGGCAACACGAAGCGGCCCGTCCCTGAGGGGCGGGCCGCTTCGGCGTCTCGGGAGGGCGCTACTTGACGCGCGCCTCCTTCGGTGCGGGCGGCACCGAGCCCTTGGGCTCGAACAGTGCGCGGTGCAGGAAGCCCGCAAGCAGACCGCCGACGAGCGGGAACACGATGAAGACCCACAGCTGGCCGAGTGCCGCCGGGCCGCCGTAGATGGCGGTGGCGATCGACCGCGCCGGGTTCACCGAGGTGTTGTCGATCGGAATCGACGCCAGGTGGATGAACGTGAGGGTGAGGCCGATCGCCAGACCCGCGAACCCTGCGGTGCCGCGCTGCGGGTGGGTCACGCCGAGGATCACGAGCAGGAAGACCGCCGTGAAGAGGATCTCGGCCACGATCGCGGCGCCCAGGCCGAAGCCGCCGGGCGACTGCTCGCCGAAGCCGTTGCTCGCGAAACCGCCGTCCTGCGCGGCGGCGAGCCAGCCCGCGGGTCCGAAGATGCCGATCAGCACGATGAGCGTCGTCGCCAGCGCGCCGCCGACGATCTGCGCGATCAGGTAGCCGGGGGTGTCCTTCCACGGGAAGCGCCCCGCGGCGGCGAGCCCGAAGGTCACTGCCGGGTTGAAATGCCCTCCCGAGATCGGACCCCACGTGTAGATGCCGGCGAGCAGGGTCAGGCCGAAGGCCAGCGAGACGCCGATGAAGCCGATGCCGAGCGATGAGCCGTTCGACCCGGTGCCGAAGTCGGCCGCGAACAGGGCCGCCCCGATGGAGCCGAAGACGAGCAGGAATGTTCCCAGCGCCTCCGCGACCAGCTTGTTCGCGGTGGTAGGCGTGGTGGTGGTGTCGGACATGGACAGACCCCTTTCCTCGTCGCGAGGGTACCGCTACTGTCAGGTGATTCCCAGGAAGGGGCGGCGGAGTGTCCTCGGGTTACGCCGCGTCACGGGTGGTGGCGCGGGAGCGATGCGTTCGGATCAGAGCCGGCCGGCCGCCTTCAGGGATAGGTAGCGGTCGGCGATGCGCGGGGGGAGCAGCTCCGGGCTGTCGGCGATCGCCTCGGCGCCCGCGCGGGCGATCGCGGCGGCGACGGCCGCGGCATCCTGGGCGGTCTTCTCGGCGGCTGCATCGCGGTAGACGGATGCCGCGTCCGGCCGCTGCTCGCGGGACGAGGCTTCCTGGGTGACGGTGCCCACGAGGACGTGGGCGCGCGCGGTCAGCCCCGGCAGCGACCCGAGGAAGCCGCGTGCGGCGTCGGCGGCGTCTTGCGCGGTGAGCAGCACGACGAGCGACGGACGCGATGTCAGCGCGCGCACCTGGGCGAAAGCGGCGTCCCAGTCGGTGTCGATGAGCTGCGGCTCGACCGGTGCCATCGCATCGACGAGCGCCGGCAGCAGGGCCGGGCCGTCGACCCGGGTCACGCGGGCCCGGATCACCCGGTCGAACATCAGCAGGTGGGTGTGGTCACCTGCGCGGTTCGCGAGCGCCGCGAGCAGCAGCGCGGCCTCCATCGCAGCATCCAGGCGCACACCGTCGCCGACGCGTGCGGCCGATGTGCGTCCGGTGTCCACGACGATCACGACGTGGCGATCGCGCTCCGGGCGCCACGTGCGCAGCATCGTCGTCGTCGAGCGGGCCGTCGCTCGCCAGTCGATCGCGCGCACGTCGTCGCCTCGGACGTACTCGCGCAGGCTGTCGAACTCGGTGCCCTGGCCGCGCACTTGGACGCTCGTGTTGCCGTCGAGCTCGCGCAGCCGGGCGAGGCGCGAGGGCAGATGACGGCGGGCGGTGAACGGCGGCAGCACCCGGATCGCGCCCCGCGCGTCGATCTTCGCCTGACGCCCGGCCAGGCGGAGCGGTCCGTCGGAGCGGATCACGACGAACGCGGTCGTCAGCTCGCCTCGGCGCCGCGGGATCAGCGGGATCGCCGCCATGCGCCGCTCGCCTGGAGGGATCACGACGGGAACGCGCTCGGCGGGCGCGCCCGCGGTGGGCTGCCACGCGTCACGGAGGCGCCCGCGCAGCGTGCGCGATCCTGTGTTGCGGAGACCGACCTCGGCGACCGCGGGCTCGCCCAGCAGGACACGGCGCGGCATCCGTCGCTCCACCGTCACCTGGCGCGGGTCGGGCGCGAGTGCGGCGTCCGCCAGGACGGCGATCACGCAGACGGCCAGCCACGACGACGCCGCGAGCCACGCGTCCACGCCGGCCAGCGAGAGCAGCACGACGGGCACGGCGCCGACGGCGACGAGGAGGGGAGTGCGTCCGGTGAGGTACACGGGCGCGACTCAGATGGGGACGCGGGTCTGCTGCACCACCGAGCCGAGGACCGCGTCGACCGAGACGCCCTCGAGCTCGGCGTCGGGGCGCAGGCGGATTCGGTGGCGCCACGTCGGCAGCAGCATCGTCTGCACGTGGTCGGGCGTGATGGCCGGGTACCCGCCGAGCCAGGCCCATGCCTTCGCGGCGGCCAGCAGCGCGGTCGCCGCACGAGGGCTCACCCCGAGCTGCACCGACGGGCTGCGGCGGGTCGCCTGCGCGAGGTCGACGACGTAGCCCAGCACGTCGTCCGAGACGGTGACGGATGCCGCGGCCCGCTGCGCCGCGCGGATCTCGCCCGCTGTCACGGCGCGCTCGAGACCCGCCGCGGCTAGGTCGCGCGGATCGAACCCGCTCGCGTGGCGCCGCAGCACCGCGAGCTCCGCATCGCGGGCGGGCACGTCGACGATCAGCTTGAGCAGGAACCGGTCGAGCTGCGCCTCGGGCAGGGTGTACGTGCCCTCGTGCTCGATCGGGTTCTGCGTGGCCGCCACGAGGAACGGATCGGGCAGCGGTCGCGTGACGCCGTCGGCCGAGACCTGGCGCTCCTCCATCGCCTCCAGCAGTGCGGCCTGGGTCTTCGGCGGAGTGCGGTTGATCTCGTCGGCCAGGACGACGTTCGTGAAGACCGGCCCCTCTCGGAACTCGAACTCGCCCGAGCGCGCGTCGTAGATCAGCGAGCCCGAGACGTCGCCGGGCATGAGGTCGGGCGTGAACTGGATGCGCTTGGTGTCCAGGCCGAGCGCCGTCGAGAACGCGCGCACCAACAGCGTCTTGGCGACACCGGGCACGCCCTCGAGGAGGACGTGGCCGCGGGCGAGGACCGCGATGAGCAGGCCGGTCACGGTGCCGTCCTGCCCGACGACCGCCTTGCCCACCTCGACGCGCACGCGGTTCATGGCCTCGCGCAGCGCGGCGTCGTCGGCGGCGACCGTGTCGATCGGGGGAGTGTCGGTCATCGAGGGTTCCTTTCCGGACGGACGGCCGCGTGCACGGCGTCCTCGAGATGGCGCAGCCGCAGGCTGAGGGAGACGAGGTCGGAATCCGTGACGGGGATGTCGTCGAGGAGGATCCGGCGCGCGGCGCCCGCATCGATCCCCGCACGCGCAGCGGCGGCGTCGGAGATCTCGGGCGCGGAAGCGGCGGGACCGAGGCCGAGCGTACGGGCCAGGCGGCCGAGGGCGCCGATGCGCAACTGGTCGGCCGCGTGCAGGGCGTCGCGTGACTGGGCGTAGAGCCGTGCGCGACCTTCCGTGGTCTCGGACGCGCGCACCGTCACGGGGAGGCGCTCGGCCACGAGCGGGCCGAACCGGCGTCCGCGCCAGATCCCGGCGGCCACCCCGGCGACGAGGAGGAGCACGATGACGGGACTCACCCACGGCGGGGTCAGCTCGCCGATCGACAGGTCGGTGTCGGCGATGTCGGTGTCGCCCGTACCGGGCTGGTACCACACGACGAGCGGATGCCGCCCCATCAGGTTGATCGCGAGTGCCGCGTTGCCGTCCTCGGCGAGACGCGCGTTCGTGAAGAGGTCGGTGCCGTCGATGGCAGCCGCGCGACCGTTGCCGTGCGGCCCCAAGAGCAGCCCGTAGCCGTCTCCCGCCGGGTAGCACGCCGAGAAGTCGCTTCCGGCGCCCGCGTCCGCGTCGGGCGGCGTGAGCACGATCCCCGGCTCGATCGCGCCCGAGCGCACCGCGTCACCGAGGTCGCAGTCGGGACCGGTGGTGCCGAAGGGGGCATACCCGGCGGTCTCGGCTCCAGGAAGCAGGAGGTCGAGCGATCGCGCTCGCGGCTCGATGAGCACGACGTCGGCCGCGCGGCCGATGAGGTCCTGCAGTCCCTCGTCGGAGAGCGCCGGGGTGTCGGGGAGCACGAGCGTCGCCGCGGCGCCATCGAGCGCGGAGCCCGCGTCGACGTGGTCGCGCACCACGCGCACCTCGACGCCCTGATCGCGAAGCACCTCGACGAGTGCGCGGGTACCGCTCGGACCGGCCGACTGGGGATCGAGCGCGTCGCGCTGCGCCCACTCGCCCGCCGCGGCGATCACGGTGCCGAGGCCGCCGATGGCCAGCAGCGCCACGGCGATGACGATCCATGTCGTCACACGCCGAGCGCGCCCCGGTGAAGCCGGCGGTCCGGCGGTGACCGGTGGCGCCGCGACGGCCGTCATGCCGGGACCTCCGCCGCGACGAGCGGCTTCGCGGCGACGACGGCGCCGTCGGTCTCGGCCACCTGCCGGTACAGGGCGGCGGTTCCGGGGCGCCGCAGATAGCGCACGTCGTCGAAGGCGGCCGCGGACCGCTCCAGCTCGCCGGCGAGATGGGGGAACACGCGGGCGGCCGCGCGCGCGAAGGCGTGGACCGTCGCGCCGGGAGGCGTGTCGACGACCCCGCGTTCGCTGCATCCCCGTGCCAGCGCGCGGAAGTGCAGAACGATCGCCGCGTCCCATTCGGCCTTGCGGGCGTGGGACTCCGCTGCCGACCGGAGCTCGGCGGCGGAGCGGATCTCGGCCTCTCCGAACAGCGAGGACGACGGGACCTGAGCCCGACGCGAGGAGCGAGGGATGCCCCAGATCGCGAACGCCACCCCGATCAGGATGAGCACGACGATCGCCGCGACGACCGCGACCGCGGGGCCCCATTCGCCGGAGAGCTCGGTCGCGAAGAGCCGCTCGAAGAAGTCGGCGACACCCCGGGCGATCCGGTCGAAGGGCGTCGGCTCGGCGACGTCGTAGACCGGGTCGGACAGCTCCTGCTCGGCCCAGCGCCGCGCCTCATCGCCGTCGGGCGTCGGACCGGCGTGGGCGGCGTGGCTCGGCGCGCCGGCGGTCACCACGGCGCCGAGAGTGAGGCCGGCGCTCAAGCCCACGGCGACTCTCGGTCGACGCCGTCGGCCGGAGTGCCGGGGGCGGTCCAGGCGGTCGGTGCGGGCGCGGGGTGCTCCTCGGTCGGTGCAGGCTGCGGTGCAGGCGCCGGCTGCGTCGCGGGCGGCGCGTACGGGGGTGTCACGGGGGCTTGGCCGTAGGGCTGCTGCGCTGGGCCGTACCCGACCGCGGGCCCCTGGCCGTAGGGCGCTGCAGGCGCCTGGACATACCCCGGCGGCTGAGCGTACGGTGCCGCGGGCGGCTGACCGTAAGGTGCCGCGGGCGGCTGACCGTAGGCGGGCGGGTAGCCCGGGGGCACGGCATAGGCGGGCTGCGGCAGGCGGGGCGCGATGGCGCGGCCGATGTGCTCGCGATACGGGTCGGGCAGAGCGGTGGCGCCGGCGTCGCGCCGCTCGACGTAGGCCAGCAGGTCGAGGTCGAGTCCTTCGTGCCGCATGCGGCAGTCGATGTAGATGATCGCGGTCGCCGTCGACTGAACGACCACGGCTACCGACTGCAGCAGCAGCGTGACCACCTGGGTGAGCAGCAGCACCGCGATCATCGCGATGATCGCGGAGGGCTCGGGGTCGCCGGTCGGGGCGATGACGGTCGTGAGCCCGGTGCTCAGGAAGCTGAACGGTACGCTGACGACCTGGGCGACGAACCCGAAGACCAGCGAGATGAGGATGATCACGCCGAGCGCGGGCCAGAAGCGCCCGCGGGTCAGCCGCCAGGAGCGGGCGACCGCCTGACCGATCGTGGCCTGCTCGAGGATGATCGCCGACGGCGCGAGCAGCAGCTTGATCATCAGCCACAGCGTGAGCGGGATGGCGGCGAGGATCGCCATCACCGTGAAGAGGATGGCCATGGGGCCCGCCGCGATCGCGATGCCGACGATCGCGGCGACGACAGCACCCGTCACGATGACCACGGCGAGCGTGAGGAGCAGCGTGTAACCGATGAGCCGCCACACGACCGGCCTCAGCTGTCGCCAGAGCGCGGACAGCCGCAGCTTCTCGGCTACCGCCGCATGGGCGACCTCGATCACCACGATGCCCTGCACGACAACACCGAGCGCACCGGCGGCGAGCCCCAGCACGAGGCCGGCGATCAGCGTGATCGCGATCGACCCGGCCATGACGGCCTCGAACTCCTCGGTGCCGAACCGCAGCGTGTCGAGCCGCGTGAAGGATGCCCACGCGACACCCACGATGGCGGCCGTGACGATGAGGTAGGCGAGCGTCTGCACGACCAGCGCGAACCCGAGCAGCACGCGCGGGTTCTGCCGGAGGGCCGAGAACGAGCGGCCGAGGATCGTTCCGAACGGGAGCGGGTGGAGGGGGATGATGCCCGGGCGGGATGCCGGTGTCCAAGCCGGATAGGCGGTCACGGTCTCCCTTTCTGGATCGGGCTGTCCGCATCGGGGCGGAGCGCCTCGCTGGCTGATCCCTATCGTGTCACATCCGCCGAGGGCTCCCAGGGCGTTCATCCCCGACGTTCGGCGGCGTCACGGTTCGTGTTGGGCCCCTCCTCAGGCAGGGTCCACTACTCTGTGGGGAGCGCAGGGGGAAGGCGCCGTCCGTGCCGTGCCCTGCGTGCCCAACAAGAAGGACGAACCGCGCGATGACTTCACGCATCCTGGTGGTCGACGACGACACCGCCCTCGCCGAGATGATCGGCATCGTGCTGCGCACCGAGGGGTTCGACACGGCGTTCTGCGCAGACGGGGCGAAGGCCGTCGACGCGTGGCGCACCGAGCGGCCCGACCTCATCCTCCTCGACCTCATGCTCCCCGGCATGGACGGCATCGAGATCTGCACCCGTGTGCGCGCCGAGTCCGGCGTCCCGATCATCATGCTGACCGCGCGCACCGACACCGCCGACGTCGTGAAGGGCCTCGAGTCGGGCGCCGACGACTACATCGTCAAGCCGTTCAACCCGAAGGAGCTCGTCGCGCGGATCAAGACCCGGCTGCGCCCCGCGAGTCAGCCCGCGAACGACCACCTGCGCATCGGCGACCTGACCGTCGACGTCGCCGCGCACGAGGTGCGTCGCGGCGACACCCCCATCGCTCTGACGCCGCTCGAGTTCGAGCTGCTCGTCGCGCTCGCGTCGAAGCCGCAGCAGGTGTTCTCGCGCGAGATGCTCCTCGAGCAGGTCTGGGGGTACCACTACAAGGCAGACACGCGCCTCGTGAACGTCCACGTGCAGCGTCTGCGCGCGAAGGTCGAGCTCGACCCCGACAACCCGAAGATCGTGACCACGGTGCGCGGCGTGGGCTACCGCGCCGGTGCCGTCGTCTGAGGTCACGATGACGGCCCCGATCACGGGGGTGACGGCCACCCGCACACCGCTCACGGGATGGCGCGACTGGCGTGCCTGGCCGGGCAACATCGCCGCGCTGTGGCGACGGTCGCTGCGGTTCCGCACGATCCTGGTCACGTTCGGGCTCACCGCCCTCGCGGTGATCGTGGCGTGCGTGTGGATGGCGCTCGCGATCCAGAACGACCTCTTCGTCTCGCGCAAGGACCAGGTGCTCCAGGACGCGCTGCGCGGATCGTCCGCCGCGCAGACGACGCTCGACAGCGCGACCGCGCAGAGCGACAGCGTGCAGCTGCAGAACGTGATGATCCTCGTGCAGAGCACGCTCGCCGCGCAGTCGTCCAGTGACATGCGGGCGGCGTTCCGCATCGGTCCGCCGGCGCCGTCGGCACCCCAGGACTTCACCAGCAACCTGCGATTCGAGGACTCCATCAGTGAGTCGCTGCGCGAGGCGGTGCGCGCGAGCGCGGATCGGCAGGTCTGGCAGTCGATCGCCATGCCCACCGACGACGGCTCCACGGTGCCCGGCATCGTCGTCGGCCAGCAGCTGACCGTCCCGGGCGTGGCCGCGTACGAGCTCTATCTCGCGTACGACCTCGAGAACGCGCCGCAGACGCTCAGCTTCGTCCAGAGCACGCTGTGGATCGTCGGCATCGGGCTGGTGCTGCTCATCAGCGGGATCGCCTGGTTCGTGCTGCGCTCGGTGACGACGCCGATCGGCGAGGCGGCCGACACCAGTGCGAAGCTCGCGGCGGGCGAACTCGGCGTGCGCCTGCCGGTGCGCGGCGAGGACGAGCTGGCGACGCTGGGCCGATCCTTCAACGCGATGGCCGACAGCATCGAGTCGCAGATCAAGGAGCTGGCCGACCTCTCGCTCGTGCAGCAGCGCTTCGTGTCGGACGTGTCGCACGAGCTGCGCACGCCGCTCACGACGATCCGCCTCGCCGCCGACATGATCAATGACCAGCGCGAGGACTTCGACCCGGCGACCGCGCGCGCCGCCGAGCTGCTCAACAACCAGGTGCAGCGGTTCGAGACCCTGCTGACGGACCTGCTCGAGATCAGCCGCTACGACGCCGGCTCGGTGCAGCTCGAGCTCGAGGCGACGAGCCTCGCCCACCTCGCCGAGGACGTGATCTCCTCGATGGAGCAGCTCGCCGACCAGCACGGCAGCGATGTGCGCCTCGTCGCCCCGGGCGGGTACTCGCCGGTCGACATGGACCCGCGCCGTGTGCGCCGCGTGGTGCGCAACCTCCTCGGCAACGCGATCGAGCACGGCGAGGGCCGCCCGATCGTCGTCACCGTCGACAGCAATCAGCAGGCGGTGGCGCTCGGCGTGCGCGACTACGGCCTCGGCATGAAGCAGGACGAGGTGGAGCGGGTCTTCGACCGGTTCTGGCGGGCCGACCCTTCGCGCACACGCACGATCGGCGGCACCGGTCTCGGGCTCTCGATCGCCCTCGGCGACGCCCGGCTCCACGGCGGAGAGCTGGCCGTGTGGTCGGAGCTCGGGCGCGGCACGAACTTCGTCCTCACGCTGCCCCGCAGCGGCGGACCGCTGGTCGGCCCCTCGCCGATCCCCCTGGATCCCGGCGACGACTCCGTCGGCGTGGTCGAAGACCTCGGGCTCACGCAGCCCATCCAGGTTCTTCGTCAGGACGCGACGGAAGCTCGGGATGCCGCGACCCGGGGAGGTGCGTCATGACCCGGCGCCGCGGCATCCCCATCGCACTCATCACGCTGCTCGCCCTGGTGCTGACCGCCTGCGCGGGCCTGCCCACGAGCGGCCGCATCAACTACGGACTCGGCACGGCGGATGCGCCCGACGACGAGGAGATCTCGTTCCTCCTGCCCGACAGCCCGCAGCCGGGCGCGACCCCGGTGCAGATCGTCGAAGGGTTCGTGCGGGCGGGCTCCGGGCCGGGGCTCGGGGCGAGGTGGGACCGCGCACGCGAGTTCCTGACCGAGGAGTTCGCGAGCGTCTGGAATCCCGAAGCGGCCGTGACCGTGGACGTCCTCGAGGATCGCGTGCCGACGGAGACGCCGCAGGGCAACGTCGAGCTGGCGATCACCGCGCTCGCCACGGTCGACGACCTCGGCACATACGAGCGCGCAGCGGTCGGTGAGCGCGTGCTGCCGTTCGAGCTGGTCCAGGAGGACGGTGAGTGGCGCATCAGCCTCGCCCCCGACGGTGTCGTCCTCGACGAGAACGTGTTCCCCCGCGTATTCCACCGCTACGGCGTCATGTACTTCGATCCCTCGTGGCAGTACCTCGTGCCGGACGCCCGGTGGTTCCCGACCACCAACTCGGCGGGCCGGGTCGCCCGTGCGCTCGTGAACGGGCCGCCGAGCGACTGGCTCGCGGAATCGGTCGAGTCCGCGTTCCCCGAGAGCGTGGAGGTCGTAGCGGCCGTGCCGGTGACGGGCAACGTCGCGCAGGTCGACCTCAACGAGGCTGCGCTCTCGGCTGACCCGCAGACCCTGGACCGCATGTACACGCAGCTGCTCGAGAGCCTGCGCACGGCCAACATCACCGACGTCGAGCTCACCGTCGAGTCCGTGCCCATCGACGCCGAGGCCGTGCGGGTGCGCTCCACGCGGGTGCCGGGCGCGCCGCTCGTCCTGACCGCCGACGGCTTCGGCTTCATCACGGGCGGTGACACCCTCGACCCGGTGCCCGGCATCTCGCCGCTGGTGGAGCAGTACTCGCCCGTCGCGCTGCAGCTCGCCCCCGACCGAGAGGTGGCTGCCGCGCGGCTCGAGACGGGCGAGGTGATGCGCTTCCGCGAGGACGAGACCTTCGAGGTCGTCGACTCCCGGCCGGGTCTGATCGATCCGTCGATCGATCCCTTCGGCATGGTCTGGAGCGTGCCGCGCGAGGAGCCGGCCGCGGTCCGGGTCATCCTGCCGGACCTGAGCGCCGTCGAGGTCGCCGACGCGTGGCCGGGCACGACCTCGATCACCGCGATGGCGGTGTCGCGCGACGGCAGCCGAGTCGCCGCCGTCGTGTCGGCGGGCGGCCGCAGCGGGCTGTGGGTCGCAGGGATCGTGCGGGGGACCGATCGGGTTCCGGTGCGTCTGGGCGCCCCGGTGCAGCTCGCCGAGGTCTCGGACGGGATCGGACTCGCGTGGCTCGACGACGGTTCGGTCGGGGTCCTCTCTGGCGACGCCGAGGGTTCGACGATCCTCGAGCAGGTCGTGGGCGGCGCGGGGACGCGGAGCTCGGCCGCGGCGGGGATGGTGACCATCGCCGGCGGCACCTCGCTCTCGAGCGCTCGACTGCGCGCCGACGACGGCACGCTCTACGTCAAGCGCGGCACGGGCTGGCAGCCGACGGCGTCCGATGTGCTGCTGCTCGCCACGCAGCAGGGCGCGCCCGAGTAGCGGCTCCTCCCCAGCCGGCTTCGGTGCGGGGCGGTCACCGGATGCGCGGCGCGGCCGGCGCGGCATTCCGATCCTCGTCACACTCGACCGCATGACCTCGCATCTGCCGGTGCCGGCCGTCGTGGGCGCGGCGCTCGCCGACGCGCTCGCCCTCCTCCTCCCCGTCGTGTGTGCGGGCTGCGGTGCGCCCGATGCCGACGTCTGCGAGCAATGCCGGCTCGCGCTCGTGCCACGGGTCGACACGCGGTGGGTGGACGCGGTCGGCGGCGCAGTCCCGGTGTGCAGCGGCCTGCGGTTCGAGGGCATGACGGCGCGGATCGTGCGGGCGGTCAAGGAAGAGGGCCGCACACCGCTCGCGAGGGCACTCGCCCCGGCACTCCGTACGGCCGTCGCGGTGCTGGCACAGCCCGACGCCGTCCTCGTGCCCCTGCCAACCTCGCGCGCCTCGTTCCGCCGCCGCGGCTATCGTGTGCCCGACCTGCTGGCGCGCCGCGCCGGGCTCCCGGTGCGGCACCTGCTGCGGACGATGCGGCGCACCGCCGATCAGCGCGGGCTCGGTCGCGACCAGCGCCGCGCAAACGTGGCGAAGAGCATGATCTCGAGGGATGCCGCGTCCCTCCGCGTCATCGTGATCGACGATGTCGTGACGACCGGCGTCACGCTCGCAGAAGCGGTTCGGGCGCTCCGCGAGGCGGGCGCCGACGTGATCGGAGCCGCCACGGTGGCAGCGACTCCGCGCCGGATGAACGGTGGGGCACGCGGGCCCGTCGCATCGGAAACTCACAGGTGACAGGTGCCCCCCGCCGGGATAGCGTGGGAGGGACAAGGCGACTGATGGTCCGCCCTTGGCCGGGTGGACCGGAACAAGGAGGTCAGGGATGGAAACCAGCATCGTCGGCGTGGGAGTGGGGATCACGGATCGCTTCCGCTCGGTCGTCGAAGACAAGGCCGCCCGCATTGAAAACCTCGCTCCGCGCGCTCAGCGTGTGGACGTCAAGGTCACTCACCGCGCGTATCACAACGGACGCGTGGAGGACGACACGGTCGAACTCACGGTCACCGGAAAGGGCCCGATCGTCCGGGCCGAGGCCACTGACGGTGACAAGTTCACTGCGCTCGATCTCGCGGTCGACAAGCTGTGCGAGCAGCTGCGACGCGCGAAGGACAAGCGTGTGGACGCTCGCAACCACCCGCGAGGCGCGAAGCTCGACAAGGGAAGCGGCGCCATCCAGGGGATCGACCTGCAGCCGGCATCCGTCGACGTGCTCCGCGCCGTCGCGACCGGTGAGATCCCCATCCTCACCGGCAACGAAGAGGAGGAGGGCTATACGCCCGTCGTCATCCGCACGAAGGAGTTCGAGCCGGAATGGATGTCGGTGGAGGAGGCCGTCGACCGGATGGAGCTGGTCGGCCATGACTTCTTCCTGTTCGTCGACGCCCGCACCGACCACCCGAGCGTCGTGTACCGCCGCAAAGGGTGGGACTACGGCGTGATCTCGCTCACGACGCAAGCAGCACCCGAGGCGGTCGCTTCGTAGGCGCACCCTGACGACGACGGATGCCCCGGCCGGGAGGCCGGGGCATCCGTCTCTTGTCGTGCGGCGTCAGTCGATGAAGCCGTCGAGGATGCTGCCGATCACGAGGCCGCCGAGGATGCCGCCCATGAGGTCGCTGCCGCCGCGGCGACCGCCGCCCCAGCCCTGCTGCGGACCGCCCCACTGATCGGGACCGCCCTGCGGACGCGAGGAGTCGATGTCGCGCTGCGCGAGCTGGAGCGCCTCACCGGCAAGGAACGCGACGCGGCGCGACATCGCCATGGCCTGCTCGCGGTGGTCGTCGTCGATCATCGTCGCCGCGCTGGCCGACATGCCGAGGTAGCGGTCGAGATCGATCCGGATGCGTTCTGCTTCAGCCAGGCGCGTTCGCGCGTCGGCGCCGATCCAGCCGCGGTGCCCGGCGATGACGTCGCGCGCGACCGCGAGCTGCCGGTCGGCGTCATCGATCGAGTGACGGACGTGCTCGAAGGGCGGGATGGGGCGGGCGGCGCGCTCGCGCGCCTTGGCGATCGCCTCGTCGAGTCCGGAGTTCGCCTCGCGCAGCCGCGACAGCAGCGTGAACGGGTCGGTGTTGACGCCGGCCGCCGGAAGCGATGCGAGGGCGTCCTGCAGCCTGGCGATCGCCGCGCTCACCTCGGGGTTGTGCGGCTCTTTCAGGGCGACGACGATGTCTTCGCGGGAGTCCTCGACGATGGCCGACAGCGTCGACTCGGCGCGGAGGGCCTCGACCTCGAACGTCTCCACGGCATCGATCAGCGTCGCCGCGCGGCGCGCGGCCTCGGTGCACGCCTCGAGCGCGAGGTTCGCCTGCTCGCGCTGACCCGCTTCGCGGCGCCGCTCGGAGATGCCCGCGCTGTGCTCGGCGAACCCGATCAGCTGCTCCGCCTCGGCGGGGTTGGCCTCGACCTGAGCGAGCGCTTCCGCCGAGTAGCGCGCCGCAAGGCGGTGGATGGTCTCGCGGGCCTGGGGCAGGCGGCTGCGCAGCCGCTCTGCGTCCGCGCGCACCCCCGCGATGATCTCGGGAGCCCTGCGGGCCCGCTGGATGGGGGCGGCGAGCGCCTCGGTGCGGTCGTCGAGGAGCTCCTCCGCCCACTCGCAGAGCTGCACGATGCGCGCATTGCGGGTGCGCAGCTCTTCCGGCGTATCGGGGATCTCGTCGTGGTTGAGCTGGTGCAGGTGGAACGCCTCGGACATGTGCGTCCGCACGGCCTCGAGGGCGTCGCGGAGGTCCTTCGTGGGCTCGACGCCCAGCTCGATCTCGGCGAACGACAGCTCGTCGGTCGTCACCCGGATGCGCTCGTCCGCCGCGACGAGCGACGAACGGGCGCGGCGCGCCAGATCGGCGTCCTGCGCCTCGAGCTCGGCGTTGTCACGTTTGCGTCTGCCCCAGAATCCGGCCATGCCTTCGATCCTATGGGCGGTCGCGGGGAGCGGGCTGAGCGCGGCAGGAGGTGTGGACGCCACCCGCGGCCCAGGGTGCGTCGAAGCCTGGACCCGGCGGTGCTCACCGCGACCGCTCGCGCGTCCGTCAGTCGCGGTGCCGCAGCTTGCGGGCGGGGCGGTCGCCGTCGTCACGGCGGCGTCCGGGACCGCCGGTGTCGAGCCGCAACTCGATCAGCCGGCCCGAGATCCGCGTGTCGGACAGCCGGTCGAGCGTGCCGCGCGGAAGGTCGGCGGGCAGTTCGACGAGCGAGAAGTCCGGGCGGATCTGGATCGCGCCGAAGTCGTCACGGCGCAGGCCGCCCTCGTTCGCCAGCGCGCCGACGATCTGGCGCGGCTCGACGCGGTGGCGCTTTCCGACGGCGATGCGGTAGGTCGCCATGCCCTCGCGCGGGGTGCGCTGGCGCCGCTCGGGGCGGTCGCCCCGGTCGTCGCGGTCGAACCGGCTGCCGCGCCGGTCGTCACGGTCGCGCGGCTCGTAGCGGGGGCGCTCGGGCTCGGGCTCGAGGAGCAGCGGGGTCTCACCCTGTGCCACGACGGCGAGAGCTGCGGCGACGTCGACCTCGGGCACGTCGTGGTTTCGCACGTAGTGAGCGACGATGTCGCGGAAGCGATCGATGCGCTCGGTCTCGGCAAGGGCCGCGGTGATGCCGTCGTCGAAGCGCGAGAGGCGCGTGACGTTCACCTCATCGACGCTCGGCAGCTGCATCTCGGTGAGCTCCTGCCGGGTCGCGCGCTCGATCGCGCGCACCAGCCCCCGCTCGCGCGGGGTGACGAAGCTGATCGCGTCGCCGGAGCGGCCGGCGCGACCGGTGCGGCCGATGCGGTGCACGTACGACTCGGTGTCGGTCGGGATGTCGAAGTTCACCACGTGCGAGATGCGCTCGACGTCGAGGCCTCGGGCCGCGACATCCGTCGCCACCAGGATGTCGAGCTTGCCCGACTTGAGCTGGTTGACGGTGCGCTCGCGCTGCACCTGTGCCACGTCCCCGTTGATCGCGGCGGCCGAGTACCCGCGGGCGCGGAGCTTCTCGGCGATCTCCTCGGTCACGCTCTTGGTGCGGCCGAAGACGATCATGCCGTCGAAGTTCTCGACCTCGAGGATGCGGGTGAGCGCGTCCATCTTCTGCTGGAACGACACGATCAGGTAGCGCTGCGAGATCGTCGCCGAGGTCGTCGTCTTGGTCTTGACGGTGATCTCTTCGGGGTCGTGGAGGTACTGCTGCGACATGCGGCGGATCTGCGCCGGCATCGTCGCAGAGAACAGCGCGACCTGCTTCGTGTCGGGCGTCTCGGCGAGGATCGTCTCCACGTCCTCGGCGAATCCCATCTTGAGCATCTCGTCGGCCTCGTCGAGCACGAGATACGTCAGCTCCGACAGGTCGAGCGTGCCCTTGTCGAGGTGGTCCATGATGCGGCCGGGCGTGCCGACGACGATGTGCACCCCGCGGCGCAGCGCCGAGAGCTGCACGCCGTAGCCCTGGCCGCCGTAGACGGGAAGGATGTGCACGCCCTTGAGGTGCGAGGCGTACTTCTCGAAGGCCTCGCAGACCTGCAGAGCGAGCTCGCGCGTGGGGGCGAGCACGAGCGCCTGCGGGTTCTTCTGCGACAGGTCGAGCCGGTCGATGATCGGCAGTGCGAAGGCTGCCGTCTTACCGGTGCCGGTCTGCGCCAGGCCGACGACGTCGCGGCCGGCGATGAGCGGCGGGATGGTCGCGGCCTGGATCGCCGACGGCGTCTCGTAGCCGACGTCGCGCAGCGCCTTGAGCACCGCATCGCCCAATCCGAGGTCTGCGAAGGTCAGGGGGGCGGGCTCTGCTTGAGCGTCGGTCTCGGTCGTCTCTGCCGTTTCGGTCACGCTTAAGGGTAGTGCGTGCCGCCTGGGAGGCGACAGGACGCCGCGGGCGCGGCATCCGCTCGTCGTCTTCTGCCCGTGGAGGAGCCCTGCGCCTCCTCGCGCTGTGGGAACCTGCGCGCGCGGCCGTCTGTGCCGGGGGCGGATGCGGGGTCCGACAGCGTGAGCGCGCGCGGCGGGGGTCAGCGCGGCCGCAGCGACTGAGCGGCGAGCTCGGTGATGTCGATGGGCTCGGTCGGCGGAAGGTGGATGGCGGCGGGGTCGATCGCGGGCACTGCGGTGGTCATGGCACGTCCTCTCCAGCGGTTCATCAGGGAGGTGTCCGCAGGGACGGATCCGTCTCACGCCTTCCCGACGGAGATCAGGCGACGGATGCCTCGGCCCTCGCCGGACGACCGCGTTTGGGGCGCTCGGTCGAGAGCTCGAGGGCCAGTGCGTGATCGGGATGCTGCGCCAGGAGCTGCTCGGCGTGGTCGAGCCAGCGGGCCTCGGCCTCGGCGGCGAACACCATCGAGTCGACCACGAGCGACCACGCCAGAGCCTCGGGGCTGTCGCGGTCGCCGCCGGCGTAGCTCGCGCTGCGGAGCGAGTCCAGCTGCGCGAGCGACGCACGGCGCTGCGTCCGGATGATCTCGCCCACGTCGACACCGGGCAGGGTCGCGGCGACGGAGAGCTTGATCGCCAGGGCGTCGCGCGTGCCCTGGGAGCGCTCGACGGGGGAGGCGAGCCACGTGCGTGCCTCGGCGGAGCCGGCATCCGTGATCTGCCAGTAGACGTGCCCGTGGGCGTCGACATCGCCCTTCTCCACGAGCCCGTCGCGCTCGAGGCGGTCGAGCGTGTTGTAGATCTGCCCCACGTTGAGCGGCCACGTCGACCCGGTGCGTCGATCGAACTCTGCACGGAGCTGATAGCCGTAGCAGGGGCCCTGATCGAGGATGGCCAGCAGAGTCTGTCTCACCGACATGGACGGTCTCCGTTCAGGTGCATACCGCGTATGTAGTTGCCGAGCATATACATACGTGGAATGCAGACGGCGGTCATCGCTCACACCCAGCGCACACCAAGGTCACGGGTGGATAACATAGGCAGGTATGTCTGGGGCCATGCGCCCCGGCGGCACCGGCGCCGTTCGCGCCACACCCGACAGATGGAGACTCCGTGGCAAACCCGCTCGAGAAACTGCTTCGCGCCGGAGAGGGTCGCATCCTCCGACGGCTGCAGCAGGTCGTCAAGGCGGTCAACGCCCTCGAAGAGGACTACGCGCACCTCACCGACGAGGAGCTGCGGGGCGAGACCGCGGAACTCCGCGCCCGTTTCGACGCCGGCGCAACGCTCGACCAGCTCATGCCCGAGGCGTTCGCCGCGGTCCGCGAGGCCGCCAAGCGCACGCTCGGCCAGCGCGCCTACGACGTGCAGATCATGGGTGGCGCCGCTCTGCACCTCGGCAACATCGCCGAGATGAAGACCGGTGAGGGCAAGACGCTCACCGGCGCGTTCCCGGTCTACCTCAACGCGATCGCGGGCCAGGGAGTCCACGTCGTCACCGTCAACGACTTCCTCGCGTCGTACCAGGCCGAGCTCATGGGCCGCATCTACCGCGCCCTCGGCATGACGACGGGCATCATCGTCGCGGGCCAGACCCCCGAGGTCCGCCGCGAGCAGTACAACGCCGACATCACCTACGGCACGAACAACGAGTTCGGCTTCGACTACCTGCGCGACAACATGGCGTGGCGCAAGGAAGACCTCGTGCAGCGAGGCCACTTCTTCGCGATCGTCGACGAGGTCGACTCGATCCTCATCGATGAGGCGCGCACGCCGCTCATCATCTCGGGGCCGTCGTCGGGCGAGGCCAACCGCTGGTTCGTCGAGTTCGCCAAGATCGCCAAGACCCTCGAGGTCGGCGTCGACTACGAGGTCGACGAGAAGAAGCGCACCATCGGCGTGCTGGAGCCGGGCATCGAAAAGGTCGAGGACTACCTCGGCATCGACAACCTCTACGAGTCGGCGAACACCCCGCTGATCTCCTTCCTCAACAACTCGATCAAGGCGCTCGCGCTCTTCAAACGCGACACCGACTACGTCGTGATGAACGACGAGGTCATGATCGTCGACGAGCACACCGGACGCATCCTCGTCGGCCGTCGCTACAACGAGGGCATCCACCAGGCGATCGAGGCGAAGGAGGCGGTTCCGGTCAAGGCCGAGAACCAGACGCTCGCCACGGTCACCCTGCAGAACTACTTCCGCCTCTACGACAAACTTGCCGGCATGACCGGTACCGCCGAGACCGAGGCGGCGGAGTTCATGTCGACCTACCAGCTCGGCGTGGTGTCCATCCCGACGAACAAGCCGATGATCCGCAAGGACCAGCCCGACCTCGTCTACAAGAACGAGCAGGCCAAGTTCGCGCAGGTCGTGGAAGACATCGCGCAGCGCCACGCGAGCGGTCAGCCGGTGCTCGTCGGCACCGTCAGCGTCGAGAAGAGCGAGTACCTCTCGCGCCTGCTCGCCAAGAAGGGCATCAAGCACGAGGTCCTCAACGCGAAGAACCACGCGCGCGAGGCCGAGATCGTCGCGCGTGCGGGGCGCCTCAGCGCCGTCACCGTCGCCACCAACATGGCCGGTCGAGGCACCGACATCATGCTCGGCGGCAACGCCGAGTTCCTCGCGGTGCAGGAGATGAAGGCCAAGGGGCTCGACCCGGTCGAGACGCCCGAGGAGTACGAGGCCGAGTGGGATGCCGTCTACGAGGCCGTGCGCGAGCGCGTGGCCGGAGAGGGCGCCAAGGTCGTCGAGGCCGGCGGCCTGTACGTGCTCGGCACCGAGCGCCATGAGTCGCGCCGCATCGACAACCAGCTGCGCGGTCGTTCCGGTCGACAGGGCGACCCCGGCGAGAGCCGCTTCTACCTGTCGCTCACCGACGACCTGATGCGCCTGTTCCAGTCCGGCGCCGCGGAGGCGATCCTCGCCCGCACCAACTTCCCCGACGACGTCGCGATCGAGTCCGGCATGGTCACACGCGCGATCAAGTCGGCGCAGAGCCAGGTCGAGGCGCGCAACGCCGAGATCCGCAAGAACGTCCTCAAGTACGACGACGTCCTCAACCGGCAGCGCGAGGCGATCTACTCCGACCGCCGTCACATCCTGCAGGGCGACGACATCGCCGACCGCGTGCAGCACTTCATCGAAGACGCGATCAACGCCGTCATCGACGACCACACCGGCTCGGGTCACAACGAGAGCTGGGACTTCGACGCGCTGTGGACCGAGCTCAAGACGCTCTACCCGGTCAGTGTGACGATCGACGAGGTCGTGGCCGAAGGCGCCGGCCGCAAGGGCGGCATCACGGCCGACGGTCTCAAGCGCGAGATCCTCTCCGACGCCCGTATCGCCTACACCGCCCGCGAGGAGTCGCTCGGCACTGCGGCGACCCGCGAGCTTGAGCGCCGCGTCGTGCTGCAGGTGCTCGACCGCCGCTGGCGCGACCACCTCTACGAGATGGACTACCTCAAGGACGGCATCGGCCTGCGCGCGATGGCCCAGCGCGACCCGCTCATCGAGTACCAGCGCGAGGGCTACCAGATGTTCCAGTCGATGATGGGGCAGATCAAGGAGGAGTCGGTCGGCTACCTCTACAACCTCGAGGTCGAGGTCCGTCGACAGGGCGAGGGCGAGGCAGAGGTCGACGCCAAGGGCCTCGGCGCGATCCCGGCGGCTCCGCAGGGCCTGGAGTACTCGGCCGCCAACGACGCCGGCGAGGTCGAGGTCCGCAACGACCGCGGTCAGGTGCAGCAGGCGGCGACGAACCGCCTCCGCCAGGCGGCTGCCGCGGCCGCCGCGGCTCCGGCGCAGGCGCAGGCCGCACCTGCCGCCGAGCCGCAGCGTGGGGCGTTCGGCCAGCGCACCGACGGCGCGGCCCCGGCGACGCAACCGGCGCCGCAGAACCGCGCCCAGCGCCGCGCCGCAGGCAACAAGAAGTGAGCCGAGGTCGGGGGGGGGGGGGGGGGGGGGGGGCGGGGCCGCCCCCCCCCCCCCCCCCGCCCCGCCCCCCCCCGCCCCCCCCCCCCCCCCCCCCCCCCCCCCCCCCCACCCCGAGATCTCGATGCCGCGGGCCCGCGCCGCGGCATCCGCCCCTCCTTCTGCTCTCTGCTTTCTCGGAACAGGTGATCTGACGCAAACAGGACGATCTCGCGCAGATCGACCTGTCTACGCCAGATCACCTGTTCTCGTTCGTGCGCCCGCCACCGGCCACCGGCGGTCGATTGGCCCCGGCATCCCGCCGGTATCCTGATCCGATGAGTCCCCTCCGCCCGCTCGACCAGTCCAGCAAGCTCAAGGATGTGCTCTACGAGATCCGCGGGCAGGCACTGGTCGAGGCCGACCGGCTGGAGGACGAGGGGCACACGATCCTGAAGCTCAACACCGGCAACCCGGCGGTGTTCGGCTTCGAGGCGCCGTTCCAGATCGTGCGCGACATGCTCGAGGCCGTGCCGCACGCGCACGGCTACAGCGACAGCCGCGGCATCATGTCGGCGCGTCGCGCGGTCGTGTACCGCTACGAGCAGGACCCGACGTTCCCCGCTTTCGGCCCCGACGACGTCTACCTGGGCAACGGGGTGTCCGAGCTCATCACGATGGTGATGCAGGCGCTCCTCGACGAGGGCGACGAGGTGCTCATCCCCGCGCCCGACTACCCGCTGTGGACCGCCATGACGAGCCTCGGCGGCGGCACCCCCGTGCACTACCTCGCCGACGAGCAGAACGGCTGGCAGCCCGACCTCGACGACATCCGCGCGAAGGTCACCCCCCGCACCAAGGCCATCGTCGTGATCAACCCCAACAACCCCACCGGTGCGGTCTACTCGCGCGAGGTGCTCGAGGGGATGGCCGAGATCGCGCGCGAGAACTCGCTTCTCGTGCTCTCCGACGAGATCTACGACCGCATCCTGTTCGACGACGCCACGCACATCCCGATGGCCTCCGTCGCGCCCGATCTGCTGGTGCTGACGTTCAACGGCCTCTCCAAGACGTACCGTGTGGCCGGCTACCGTTCCGGCTGGCTCGTCATCACGGGGCCGAAGTCGCACGCCTCGGGCTTCCTCGAGGGGATCACGCTGCTGGCGTCGACGAGGCTGTGCCCGAACGTGCCGGCGCAGCATGCGGTGCAGGCGGCGCTCTCGGGCGTGCAGTCCATCGATGCGCTCATCGCGCCGACGGGGCGTCTTCACGAGCAGCGGGACGCCGCCTGGGAGGGTCTCGAGGCCATCCCCGGCGTCACGTGCGTGCGGCCGCAGGGCGCGCTGTACGCGTTCCCCCGACTCGACCCCGAGGTGTACGAGATCCGCGACGACGCGAAGCTGGTGTACGACTTCCTCGTCGCCGAGCACGTGCTGCTGGTGCAGGGCACCGGCTTCAACTGGCCGACGCACGACCACCTGCGCATCGTGACCCTTCCCGAGGCGCGCGTGCTCTCGGAGGCCATCGAACGTCTCGGCAACTTCCTGTCGTCGTACAAGCAGTGACGCGGGACGGATGCCGC
Organism: Microbacterium sp. CFH 31415; assembly: GCF_022538185.1. GTDB lineage: Bacteria > Actinomycetota > Actinomycetes > Actinomycetales > Microbacteriaceae > Microbacterium. Next base: position 97,781 of record NZ_JAKYXC010000009.1, on the reverse strand, counting down.
GTCATCCGTCAACCCCTCCCGCTGCCGCCCGTCTCGGACGTAGCGTCGCAGCATGGCCATCGAACTGAATCGTCCCGCCCTGAAGCATGCGCGTGCGCTCGTGCGCGACGGCAAGGTCGTGCGCGACGACCGGGATGCGTGGTCGGAGGCGGCGCCGACCCCCGATGAGGAGAACGCGTTCATCGAGCGCGAGGGGTGGACCGAGTACTCGCACTGGCATCTCGGCATCGACAAGAGCGAGGATCGCCAGACGAAGGGCGCCTACTCGTTCCCGTTCGGAGACTTCCGAAAGGTGCATCGATCGGGTGTCATCTCGGGCGAGAGCCGCGCCGGCCAGCACGGCCACGATGAGATCCGCGACGCGCTCAAGGCGCTCCGGGAGCTGATCGACCAGGACGAGAGCTGACGTCAGGACCGGTCACGACGCTGTGACAGGCCCCGGCGTCGGTGTGGGGCGGGCGGGCGACTACAGCAGCGCGAGCGACGTCGCGCGCCAGCGCCCGTCCATGCCCTCGAGGCGCAGCGCGACGGCACGCGTGCGGGCGGGACCCTGCACGATCACGACCGACTCGACCACGCCGTCAGCGGGCGACGAGTGATGCACCGAGAGGATCGCGTGCACCGGGCGCATCGCGGGGACGCCGCGGGCGCTGCGGGCACGCGCCGCGAGGTTGGATCTCGTGACGAGCTTGCGGTACGGCTCTTCGGTGAGCCAGCGCGCGAGCTGGTCGACTTCGCGCACCCCCGCGAGCACTTCGAGGACGCCTCGCGTGATGTTGCGGAGGAACGGCTCGGGCTCGGGGAGCGCGGTGGACGGCGTGCGCTGCGGCGCGAAGAACTCAGAGAGCTCGACGGCGCCGCCGGGCACGCGGAAGACGCGGGCGGAGCCCGCGGGCGTCATTGCCATGGGTGCCTATCTCGACAGGGGGGATGTCTTGCGGACAGTAGAACACACGGTCGTCTTACGGGGAGAATCAGCGGCGGGCATTGTGGATAACTTGTGATCCACTCGTGATGATTCGCCTACTCTCGCTGGGTGCGCTGGGACCGGTTCTTCGACGATCTCGAAGATCAGCTCGCCTCCGAGTGGGAGGCGGAGCGCGCGGCCCTCGATACCGAGGCGGAGCGGCTGAGGCTGTCGCGGGTCGCCCTTCACGAGCGGCTGAGCCTGCTGACGGCGCGGGATGCCGCGGCCCCGGTCATCTCGATCGAGCTGTCCGACGCCACGACGCTGCGTGCCACCGTGACGGGGATCGGAGCGGACTGGGTGGCCCTGCACGCCGCGGAGGGCGGGCCCGGAGCCGTGGTGGTGCCTTTCACGGGGATCGTCGGGATCGGGATGCCGCACCACGACCTGCTGCGCAGCGCGCGCCCCGCGCCGCCGCGCTCCGCCGTCGCCGAGCGAATGACCTTCGGCTTCGTCCTGCGCGACCTCGTGCGTCGCCGTGCGGGGGTGGCTGTCCACCTCACCACGGGGCGTGCGCTCACCGGCACGATCGACCGCGCCGGCGCCGACCACCTCGACCTCGCGCTGCACGACCCCGGTACGCCGCGTCGCGCGGACGCGATCGCCGGGCACCGGATCGTGCCGTTCAGCGCGGTCGCGTGGGTGCGCGTCGAGGGGAGCGCGCCGATCGTGTGATGGCCCCGGTCATGCCAGGCCGGCGGGGCGTTGCGCCGGCGGTGGCGATGCCCCGTCGAGAGGCGGGGCGTCAGTCGGGGTGGCGGACCGAGCCTGTGCCCCACAGCTCGGGGAAGCTCGCGTTCTGCGCCTGCTGCCAGAGCGCCGTGCGCCGCGCCTCCTCGGCCTGGTCGTCGAGGTAGGCGTCGACGCTCGCCTCCTCCACACGCCAGCGCGCGGGGGAGCCCACGCGCATGCCGCGCAGCCGGCCCTCCAGCACGAGCGCCATCACCTCGTCGACGGACACGCCGAGCACCTCTCCCACCTGAGCAGGAGCGAGCATGCGCACGTCCGAAGTCGGGATCTCGGGCATGAGCCCATTATGGCCTCGCCCCGGTGCGGGGGGACCGGCGGCACAACGGCTGTGGATAAAGAATCCGGCCGATGCGCGGCCTGGGTGACGATGGGGGGATGACCGCCCTCGACGCCGCCCGCACCCCTCGCCGAGCCTTCTGGGGTGACGCCCGATTCTTGCTCGGCATGCTGCTCATCGTCGCCTCGGTCGCCGGCGTCTGGTTCGTCGTCTCGGCCGCGCGCCAGACGGCGCCCGCGTTCGCCGCGGCGCGCACGATCGTGCCGGGCGAGGCCATCACGGCCGACGACCTCCGCGAGGTCGATGTCGCTCTCGGCCCGATCGGCGGCGCGTACCTGACGCCGGAGCAGCTCGAGACCGACGTCGTGGCGACGCGCACGATCGCCGAAGGAGAGCTCGTCCCCTGGGCGGCGGTGGGCGACGCGACCGGCTCGCGCACCACCCACGTCGTGGTGCGCAGCGCCGTCGAGGTGCCGTCCTCGGTCGACACCGGCTCGGTCGTCGAGGTCTGGGCGGCGCCGCTCGAGGAGACCGGGGAGTACGCGAAGCCGCGCATCCTGGTGGCGGATGCGACCGTCGTCTCCGTCGCGCGCGACGACTCGATGATGGGCGGCGGCGCGTCAGCGGTCGAGCTCGTCATCCCGCGGGCGGATGTCGCGGCCACCCTGGCGGCGATGGCCGGCGAATCGGCGCTCTCGGTCGTCCCGACGGCGGGCGCGGGATCGTGAGAGTCCTCGTCGCGGTCGACGCCGGCGCCGCGCTGTGCGACGGGCTGCGCCGCGAAGGCCTCGAGGTGGTGGCGGCGGTCGAGGCATCCGCTCTCTCCCGCGTTGCCGAGGACAGGATGCTCGGAGCCGCCGGCGAGCGGATGCTGCGGGCGGTGGCCGATGCCGACGCCGTCGTGCTCGAGATCACCCGTGAGACCGTGACGGCGTCGGTGGTCGCGCTCTGCGACCGCGCCTCGACGCGCATCGTGCCGGTCTGCGCGGGCCCGGCCGAGGAACGGCTGGCGGCGGCGTTCGGCCTCGAGCGGCCCGTCGGCGTCGACGTCGAGCCGTGGCGTCTCGCCGATCTGCTGGCGTCGACGCCGACGCCCGCCGGCCCGCCTTCAGAAGACACATCACCGTCGGCGCCCCGGCTGATCGCGGTGTGGGGCCCGGCGGGCGCCCCGGGTCGCTCGACCGTCGCGATCGAGCTCGCGGTCGAGCTGGCGAGGGGCGGCCGTCACGTCGGCCTCGTGGATGCCGACACCCACGCTCCGTCCATCGCGCTCGCACTGGGGCTGGCCGACGAGGGCCCGGGGTTCGCGGCGGCCTGCCGCCAGGCGGAGCTCGGCGGACTCGACACCCGCGAGCTCACGCGCGTGAGCATGCCGCTCGGCCGCTCGGGCGTCGACGTGCTGACCGGCATCAACCGTCCGTCCCGCTGGCCGGAGCTCAGCGAGCGGCGCGTCGAGGCTGCCCTGACCGTCTGCCGCGACTGGGCGCACTTCACCGTCGTCGACGTCGCCGCATCGCTCGAGCGCGACGAGGAGATCGTGAGCGACCTCGACGGCCCGCGTCGAAACGCCGCCACCCTCGCGGCGCTGCGGTCGGCCGATCTCGTGGTGGCTGTCGCCGGCGCCGATCCCGTCGGCGTGTCCCGATTCCTGCGCGCGCACGCAGAGCTGCGGTCGACGACCGGGGCGACGCCGATCGCCGTGCTGGCCAACCGCCTGCGACCGGGGGCGCTGGGCATCGATGCGCGCGGACAGGTGCGCCGCACGCTGGACCGCTTCGGCGGCATCCAGGACGTCTGGTTCCTGCCGCAGGACCCGCGGTCCGCCGACGCCGCGCTGCTGGCGGCGCGACCGATCGCCGACGTCGCGCCCCGATCACCCTTCACGCTCGCGCTGCGACGATTCGTGGGGGAGGCCGTCGTCGCACCACCCGCGGCGGAGCGGCCGTCGCGGCGCCGACGCGTCACGCCGACGGAGCGGTTCGCACGCGCCGTCTAGGCTGAGAGCGTGTCGACCCTCAGCGATCTCGTCTACGCCCAAGGCCGCTCGAGTGCGGAGGACGTGGAATGGCTCCACCGTCTCGCGGGCGACGGCCAGCTCCTCGCCGATCTGGCTTTCGCCGACATCGTGCTGTGGGTGCCGACATCCGACGACTCCTTCGTGGCCGTGGCGCACACGCGCCCCAGCGGCGCCGCCACGCTCTTCTATCGCGACATCGTGGGTGACCGCGTGCGTCCGCAATGGCGCACCCAGGTGCGCGACGCGTTCGCGACGGGTCGCATCGTCGACTCCGCCTCGCCGGACTGGTTCGAGGAGACCCCGACCCGCGTGCGCGCCGTGCCCGTCGTGCGCGTCGGCGCCAGCGACGACCGGCAGACGATCGGCGTGCTGACCCGCCACACCAACCTGGGGGAGGCGCGAACGCCCTCACGGCAGCAGATCACGTTCAACGACTGCGCCGACGAGCTGTTCGGCATGGTGGCGACCGGCGACTTCCCCGATATGTCCGCGCCGACCTCGCCTCGACGCGGCGCTCCGCGTGCCTCAGACGGCCTCGTGCGCCTCGACGTCGATGGCATCACGACCTTCGCGAGCCCCAACGCCCTGTCGGCCTTCAACCGGCTCGGCTTCGACGACGAGCTCGAGGGAGAGTCGCTGGTGGAGGTCGTCACGCGCATCCTGCCGGGCAAGCGTCAGTTCGACGAGTCGCTGCCTGTCGTGGTGACAGGCCGCGCACCGTGGCGATCCGACATCGAGTCGCGCGGGGTGACGGTGTCACTGCGCACCATCCCGCTCCGCGACCACGGCAAGCGCATCGGCGCGATCGTGCTCTGCCGCGACGTCACGGAGATCCGCCACCAGGAGCAAGAGCTCATCACCAAGGATGCGACGATCCGCGAGATCCACCACCGCGTCAAGAACAACCTCCAGACCGTCGCATCGCTGCTGCGCATCCAGGCACGCCGCTCCCACAGCGAAGAGGCACGCGAGGCGCTGACCCAGGCCATGCGCCGAGTCTCGGCGATCGCGGTGGTGCACGACACCCTCTCCGAGGGGCTCGCGCAGAACGTCGACTTCGACGAGGTGTTCGACCGCGTGCTCAAGCTCGTCGCCGAAGTCGCCGCGGCACCCAACACCCGCGCGAAGACCCACTCGACCGGCCGCTTCGGCACCCTCCCGAGCGAGTATGCGACGCCGCTCGCGCTCGCGCTCACCGAGCTCGTGACCAACGCCGTCGAGCACGGGCTCGCCGGCCAGGAGGGCGACGTCGAGATCATCGCCGAGCGCACAGACGAGCGCCTCGAGGTGCGCGTGCGCGACACCGGCTCCGGGCTGCCCGAGGGCCAGGTCGGTCGCGGGCTCGGCACGCAGATCGTCCGCACACTCATCCAGGGCGAGCTCGGCGGCACGATCGACTGGCACACCATCACGGGCAGCGGCACCGAGGTCACGATCGATATCCCGCTGCGCTACATCGAACGCGCGCGCGACTGAGTCGCTGCGCGAGGCCGTCGACGGCTTCGGGATGCCTCGGCCGCGGCATCCGCTCGCCCTTCACCGACCTCGCGTCGCGTACTGCTGCTGCCTCCGCGGTCGTGGCTGTTCCCCGGGGCGTTGCCGGGGCCGTTGCCGTTGCCGTTGCCGTTGCCGTTGCCGAGAACAGGTGTTCTGGCGGGGACAGGAAGATTCGCCGCGAAACGTCCTGCCTCGGTCAGATCTCCTGTTCTGGGCGAAGAGGTGACCGGGTGACGGACGGCGCGGGACAGGGCGGCGGGGGACGGCGGCGGGAACGGCGCGGACGGGACGGCGCAGCCGACCATGGGGTGAACGGACTCGGCCACTCGTCGCCCAGAAACAGGCCGTCGCCCGGAACAGGTGTTCTGGCGAGAACAGGAGGATTCGCTGCGAAACGTCCTGCCTCGGCCAGCGGTCCTGTTCTGGGCGAAGAGGTGCCCGGGTGAGCACGGCGCCGGACAGGGGCGGCGGGGGATCCACGAAGGGCGATGGGGGCCAACGAAGGGCGATGGGGGCCAACGAAGGGCAATGGGGACCTACGAAGGGCGATGGGGACCCACGAATGGCGATAGGGACCCATGAAAGGCGATGTGGGTCCACGAAGGGCGATGTGGGTCCACGAAGGGCGATGGGGACCAGCGAAAGGCGACGCGGGGCGACGGGCGCTGGCAGTAATACCCGGGCGGGCCCCTGGGCCGAAGCCCGGGCGCGCGTCAGGAAGCGCGGCGGGCGCGTGCGGCGCGGCGCTTGAGGGCGCGACGCTCGTCTTCGGAGAGACCGCCCCAGACGCCCGAGTCCTGACCGGTCTCAAGGGCGTACTGCAGGCAGATCTCGGTCACGGTGCAGCGAGCACACACCGACTTGGCCTTCTCGATCTGGTCGACGGCCGGCCCGGTGTTCCCCACGGGGAAGAACAGCTCGGGGTCGACAGTCAGGCAGGCGGCCTTATCGCGCCAGTCCATGGTGGTGCTCCTTGATACGAGAGGGTTCTGAGAGTGAGGACACCGAATTCGGGTCCGGTACCCTGTGGGGTGTGCGAGCGACTCGCTCGCCCCACGTCGCTGTGGGAGCACACGGCTTCACCAATCGTCCCATAGCGGTTTACCTGAATCAAGGGATGAGCGTCAGGATTCTGTGCAACTTGCTGAGTATTCCCTTTGCGACATAGAGGGTTCGCACAATCTGCGGCCCGGTCACCGGAAAGAACGTTAGGTATGCGAACAAACACGATCGGACGCGTCGGCGCTCTCCTCGTCGGCCTCGAGGGACTGGGGCTCGTGGCGCTGACCGTGTGGCAGGTCATCGCCGTCTTCGCGGGCGACACTGCGGTGATCGACACCGCGCTCGCACTGCTGGTCCTGACAGCGGTCGGCGCGGCGATCGTGATCGCGTTCGCGGTCGCGATCTGGCGGGATCAGTCGTGGGGCCGCTCGGGCGCGATCGTCCTGCAGCTGCTGATCCTGGCGGTCGCCCTCGGCGCGGCCACGGGGTCGTACGCCGAGCCGATCGTCGCCCTGTGGCTGGCTGTGCCCGCGGTGATCGTGCTCGTGCTGCTCGTCCTCGTCGTACGCGATGCCGGCCGCCGTGCGCGCGCTGAGGCGCCCGAAGGCGAGCCCACCTGACCGCGGGCCGCTGACCTCCCTGCTGCGCGCGGACGCGGGGCTCAGGCCGCGTCGAGTCCGACGAGCTTGCGGACCCGGGCGACGTGGCCCGTCGCCTTGACGTTGTAGAGCGCGTGCTCGATGCGTCCGTCGGCGCCGATGATGAAGGTCGAGCGCAGCACGCCGGTGATCTTCTTGCCGTAGTTGAGCTTCTCTCCCCACGCGCCGTACGCCTCGTGCACCGCGTGGTCGGGGTCGCTCAGGAGGTCGAACGTGAGGGAATCGCGCTCACGGAAGCGGCGGAGCTTCTCGGGTGCGTCGCGCGAGATGCCGAGCACCGCATATCCGGCGGCCTGCAGCGGGGCGAGGCTGTCGCGGAAGTCGCACGCCTCGGTCGTGCAGCCCGGGGTCATGGCCTCCGGGTAGAAGAACAGCACCACGCCCCGGCCGCGCAGCGACCCGAGCGATACGGAGCGGTCGTCCTGGTCGACGAGAGTGAAGTCGGGTGCGGGGGAGCCGGGTTCGAGGCGCGTGGTCACGCCTCCAGCCTAAGCGCCGTCGCGCTGGGCGGTGGCGTCGCGCTTGGCGAACGTCTCGAGTAGACGCTGCAGCGAGTCGAGCCGCGCCTCGCCGCCGGGTCCGAGACGACCCTCGGCGACCGCCTCGACGATCGCGCAGTCCGGCGCGTCGGTCAGGTGCGTGCACCCGCGCGGGCATTCCTCTGCGATCTCGGCCAGATCGGTGAAGGCGCGCAGGATGTTGGCCGGGTCGACGTGTCCGAGGCCGAACGAGCGCACGCCGGGGGTGTCGATGACCCATCCGCTGCCGCCGTCGCCGCGGTAGCGCAGCGACACGGTCGAACTCGACGTGTGGCGGCCGCGGCCGGTCACCTCGTTCACGTGCCCGGTCGCGCGCCGGGCCTCGGGCACCAGCGCGTTGACCAGAGTGGACTTCCCCACTCCGGAGTGGCCGACGAACACGGTGGAGTGGCCGATGAGCGCGGCGCCGATGCGGTCGAGCGGCATGCCGGCCGCCGGATCGTCTTCGGTGCCGAGGGCGCTCGTGAACACCTCGAGGTCGAGCCCCTCGAAGTGCGCGAGGAACTCGGTCGGGTCGGCGAGGTCTGTCTTCGTGACGACGAGGAGGGGACGGATGCCGGCATCCAGCGCCGCGACGAGGTAGCGGTCGACGAGCCGGGCGCGCGGCTCCGGATCGGCGGCGGCGACGACGACGAGCATCTGGTCGGCGTTGGCGACGATGACCCGCTCGACCTGGTCGGTGTCGTCGGCGCTGCGTCGCAGCAGCGACGTGCGGTCCTCGATGCCGACGATGCGTGACAGGGTGCCCTGGTCGCCGCTCGTATCGCCCACCACCCGCGCACGGTCGCCGGTCACGATCGGGGTCTTGCGCAGCTCGCGGGCCCGCACCGCCGAGATCGCGCGCTCGCCGGCGCCGTCCTCGTCGACGAGCACGGTGTACCGACCGCGGTCCACGCCGAGCACGCGCGCGATGCGGGCGTCGGAGTGAGCAGGGCGGCGCTTCGTGCGGGGACGGTTCGCTTTCGGGTTGGGCCGGACGCGCACGTCGGCCTCGTCGAACTCGGGTTCGTCGTCCTCGTCGGAATCGTCGAGCCAGCTCACGATGCCCGCATCGCCTCCGCGTGATGACCGGCGGCCGAGCCGTCGTCGTCGAGCATGGCCTGCCAGAGCTCGGGGAACTCGGGCATCGTCTTGGCGGTCGTGCCGATGTCGTCGACCTCGACGCCCGGCACGACGAGGCCGATCAGCGCACCTGTCGTCGCCATGCGGTGGTCGTGGTGCGCGTGCCACGCGCCGCCGTGCAGTGGCCGGGGAACGATGCGGATGCCGTCGGGAAGCTCGTCGGCCTCGCCGCCGAGACCGCGCAGCTCGCCGACGAGCGCCGCGATGCGGTCGGTCTCGTGGCCGCGGATGTGCCCGATGCCGTGCAGCGTCGACGGCGTCTCGGCGAACGCGGCGAGCGCGAAGATCGTGGGCGTGAGCTCGCCGGCCGCCGACAGATCGAGGTCGACCCCCTGGATGCCGGCCGCCCCTGCCGTCACCGTGAGCGCCCCGCCGCGGCGCTGAACCCGCGCGCCCATGAGGGACAGGATGTCGGTGAGCATCGCGCCGGGCTGTGTCGAGTGCGCCGGCCAGCCGGTGACGGAGACCGAGCCGCCGACGAGCATCGCGGCAGCGAGGAACGGGGCGGCGTTGGAGAGGTCGGGTTCGATCGCCACATCCTTGCCGCGGACGGGCCCGGCGGGGACGATCCATTCGCCCTGCGCAGGCCGCTCGACGTGGACGCCGCGGTGCGCGAGTGCTTCGACCGTCATGTCGATGTGCGGGATGCTGGGCAGCCGGGCGCCCGAGTGGTGAAGGTGCAGGCCGACGTCGAAGCGGGGCGCGGCGAGCAGCAGACCGGAGACGAACTGGCTGGACGCACTCGCGTCGATCGTCACCTCGCCGCCCCGCGTGTGGCCGTGGCCGCGGACGATGAAGGGGAGCGCCCACCGGCCGCCGTCGTCGATGTCGACGCCGACGTCGCGCAGTGCGGTGATCATCGCACCCATAGGGCGGTGCAGCGCGCTCTCGTGGGCGGTGATCGTGACGTCGCCCCGCGCGAAGCCGCCCAGGCCGGCCACGAACCGCATGACGGTGCCCGCCTGCCCGCAGTCGACGACGGTGTCGCCGTGCAGGGGCCAGACCGGCGTGACGATGATGTCGTCGCCGAAGCGGCCGGCGCCCGGCCCGAGGGTGATGCCGACTCCGAGAGCCTTCAGCGCCTCGATCATGCGCGCCGAGTCGTCGGAGTGCAGCGGCGAGATCAGGCGGCTCGGACCGTCGGCCAGTGCGGCGAGGATGAGCTCTCGGTTGGTGAGGGACTTCGACCCCGGGACCGTCACCGTGGCGTGCAGCGGACCCGCCGCCACAGGCGCGCGCCAGGGGCCGCGCCCACCGGACGCGGCGGAAGGGGAATAGCCGCTGCCTGTCATCGGGTTCTACCCTACTGAACCCCGTCCCCACGGCCGGGAAAGACGTCACGGAAGCGGAGTCGGATGATCGCCACCCTCGAGCGCCTCGATACCGAGGCACCTCTGCGCGACCCCTCGGATGACACGAGGTCCGTCGCCGTAGACTGGCGCGTGATGAGCGAGCCGATCGAGCAGGAGCAGGACGCGCGCGGACAGTTCGAAGAGCAGGCGCTGCCCTTCATGGACCAGCTGTACGCGGCCGCGATGCGCATGACGCGCAACCCGGCGGACGCGGCCGACCTCGTGCAGGAGACCTTCGTCAAGGCGTTCGCCTCGTGGAAGACCTTCACGCAGGGGACCAATCTGAAGGCGTGGCTCTACCGCATCCTGACGAACACGTACATCAACACGTACCGCAAGAAGCAGCGCGAGCCCTACCAGGGCACGATCGACGACCTCGAGGACTGGCAGCTCGGCGGCGCCGAGTCGACCACGGCCACCAGCACCCGCTCGGCCGAAGCGGAGGCGATCGACCACATGCCCGCGTCAGCGGTCAAAGACGCGCTGCAATCCATCCCGGAGGACTTCCGGCTGGCGGTGTACCTCGCAGACGTCGAGGGGTTCGCCTACCAGGAGATCGCCGACATCATGAAGACCCCGATCGGCACAGTCATGAGCCGTCTGCACCGTGGCAGGCGGATGCTGCGTGAGCTGCTGGCCGACTACGCAAATGAGCGCGGCATCGATACCGCCGCCACGAGGAGCAAGAAATGACGGACTGCGGCTGCGAGAAGGCGCGGCGCGATCTGGAGGAGTACCTGCGCAACGAGGTGTGCAAGACGAGGCACACCGACATCGCGGAGCACCTCGAGAACTGCACCGAATGCCGTGACGAGGCACTCGTCGCCACCACCCTCACCGAGGTCGTGGCGCGCGCGTGCAAGGAGACCGCTCCCGAGGAGCTCCGAGACCAGGTCCTGGCCAAGCTCCGGGCCGTCCAGGCCACGCACTGATACCTCAGCGGGCGCGCCGGCAGGCCGTCAGCCGGCACCACCCGGCTGCGCGGGGCGCGCGAACACGGTGAGCGCCCGGGCCGCCACGTCGACCGTGAGCGGCAGCGCGCCGATCGGATCGCCGTCGGCGTAGGCGGTGACCCCCGGCGCTGAGAGCCGCACCGACCGCACACGGCGCATCGTCACCTCGGGGATCGTCGCATGCGTGCCCGCGTACACGCGCGGCAGCAGCCGCAACAGTCGCAGCCGCCCGGCAGGCCGCACGAGCACGACATCGAGCAGCCCGTCGGCCGGATCGGCGTCGGGACAGATCGGGATGCCGCCGCCATAGGTGCGACCGTTTCCCACCGTCGCCATCACAAGGTCGCCGGCGACGTGCTCGCGGGTTCCGTCGGCCAGCTCGAGCTCGACCTCGTACGGGATCCCGGTGAGCTTCGCGAACTCGAGCAGCAGCGCGATGTTGTAGCGCGAGCCGCCGCGAGGCCAGCGCATGGCGTTCGCACGGTCGTTCACCTTCGAGTCGAAGCCGCTCGCCAGGACCGTGCCGAAGTACGCCGACGACCCGTCCTCCCGTGTCACGCGTGCGAGGTCGACCGTGCGCGTCGTGCCGGCGGCGATGGCGTCGGCGGCGGCAGTCACGTCGAGGTCCCGCAGTCCGAGCACGTTGGCGAAGTCGTTGCCGGTCCCTGAGGGGATGATGCCGAGCGGGATGCCGGTGCCCGCGATCTCCTGGATCGCGAGGTTCACCGTGCCGTCGCCCCCAGCGACCGCCACCGCATCGGTGCCGAGCGAGATCGCGGCGCGCAGCAGCTCGGTGGACTCGGCCGCGCTGCCGCCGCTGATGATCGCCGTCTTCACGCCGTGGGCGCGGAGGCGGTCGGCGGCGTGCACGGCTGCGCCGGTGTGGGCCCCAGCGCGTGCCGCCGGGTTCACCAGCAGGGCGACGCTCACGCGCCGGAGTCCCGGCCGCCGGGAGTGATGAGCGCGCCGGGGTTCATGATGCCTGGAGGATCGACGACGGCCTTCACCGCGCGCAGGATCTCGACCCCGAGCGGGCCGATCTCGGCCTCGAGGTGATCGCGGTGGTCGCGACCGACGGCGTGGTGGTGGGTGATGGTGCCTCCCGCGTCCATGATGGCGCGGGACGCGGCATCCTTCGCCCGCCCCCATTGCGCGAGCGGATCGGCGGTCAGTGCGGCGACGACGGTGAAGTAGAGCGACGCGCCCGCCGGGTACACGTGCGAGATGTGGCACAGCACGATCGGCTTGGTGCCGGTACGCGTGAGCGCGTCGACGAGGGAGGTGGTCACCGCGGACTTCAGTGCAGACAGACCCGCCCAGGTGGTCGCCGTCTCGAGCGTCTCCGCGAGGATGCCGGAGTCCATCAGGGTGTCGCGCAGGGCGGGTGAGGCGAAGCGGCCGCGCTCCCACGAGCGGGCGGGATCCTCTCCTCGCGACGTGGCCCCGTGAGCGGCGAAGATGTCCTCGAGCGCGGCGCGTGCGGTCTGCGCCTCGCCGGCGGTCGCGCCCTCGAAGGTCGCGATGGCGAGGCATCCGCGCAGCCGCGTGATGTGCCCGCCAATCGCGGCATTGACACGCGTCTCGGTCTCGTCGCTCAGTCGCAGGACGGTGGGACGGATGCCGCGCTGCGTTGCCTCCCGGAAGGCCGCCGCCCCGGACGCGAAGTCGGGGAAGCTCCAGGCGCCGTACTCGGTCGCCGCCGGGACCGCGCGGACACGCACGGTGACCTCGGTGAGCACGCCGAGCGAGCCCTCCGACCCGAGGAACAGCTGCCGCAGGTCCGGACCCGCGGCGCTGGCCGGGGCCCGGCCCAGGCGGAGGTCGCCTGCGGGTGTCGCGACGCGCAGCCCGTGGACGAGGTCGTCGAACCGGCCGTAGCCTCGTGATGCCTGGCCGCTGGAGCGCGTGGCCGCGTATCCGCCGAGCGACGCGAACTCGAAGCTCTGCGGGAAGTGCCCGAGGGTGAGGCCGCGCGGGCGCAGCAGCTCCTCGGCCTGCGGGCCCGTCGTGCCGGCGCCGAAGGTGGCGAGGAGTGAGGTCTCGTCGAGATCGAGGAGCGCCGCGGTGCGGACGAGGTCGAGTGCGATCACGGCGCGATGGGTGCCCGCGTCGGGGTCCACGCCGCCGACGACCGACGTGCCGCCGCCGAAGGGCACGACGGCGAGACCGAGTCGCGCGCATGCCGCGAGCACTGCGGCGACCTCGGCGTGGTCGGCGGGAGAGACGACCGCGTCAGGTGCGGTCTGCGGCTCGTCCAGCCGCCGGCGCAGGAGGTCGGGCGTGCTCTTGCCGCCGAGATGCCAGGTGCGCACGGCGTCGTCGCGTGTGGCGTGGTCGCCGCCCACCACGTCCGCCAGGGCTTCGAGGTCGGCGTCGCCCAGCCGTGACGGCGTGAGGACCGGGCGATCGCGTCGGGGGACGGGATGCGCCCTGCCCGGCAGCAGCGTCGCCATGATCGCCTTCGCGCCGGCCGGGAGCCGCGCGGGCTGAGCGCCCCACGCGTCCCATGCCGATCGCGGGCGCGGCTGGGGGACCGCCAGGGGACGAGGGGGTGAACCCGGGGGCGCCGTCGCGGTCATGGCGACAGTATGACACATTCTGTATGGTTGTCATATGGCCGACGGAGCGAACGAGACCGAGACGGCGATCCTCGACGCCGCACTGGCAGAGGTGCTCGCGCACGGCATCCGCCGCACGACCGCCTCCGACATCGCCCGGCGCTGCGGCATCGCACGGCAGACCCTGTACCGGTACTGGCCCGACGCGCAAGCCATCTTCGCCGCGCTCGTGACGCGCGAACTCGTCGCCGCTCTTCCGACGGATGCCGCCCCTCCCGCCGATCTCGCCGGGATGGTGGATCTGCTCGTCGAGACAGCCGACCGCATTCGGCGCATGCCGTTGGTCGACCGCCTGCGCGACACCGACCCCGAGCTGTTCGCGCGCTACATCCTGGACCGCCTGGGCGCGAGCCAGCGGGCGATGCACGCCGAGATCGCCCGGCGGATCGCGGCGGCGCAGACGACCGGCGCCGTGCGCGGCGGCGATCCCGTCCGTCTCGCGGCGATGGTGCTGCTCATCACCCAGTCCGCCGTGCAGTCCGCGCCGCTGGTCGCGGAGTGGCTTCCCGCCGACGCCTGGCACGCCGAGCTCGGCGCCGCACTCCGCGGCTACCTCGCTCCGGAGCCGCGCTGATGCCGCGCATCGTCGGCCGCACCCCGCATCCGTCGGCGCTGAACGCCGGCCGACGGGTCCGGGAGCTCGACGCGCTCGCCGCCGAGCCGGTCGTCGATGTCCTCGTGATCGGCGGCGGCGCCACGGGCGCCGGGATCGCGCTGGATGCGGCGGCCCGCGGTCTGCGGACGGTGCTCGTCGAGCGGCACGACCTCGCCCACGGCACGAGCCGCTGGAGCTCCAAGCTCATCCATGGCGGCCTGCGCTACCTCGCTTCGGGGCAGTTCGGCATCGCGCACGAGAGCGCCGCCGAACGCCACCTGCTGATGACGCGCCTCGCGCCGCACCTCACGCGCCCGCTTGCGCAGATCGTCCCGCTGTACGCCCCGGGACACGTTCCACGCGGGGCGTTCGTCGGCGCCGGGTACGGCCTCGGCGACGGCCTGCGGCGCTTCGTCGGCACACCGGCCGCCGTACTCGCATCGCCGAGCCTGATCGGGCCCGAGGAGACCCTGCGTCGCGCACCCGCGGTCCGTCCCGACGACCTGCGCGGCGGGGTGCGCGGGTGGGACGGACAGCTCCTCGACGACGCACGCCTGGTGGTCGCGATCGCCCGGACGGCGGCGGGGTACGGGGCATCCGTCCTCACTCGGGTCGAAGCGGTGTCCGCCGACGGCGACGGCGCCGTGCTGCGTGATGTGGTGACGGGGTCCGAGCTGACGGTGCGCGCTCGCGCCGTCGTGAGCGCGACGGGCGTGTGGGCGGGCGAGCTCGACCCCAGCGTGCGGCTGCGCCCGAGCCGGGGGACGCACCTCGTGGTCTCGACGGAACGGCTCGGCGGAGCAGACGTCTCACTCACGGTCCCGGTTCCGGGCTCGTCGAGCCGGTTCGTCTTCACGCTGCCCGCGCCGCACGGACGCAGCTACATCGGGCTGACCGACGTTCCCGCCGACGGTGCGCTGCCGGACGAGCCGCAGGCGACCGACGCCGAGATCGACATGCTGCTCGCCACCGTCAACACGGTGCTGGCCAGCCCGCTCGGCCGCGACGACGCGATCGCGACCTTCGCGGGACTGCGGCCGCTGCTCGCCGGGGACGCGACCGGTCACGGTGACGCGGCGGGCACCGACGACGGCGGGGAGACGAGCGACCTCTCGCGGCGCCACGCCATCCTCGAGGGGCCGTCGGGCGTGCTGAGCGTCGTCGGCGGAAAGCTCACGACCTACCGGCGCATGGCCGAGGACGCCGTCGACGCCGTCGTCGCCCGGCGGTTCGCGAGCGCCGCCCTGCCCGGATCGGCGACGCGGCGGATCCCGCTCGTCGGCGCGTGGCCGCGCGGGCGACTGGCCGAGATCGCCGCGCCGGCGCGATTCGTCCGCCGCTACGGCGCGGAGGCCCCGTTCGCCGCCGCGCTGCCCGACGGAGCCCCCGCCGCATGCGGGGTGACCGCCCAGGAGCTGCACTGGGGCGTGTCCGTCGAGGGCGCGCTCGCCGTCGGCGATCTGCTCGACCGACGCACCCGGCTGGGCCTGGTCGCGGCGGATCGGATGCGATCGACGGATGCCGCGGCCGCCGCGTTCGAACGCGCCGGTGTCGACCCGATCTGACGTTGGCAGGATTCCGCAGAACGACGTCCGATGCCCGCGAGCGCCGTGCCGACGGTGGGCGCAAGACTGGACGGATGACCTCGCCTCACCCCGCTGAGCGCCCGCGCGGCACACTCGGCGTCGTGCAGGGAACGGCCCTGTACATCGCATCGGTGCTCGGCACCGGCCTGCTCGTGCTGCCCGGACTCGCCGCCGAGGCGGCCGGCCCGGCGAGCATCGTGGCCGTGCTCGCCGTGATCGGGCTCTCGATCCCGCTCGCAGGCACCTTCGCCGTGCTCGCCGCCCGATATCCCGACCCGGGCGGCGTCGCCAGCTATGCGCGTCGCGCGCTCGGCGGCACCGCGGCGCGCATGACGGGCTACTGGTTCATGTTCGGCGTGTGCGCCGGCGCGCCGGTCGTCGCCGTGCTCGGCGGTGAGTACGTCGCTGCCGTGGCCGGCATCGACCGGGCGATGGTGCCCCTGATCGCGATCGCCATCCTCGTGCCGCCGTTCGCCGCGAACGCCTTCGGCGTGCGGGTCGCCGGGTGGGTCCAGTTCGTGCTGACGGCGTTGCTGCTCGCCGTGGTCGTCGGTGTCGTCTCTCTCGCCGCCCCGGCCGTCGAGCCGCAGAGCTTCCAGCCCTTCCTCCCGAACGGCTGGGCGGGAGTGGGCACCGCGATCAGCCTGTTCGTGTGGGCGTTCGCCGGGTGGGAGGTCGGCACGCACATCTCCGGTGAGTTCCGCGATCCGCGCCGCGCGATCCCGATCGGCACGGCGATCGCCCTCGTCGTCACCGGTCTGTGCTACCTCGTGCTGCAGATCGTGACGGTCGGTGCGCTGGGCGCGGCCGCCGGCGACAGCGCGGTCCCGCTCCTCGAGCTCGCCCGGCTGGGCTCGCCGGGTCTCGGCGCCGCGGCAGTGGGCATCATCGCCGGAATCGTGGCGCTCGGCGTCATGAACGCCTACCTCGCGGCGTTCGCGAAGCTCGCGGCATCCCTCGCCGTCAATCGCGACCTGCCCCGCTGGTTCGCGGCCGGAGCCGAGCCCGGGGGAGTGCCGCGCCGCGCACTCGCACTCATCGGCGCGGTGGTGCTCGTCTACTTCTCGCTCATGCTGCTGTCCGGGCTCGAGCTGACCCCGTTCATCCTCGTGCACACGAGCAGCATGGTTGCGATCTACGCGGTCGGCATGGTCGCCGCGGTGCGGCTGCTTCGCCGGGGCACCGCGGGCTGGTGGATGGCGGTGATCGCGGCAGTGCTGTGCGCGGGCATGCTGGTGCTCGCGATCGGCTCGCTGCTTCCGGCCGTCGTGCTCGCGCTCGCCGCGGTGACCGTCACCACGGTGCGGAGTCTTCTTCGTGGACGGGCGGCGCAGCCGCAGGACGCCGGGGCCGAGGTGAAGACGGCACCCGACGTCCTGGTGGGCGCCGGACGCACTTCGGCCCTGGAAGCGGGCGCTCCCAGGGCCGACGTGACCGGCACGGACTGATTAGAGGGTCAGCGCTTCCTTCATGATCTCGGCCTGCTCGGCGGCGTGGAC
Organism: Microbacterium sp. CFH 31415; assembly: GCF_022538185.1. Taxonomy (GTDB): domain Bacteria; phylum Actinomycetota; class Actinomycetes; order Actinomycetales; family Microbacteriaceae; genus Microbacterium. The sequence goes on along the minus strand of NZ_JAKYXC010000009.1, from coordinate 80,348 downwards.
CTTCGGCGAACCCGTCGCCGTCGACGCGGCGGCGGCACGCGAGACGCGGCGGATCGTGCGGCCGCGGAGGTGCTTGCTCACTTCGAGGGCCATGAACGGCCACGCGCCCTGGTTCTCGGGCTCGTCCTGCACCCACACCAGTTCGGCGTCGGGGTACTGCTCGATGACGGCGTTCAGGGCCTCCACCGGCGTCGGGTAGAACTGCTCGAGGCGCACCAGGGCGATCTCGGGGTTCGGGTTCTTGTCGAGCTCGGCCCGCAGATCCCAGTGGATCTTTCCGGAGTGCAGCAGCACGCGCTTGACGGCGGACCGGTCGATGCCGCGGCTGTCGTCGAGCACCGGCTCGAAACGGCCCGTCAGGAAGTCCTCGACCGGGCTCGTCGCGCCGCGCAGTCGCAACATCGCCTTCGGCGTGAACACGATGAGCGGGCGGCGCGGGCGAGCGTATGCCTGGCGGCGCAGCAGGTGGAAGTACGATGCGGGCGTCGACGGACGGGCGACCGTCATGTTGTCCTGGGCGCACATCTGCAGGTAGCGCTCGATGCGAGCCGACGAGTGGTCGGGCCCCTGGCCTTCGTAGCCGTGGGGCAGGAGCAGGGCGACGCTGGACTGCTGTCCCCACTTCTGCTCGGCCGATGAGATGAACTCGTCGATGACAGACTGCGCGCCGTTGGCGAAGTCGCCGAACTGCGCCTCCCACAGCACGAGCGAGTCGGCTCGCTCGACCGAGTAGCCGTACTCGAACGCCATCGCGGCGTACTCGCTCAGCAGCGAGTCGTAGACCCAGAAGCGGCCCTGGTCGTCGGCCAGGTTGGCGAGCGGGATCCATTCCTGCCCGTTGGCGCGGTCGTGGAGCACCGAGTGGCGCTGCACGAACGTGCCGCGCCGGGCGTCCTGACCGGCCAGCCGGACGTTCGTCTTCTCGAGCAGCAGCGAGCCGAACGCGAGCAGCTCGCCGAAGCCCCAGTCGATCGAGCCGTTCCGGCTCATGTCGAGACGCTTGTCGAGCAGCTGCTGGAGCTTGGTGTGGACGGTGAAGCCCTCGGGCTTGTTGACGAAGGCGTCGCCGATCAGGTTGACGACCTCGCGCGAGACGCCGGTGGTCTCAGGCTCGCCCGCGGCGGGGCCCTCGTCCGCGGCATCCGCGTCGATGATCGTCGAAGAGCCGGTCTCGGCGGCGTGGGTCTCGGCGAATGCGACCTCGAGGCGGCCCTGGAAGTCCTGCTTGGCCTTCTCGTACTCCTCCTCGGTGATGTCACCGCGACCGACCAGGGCCTCGGTGTACAGGCGGCGGACGGAGCGCTTCGCCTCGATGAGGTTCGTCATGAGGGGCTGAGTCATCGACGGGTCGTCGCCCTCGTTGTGACCGCGCCGGCGGTAGCAGATGAGGTCGATGACGGCGTCGCGGTGGAAGCGCTCGCGGTAGGCGAACGCCAGCTGCGACACACGCGTGACGGCCTCGGGGTCGTCGCCGTTCACGTGGAAGATCGGCGCCTGGATCGTCTTAGCGACGTCGGTGGCGTACACCGACGTGCGGGCGTCGATCGGGGTGGTCGTGAAACCGACCTGGTTGTTGACGACGACGTGCACCGTGCCGCCGGTGCGGTAGCCGCGCAGCTGCGACATCTGCAGCGTCTCGACCACCACGCCCTGGCCCGCGAACGCGGCGTCGCCGTGCACGAGGATCGGCAGCCACGAGAAGGTGCCGATGGGCTTGCGGTCCTGCTTCGCGCGGACGATCCCCTCGAGCACGCCGTCGACCGTCTCGAGGTGCGAGGGGTTCGCCGCGAGGTAGACGGGAAGCTGTGCGCCGCTGTCGGCGACGAAGGTGCCCTCGGTGCCGAGGTGGTACTTCACGTCGCCCGAGCCGCTCTTGGAGCCGATCGCGACCGAGCCCTCGAACTCGCGGAACACCTGCCCGTAGGTCTTGCCGGCGATGTTCGTGAGCACGTTGAGACGGCCGCGGTGGGCCATGCCGATCGCGGCGCCGTCGAGGCCCGCCTCGGCCGCTCCCTGCAGGATCTCGTCGAGCATCGGGATGAGCGACTCGCCGCCCTCGAGGCTGAAGCGCTTCTGCCCGACGTACTTCGTCTGAAGGAAGGTCTCGAAAGCCTCGGCCTGGTTGAGCTTGTCGAGGATGCGAAGCTGCTCGGCGTGGCCGGGCTTCTGGTACTTGACCTCGACGTTGTCCTGGAACCACTTGCGCTGCTCGGGGTCCTGGATGTGCATGTACTCGATGCCGATCGTGCGGCAGTACGAGTCGCGCAGCACGCCCAGGATGTCGCGCAGCTTCATCTGTCGCTTGCCGCCGAAGCCGTTCGTGACGAACACACGGTCGAGGTCCCAGAACGTCAGCCCGTGGCTCTCGATCTCCAGGTCGGGGTGGGTGCGCTGGACGTACTCGAGCGGGTCGGTGTCGGCCATCAGGTGGCCGCGCACGCGGAACGCGTTGATGAGCTCCTGCACGCGCGCGGTCTTGTCGACACGCTCCGCGAGGTCGACGTTGATGTCGGCGGCCCAGTGGATCGGGGCGTAGGGGATGCGCAGCGCCGCGAAGATGTCTTCGTAGAAGTTGCGCTGGCCGATGAGCAGCTCGTGCACCTTCTTGAGGAACTCGCCGGAGCCGGCGCCCTGGATGACGCGGTGGTCGTACGTGCTGGTGAGGGTGATCGTCTTGCCGATCGCCATCTCGTTGAGCGTCTTCTCACTCGCGCCCTGGAACTCGGCGGGGTACTCGAGGGCGCCGGCGCCCACGATGCATCCCTGGCCCTTCATGAGGCGCGGCACGGAGTGCACCGTGCCGATGCCGCCGGGGTTGGTGAGCGAGATCGTCGTGCCCTGGAAGTCGGCGGCGGTCAGCTTGTTGCTGCGCGCGCGAGTGACCAGGTCTTCGTAGGTGGTGAGGTACTCGCCGAACGAGAGCTGCTCCGCGCGCTTGATGCTCGGCACGAGCAGGGCGCGGGTGCCGTCGGGCTTCGGCAGGTCGATCGCGATCCCGAGGTTCACGTGCGCGGGGGCGACGACGGAGGGCTTGCCGTCGACCTCGGCGTAGAACACGTTCTGGCTCGGGAACTCCTTGAGCGCCCGGATGATCGCCCAGCCGATGAGGTGCGTGAAGCTCACCTTGCCGCCGCGGGTGCGCGACATGTGGTTGTTGATCACGATGCGGTTGTCGATCATGAGCTTCGCCGGCACGGTGCGCACGCTGGTGGCGGTGGGCACGGTGAGCGACTCGTCCATGTTGGATGCGAGCGTCTTGGGCATGCCGCGCAGCGGCGTGACCTTGTCTTCCGCGCCTTCCGTGACCGCGGACGGCTGGACCTTCGGCGCCTGCGCCGGGATCGGCTGGGGAGCAGCCGGCCGTGCGGTGGTGCGGGCGACCGGCTGGGCGCCGATCACGGGGATGGGTGCTGTGACGGGCCGGGGCTCGCTGGCCTGCGGGGCCGCAGCCGGAGGGTGAGCGCCCTCTGAGACGGGCTGGCTCGGCACGGACGGCGCCGGTGCGGCGCCCTCCTCATCGACGGGGTGGTAGGCCTCGAGGACGGGCCACCATGCCTTGTCGACGGAGTTCCGGTCGATCTTGAACTGCTCGTACAGTTCGTCGACGAGCCATTCGTTGGCTCCGAACTCCCCCTCGTTCGAAACTCCGATGCCCGTCGTCTGGCTCGACACGCTCGATCGCCTGCTTTCATCGATGAAGATTGGGAAGCATCCGAGAGTCGCAATGCGCCCTCCCGCACGACTCTTAAGCGTAGCCCAGTATGGGCCGGCGAATCCGGCCCCGCCTCTCACCAGCTGAGAGAACGCCCACCATTTCCTGCACAGGAAGTGTCACTACTGTTGGCGCCTATGGAGTTCTACGGCGATCAGCCCGATGTCGACCTGACGTATTCCGATGTGTTCCTCGTCCCGCGGCGGTCGTCGATCACCAGCCGGCTGGACGTGGACCTCTCTCCGGGTGACGGGACCACCGCGACGATTCCGATCGTCTCGGCCAACATGAACTCCGTCACCGGCGCCCGTCTGGCTGCGACGCTCGCGCGCCGCGGCGGACTGGGCGTGCTGCCCCAGGACATGCCCCTGCAGGAGCTCGACGCCGCGATCCGGTGGGTCAAGGCGCAGCCCGTGCCGTGGGACACACCGCTCGTCCTCCCGCCCCATGCGACGGTCGCCGACGCGTTGCGGCTGCTGCCCGCCACCGACGGTCACGGCATCGTCGTGGCGGAGGCTTCGAACGACCCGATCGGCATCGACGACATCCTCGGCGTGGTGCCGGCCGCGCGCCTGGGCACCGCCCTGCCCGACGCACGCCTCGGCGACCTCACCCGCGGGCGCACGGCCTCCGTCGACGCGGTCGACATCGAGAGCGCGCGCCACGCCTTCGACGTCATCGTCGCCGCCGATGCCGAGACGGTCTGCGTGCTCGACCACGGCCACCTCGTCGGCACGCTCTCCCGCCGCAGCGCGCTGCGCTCCACGCTCTACGCGCCGGCCGTCGACGCGTCCGGCCGACTCATCGTGGCCGCGGCGATCGGCATCAACGGCGACGTGGCGGCCAAGGCTCAGGCACTCGCCGGCGCCGGCGTCGACGTGCTGGTCGTCGACACCGCACACGGACATCAGGAAGGGATGCTGCACGCCCTGCGCGCCGTCGCGGATCTCGACCTCGGCATCCCGATCGCCGCCGGCAACATCGTGTCGGCCGAGGGCGTGCACGACCTCGTCACTTCCGGCGCCGACATCCTCAAGGTGGGCGTGGGCCCGGGCGCCATGTGCACGACGCGCATGATGACCGCCGTCGGCCGACCGCAGTTCTCGGCCGTGCTCGAGACGGCCGAGGCCGCGCGCGTCATGGGCGCGCACGTATGGGCCGACGGGGGAGTGCGCTACCCGCGCGACGTCGCCCTCGCGCTCGCCGCGGGCGCGGCATCCGTCATGATCGGCTCATGGTTCGCGGGCACGATCGAAGCGCCCGGCGAGTTGCAGACCGACTCCGCCGGCCGCATCTACAAGGAGTCGTGGGGCATGGCCTCGACCAAGGCCGTGCACGAGCGCTTCGGGCGGCTCGACCCGTACGAGCTCGCGCGCAAGGAGCTCTTCGCCGAGGGCATCTCGTCGTCGAAGATCTACCTCGACCCGCTGCGTCCGGGCCTCGAGGACCTGCTCGACATGATCACGTCGGGCGTGCGCTCCTCCTTCACCTATGCCGGCGCATCGACGGTCGCGGAGTTCCACGACCGTGCGCGCGTGGGCCTGCAATCCGCCGCGGGCTACGACGAGGGCAAGGCGCTCCCCGTCAGCTGGTAGGCCCGGGCCGCGAGCCGTACGACCACCTCGTGCGGTCGTTCCCGGCATCCGCGCCCGTCCCTCGCGGCCGCGGGTGCAGGTTCGGACAGCGCGCACGAAGCCGGACGGCTCCGGGCGGCTCCGGGCGGTGCCGGGCCGTCGGCGCCCGGCTCGCGGTCGGCGCCCGGCTCACGGTCGGTGCCGGGAGCTCGGCAGGCCGTCGCCGGTGAGCACGTCGTAGATGCGGCGCTCGTGGTCGAAGTCCGTCGCCTCCAGCCGCGAGAAGCCGCGGACCTCGCGGCGGATCTCGTTCTCGCGGTTCTTCTCGTCGATCACGATGTCGGCCGGATCGCGGTCGTCCCCGAACTCGGGGGAGAGGTACTTGCCGCGCCCGTCGATCTCGAGCCAGTGGTCGTGGTCAGGGAAGTAGCGATCGCCGAACACGAGCCGGCCGCTCGCGAGGACGCGTCGCTCCTGCGGGTGCGACGGCGGGAATCCGAGCTGCGCCAGCACGACCCGCGCCTGCGTCTCGCGCACGTTCGCGGCGCCGCTCTCTGAAGCCTCGAGGACTCGTCGCGCCCGCACGTCGCCGCGCCGAGGTTCGCCTGCGTCGAGCAGGTCGAGCAGCGCGGTCTTCCTCGCCAGTGCCCCGCCCGGGCGGTCTTCCCACAGCGCTTGGTCGACGGCGGTCGACGCACGCAGGAAGGGCAGCGTGCGGGCGAGATCGAGCGCCGTCTGGGCGGGCGTAGTGATCCGGTGGACGCCGAACTCCGTGCACTCCACGCCCTCGAGACCGAGGGCATGACGCCGCACGGCGCCTCCTGATCGGCCGCCCGAGGCGCGCTCGATGCGCACGTCGACGTATCGCGGCCAGGATCCGAGCACGTCGATGCCGTGCACCGCCGCCGCGGCGAGGTGCGACACCACCGCGCCGGGGCGGAGCCGACGGCACACCTCGAGCACGCGGACGCGATGGCGGTCGATTGGCCGGAGCGCGTTCCATGAGGCCGCGCGCACGTAGGCTCCCGCCGTCACTCGGACCCACTCTCCGGAGCGAATGCGCCGGCGCAGGCGCCGATCATCGACGACGTCGAGCTGGTCGTCGCGGCGGAAGACGTCGATGGGCGATTCGAGGGTGGGCGGCACCCGCTCAGGCTCGCCCGACGGCGCGTTCGAGCCGGCCGCCACGGAGCGATCGGTGGACGGGACCCGGGATCCCCGAGTGTGGAGGAGCGGATGCCGCAGCATCCGCTCGCCCGTCGTCTCGCTCACGCGGTCGAAACCGGCATGCGCGGACGATTCCCCCGGCAGCGGCTGCAGGTTTCGGCCGCGCGAGATCCATCCTCTCGCCAGGGGCACCTCCGATCGCGTGGGCGGCGGGGTTCGGTGGACGGCAGCCGGGTCGGCGATCCTGGAGGAGCGGATGCTGCGCGTCCGCTCGCTCGACTCTTCACGCGGTCGAAACCGGCATCCGCGCCCGTCGCGCGAAGCCGCGGATGCAGGTTTCGGCCGCGCGGGTTCGCACCCACACGCGCTACGGCCCGGGTCGGGCGCTGACGTAGACTTGTCGGCACAATGGACGACCCTCCTAGTTGCAGACGATCGCCCCACAGACCCTCCTCCCGTTCGATCGGGGGTGATGCGTGATGGATTACGTCATGTTGGGCGTGGGGCTCCTGCTCACGGTCGGGACCGGCCTCTTCGTCGCGAGCGAGTTCGCGCTGGTCAACCTGGACCGCGCCGACCTCGAGGCTCGTCAGGCAGCCGGTGAGACCCGGCTTTCGATGACGATCAACGCGCTGAAGATCACGTCGACGCACTTGTCGAGCGCGCAGCTCGGCATCACGCTGACGACGCTGCTCACCGGTTACACGATGGAGCCGGCGATCTCGAACCTCCTGCGACCGGTGTTCGAGGCGTGGGGGCTTCCCGAGGGACTCGTGAGCCCGCTCGCCGTCGTCATCGCGGTCTCGGTCGCCACGATCTTCTCGATGATCATCGGCGAGCTCGTGCCGAAGAACTTCGCGCTCGCGATCCCGCGGCAGACGGCGAAGCTCGTGATGCCGTTCCAGGTCGCGTTCACCACCGTCTTCCGTCCGGCGATCGCCGTGCTCAACGGCTCCGCCAACGGCGTCCTGCGCTCGGTGGGGATCGAGCCGAAGGAGGAGCTCTCGGGCGCCCGCACGGCCGAGGAGCTGTCGAGCCTCGTGCGCCGCTCCGCGAGCGCGGGCGTGCTCGAGGAGGACACCGCCTCGCTGCTCGACCGCAGTCTCACGTTCGCGCGCCTGAGCGCGGCCGACGTCATGACGCCGCGGCCCAGCATCCACGCCCTCGCTGCCGAGGACTCCGCCGAGGACGTCATCCAGCTCGCCCGGCGCACCGGCCACAGCCGCTTCCCGGTCTACGACGACTCCATGGACGACATCACGGGCATCGTGCACCTCAAGGCCGCGGTCAGCGTGCCGCGCGAGCGCCGGACCGACGTGCCCGCAGCAGCGCTCGCCACCGAGCCGCTGCGGATCCCGGAGGCCGTGCACCTCGACGCGCTCGTGTCGGAGCTGCGGGCCCGCGGATACCAGATGGCCGTCGTCGTCGACGAGTACGGCGGCACGGCCGGTGTCGTCACGCTGGAGGACCTCGTCGAGGAGATCGTCGGCGAAGTCCTCGATGAGCACGACCGACGCCGCGCCGGGATCGTGCGCGCCGAGAACTCGGTCATCTTCCCGGGCGAGCTGCGACCCGACGAGGTGCGCGACCGCACCGGCATCCGGATTCCCGAAGGCGACGTCTACGACACGGTCGGCGGATTCATCATGAGCGAGCTCGAGCGCATCCCCGTCGTGGGTGACGCGATCGAGATCGAGGACGGGACCATCGAGGTGCAGCGCATGGACGGCCGCCGCGTCGACCGGGTGCGCTTCACCCCGACGCCGATGCCGCACGACGAGGCGACGACGGAAGGGGGTGATCGCCGATGAACGATTGGGCCGGACTCGCATGGCTCGTGGTGCTGCTCATCGCGAACGCCTTCTTCGTCGGCGCGGAGTTCGCCGTCATCTCCGCCCGGCGCTCGCAGATCGAGCCGCTCGCCGAGAAGGGCTCGCGGTCGGCCAAGACCGCGCTCTACGCGATGGAGCACGCGACACTCATGCTCGCGACGAGCCAGCTCGGCATCACGATCTGCTCGCTGCTGATCCTGAACGTGTCGGAGCCGGCGATCCACCACCTGCTCGCCGAGCCCCTCGCGCTCACCGGCTGGTCGGAAGGAGCGGTCGACGCGATCGCGTTCTTCGTCGCGCTGCTGATCGTGTCGTACCTGCACGTCGTGTTCGGCGAGATGGTGCCGAAGAACCTGGCGTTCTCGGTGCCCGACCGCGCGGTGCTGATGCTCGCGACCCCGCTCGTGTGGGTGTCGAAGGTGTTCCACCCCGTGATCGTCAGCCTCAACTGGATCGCGAACCACATCGTGCGGCTGTTCCGCGTCGAGCCGAAGGACGAGGCCGCCTCGACCTTCACGCTCGAGGAGGTCGCCACGATCGTGAACCAGTCGCGCATCGAGGGCGTGCTCGCCGACGCTGCCGGCACCGTCGCGGCCGCCGTCGAGTTCACCGACAAGAAGGCCGCTGAGATCGCCGTGCCGCTCGCCGACCTCGTCACGCTGCCGCAGACGACGACGCCCGACGAGATCGAGCGCGCGGTCGCGAAGCACGGCTTCTCGCGATATGTGATCGTGGACGAGGACGGCGCGCCGCTGGGCTACGTTCACCTCAAGGACGTCCTGAGGGCTGCTGAGGGACCGGATGCCGCGACCGACGTCGCGCGTGCGATCCCTGCGAAGCGCATCCACCACATGGTGCCTGTGCTCGAGACCACCGATCTCGAGGACGCGCTCGCCGTGATGCGCCGGGCGGGGCGTCACCTCGCGCAGGTCCGCAACGCCAAGGGCGACACCACCGCTGTGCTGTTCCTCGAGGACATCATCGAGGAGCTCATCGGCGAGGTGCAGGACGCGACCCGTCGCGGCCGGCGCTGACCCGGTCTCCTCGCCGGTCGTCGAGCGGGCGCAGCGAGAGGCTCGCTCGCTCGACGGCCGGGAGCGTGACACTCCGTGCGGGAGCGCCACGCCCCGCGAGTGACAACCCGGGGGCGTCAGGCCCGCGCGCGGAGGTACTGCTTCGGCCAGTAGTCGATGTCCGCGCCGAGCTCGACGGCGGCGCGCAGACCGTAGTGCGGGTCGCGCAGCCACTCGCGCCCGGCCATGACCGCCAGCGCGTGTCCGTCGGCGACGACCTTCTCGGCATGCGCGGCGTCGTCGATCATGCCCACGGCGCTCACCGGTACGCCCGCCACCCGCGCGACGTGCGCGGCGAGGTCGACCTGGTAGCCGGGTCCGGTCGTGATCTGCTGGTGGGCGACGAGCCCGCCGCTCGAGATGTCGAAGAAGTCCACGCCGCGGTCGGCCGCCCAGCGGGCGACCGTCGCCGTCTGGTCGGCGTCCCAGCCGCCCTCGGCCCAGTCGGTGGCGGAGAAGCGCACCAGCAGCGGAGCGGCGGGCGCGGCATCCCTCACCGCATCGATCACCCGGAGCAGCAGTCGCGCCCGGTTCTCGAGCGACCCGCCGTACTCGTCGTCTCGGCGGTTGGACAGCGGCGACAGGAACTGGTGCAGCAGGTAGCCGTGCGCGGCGTGGATCTCGAGCACCTCGAACCCGGCCTCGACGGCGCGGCGCGCAGCGGCGCCGAAGTCGCTGACGACCCGGTCGACCCCGGCCATGTCGAGCGAGACGGGAGCGTCGAAGCCCTCGTACGCGATCGCCGAGGGCGCGACGGTCTGCCATCCGCCCTCGGCGGCGGGCACGGTGCCCCGGTGACCCGAGAACGGCGACCAGGTCGACGCCTTGCGGCCGGCGTGCGCGAGCTGAACCCCCGCAACGGCGCCGCGGGCGCGCACCGCGGCGACGATCGGATGCCACGCTTCGCGCTGCGCGTCGGTCCAGAGGCCGGTGTCCTCGGGCGAGATGCGACCCTCGGGTGAGACCGCGGTCGCCTCGGCGATCACGAGCCCCGCGCCCCCCGACGCGAACTGCGCCAGGTGGGTGTGATGCCACTCCTGCGGCACACCGTCGACCGCGCTGTACTGGCACATCGGCGAGACCCACAGCCGGTTGCGCAGGGTGACGTCGCGCAGCGACAGGGGCGTGAAGAGGATGCTCATCCGGGGAAGACTCCGCGAGTAGGGTGGCGCCATGATGCGGTCATGGTCGATGGAGGACACGGGACGCGCCCTTCGGAGGCCAACGGCCGCAGATGACAAGTATTCCCGAGGCGTCCTGGGAGTCCGCACCGGTTCCGACGCCTACCCCGGCGCCGCCGTGCTCGGGGTGGAGGCCGCGTGGCGCACGGGGCTGGGCATGGTCCGCTACGTCGGCCCGGACCGCCCGACCTCGCTCGTGCTCGCGCGGCGCCCCGAGACGGTCGCGTCCGAAGGGCGGGTCCAGGCCTGGCTGATCGGATCGGGGACGGATGCCGCGTCCCGCGCCGCCGGCGAGACCGAGGCGCTGCGGGGCATCCTCCATGACACCGACCCCGTCGTCGTCGACGCCGGGGCACTCGACCTCGGTGCGGATGCCACTGCTCCCCGCATCCTCACGCCGCACGACCGCGAGCACGCGCGGCTGCGGGTGTCCCTCGGCCTCGCCCCCGCGGGCCACGACCGCGTGGCCGCCGCCGTCGAGACGGCGGAGGCCACGGGCGCGGTGGTCCTGCTCAAGGGCTCGGCCACCGTCGTCGCGACGCCCGACGGGTCCGCGATCGAGGTCGCCGCGGGCACGCCCTGGCTCGCAACGGCGGGAACCGGCGACGTGCTGGCCGGCGTCGTCGGGGCGCTCGTGGCCGGCGCGAACGCGGGCGAGCGGGGAACGGATGCCGGCTCCCTCGGCGCGCTCGCCGCCTCAGGTGCGTGGCTGCACGGCCACGCCGGCCGCCTCGCGTCGGCCGGGCGCGGCGGCGGCCCCATCACGGCGCTCGATGTGGCGGAGGCGCTGCCGCGCGCCGTGTCCGAAGCGCTCGACGCGGTCTGACGCCCTGACACGGGCGGATGGACCCCCGCCGTCAGGCCGAGCAGACGCCGTCGGGCGGCGTCGCCCCGGCGAAATAGGATGGCACGATGTCGAGGCGCGCCGTGCTGTGGATCGCATTCGTGCTGGTCCACCTCGTCGTCGCCGTGCTGGGCTTCACCGAGCCGAACACGCCGCGGGGCGACGTGCCCCTCGTCTACGAGCCGTGGGCCCGCGCGGCCGTCGAGGGCACGGCGATCATGGGCGTCACCCAGAGCTGGATCTACCCGCAGCTCGCCCTCGTGCCGATGGTTCTCGCGTTCGTCCTCAAGGGGCTCATCGGCTTCGAGTTCGCGTGGGTGGCGCTGGTGACGGTCGCGAATGCGCTCGCTTTCGCGCTCCTCGTCGGCCGTGGCCGCTCGCGCGGACGCACCCTTGCCGCGGCGTTCTGGCTGGCCTTCCTGCTCCTTCTGGGGCCGGTCGGCATGTACCGTCTGGACGGCGTCACCGTCTCGCTCGGGATCGCCGGGTGTCTGTGGCTCGTGGGGCGGCCGCTCCTCGCATCGATGCTGCTGGCTGCGGGCACCTGGGTCAAGGTGTGGCCCGCCGCCCTGCTCGCCGCCGCACTGATCGCCGTCCGTCGCAGGCCGGCCGTGATCGGCGGTGCGCTCGTCGTGACGGCGCTCATCGCCGTCGCCGTCGTCGTCGCCGGGGGCGGTGCGCACCTGCTCGGGTTCGTGTCGGGGCAGACCGGCCGCGGTCTTCAGCTCGAGGCACCGGTGACGGCCTGGTTCCTGTGGCAGGCCGCGGCCGGCGTCGACGGCGCATTCGTGTACTACGACACCGAGATCCTCACCTTCCAGGTCACCGGTGCTGACGTCGACGTCGTGATCGCAGCGATGACGCCCGTGCTCGCCGTCGCGGTCCTGGCGATCGCCGCCCTCGGCGCCGTCAAAGCCTGGCGCGGCGCCGGCTTCGCGGCACTCTTCCCGTCGCTCGGGCTCGCCCTGGTGCTGGCGTTCATCGTGTTCAACAAGGTCGGCTCACCGCAGTTCCTCACGTGGATCATCTCGCCGCTCGTGATGGGCCTGGTGCTCGACCGCCGGCGGTGGAAGGTGCCGGCCGTGGCCGCCCTCGCCGCGGCGCTCCTGACGCACCTCGTGTACCCGCTGCTCTACGCTCAGCTGATCCTGGCCGATGTGTTCGCCGTCGGTGTGCTCACCGCCCGCAACGTCGTGATGGTCGCTCTCCTGGTGTGGGCGATCGCGTGCGTCGCCCGCGTGCCCTCGCGGGTGCGCCCTCCCGCTTCCCTGTCCACCACGCCCTGAACCCCGGAGGTCCCCCATGCTCGTCGCCTTCTCCGTCGCGCCCAGCGGCACCGGCAACGCCGACGGCTCCGTGCACGACGCCGTCGCCGCGGCCGTCCGTGTCGTCCGTGACAGCGGACTGCCGCACCGAACGACCTCGATGTTCACCGAGCTCGAGGGGGAGTGGGACGAGGTCTTCGACGTCGTCCGGCGCGCGACCGAAGCGGTCCAGCCGTACGGTTCGCGCGTGTCGCTGGTGCTCAAGGCCGACATCCGGCCCGGCTACAGCGGCGAGCTCGACGGGAAGATCGAGCGCCTCGAAGCGGCCCTCGACGAGCAGACGCAGACGCCGAAGGACGAGTGACCGCCCCGGACGCGCCCTAGAGTGAGGGGCATGTCCGAGCCGGCGCCGTCTCCTGATCGCGCGGTGCGTGCTCTCGCCGACGCCATCGGCGACTCGCGTCCGCGCAGTGCCGACGACGCCGGCGATGACATCCCCGTCGCCGCGACGGTCGTCATCCTCCGTGATACCGCCGACGGCCCGCAGGTGCTGCTCATCGAGCGCCCCGATCGCGGCTCGTTCGCCGGTGCGTGGGTGTTCCCCGGAGGCAAGCTCGACGCCGCCGACCACCGTGAGGGCGACGCCGAGGAGGACACCGCCCGTCGCGCGGCCGTCCGCGAGACCGTCGAGGAAGTCGGACTCGTCGTCGACGCCGCGGACCTGGTCACCCTGTCGTGCTGGGATCCGCCGCCCGGGCTGAAGGTGCGCATCCGCACCTGGTTCTTCGTCGTGGCTGCGCCCGACGGGCCGCTGACGCTCTCACCCGACGAAGCGGTGACCGCCGAGTGGGTGGCACCTGCCGAGGTGCTGGCCCGGCACGGCCGCGGCGAGCTGACGCTCTACCCGCCGACGTGGGTCACGCTGCATCACCTCGTCCACCATCCCGATGCAGGCTCCGTCCTCGACTCCGCGCGCCTCGGCGGCACCCGCCGGTTCGAGACCGTCGCCCGGCGGGGTTCCGAGGGTCCGCTGCTGCTCTGGCACGGCGACGCCGAATACGAGGAGGGAGTGGATGCCGCGGCATCCGCTGCCCGTCACCGTCTGGAGATCGGCGCACTGCCTTGGAGGTACACCGAGGCGGAGTGACCCGCCCGTCAGCCTTCGAGGAGGCGGCGGACGTGCGTGCCGACGGCGTGCGTCTCGATGAGGAAGCCGTCGTGGCCGAAGTCGCTCGCGAGCACGACCGCGCGGTCCCCGTCGAGAGTGTGACGGATGCCGCGCGCGATACGATGCTGACCGTCGATCGGGAAGAGCCGGTCGCTGTCGATCCCCACCACGAGCGCGGTGGCGGTCACGCGGGCGAGGGCGTCGTCGATGCCGCCGCGGTCGCGGCCCACGTCGTGCGAGTTCATCGCCTCGACGAGCGTGATGTACGAGTTGGCGTCGAAGCGGCGCGTGAACTTGTTGCCGTGGAAGTCGAGGTAGGACTCCACCGCGAACCGGCCGCCGTGGCCGAGGGGGCTGACGCCGGACTGCCACGACCGCTGGAAGCGCTGGTTGAGCTCGGTGGGCGAGCGGTAGTTGAGCAGCGCCATGCGGCGGGCGAGCGCGAGTCCGCGGTTCGGGCCGTCGCCGTCGGCGGCGTCGTAGTACTCGCCGCCTTGGAACCGCGGATCGATGCGGATGGCCTCGAGCTGCACCGAGTTCAGTGCGATCTGGTCGGCGGTGTTGACGGGCGGAGCCGAGAGGATGCCGACGCGCTCGACGCGGTCGGGCAGACCGACGGCCCACTCCAGGGCGTGCATGCCGCCCATCGATCCGCCGATGACGCCGGCCCACACGTCGATGCCGAGGGCGTCGGCGAGGCGCACCTGTGCGGCGACCTGGTCGCGGATCGTCAGGTACGGGAACCGCGACGCCCACTCGTAGCCGTCGGGGCCGATGCTGGCGGGGCCGGTCGAGCCCTGGCAGCCGCCGAGCATGTTCGGTGCGACGACGAACCAGCGGTCGGTGTCGATGGGCGCGCCGGGACCGACGATGTCGTCCCACCACCCGGTCGTGGGATGCCCCGGCCCGGCCGGTCCGCGCACGTGGCTGTCGCCGGTGAGCGCATGCAGCACCAGCACGGCGTTGTCGCGCGCTGCGTTCAGCTCGCCCCACGTCTCGTAGGCGAGGCGGTAGGCGGGGAGCTCGCGGCCGCCCTCGGTGCGGAACGACCCGAACGCGGCGAAGTGACGCTCGCCGACGGGGTCGCCGTCGCGCCACGCGCCGGTGGCCGGCGGGCGCCCCAGCAGCAGGCGGGCGTCGGCCTCCGTCACCGGTGCCGAGGGCACGGTGTCTTCGGAGGTCTGCCAGTCCATCGGACCATTCTCCCGCCCGGCCCCTGCCCGCAGGCCGAGTGTTACGCCGTACCCGGCTCAGGACGGAAACTGGGGTCGGGTCCGTGAGACGGCGTGATCGGATGGGTGAGACGGCGGCGGTCCCGAGTTCGGTACGCGGGATGGCCGGGACGGCCCAGTCCCGGGCCTCGGGCCGAGTGTTACGGACGGCGGCCGATGCCGGTCGCTGACGTTGGCACATCGAAAGGGCTGTGTGCCCCGGGCGGCACCCTCAGCTCCGGAACGCCGCCGTCTCGTACAGCGCGCCGTGCTGGCCGGCGAGGGCGATCGGCCGAGCATCCCACGTCTGCACGAAGCGGTGGTCCGTCGGCGTGCCGGGCGGTACCTGCGCGTCGATCTCGTCGAGCGTGCCCATCGTCTCGTTCGACAGCCACACCACCCGGCGGCCGGTCGCCGCGCCGAGCCCGGCCATGATGTCGGCGAACCGGCGGCGCTCCGCAGAATCGAGGTACAGCAGCACCGCGCTGTGGAAGACGACCAGCGTGGCGTCCGGCGGAGCGGCGGCTGCGACATCCGTCACCCGCTCCAGCAGATCGCCGCGGACGATCTCGGGAGGATCGGATGCCGCGATCGCGGCGGCCGTTCGCAGTCGGGCGACCCGGGCATCGTGGTCGGGCCCGGGCCAGATGAGGTTCGCGAGCCAGTCGACGGCGTCGGCGTCCGAGACGTCGATGGGATCGAGGTCGATCCCGCGCCGCCAGACGACATCGGGATACCGTTCGGGGACGGATGCCTCGTCATCGACGGTGCAGGTGAGCATGACGTCGCTCGGCCCGTCGGGCGGGTCGACCTTCTGCACGCCGGCCGGGGTCGCGTACTCGACGCTGTACCGGTCGGGGAACAGGCACAGGCCCGCGGCGGCCCCGACCTCGAGCAGGGCGATCGGACCGTCGATGCCGGAGAGGGGCGGGAGCCAGGTCGCGCACCGGTTGGCTTCGTTGGTCTGCACGGTGCGGTCGGCGCCGGTCGCCACGATGCGATCCCAGTGCTCGAGCAGCCATGGCCGCACCGCGTGGTACGGGCTCATCGCGGCGCCCTCCCAGCGCGCCGACGCGAACACGAGGTTCGGCTGCTGCTTGGCGCGGGGGAGTGCGGCCAGCCGGGCGAGCAGCTCGGGATCACGTGCGATCCCGAGCGCCCAATCCTCATACAGCGGCGAGGTGCCGTGCGCCCAGCGTCGGCCGAAGTCGTCGTAGAAGGCCGCGATCGCGGCCGTCGGATCACCCGTGTCCACGCGCCCACCCTACGATCGCCCGGCCGCCGTGTCGCCGGGCCGGTCTACCATCCGTGGAATGGACGTGATCGAGTACCTCTTGAGCGGCGATCCGGCGATCCGGTGGCAGGTCATGGCCGACCTCACCGATGCGCCGGCGCCCGAGATCGCAGCGGAGCGCGCGCGTGTCGCCACCGAAGGCTGGGGGGCACGCCTGCTCGCCGAGCAGGGTGACGACGGGCTCTGGGACGGCGGCGTCTACAGACCGGGGTGGGTCGACGAGAGCCGGCCGTTCTTCGACGCGTGGACGGCGACGCACTTCTCGCTGCAGTCGCTCATGGAGTACGGACTCGACCCCGACTCGCCCGAGGCGGTGCGTGCGATCACGCGGGTGCGCGAGAACGCGCGGTGGGAGTACAACGGCGCACCATACTTCGAGGGGGAGATCGAACCGTGCATCAACGGGATCGCCCTCGCGCTCGGCGCGTACTTCGCGCGCGACGAGTCAGCCGCGATCGCTCAGACCCTGCTCGACACCCAGCACGCCGACGGAGGCTGGAACTGCTGGGAGGACGACACGGCGACACCGTCGTCCTTCCACTCGACGATCTGCGCGCTCGAAGGGCTGTGGGAGTGGGAGCAGCGCACGGGCGGCTCCGACGAGCTCCGAGCCGCTCGGCTTCGTGGCGAGGAGTATCTGCTGGAGCGACGACTCTTCCGCCGCAAGTCCGACGGCTCGATCGTCGACCTGCGGATGACGCTGACATCGGCCCCGTGGCGGTGGTACTACGACGTGCTGCGCGGTCTCGAGTACTTCCGCCTCGCGCGCCCCGAGCGCGACGAGCGCTGCGCCGAGGGCGTCGAACTCGTCCGCGAGAAGCGGCTCGACAACGGCCTGTTCCCCTTCGAGAACCATCACGAGGGGCCGGTGCTGTTCGAACTCGACGCGGAGGGTGACGGCTTCCCGAGCCGGTGGGTCACCCTCCGCGCTCTGCGCGTGCTGCGCTGGTGGGATGCCGGCTGACGCCGGCACCCGGAGGCAGAACTGCGGATGCCCCGGCCCGCGTGGGCCGAGGCATCCGCTGATCTGAAACCGAGGTCAGGCGCGCGCCGCCTCCGACACGCGACGAGCCGCCGCGAGCGCCTGCTCGAGGTCGGCCTTGAGGTCGTCGATGTTCTCGAGCCCGACCGACAGGCGCACCAGGCCCGGCGTGACACCGGCGGTGAGCTGCTGCTCGGGGGTGAGCTGCGAGTGCGTGGTCGACGCCGGGTGGATGACGAGCGAGCGCACGTCGCCGATGTTCGCGAGGTGGCTGAACAGGGTGAGCGAGTTCACGAACTCGCGGCCCGCCTCGACCCCGCCCTTGAGCTCGAACGACAGCACGGCGCCCACGCCCTTCGGCGCGTAGGTGTTGGCCGCCGCGTACCACGGCGACGTGGGCAGCCCCGAGTAGTTGACCGAGGCGACGTCGTCCTGGTTCTCGAGCCACTCCGCGATCTCCTGCGCGTTCTGCACGTGACGCTCGATGCGCAGCGACAGGGTCTCGATGCCCTGGATCAGCAGCCACGCGCTCTGCGGCGAGATGGCTGCGCCGAGATCGCGGAGCAGCTGCACGCGGGCCTTGATGATGTAGGCGAGCGGGTCGCCGACCGCGGCGGTGTAGGACGCGCCGTGGTACGACGGGTCGGGCTCGGTGAGGCCCGGGAACTTCTCGACGTTCTTCGACCACTCGAACTTTCCGCCATCGACGATGACGCCGCCGATGACCGTGCCGTGACCGCCGAGGAACTTGGTGGCCGAGTGGATGACGATGTCGGCGCCGTGCTCGAAGGGCTTGATGAGGTACGGCGTCGCGATCGTGTTGTCGACGATGAGCGGGATGCCGTTCTCGTGGGCGACGTCGGCCACCGTGCGGATGTCGAGCACGTTGATCTTCGGGTTGCCGATGGTCTCGCCGAAGAAGAGCTTCGTGTTCGGGCGGACGGCGCGGCGCCACTCCTCGGGGTCGTCCTGGTTCTCGACGAACGTGGTCTCGATGCCGAGCTTGGCGAGCGTGTACTTGAAGAGGTTGTATGTGCCGCCGTAGATCGAGCTCGACGACACGATGTGGTCGCCGGCCTGGGCGATGTTGAGCACCGCGAAGGTCTCGGCGGCCTGGCCGCTGGCGACGAGGAGGGCACCGGTGCCACCCTCGAGCGCGGCGAGGCGCTCCTCGACGACGGCCTGCGTCGGGTTCTGGATGCGCGTGTAGATGTTGCCGAACTCGGCCAGCGCGAAGAGGTTCGCGGCGTGGTCGGCGTTGTCGAACACGTACGAGGTCGTCTGGTAGATCGGCGTGGCACGGGCCTTGGTGACCGGGTCCGGCGCGGCACCGGAGTGGATCTGCTTGGTCTCGAAACGCCAGTTCTCGGGTGCGGACATGGCTTGCTCCTGCGGGTTCAGTGGGCGGGGGCGGCATCCCCCGACCGGATCGACAGTACGGATGTCGCGGCCTTGTCAACAACGAAGGGGAAATGTGACGTAATCTCCGGGCCGCGCGGGCGACGGACGACCCCGGGCGGAATGGGTACCGTGGAGGCATGACGACCAGACGTGCTGTGGTGACCGGGGCGAGTTCGGGGATCGGTGAAGCGACCGCGCGGAAGCTGCGCTCGCGAGGCTGGGATGTCGTCGCCGTCGCCCGCCGGGCCGACCGCCTCGAGGCGCTCGAAGCAGAGACCGGTGCGGTGGCATTCGCCGCCGACCTCACCTCCGATGCCGACGTCGAGGCACTCGCCGAATTCCTCGACGGGACCGGTCCCGTGCACTCGCTGGTGCACATCGCCGGCGGCGCCCGCGGCGCCGACCGAGTGGAGGACGGCCTCGTCGAGGACTGGCAGTGGATGTTCGACGTCAACGTGCTGTCGGCCCAGCGGCTGGTGTCAGCGCTGCTGCCGCAGCTGCGGCGCGCCGCCCGCGAGGGTGGCCACGCTGACACGCTCTTCGTGACCTCGACAGCGGCACAGACCGCCTACGCGGGCGGAGCGGGCTACAACGCCGCGAAGGCCGGTGAGGCGATGCTCGCGCACGCCCTTCGGCTCGAGCTGAACGGCGAGCCGATCCGCGTGATCGAGATCGCCCCGGGCATGGTGCACACCGAGGAGTTCACGACCAACCGGCTCGGCGGCGACAAGGTGGCGGCCGAGCGTGTGTACGAGGGCGTTCTCGCGCCCCTCACCGCCGACGACGTCGCCGACGTCATCGCCTACGCGCTCGATGCGCCGGGTCACGTCAACCTCGACCTCATCACGATGCGCCCGGTCGCGCAGTCCGCCCAGCACCTGCTCGCCCGCGGTCCGCTGCGTCCGCGCGGCGAAGGCGGCCTCGCGTGATCCCCGCCACCGGCACGACGATCACCTACGCATCCGGCGCGACGTCGTCCACGGGCACGGTCGTGCACGTCGCCGACGCCGGCGACGGGCGCTCGGCCATCGTGCTCGACACGACCGCCTTCCATCCGGTCGACACCGCGTGGCCCGACCAGCCGGCCGACCGCGGCATGCTGAGCGCGGGCGGCGCGACGCGCGCGATCGTCGACGCCGTCCTCGGTGCGACGCAGGGCGACGGGCTCGTGCTCGGCCGCGATGTGCCGGTGCGCACCGGCACCGAGGGCTGGACCTTCGTGGTCGCCCACATCGTCGAGGGCGATGGCATCACCGAGGGCGACACCGTGGAGATCGAAGCGGATGCCGCGTACCGCACCGCGCTCTCAGCGGGACATACCGCCTGCCACCTCGCCTCGCTGGCGCTCGACGCCGCGCTCGCGGACGCGTGGCGCAAGGAGACGGCCACCGATGCGCTCGGCGCCCCGGCATTCGACGCCCTCGCGATCCAGGAGTCGCGGATCCTTCCCGACGGATCGCGCGACGTCTACCGCATCGGCAAGTCTCTGCGCCGCAAGGGCTTCGACCCGGCCGCCTTCGACGACCCCGCCGCGGTGGCCGAGCGGGCGAACGCGCTGCTCGCCGAGTGGATCGCGAGCGGCGCAGCCGTGCGCGTCGACGCCGACGGCCCGAGCCTCGCCGACCGCCGTACATGGGTCTGCGAGCTTCCCTCGGCGGAGGTGCGCATCCCCTGCGGCGGAACGCACGTGTCGGCGCTGTCGGAGCTGGCGTCGGCGACCGTGTCGCTCGAGGCGCACCACGTCGAGGGCGGCCTCGAGGTGGTCATGACGACGACCGCGACCCGGCGCTGACGCCGGGCCGCGGCATCCGCTCATCCCGTCGTCTTCGTCGCACGGCGCAGGCGTCAGAGGATCTGTGCCTCGCCGGCAACGGTCTCGACCTCTTCGGGCAGGGTGTCGGCGAACGCGACCTTCGGGACGAAGAACAGCAGCACCGCGGCGAGGAAGCCGCCCGCCGCGCAGATCGACCACACCGCGAGGTAGCCGCCGAGCGACGCCGCTGTCTCGCTCGCGACGACGCCCGCACCGGCGGCGAGGACGACGCCGAAGACGGCTGAGGCGAACGTTCCGCCGATGGTCTTCGTCGTGTTCGTCAGCGCCGAGGCGATCCCGGTCTGACCGTGAGGAGCCGCCGCCGCGGCGGCGGCGGGGAGCGCGCCGACGAGCGCACCCGAGCCGATGCCCGCGATGGACAGGTTGAGCAGCACCTGCCACAGCTCGGTGTGGAACGGAAGGAACAGCACGTAGCCGATGCCGACGAGCGCCGAGGCGACGATGAGGATCGCACGCGGGTTCGCACGGCGAGAGGTCACGGCGAACAGAATCGCCCCCACGATGAGGGACACGAGGTAGAGGCCGATCACGTAGGAGCGCGCTTCGGCATCGAGTCCGAGGCCGTAGCCGAGCGATGAGTCCGTGCCGGCGTAGGTCGACAGCGGGCCCTGCGCGCCGAGCAGGCTGATGCCGACGAGGAACGCCGTCGCCTGCACGGGCCACATCTCGGGTCGCCGCAGCACGCGGATGTCGATGGCAGGATCGGGCTGCCTCAGCTCGAACAGCACGAAGAGCACGAACGCGACGATGCCGAGCGCGAGGAGCACCCACACGAACGCGGCGCCCGCTCCGTTGAGCCGCAGGAACGTGAGCGAGCTCGTGACGAGCAGCAGGCCGAGGGCGAGGATGACGAAGCCCCACGTGTCGAGTCGCCGGCCGCGCACCGGCTCGGACTCGGGCACGCCGAGCCAGATCACGAGGCACACGAGGGTGACGGCGATCGCGGGCACCATGAGGGTGAGCGTCAGGTCGCCGGTAGCGGTGAAGATGCGCCCCGCGGCGAGGGCGCCGATGATCGCTCCGGCCTCGAGCCCGACGACGAGGAGACCGGCTGCCCGGCGCGTCAGCGAGACGCCCCGGTTCTGCTTCCTGCCGCGCTCGAAGATCAGCGCGATCTCGAGCGGCAGCCACACGACGTAGAAGCCCTGCAGCGCCCACGCGATGAGGAAGCTCGAGAAGTCGCCGGCGAAGGCCAGCCACCAGCTCGCACCGGCGGTCAGGATCGCCGCGATCAGCAGGATCTTCTTATGCCCGTACATGTCACCGAGCTTCGCGAGCACCGGAACGACGAGCGCCGACAGCAGCAGCTGCGCGGCTTCGAACCAGTTCACATCGGAGTCGTGGATGCCCAGCTGATCGACGATGTCGCTGAACAGGGGCACGTAGTACCCCTGCAGGATGCCGCTCGTGACCTCGACGAGGACGAACCAGCCGATGAGGCCCGCGGTGATGCCGAGGGCCGAGCCGCGGAGGCGGTCGGTGGCGCTGGAGACTCGGGACACGAGGGCGAGACTACTCGAACCGCGCGCCTAGTCTGGGAGCGTGTGGATGACGGTCCTGGATGCCCGGCGCGGGAGCGCTCCATGGCGATGACGCTGCCCGAGCTCGCGGATGCGGGGCTCATCGACCCGGGGTGGGCCGAGGCACTCGCGCCGGTCGCCCCCGACATCGCGGTGATCGGCGAGCGACTGCGGGCGGAGGTGGCATCGGGCAGGTCGTACCTGCCCGCCGGAGACCGCGTGCTGAGGGCGTTCCAGAGGCCTCTCGCCGATGTGCGCGTGCTGATCGTAGGACAGGACCCCTACCCGACTCCGGGGCATCCCATCGGCCTGTCCTTCGCGGTCGACCGGCACGTCCGTCCGCTGCCGCGGAGCCTCTCGAACATCTACCAGGAGCTCGAGGCCGACCTCGGCATCCCCCGGGCCGACCACGGCGACCTGTCCGCGTGGAGCGACCAGGGCGTCATGCTGCTCAACCGCGTGCTCACGGTGACTCCGGGGCAGCCGGCATCCCATCGCGGCTGGGGCTGGGAGAAGGTCACCGAGCATGCGATCCGCACGCTGGTCGACCGGGACCGCCCGCTCGTCGCGATCCTATGGGGGAGGGATGCCGCGAACCTGCGCCCTCTGCTGGGTCCGACGCCGATCATCGAGTCTGCCCACCCGTCGCCGCTGTCGGCCAGCAGGGGGTTCTTCGGGTCCCGCCCGTTCTCCCGGGCGAACGCGCTGATCGATCAGCAGGGCGGTCGGCCGGTCGACTGGACCCTCCCGGCCGGAGCGTAGGCTGACGGCATGCTCGAGGAGGAATACGACCGCGACCGGCGCCGGCTGCCGCGTCATCTGCGTCGTCGTCCTGAACCGGAGCGTCCCTTCTCGTTCGACATCCGGCCGGTCGCCGAGCGCGACATCCCCGATATCCGCGAGATCTACAACTACTACGTGACCAACTCGGTCGTGACGTTCGACGAGAAGAGGTGGTCGATCGCGCAGTGGCGCGAGAAGCTCGCGTACCTGCGGAAGCTCGATCTGCCGTTCCTCGTCGCGGAGTCGCCGACCGGGCAGATCCTCGGCTACGCGCTGGTGCAGCCGATGTCGACGAAGTCGGCGTATCGCTTCTCGGTCGAGAACTCGATCTATCTGGGGCAGGCCGCAACCGGCAAGGGACTCGGCAAGGCGCTGCTGGTCGCCCTCATCGCGGCGTGCGAGCAGAAGGGCATCCGGCAGATGGTCGCCGTGATCAGCGACAAAGGCGCTGAGGGTTCGGTCGCCCTGCACGAGAAGCTCGGGTTCGTCGAAGTGGGCCGCATGGGCCGTGTCGGCTTCAAGTTCGGACGGTGGCTCGGCACGATCTACCTGCAGAAGGAGCTCAAGCCCGCCAAGAAGAAGGGGCTCTTCGCTCGCTGACGAGCTCTTCGCGCGCTGACACGCTCATCGCCCGCTGACCGGCTCAGCGCCGCGGTGAGGAGGCTGCGGCGTCCTTCACAGCGTCGATGAGCTCACGCCACGGACCCCGGGCGTCGGCGTCGGCGAGCTCGGCCTCGCGTGCACGCTCGCCGCACCGGGCGTCGAGACGCCACACGAAGCGGTCGGCGCCGGCGTCGTCGCGCAGGATCGCCACCGCCTCCCACGGGCACCCCTCGATCAGCGCGCGCCACCGCTCGGCGTCGGACCCGTCCGCCTCGGCGCGCCACTCGCGCGACAGGCCTGCGAACCCGCCCGAGCGTGTCACGGTCACCGAGACCGGGAGCTTGGCGCTCGTGTCGTCCTCCGCGGGCGGTGCCGGCTGCTCGCCGCGGACGGGGGGCTCGGGCGAAGGCCCCGGCGAGGGCGTCGGCGACGGGCGCGGCGAACGGGCGGCGGGACGTGCGCCGTGGGGCGCGTCAGGCAGCGGTCTCTGCGGCTCGTGCATCGTCGATCACGCCGACGCTCGTCCAGGCGGCCCGGACGGCGGCGACCTCCTCCGACTCCTCACCGTACTCCGCGGCGGCGGCCGCCAGGGTGGCGTTCGCGAAGGTCGAGAAGTCGGCCGTCGACGGCAGGGCGCCGCCGAGCGCGCGATACCAGATCAGGCCTGCACGTTCCCACGCGTGCCCGCCGAGCGCGGTGGCCAGGAGATAGAACGCGTGATTCGGGATGCCGGAGTTGATGTGCACGCCGCCGTTGTCGTCGCGGGTCACGACGAAGTCGCGCATGTGCGCGGGCTGCGGGTCGCGGCCGAGCACGTCGTCGTCGTACGCCGTGCCGGGTGCGGCCATGGAGCGCAGCGCCCGACCTTCCACCGCATCCGTGAAGATGCCTTCGCCGATGAGCCACGACGCCTGGTCAGCGGTCTGCCCGAGATGGTGCTGCTCGGCGAGCGCACCGACGACGTCGGCGAACGACTCGTTGAGCGCACCCGACTGGCCGCGGTAGAGCAGGCCGCCCTCGTCTTCGATGACGCCGTGGGCGAGTTCGTGCGCGATGACGGTGAGCGATCCGGTGAACCCGGAGAAGACCTCGCCGTCGCCGTCGCCGAACACCATGCGCTCGCCGTTCCAGAACGCGTTGTCGTAGTTCTCGCCGTAGTGCACGGTCGACAGGAGCGAGCCGCCCGAGCCGTCGATGCTGTCGCGAGCGAAGGCGTCCCACAGGAAGTCGAACGTCGCGCCGAGTCCGTCGAACGCCTGGTCCACGGCGGTGTCGCCGGTCGGCGGGTCGTCTTCGCCCCTCACCTTCACGCCGGGGAGCTGCTCCTTCTGTTGCGCGTCGGAGATCTCCCGGTCGGGGGCGGGGGTGGCTTCGGCGACCAGGGTGCCATCGTCTTCGATCGACAGCCGCAGTCGCGAGCGCACCGGACGGTACTCGCGCGGCGCCGCCAGTGTCGACCGGGCCGCCTCGGCCGCCTTGGCCCACGTGGGCTCCTGCACGGCGGCGATGCGGGCGAGCAGGTACGGGGGGACGATCGCGTGGGCCATGGTCAGAGGCTAGCGGCGAGGTCCGACGGTGGGCGCATCGCGCCAGCGCGTCCGCATGACGACGTCGCTGCTCGGTGCCGCAGCAGCAGAGCCCGCGCGGACGGCCGCGCCGCGGTCAGACGGTGCCGGGATCGATGACCGGGATCGAGGCGAGGAGGCGACGCGTGTACGACACCTGAGGCTGGAGCAGCACCTTCTCGGTCGGACCCTCCTCGACGATGCGGCCGTCCTTCATGACCACCACCTCGTCGCACAGGCTCTGCACCACGCCGATGTCGTGCGACACGAGCAGCATGGTCAGCCCGTCGCGAGCCCGCAGCTCGGCCAGCAGCTCGAGGATCTGCGCCCGCACGGTGACGTCTAGCGCCGACAGCGGCTCGTCGCCCACGAGCAGCCCGGGGCGATGCACGATGGCGCGGGCCAGCGCGATCCGCTGGCGCTGGCCGCCCGAGAACTCGTGCGGGAAGCGATTGGCCATGCCGGCCTCGAGGCCGACGTCTTCGAGCACCTCGCGCACGCGGGCGCGGCGGTCGCCGTCGATGCCGAGCGCCCACAGCGGCTCGCCCACGATGCGCCCCACGCTCATGCGGGGATCGAGCGACGCGTACGGATCCTGGAACACGATGCCGGTGCGTCGGCGCAGCCAGTGCAGCGACCGGGCGGGCGCCGACGCGTCGACGGGCCGGCCGTCGAACTCGACCTTCCCTTCGGTGGGCGTGTCGAGCGCGAGCAGCAGGCGCACGAGCGTCGACTTGCCCGAGCCCGACTCGCCGATGATGCCGACGGCCGAGCCGACGCGCACGTCGAGGTCGGCATCCTCCAGCCCCGTCGTGTACGCGCGCGGCCCGAACAGCCGGCTCTTAGGAGTCTGGTAGCGGCGGGTGAGACCCCGCGCACGCACCAGGAACTCGCTCATGCGGCACCTCCCGCGGGTGCGCCACCGGGGCGCCACAACGTCGCCGTCGCATCGCGCAGCAGGCCCTGGGTGACCGGCGAGGAGGGCGCGGTGAGCAGCTGCGACACCGGCGCGTCCTCCACCACGCGGCCGTCTTCGAGCACCACCCCGTGTGTGGCGATCTGAGAGAGCACCGCCAGATCGTGGGTGATGAAGACGAGCGACATGCCGTCGTCGCGCACGAGCGAGAGCAGCAGTTCGAGTATCTCGGCCTGGATCGTCACGTCGAGCGCCGTCGTCGGCTCGTCGGCGATGAGCAGGCGCGGCCGGCACGCGAGCGCCATCGCTATCGCCACGCGCTGGCGCTGGCCGCCTGACAGCTGGTGCGGGTAGCGCGAGACGATGCGCTCCGGGTCGGGGAGGGCGACACGGGAGGCCTCGGCCACAGCGCGGGCCGCGGCATCCCGTCTCGTTGCCTTCTCGTGGATGCGGATCGACTCGGCGATCTGACGGCCCACGGTGCGGATCGGATTGAGCGCCGTGCGGGGCTCCTGGAAGACGATGCCGATCTCGTCGCCGCGCAGCGCGGCGAGCTCGCGGTCGGGGAGACCCACGAGCTCGCGGCCGTTCCAGCGGATACTGCCGGTCGCGGTCGCGCCGTCGGGCAGCAGCCCGAGGATCGCGAGCGCCGTCAGCGACTTGCCCGACCCGGACTCGCCGATGAGCCCGACGCGCGCGCCGTCGGGCACCGCGAAGCCGACCCCGTCGACGACTCGCCGGCCGCCGATCTCGATCGTGAGGTCCTGCACCTCGAGGCTCACGCGACCACCTCCGGCACATGGGTGCGCGCGACGCGTCCAGCCCCGCGCGCATGCGCCAGCGTCGGATCGGTCGCCTCGCGGAGCCCGTCACCCAGCAGGTTGAGCCCCAGGACCGTCAGCGTGATCGCGAGGCCAGGCCACACCACCGACAGCGGGTGCACCGTGATGAACTGCTGCAGCTCGGCCAGCAGCAGGCCCCACGAGGGCTCGGTCACGGGGGCGCCGAAGCCCAGGTACGACAGGCCCGCCTCGGCGAGCACGGCGACGGCCATGCCCCACGACAGCTGCACGATGAACACCGGAGCGACGTTCGGCAGCAGATGGCGGATGAGGTTCTGTGCGGGAGTGAGCCCCGAGGCGCGGCCGGCGACGACGAAGTCGCTGTGCAGCACGCGGCGCAGCTCGGGTCTCGTCACCCGGGCGATGTTCACGCCGAAGCCGATACCCACCGCCCAGATCACGACCCACAACGAGCCGCCCCACACGGCCGAGATCATCATGGCGATGATCAGCACCGGGAACGCGATGAGGATGTCGACGAACACCGCCACCGACTCGCGCACCCATCGCGCGGTGAGCGCGCCGAGCGAGGCGAGCGCGATGCCGATGATCGTCGCGACGATCCCCGCTCCGACGGCGACGAGGATCGTGGTGCGTGCGCCGGCCATGAGCAGGCTCAGGATGTCGCGACCCGCCGCATCGGTGCCGAGCACGTGCGGCCAGCCCGGCGGCAGCCACCGCGATGAGATGTCGACCTGCTGGGGGTCGAACGGCGTCCAGAACCGGGCGACGACCGCCGCCGTGACGACGACGATCACGACGATCAGGCCGAAGCGGCCCGTCGAGAGGCGCCACAGCCGGCCGAGCCACGCCCACCGCGACGGCGCGGCGTCGGCCGCGGCATCCGTCTCCGCTTTCTTCAGCAGACCGCTCATGTCGCCTCCCGCTGCCTCGGATCGATGAGACGGTGGGTGAGGTCGACGACGAAGCCGATGATCAGCACGAAGCCGGTGAGCACGAGGAGCTCGCCCTGCACCTTGGGCAGATCGCGGGCGCTCACGTCGGCGACGAGCATACGGCCGATGCCGGGGAGGGTGAACAGCTGCTCGATGATCACCGCGCCGACGATGATGCCGGCGACCTGCAGGCCGAGGACGGTGATCACCGACAGGCCTACGTCGGGGAGGCCGTGGCGGATGAGTGCGGCGTTGCGGGTGAGGCCCTTTGCGGCACCGGTGCGGACGTGGTCCTGGCCGACGGCCTGCAGCGTCGCGCTGCGCACGAAGCGCATGAGCATGGCGCCCTCGACGATGCCGATCGTGAGCGCGGGCAGGAGCAGCGCGCGGAACGCCGCCCACGGATCCTGCCAGCCCGCGCGGGGGAAGCCCTGGGCGGGCAGCCAGCCGAGCCACACGGCGAAGACGACGACGAGCATCATGCCGGCCCACACCACCGGCACCGCGGCGAGGGTCTGCGCGCCGACGCTCAGCGCGGTGCCGTCGGGACGACCGCGGCGCATCGCCGACAGCACGCCCAGCGGCACGCTGAAGACGACGGCGATCGTGAGGGACATGATGCCGAGCGGCACCGTCACCTGCGCCTTCTGTACGAGTTCGTCGGCGACGGCGGTGCCCGTGAGCAGCGAGCTGCCCAGGTCGCCGCGGAGGACGCCGCCGATCCAGTCGAGGTACTGCGTCGGCACGGGCTGGTCGAGGCCGAGCCGCTCGCGGATCGCCTCCACCTGGCCGGGGCTGCTGTTGACCCCGGCGATCAGCTGGGCGACGTCACCGGGGAGGACGCGCAGCGAGAGGAAGATGAGCACGCTGGCGACGAGCAAGCCGAGCAGAAGCAGGGCAAGACGCGTCAGCGTGTATCGGATCACCCGTTGCTCTTGGCCAGCTCGCCGAGGTCGAGCCGCTCGTTCACGTTGATCGACGGCATACCCGTGATGTTAGTGCCGACGGCGACCACCGACGCGCCGTTGTACAGCCAGTCGGCCGCTGCGTCTTCGGAGACGATGCGCGCGGCCTCGGCGAGCAGCCCGGCCGCCTCGTCCTCGTCGGTCGCCGCGAGCGACTCGGCGAACAGCTCCTGCACCTCGGCGTTGTCGTAGGTGAAGTAGTAGTCGGGGTTCGCCCAGTTCTCGAAGTCGCGCGCCTCGGTGTGCAGCACGAAGCTGAGGTCGTAGTCCTTGTTGATGTACACGTCGTTGAGCCACGTCGAGAAGTCCACCGAGTCGACCTCGAGGGTGATGCCCACGTCGTTGAGGTTGGACACCAGGATCTGCGGGATCGTCGTGGAGTAGAAGTTCGGGATCTTCAGCGTGAGCTCGAGGTCGTCGGCGCCGGCGTCCTCGAGGAGGGCGCGGGCGGCCTCGGGGTCGAACGGGGCTACGTCGGAGAGGTCTTCGTAGCCCGGGTCGAGCGACGGGATGGGACCGTACTGCGTCTCGCCGGACGCCAGCGCCTCGATGAACGCGTCGTGGTTGATCGCCTGACGGATCGCCTGACGCACGCGCTTGTCGGCCAGCGGGCTGCCGGGCTGCTGGTTGAACGCCAGGGTGCCCTTGTCGGTGGACTGGCCGAGCACGAGCGCGAAGTCGCCGTTCGCCTCGATCTGGTCCTTGAGGTTCGCGTCGTAGCCGGTCACGACATCGACCTCGCCGGCGAGCGCCGCATTGAGCGCGGCCTGGTTGTCGGGGATGTAGTCGAACACGACCTCGGCCACGTGCGCCTGGTCGCCCCAGTACTCGTCGTTGCGCGTGAAGGTGATGCTCGCGCCCTGACGCCAGCTGTCGAGGCGGAAGGGACCGGTGCCGTTGGCGGCGGTGTTGTAGTCGACCGTGTCGCCTTCCTTGAAGACGAGACCGGCGCGCCCGGTCAGGTTCCACAGCAGGCTGGAGTCGGGCTGGGCCAGGGTGAGGGTGATGTCCTGCCCCTCGGCGGTGATGGCCGTCACGTTGGCCAGTCGCGCCGAGTCGCGCCACTCGGGCGTCGCCTTGCGTGTGGTGAGCGACCACACGACGTCCTGGGGCGTGAGCGCCTGGCCGTCGTGGAAGAGCACGCCCTCGCGCAGCGTGAAGGTGTAGGTCAGGCCGTCGGGGGAGACGCTCCAGTCACTCGCGAGCGAGGGCACGATCTCCTGCTCGGGCGTGCGGGCCACGAGCCCCTCGTAGACGTTGTCGATGAGGATCTGGTCGAGCGCGGCACCGGCGGTCTGGCGGATGTCGAGGTTCTCGGGCTCGAGCACCAGGCGGATCGCCACGGACGCATCGGGGTCGGGCGCTGCGGTCGCGCTCGGGGTCGGGGAGGAGCCGGCCGTGCAGGCGCTGAGCAGAAGAGCGCCGGCGGCGAGGAGCGAAGTCGCGGCGATCGCAGTGCGACGAAGCATGGAGATCCTTTCGGAGGGGGATCCGCACGGTGTGCGGTGCCGGGGTCAGCCCGGATTGGTTGGACCGACGCGCCGGATCACAAGCCTATTCAACGGAATCCGTAGGCGAGGACCTCGTTACCCGGAACGCAACAGAAGCGTTAATCGTTCCCGGGGTGGATGAGTCGCCCCGTTCGCCGCGGCGCCCGATCGCTGAGGCCTCTCGTTCGCCGCGGCGCGCGGTCGATGCGGCGCCGCCGAGGACCGGGCCCGGGCGATCCGGCGTGGGTAGGCTGGCGGCATGACCGAAGAACGGCGCGTCCACCTCTCCCGCTCGGCGCCGCCGGCATACCAGGCGCTCGCCGCGTTCTCGAAGACCGTGGGAGGGATCTCCGCTGAGAGCGGGCTCGACGACCGGCTGAAGGAGCTCGTCCAGATCCACACCTCGCAGCTCAACGGCTGCGCCTATTGCGTGCGGGTCCACGTCGAGCGGGCGGTGGCGGCGGGCGTCAGTCCCGACGTGCTCACCCAGATCGCGGTCTGGCGCGACTCGGGGGTCTTCAGCGACCGCGAGCGGGCGGGACTCGAACTCGCCGAAGCGTTCGCATTCATCCACGAGGATGGCATCCCGGATGACGTCTACGACCGTGTCGGCGCGATCCTGACCGAGCAGGAGTACGTGGCGCTCAGCTGGATCCTGGTGTCTATCAACGCGTTCAACCGGGTCGCGATCGCGGGCAGGTACAGCGTGCCGCCGCGGGACGACCTCGCCGGCGAGGACCGCGACGCCGCCTCGGGCGCTGCATGGTGACGGACCCCGACGATCCGGTCGTCTCGGGGGCGGTCAACCTCCGCGACGTGGGCGGTCTGCCCGCAGGTGCGTCGATCACGCGGCACGGCGTGCTCTTCCGCTCGGGCAACCTCGCCCAGCTCGACGAGCACGGCACCGCCGCTCTCGGTGGGCTCGGGCTGCGTCGCATCATCGACCTGCGCGCCGACGACGAGGTGGCGCACGCGCCCAGTCGCATCGACGGCCTCGAGATCGTCACGCAGCGCGTGCCGCTGTTCCTCGGCTCGGTCGAGTCCTTCTTCGCCGACGACATCAGCCTCGACGAGATGTACCGGCAGCTCGTGGACGACTCGTCGGCGGGCGTGGTCGACGTCGTGCGCGGGATCGTGACCGACCAGCCGGTGCTCGTGCATTGCACGGTGGGGAAGGACCGCACCGGCGTCACCGTCGCGCTGACCCTCGCGGCCGCGGGCGTCGACCTCGACGCCGTCGTCGCCGACTACGCGCGCACCGAGGTTCTGCTGCCCGAGTGGCGCAACCGCCGGGTCGTGCAGCTGCTGCGTGCGATGCACCCCGAGGCGACGCACCTCGAAGACCTCGCCACGCGGTCGCCCGCCCCGGTGATGCAGGCCCTGCTCGACGACGTCACGACGCGTTTCGGCTCGCCGGCCGACTACCTGCGCGCGCACGGATTCGCCGACGACGAGATCGCCGAGCTGCAGCAGGTGCTGCTGCGCCCGCGGTGACCGCATGTTGCGTGTGAGGTTAGGCAACCCTTCATAGCGGGTATAGTGGGGGTGTCATGAGCCACACCACCGAGCACAGCGTCGCGGCCTGCCGTTCTTCACGGCACACGCGCGTCCAGCACCTGATCACGGCCGACGAGTCCTCGCTCGCCGAGCTGCAGGTCGTGCTCGCCACGCTGCCGATCTGCTCGACGGGCCGTGTGTTCGTGGAGATTCCGGATGCCTCGTGGCAGGCCCACATCACGGTTCCCAGTCGCATGGTCCTGACCTGGCTCGACCGCTCGCGCCGGTCGGGCGCCCCCGGCACGAGCCGAGGCTGTGCCCCCGGCGAGGCGCTCGCCCGCGCGGTGAACGGGTGGGCAGACGAGATGCTGTGCGCCGAAGACGACCAGACCCGCATCCACCTGCTCGGCGGCTACCTCGGCACCGCCGACATCGTCGATCACCTCACGGGCATGGGCATCGCGCCGACGTCGATCCACACGCCCGCCGAGTACGGCCTCACGACCTCGCGCTGACGTCCGCGCCCGGTCTGCGGTGGCGTCAGGCCGCGCCGCGGGGCACGTAGTTGCCGTCCTCGAGGCCGGCGAGGATCTCGAACCGGTTGCGCAGCGGATCGCGGCCGGCCAAGAGGTAGAGGAACGGCATGAGGAGTCCGTACCGTCGCCATTGCGCCTTGTGCACCGCTTCGTGCCGCAGCAGGTTGTCGCTCACCCGGCCGTCGCCGGTGAGGAAGCAGCCGCCCACGCACACCCCGCCCCTCGCGAACGTCCACGCCGGCATGCCGCGGAACACCCACAGGCCCTCGCGACGCTCGATCCGGCCCGTGCTCCACAGCGTGCCCCACACCCAGCCGACGGCGGTGCCGTAGGCGTAGCCGACGAGGCTGATGGGGGAGTCCAGCAGAAACGCCGGGATGACTCGGTCGATGCGTCGCCCCCGCTCGACGGCGAGGTCGGCGCGTGCGCGCCACCCCCGAGGGGGTGTCGTGATCGGACTCACGCGAGCGCCCCGACGACGCGCAGGATGGCCCCGAGATCGTCGGTGGCCGATGCCGCCGATGCCGGGGAGTAGCCCGCAAGGGAGGCGCCGGCGAGCGGCAGCTCCGCGCGCACGGCCGCGATCGCCGCGGTGAGCTCCGCCACCGCCAGTCCGAACGGCTCGGGGTGGGCGTTGCCCGCGATCTCGGCGGGATCGAGCACGTCGACGTCGACATGGATGTACACGGCGTCCGCCCCGCTGCCGCGCACCGCGGCAGCGAGCGCGGCCGGGTCGCGCAGCGCGTCGACGTCGAGCGCGGTCACGCCGAGCGCCGTCACCGCCTCGATCTCGGCATCGTCGTACGACCGCGCGCCCACGACGAACGTGCGCTCGGGTGCGACCGCACCCTCGGGGAGGGCCAGCTGCGGCGCTCCTTCGCCGAGCACCGCACGCAGCGCCATTCCGGCGAACGCCCCGGAGGGAGAGGTCTCGGGGGAGTTCAGGTCGGGGTGAGCATCCATCCACACCACCGCCAGCCGCGGAACGCGGCGCGCAGCGTGGGCGATGGGCTCGACGGCCACGCCGCAGTCGCCGCCCACGGTCAACACCGGCTCCGCCGACGAGTCGAGTGCCGCCGCGATCAGCTCGCGCACGCGCTGCAGGCTGCTCAGCCGATGCACGCCGGTGCCGAGGGCCTCGCCGGCCTCCATGGGCACGTCGAGGATCGTGGTCGCCGCGCGAGGCAGGTCGCCGGCGATCGCGTACGCGCCGTCGATGAGCTGCATCGCCCGTGAGGAGGGGCTTCCCTGCCATTGCGGCACAACGAGGTAGCGCGTCATCCCCTCATCCTCTCGCAGCCCGACCCGCCCGCGCAGGCCGAGGCGCACGCCGTGCGCGAACACGCCGAAGGGCGCCGCCCCGTGCGGAGCGACGCCCCTTCGAGCGACCGGGTTACGGCGTGTACGGGGCGCTGGGCGCGTCGATGGCCGCCTGCGCCGGGGCCTGCCCCGACTTCAGGGCGGCGAGGCGCGCCTCGACCTCGGTGAGCTCGCCCACGTCCTCGAGGCTCTCGAACTGAGCATCGAGAGTGGATGCCGCGAGCTCCTGCTTGCCGGCGGCGAGGGCCTCCTGGCGGCGGACCTTGTCTTCGAAGCGGCCGAGCTCGCTGGTCGGGTCGAGGACATCGATCGACTTGACCGCGTCGTGCACCTTGTTCTGGGCCTCGGCGGTCTTGGCGCGCGCGAGCAGCTCGGAGCGCTTCGACTTCAGCTGCTCCAGCTTCTGCTTCATGCCGTTGAGGCCGTCCTTGAGCTTGGCGACGACCTCGGTCTGCGACGCGATCGTGGGCTCGACTGCCTTCGCCTCGTTCTCCTCGCTGATCTGGCGCTGGAGCGCGATCTTGGCGAGGTTGTCGAACTTGTCGGCGTCGGCCGTGTTGCCGGCGCTGCGCAGCTCGTCGGCCTTGCGGCTCGCGGCGAGGGCCTTGTTGCCCCACTCGGAGGCGGCCTGCACGTCTTCCTGGTGGTCGCGCTCGAGCAGCCGCAGGTTGCCGATCGTCTCGGCGATGGCCGCCTCGGCGTCGGCGATGCTGTTCGTGTAGTCGCGCACGAGCTGGTCGAGCATCTTCTGCGGGTCCTCGGCAGAGTCGAGGAGCGCGTTGATGTTCGCCTTCATGAGGGTCGAGATTCGACCGAAGATGGACTGCTTCGCCATCGTTTTTCCTTCCTATCGGACAGATCGGGTGTGGTCAGGTTCAGGGGTGGGATGCCGCGGGTGCGGCGCGGACGCGATCAGAATCGACCACCTCCACGGCGGGCGCGCGTGCCGCCCCCGCCGAAGCTGCCGGGGCGGATGCCGCCGCCGGAGCCTCCGCCGCCGAACATGCCGCCCAGGCTTCCTCCGCCCAGGCTTCCGCCCGACGACCGGCCGCCGCCCATCATCGAGTTGATGAGGATGCCGCCCAGCACGGCGCCGAGCACGTTGCCCCCGCCGCCCTGCTGCTGGCCGCCGCCGAACATGCCGCCCATGCCGCCGCCTTCGAACGAGCCGACGTCGGACTGTGCGAGCTGGATCGCCTGCCCGGCGAGCTGGTCGGCGCGCTGCGCGTGCTGCATCGCCTGCTCGGGATCGCTCGTCTGCAGCTGCTGCGCGCGGACCAGCGACGCCCCCGCCTCGGCGAGCCGCGTGCGCGCCTGCGCTCCGACGGCGCCGCGGCGTGCGGTGATGTAGTCCTCGGCGGTCGACACCTGGGCCTGCGCCTGCATGATCAGCTGACCGACCATCTGACGTGCGCGCTGCGCCTGGGCCTCGGCATCCCGAATCCCCTTCACGAGCGCGTCGATCTGCTCGTTGGCGCTCTCCAGGCTCTTCAAGGTGACGAGCGGGCGCTTCGCGGAACTCGCGAGGTTCGCCTTGGCCGCGTCGATCTGCTGGGTGGTCGCGGCGATGGTGGCGGCGACGCGTCCGTCCGGATCGGGGAGTGTGCCGGCGGTGACGACGTCCTGCTCCAGCTCGGCGATCAGCTCGACGGCGTTGCGCTCGCCGGCAGCGAGGTCGGAGGCGAGCTTGCCGATGGCGTCTTCGAGCAGCTCGGCCTGACCGACCGCCTCTTCGGCCGCTCGGATGCCGACGGCCGCCTCGCCGCCCTTGCCCGCGCCGATGGCCGCCTCGGCGGCGACGAGCTGCTCGCCGGCGAAGGCGAGGCGCTGGCGGGCCTGCTCGGGGTTGTCGGCGATGGTCGCGAGCGCCTCGGGCGCGTAGGCGGAGCGCAGGGTCTGCAGGGCGGCGGCGGCGCTGTCGAGCGATGCCTCGGCCTTCGCCTTCTCACCCTGCACGCGGGCGAGCGCCTCGGGGGCGTTCTGCTCGAGCTTGCGCAGCTCGTCGAAGTCGGCGGCCTTGTCGTCGAGCATCGCGTTGGACTGCTCGCACAGCGCGATGATGCGCTCGTTCCAGGCGCGGGTGTCCTGCTCGGAGTCGGGCGTGGCGTCGTCGAGCTGCTGCTTGAGGGTGAACGCCTCGTCGAGGTTCGCCTTCGCGGTCGCCAACGCCTCTTCGAACTCGGCCGTCGCCGCATCGCCGAACTGCGCCTTCGCGAAGCCGAGCTCCTGTGCGCTCGTCTTGATCGCGTCATCGGTCTGGACGAGAGCGGATGCGGCGCGCCGCTCGAGCTCGTCGAGAGGAAGCTGCTCGACCGCGGGCCCGCCGCCGGCCACTGTGCCGGACTTCTTGCGGCGCGCTCGCAGGACCAGCCAGATCACCAGCAGCACGACACCGGCGATGACGACGACCCAGACGATGCCCGACGGGAAGCCGCCGGTGCCCCCAGCGCCGCCCCCGCCGCCGAGCGACGATCTGATGGAGTCCGCGGTGGCGGTGATCGCGCCGCCGTAGTCCTCGTCGCGCAGGTGCGGCTGGGCAGCGGCCTCCGCGGCGACCACCTGCTCCTCGGAGAGCGGACCCTCGGAGTCTGCCGACAGGTAGTACTGGCGTCCTTCGGTCGAGACGGCGAGCAGGTACTGCGACGGACCGAGTCCGTTCTGCTGGGCGACCGTGTTGGCCCACTGCTCGCTGTTGGACGGGTTGGTGAACTCGTCGACGAACACGACGTAGAGATCGGCCTCGGTGGTCGATGCGAGCTCGCTGAGCTCCGTCTCGGCGGCCGCCAGCTCACCGCCGCCGAGCGCTCCGGCCTCGTCGAGGACGTACGCCGAGCCCAGTCGCACGGGGTCGGTCGCCATCGCGCCGCCCCCGATCGCCGTCAGGGCGACCACCAGAGTCGCCGTGAGCATCGCCGCCCATCGCCCACGCATCGATTCCCCCTCCGGGACGCGGAATCCAGCCCCTCCGCGAGTCTATGCAGGCGCGGGCGACACGCGAAAGCCTGGCGGACGTCCGGCCCTTGGCGCGGGTCGCTGCCCCGTTCGCAGCGTGATCGCGGGTAGCCTCTCCGATTCGGAGGAGACATGGACGATCGCTACGGCACCGACGTGCTGGCCGACGGCTGGCGCGCGCGCTCGGCCACGCGACTGGCGCGGGTCGAGGCATCCCGCGATCTCGTCGTGGAGGTCGCCGACGACGGCTTCTGCGGTGCCGTCGTCGGAATCGCGTCGGGCATGGTGGAGCTCGAGGATCGCCACGCCCGCCGCCGGCTGTTCCCGCTCGGCCCGGGCTTCTTGGTCGACGGCGCCGATGTCGTGCTGGTCGCGCCGACCACCGTGCCGGCATCGACCGGTCCGAAGCGCACCGCGTCGGGGTCGTTCGCGGCCGACGGGTCGCGGGCGCGCGTGGCGCGGGCGAGCCGCATCTTCGTGGAGGGACGTCACGACGCCGAGCTCGTCGAGAAGGTGTGGGGAGACGACCTGCGCGCGGAGGGCGTCGTGGTCGAGTATCTGCAGGGCATCGATCTGCTCGAGGCGGTGCTCGACGAGGAGCCGCCGTCGGCCACCCGACGGTACGGCGTGCTGGTCGACCACCTCGTGCCGAATTCGAAGGAGTCGCGCATCGCGCAGGCGCTCGAGCGCGGCCGGCACGGAGCCCACATCCGCATCGTCGGGCACCCGTGGATCGACGTGTGGCAGTGCGTCACGCCCCGGGCGATGGGCATCGAAAGGTGGCCCGAGGTGCCGCGCGGCACCGAGTTCAAAGTCGGAGTCTGCCGCGCGCTGGGCTGGCCCGCCCGCGATCAGGCCGACATCGCGCGGGCGTGGCAGCGCATCCTCGGGTCGGTGCACAGCTACCGCGACCTCGAGCCCGCCCTGCTGGGTCGTGTGGAAGAGCTCATCGACTTCGTAACCCTCGACTGACGCAGGCTCTCGGTCGACCGAGGCCGGTTCGGCTGTCGCAACGTCGGAGATCCGGGCGACACGCCGGGGCGCGGCATCCGTCGCCCGGCGTGTCGGAGATCGCTCCAGACACGCCGGGGCGCGGCATCCGTCCCCCCGGCGTGTCGGTCGCGATCTCCGATTCTGCGACCGCTCGACCGGCGGGAGGGCGCCGCCGCTGTCCGGGCGGCGGATGTATCGGAGAGCTCTTCCTGGCGCTCCTTGCAGGTGGGCGGCGAGCCTGCTGTCCCTGAGCGAAGGAGCGGCAATGGCCGACATCGATCCGAAGGATGCCCGCGTACTGGCGGGCGTCGAACTGAATGCCCTCGCGATCGCCGGGGTGTTCCCGAAAGAGCGGCTCGACGGGGCCGAGGTGGCTCCGGATGCGACACCCGTGTACGACATCACCGGCGTCGTCCTGTTCTACCGGCTGCCGGTCGACCGTGGACGTGAGCGGCTGGGGGCCGTCGACATCGCCGCCGATGCCGTGCTGGGCGATGTCCTGGTGGCCTACTCGGACGGGATGACGTGGAATCCCGACGCCCTCATCGGCGAGGCGCGCGAAGCCGGTGCCCATCGAGGATACGAGGTCTATGCGGCAGACGAGGTGCGGTTCGTCGCGTACAGCTACCCCAAGCTCGGAGTGCAGTTCCTGCGCGGCGGCGAAGAGATCGTCCTGCTCGAGCTGTTCACGTGGGAGCCCGTGCCGCCTGCCGGAGCGACGGTCGGCCGGGCTGCGAAGCGGGCCGACCGCAAGCCGCTTGAGCCCGAGAACTTCGAGCGGTGGAGCCTCGTCGAAGAGACGCCAGCGGCGGCTCGGCGCACGCGGGCGAAGCGCTTCAACGAGCGTCATCGCAACCTGGGCGAACTCAAGCTGCACCGCAACGCGTACGAGGTCAACCCCGACCTGTGGCGCGACATCCTCGTGTTCTCGCTGGTGGAGACGCGCGAAATCCGCTACTCGCTGCGAACGAGTCATCACACGCCGTGCTACGAGCTGCGGGGGCAGGAGACGAACGTGTGGTGCGTCGGGGCGAGCTCGCAGATGCTGCTGGACTTCTACCGCTACGAGTACACGCAGGACCGACTCGCACAGGAGCTCGGACTCGGCACGAAGGCCAATCCGAACGGCCTGCCATACAGCCAGGTCGGGCACGTGGTCACGGCGCTGGAGGCACTCACCGGCGACGGCCTGGATGTGACGATGATCACCAATCCGACGTTCGCGACCTTCCGCACCGAGATCCGCGCGAATCGGCCGCTCATCAGCTTCGTGCCCGGTCACTCGCGCACTGTTGCCGGCTTCACCGAGACGAGGATCCCCGTGCTGTACAGCGGACCCAATCGAGGACTGCTCGTCTACGATCCCTGGCCGCCGAACGCGGGCGTGATCACCAAGTGGGAGAACTTCGCCACCCAGACGTACCAGTACGCCTACACGGCACGGGTGACGATGATCTAGACATGGCCGATCTGGAGCTGGTGCGAAGCAGAGCCGAGTCGTTCGTCGATGACCCGGCTCTGCTCGGCACGCCGATTGCGGTGAAGGATGCTGGGGGCGCGCTGACGTCCTGGTTCGTGCCGATCCTGGCCGGCGCGAGCCTGGCGGGATTCGTCGAAATCCTGCCCGACCTCACCCACCGCCGGACGTCATGGTTCGCGGACGCGCCGACGGCATCGTCGTGGCTCGATCCGGTGGTCATCCGCACTCGCGCGGCGACCGCTCTCGCGGCGGACGAGATCGCCGGGGAACCGTCGCTGTCCTTCGATGGGGTTCCCGACCGCCTCGCGTGGGCCGTTCCCGTCCGCGGTGCTCGCGGTGACCGGATCGTGTTCGTCGCCGGCGACGTTGTGTGGCCGAGCGAGGCCCGCTGACCTCTCGGCTCCTCGCGGCTGACCGAGCGGGCGCGGCCTGCCCTCCCGCCGATCGAGTGCGCGCGAAGCGCCTCCCTCGCTGGCCCCGGGGGTTTCGAGACGGCGCTGGCGCCCACTCAACCGGCGGGACAGCGCCGGACGGTCGAACCGTCGGGAGATCTTGCCCCGACACGCCGGGGACGGCGGACTTCGGCGGCGTTTCTCCCGGCCGTTTGACACCCATGGGTGCTGGGGGTTTCGAGACGGCGCTGGCGCCAGTCAACCTGCGGGCGAAGCGCGGGACGGGTCTCGAATAGCCTGGGAGGGTGTCCGACACTGCTCCTCCCGCCGACGACCCGCCCCGCACCTTCCGGGAGCGTCCGGTCTCGTTCGTGCGGCGCAGCGGGCGCATGTCCGACGCGCAGGAGCGCGCCTGGTCCGAGCTCGCCGGCACGTACGTCGTCGAATCGCCGCGCGACCTCGCGGCGACGAGCATCCGCCCCGGCTCCGCCATCGACCCCGCCCACGTCTGGGGTCGCGAGGCGCCGCTGATCGTCGAGATCGGGTCAGGCCAGGGGCACGCGATCGTGCATGCCGCGGCATCCCGCCCCGACGACGACTTCCTCGCGATCGAGGTCTTCCGCGCGGGACTCGCCCGCACGATGCTCGACGCCGACAAGGCCGGCGCGCGCAACCTGCGCCTCGTCGAGGCGAACGCCCCCGAGGTGCTCGAGCACCTGCTGCCCGAGGCATCCGTCTCCGAGCTCTGGGTCTTCTTCCCCGACCCGTGGCACAAGAAGAAGCACACCAAGCGCCGCCTGGTCACCCCCGCGTTCGCCGCGCTCGCTGCGCATGCGCTGAAGGACGGCGGCATGCTGCGGCTCGCCACCGACTGGGAGGACTACGCCCTCCAGATGCGCGCGGTGCTCGGCGACGCCGCCGACTTCGAGCCGGCGTTCGAGGGGGAGTGGGCGCCGCGATTCGACGGCCGCGTTCTCACGGCGTTCGAGCGCAAGGGCGCGCGGGTCGGCCGCGACATCCGCGACCTGGCGTATCGGCGAAGGCCGAGGCCGTGACCCAGCCCTCCGAGCCGCCGGCGACGCCGCCTGCCCCGGGAACGGAGCGAGCGGATGCCGCGACCCGCGACCGCTGGCGGGTGGTGCGCCCGCTCAGCCACCGCGACTTTCGGGTGCTGTTCGGCGCGGTCGTGCTGTCGATCTTCGCCGCCGGCATGTGGGCGGTCGTCATGGTGTACGCCGTCATCGACGCGGGCGGCGGTCCGCTCGGGCTGTCGCTCGTCGCCGGAGCCAACGCCACGGGCCTGCTGCTCTGCGCGATCCCGGGCGGCATCGTGGCCGATCGCGTCTCGCGCCGTACGATCGTGCGCGTCGTGGAGTTCACGAACTTCGTCGCCATCACGACGATCGTGGTCGCCGGCATGGTCGGCACCGTCACCATCCCGCACCTGACGATCGTCGCGTTCGTGCTCGGCGCGGGGGCAGGGTTCTTCTTCCCCGCGTACAGCGCGATCCTGCCCCGCATCCTGCCCCAGGGTCAGTTGCTGGCAGCCAACGGGCTCGAGGGCGCGATCCGTCCGGCGCTGCAGCAGGCGGCAGGGCCGGCCGCGGCGGGAATGCTGCTGGCCGCGCTCATCCCGAGCCATGCCGCCGTCGTCATCTCGGTCGCCTACGGGCTCGCGTTCGTCGGCCTGCTGTTCCTGCGGGCGGAGCCACCTGCGCCGCACGACGAGCCCGAGCGTGCGGCATCCGTCTTCCACGATCTCAAGGAGGCCGTGGTCTTCACCGTCCGCACCCCCTGGCTCTTCGCCACCCTGCTGTTCGCGACGGGGTGGGTGCTGGTGTTCGTCGGTCCCGAGGAGGTGCTGCTGCCCTTCCTGCTGCGCGAGCGCATCGGCACCGACCCGCGGTGGTTCGGCTTCCTGCTCGCGGTCTACGGCTTCGGCGGCGTGGTCGGGTCGATCGTCGTCTCGTCGATGAAGCTGCCGCGCCGGTACCTCACGGTGATGAACGTCGTGTGGGGCGTCAGCACCCTGCCGTTCGTGATCGTCGGCCTCACCCATCAGTACTGGCTCATGCTCCTCTCGATGTTCATCATCGGATTCGGATTCAGCTACGGCAACGTCATCTGGGGAACGCTGCTGCAGCGCCGGGTGCCGCGCCACATGCTCGGCCGGGTGTCGAGCCTGGACTTCTTCGTCTCCCTCGCCCTCATGCCTCTGTCGATGGCCGTCGCCGGCCCCCTGTCGGAGGTCGTCTCGCTGCAGACGATCTTCATCGTGGCCGGCATCCTGCCGCTGCTGTTCGGACTCATCGCGATCTTCGCCGCGCGCATGCCGCAGGACGAGATCGCCCACCCCCTGGATCACTGATGCCCGCCTCTCCTGCCGCCGCCCCCGTCGCCACGCTGCCCGCCTGGTCGTGGCATCTCGCGCCCGCGCTCCTGGTGTGCCTCGCCGCGCCGGCGTTCTTCGTGCTGCGCGTGCCGTGGGTGGGCTGGGTGCTGCTGGCGGCCGGCCTCGCGGTGGCGCTGATGATGGAGCGGTCGGATGCTGCGACCCGCGGCCCCGGTGATGACGTCCCAGAGTCCGGGGCGCGGTGCCCGAGCATCCTTCGCGACCTGTCTCTCATCGCGGTCGGAATGCTCATCGTCAGCGCGATCCCGCTCGAGGCCGAGCTCGACAACGTCGCGTTCCTGCGGTTCGGGCTCGCACTGGGCGGCGCGGTCGCCGTGCCGTACGTCATCTCACGGTGGGCCTACCGCGACTACGCGATCCGGTTCCCATGGCGTGGCGGCGGGCGGTGGACGGCGTTCCAGTGGACGTGGCTGGCGGCGGTGCTGGTGCTCGGCTGGCTGATCCTGCCGTTCTACTTCATCACCTCGGGCGTCTACCTCAACTGGCCCGTCGTCGACACCCCCGACCTCATCGCGCGCCTGTTCGTCGGCGTCGGCGCGGTGGGCATCTGGGACGAGCTGTTCTTCATCTGCACGTGCTTCGCGCTGCTGCGCCGGCACTTCCCGTTCTGGCAGGCGAACCTGCTCCAGATGATCGTTTTCGTCTCGTTCCTGTGGGAGCTGGGCTACCGGGCGTGGGGTCCGGTGCTGACGATCCCGTTCGCTCTGCTGATGGGCTACATCTTCATGAAGACGCGCTCGCTCGCGTACGTCGTGACCGTGCACCTGCTGTTCGATGCGGTCGTGTTCGCGGTGCTCGTCCACGCGCACAACCCCGGTCCGATGGACTGGCTCTTCCTGGTCTGAGTGGTTCTCGCCCCTTGGCGCGGGCTGCCCAGGGGGTGCCCAGGCCGGATCGCTAGACTGGCTCGTGGATCCCGACCGGATCCCCGGACGACGGATCAGTACCCGGTGAGCGACAAGACTGGCCAGGAGCACAGTCATGGCGTGGGTCATCCTCATCGTTTCCGGCATCCTCGAGGCCGTCTGGGCGACAGCGCTCGGCAAGACCGAGGGCTTCACCAAGCTCTGGCCGACCGTGGTCTTCGGCGTCGCGCTCGTCCTGAGCATGGGCGGGCTGGCGTGGGCGATGCGCGACATCTCCACCGGCACCGCGTACGCGGTATGGGTGGGCATCGGCGCATCGCTGACCGTCGCGTACGCGATGATCACGGGCGACGAGGCGTTCTCGATCGTCAAGATGCTGCTCATCGTGGGGCTCGTCGGCTGCGTCGTCGGGCTCAAGCTCGTCGGCAACGAGTGACGCCGGATTTCACCTTCAACCTCAGGTCGATATGACTTGATCGAGAGCTCTTGACGCCCACCCGGGGTGAGTGAGTACATTCGGTCCTGCGAAGAGAAAACGGAAACGAAGGAACCCGAAAGGGAGACGGAAACAGGAACCGCACATCGCATGATGATCGCCCCGAGGCTTCGGCCCCGGGGCGATCTTCGTTGTGCCAGCAGGAGTTTCGCGGGGCTTGCGGGTCGGATCAGACCGGGACGCGCGTGATCGCCCGCACCGCGTCGTGCAGGGCGGCCACCGCGACATCCGGCGGGGCGACGCCCGCCACGAATCCGTCGGGGCGCACGAGGTAGACGCGGTCGGCGGCCAGGCGACCGTGCGGGTCGCGCGCATGCGCGACGGGCTCCACGTCGAGGGCTCGCGCGATGCGCTCGACCACCGGCCGGTCGACGCCGTACCCATGGAGCTGCCACGTGAAGTCGCGCAGCGAGTCGAAGTTGTCGCCGGTCCACGGCAGCCGGCGACCCAGCACGTGCTCGCGGCCGCGGGCCCCGGGCATCCGGTAGCGGATGCGCGTCTGCGACAGGTAGCCGTAGACGCGCTCGCCGCGAGCCGCGCGCGGGACGATCCGCACCGCCGCCGGTCCGACCGCCGGGACGATCC
Source organism: Microbacterium sp. CFH 31415 (assembly GCF_022538185.1). Taxonomy (GTDB): domain Bacteria; phylum Actinomycetota; class Actinomycetes; order Actinomycetales; family Microbacteriaceae; genus Microbacterium. The sequence goes on along the minus strand of NZ_JAKYXC010000009.1, from coordinate 36,700 downwards.
TGGTCCGCACGAACCGCGCCCACCCGCCGCGCGAGGTGATCCGCGAGAAGAGCGCGTCGGTCGTGCGCACGAGGCGCTCGGCTACCGGGCGCCGCTCGGCCTCGTACTCGTCGAGGATCTCGGGCAGCGCGCCGCCCGAGATCACCTGCGCGAGCTTGCAGGCCAGGTTGTGGGCATCCTGCAGCCCCGTATTCATGCCCTGCGCGCCGACGGGGGAGTGGACGTGCGCTGCGTCGCCGACGAGGAACACCGCACCGTCTCGGAACCGCGCCGCGAGGCGGTGGTGCGTGCGGTAGCGAGAGAACCAGGACGACTGCGTGTACTCGACGCCGAACTTCTCGGAGAGCATGCGCTGCACCCGCGCCTCGACTTGCGCGTCGGTCTCGCCCTCGACGTACTCGGCGATGCCGAGCAGGCGATGGTGGCCCTCGCCGCCCATGGGGAACCCGAGCATCAGGTCGTCGCCCTCGATGCGCAGGTTGACTCCGCCCTCGACGACGCCCTCTGCGTCGAGCGCGTCGGTGACGAAGTACGAGAGCGGGCTGGTGGAGCCTTCGAACGGGATGCCGCGTGCCCTGCGCACCGTCGAGGACGCGCCGTCCGCCGCGATGAGCCACGGCGCGCGCAGCGTGACCGGGCCGTCGGGCCCGTCGGCCGTGACCGTCACCGGCGCTCCGCCGCGCCCGCCCTCGATGGAGACGAGCGCGTGCTCCCACAGGATGGTGCCGCCGAGCGTTAGGAATGCGTCACTGAGGATCTGCTCGTTGCGGCTCTGCTCGAGGATGAACACGCCGGGGTACGGCGTGACCGTGCGCCCCAGCTGGGTGAGCGGTACCGCGCCGAACACGGTGTGCCCGTAGCCCGGGTTCACCGTCGTCGCGCGCGTCGCCTGCGCGAGCACGGGCTCGGCCAACCCGAGCTGGTCGTAGATCTCGATCGACCGCGCCTGCAGGCCGAGCGCGCGCGACTCCCGCGTCGGGCCGGCTTTCCCGTCGAGCACGACGACGCGTGCGCCCAGGCGGGCGAGGCAGGTCGCGGCCATGAGGCCGCTCGGGCCCGCGCCCGCGACGATCACGTCGGGGGCGGCATCCATCCCCCCACTCTCTCACCCCTCAGCGACATGGGTTCGCGCAGGACGTTTGGTGGGCGCCCCGTAGGCTCGGACCCGTGACACCTATCGACCTTGCAGATGGAGCGACGCTGCGCGCAGCGCGCCCCGGCGATGAAGCGGGCATTCTCGCGATGATCCACGGGCTGGCCGTGTACGAGCGCGAGCCCGACGCTGTTCAGAACACCGTCGACGCGCTCACAGCGAGCCTGTTCGGGCCCGAGCCGCGCGTCTTCACGCACGTCGTCGAGCGTGAGGGGACGATCGTCGGGATCGCGATGTGGTTCGTGACCTATTCGACGTGGACCGGCACGCACGGCATCTGGCTCGAGGATCTCTACGTCGACGACGCCGAGCGCGGGCAGGGGTACGGCAAGGCGCTGATCGCGTCGCTCGCTGCGGAGTGCGTCGAGCGCGGGTACTCGCGGCTGGAGTGGACGGTGCTCGACTGGAATGCTCCGGCGCTGTCGTTCTACCGCTCGCTCGGCGCGGCGCCGATGGACGAGTGGACGACGCAGCGCCTCACCGGCGACGAACTGGCGGGGCTGGCGCGTCACGTGGAGCGCGGCTGATGGTCGACCGGGCGGAGCGCATCGCGCAGGCGGCGAAGGACCGCGACCTGCAGGTCGGGGTGGCCGAGTCGCTCACCTGCGGCCTGCTCTCGAGCACGATCGGCGCGGGGAGCGATGCCGAGGCCTGGTTCGCCGGCGGCGTCGTCGCGTATCGCACGGAGGTGAAAGAGTCCGTGCTCGGGATGACGCCCGGCATCGACACCTGCTCATCGCAGTGCGCCGTCGAGATCGCGCAGGGTGTGAAGCGCGTGCTCGGCGTCGACATCGCCGTGTCCACGACCGGTGTCGGCGGGCCCGACCCGCAGGACGGCCACCCGGCAGGCACCGTGTACCTCGGCTGGGCGACCGCCGACGATTCGGGTCACCGGTTCCACGCCTTCTCCGGCTCACCCGAAGAGGTGCTCGAGCAGACGGTGGATGCCGCGCTCGCGCTGCTCGAGGAGCTCGTCGAGGAGTGAGCGCGGAGGCTCAGTCGTCGGCCGGCTGTTCCTCGGGGTTGCCGGGACGCACGGGCGCGTCGTCGCGGATGTCGATGCGCGTCACGTTGCCCTCGCGCTGGGTCACGTCGATGCGGGGCGCCGCGTCTTCCTCGACGGCGTCGGGCGCGGCCAGCAGCTGGTCGCGGCGCTTCTCCTCGTCGGTCATGCCGTCGCTCATGGCGTGCTTCCTTTCATGATCGGATGCCGCAGGCTATCGAGCCGCGACGGGTCGAGGCCACGGGTTGACAGGCGTCAGCCGTTGCCCGGTGCCTGATCGCCGATGAGCACCGCGCGATCGAGGCGGTGTGCATGGTCGAGTGCGAGGCGCAGGCCGACGTAGCTGCCGCGGTCGTGGCCCACGACCGTGAAGCGCTCGTGCCCGAGTCGGGTTACATCCACGAGGCGTCAACGAGGGTGATGTCGACGTCGTGCTGTGGGTGACCTACGTCATCCCCGAGGGCGAGCCGCTCGCCGAGACCGACCTCAGCAAATGCGACGCGTGACTTCGGCTGCTTCGTCGAGATGAGGTGGTGGGTGTCCTTCGCCGTCAGTTGTCGGGGTGAGCATGCAAGCCGTATCGCTTATTGAGCGGGTCGACGAAGACGTCGGGCTCTTCGGGCGGCGAGAGCGTGTAGCGGGTGAACGCGACGCCGAGCACCAGCAGGAAGAGCCCGCTCAGGCCGATCGTCCAGCCGCTCGCCGCGAGCTCGGTCGCGATGAGTGCGAAGACGGCGAGCGAGACGGCGACGGTGAGGAAGAACGCGAGGATGTCGATCCAGAGCAGATTGCGCCGGATGAGCTGCTTGTAGCCGAACACCACCGCGATCATCGTCACCGGGATCGCATACAGCGCGATGGTTGCCGCGGGCACGAATCCGGGGACTGTCCAGCCGCCGAGCGCGAACTGCACGGCGAACCAGACCAGCACCGGCCAGTACGCGATCTTGATGTCCTCCCAGTAGCTCTCGTTGACAGCGGCGAACACGGCGACGACCCGGTTGTGGCGCGACCAGTCGTAGGCGAAGTGCAGGAGCGATCCGATGATCGTGATGGGCACGATCGCCACGAGGTTCAGCCAGAGCAGGTCGTTCTCGATCATGCTGTCTCCGCGATGGGGCGCCGGCGGGTTCGGCCGGCGCCGTCACACTATCTCCAGACGGTCGCCAGCACGACGTTGAGCACCGTCAGTCCGCCGATGGTCGGGAGCACCCAACCTGCGACCGCGTCGCGCTTTCGGTTGAAGAGGGCGATGACGATGATCGCGATGAGCACGACGAGCTTCACGGAGATCTTGACGTTGTTGACGTCGTTCCCCAGCGGGTACTGCAAGCCAACGAGCAGGAATCCGGTGACGAGTATGGTCCACGCGCCGTGCATCATCGCGGGAAGTATCCGGCCCTTGCCCTCGCGCATCGGCTTGATCTGGTAGATCACGCCGCCGAGCAGCGCGACGACTCCGATGATGTGCAGGGCGAGGATCAGGTTCTTGAGAATCTCCATGGTCGGTATCTTACCGACACAGTGTCGGATTGATTGACCTGGCGTGCCGGGAGGCGATCCCACCCAGGATCGAACGCGCTGCGGGTCCGACGCCGATGCGCGCTGGACGCCGCCCGGTCCGCTGGCGAGCCAGGGACCGGGCGGCTGCGGATCAGGCGTTCGCGCCCTTGCGGGGCTTGATGAACGCGGTCGGCTCTTGCTTGGCGCGCTTGGCTGCGCGCTTCTCCTTGATCGAGAGCTGTGCGACCTTCTTGGCTCCGCGCGATTGCGGCGACTTTCCAGACATGGACTCGCTTCCCCTTCTGACGGCTGGCGGGTGAACCCATGACCATAGCCCGCTTCCACAGGAAGTCAACTCGCGGCGACCGGGGGCCGCTTCGGGTGTCGTCGCGGCGGCGGTCAGGCGTAGTAGCCGGCGACGGGCGCAGTGCTGTCGGGGTGCAGGTGCGGGCCGTCCGACGTCCACTCGGACACGGTAGGAATCGCACTCGCCGCCTTGAGATCGTTGAGCTGCGCCGACGAGAGCGCGAAGACGACTCGTGGGATGCCGGATCGCGCGATCGCGCCACCGCACATCGAACACGGCTCGCAGCTCGTGTACATCGTGACTCCCTCGAGCTCCTCGTGTGAGAGCGCACTCGCCGCCCATCGTGCGAGCTTGAGCTCGGGGTGGGCGGTGATGTCGCCGTCGGTCAGGGTGGAATTGGTCTCCTCCCGGAGGACCGCGCCGTTCGCGTCGGCGAGCAGCGACCCGAACGGCGGATTGCCGCCCTCGCGAGCGTGTGTCGCGAGCGCGAGCGCCTGACGAAGCAGCTGAGTCTCGACGGCGGAGAGTGTCATGACGCCCAGTGTGCACTGGCTGCGGCATCCGCTCACCGAGAAATGCGAACGAGTATGCGATCCCGACGACGGCCGGCCCGATTCGTTGGGGGAGCACCGACCCAGGCGGAGGGCTTCGAAGCCGACTTCGGAGCCCGGTCGGTGCTCGGCGCCCCCGACGGAAGTCCGGAGAACGTGAGCGACTTCGAGATCGCCGACGGCCTTGGTGAGGTGCTGGCGGTCACCGCGACTCCCGACACGCTGCTCTTCGGTTTCGGTCTCGAGCAGCTCGAGTCGGACGCCGCCCGTGCAGAGGTCGTCGCGAGGATGCTGGCGCACTTCGCCGGGTAATCGAGCGACGGATGCCGCGACGGGGGTGTGTTCTTCGCAGCGGGTCCGTCGGGTTCGCGCGCGGTTGCGCCGGTCCACTTCTGCACGAGCGGCCCCGTCTGCGGAAGTCCAGCGGATGCTTGGATCGAGGGATGTCGGATGGTCTGGTGTTCTCGACCGATGCCGCCGCGATGGATGTCGAGCGCGTGCATCGGTGGCTGGCGGAGGAGTCGTACTGGGCGGGCGGTCGCACGCGCGAGGCCCACGAGGCCGCGATGGCGGGCTCACGCAACTACGGCGTGTTCGACGCCGCCAGCGGCGAGCAGCTCGGCTACGCCCGGGCGATCACCGACGGCGCGACCTTCGCCTGGATCGCCGACGTCTTCGTCGCCTCCGAGGCGCGTGGACGCGGCGTCGGCAAGCGCATCATGGCCGGAGTCGTCGCCGACCTCGAGCCACTCGGGCTGAAGCGCACGGCGCTGTTCACCGAGGACGCGCACGGCCTGTACGAGCAGTTCGGATTCCAGCGCATCAGCGACGCCGGGGCCTGGATGCTGCGCTGGGGCGCGGGGTACGCTCCGGCGGGGGCATGAAGGCCGACGATCGATCAGAAGATGTGTGCCTCGCAAACAGACAGGAACGCCGTCCGGCGCCTCTGCAGTTCCCGGGCCACACCCATCGCGGTCAGCTCCTCGGCGATGTCGCGCGCGTCACGCAGCGAACGGGCAAGCCGGTCCGAGCTTTGTGACGACGAGCGTGTCGCCTTCGCGCACAGCGGCGAAGGCCTCTCGCAGTCCTGGCTTGCACGGTTCGTGCCGGTCAGCCCGCGGTCGACGTAGATGTCCACGTCGCGAACTCCCATGCGCAACAGGGCGTCGCGCTGGGACGTCAGGTCTTGATCAGTTGGTGAAGGCAGGATGCCGCACTCGATGCGGATCCTTCTCTGCGGGCTGCCCGGATCTGGACGATCACGTTCGGGCCGAGCGCGCGATGGGGGTCGCCGGAGGGCTGGCCCACTGACAATACGAAGCCCCCGCGCGACAAGGTCGGGCGGGGGCTCGTTTGGGTATCTCAGTGATCGCGGCTCATAGTCTGTGTCCTTCCCTCGGGATAGCGAATCTAGTCAGCGACGCGGGCTTTGACAACCGACTCGAGCAGTACAGTGTGGCGCCCACCTCGATCCTTCACCGCGCCGCTGTTGAGGGGCTAGCCGCGTGGTAGTCGTCTGCCTTCGTGGCTGAGGCTGATCAGTCGCTCCGGATGATGCACCAAGCGGCGTCGAATGCGCGTGCCCGCAGGTCGCTGTCGCGCATCCATACTTCGAGCGGGGAGCCGTCTCCGAACCAGCCTTCGAGGGTTGTCTGGCCCTCGATTTCCGCGACCAGTCGGTACCGGTCGCCCGGAATGGTGAGGGGAAGGCAGGTGGGCAGGACATTCAGTGCGGCGTGGCGGTTGCCGTTCTGGGCGTGCCCGTAGAGGTGGGTAAATGGAATAGGTTCGGCTGCGCGGTTCAGTGTGCGCTGCCAGGCCCACATGCGCTGGAGCTGGTCATTGGCCGCATCGGTTGCTTCGAACACCGCGGTCGGCGCGCCGATCGCGTCGGCAGCGGACGGCACCGTGAAGGTCGCCAGCGGGAGGATGACTTGACACGCGTCGGTCGGCAGCTCCAGATCCGCGGGTCCGGTGGTGAGCAGGCTTCGGTCTGGCTGGGGGTCCCACAGCACTCTCCAGCCTCGGGTGAGGCGATCGTCCGGCTCGTAGCCGTACGTATCAGTGAGATCGTGGAAGATCTGTAGGACCCCATGATGTGGGAGACCTTCCTGGCCGGGCGGCCAGTCCGAGCGGCTCTCCGCGTCGATGGTGTTGTAAGCGTCGGCGAGATCGAAAGTCGCCACGTGCGCCAGGGGTCTGCCGTCAGCACGCCGTGGCCAATCGTCCTCGGTGACTCCACCAGCCGGGCCACCCAGCCACGACACTTCAGATCCGGTGGGCCAGAAAAGATCTTGTAGTTCAGCCGGCCCCGGATCGAAGGACTGTTCCGTGTACGCGACGCTGAACGCAACCTCGCCGCTGAGTCCGGCTACGCGGTACTCAGGCCTCTGCAGCCACTCAATCGCCGCCATCCTCCGGCCATGAATGGGCGGTCGATCAGCATCCCGAATGGTCACGCTCGATACTGACACCGCTTCGCCCTCGGCGGCCACATTGCGCGCAGACCGTTGCACGCCATCGGTCGCTCAGCGTTCGTTGGGGGTGCTGGGGGCGGCGGGCGCAGTGGCCGGAGTCAACACGATGAGTGGACTGTGCGCGATCATCTCGTCGACATCGTCTCTGCGCCATCGGCGTGCGGCGGCCTCGATGAGCGGCCGAGCTTCGTGGGGATCGGTGATGACCCGCGCCGTGGCAGGAACGTCCGCGTGGATGCCCTTCTTCAGATGCACGACGACGTGGGGGTCCGCGGTGATGTTGTGTATCCAGTCCCTGGTGCGATCTCGGCGCGGCATCCCAGTGATGAACAGCACGCCGTCCTCATCGTGCAGGAAGATCTCGATTCGACGAGGTAGCCCGCTACGGCGACCGGTCGTCGTCAGGTCGATGAGCTGACTTCGGTGCAGAGCGGTGGTGACATCGTTGTTCACATGTGTTGAAGCAATCTCGCTGCCGCAGACATTCCACGCGATCGGTGAGACATTCCGGGCGCAACGCTGACACCAACGTCCCGGCTGCAAGGCCAACGCTGTTGCCCGAGGGTCGTTGGGCGCTCGATCTCCGCGCTAAAGCCGGTCCCCCTGCGGGCCGGCCTTCGCACGTGGACTCGACTGGTGCAAGACGCAAGAGAACATACCGTGTCGCGGGGCCGCGACGTGCGTAGGAGCCGTCGGATGACTTGCTCGCTGGCGGCCGGCCATCCGAGCCGGGCACTTGCGCCGGGAAGGACGGACGAGGGCGGCCCAACCCAGCGGTTCCGTCGAGCGCGGTCGTGTGGGACTGGCTCCTCAGCGGTCAGCGCTCGCTGCAGTCGGGGCCCTTCGAGCGCCCTTTCCTCATCGGCGGGAAACAGAAGAGACCGACCCGTCGGGGTCGGTCTCTTTCGGTGTGTGTGTTGTGGTGCCCCCGACAGGAATCGAACCTGCGACCTTTGGTACCGGAAACCAACGCTCTATCCCCTGAGCTACGGAGGCGTGCCGATCGAGGTTACCATCCGCGAACCCCGGTTCCGCGCCAGTCAGGGGGTCACGACGTCCGCATCGAGCGGGGCGTCGGCCACGACATCCGTCGCCTCTGTCATGCCCGCGATCGCGTCCGCCACCTTCTCTGCAAGGTAGGCATGGCCGGCGCTCGACGGGTGATCGCGGCCGGTGTCGCTCGTGTCGATGACCTCGAGGTAGTTGTCGGGCGTGATCCAGCTCTCGGCGATGGGGGAGATGTACCACCAGCCGCGCTCGGCTGCGAGGGCGGCGAGGTCGCCGTCGATGCGCGCGGTCGCCGGCTCGACCGGGAGCACCTGTGGCGCGGGACCCAGCACGACGATCGCCGCCTCGGGATACAGCGCCGCCAGTGCATCCCACACCCCCAGAACAGCATCCCGATACCCGCTCGGATACAGCCGGCGGTCGTTGATCGAGCCCTCGATGATCACGAGGTCGGGATCGAGCGCCGGGTCGAGCATCGCGACGCGCTCGCCGTACGAGCCGCCATCGAGTCCCGGTTTGAGGTAGCCGCTGCCGCGCACGCCGTCGGCGATCGTCTCGCCGCCGAGGTGGTCGGCGAGGCGGTACGCGAAGCCGAGGCTCGGCACGATCGCCGCCGAGCCGTAGACCCACGAGTCGCCGAACACCAGCACCCGCGGTGCGTCGGGCAGCGACAGCGGAGCGGCGCCCGAGGCCACGGCGACCGACTCCGCCTCGACCGCGACCGGCGCCGACGCAACGACCCACGGACGCCACATGCCGAGCGCGCAGACCGCAGCGACGGCGAGCGCGGCGCCGATGATCGGCAGCCACGGACGCCGTCCGCGGAGGCGTCCGGGCGCGTGCATGCACCGAGGGTACGTCACGTTTCGGGGCCCGCTGACCACCGGCCGGAAAGGTGGGGAAACGTCGCGCGAATCCTGAGCGATCGGGCCGATGAGCACCCGCACCTGGGCTCTGTGCACAAGCGCAGGAAGCACCCTTCCGGGCATGCGAGGATACTTCGGTGCAACGCGTCGTGACCGCCGAACTGGACCTCGATCTGGGGTCGTCCGTCGACCTCATCTTCCAGATCACGGCGGCGCAGGCGGTGCCTCTCGTCAGCGAGCATCTGACCTTCACTCAGGGCGACCGCGTCTACACGCCGACCGAGATCGTCGACCAGTCCGGCAGCCGCCTGCACCGCCTGATGGGCGAGTCCGGGCGACTCGAAGTGCGCTACGAAGCCACCGTCGATGGCCAGGCCGCCACGAGCCGCACGAGCGACCTCGAGGCCATCACCTATCTGCGTCCGAGCCGCTACTGCCAGTCGGACGAGGTCTTCCAGCAGGCGCGCCGGCAGTTCAAGGGCCTCCAGGGGCACGACCTCATCGCCGCCGTGTCCGACTTCGTCGCGACGAGCACCACCTACACCCCGGGCCTCAGCCACGGCACCGACAGCGCCGTCACGACCCTCATGACCGGCCAGGGCGTCTGCCGCGACTACGCCCACGTCGTCATCGCGCTCCTGCGTGCCATGGACATGCCCGCCCGCTATGCCGCCTGCTTCGCGCCGGGTCTCCAGCCCATGGACTTCCACGCGGTGGCCGAGGCCTATCTCGACGGCGCCTGGTACGTGATCGACGGCACACGTCTGGCAAACCGCCGGTCGCTCGTCCGCATCGCGACGGGGAGGGATGCCGCGGACTGCGCCTTCCTCAGCTACCACGGCGGGTACGTCGGACTGCAGCGCATGCGGGTCGACGCATGGGTCGTGCCCGACGACGTCGAAGGGGTCGAGGGAGCGGCGCGGATCGAAGTCGAGGCCGCGGATCCGTCGGCGGACGACTTCGTCGAACTGGTGCAGCTGGCGTAAGAGGCTCCTCGGCGGCCACGAAGCTTTCGCCTCGCTTCACTCGATCAACGATCGGCGGGGACGACCGCCGGCGACGAGCGCGAAGCGGGCACGCAGGCATACGCCCGTAGAATTGGCGGGCTATGAATCCCGAAGCGCTCTCCGCCGCCCTGCTCGCCGTCATCGCACCGCTCGCGGAGGCGCGACGACCCGGCGCGGCAGAAGGGCTGAGCGCGGCAGACCTCGTGCTCGACCGGCCGAAGAACCGCGAGCACGGCGACTGGGCCTCGAACGCGGCGCTCAAGCTCGCGAAGGGCATCGGCGCGAACCCGCGTGAGTTCGCGGCCGAGATCGCCGCGGGCCTCGCCGAGGTCGACGGCATCGCCGAGGTCGAGGTCGCCGGACCCGGCTTCATCAACATCCGACTGGATGCCGCGGCCGCGGGCGCCCTCGCGAAGACGATCGTCGACGCGGGCTCCGCCTTCGGCACCAACACCAGCCGCGCCGACGAGGTCATCAATCTCGAATTCGTCTCGGCGAACCCGACCGGACCCATCCACCTCGGCGGCACCCGCTGGGCGGCGGTGGGCGACTCGCTCGCCCGCATCCTGGCGTCGCAGGGCGCGGCCGTGACGCGCGAGTACTACTTCAACGACCACGGCGCGCAGATCGACCGGTTCGCCCGCAGCCTCGTCGCCGCGCACGAGGGTCTTCCGACCCCCGAGGACGGCTACGGCGGCGGCTACATCGTCGACATCGCCCGCCGCGTGGCGCTGGCTTACGAGGGCGACATCGACGCGCTCGACGCCGACGCGAAGCAGGAGGCGTTCCGTGCGCTCGGCGTCGGCTTCATGTTCGACGAGATCAAGAAGAGCCTCCACGACTTCGGCGTCGACTTCGACGTGTACTTCCACGAGAACGACCTGCACGAGTCCGGCGCCGTCGAGCGCGCGGTGAAGCGGCTCGACGAACTGGGTCACATCTTCGAGGACGACGGCGCCGTCTGGCTGCGCTCCACGACCTTCGGCGACGATCGCGACCGTGTCGTCATCCGCTCCAACGGCACGCCCGCCTACATCTCGGGCGACCTCGCCTACTACCTCGACAAGCGCGAGCGCGGCTTCAACCGCTGCATCATCATGCTCGGCGCCGACCACCACGGCTACGTGCAGCGCCTCATGGCCATGTGCGCGGCCTTCGGCGACGAGCCGGGCGTCAACCTGCAGATCCTCATCGGTCAGATGGTCAACCTCGTCAAGGACGGCCAGCCGATGCGCATGTCGAAGCGCGCCGGCACGGTGGTGACCCTCGAAGACCTCGTCGAGATCGTGGGGAAGGATGCTGCGCGCTACGCGCTCGTACGCAGCTCGACCGACTCGAATCTCGATGTCGACCTCGACGTGCTGCAGAAGCGCACCAACGACAACCCGGTCTTCTACGTGCAGTACGCCCATGCGCGCACCCACAACGTGGCCCGCAACGCCGCGAACTCCGGCGTCGACCGCTCGGAGTTCGCCCCCGAACTGCTGTCGCACGAGACCGAGTCGGCGCTCCTCGGTGCCCTGCAGGAGTTCCCGCGCATCGTCGCCTACGCGGCCGAGGTGCGCGAGCCGCACCGCATCGCGCGATACCTCGAGGAGCTCGCCGGCCTCTACCACCGCTGGTATGACAACTGCCGCGTGATCCCGCTCGGCGACAACCCCGTGGAGCCGGTGCACCGCACACGCCTGTGGCTCAACGACGCCACCGGCCAGGTGCTGCGCAACGGCCTCGACCTGCTCGGCGTGGGTGCGCCGGAACGGATGTGACACGATGACGGCCGCCGACGCGCATCCCACTCAGCCGCTGCCCGAGTGGGAGCAGGCGCCGGCGCCCCGTCGCCGACGCCGTGCGTGGCCGTGGATCATCGCCCTGATCATCGTCGTCGGGCTCGCCGTCGTCGCCTGGTTCGTCGCCGAGGCGATCGCCCGCGACCTCGTGCAGCAGACCGTCAAGCAGGAGATCCGCGAACGGCTCTCGTTGCCCGCCGATCACCCGATCGACGTGACCGTGCCGGGCGTGCTCATCCCGCAGCTCATCGGCGGCAGCCTCGACGAGATCACCGTGTCGTCCGACGATGTGCCCGTCGGCGAGTACGAGGGCGACGTCACCGTCAGGGCGACCGATGTGCCCATCCAGCAGGGCGCCGATATGGGCGGCGCCACCGCGACGGTGGCCCTCGACGAAGAGCAGCTGCGCGGCCTTCTCTCCGCGGTGGAGGACTTCCCCGCAGACACCGTCAGCCTCGCTGAACCCGACATCAGGGTGGCCACCGAGCTGCAGCTGTTCGGTGCCGGCTTCCCGGTCGGGGTGACGCTCGCCCCCTCGGTGGCCGACGGCGACATCGTGCTGACCCCGACGTCGTTCGAACTCGCGGGCGCCCAGATCGACGCCTCGCGACTCTCGGATCAGTTCGGGCAGCTCGCGGACATCGTCGTGCGCGACTGGACGTTCTGCCTCGCCGAGTACATCCCGGCCGGTGTGACGCTCACCGACGTTCAGGTCGATGGGGACGTGCTCGTCGCCGATGCCGACGTCGACGGCGCGATCGTCAACGACCCCGCGCTGCAGGCCGCCGGGACCTGCGACTGACCCTCGCAGGGCGTCACACATCACGGGCCCGGCATGGGCTGTGCCCTAGACTGCAAGGACCGTCCGGCGCGGGAACTCACGGGTGAACGCGGCCGCCGGATCGAGTGCGCGGCCGGCGCGTCCGCCGAGCTGATTCGCGCCGATCCGGTCCACCGGACGATCCCGCGCCGAAGCCCGAACCGATTGGTCCTCTCCGTGTCCGCCCCTTCGCAGTCCCGCTCCCTGGCACCGGCATGGCTGGCCGAGCCGGACGACGCCAACGCTCTCGCGCCGCTCGTGTGGCCGACGGCGGCGACGCGCGACGACGAGGGAGTGCTGCGGCTCGGCGGCATCCCGGCGACCGCGCTGCGCGAGCACTTCGGCACGCCCCTATGGGTGCTCGACGAAGACGAGGTGCGCGCGACCGCACGCCGCACTCTCGACGCCTTCCGCGCGGCGGCGGCCCTGCATGGCGTGCAGGCGCGCGTGTACTACGCAGGCAAGGCGTTCCTGAGCGTCGAGGTCGCGCGCTGGGTGACCGACGAGGGTCTCGCCGTCGACGTGTGCACCGGCGGTGAGCTCGCCGTCGCGCTCGCCGCGGGCGTCGATCCCGCCCGGCTGGGCTTCCACGGAAACAACAAGAGCGTCACCGAGCTCGAGGCGGCCGTCGGCGCCGGCATCGGCTCGATCGTCATCGACAGCCTCATCGAGATCGAGCGCCTCGCCGCGATCGTCGACCGCCGCGGAGTCCGCCAGTCGGTGCTGCTGCGCGTGAACAGCGGCGTGCACGCCGAGACGCACGACTTCCTCGCGACGGCGCACGAAGACCAGAAGTTCGGTTTCACGCTGACGGATGCCGCGGCCGCGGCATCCCGCATCCGTGAGCTCCCGGGGCTCGAACTCGTCGGCTTGCACTGCCACATCGGCTCGCAGATCTTCGGCACCGCCGGGTTCGAGGAGTCCGCGGCGCGCATCGTCGAGCTGCACGCCGAGCTCCTCGCGGGCGGAGAGCTGCCGGTGCTGAACCTCGGGGGCGGCTTCGGCATCGCCTACACATCGGTCGACGATCCGACCCCGATCGAGGAGCTGGCGATGGGCATCGCCGACGCCGTCGCACGGCAGTGCGAGGTGCGGGGCATCCCGATCCCGAATCTGGCCTTCGAGCCCGGACGCGCGATCGTCGGGCGCGCGGGGGTCACCCTCTACGAGGTCGGCACGACCAAGCCGGTCGAGGTCGACGGCGGCGAGCGCCTCTACGTGAGCGTCGACGGCGGCATGAGCGACAACCCGCGCCCGGCGCTGTACGGGGCGGAGTTCTCTGCGCGCATCGCGTCGCGCGCGAGCGACTCCGAGCCGGTGCTGGTGCGCGTGGTCGGCAAGCACTGCGAGTCGGGCGACGTCGTCGTCGACGCGGAGTACCTGCCGGGCGACGTGGCTCCCGGTGATCTCCTCGCCGTCCCGGCCACCGGCGCCTACTGCTTCTCGCTCGCGAGCAACTACAACTACGTCCCCCGCCCGCCCGTCGTGGCGCTGCGCGGGGGAGAGGCGCGCGTCATCGTGCGGGGCGAGTCGATCGACGATCTGCTCTCGCGCGACGCGGGTCTCACCGGCCACCCCGAGAAAGGGATCGACATGCCTGTACTGAGCGACCGGAGCGAGGACAAGTGACCGACTACCGCCGTCTTCGCGTTGCGCTGCTGGGGGCCGGAGCCGTCGGCTCGCAGGTCGCGTCGCTGCTGCGTCAGCACGCCGACGAGCTCGCCGACCGCGCCGGAGCGCGACTCGAGCTGATCGGCATCGCCGTGCGCGACGTCGACGCCCCGCGCGAGGTCGACCTGCCCCGCGAGCTCCTCACGACCGACGCCGAGTCGCTCATCGTGGGCGCCGACATCGTCATCGAGCTCATGGGCGGCATCGAGCCCGCGCGCACGCACTTGCTGGCCGCGATCAACTCCGGCGCCGACGTCGTCACCGCCAACAAGGCGCTGCTCGCCACGCATGGCCCCGAGATCTTCGACGCCGCCGACCAGGTGGGCGCCGAGGTCTACTACGAGGCCGCTGCGGCCGGGGCGATCCCGATCATCCGTCCGCTGCGCGACTCGCTCGCCGGCGACCGCGTGCAGCGAATCATGGGCATCGTCAACGGGACGACGAACTACATCCTCGACCGCATGGACACCGAGGGCGCCGAGTTCGCCGACGTGCTCGCCGACGCCCAGCGCCTGGGCTACGCCGAGGCCGACCCGACGGCCGACGTCGAGGGCTACGACGCCGCTCAGAAGGCGGCCATCCTCGCGAGCCTCGCCTTCCACACCACGGTGCCGCTCGAGTCGGTCCACCGCGAGGGCATCACGGCGATCGACAAGTCGATGATGGATGCCGCGCGCCACGCCGGCTACGTCATCAAGCTCCTCGCGGTGTGCGAGCGGCTGAACGGCGGCGCCGACGAATCCATCTCGGTGCGGGTGTACCCGGCGCTCGTCGACCGCGCCCACCCCCTCGCGAGCGTGCACGGCGCGAACAACGCCGTGTTCGTCCAGGCCGAGGCCGCGGGCAACCTCATGTTCTACGGCGCGGGCGCCGGCGGCGTGCAGACCGCGTCGGCCGTGCTCGGCGACGTCGTCTCGGCCGCGCGCCGCCACATCGCGGGCGGCGTCGGCGTAGGGGAGTCCACCCTCGCGAACCTCCCGATCGTGCCGATCGGCCGCGTCACCACCCGCTACCAGATCACCCTCGAGGTCGACGACCAGCCCGGCGTGCTCGCCACGGTCGCCGGCATCCTCAGCGACGGGCGCGTGTCGATCGCGAACGTCGAGCAGACCGTCGCGGGCGAAGACGCCCGCACCGCGCGCCTGGTGATCGGCACGCATAAGGCTTTGGAGCAGGACCTCAGCGAGACGGTCGACCGTCTCGCCGCGAGCGGCGTCGTCGAGCGCGTCGTCTCGGTCCTGCGTGTGGAAGGAGACTGACATGGCACACGTCTGGCGCGGAGTCCTGCGCGAATATGGGGATCGTCTGGGCGTCACGGATGCCTCGACCGTCGTCACCCTCGGCGAGGGCGGCACTCCGCTCCTGCCCGCACCCTCGCTGTCGCGCCGCACCGGCACCGACGTGTGGGTCAAGTTCGAGGGCATGAACCCCACCGGGTCGTTCAAGGACCGCGGCATGACCGTCGCCGTCTCCCGCGCGATCGAGCACGGTGCGAAGGCCGTCATCTGCGCGTCGACGGGCAACACGTCGGCGTCGGCCGCGGCCTACGCGGCGCACGCCGGCATCACCGCGGCGGTGCTCGTGCCCGAGGGCAAGATCGCGATGGGCAAGCTCAGCCAGGCCGTCGCGCACAACGGCCAGCTCATCCAGATCCGCGGCAACTTCGATGACTGCCTCGAGATCGCGCGCGAGCTCGCCGACAACTACCCGGTGCACCTCGTCAACTCGGTCAACCCCGACCGCATCGACGGCCAGAAGACCGCCGCCTACGAGGTCGTCGCGCAGCTCGGCGACGCGCCCGACTTCCACTTCATCCCCGTCGGCAACGCGGGCAACTACACCGCCTACACCCGCGGCTACCGCGAGGAGGCCGAGGGTGGCGTGTCCACGCGCGTGCCGCGCATGTTCGGCTTCCAGGCCGAGGGCTCCGCGCCGCTCGTGCGCGGCGAGGTCGTGAAGAACCCCGAGACCGTGGCCAGCGCCATCCGCATCGGCAACCCTGCCTCGTGGGAGCTCGCCCTCGAGGCGCGCCAGGCGACCGACGGCTACTTCGGCGCCATCGACGACCAGCGCATCCTCGCCGCGCAGAAGCTGCTGGCGGGCGAGGTGGGCATCTTCGTCGAGCCTGCGTCCGCGATCAGCGTCGCGGGTCTCCTCGACCGCGTCGAGGCCGGCGTCGTGCCGCAGGGCGCGCGCGTCGTGCTCACCGTCACGGGCCACGGACTCAAGGACCCGCAGTGGGCGCTGCGCAACGCCGATGGCAGCCAGGTCGAGCCGACCGTGGTGGACGCCACGACGTCGGAAGTGGCATCCGTCCTCGATCTCGCGCCTGCGGCGGCGACCGCGTGAACGCAGCCGTCGTCCCGGCTCCGGGGCGTCGTGTGCTCGTGCGGGTGCCCGCGACGAGCGCCAACCTCGGACCCGGCTTCGACACGCTCGGCCTCGCGCTGAGCGTCTACGACGAGCTCGACGTCACGGCCCTGCCGCCCGGGGAGCTCGAGATCGAGGTCACCGGCCAGGGTGCGGCCGACGTGCCGCGCGACGCCTCGCATCTCGTCGTGCGCGCGATCGCATACACGTACGAGTCGGTCGGGCGCCGCATGCCGGGCCTGCGGCTGCACGCGCACAACGTGATCCCGCACGGCCGCGGCCTCGGATCGTCGGGTGCCGCGGTGGTGTCGGGCATCCTCGCGGCCAAGGGGCTGCTCGAGGGTGACATCGAGCTCGGGCCCGACACCCTGCTGCGGCTCGCGACCGAGCTCGAGGGGCACCCCGACAACGTCGCGCCGGCGCTCTTCGGCGGCCTGACGATCGCGTGGGTCGACGAGCACGGTCCGCAGCACAAGAAGCTGCTCGTGCACCGCGGTGTCTCGCCCCTGGTGTTCGTGCCCGAGTTCACCATGTCGACCGAGGTCGCCCGCAGCCTGCAGCCCCTGCAGGTGCCGCGCGAGGACGCCGTGTTCAACGTGTCGCGCTCGGCGCTGCTGATCGCTGCGCTCACCCAGAGCCCGGAGCTGCTGCAGGCCGCGACCGAAGACAAGCTGCACCAGAACTACCGCGCGAGCGCGATGCCGGCCACTGACAACCTCGTGCGCATGCTGCGCGCCAAGGGGTTCGCCGCCGTCGTCTCGGGCGCCGGACCGAGCGTGCTCGTGCTCGCCGACGGGCCGGGACGCCGCCTCGAGGCCGCCGCCCTCGCGTCGTCGGCATCCGACACCCCGTGGGAGGCGCTCATGCTCGCCGTCGACTTCAAGGGTGGTACAGTGAGGGAGTACGCGGAGGGTTCCACGTAAATCGTGAATCTGGCCTCCGTTCGCATTCTGCGAAACCCCGCACGACCCCCCACATCCTGCTGACGGTCTCTGAGCGCCATCGCGGTTCTCGAGTCCATCTCAGGGCCTTGAACGTCGAAGGGTCGGGCAAGACGCCTGCTTACCAGCGCGCCTCGTGCGGACGTGCATTTCCATTCGTTTGACAAGGGAGAACTCGTGGAGTCCATCTCCGAGATCCAGAGCGACGCAACGGCCGACGAGCGCACGGAAGCGCCCGAGGCCGTCGAGAACGTCGACACCACCACCGAGGCCGCCGCCGAGCCGACCGCGCAGGCTGCTGAGCCTGAGGCTGAAGCGGATGCCGCGGCTGAGGCTCCGGCCGCCGCCGAGGCTGCTGAGCACGAGGCCGCCGCCGAAGCCGCTCCGGCTGACGCGCCTGCGGCTGAGCCCGAGGCTCCGGCCGCTGAGGCTGAGGCCGCGGAGCCCGAGGCTGCTGCGCCCGTGAAGGCGCCGCGCAAGCGTGCGCCGCGCCGCGCCAAGACGGCGGACGCCGTCACCCCCGAGCCCGTGGTCGAGGCGCCGGCGGAGGCCGCGCCGGCCGCCGAGGCCGCCCCGGCTGAAGCTTCCGCCGACGCTCCCGCCGCCGAGGCGCCGGCTGCCGGCGACGCTCCGGCGGAGGCCGCCTCCGCCGGCGTGCCTGCCGAGGCCGACGCGAAGGCCGAGGCGCCCGCCGACGCGAAGGCCGAGGCATCCGCCGACGCGAAGCCCGCCGAGGCCGAGGCGAAGCCCGCCGAAGGCGACGCAGCCGAGGAGACCGGCGACGAGACTCCGTCGCGCAGCCGCAGCCGCAGCCGCAGCCGCAGCCGGAATCGCAACCAGAACGACAAGGGCGACAAGGGCGGCCAGCAGCAGAACGGCCAGCAGCAGAACGGCGGCAAGGACAACGCGCCCGCGTCCACGCCCGAGTCCGACGAAGAGCCGGCTCAGGGGTCGGGGCGCGGCCGCCAGCGCAACAAGCGCCGTGGCGCCACGCAGTCGGGCGACGAGTTCGAGACCGAGATCGGCGAGGACGACGTCCTGATCCCGATCGCGGGCATCCTCGACGTCCTCGACAACTACGCCTTCGTGCGCACGTCGGGCTACCTGCCCGGCACCAGCGACGTCTACGTCTCGCTCGGCCAGGTGAAGAAGTACAACCTGCGCAAGGGTGACGCCGTCGTCGGCGCGATCAAGCAGCCGCGCGAGGGTGAGCAGTCGAGCCGCCAGAAGTACAACGCGCTGGTCAAGGTCGACGCGATCAACGGCCTCTCGGTCGATGATGCCGCCACGCGCGTCGAGTTCGGCAAGCTCACGCCGCTCTACCCGCAGGAGCGCCTGCGCCTCGAGACGGCCCCCGAGAAGCTGACGCAGCGCATCATCGACCTCGTCGCGCCGATCGGCAAGGGCCAGCGCGGGCTCATCGTCGCGCCGCCCAAGGCCGGCAAGACGATCGTGCTGCAGCAGATCGCCAACGCCATCGCGACCAACAACCCCGAGGTCCACCTCATGGTCGTGCTCGTCGACGAGCGCCCCGAAGAGGTCACCGACATGCAGCGCACGGTGAAGGGCGAGGTCATCGCCTCGACCTTCGACCGCCCCGCCGAGGACCACACCACGGTCGCCGAGCTCGCCATCGAGCGGGCGAAGCGCCTGGTCGAGCTCGGCCGCGACGTCGTCGTGCTGCTCGACTCGATCACCCGCCTCGGCCGCGCGTACAACATCTCGGCGCCCACCTCGGGCCGCGTGCTCACCGGTGGCGTCGACGCGTCGGCGCTGTACCCGCCGAAGCGCTTCTTCGGCGCGGCACGCAACATCGAGAACGGCGGATCGCTCACGATCCTCGCGACGGCTCTCGTGGAGACCGGCTCCAAGATGGACGAGGTCATCTTCGAGGAGTTCAAGGGCACCGGCAACAGCGAGCTGCGCCTGAACCGCCAGCTCGCCGACAAGCGCATCTTCCCGGCCGTCGACGTGAACGCGTCGAGCACCCGCCGCGAAGAGATGCTGCTGTCGCCCGACGAGGTCAAGATCACCTGGAAGCTCCGCCGCGCGCTGGCCGGTCTCGAGCCCCAGCAGGCCCTCGAGGTCGTGCTCGGCAAGCTCAAGGAGACGCAGTCGAACGTCGAGTTCCTCGTGCAGATGCAGAAGTCGATCCCGGCGCCGTCGACCGGTCACGGTGGGCGCAGCCACGCGGACGACAACAGCATCCGCTGAGTCTCGGAGGGAACTGGGTGTTCGACTCCGTCAAGGCGCTGATCGAAGAGCACAAGGCGGTCCAGGAGGAGCTCTCCGACCCCGCCGTGCATGCCGACGCGGCACGCGCCAAGCGGGTCAACCGCCGCTACGCCGAGCTGTCTCGCATCGTGAAGGCGAACGAGGACTGGGTCGCGGCATCCGATGATCTGGAAGCCGCGCGCGAACTCGCCCGTGAGGACGACGCGTTCGCCGAGGAGGTTCCCGCCCTCGAGGCGAAGCTCGCCGAAGCGCAGGAGCGCCTGCGGCGTCTGCTGATCCCGCGCGACCCCGACGACGCGCGTGACGTGATCATGGAGATCAAGCAGGGCGAGGGCGGCGCCGAGTCGGCGCTGTTCGCCGCCGATCTGCTGCGGATGTATCTGCAGTACGCCGCATCGAAGGGCTGGAGGACCGAGCTCCTCGAGCGCAACGAGTCCGACCTGGGCGGCTACAAGGACGTGCAGGTCGCGATCAAGGGCTCGTCGTCCGACCCCGCGCAGGGCGTGTGGGCGCACCTCAAGTACGAGGGCGGCGTGCACCGCGTGCAGCGCGTGCCGGCCACCGAGTCGCAGGGGCGCATCCACACCTCGACGACGGGCGTGCTCGTCTTCCCCGAGGTCGACGAGCCCGAAGAGATCCACATCGACCCGAACGACCTGAAGATCGACGTCTTCCGCTCGTCGGGTCCCGGCGGGCAGTCGGTCAACACGACCGACTCGGCGGTGCGCATCACACACGTGCCGACCGGGATCGTCGTGTCGATGCAGAACGAGAAGTCGCAGCTGCAGAACCGCGAGGCCGGCATGCGGGTGCTCCGGGCCCGCCTGCTGGCCAAGCAGCAGGAGGAGCTCGAGGCCGCGGCATCCGATGCCCGCAAGTCCCAGATCCGCGGCATGGACCGTTCCGAGCGCATCCGCACGTACAACTTCCCCGAGAACCGGATCGCCGACCACCGCACCGGCTACAAGGCGTACAACCTCGACCAGGTCATGGACGGCGCGCTCGAGCCCATCATCGAGTCGGCGATCGCCGCAGACGAAGAGGCCCGGCTCGCCGCACTCGGCTCCGACGACTGACGCCCCGCCTTCGTTTCGTTCGCCGAGACCCGGCATTCGCGACGAGACGGCGTCTCTCGCACGTGGTCTCGTCGCGAATCCCAGGTCTCGCGGAGTCGCCCGCCCGCCCCGCGTCGCCGCCCCGGATCCCAGGTCTCAGCGGCCGTGGCGCGACAGGGCGAGCGGATGCCGCGCCGCTAGGCTCGGCTCGTGCTCACCCTTCTCATCCGAGCGGCGATCTTCCTCGTCTCGGCGTTCCTCGGACTCGTCGCGGCCGACCTGATCCTGCCCGGCTTCACGCTGCACTGGGACGACTGGTGGGGCATCCTGCTGGCCGTCGTGATCTTCGCGGTGCTGCAGAGCATCCTCGCGCCGTGGCTGTTCACGATCACGCGGCGTCACGCCAACGCGCTGATCGGCGGAATCGGCCTGCTGTCGACGTTCGTCGCGCTGCTGATCGCGGTGCTGATCCCGGCGGCGGGCATTGGCATCAACGGTCCCGTGGCGTGGATCATCGGCACGCTCATCGTGTGGCTCGTCACGGCGCTCGCCACCTGGCTGCTGCCGCCGCTCTTCATCAGGAAGCGCGTTCAGGACCGCCGAGAGTAGCCCTCACCACCGGCGGTTGCGCACGGCCGACTCCGCCGAGACTGCATCCGTGCACCGAGACAGCACCCGGCAGCAGCAGTCTCGGTGCACCGGTGCAGTCTCGCGAGCTGGGGCGGCACGGCCTGGCACCGACGAAGGCGCCGCTCGCGTCAGATGTGGTACTCGGGATACTCGGGCGTGGTCAGGATCGATCGGGTGTCCTCGCCCTCACGACGCTGGCGCGGCTTGGCGGGAACGCCCACGAGCACGCTGTCGGCCGGGGCATCCTTCGTCACCACCGCGTTCGCACCGACGACCGATCCCGCGCCGATCGTGATCGGTCCGAGGATCTTCGCGCCGGCGCCGACGGCGACGCCGTCCTCGAGCGTGGGATGCCGCTTCCCGCCCTCGCGCTGACGGCCGCCGAGCGTCACCCCGTGGTACAGCATGACGTCGTCGCCGACCTCGGCGGTCTCGCCGATGACGACGCCCATCCCGTGGTCGATGAAGAAGCGGCGGCCGATCTGCGCGCCGGGGTGGATCTCGATCCCGGTCAGCCAGCGCGTGACCTGCGACCCGGCGCGGGCGACGAACCGCGCCTTGCGCACCCACAGCGCGTGCCACACCCGGTGCGCCCAGATCGCGTGCAGGCCGGGATAGAGGAGCGCGATCTCGACGCCGGACCGAGCAGCGGGGTCGCGCAGCCGTGCCGCGACGACGTCTTCGCGGATGCGGGCGAAGAAGCCCTCTCCGCGGCTCATGACGCGCTCTTCTCGGGCTCGCGCAGGTGCTCGTACAGCGCGGTCGACAGGTAGCGCTCGCCCGAATCGGGGATGATCACGACGATGCGCTTGCCCGCGGCCTCCGGGCGCGCGGCGATCTCGAGCGCCGCCCACACCGCCGCGCCCGCCGACATACCTCCGAGGATGCCCTCGCGCACGGCGAGGTCCCGTGCCACGCGGATCGCGTCGTCGAACTCGACGTCGAAGATCTCGTCGATGACCGACCGGTCGAGCACCTGCGGCACGAAGTTCGGGCCGATGCCCTGGATGCGGTGACCGCCGGCGCGGCCCTCCGACAGCATGGGGGAGTCCTTCGGCTCGACGATGGCGATGTTCACGTCGGGGTTGCGCTGCTTGAGCACCTGGCCCACGCCCGTGATGGTGCCGCCCGTGCCCGAGCCCGCGACGAAGTAATCCACCGTGCCGTCGGTGTCGCGCCAGATCTCCTCGGCCGTCGTGCGACGGTGGATCTCGGCGTTGGCCTCGTGCTCGAACTGTCGCGCCAGCACGGCGCCCGGTGTCTCGGCGACGATCCGCTCCGCGGTCGCGACGGCCTCGGTCATGCCCTTGTACGGGTCGGTGAGCACGAGCTCTGCGCCGTAGGCCTTCAGCAGCGTGCGCCGCTCCTTCGACATCGACGCGGGCATCGTGAGGATCACCTTGTAGCCGCGTGCCGCCCCGATCAGCGCCAGCGCGATGCCCGTGTTGCCGCTGGTCGACTCCACGATGGTGCCGCCGGGCTTCAGCTCGCCCGCCGCCTCCGCGGCGCTGATGAGCGCGTAGCCCAGACGGTCCTTCACACTCGAGCCCGGGTTGTAGAACTCGAGCTTGGCGAGGACCTCGCCGTGGAGACCTTCCGTGAGGGCGTTGAGCCTCACCAGCGGGGTCTCGCCGAACGCGGTCGTGATGTCGGAATGGATCCCTGGCACGGGGCGCCTTTCTGGAGCGGTGTGCCTCAATCCTCTCGCAGGTTCTCGAACAGCGCAGTCGACAGGTAGCGCTCGCCGAACGAGGGCACGATGACGACGATGTTCTTGCCCTCGGCCTCGGGGCGCGCGGCGATCTGCAGCGCGGCCCAGATCGCGGCGCCCGACGAGATGCCGACGAGGATGCCGTCCTTGGTGCCCACCGCGCGCGCGGTGTCGATCGCGTCCGCGAACTCGACGTCGACGACCTCGTCGATGACTCCCTGGTCGAGGACCGCCGGCACGAAGTTCGGGCCGATGCCCTGGATCTTGTGGGGTCCGGGCGTGCCCTTGGTGAGCAGCGGCGAGTCGGCGGGCTCGACGGCGATGACCTTCGCGCCGGGCACGCGCTCCTTGAGCACCTGACCGACGCCGGTGATCGTGCCGCCCGTGCCGATGCCGGCGACGAAGTAGTCGACGGCGCCGTCGGTGTCGCGGAGGATCTCCTCTGCTGTGGTCTCGCGGTGGACGCGCGGGTTGGCCTCGTTCTCGAACTGGCGCGCGAGAACGGCGCCGGGGATCTCGGCGACGAGCTCCTCCGCCTTGGCGACGGCCCCCTTCATGCCGCCGGCCGGGTCGGTGAGAACGAGCTCGGCACCGTAGCCCTTGAGCAGCAGGCGACGCTCGATCGACATCGACGAGGGCATCGCGAGCACGACGCGGTAGCCGCGGGCGGCGCCGACCATGGCGAGCGCGATGCCGGTGTTGCCGCTCGTGGCCTCGACGATCGTGCCGCCGGGCTGCAGCTGGCCGGACTTCTCAGCGGCGTCGACGATGGCGATGCCGAGGCGGTCCTTGACGCTCGACGCCGGGTTGTAGAACTCGAGCTTGGCGATCACGTTGCCGCCGAGGCCCTCCGCGGTGCGGTTGAGGCGCACGAGGGGGGTGTTTCCGAAGGCGGAGGTGATGTCGGGGTGGATGCCGGTCATGTCGGGCCTTTCAGCGGTGGTCTGCGGGTGGGCACAAGCCTATGGGGACTCCCCCGCCGTGAGTCCTTGTGTGACAGCGGCCTGGCCACGGGCGAGTACTCTGCCGGGCTTAGGCTGGATAGGCCCATGGCTTCACCCGAGACACCCCCGACCGTCGCCGCCTGGCTGCGTGATGCCGCCGCGCGCCTGGCGCACGCCGGCGTGCCCGACCCCGACGTCGACGTCGAGCTGCTCGCCGCATTCGCGCTGCAGACCGGCCGCGGGGGAGTGCAGGCCGCCGCCATCCGCGGAGACGCCCTTCCCGTCGGGGCGGCGCAGCAGCTCGAGACGCTGGTCGAGCGCCGCGCGACGCGTGAGCCGCTGCAGCACATCACCGGTCTCGCCCCCTTCCGCCATCTCGAGCTGCGCGTCGGACCCGGCGTCTTCGTGCCCCGGCCCGAGACCGAGATGGTGGCGCAGCTGGCGATCGACGCGCTCGCCGCCGCGGCATCCCCCTCTCCCATCGCCGTCGATCTCGGCACCGGAAGTGGCGCTATCGCCCTCGCGATGGCCACCGAGGTTCCGCACGCCCGGGTCTTCGCGGCCGAGAACTCGGTCGACGCCTTCGTCTGGACGAAGGAGAACTTCGAGCGTGCGGGGGCCGACAATGCCACGCTCGCCTTCATCGATCTGGCTCACGCGTTCCCCGACCTCGACGGCACGGTGTCGGTCGTCGCGTCGAATCCTCCGTATGTTCCGGATGCCGCGATCCCGCGCGATCCGGAGGTGCGGTTCTTCGACCCGCCCGCCGCACTCTACGGCGGCGAGGACGGCCTCGACGTGGTGCGCATCCTCAGCGCTGTGGGGCTGCGGCTGGCGCACCCGGGCGGCACGATCGTCATCGAGCACGGCGAGTGGCAGGGCGAGGCGATCCGCGACCTGCTCACCGCCGACGGCTGGCGCGCGGCATCCACTCATCCCGATCTCACGATGCGCGACCGCGCCACCACCGCGATCCGCCCCTGACACCCGCTCCCCGCGCGCCGCGGATCCCCAGGCGCCCTTGATTAGACTGTGCGCGACATGTCCCCCATCTTCGATTGCCGCGATGAGGCACAGCTTCTCTCCGGCATGCGTCAAGCGCGCCAGGCCATCGGCCGCGGCGACCTGGTCGTCATCCCCACCGACACCGTCTACGGCGTGGCCGCCGACGCATTCAGCGCGAAGGCGGTGCAGAAGCTGCTCGACGCGAAGGGGCGCACCCGGCAGATGCCGCCGCCCGTGCTCGTGGCCGGCACCGCGACGCTGCGCGCCCTCGTCGCCGACGTTCCCGAGCAGATCGAGCGCCTCGTCGAGGAGTTCTGGCCCGGCGGGCTCACGATCGTCCTCCCGGCCCAGCCGTCGCTCTCCTGGGACCTCGGCGAGACGCGGGGAACCGTCGCCGTGCGCATGCCCGCACACCGCATCGCCCTCGAGCTGCTCGAGGAGACCGGCCCGCTCGCGGTCTCGAGCGCCAATCTCACCGGCAAGGCGGCCGGCATCACGGCGGAGGACTCGGAGGGGATGCTGGGCGACAGCGTCGCGGTGTACCTCAGCGACGGTCCGTCCACGACGGGGATCTCGTCGACGATCATCGACGCCACCAGCCTCGTCGGCCAAGCGGAGCCACTCGTCCGGGTGCTGCGTGAGGGCGCGGTGAGCCGCGAGCAGCTGCGCTCGGTGCTCGGCGACCTGCTCGAGCCCGACCCCGAGGCCGACGGGCCCGAGGCAGTCGAGCCCGAGGCAGTCGAGCCCGAGCCCGCGGCGAACCCCGACGAGCCGGGCGGGCCGTGAAGCAGTACGTCTTCACCATCCTCTTCACCGCGGCGGTCACCTTCGCGCTGTCGTGGACGGTCTGGCGACTCGGGCTGAAGTACAAGCTGTATCCGGGCATCCGCGAACGCGACGTGCACAAGACGCCCACCCCGCGCCTCGGCGGCATCGCGATGTTCCTGGGGGTGGTCGCCGCGTTCCTGGTCTCGTCGCAGCATCCCTTCTTCGCCATCGTGTGGAACGAGCCCGCGCAGGTGTGGGCGATCCTCGGGGCGACGTGCCTGATCGTGGTCGTGGGTGTCGCCGACGACCTGTGGGACCTCGACTGGATGATCAAGCTCGGCGCGCAGTTCCTCGCCGCCGGCATCATCACGTGGTTCGGCGACCTGCAGATCTACTCGCTGCCCATCGGCGGGCAGGCGGTCGGCTCGAGCTGGGTCAGCTTCACGCTCACGGTGTTCTCGATCGTCGTCGTCATGAACGCGGTGAACTTCATCGACGGACTCGACGGACTCGTCGCCGGCGTGTGCCTCATCGCGAACGGTGTCTTCTTCGCGTACTCCTACATGCTGGTGCGCGACACCGGCCAGAGCAGCTACTTCAACCTCGCGTCGTTCATCGCGGCCGTGCTGATCGGCGTGTGCATCGGGTTTCTGCCGCTCAACTGGCGGCCGGCGAAGCTCTTCATGGGCGACTCCGGCGCCCTGATGCTCGGCCTCCTCATGGCCTGCTCGGCGATCGCCGTCACGGGCAGCATCACGCCGGCCATGGTCGGCGACAACGACGAGTTCGGCCGCTCGCAGCTGCTCGGTGCGTTCATCCCGATCCTGCTGCCGGTGGTGATCGTGCTGCTGCCGCTGCTCGACTTCGGCCTGGCAGTCATCCGGCGGATGAGCAAGGGCAAGTCGCCCTTCTCGCCCGACCGCAAGCATCTGCATCACCGGATGCTCGACATGGGGCACTCCGACCTCGGTGCGGTGCTCATCTTCTACGCCTGGACCACGATCGTCAGCCTGTCGGTCCTGCTCATGTACATCGGCACGTCCGAAGGCTGGCCGGGGGACTACCTCCTCGGCGTGGCGTTCGGGCTCGTAGGGGTCGTCGCGTGCCTCGTGGTGACCCTGCTGCCTTCCCGCCGGCCTGCGCCGGCTCCCGAGACCGTCCTGGAGGACGCCGAATGACCACCAACCCCATCTCGAGCACGCCGATCCTGCGCACCGTCCTGGTGTGGGGAGGGGTCGTCACCGGCGCGCTGGCAGTGCTCGGCGGGCTCATCGGGTTCCTCGTCGCCGGCACGGACGGGCTGTGGAGCGCGCTCGTCGGCGTTCTGGTCGCTGCCGCCTTCCTCCTCATCACCGTCGCGAGCATCCTGATCGCCAACCGGTGGTACGGCGACCCGCTCTACGTGCCGCTGTTCTTCGGGATCGTGCTCGGCGGCTGGATCCTGAAGTTCGTCCTGTTCATCGTTCTGCTCCTGGTGCTGCGGGGTCAGCCGTGGATCGAGCCGATGGTCTTCTTCCTCGCCGTCGTCGTGGGCGTGCTCGCCTCGCTCATGGTCGACGTCATCGTGCTGCTCCGGATGCGCGTGCCCCACGTGAGCGACGTCACGCTGCCGACCGACCCCGAGGCCGGCGACCGACGCGATGACGCCGAGGAGGGGGAGCGCGGTCGCCCCGGGGCGGATTCAGGCACCTCTCAAGTTTGATAGGCTCTTCCTGCGCCCGCCTGCTCGCCTAGCGAGCACTTGCGGAGTGACGCTCATCGACCATCGTCGCAACGGTTCTCGACCGGTGCCCCGAAGCTGGAGCCAGCGCTGTTTACTCATGCTGCGACCCTGATCGCCCCCCTTGCCGCCGACGCGCCGCCGGAGTTCCACGGCCCTTCGATCGAAGAGTTCTTCCCTGAGATCCTCTTCACGCTGGCGGGGGTGCCGATCCACCGGATCCACCTGATCCAGTTCCTGGCGACGATCGCCGTCGTGCTGATCTTCTGGCTCGGCACTCGCCGCATGCGCGTCGTGCCCGGCCGGTTCCAGAGCCTCGTCGAGATGGGTCTCGACTTCGTCCGCGTCAACATCGGCGAGGACCTCCTCGGGAAGAAGGACGCCCAGAGGTTCCTCCCGATCCTCACGACGATGTTCTTCATGATCCTGTTCATGAACATCACGGGCATCATCCCGTTCCTGAACATCGCCGGCACGAGCATCATCGCGGTGCCGCTGACGCTCGCGATCGTGAGCTATATCACGTTCATCTACGCAGGCATCAAGAAGAGCCCCAAGAACTTCTTCAAGAACTCGCTCTTCCCGTCGGGCGTGCCGTGGCCGATCTACATCATCGTCACGCCGATCGAGCTCATCTCGACCTTCGTCATCCGCCCCGTCACGCTCACGCTCCGACTCCTGATGAACATGATGGTCGGCCACCTCCTCCTGGTGCTGTTCTTCGCCGCCACGCAGTTCTTCATCGTCGACATGGGCGGCTGGTGGTCGGTCCTCGGCGCCGGCAGCCTCGCGTTCGGCTTCGTCTTCACCCTGTTCGAGATCCTGGTGGCTGTCCTCCAGGCCTACGTCTTCGCCCTTCTCACCGCGGTCTACATCCAGCTCGCGGTCGCCGAAGAGCACTGATACGGGACGGCCGGAAGGCCGCCCACAACCGAAAGGAAACACCCCCGTGGACGCAACTACGGTTCTCGCCGAGGTCTCCGGCTCCATCGCCACCGTCGGCTACGGTCTCGCCGCCATCGGCCCGGCCATCGGCGTGGGCATCGTCGTCGGCAAGACGATCGAGGGCGTGGCCCGTCAGCCCGAGCTGGCCGGCCGTCTGCAGGTCCTGATGTGGATCGGTATCGCCTTCACCGAGGCGCTCGCCTTCATCGGCATCGCGACCGGCTTCATCTTCGGCTTCTGATCGCCAACTCTCGACCTAAGGAGACAGGATGCTGAACGCTCTTGTCGCGTACGCCGCGGAGGAGGGTGCTGCACCCAACCCGCTCATTCCCGCGTGGTACGACATCATCTGGTCGTCGGTGTGCTTCATCGTCATTCTTCTCGTCTTCTGGAAGGTCGCCCTTCCGAAGATGAAGAAGCTGCTCGACGAGCGTTCCGCCGCGATCGAGGGGAACATCGCCAAGGCCGACGAGGCCCAGCGCAAGGCCGAGGCGGCGCTCGAGGAGTACACCGCCCAGCTCGCCGACGCGCGCAAGGAGGCCGGTGAGATCCGCGACGCCGCCCGTGAGGACGGCAAGAAGATCGTCGCCGAGGCGAAGGACACCGCTGCCGCAGAGGCCGCGCGCCTGACCGCGACTGCGCACTCGCAGATCGAAGCCGAGCGCCAGACGGCCCTCGTGTCGCTGCGGAGCGAGGTGGGCACGCTCGCCCTCGATCTCGCCGGCGGCGTGATCGGTGAGACGCTGTCCGACGACGCTAAGGCTCAGGCCGTCGTCGACCGCTTCCTGGCCGAGCTCGAGGCAGAGAAGGCGTCGAAGTAATGGGCAGCGCGACCACTCAGGCACTGGCGGCGACGACGAAGGCGCTCGACGCCGCGTCGGGCGTCGACCTCGACGTGGCCGGCGAGCTCTTCGCCGCGGCGCGCGCCGTGGGCGACTCGTCGCAGCTGAGCGGCGCGCTCGCCGACTCCTCAGCTCCGGTCGAAGCCCGTCGCCAGGTCGTCACGGCCGTGTTCGGCGGCTCGGTTTCGGCAACGACGGTGTCGCTGCTGACGACCGCCGTCGAGCAGCGCTGGTCGTCGGCGTCCGACTTCGTCGACGCCATCGAAGAGCTCGCCATCCGCGCCGCGGTGGTGGCCGAGCCGTCGGCCGACGTCGAGGACGAGCTCTTCCGCTTCTCGCGCACGGTGGCTGAGAACTCCGAGCTCGAGCTCGCTCTGGGCAGCCGCCTCGGGGATGCCTCGGCGAAGGGCACGCTCATCGACACGCTGCTGGCCGGCCGCGCGAGCAAGGCGACGACGCTGATCGCGGCATCCCTCGTCCAGCAGCCGCGCGAGCGCCGCGTTCGCCGGCTGCTCTCGCGGGCCACCCGCCTCGTCGCCGACCAGCGCGGCCGCAAGGTCGCGACGGTGTTCGCCGCGTCGCCGCTGAGCGCGGCCCAGGCCGACCGCCTCGCCGGTGCGCTCTCGCAGCGCTACGGCACCCAGGTGTCGATCAACACCGTGGTCGACCCGACCGTGGTGGGCGGGCTGCGCGTGCAGATCGCCGACGACGTCATCGACGCCAGCGTGTCGGCCCGGCTGGCGGATCTCCGTCAGAGGCTGGCCGGCTAGCACAGACTTCCCGCCGCAGGCGGAGACTTCGGGGCCCACCGCCCCACACACAGAACTTGGAACAAAGGGAAGACCATGGCAGAACTGTCAATCAGCCCCGACGTCATCCGTGACGCGCTGAAGGATTTCGTCGCCGCCTACGAGCCCACCGGGGCTGCGGCGACCGAGGTCGGCACCGTCATCGACGCCGCCGACGGCATCGCGCACGTCGAGGGGCTCCCCGGCGTCATGGCGAACGAGCTCGTGACGTTCGAGGACGGCACTCTCGGCCTCGCGCAGAACCTCGACGAGCACGAGATCGGCGTCGTCGTCCTGGGTGAGTTCTCGGGCATCGAGGCCGGCAACTCGGTCACGCGCACCGGCGAGGTGCTGTCGGTCCCCGTCGGCGAGGGCTACCTCGGCCGCGTGGTCGACCCGCTCGGCAACCCGATCGACGGTCTCGGCGAGATCACGAACATCGAGGGGCGTCGTGCGCTCGAGCTGCAGGCGCCCGGCGTCATGCAGCGCAAGTCGGTGCACGAGCCGCTGCAGACCGGCATCAAGGCCATCGACGCGATGATCCCCGTCGGCCGCGGTCAGCGTCAGCTGATCATCGGCGATCGCCAGACCGGCAAGACCGCGATCGCGATCGACACCATCATCAACCAGAAGGCCAACTGGGACTCCGGCGACGTCAACAAGCAGGTCCGCTGCATCTACGTGGCCATCGGCCAGAAGGGCTCCACGATCGCCGCCGTCAAGGGCGCGCTCGAGGACGCCGGCGCCATGGAGTACACGACCATCGTCGCGGCCCCCGCGTCCGACCCGGCCGGCTTCAAGTACCTGGCGCCCTACACCGGCTCGGCCATCGGCCAGCACTGGATGTACGACGGCAAGCACGTCCTCATCATCTTCGACGACCTGACGAAGCAGGCCGAGGCCTACCGCGCCGTGTCGCTGCTGCTCCGCCGCCCGCCGGGCCGCGAGGCCTACCCCGGTGACGTCTTCTACCTGCACTCGCGTCTGCTCGAGCGCTGCGCCAAGCTCTCGGACGAGCTCGGCGCGGGCTCGATGACCGGTCTGCCGATCATCGAGACGAAGGCCAACGACGTGTCGGCCTACATCCCGACCAACGTGATCTCGATCACCGACGGCCAGATCTTCCTGCAGTCCGACCTGTTCAACGCCAACCAGCGTCCCGCGGTCGATGTCGGCATCTCGGTCTCGCGAGTCGGCGGTGACGCGCAGGTGAAGTCGATCAAGAAGGTCTCCGGCACGCTCAAGCTCGAGTTGGCCCAGTACCGCTCGCTCGAGGCGTTCGCGATGTTCGCGAGCGACCTGGATGCCGCGTCCCGCCGCCAGCTGGCCCGTGGCGCGCGCCTCACCGAGCTGCTCAAGCAGCCCCAGTACTCGCCGTACCCGGTGGAGGAGCAGGTCGTCTCGATCTGGGCCGGCACCAACGGCAAGCTCGACTCGATCGAGGTCGAGGACGTGCTGGCTTTCGAGCGCGAGCTGCTGGACTACCTGCGCCGCAACACGACGATCCTCGACACGCTCCGCGACACCAACGTCCTCGACGACGACACCGTCGCCGAGCTCGGCAAGAAGACCGACGAGTTCATCCTCGAGTTCCAGGCCGGCAAGGGCCAGACGATCTCGAAGCCGGGCCACGAAGAGGTCGCGGCGGCAGAGGCCGAAGACGTGAACCAGGAGAAGATCGTCAAGGGCCGCCGCTAAGGCGACACCGGACAGACACCATGGGCGCACAACTCCGGGTCTACAAGCAGAAGATCAGCACTGCTCAGACGACCAAGAAGATCACGAAGGCGATGGAGCTCATCGCGGCTTCGCGCATCCAGAAGGCGATGGCGCGTGTGCGCGCGTCGTCGCCCTTCGCGCGAGCCGTGACGCGAGCCGTCTCCGCCGTGGCGACGCACTCGAACGTGGAGCACCCGCTCACGACGGAGCGCGAGGTCATCCGCCGCTCAGCGGTGGTCATCTTCGCCTCCGACCGCGGCCTCGCCGGCGCGTTCAACTCGCAGATCCTCCGTGAGGGCCTCGAGCTGGCCGAGCTGCTGCGGCAGCAGGGCAAGGAGCCGGTGTTCTACCTCATCGGCCGCAAGGCGGTCGGATACTTCCAGTTCCGTCGCATGGAGGCGGCTGCGGAGTGGACGGGCGACACCGACACCCCGCACTTCACCACGGCCGAGGAGATCGCGGCGACGCTGCTCTCCGCGTACGACCGCGGTGGTGAAGACGGCGGCGTCGACGAGATCAACCTCGTCTACAACCGCTTCGTCAGCATGATGACGCAGACGCCCGAGACGGTGCGCCTGCTTCCGCTCGAGGTCGTCGAGGCGGAGGAAGCGGCATCCGCTCAGGTGTACCCGCTCTACGAGTTCGAGCCCGACGCTGAGACCGTGCTCGACGCGCTCCTGCCGGTCTACATCCAGAGCCGCGTCTTCAATGCCCTCCTGCAGTCGTCCGCCGCGAAGCACGCCGCCACGCAGAAGGCGATGAAGTCCGCCAGCGACAACGCCGACAAGCTCATCACCGATTACACCCGCCTGCGCAACAACGCTCGCCAGGCCGAGATCACGCAGCAGATCGCCGAGATCGTCGGCGGCGCCGACGCTCTGGCGTCGGGCAAATAGACCACACGAAAGAGAAGAAGCCATGAGCCTCACCGCAGAGAAGACCGAGACCGCGGTCGTCGGCCGCGTCGCGCGGGTCACCGGCCCCGTCGTCGACATCGAGTTCCCGCACGACGCGATCCCCGACATCTACAACGCGCTCAAGACCACGATCACCATCGAGGGCGAGTCGACCGAGATCACGCTCGAGGTCGCGCAGCACCTGGGCGACGACCTCGTCCGCGCGATCGCGCTGAAGCCCACCGACGGCGTCGTCCGCGGCCAGGAGGTGCGCGACACCGGCGAGCAGATCACCGTGCCCGTCGGCGACGTGACCAAGGGCAAGGTCTTCAACGTGACCGGCGAGGTCCTCAACGCCGAGCCCGGCGAGACCATCGAGGTCACCGAGCGCTGGCCGATCCACCGCAAGGCCCCGAACTTCGACCAGCTGGAGTCGAAGACCCAGATGTTCGAGACCGGCATCAAGGTCATCGACCTTCTCACCCCCTATGTGCTGGGCGGGAAGATCGGCCTCTTCGGCGGTGCCGGCGTCGGCAAGACCGTCCTCATCCAGGAGATGATCCAGCGCGTCGCGCAGGACCACGGTGGCGTGTCGGTGTTCGCCGGTGTCGGCGAGCGCACCCGCGAAGGCAACGACCTCATCCACGAGATGGAAGAGGCCGGCGTCTTCGACAAGACCGCCCTCGTGTTCGGTCAGATGGACGAGCCGCCGGGCACGCGTCTTCGCGTGGCCCTGTCGGCGCTGACGATGGCGGAGTATTTCCGCGACGTGCAGAAGCAGGACGTGCTCCTCTTCATCGACAACATCTTCCGCTTCACGCAGGCCGGTTCCGAGGTCTCGACGCTGCTCGGCCGCATGCCGTCCGCGGTGGGCTACCAGCCCAACCTCGCCGACGAGATGGGTGTGCTCCAGGAGCGCATCACCTCGACGCGTGGCCACTCGATCACCTCGCTGCAGGCGATCTACGTGCCGGCCGACGACTACACCGACCCGGCTCCGGCGACCACGTTCGCCCACCTCGACGCCACGACCGAGCTCTCGCGTGAGATCGCGTCGAAGGGTCTGTACCCGGCCGTCGACCCGCTGACGTCGACGAGCCGCATCCTCGACCCGCGCTACATCGGCGACGACCACTACCGTGTGGCCACCGCCGTGAAGCAGATCCTCCAGAAGAACAAGGAGCTGCAGGAGATCATCGCCATCCTCGGTGTCGACGAGCTCTCCGAGGAAGACAAGATCGTCGTGTCGCGCGCACGTCGCATCCAGCAGTTCCTCTCGCAGAACACCTACATGGCGAAGAAGTTCACCGGTGTCGAGGGCTCGACCGTCCCGATCAAGGAGACCATCGAGTCGTTCGACGCGATCGTCAAGGGTGACTTCGACCACGTCGCCGAGCAGGCCTTCTTCAACGTCGGCGGCATCTCCGACGTCGAGGAGAACTGGGCGCGTATCCAGAAGGAGAACGGCTGATCATGCCGCTCAACGTGAGTCTCGTCTCCGCCGACGCGGAGGTCTGGTCGGGAGAGGCGTCGCTCGTCGTCGCCAAGACCGTCGAGGGCGAGATCGGCTTCATGTCGGGCCACGAGCCGGTGCTGGCGATCCTGGCCGAGGGTCAGGTGCGCATCACCCAGACCTCGGGCACCAAGATCGTCGCGAACGCGCAGGACGGCTTCCTCTCCATGGAGGGCGACAACCTGACGATCGTCGCAGGCAACGCGGCGCTCATCGCCTGACGAACCTCAGACCGAAACGCCCCAGTCCGTTCGCGGACTCGGGGCGTTTCGTCTCCCTCCGCTCGCCCGTCGAGCCGGGGAGCGAACGAACCACGACCGGAGGGCCATGCTGATCCTTCTCCCGCCGTCGGAGACCAAGCGCGCCGGAGGGCGCGGGCGGCCGCTGGACGCGGCATCCCTCGCCCTTCCTTCGCTTGCCCCGCAGCGCGAGGCCATCGTCGACGCGCTGGTCGCGCTCTCGGCCGACGAGGCGGAAGCAGCGAGGGTGCTGAAGCTCGGCCGCACGCAGCTGGGCGAGGTCGCGGTCAACGCGGCTCTGCGCGAGGCGCCGACCATGCCCGCCGTGGACCGGTACACCGGTGTCCTCTTCGACGCGCTGGACGCGGCATCCCTTCCCGCGGTCTCCCGTCGGTGGCTGGGCGCGCACGTCCGCGTGCACTCGGCTCCGTTCGGACCGGTGGGCGCTCTTGATCCGATCCCGTCCTACCGACTCGGCGCGTCGGCGACCCTGCCGGGTCTCGCCTCCCTGAAGAAGGTGTGGGCGGATGCCGTCACCGCGGCGCTGGCGGAGGAGCGCCCCCGGTTCGTGCTCGACCTGCGCTCCGAGGCGTACGTCGCACTCGGGCCCGTGCCGGCGCCGCTGCCCTCGGCGTACGTGCGGGTCGTGTCGGAGTCCGAGGGTGGCGCCGTGCGGGCGCTCAACCACTTCAACAAGCACGCGAAGGGCGCGCTGGTGCGTCGCCTGGCCGAGGACCGGCCGCGTGTGAACTCGCTCGCGGGATTCGTGAACTGGGCGGATGCTGCGGGCCTGCGCGTGCGCTCCGGAAAGCCTGGAGAGCTCGAGCTGTTCGCCTGAGCCGGCCGGGCCCTCCGGTTCGTTCGGTCAGCGCCGCGTGTGCTGAGCGGTGCGCTCCGTGTTCTCGGCGATCGCGATGAGCGCCACGACGGCCTCGATGATGAACCTCAGCGCGATGACCGCGATGAACGCGACGAGCGGCACGATGATGATCGTCGCGATGATCGCGGTGACGCCGGCGCCCACGTTGATCCACAGCAGTGACGCGCCGCCGACGATCCCGTTCACGAGGTACACGATGAAGCCGATCGCGATCGCGATGAGGCCCACGACGTAGAAGACGCTCGCGAGCCGGCGAGTGATGAACGTGCGGAAGCTGATGTCGAAGAGCGCCGCGAAGAAGCCGCGACCGACGGCGGCGACGTCGTCGTCGAGCGACCGCGGCACCCCCGTGTCGTCGGGGTCGGTCGCGGGGTCGTAGGCGGGAGCGGATGCCTCGCCCGGCGTCGCCGCGGAGCGCGCGGCGTCTGCGGCAGGCTGCTCGGGGAGGGGCGGGACGGGGGGAGTGGGGTCGGTCATGGTGATCCTTCCGCTGACTGGTCCTGTCAGGCTATCGACAGCCGCGCCGGGGGTCAGCCCCCGAAACGCCCGGTTTCTGCTGACATGCGCGCACGGGCATCGCTAGCATGTGTCGCGCGGGGCGAGGCGCCTCGCTCGATGTGCGTGCGCATCGACGATCGTTCCGGAGAGGACGTTCATGTCATACGACGACGACTACGGGATCGGAGGGCTGATCGCCGTCTGGCTGGTCCTCGCGCCCCTGCTGTTCATCCTCGCGATCGCGGCCTACGTGATCTCGTCGTGGTTCCTGATGAAGATCTTCGAGAAGGCGGGCGTGCAGGGCAAGTGGCGCGCATGGGTGCCGGTGTACAACACCCTGATCTTCGTCAAACTCGGCGACCTCAACCCGTGGTGGCTGCTGATCCTGTGGGGCGCGACCGCGTTCCTCAGCTGGATCCCGGTGGTCGGGCAGCTCTTCGGTCTCGCCGCCTTCATCTACACCCTCCTCGCCGCGTGGCGCGTCGGCCTGAAGCTGCAGAAGGAAGCCGTCTGGCTCATCCTCTACTTCTTCCTCTCGATCGTGTGGCTCGGCATCAACGCCTTCGACAAGTCGCGCTGGAACACGGCGATCCCGGCGGCTCCGTGGGCGGGCAACTTCCTCGCCGACAACACGACGTGGTCGGGCATCCCGAACCAGGTTCCCGCCGGTGGCTTCCCGCCCAACGCGGCGACGGCTCCCGGCAGCTACGCGCCCCCTGCCGGCTACCAGCCGCCGCCCGCGGGCTACTCGGCACCGCCCGCGCCGCCCGCCGGGCCCGCAGCCCCGGCCGCGCCGTACACGCCGCCGCCCGCGGGGGGTCAGCCGCCTGTGACGCCGCCGCCCCCCG
>NZ_JAKYXC010000008.1 GCF_022538185.1 Microbacterium sp. CFH 31415 | reverse complement strand
CACCCACCTGCGGTCCGCGCTCGGTGCGAAGACCGTGAGCGGCCGGATGATCCGGCCGCCGACACCACCCCGCGGTGCAGCGCGCCGCGCAAGATCGGAGACGGCAAGATGAAGAAGACAGGCATGATGGGGCGGCTCGCCGCGGGAGCAGTCGGAGGGATGCTGCTGCTCGGCGTCGCCGGCGCGGCGATCGCAGACGAAGTCGGCGACGACGCGGTCGATGTGACCGTCGACATCGCGGCGCTGCCGCCGGTCGGCGCCCTCACGATGAGCGTCGCCTCGACCTCGGCGGCACTCACGGAGGTCGAGTCGCAGGACGCCGACCTGCGTGAGTTCGCCGGCGTGCTGCCGACGGTCACGGTCTCGGACGACCGCGAGGAAGTGCCCGACGGCGTGTTCTGGTATGTGACCGGGCAGTCGTCGGCCTTCACCGCGGCAGGCGCCCCCGAGCTCGGCCCGGAGCACCTCGGCTGGACGCCGCACCTGCTCACCGAGGCCGACGGCGAGGTCGCCGAAGGCCCCGAGGTCGGCACCATCTTCGACGAGGCGCCCAACAACGTCGGACTCGAGGGCGAGGAGTTCCTCTCGATGGCCATCGACTCCAGTGGCGCGCGCGCGGTCGGCTCGTGGGACGCGAATGCCGACCTCGTCCTGAAGACCCCGGTCGACGTCGCCCCGGGCAGCTACTCGGCGACCCTCACCCTCACCCTGTGGGAAGACGCGTTCTGATCCGACCGGATCCCTCACCGCGGGAGGGGCGGCGCCCCCGCCCCTCCCGACCCCCGCTCCACTCGACAGCGCCGTCGAACCGCGACTGCGCCTCCCCGCACGCCTGACTGAAGGAGAGAACCGTTGTCTCAGGCATCCGCTCCACGGCCCCCGCGCCACGCGCGCCGGTCGCGCTCCACTGAAATCCCCACCCGCAGATCCCATCCGCGACGGGGGCTGCGCTCGATCGCGATCACCGGCGCCACCGCGATCGCCGCAGGGCTTCTGCTGGCCCCCGTCGCGCTCCCGGCACAGGCCGCGGAGCCGTGGGACCCGGCATCCGGCTACACCTCCACCGACAAGGGCGACGGCACCTACACCGTGCCGCTCATGAACGCCGACGTCCCCGACGTGTCGGTCGAGCGGATCCCCGCGTCCGAGAATGACGAGGGCCGTGACATCTACTACATGATCAGCACCACCATGCACCTCAGCCCGGGTGCGCCGATCATGAAGTCGTACGACCTCGTGAACTGGGAGATCGTCAACTACGTCTTCGACCGCGCCGACATCAGCGACTCGTTCTCGCTGCGCAACGGCCAGTCGTCGTACGGGCAGGGGCAGTGGGCCTCGTCCATCCGCTACCACGACGGCAAGTGGTACGTCGCGTTCAACACCAACAACCTGGGCGGCTCGTACCTCTACGTCACGGAGGACATCGACAACGGCTCATGGGAGCGCATCGCGCTGGGCCGCGCGTTCCACGACCCCTCGCTCTTCTTCGATGTCGACGGGACGCCGTACATCTTCTACGGCTCGGGCTCGACGAGCGCCGTCAAGCTGAGCAGCGACATGAAGACCGTCGTCGCGGAGTACCCGCAGATCCTCCGCACCTCCGACTACCCGGGCGCGTCCTTCATCGGCGGCCTCTTCGAGGGTGCGCAGGTGCAGTACATCGACGGCAAGTACTACATCGTGATCATCACCTGGCCGTCGGGTCAGGGCCGGCAGGTCGCGCTGTTCCGCTCCGACGAGCTGCTCGGCCGGTATGCGACGGCCGACGGCAGCAACCCGTACGAGGCGAAGGGCGTCCTGAACTCGAACGGCTTCGCTCAGGGCAGCCTCGTCCCGATCGCCGGGGAGAACGGCACCACCGACTGGTCGGGGATGTTCTTCCGCGACACGTTCCCCATCGGGCGCATCCCGGCCCTCATCCCGGCGACCTGGTCAGACGGCTGGCCCACATTCGGCAACAACGGCGCCGTGCCCGTCAACGGGGCGTTCGCCAAGCCGATCGAGCTCTCGCCCGAAGAGGAGCTCTACGAGCGGCAGAAGAGCATCGTCGTGTCGGACGACTTCGACAACGACGCGCCGCACCGCGCGTACATGGACGAGGACTGGCAGATCCCGGCGGCTCCCGACATCGACGAATCCCTTCTCGGCGTCGAGCTGTTCACCAACCCCGGTTTCGAGGACGGCACGGCCGGCTGGATCGTGAACGACACCGCGACGCTCACATCGTCGACGGATGCCGCATCCGGCGCGAGCTCCGTGCAGGTCACCGGTCGCACCACGACCGGATCGGGCCCGGCGCAGGACGTGTCGGGCAAGGTGCAGCACAACGTCACCTACGACATCTCCGCGAAGGTCAAGTACGAGAATCCGAACAGCCCGGCGACGAAGCAGTTCATCGCGACCGCGCGGTACGGCAGCAGCACGTTCACGAACCTCGCGAGCGTCACCGCGACCCGCGGGCAGTGGGCGACGATCTCGGGCAGCTTCACGGTCCCGGCATCGCAGAGCCTCTCGTCGATGCGCATCTTCATCGAGACGCCGTGGACCAGCACGCCCTCGACGGCACCCGACACCCACCTGATGGACTTCAAGGTCGATGACGTGTCGCTCAAGGGACGCCCGGTCTCCGTCGAGGCGCCGCATCCCGACGAGATCGCGCCGAACGGCTCACGTCTGGCGCTGCCGTGGGAGTGGAACCACGCCCCCGACAACCGCTACTGGTCGCTCACCGACCGCGAAGGCTGGCTGCGTCTCACCACGGGCAAGGTCCTCACGGGCAGCATGAAGCACCTCAAGCTCGCGAACGACGACGAGGCCGCGTACCTCGAGGAGGCGCGCAACACGCTCTCGCAGCGCACCTTCGGCCCGCGGCAGTCGGCCGAGACCAAGCTGGAAATCTCGGGCATGAAGGACGGCGACGTCACAGGACTCGCGGCGTACAACCGCGGCTTCTCGTACGTGGCGGTCAAGCGCGTGGGCGGCGTCAACACCGTCGGCGTCGTGAACCGCACCCAGCCGTTCACCACCACCATCGACCAGGCGGCGATCGAGTCGTTCCTTCCCGGCACGACGGCGAGTCTCGGATCGGCGACCGAGGTGCACCTGAAGGCGGACCTCGACTTCGCGAGCCCGGTCGGGCAGCTGTGGACGACGTTCTACTACAGCCTGGACGGCATCACGTGGCACCAGCTCGGCAACCGCGTGGGGCCGCAGACCTTGGACGGCACCCTCACCCACTTCATGGGACACCGGGTCGGCCTGTTCAACTACGCGACCCAGCAGGCAGGAGGCCACGTCGATTTCGACCACTACCTGCTGAGTGACACGCTGACGTCGCAGAACCTCCCGCTCGATGAGAGCGACCTGGAGGCCGCGATCGCCCACGCCGGCACGCTGGACGAGGCCGACTACCCGGCCGAGGAGTGGGCCGAGCTCGAGGAGCTGCTCGCCGATGCGGAGGCCGCTGCGGCCGCGACGCCCGGAACGCAGAACCAGATCGACGCGCCCGAGCGTGCACTGAGCCTTCAGCTGGCCCGCCTGGGTGTGCTGGAGGCGGCGGCCCCGTCGCTCGACGTGAGTGTGACCGCGCAGACGCGCTGCGTCGCCGGCAAGGTGGTGCTGACCGCACAGGCGACGAACGACGACGACGTGCCGGTCACGCTGAAGCTGTCCACGGCGTTCGGGTCGAAGGCGCTCGCACCGCTCGCGCCGGGCAAGACGGTGGCGCACGCGTTCAGCTCGCGCCAGGCGTCTGTGTCGGCCGATGAGATCGAGGTCGAGGCCTCGGCGACGGTCGGGGGTGAGATGGTCACGGTCCCGCTCGACGCCGAGTACGCCGCACGCAGCTGCGGCTGACCTGAAGGGGCGGTCCGGTCAGTGGACCGGACCGCCCCTTCTTCGCGCCGGAGCAACTCGCACGGCTTGACGGCTGGGCGAATTCTGTGTGCAATACATCGCATGCCGATTCCGCAGTCCTCTCCGAAGGTCGGGCGCTCTCTGTTGCGTGACGACGTCTATGCGCGGCTGCGCGACGCGATCGTCGACGGCACGTTCTCACCCGGCGAGACGCTCCGGGACGGCGACCTCGCGGAGTGGCTCGGTGTGAGCCGGACCCCGGTGCGCGAGGCCCTGCTGCGGCTCGCCGCAAGCGGTCTGATCGTGGCGCGCCCGGGGCGCTCCACCGTTGTCGCCGAGATGGCGGAGGATGCCGTGCGCCACGCGCGCGACATCGTCGCGGCGATGCACGGGCTGGCCGCTCGACTCGCGGTTCCGACGATCACCGCTTCGGTGCTCGAGCACATGCGCCGCGCCAACACGGCCTTCGCCGAGGCCGTCGAGTCGGGCGATGCCGACAGCGCGATCCGCGCGGACGACGAGTTCCACGGAGCGCTGGTGGAGGCATCCGGCAACCCCTCGATCGCGACGGTGCTCGGACAGTTCGAACCCGTGGTGCGGCGCGCCGAGTTCCTTCGTTTCGTGTCGATCGACCGCTTCGCCGCTCGCGAGCGTCATGATGCGCTGATCGCGCTGTGCGCGGCCGGCGACACCGAGGGGGCCGCCCGGCTCGCGTTCGACACGTGGCAGAGCCTGCCCGTGGCCGTGCCGGGCCAGCTGCCTTCCTGAGGTCGGCCGCGCCGCTTCTCTGGCGGATCCTCGATGCATGCAATATATTGCGTATCGTCGGTGTTGCATCCCACAACCGACGGCAGTCAGCCGTAGCGAAGAAGGGAAACGCAGATGTCCACAACAGACACCACCACACTCACCCCGGACGCCTCCGCCGGATACCTCCCGAACGTCGTGCTCGTGCACGGCGCGTTCGCGGACGGATCCGGATGGCGCGAGGTCTACAACCGCCTCACCGCCCTCGGTCACCGGGTGACGATCGTCCAGAACCCGCTGACGTCACTCGCCGATGACGTCGCCGCGACTCGGCGCGTGCTCGACCGGCAGGACGGCCCGACGATCCTCGTCGGCCATTCGTGGGGTGGGACGGTGATCACTGAGGCGGGCGACCACCCGAACGTCGCCGGTCTCGTCTACGTCTCGGCCATCTCGCCCGGCGTGGGCGAGACCACCTCGCAGCAGTACGAGGGCTTCGCCGAGACGCCCGACTTCGTGATCAATGTCGGAGAGGACGGCTTCGGCTTCCTCGATCACGATCGGTTCCGAGCCGGCTTCGCGCATGACGCGAGCGCGGCCGACGCGGCATTCCTCCGCGACAGCCAGGTCCCGATCAACATGGCCGTGTTCGGTGAGAGGCTCGAGCACGCCGCGTGGCAGACGAAGCCGAGCTGGGCCGTCATCGCGACGGAGGATCACGCGTTCGATGTGGCGATGCTGCGCCACATGGCCCAGCGCATCGGTGCCGACATCACCGAGGTGGCCACCAGCCACGCGGTCTTCATGACCCGGGCTGACGTCGTGGCCGAGATGATCGAGCGCGCCGCGCGAGCCGCGGTCACCGCCGGGAGCTGACGGCGATCAGCGGGTGCCGCGGCGCTCGCCGAAGCCGACGCGGTGCTGAGGGTCCAGTCGCTCGACGAGGGGCTCGAGGGCAGCGGTCAACCCCTCGAGCTCGTCGGGCGTCAGCCGGTCGATCACGAGGTCCTTCACGCGGTCGATGTGCCGCGGGACGGCGCGGACGAGCTCCCGGCGCCCCGCGCTCGTCAGGTGCACGATCACGACGCGCGCATCGCCATCGGCGCCGCGCCGCTCCACGAGACCGCGCTCGGCGAGCTTGCCGACCACGCGCGACAGTCGCGGCATCGTCGAGTTGACCGCAGCGGCGAGGTCGGTCGTGCGCAGCGCCGCGTCCTTCGCCTGCTGCAGAGTGCTGAGCACCATGAACTCGAAGTGCGTCATGTCGGAGTCGGCCTGCAGCTGGGCGTCCAGCGCGGCGGGCAGCAACTCGGCCGTCCACACCAGCGCGAGCCACGCTCTCGACTGGAGCTCGTCCATGCGGGGCACCTGATAGGCCATGACGGTGCGAGTCTAGCGCCGCGCCCACCGCTGCGACGCCGGC
This sequence comes from Microbacterium sp. CFH 31415, assembly GCF_022538185.1. Classification (GTDB taxonomy): domain Bacteria; phylum Actinomycetota; class Actinomycetes; order Actinomycetales; family Microbacteriaceae; genus Microbacterium. Next base: position 170,011 of record NZ_JAKYXC010000008.1, on the reverse strand, counting down.
GCGCGGAATAGATGCAGCTGCAAACAAGTTGCGTTATTAGTTGCTAGTACAACTTTCCAAATGGAGGATCAGATCATGGCAGGCATCTCCGTCATCGGTACGGGAAACATGGGTTCGGCGATCGCAGGCATCGCCGCAGAGGGCGGGGCACACGTGCAGGTCGTGGCGCGCGATGCGGTGAAGGCCCAGGAACTGGCGGCGAAGGTCGGCGGTGCGGTCGCGGCGTTCGGAGAGCCCCTGACCGGCGACATCGTCGTGCTCGCGATCCCGTACCCTGCACTCGCCGACGTCGTCGCGACCTATGGTGACGCGCTCGACGGCAAGACGGTGGTCGACGTGACCAACCCCGTCGACCTCGCCACCTTCGACTCCCTCACCGTACCCGCCGACTCCTCGGCCGCGACCGAACTGCAGGCGGCGCTTCCGGGCGCGCGGGTGATCAAGGCGTTCAACACGAACTTCGCGGCGACCCTCGCTTCGGGCGAGGTCGGCGGCGTGCCCACGACCGTCGTCGTCGCAGGCGACGACGACGCGGCCAAGGCGCAGCTGACCGAGGTCGTCTCCGCCGGCGGCGTGTCGGTGGCGGATGCCGGCGCCCTCAAGCGCGCCCGTGAGCTCGAGGCGGTGGGCTTCCTCCAGATGGTGCTCGCCGTCCGCGAGCAGGTCGCCTGGACCGGCGGGTTCGCCGTCCGCGCCTGACGTCCGCGGGAGCCCGTGGGTCTCCGGGCTCCCCGGCGTGAGCATGACCCGCTCGCGACGGCTCGACGTCGCGGGCGGGTCATTCGTGCTCCGGGAGGACCGGCGTCGACCAGCCGGGATCACGCCCGAGCTGCGCGGCACGCGAGACCGTCGTCGCGCCGAAGCGGTCGCGCAGCGCGTCGAGCACGGTGTCGAGGCGGCCGCCGTCGTCCCAGTCGATCGGCAGTTCTGGCTGGATGCTGTCAGCCCGCCCGAGCTGTGAGAGCGACAGGCCGATGAGAGTGATGCCCCGCTGGGCGATCTCGGGCCGGGCGGCGGCGAGCAGCCTCCGCGCCACCGAGAGCAGCACGGCCGTGCGGTCGGTCGGAAACCGGACGGTGTGCGAGCGCGTCGCCTTCGCGAAGTCGCCGAAGCGCAGGCGCAGCACGACCGTCCGGCACACGCGATCTCGGTCGCGGAGGCGAGCGGCGAGACGGTCCACGATCTGCGTGAGGATGAGGTCGAGCTCTTCGGGGGAGCGCGGGCGGTTGCCGAGTGCGCGCTGCGAGCCGAGGGATCCGCGGCGCTTCGTCGTGTCTACTGGGCGCGGATCGCGCAGCCGCGCGAGGGCGTGCAGATGCGCGCCGGTCGCCTTGCCCAGCAGCCTCTCGGCCGCCGGGGCCTCCAGCTCTGCCAGCTCGCCGACGGTGTGGATCCCGAGTCGGTGGAGCTTGTCGGCGGTGACCTTGCCGACACCCCAGAGCCGCTCGACCGGCAGCGGCAGCAGGAACTCCTGCTCGCGATCGGGCTCGACGACGAGCAGCCCGTCGGGCTTGCTTACCGCGCTCGCGACCTTGGCGAGGAACTTCGTGCGCGCGACGCCGACCGAGATTGCCAGCCCGACGTCGGCGCGCACCCGTTTCCTCAGGCGGACGGCGATCTGCTCGGGCGTGCCCGCGATGCGCCGGAGCCCTCCCACTTCGAGGAACGCCTCGTCGATGGAGAGCCCTTCGACCAGCGGTGTCGTGTCGCGGAAGATCTCGAACACTGCGCGGCTGGCGGCGGAGTACGCCTCCATCCGCGGCGGCACGACGACGGCATCGGGGCACAGCTCCCGCGCCTGACGTCCGCCCATCGCGGTGCGCACGCCCCGAGCCTTCGCCTCGTAGCTCGCCGCGAGCACCACTCCGCCGCCGACGATGACGGGCCGGCCGCGGAGGGCCGGAGCATCGCGCTGCTCGACCGACGCGTAGAACGCGTCGAGGTCCGCGTGCAGCACGGTCGCCTCGCCTCGCATCGCCGCCCCCTCCCGACCGCTCCCTCCGTCTGCGGATCGTCCCATCCACCGGGGACATCCCCGGCGCACTAGCGCACCCGCGCGCATCCGCAAGGGGGTGGCAGGCGGGGCCACCCCCTCGGAGACTGGGGACGCACGCGTCAACTGAGCGAACGAGGAGCCGGACATGTCCTACAAGGTCGGATACTTCGTCGGGAGCCTCTCCTCGACGTCGATCAACAGGATCCTCGCGAAGGCCCTCGTCCGCGTCGCGCCGGACGAGCTCGAGTTCACCGAGATCCCCATCCGCGATCTGCCGCTGTACAGCCAGGACTACGACGAGAGCTATCCGCCCGAGGCAGTCGCGCTGAAGCACGCGATCGAGGAGTCGGATGCCGTGCTCTTCGTCACCCCGGAGTACAACCGCTCCATTCCCGGCGCGCTCAAGAACGCGATCGACTGGGCGTCCCGGCCGTGGGGTCAGAACTCGTTCGACCACATCCCCGCCGCCGTCATCGGAGCCTCCGTGGGCTCCATCGGAACCGCCGTCGCTCAGCAGAGCCTGCGGGGCGTGCTGAGCTTCTGCAACGCACGGCAGATGACGGCCCCCGAGGCGTACATCCAGTTCGACCCGGACGTCTTCGGCGACGACGGAACGGTGAACAAGCCCCAGACGGAGGACTTCCTCCGCAGCTACATGGCCGAGTTCCGCGACCACATCCAGCGCGTGCTCACGGTTCTTCCCCGCCCGTGAAGGGCTCGTCGTCGCGGTCTTCGGTGAACGCGGCGTACACGCCGTAGACGGCGAGACCGGCGAGATGCCACTCCGTCGGCCCCTCCGGGCCCATCTCCACCCTGCGCGCGCGATCGACGAAGGGCGGATTGATGCGGCGGTGGTCGGCCATGCCGTCGATCACCGACATGATGGCCAGCGCGAGGTCGCCCTCGGTGACCCCGTCGCGCATCCGGATGCCGACTGCGGCGTTCAGCTGCGCGTAGAGGGCGGACATCCGATCGACGTAGCGATCCTCGATCTCGCCCAGCAGAGTGCGGATCTCGTCGCCGCCCGGAACCGCATCGCCGCTCGCGAGCGCGGCGGACATCGTCTTGTAGGCGCGCCACGCCACCGAGTTCTCCACGGCGACGATGTTGTGCGCCACGGCGACCCGAACTGCGGCACGCAGGGCGACCTGCTTCTCTCCGGCGGAGCGCGGCTCGCCGTCGGGTGCGCTGAACGCCTGCTGGAGCATGCCGAGGGTCTCCCCGTCGAACCCGGTCTCGAACCCGGGATCCGCCTCGAACAACGCGCGCACGAGGTCCGCGATGAACGCCATGCGGTCGGGCCAGATGCGGAAGACCGTGGAGCGGGGAACCCCCGCAGCCCGAATGAGGTTCTCGAGCTCGATGTTGGCGTAGTCGAGCAGAAGCCCCTCGGACTTCACCCGTTCGACCGCGGCCTCCAGCATGAGGGTCCGCGTCTCGCCCGCTGGCTTCCGCGATCGTGGTTCGGAGTGCGGCACGGTCCGATTATCACCCCGGCGCCCTCCCGATACGAGTGCCGCTTCCGCGGCGCGCCGGTAACGGTGCCGGGTCCCCAGAACCCGGCACCGTCTCGATCCGCAGGGCTGCGCACACCTTCGGCGGAGCGTCGTGCCGAACCCCCCGATTGCGGCACCCTGCACACTCTAGGGACTCGGAGTCTCAAGTCCCAAATTCCATTTCGGCGTGGCGGATCATGGCCCCGGTCACGGAGTGAGCGCAGCGATGAGAGACGTCCGCGCTAACCGAACACCACCGCCCGGTCAACCCACGTGCACCCTCGACCGCGGCGATCACACTGGAGTGCGTGACAGTCCGCACTCCGCACCTCCCGCACGGGCGGCACTTCGCCGTCACGTGGTCGATCCCCGACGACTTCGGCGGCATGACCGAGGCGATCCTCCGCCGGTCGCGGGCCTTCAGCGAGGTGGCGGGGACTCCCGTCGATGTGCTGACCTTCGATGCGCGCCCCGATCACCCCGCGCTCGCAGAGCGGCTCCGGCAGACCGGCGCGCTGAGCGACGGCATCCGGATCCTGAACCTCTACGACTGGCTGCGCGAGCACGAGCTGCCCGAGGCTGCCGCCCCGACCCCACCGGTCACCGTCGACGCGCCGATCCCCGAGGGAGCGCCCAGCACTGCGCGCATGCGGGACGGCCGCGTGGTCTCACGGATGGTCCGCGATGGGGGCGGCGGGATGCTGCAGACCGACCACTTCCGCGCCGACGGGACTCTGCTGCTGACCGACCGCCGCGACGTGCGGCGCCGGGGGACGCTGGGCGGGCGGCGCCTCGTACTGCACGACCGGGAGGGGCGGCCGGTGCGAGCCTGGACCAGGGCCTGGGCGCTCTACGCGGACTGGCTGGATGCGCTGACCGACCACACCCCGAGCTACATGATCGTCGACAGCAAGACCATCGCTCCGTTCATGCAGACATATCGCCGCCCGCATGTGGTGAGCGTGCACCTGATCCACGGCTCGCACAGGGACTCCGCCGGAGCCGTGAAGTCGTCACGCCGCGCCGCGCTGACGTCGGCGCGCCACTTCGACGCGGTGGCGGTGCTCAGCCGGACGCAGGCGCGGGATCTCCGTCGCGACGTCGACGGGCTGCCGCCTGTCGCCGTCGTCGCGAACCCCCGGGCGACGCACACGGGCGATGCGCCGATCGGCCCACGCGACGCGGCGAGCGGCATCGTGGTCGCTTCGCTGACCAAGCGCAAGCGCGTGTCGCACGCGATCGACGCCGTCGTGCGGGCCAACGAAGGGCGCTCCACCCCGCTCACCCTCGACATCTTCGGCGATGGCGAGAGCCGAGGACCGCTCGAGCGGCGCGCCGCCGGCCATCCGGAGATCCGGCTCCACGGGCACGACCCCCGCGCCCGTGACCGGCTCGCCGCCGCGTCGTACGCCGTGTTCACCCCGCACTCCGAGGGCTTTCCACTCGCCCTCGTCGAAGCCATGGCGGCCGGGTGCATCCCGATCGCGTACGACGTCGACTACGGCCCGGGCGACATCATCCACCACGGTCGAAACGGCTTCCTCGTGCCGCGCGGCGACGTCGCCGCGCTCGCGCGCACCGTCGCCCGCGTCGCCGATCTGCCCGAGCCGTCTCGGCAGCGCATCCGAGAACGTGCCGTCCGGTCGACCTCCCGATTCACCGACGAAGCCGTCTGCCGGCAGTGGGCCGGCGTCTTCGGGCTCGCTCTGGTGCGCCGGTCGCTGCGCGGGCGCTCGGCGGTCCGAGCCGCGGTGGCCCGCTGGCCCCGCGTGCGCGCAGCCGCGCCCTCGGCGGTTCGCGTCCTGGCGCGCTTCGGACTGCTGTCCCGCGTGCAGGGGCGACGCGTCACGGCCACGCCGCCGGCATGAGGCGACCGCGGCGGTTGTCAAGAGCCCCTGTCTTCGCGGGCCGTCTGGCTACGCTTCCCGCGTGAGCACCACCAAGACCGCGGCCCGCCGGGCGCAGGATTCCACCGCCTTCCGTGTCGTCGCGCGCATCGGCTACGTCGTCCTCGGCATCGTCCACATCGCGATCGGCGTGATCGCCATCTCCATCGCCCTGGGCGGCGGCGGCGAGGCCGACCAGGGCGGTGCGATGGAGCAGATCCGCAGCACGCCGGCCGGCGTCGCGCTGCTGTGGGCCATCGCCGTCGGCCTCGTGGGCCTCGCGGTGTGGCAGATCGCCGAGGCGGCCACCGAGTCCGACCCCGACGCCAAGAAGAGATGGGCGCATCGGATCAAGTTCGCGGGGACCGCGCTCGCGTACCTCGCCATCGCATTCACGGCGGGCGTCTACGCGCTCGGCGGCAGCTCGGATTCGTCCGAGTCGTCGCAGACGTTCAGCGCGCAGCTGATGTCGACACCGGGGGGCGTGCTCCTCGTGGGACTGGTCGGCGTGATCGGCTTCGCGATCGGGGCGGCGTTCATCGTGCGGGGTGCCACCCGCGCGTTCACGAAGCACCTGGACCTGCCGAGCGGAGCTGCTGGCAAGGGCATCGTGGGGTTCGGAGTGGTGGGCTACATCGCCAAGGGCGTCGCCGTGGCGGTCACGGGGATCCTGTTCGTCGTCGCCGCCTTCACGCACGACCCCGAGAAGGCGGGTGGGATGGATGCTGCGATCCGCACGCTCGCCGGACTCCCGTTCGGGCCGCTGATCCTGTGGGTGGTCGGCGGCGGGCTCGTGCTCTACGGGCTCTACTGCTTCGCACGCGCCCGGTTCGCGCGCATGTGAGCATGCATCCGATGCCGGCGCTCAGTGGTGGAACGTGCCCGCTTCCTCCTCGCTCATCGATGTGACGATGGGGTGCTTGTCGAAGTGCTCGATCGCCGCGCGATAGTCGCTCATCAGCAGCGACGCCGCATCGCGGTCGAAGCCCTGACGCACCAGGATGCGCTGCACCGGCAGGTCTTCGCGATTCTTGGGCATCGTGTACGCCGGGACCTGCCAGCCACGCGTGCGCAGGCGGTCGGCGAGATCGAAGAGATTGAACGGATGCTCGACCCCGTCCTTGAGCTTCCACGAGACCGCCGGGATGCCTGACGCGGCATTGCCGTCGTTGATGATGTCGAAGTGGCCGAGCTTCGCGATCTCCTCGGCGAGGTACATCGCGGTGTCGTGGCACGACATGTGGACCTTCCGATACCCCTCGCGGCCGAGGCGGACGAAGTTGTAGTACTGCGCCACGATCTGCCCGCCCGGGCGGGAGAAGTTCAGCGCGAACGTGGGCATGTTGCCGCCGAGGTAGTTGACGTTGAAGATGAGGTCCTCGGGCAGGTCCTGTGCGTCGCGCCACACGATCCAGCCGACGCCCAGCGGCGCGAGCCCGAACTTGTGGCCGGAGGTGTTGATCGACTTCACGCGCGGCAGCCGGAAGTCCCACACCAGCTCGGGCACCGTGAACGGCGCGAGGAAACCTCCGCTCGCGCCGTCCACGTGGATCGGGATGTCGAGCCCGGTCTCCTCCTGCAGCGTGTCGAGTGCGTTGCTCACCAGGTGTACGGGCTCGTACTGCCCGGTGAAGGTCACGCCCAGGGTCGGGACGACACCGATGGTGTTCTCGTCGACGCGCGCGAGCACCTCGTCGGCGTTCATGATGAAGCGGTCGCCCTCCATGGGGATCTCGCGCAGCTCGACGTCCCAGTAGCGGGCGAACTTGTGCCAGCACACCTGCACCGGTCCGGTGATGAGGTTCGGCCGGTCGGTGGGCTTCCCGGCCTCGCGTCGCCGGGCACGCCAGTTCCACAGCAGCGCCATGCCGCCGAGCATCGCGGCCTCGCTCGATCCGGTCGTGGACGTGCCGAGGGTGTTCTGCGCCTCGGGTGAGTTCCACAGGTCGGCGAGCATGTGCACGCAGCGCGCCTCGATCTCGGCCGTCTGGGGGTACTCATCCTTATCCACCATGTTCTTGTCGAGCGTCTCGGCCATGATCTCCCGCACCTCGGGCTCGAGCCACGTCTGGCAGAAGGTGGCGAGGTTCTGGCGCGAGTTGCCGTCGAGCATCAGCTCGTCGATGACGACCTGGTGGGCGTGGCGCGCGAGATGCTCGTTCTGCGGCATCCGGTACTTCGGCAGCGAGACAGACATGTCGGTCGAGGCGAAGACCTCGTCGAGCAGGTCGTCTCTGACGTCGTCTTTCCGGTGCAGCATCGTCGTTCCTCCAGTGTCCGTCGCGCATCCCCGGCACTCGGCGAGGGCGTCGAGGGAAAGGCTTGCGGATGCCGCGGCCAGCGTCAACGGGTCGACGGGAGGTGTCGTCAAAGGTCACCCCCACCGGGTGACCACGGTGCTCAGACGTAGCCGAAGACGGGCGGGAACACCAGGACGACGACGGCCGACCACGCCAGGTAGACCGGGACGAAACCGGTCTGCCAGCGCTCCAGCCGATCGAACCGCGAGCGCCCCAGCACGAACCGCAGCTGAAGCCACGCGGCGCCGGCGAGATTCGCGAGCAGGATCAGGTTGAGTCCCAGCGACGCCAGCTTGTTCGGGCTTGCGCCGTATTCGGCGATGCGGCCGACCATGGCGATGAGTACGAGCAGGTCGACGAGGATCGCCGCGACGACCATCACGAGCTGCAGGCGGTCGAACCAGGATGCCGGGGCCAGCGGGTCGCGAGCCGAGAGCGCGTACAGCAGCAGCGCGAGCACGACCACCAGCACCACGTCGAACGTGATCAGCATGTCGCGTTGGCCGAACATCGCCAGCCCGTCGTCGGGCTCGACGAGGCTGCCCTGCACCAGCCCTGCCACGAAGAACGCCAGGAGAAGCAGCGTGAACAACGGTGTGAACAGCTTGGTCAGCACCGGGGCGATGTTCTCGATGACGCTCTGCTTGGCCTCGACCAGCCACCCGGCGATCACCACCGCGCCCGCCACGCCGCACGGCACCAGCCAGTTCTCGACGACCTCGGCGGCGTCCAGCCCGATCGCGCCGAACACGCCCATCGTCAGACCGACGAGCACGGCGCCGCCCAGCGCGATGAGCACGAAATAGACGAACCACTCGCCGGTGAAGCGGATGAAGTCCATCCTCGCGCGACTCGAGCGCACGTCGCCGTCCGCGTATGCGATCCCGGTGACGATCCACAGGGCGACGACCGCGTGGATGCTCGCCAGTGCGAGGGTCGCGGCATCCGCTTCGAACGGATAGAGGTTGAGCACGAGGGCCCCGAGGACGAACGGCGCGGCGACGATCGCGATGGTCGTCGGCGAGGAGCGGCGACGGATCAGGAAGTACGTCGCGAGGAACGGGAGGATCAGCAGGGCGATGTTGCGCGCGTAGAACTGCGCGCCGCCCTCGAAGTCGATGCCGAACAGCGCCGGAACCTTGATCGCGACCGCAGCCGCCACGGCGAGGCCGAGGGCGAGTGGCAGCGCGCGCGAGCGCGGCGCCGCGTCGGGCTCGGCGATGACGAGCTGCTTCCAGAGCCGCTCGGAGTGCTCGCGTGCGAACTCCCGTGACAGATCATCGAGTGCTCCCATGCGCTTGACGGCGACGAGGAGCGCTTCGTCGGGAGCGAGACCGGATGCCTCGAGCCGGCCGATCTCGTCGCGCAGGTGGTCTTCGAGCTCGTCTACGTCGCGGCCGGCGATCGCTTCGCGGCGACCGACGAAGTCGCGCCACGCCGTGATCTGCTGCTCGAGCTGCGGATCGAGGTCGGCAGTCATGCGGGCGCACCTCCGAGCGCGAACGGGCTGCGGCCGCCGTCGCGGTCGGCCCACACCTTCTGCAGTGCAGTGCTCACCACGCTCCACTGGCGCCGCTGCTCGGCGAACACGGTCGCCCCGGTCGGGCTGAGGCGGTAGTGCTTGCGCGGGCGCCCGGTGGGCGACGCGCTCCAGCTGGCCTCGATATGACCGAGCCGTTCGAGGCGGTGCAGGAGGGGGTACAGCATCCCGTCGCTCCACTCGAGCTCACCGTCGGACAGCTCGCTCACGCGCTGGAGGATCGCGTAGCCGTACGACTCGCCCTCGGCGAGGATGCCGAGAACCATCGGTGTCGCCGCCGCGGCGACGAGGTCCTTGCCGATCTTCATGCGCGTCTCCCATACCTAGAACCACAAGGTACATAGAAGTACAAGGTAACACCCCTCGGGTGGCGCTTCAACCGCGCCGAAGTGCGTGCGCTGCCTTTCGAGAAACGCACATCGCCGCGGTTGAATGGGAGCGGCCGTGGTCGAGCGGAACGAACGAGCCGCCGGAGCGCTTCGATAGCCTGGGCGCGGGACGCGGCATCCGTCCCACCCGTCCGAAGGAGTCGCATGCCGCTCGTGGTCATGGGGGTCTCGGGATCGGGGAAGTCGACCGTCGCCGCCGCCCTTGCAGGCGCCCTCGACGGGATCTATCTCGACGCCGACGACTTCCACCCTCCTGCCAACGTCGCCAAGATGACCGCGGGTGTTCCGCTCACCGATGAGGACCGGATGCCGTGGCTCGAGGTCGTGGGCGAGACCGTCGTCGCCCAGACCGCACGCGGCCGGCTCGTGGTCGTGGCGTGCTCGGCGCTGCGGCGTCATTACCGCGACGCGCTCCGCGCGGCTGCCGGAGACCTGTTCTTCGTCCAGCTCGACGGCACGCCCGAGCTTCTCGCCGAGCGGCTCGGTGCGCGCGCCGACCACTTCATGCCGGCCGCGCTGCTGCGGTCGCAGCTCGACACCCTGGAGCCGCTCGATGCCGACGAGCGCGGCGTGATCGTCTCGGTCGATCAGCCTGTCGAGCACATCGTCGCGGTCGTGCGCAAGCGGTGGGCGGCAGGTGCCGGACTCTGACATCCTGAAGCGACCCGGCCGCGGTGCCGGACGGCGCGAGGAGGCCCCATGCCCGGAAAGTACGATCTCGAGACCACGACCCTCGGTCAGCTGCTCGACGACCCGGAGGCTCGCGGCATCATCGTCGAGCTCGTGCCGGAGCTTCCCGATCATCCGATGATCAGCTTCGCGAAGAACATGCCCGCGGCGGCGGTGCTGCAGATGGCGGGCAATCAGCTCTCCGCCGACACGCTCGACCAGCTGAAGACCCGCATCTCCGCACTCTGACCGTCGTCCTCGCCCGAGGGCGATTCCGCCGCCTACTCCACGGCGTAGGCGAGCTGCGTCTTGCGGCGCTCCCGCATCGCGAGGAACAGCGGGAACGTGAACGCGAAGGCCGTCAGCGCGGCACCCGCGACGTAGAGCCACCCGAAGCGCATCCCGAGGCGACGTGCCTCGGCGATGACGAAGACGCTGCCGGCCAGGGCCACGACGAGCAGGTCGACGGTGATCGACGCGACGGCCGGCCCGCTCGTGACCAGGTCGCCCAGGAAGTCGCGGAGCTGGACGATGGCGAGCGCGTTGAAGAACCACGTGCCCATCAGCCCCACCACGGCCAGGCACAGATAGACGAGGGCGAGCGGAGTCCAGTGGCGCGTCATGTGCCGATTCTCCCCCTCAGCCGTGGCAGGGTGTCGTGAGCCGTACCGGATTCAGGAGACACGCCGGCAGCGGGCACCGTGCGCGGTGCGAGGGGCGGCGTGTCTCCTGACGCCGGTCCACGGCCGCACCACGACGTCTGCGACCCGAACGGAAGCCCCATGACCGAAGCCGGCTGGCTGCCCGACGACTTCGCGCATCCGCTGCGCGCCGAGCTCGCCGACGGCGTGCACCTTCGCCCCATCCGCGCGGAGGACGTCGATATCGACATGATCGCCGTGATGTCCAACCAGCCGATGCTGTGGGACATCTACGGCGACGCGTGGGGCTGGCCGCCGGCCGCGATGACGCGCGAGGCGGACGAAGAGGACCTCGCTCGGCACGCCGAAGAGATGGAACGCCACGAGTCGTTCAACTACGCCGTGCTCACCGCTGACGAGGACCGCCTGCTGGGCTGCGTCTACATCGACCCGCTCGACGCCCTCGACGGCGAGATCTCGGCCGAGGTGTCGTGGTGGATGATCCCGGATGCTCCGGCAGGCATGGCCGGGCGACTCGATGCGTTCGTACCGGCATGGCTCGAGCGCGAGTGGCCGTTCGGCCGCGTGACCTACCCGTTCAACCCTGGAGCGCCGCGCGCCTGACCCGCGACAGCGGCACGTTCGCGGCGCCGGCGGCGAGCACGACGAGGGCTGCGGCAACCGGCGCGAGCAGAGCCGCCGACGCGCCGCTGGCCTCGGCCAGCAGGCCGGTGAGCGCGGATGCTGCGGACTGGCCCACGACGACGGCCGAGCCGAGCATCGTCATGACGGTTGCCGAGCGGCCGAGGGGGCTGCGCGCGGCGGCGAGGCTGTACTGGGTCACCAGCGTCGGGCCGATGCCGATGCCGATCACCAGGAGGCACAGCGTCATCGCGGCGACGCTGGTCGCGAACGGCAGCGCGAGGGTGCCGGCGGTGAGGATGCCGGCGAACACGACCCACCGCGCCGTCAGGGTGAAGCGTGCGGGGAACAGCGCGACGCCGAGCGCCAGCGCCGCCGAGCCGATGCCCATCGCGCCGTAGACGAGTCCGGCCTGCTCGGGCACGCCGCGCTCGGCCATGAACGCCGTGAGCGAGGTGAGCATCGCGCCGAAGAACAGGCCCATGCCGAGCGCACCGAGCACCGTCGTGATGAGCGCCGGGCGGGCGAGTTCCCTCGCCGGCGCCTGGACGGGCTTGTCGCCACCGGCCGAGGCGCCGACCGCCGCGGTGGGGTGGAGGGCGAAGGCGCTCACGAAGACGAGCGCGAGCACCGCGGCGCCGATGACGGGTGCGGCCGGGCTCATCGTCGTGGCGAGGAGGCCGACGATCACGGGGCCGAACACGAACACGATCTCGTCGGCGGCGGACTCGTAGGCCATCGTGCCCCCGACGACCGACGCGCGACGGTCCTTCGAGAACGCGCGGCCGATGATGCCGACGAGGCGACTGCGCGAGAGCGGGGCGACTTGGGGCATGGACGCGCCGATGGCGAACGCGACGGCCAGGAGCGCGGCATCCGGAACCGACGCGAACGCGAGCCACGCGATCGCGAGCAGCAGCAGGCTGTTGACGGTGCCGGAGACGAGCAGCACGCGACGCTGCCCGAACCGGTCGGCCGCCGCGCCGAGGAGCGGGCCGACGAGGGCGGTGCCGAGTCCGGTCATCGCCGAGGTCAGGCCGCCGAGCGCGAGCGAGCCGCGCGCCGAGACGACGAGCGTCAGGATGCCGACGACCATCATGGCGAACGGCAGTCGCGCGATCAGCGCGATGGGGAAGTAGGCGAAGCCCGCTTCGCGCACGAGCGTCGTGCGCCGCGGTGCGGCCAGGGTGGTGTGCATCGAAATCGTCCTGTTTGCGTCCGCCGCGGTTCGCGGCACTCGTGCCGCCTTGGTCCGCGTGGGCCAGGTAGATACACATCCGGGATGGTGCCCCCAGTCTACCCGGGGGCACCTGGCCGGAGTCTGGACGCGCCTCAGGCCTGCTGCGGGATCCAGACGCGCATGGTCGACGGGCCGCGCTCCGCCCACTCGTGGTACGGCACGAGCGGCACCTCGGCGATGGACGCCGCGCCGCCGTCATCGGCCTGGTGCTCGCCGTACGGCCAGCGCGCGTCGTCCAGCGGCAGCCGCGAGACGGCGATCCACACCCGACCGTCGCGCTCGAACGGCTCGCTGCCAGGCACCATCGCGACGCATCCCACGTCGTCGACGCCCGCGGGGGCGAGGTCCACCGACTCGAGGGCGAGCACCTCGGGACCGCGCTCCACCGCGACGCACCCGCGCACGGCGTCGATGCGGCTGTCCGGCAGCGACACGCGCGGTGCCATCGGAAGGTCGAGCTGCACGACATCGCCGGCACGGAAGGCGTGCCGGATCTCGATCATGCCGGGGTCGACCGTGCGCTGCTGCACGAAGTCGGTCGTCACGACACGCAGCGTCGCACCCGACGCCCACGCGGGCACGCGCAGGCTGAGGGTCCACGGCTCGCTCGCGTCCGACGTGTGCGTGACGACCACACGGCCATCGGCCGGGTACTGCGTTTCGACGTCCAACGACACCACGCGGCCGTCGTCGAGTGTGGTCGTGACCGTGGCAGGCGCGTACTGCTGCAGCTGGATGCCGTCGGAGTCGGCCGTCGCGATGTACGAGTCCAGGCTGGCCAGCGTGCGCGCCACGTTCGGCGGGCAGCACGACACCTCGAACCAGGGTGCGCGCAACGACGAGGAAGCGCGCGGCGACGTGCCGTCGGGGTCGGCCGGCACTCCGGGCACCCTCTGGTGCAGCGTGTTGGCGTAATAGAACGCGCGGCCGTCCGGCGCGGGCGAGGTGGCGACGACGTTGAAGAGCGTGCGCTCGATCACGTCGGCATGGCGCGGGTCGGCCCCTGCCAGCAGCAGGCGCCACGAGAACATGATCGACCCGATGCCCGCGCACGTCTCGGAGTAGGCGCGGTCGGGCGGCAGCTCCCAGTCGTCGCCGAAGGCCTCGTCCTGATGGTGCGACCCCTGACCGCCGGTGATGTACGTGCGCCGGGCGATCGTGCGCTCCCACTGCTTGCGGAGGGCCTTGAGCAGCTCGCCGTCCCCGGTGTCGACGGCCACGTCTACGGCACCCGAGGCGAGGTAGTTCGCGCGCACCGCGTGGCCGCGAAGCACCTTCGCATCGCGCACGGCGATGTCGTCCTGGAAGTACTTGCGCCCCCACTCGATGTCGCGCAGCGTGCCGCGCCCGTGGCGCTCGACGAAGATGCGCGCCTGTGCCAGGTAGCGGCGATCGCCGGTCACGCGCGACAGCTCGGCAAGTCCGACCTCGATCTCGGCGTGGCCGCAGATCGCGTCGCGACCGTCCGGGCCGAACGTCGCGCACACCAGGTCGGCGGCGCGGCGGGCGATGCCGAGCAGTCCGTCGTCGGCACCCGGCCGGGTCCGCTCGCGGGCGACGGCCGCCTGGAACAGGTGCCCGAGGCAGTACAGCTCGTGGCCCCACTCGAGGTCGGACCAGCGGGGGCGCTGCCCGGGCCGCCCGAACATCGTGTTGAGGTACCCGTCTTCCTCCTGCGCCGCGGCGACCCGCGCCACCACCGCGCGGAAGCGCTGCTCGAGCTCGTCGTCGTCGGTGCGGCCGATCTCCCACGCGAGGGCCTCGAGGTACTTGTAGGTCTCCGAGTCGGAGAACTCTCGGCCCCGGCGTCCTGCGGGCAGCCCGCCCGAAACGGCGAGGTCGAAGTTGGGCAGCCAGCCCTCGGACTCCAGTCGCCCGCCGATGTGCTCGAGCGTGTTGCGGCCGTTGACGGCTTGGCGGTCGCCCCAGAACCCGCCGGTGATGCGGACGTCGCCCAGCCCGAGAGGCCGGAGCCGCCCGCGGCCGGGAACGACGGGCGCCTGAGGCGCCGGGGTGATGGTGTGCATGGTCATCCCTTGAACGCTCCCGACATGAATCCGCGGACGTAGTGCCGCTGCAGGACGAGGAACAGCACGATGCAGGGGAGCGCGAGGACCACGACCCCGGCCTCGGTCGCGCCGTAGTCGATCACGCCCATCACCTGGCCCCGGAGGTTCGCGACGGCGAGCGGCAGCGTCATGCGGTTCGTGTCGTTGATGAGGATCAGCGGCGCGATGAAGTCGTTCCAGGCCGTGAGGAAGGCGAACAGCCCGACCGTGATGAGGCCCGGCTTGACCGCCGGCAGCAGTACGCGCCAGAGCGCGGTGAAGCTGTTGCAGCCGTCCACGAGGGCCGCTTCGTCCAGCTCCTTGGGGATGGACTCGAAGGAGATGCGCATCATGAACATCGAGAACGGCAGCTGGAACATGGTGAGCACGAGCGCGACGCCCAGCAGCGAGTTGTTCAGGCCGACGGCGTTGAGGATCACGTACAGCGGGATCAGCAGGGTCGCGTACGGAACCATCAGGATCGCCAGCACCAGCAGGAACAGCAGGTTCTTGCCGGGGAACTGGAACCGCGCGAACGCATACCCGCCGAGGAACGAGATGACGAGGGTGAGCAGCACCGTGGTGAGCGAGACGAACAGCGAGTTGCCGAGGTACACCCAGACTCCGGCCTGGAAGTTGGCCAGCGACACGTAGTTGCCGAAGCCCCACCCGTCGGTCTGCGCCGAGCCCGCCTGCGGGCTGAACGACGAGACGGTCGTCCACACCAGCGGGTAGAGGAAGATGATCGCGAGCGCCCCAGTGAAGACGGCATACGGGATGCCCCACACGAGGCGCGTCTTCCGTCGCGTCATCCGGGGTGCGCCCCTCAGCCGCGGCGCGACGATGGTGCGGGTCGAGGTCGTGTCGGTGAGGGTCACGTCACTCCTCCTCGGGTCGGTTGAACGCGCGCAGCTGCACGACGTTGATGACGATCAGGGCCAGCAGCACGATCACCGAGAGCGCCGCGGCGATCCCGAGGTTGTTCTGGCCCTGGAAGGCGATGTTGTAGATCAGCTGGACGATCGTCATGGTGCTGTTGTCCGGCCCGCCCTTGGTGAGGATGTAGAACTGGTCGAACGCCAGGAGCGAACCGGTCACGCAGAGCACGATCGTCAGCGCGAACGTGGGGCGCAGCAGCGGCACGGTGATGTGCCGGAAGGTCTGCCAGCGCGAGGCGCCGTCGATGCGCGCCGCCTCGAAGACGTCATCGGGGATGCCCTGGAGCCCGACGAGCATGAGCAGCATGTAGAAGCCGGCGTACCGCCACACGATCAGGAACACGGTCGACCAGAGCGCGCCCTCCGGCGTGCCGAGGAACGTGAAGCCCCACGTCTGCATGAGATCGGCGAACGGGCCCGCGAACGGCGAGTAGAGCACGTAGAAGAGGAGGGATGCCGAGGCGAGGCCGAGAGCGCTGGGGATGAGGAACGACGTCCGCAGGAACCCCTTCCAGGCGGTCGACTCCTGAACCAGAAGTGCCAGGCCGAGACCCAGCCCGATGAGGAGCACCGTCGTGATGAGCGTGTACTGGAGTGTGAAGCGGATCGAGTCCCAGAAGAGACGGTGGTCCACCGCGTCGACGTAGTTCTCGGGGAGGTTCCAGCCGAGGTTGCCGCGTAGCAGCGGCCAGTCGGATCCCGACATCTGCAGGACGAGCAGGAGGGGGATCAGGAACAGCGCCACGACGAAGAGGGCTGTGGGTGCCGCGTACAGCCAGCCCTGGACAGGGCCGCCCAGCGGGCTCCGCGGCCGCGCGCGGCGGAGAGTACGTGCGGTGGTGGTGAGGGCCACGACATCGCTCCTTGGGGGAAAGGAGCCGGGGGGGTGGGGGGGGGGGCCTGGCCCCCCAATCCGCGGGGGGGGGTCCCGCCGGGGGGGGGGGGGCGCCCCCCGCCCCCCCCCCCGCCGGCGAGTGGGTTACTGGCTGAGGATCGCGGTGATCTCGTCGTTGTCGGCGTCGACGGCCGCGCCGTCTCCGAGGACGGCGTTGCGCACCAGTGTGATCCACGGGCTGCCGGGCGCGTTGTACGCCTGCTGGAAGTTCAGCGCGACCGGGGTGTCGCCCATCGCCGCGACCTCGTTGATCGTCACGAGACGCGGGTCTTCCGCCGCGTACTCGTTGTCGGCGAGGTCGGAGCGGGAGACCGCGTTGCCTGCCTTCGCCAGCACCTGGACCTGGGTCTCCTCCGACATCATCCAGGAGAGGAAGTTCCACGCCTGGGCCGACAGCTTCGAGTCCTTCGAGATGCCGATGCCGTCGCCGCCGACGAACGTCGACTCGCCGCCGTCGACGCCCGGAATGCCCGCGACGCCCGCGTCGAAGTCGAGGGCCGGGAGGAGCGTGGCGGGGTAGGGCATGACGCCGACCTTGCCCTCCTGGAAGCCGGCGACCCACGTGGCGCCGGTCTCGTCGGCCGAACCGGGCGCGACCGCGCCGTACGACTCGAGGTCCTGCCAGGTCGAGTAGACCTCCTTGGCCGTGTCGCTGGCGAGCAGCGCCTCGGTGCCGTCGTCGTTCATGACCTCGTCGCCCGATGCCCAGATCGAGGGGAACCACGTGAAGACGAGGCATCCGCCGCAGTTCAGACCGGTGGAGGTCCCCGACACGCCGTCCTTGCCCAGGTCCTGGACCGCCTTGGCGGCGTCGGCGAACTCCGCGAGGGAGGCGGGGGCCTTCTCGGGGTCGAGGCCCGCCTCGGCGAACAGCTCCTTGTTCCACATCAGCATCGACAGATCGAGGACGAACGGCAGCACGTGCTCGGCGCCTTCGTAGGTGCCGGCGCTCAGGTGGCCCTGGTTGATGGTGTCCTTGTAGTCGAGGCCGTCGATCTGCTCGGTGATGTCGGCGAACAGGCCCTGCTGCACCCAGTTGGGCACGTACACGATGTCGGCGGCGAACAGGTCGGGCAGTCCGCCCGAGCCGGCGGCCGCGCCGACCTTCGCGACGTAGTCGTCGTTGGGGACCACGGTCAGCTCGACCTGGTTCTCGTGCGAGGCGTTGTAGGCGTCGACGAGCAGGTTCGCCTGTGCTTCCATCGGAGCACGCGTCCACAGCGTCAGCGTCGAGCCGTCATCCACGCCCTCGGCGGGGATCGACTCGGCGGGAGTGGGGGTGTCGCTGCCGCCGGCGCAAGCGGTGAGGCCTCCGACGAGGGCTCCCGCAGCGACGAAGGCCGTGGCTGCACGCAGTGCGGCACGGCGTCGGGTGGTGAACATGCAACTGTCTCCTTTAGCTCTTCTTCGAGCGGATGACGCCGGCCCAGGCCGGCACCGCTGCGTTGGTGGGGAGTGAGAATCGAAATCTACGAAATCCCTTTCGGCACGCTATCGTGTGTTCTGTCGGAGGGTCAAGTACCCCCTCCGATAACGTTTCCGCAGAAGGAGGTCGACGTGACAACGAGTGACACCGGGTCGCGCGCCGCGACCCTCAGTGACGTGGCCAAGCGTGCGGGAGTCTCCGTCGCAACGGCCTCGAAAGCGCTGAACAACCGCGACGATGTCGCCGTCGCCACGCGGCAGCGCGTGCTGCGCGCGGCCGATGAGCTCGCCTTCACCCCGAACGCCATGGCCAAGGGCCTCCTCGCAGGACGCACCGGCACCGTCGGCCTCCTCACGAGTGACCTCGAGGGCCGCTTCATGATCCCGATCCTGATGGGTGCCGAAGACGCTTTCGGGGCGGGGCAGATCAACGTCTTCCTCTGCGACGCCCGCGGTGACGCGATCCGCGAGCAGCACCACCTCAAGGCTCTGCTCAGTCGCCGGGTCGATGGGATCATCGTCGTCGGCCGGCAGACCGACCCTCGGCCGTCGCTCGGTCAGGAGCTGCCGGTTCCCGTCGTCTACGCCTACGCGCCGTCCGACGATCCGCGCGACCTCTCCCTCACTCCCGACAACTACTCCGGCGGCAGGCTCGCCGTCGAGCACCTCCTCGCGTGCGGTCGCACCCGCATCGCCCACATCACCGGCGACCCCGCCTACGCCGCCGCGCAGGATCGCCTGGCCGGCGCCCGAGCAGGACTCGAGGCCGCCGGGCTGTCGCTCGTGGGCGAGCCGATGTTCTCGGAGTGGACCGAGCACTGGGGGAGGGATGCCGCGGCCATGCTGCTCGAGCGTCATCCCGACGTCGACGCGATCTTCTGCGGCTCGGACCAGATCGCGCGCGGCGTGCTCGACACGGCGCGCGACCTCGGCCGCCGGGTGCCCGACGACCTCGCCGTCATCGGGTACGACAACTGGGAGGTGCTGTCGACGAACTCGCGCCCCGAGCTCACCAGCATCGACGCGAACCTGCAGATGCTCGGACGTCAGGCGGCGCAGCGTGTGTTCGACGCGATCGACGGCGTCGACATCGGCAGCGGCGAGCATCACTCGCCGGTGCGCCTGGTCATCCGCGGCTCGACCATCCCGCGGCGCTGAGCGCCCCGGCGGCCCCGGCGCTGAGCCCCCGGTGCACACCGCCCGGCGGCGCACAGAATCGGAGACTTTGCCCGACACACCGGAGGGGGAGCTCGCCGAACGGCGTGTCGGCCGGAATCTCCGACGTTGCGTCGCCGAAAGGGAAGGGCGCAGGCTGCGTCAGCGGCCCCTCGGGCGCCAGAGACGCCGGCGGGTCTCGGGCGGCGGGGACGCAGCATCCATCTCCTCCGCCCTCGTCTCGCGTCGCGTCCTCCACGCCGCCACTTCATCGTCGACCTCTCGCGTCGAGGTCACCACCGGCGGGCCTCCGAGCAGCTGCCGCCGCGCCTCGATGACACGGCGGTTGAAGTCCTCGACCGCGTCGCGCACCTCGGACTCGCTCCGCAGCAGGTCGAGGCGGTCCTCGAGTTCGGCGTCCTCCACGCGCAGCATGAGCGCGGGCGGGCCCAGCCCACTGAGCTGCTCGGACTCGATCTTGCGGCGGATCCACCAGTCCGGGTCGTGGTTATCGCCCAGACCGGGGATCGGCTTGCCCGCGCCGGGGAGGTCGTCGAAGTCGCCCCGGCGGATCGCCTGCTGCAGCGCGGTCTCGACGTAGGCGGCCCGATCGATGGCGCGCGCCGCGGACGCGCGCTCCTCGTCGGGGTGGGCGGCGGCGTCCGCATCCTCCGACTGTCGCTCCTGGCGGTAGCGGGCGGCGGCCACCCGGGGATCTTCGGTCATCGCGCGCCTCCGGGTCTCCTTTCGAGCCTACGACGGCACGGGAGCAGGCGGGCGGGGGAGACCCGGGGTCGCGACGTCAGCCGACGTGGTCGCGCCAGGAGTGCCGCGGCTCGTAGCCGAGCAGGCGCCGGGCCTTCGCGATCGACAGGAGGGTGTCGTGTTCGCCCACGTCGCCGGTCACCTCGACGCCCGGGAAGACCTCGGCGATGAGCTCGGCGTTGGGCCGGGACATGACCGTGTCGGCGGCCGCGATGATGAACTGGTCGAACCCGGCCGGAGCGACCTCGAGCGCGCGCTGCACCGCCTGCGCGCCGTCCCGCGCGTCGATGTAGCCCCACAGATTCCATTTGCGCAGGAGCGCGTCGGAGTCGAACGAGGGGAACTCGGCATAGTCCTCGGGCACCATCACGTTCGAGAAGCGCAGCCCGGTGATCGAGAGGTCGGGATGCCACCGGACGAGCTCCACCGCGAGCTGCTCCTCGAGCGTCTTGACGAGCGAGTACACCGACTCGGGACGCGGCGGGTACGCCTCGTCGACCGGGATGTAGGGCGGCGGAACGTCGAAGGGGAGCCCCTGGACGGTCTCGCTCGATGCGTAGACGATGCGACGGATGCCGAGACGCACGGCCGCCCAGAACACGTTGAACGTCGCCGTCATGTTGTTGTGGAAGGTGGCGATGTCGGAGCGGATGCCGGGGGCCGGGATCGCACCGAGGTGGACCACGGCGTCGATGCCGTCGTGGCGGTCGCCCACGCCGCCGAACGCGTCGATCACCTGGCCGTAGTCGGTGAGGTCGACCTGGACGAACGACGGGCCCCGCGTACCGACGAGATCCATGCCGATGACGTCGTATCCGGCTTCGCGGAGTTCGCTGGCGACGACGGTTCCGAGCTTGCCGGTCGAGCCGGTGAGAGCGATGCGCATGCGTCCAGCATTGCAGTCCTCGCGACGGTCTGGCCCGTTTCGAAATCATCGAAAAGGATTGCGGAATCGCACCACGGCTGATTTACTGTGGCCCGACTCGCGGAAACGCGGAATCCCGTCCTGGTGCGACCTGCCGAGTCACCTGGTTCCCCAATGGAGAGGATGGGCGATGTCGCCTGTGAACTGGAGAAGATCCGTAGCCGGAGCGGCGATATGCGCCCTCACGGTCACCACGATGGCGCTGGCGCCGACGGCCGCTTCGGCAGACGTCATCCCCGGCAACGAGTCCGACATCGGGGTGTACACGAACGGGCAGACCGACTCGATGGACATCGGCGACCCGACGTATCTGAACGTCGACGAGGTCGCTCAGAAGCTGGCTCCGGGCGTCGACTGGACGGCCGGCAGCATGCACGGCCGCATCTTCGACAAGGACCTCGCCGCCGGAGGTGCCGACTACTACCTCGACCGCGTCCTCGGGGTGTCGGGCACGGCGAACAACACCGTGCTGCAGACGCGCGGCCGCTCGCTGTACATGCGCGGCGGCAGCAACTGGGGCGTCATGGGCTTCGCGGGTTCGGCGTTCGCCGGCGGCCCGAACAACCTCGGCAACTTCTACACCGTCGCCGTTCCCGGCCAGACGGTCGCCGAGGTCGGCGCCCAGCGGTTCAATGCGCCGAGCCATGCGAAGTCGCGCTACACGATCGGCTCCACGGGCGTGGTCGCCGACCAGCGGAAGTTCATCACGCACGAGAACGCGGCGGTCACGGTCATCACGTTCTCGAACCCGGGCGCCGAGGCACGGACGTTCACCGTCCGCGCGGCTTCGCCGCTGGCGACCGGCGCGGGGGACGCGGCCGACGAGCTCGTCGGCACACGCACGCTCACCAGCGGCGCGAACAACGGACTGGTCGACACGCCCTGGTCCACCGTGCGGATCGGGCTGAAGGCAGACGGCTTCGCACGCGCGGGCGCGAACCTCGACCGCGAGGTCACCGTTCCTGCGGGCGGCTCGGTCGACATCTCGGTCGTCGGCGCCCTCTACAGCGACGGCATGCCCGCCGGCCGCGAGGAGCTCGAGGAGTACGCGGACCTCGCACCCGCCGAGGCGTTCACAACCGGCGTGACGGAGTTCAACCGCCGCTGGGCAGAGGACATCCCCTACATCGACGTCCCCAGCGACGCGATCGAGAAAGCCATCGTCTACCGCTGGTGGGGCGAGCGCTACAACGTGCTCGACACCAACGAGGCGGGCTACGTGTACCAGTACCCCACCACCATCGAGGGCGTGAACCTGTACCAGAACTCGGTCGTGCTGACGCAGCCGATGCACCTGCAGGACACCAAGTGGATCCGCACGCCGTACCTCCCGTACGGTCAGATCCTCAACGTCGGCGAACTCTCGGGCTCCTCGGCGTTCCTGGACAGCCCCGGGCACACGAGCTGGAACAACCACTACTCGCAGTACATCGGCACGGCAGGGCTCGAGGCCTACAACGTGCACGGCGGCGGCGCCGATGTGGCCGAGCGATTCGCCCGCTACTTCGAGGGCGACGGCGTGGGCCAGCTCGAGCACTACGACGGCAACGACGATCTGCTCATCGCCTACGACACGAACTACATGCCCGGCAACGACTCCGATGCGATCACGTTCGGCTACCCGCGGGTGAACGCCTCCGCGCCCGGTGCCCGCACGATCGAGCGCCCCGAGTCCGCCTACGTGTGGGGTGCGTTCGACGCCGCGCGTCAGCTCTACGACATCGCCGGCGCCGACGAGGCGAAGGTCACCGAGATGGGCGACACCGCGGACGACATCCGCGACGCCATCCTCGGACGGCTGTGGAGCACCGAGATGCGGTCGTTCCTCGCGGGCACTTCGCACGGGGCGCAGTCGGCTCCGTCCTCGGGCAGCGGGACCAATCCGCTGTCGGCGGCTGAGCGCGATCTGATCCCGGCGAAGGAGTCGAACCTGTTCGACATCTACGCCGAGGGCCTGATCCCGACCGAGGACGCCGAGACCTACGTCGACGGCCTGCGGTTCCTCCGCTACGGCGACAACTTCCCGATCTTCCCCTTCTACACGGCGAACCAGTACGACCGCGCCAAGTTCGGGATCGGCGGGTCGAACAACTTCTCCAACATCAACTTCACGGTGCAGTACCGGGCCGTGCGAGAGGCGCTGCGCCACTACGACCCGGAGGGCAAGTACATCACCCCCGAGTACGCTGCCCGGCTGCTCGACTGGATGGCGTGGAGCATCTACCCCAGCGGTGATGCGCGGGTGGCGAACCAGGCGGAGTACTACTCCAACTGGAACGCGACGGCGAAGACGTACAACCGCAACAACCCCAACCACGTGATGCTCGGCAACATGAACTACATCTACGTCGAGGACATGGGCGGCATCCAGCCGCGGTCCGACGACAAGGTGGAGCTCTGGCCGATCGATCTGGGCTACGACCACTTCATGGTCAACAACCTGCGCTACCACGGGCACGACCTGACGATCGTGTGGGACGAGGACGGCTCGCACTACGGTCTCGGCGAGGGTTACAGCCTGTTCATCGACGGCGAGCGCAAGGCTGCCGCTGATGGTCTCGGCCGGTTCGTCTACGACCCCGCCTCCCACGAGGTCGTGGAGTCCGACGAGGGGCTCACTGTCGAGGTCGTCTCCGACGAGGGCGCCGACCTGCCGACCGCTGCCGGGACCCCCATCGAGGACGAGCGTGTCGTCGAGTACCTCAAGACGGCCGGCATCGACCTCGAGGAGGACGCCCCCAACCTCGCCGCCGGCGCGGCGCTGTCGTCATCGTTCACGCAGACGGGGGCGCGCCCGACGCCGTGGCGCAACTTCCACACGCCGGGCTACTCGACGAGCTCGATGAACTACACGCCGGGCGCGATCAGCGAGGCCGAGCGGCCCGTGTCGCTCGACGCGGTGTCGGACGGTCTCACCACGAACGAGCCCTACTGGGGCAACTACGGCACGACGGACGCGAACGGCTACGTGGAGCTCGACTTCGGAGCGCCGAAGCAGTTCGACAACGTCAAGGTCTGGTTCGTGAGCGACCGGCAGGCGGGCGGCTACAGCCAGCCGCAGCGGTACTCGGTCCAGGTGCAGAACGGATCGGGCGATTGGGAGACCATCCCCGACACGTTCAAGGCGCCCAAGATCGTGCAGGCGAAGTTCAACGAGGCGCTGTTCGAGCCGGTGACGGCCAGCAAGGTGCGGGTCGCGTTCGTCAACACGCCCACGAAGTACACCGCGATCTCCGAGATCCAGGTCTTCGACTCCGGGCGCGACGTGCCCGCCGTGGTCAACGACGCTCCCGTCGTCTCGGCCGCAGCGGACCGCTCGCGCGACGGCAACCTGTCGACGACCCTCACCGGCACCGCGACCGACGACGGCATCCCCGAGGACGGCACGCTGACGGTCGGATGGTCGACCGTCTCGGCGCCGGCCGGGGCGGGGGTCATCTTCAGCAGCCCGGCGAGCCTCACCACGACCGTCACGGGAACCGAGGCAGGCGTCTACGTCTTCCGCCTCACCGCCACGGACGGCCAGCTCACGACGCAGCGCGACGTGGAGGTCGAGCTGCGCGAGAAGGCCACGTCGGCCGAGTTCGGCGCGGTGGCGACGATCACCACCAGCGGCACCTCCTCGTGGGAGAACCACCTGCGCGTGAACGAGGCCACGACTCCGGCGAGCTCCTCGCCCGGTGCGGGCAACGGGTGGGGCAACTGGGGTCAGCCGCTGAACGGCACCTCGCCGGCGACCGCGGCGTGGATCCGCTATCAGTGGCCGTCCGCGGTCCGTCTGCAGTCGACCGAGATCTACTGGTACGACGACAACGGCGGAACACGGATGCCGCGCCCCGACACGTACGTGCTCGAGCACTCGAACGACGGCACCACGTGGACGCCGGTCACCCTGACCGGGTCGTCGACCTACGCCGGCGCGCTCACACGCAACGCATACAACCGACTCGACTTCGAGCCGATCGAGGCGAGCCAGCTGCGCATCCGGATCACGGGCGTGCAGGGCTCCGGCGCAGGCACGGGCGTGCTGCGGTGGCGGGTGAACGGCGAGACCGTCTCGTCGGTCGACGCGCCCGTCATCATCCGCACGGTGGTCGGCGAGATCCCCGAGCTGCCCGAGCAGCTGGATGTGGTCTACGCGAGCGGCCACCGCGGCTCGGTGCCGTTCACGTGGCAGCCGATCACGGCCGAGCAGGTGGCCGAGACCAACGTGGAGCCGTTCGTCGTGTACGGCACGAACAGTGCCAACGGGCTGATCGCCCAGGCGCAGATCTACGTGCGGCCCGAGAACTCGCAGGGCGGCATCTCGATCCAGGGTGCGCAGCAGTTCGAGCAGACCGTCGAGGTCGGCGAGCTGCCCGTGCTCCCGGAGCGGGTCGAGGTGTCGTACAACGACGGCTCTCGCGACAACCGCGCGATCGGGGTCGAGTGGGACTTCGACGAGTCGGTGGTCGAGCGATCGGGCGTCTACACGATCCGAGGTGACCTCGTGCTTCCGTCGTACGTGAGCACCGCGGGCACCACGTCGACCACGCTCACCCTCACCGTGGGTGACGGGATTCCGACCGGACCGGCCATCACCGCGACGGCGACGACGCGCTGCATCGCCGGCAAGATCAGCCTGGTGGTCACCGCCACCAACGCCGACGACGAGCCGCTCACGCTGGAGCTGACCTCGGCGTACGGCACGAAGAAGGGCGTCACGGTGCAGCCCGGAAAGTCGGTGAGCCAGGCGTTCACCACCCGCGCCATCGGCATCGCGGCAGGCGAGACGCAGGTGACGGCCACGACGGCGGGTGGCGACACCGCCACCGTGGAGGCGGCCTACCCGGCAGCATCCTGCGGTTGACGCGACACCCTGGAGGCGGCGTCGCTCGCGACGTCGCCTCCGGGCGTGCGCACCGGATGTGCGCACCCCCGTGCGGGTTGGCAAGCCTGCCTCGACTCGCCATTGTTCTCGCTAACTGTTAGCGCTATCGTCGAACGTGATGCTCCCGAAAGGCTTTTCGCATCACTTCGATCCGTGTACGAGGAGGTCACGATCATGACACCCGAATCCGAATCTGGAATCTCGCGTCGCAACGTCGTCGTCGGTGGAGGTGTCGCGCTCGCCGGCATGGCCGCCGCCGTGGCATTGCTCGACCCGACGCAGGCACGCGCGTCCACGTCCGCACACAGGAACGGGGCCCCCTTCCGCCTGGCCGGACCGGCCCGATCGGCACAGGTGGTGCGCGCCGGGCAGACGCACGTGTACCCGGACGCCTGGAGCGTCCGACCCTTTCCGCTGTCATCGGTGAAGCTCGGGCAGAGCGTGTTCACCCGCGCCCTCGATCAGCACCTCGTGCTCTACCGGGCGTACTCGGTCGACAAGATCCTCGCGGTCTTCCGCCGCAACGCCGGTCTCCCGACGAACGGCGCGACCCCTCCCGGCGGCTGGGAGGAGTACGGACCCAACCCCGACGCGCAGCGGTGGGGGCCCCGTGAGTACACCCGCGGCCAGAACACGGCCGGAGCCGGCGGCTGCCTGCGCGGCCACTACGGCGGTCACTTCCTCAGCGGCGTCTCCATGGCCTACGCGGCGACCGGCGAACTCGCACTGCTCAACAAGGTGAACGCGATCGTCGACGGCCTGGAGGAGTGCCGCGCGGCGCTCGCCGCCCAGGAGTTCGAGGGCGCTCCGCGCTACTCGCACCCCGGGTTCCTGTCCGCCTACGGCGAGTGGCAGTTCTCGGCGCTCGAGGAGTTCGCCCCCTATGGCGAGATCTGGGCTCCGTACTACACGCTGCACAAGATCCTCGCCGGACTCCTCGACGCCCACGCGCTCGCCGGCAACGCGAAGGCCCTGCAGCTCGCCGAGGGCATCGGGCACTGGGTGTACAGCCGTCTGTCGAAGTGCACGCCCGCCCAGCTCGCGCGCATGTGGGGCTCGTACATCGCCGGCGAGTACGGCGGAATGAACGAGGTCCTCGTCGAGCTGTACTGGCGCTCCGCCGACCCGCAGAAGAGCGAGTTCCTCGACGCGGCCCAGCTCTTCACGCTGCACACCCTCGTCGACGCGTGCGCCGCCGGCACCGACACGCTCAACGGCAAGCACGCGAACCAGCACATCCCGCAGTTCCCCGGGTACGTGAAGCTCGCCGCCGAGACCGGCGACGACCACTTCCTCGATGCCGCGAAGGGCTTCTTCGACATGGTGGTCCCCGGCCGCTCCTACGCGCACGGCGGCACCGGCGAGGGCGAGCTGTGGGGCCCGGCGAACACGGTCGCGGGCGACATCGGCCCGCGCAACGCCGAGTCCTGTGCGGCCTACAACATGCTCAAGGTCGCGAGCCACCTGTTCTTCAACGAGCAGGACCCGAAGTACATGGACTACTACGAGCGGACGGTGCTGAACCACATCCTCGGCGGCCGGCGCAACCAGGAGTCCACCAACGGTCCCGAGAACCTGTACATGTTCCCGGTGCATCCGGGGGCGCGCAAGGAGTACGGCAACGGCAACATCGGAACCTGCTGCGGCGGCACCGGCCTCGAGAGCCACGTCAAGTACCAGGAGGGTATCTACTTCCGGTCGGCCGACGAGTCCGAGCTCTATGTGAACCTCTACATCGCTTCAACGCTCACGTGGGACGAGACCGGACTCGAGCTGGAGCAGGTGTCGTCGTACCCCGAGGGCGACACGTCGACGCTCACGATCACGTCGGCGCCGTCGGATCCGCTGAAGGTGCACCTGCGCATCCCGGTGTGGTCGCGCGGTGTCGAGATCGAGGTGAACGGCTCCTCCGCGGGCGTGGAGATCGTGCCCGGCACGTACGCCACGATCGACCGCACCTGGGTGGCCGGCGACACGATCACCGTGCGCATCCCGCTCTCGGTGCGCGTGGAGGCGGCGGTCGACCGCACCGACATCCAGACGCTCTTGTACGGTCCCGTGGTCCTCACGGCGACGAGCTCGTCAACGAGCTACCTGAAGGTGTCGCTCGCAGACCGGCTCGACCTCGGCGGCAACGTGAGCCGTGGCATCTCGAAGACGGCGGCGAACGTGTTCACGATCGGCGGCGTCAGCTACGAGCCGGCCTACAACGGACGGGATGTCGCGTACCACATGTACTTCCAGCGCAACGAGCCGACGGTGACCTTCGCGGGCCAGAGCTCGGGGGTCGCGAACCCGCGTCGGGCGGGCAGGACGCTGCTCGACGACGTGTGGGCGCAGGCGCCGTTCGCCGATCGGGGCGCCTTCCTGGGCGCCGTCGGAGAGGTGTCGGCGGCGTACGTCGCCGCCGGTCTCCTCACCGCGCGCAACCGCCAGAAGATCCTCCTCGCCGCAGGACGTGCGCCGATCGACGGGGGCAACTGACATGACGACGATCGAAGGGACATCCATGCGCACGCTCCGCTCCGGCCGCACCGGTCGCCCCGGTGTCAGGAGGATCGCGGTCGCGGTGGCAGCCGCCGTGGCGCTCGTCGCCGGCGGTGCGGCGATCGCGTTCCCCGCGACCGCCGCTGACGAGCCGTTCAACGTGGCGCTCGCGTCGGGCGACAACGCGCCGACCGTCGAGGTGAGCTACGTGCCGGGCTGGAACTCGGCAGCGGCGCTCAACAACGGCGTCGTCGGTCCGACCAACACGCTGTCCGCGATGTGGGGAACCTGGGGCGCGCCGGGCAATCCGACGCAGGACATCGCCACCTACACGTGGGAGAACCCGGTCACGGTGAGCTCGTCGAAGCTCTACCTCTGGCAGAACCACCTCACGCCCGGCGGTGACTCCGGCGTGATGATCCCGGCCGCGTGGAAGGTCGAGTACCGCGACAGCGCGGGCGACTGGGCCCCCGTTACAGGCGCGGATCTGAGCTACCCGCTCCCCGTGCTCGACACCGCTGCACCCATCGCCTCGCAGCCGGTGGTGCAGGCGAACTGGGACGCAGTCACCACGACAGCGGTCCGGCTCGTGCTCGACCGTGTCGTCTTCCAGAGCCAGCGCAAGGCCACGAGCGTCATCGAGTGGGAGGTCTGGGGTGTCGATGCCCCGATCGTCGAGCCCGAGCCCGAGGATCCGAACGCGTTCATCGACGCGCAGGCGGTGGCCGTGCGCACGGTCACGGGCACAGCGCCCGAGCTGCCCGAGCAGGTCTGGGTCATCGGTGAGAACGGCCCGCTGACGTACGTCGACGTAGAGTGGGCGCCGGTCGCGGCATCCGCCTACGCCGACGCCGGCGAATTCGAGGTCGTGGGCGATCCCGCGGGCTACGACGGCCAGACCGTCTCGGCCGCGGTGTACGTCGCCGACGAGCTGTCCGACGAGATCGAAGGCGTGGACTACACCGCCACCATCACGACGCCGGGCATCGAGCCCGTGCTGCCCGAGACGGTGCGCGCGACCTACGGCGACGGCACCGCGAGCAGCGCTGTCGACGTCGAGTGGGATGCCGTCGAGCCCGAGCTCTACGCCGAGGCCGACGCGATCTTCGACATCGAGGGCGCGGTCGCCGGCTACGCTCCCGGCGCGGTCGCGACCGTGTTCGTCGTCGAGCCGCTCACCCAGGCCGAGCCGATCGTCGCCATCGAGTTCGACTCCGCCCCGCAGGGGTCGGGCTGGTACACGACCGCGCCGACCGTCACCGTGACCGCCGAGGAGACGGCCAGCCCGATCGCGAGCATCGAGTACAGCGTCGACGGTGAGACCTGGACGCCGTACGACGAGCCGTTCACCGTGGATGCCGAGGGTGAGGTCACGGTGAGCGCCCGGGCGACGAGCGAGGACGACGCGGTGGGCGAGGCATCCGAGACCATCAAGGTCGACACGATCGCCCCGACCACCGGCATCGACTGGGTCATCGTCGACGGCACGTCCGCCACGGTCACCCTCACGCCGTCCGACGTCGAGCCGGGATCGGGCGTCACACGCACCGTCTGGTCGGACGGCCCCGATGCCTCGCCGACCGGCGAGACGAACAATATGTACGCCACGTACGAAGAGCCCTTCTCGGTCCAGCTCACCGAGGAGCCGCGCTACGTGCACGTGCAGGCGCAGGATGCCGCGGGCAACGTCGAGCAGCACGTCACGGTCGAGCTGCCCACGCTCGTCGGCGGCGGTCTCGAGCTGCAGCCCTCGATCTCGCTGCGCTGCGTCGCGGGCAAGGTGGCCCTCGTCGTCTCGGTGAAGAACATCGACGACGTCGCGGCCGACATCACGGTGCAGTCGGTGTACGGGACGAAGACCTTCACCGCGGTGAAGGCCGGCGGCACCGCGTCGATCGCGTTCTCGACCCGCACCGTCGGCATCGGCGGGGGCGACGTCGAGGTGACCGGTTCGGCCGTCGACGACACCACGTACGAGGGGAGCGTCGCCTACGCGGCTTTCAGCTGCGGCTGATCGCCTCCCGGAGCGGCCCGCGGTCTTCGGATCGCGGGCCGTTCTGCGTGTGCCTGGTCAGTCGCCTGCGGCGAAGGGTCGGGCCGGCTCGGACGACGTGGCGGGCCGGGCCGCGGCATCCGCTCTCTCGAGCCGGCGCAGCCGACGGCGCGCGAAGTCCTGCGCACGGGGACCCGAGCCGAGTGCGTTCTCGGTGACGGCGAGGATGAGGCGCGTCGCCGTGATGACCGGCAGCCACGTGCGTCGCAGGCCGAGCAGCGCGCGGTAGCGGTGCGGGATGGTGGCCACGGCGCTCGCGAAGAGCACGCGGTAGGCCAGTGACATCGCGCGCGAGTCACGGAACGGCGGCCGGCGGAGGAAGCGCACGACGTCGTCGACCCGCTCGTCGCGTCGCAGGACACCGGCCTCGAGCAGGGCGTCGAGCCGGCGCCGCAGCTCGGCCTCGGTGCGCGGCGGATCCGCCACGTGCATCAGCCGCCCCGCCGTCGCCCATTCGGCGACGTAGGCATCCGGGCCGCCGGGGATCGGGCGTCCCCAGGTCTCGTGGCACGTGAGGAACGCGTCGGTGAAGGCGAGATGCACCCACTCGACGAGATCGGCGTCGGAGGCGGAGTACGACACCTCGTCGCCGTGCCCCGTGACGTAGGTGCCCGACACCCGCTGGTGGAACCGGCCGACCCGTGCGGTCTCGCGCTCGGCTTGCGCCTTCGAGCCGTACGTGAGGCAGATGACCCACCGCACCGTGCCCGTGAGGCGCCCGATGGGGTCCTCACGGTATCGCGACCAGTCGTGCACGCCCGCGAGGGCGCCCGGGTGCAGCGCCTGCAGCAGCAGCGCGCGGATGCCGGCGACCATGGTCCCCATCCCGGCGTGCACCGTCCACGCCGGGCCGCCCTCCGCGAACCAGCCCGTGTCGTCGCCCTCGGCGAGCTCGCGCACCCACGCCGGTGTGCCGTCCGGGTCGCCCGACAGGGCGGTGAGCAGGCGTGCCCGCAGCCGCATCAGGGGCCGGCGGGTCGGGGCGGCGATGCCGCCGGGAGCGATCCTGGTCACTCCACCAGCGTGCCATGGAGGAGGGATGCTGCGGCCCGGCTTGTCGACGACACGATCGAGGCCCCCGGCGCGCTGCGCCGAGGGCCCGATCGGTCACCGCGGCTCAGGGCCGCGGCATCCGCTCACTCATCCGCAGGTGCGGACGGCGTACTGCGCGGTCACGGTGCCCGAGGTGTCGCCGTCGACGACCGCCACCCTCACCTGGCCGGCGTCGATCGATGCGAGACGCGTCGTGAACGCGTACGACACCGTCTTGCCCGCCGCGATCGTGGCGGACTTCGCGCCGTACGGCGTCGAAACCGACACGTCGGCGGGGGAGTCGCCGCCGTTCGCAAGCACGGCCGTCAACACGACCTTGCCTGCGACGCAGCGCGTCTGCGCGGTGACGGTGACCTCGATCGCGGGCTCCACCGTCACGGTCGCCTCGACCGGCATGCGCGAGTCGTCCTGCGCGACGCCCGACACCGTGAAGGTGCCCGGTGCGGCGTACTTCGACGGGGCGACGGTCTCCCACGTGACGGCGACGGTCTGCTCCGAGCCGTCGGCCTTCGTCAGGTGCGCCTGCGGCAGCACGGGTGCGACACCCGCCTTGGTCGTCGCCTGGATGGCGTCGACCGACGCGACCGCGATGTTCGGCGCGTACGCCTCGAGCACCTTCTGATACTCGGCGCGCGTCACCGGGATGACGGTGCCGTGACGCGGTTTGCCGCCGTCGGAGTTCTGCGGCAGGTTCGCCCGCAGCTTCGAGCCGAGCGGCACCCACGAGTCGCCGTTCGCGAGGTCGTTCGAGCCGAACGGGATGTAGTAGTTCGGTCCGCCGTGGTAGTTCGGCTGGTCGATGAAGAGGAACCAGTCGAGGTTGTTTACGTCGCCCTCGTTCGCCGGGAACACGCTCGGTCCCTCGCCGCTCGAGTAGGTGCCGCCGGGCTCGCCGTTGGGGAGGCCCGAGGCGACGCGCTCCTTGATGAGGGTCCACTGGTCGGCCGGTCCCGTCGTGCCCGGCAGTGTGCCCGTGATCTTCGCCAGGAGGTTCGTCGACTTCTCGGCGCGGAGAGTCATCGACGCCTCGTCCTTCGTGAACCGGTAGAACGTGCCGTCGACCTTCGCGACCGTCGAGTCGATGAGACCGCGGCCCGTGCCGCGCTGGACGTCGCTCCAGATCTGCGGCTCGGAGAACGTACGGAAGTCGTCGGTCGTGGCGTACATCATGCGGTTGTAGGTCACGGCCGTGCGGTCTGCGGCGTTCGGCGTCGGGTAGAGGTTGGACGCCCAGAACACCACGAAGGTGTCGCGCTCCTCATCCCAGTACGCCTCGGGCGCCCACGTGTTGCCGGCGTAGTCCGACGAGACCTTGACGTGACGCTGCTCGGACCAGTTCACGAGGTCGTCCGACTCCCACACCTCGATGTAGCGCGAGCCGGAGATCTGGGCGGTGTTGAAGCCGCCTGCCAGACCGTCGATCTTGAGGTCGGTCGCCAGCATGTAGAAACGGTCGCCTTCGGGCGCGCGGATGATGAACGGGTCGCGCAGACCCTTCGTGCCGAGCTCCGAGGTGAACAGCGGCTCGCCGTCGTTCAGCGTGTTCCACGCCAGCGCGTCGTTGCCCTTAGACGCGGCCAGGCTGACGCGCTCGGCGCCCGCGCCCTCACCTGTGAAGAACGCCCACACGTACGCCTCGGTGGCGTCGGCGCCCACGGGCATCGGCTGCACCTGCACGCGGAACTCGCGCGTGCGCTGCGCCGACCCGTTGGTCGCCGTCGCCGTGAGCACGACCTCTGCGGCGTCGGCTCCCGCCGCGGGACGCTCGACCTCGACGGTGAGCGACGTGTCGGCGACCCCGTCGCGGAGGCCGGCGTTGACGGCTCCCGATGTCACCGCCCAGGCGATCGACGAACCTTCGGCGCCGGTCTGCGGCACCGAGAAGTTGGTGCGGATGTTGTCGGCGTTCGCGATCTCGATCGCGTCGAGATCGTTCTGGGCCTTGACGTCGTCGGCCAGATCCTGGGGTACGGTCACCTCGTACGTCTGCGTGCGCGAGTCCGACCCCACGGTGAACGTCGCGGTGAGCGTGACGGTCGCGTCGCCCGCGCCCGCGGCCGGACGCGTGACGTCGGCCGAGCCGCCGGCGACGGCGATCGCAGAGTTGTCGGACGCCCACGACACCTGCACGCCATAGCTGCTGGTGGGGAGCGTGAAGTCGTCGATCGCCGTCTCGGGCACCTCGACGCCGCTGATCGCGCGGTCGAGCGCCTCGCCGGCGAAGAGCGCCTGCACCTCGGCCTGGTCGAACGCCTCGCCGTAGACGGCGAAGTCGTCGACCTGGCCGTTCCAGTTGGCGTCGTTGTAGGTCGAGCGGCCCAGGTACGCCACCAGGGAAGAGCCGAACGATGCGACGTTGCGCGCGATCGCGCTCTGGCCGATGAGCGCGCCGTTGACGTACACGCGCAGCTGGCCGTTCGTCCCATCGATCACCGTCGTGTACAGCGACATGCCGGCGGGGGTGCGGATGCCGGTCGATGCGGCATTGGTCGCGCCCGGACCGATCTCGGTGCCCCATGGCGCGGACGCATTGGTGGAGTTCGTGACGACCGACTTCACGTAGCCGTTCGGGTTGGTGGGGTTCAGCAGCCAGTAGCCGGACGAGTACGACGCGCCCGATGCGACCGGCGCACCGATGAACGCCGAGGCGACGTTGGCGGGGCCGGTGCGGTTCGCCATCCAGGTCGAGATGGTGAGGTCGCTCTTGCCGACGAGCGGCGCCGACGGGATCTCGACGTAGGCGCTGGTGGCGCGTGCGCCGCCGGGGAGGCTCAGGATGCCGTCGCGCACTTCGGCACCGCTCTGGCGGACGGTCGCGTCGTGTCCGTTGCCGCTGACATCCGGGATGGTGGTGCCCGACGCGCTGTCGAACGTGTAGTGGATGAGCGGCTGCGCGTCGACGGCGGCCTGGGCCGCGGGCGCGACGGCGCCGGTGAGTGCGAGAGCGACGGCCGTGGCGACGGCACCGCTTCTCGCGAGGACTCGGGTTCTCTTGCGCGTTCTCACGCTGATTCCTCGCTTCTCGGCGATGGCGCACGGGCGAGGGATGCCTCGGAGCCCGACGTCACCGTCGGTTCAGGCGTGTGTGCGTCATCGCGCAGGTCGAAACCGTCGATGTCGACGGCGGTCGGGTTCTGTTACCGGAAACATCTCCGATGCGATTACGGTACGGGCATGCTCGTTCGGCTGTCAAGAGGAGCACGTTATCGGTAACACTATGGTCGCAGCGATGAGGGGCCGGCCGTGAACGGACCGGCCCCTCGTGTGCAGCGGATCAGCCGCAGCTAGCGGCGGGGTAGGTGACCTGCTGGTCGACCGTGACGGGCAGGCCGCCGACCGTCGCCACCGCCTTGAGCGCCACCGAGCCGTCGGGCACGGCGAGGGCGCGGGTGGTGAACGAGGCCGACGCGCTCTTCCCGGCCGCGACCGATCCGAATGCCTTCGTGCCGTACGGGCTGGTCGCCGTCAGCGTGACCGGGAAGGCCTCGCCGTTGGTCACGGTGATCACCTGCACCACCTTGCCGGCGACGCAGCGGGACGCGACGACCCCGGAGACGTCGAGTTCCGGACCGACCACGGTGATCTGCAGCGACACCGTGCGGTTGGCCGGCGCCACCTCCTCCTCTCGGGTCTGGTTGAGCACCGCCGAGCCATCGGCGGCGAAGTGCACCGTCTTGACGCGGGCGTGGCGACTCGGGTCGTTCAGGCCGCCGTCGGCACCGGGGATCCACTCCGAGATCGGCGGACGGGCGTGGTAGACGATCACCGGGTTGCCGTCGGCGTCGAGCGTGAACGAGTTGTGCCCGGGGCCGTTCTGCTGACCGCCGAAGTCATCCGATGTGAGCAGCGGATAGCCGGTCTTCGCCCACGTGGACGGTTTCATGAGGTCGCCGTCGATCGGAGCACGCAGCATGCCGATCGAGTATGTCTCGTTGACCTCGGATGCCGAGAAGAACACGAACACCTCGTCGTCGCTCTTGATGACCGCTGCGCCCTCGTTGATGACCTGGCTCGCGGTCCGCTCCCATGCGTAGTTCGGCGTGGAGAGCAGGATCGAGGGCGTGATCAGCTGGCTCGGGTTGGCCGGGTCGATCTCGGCCATGCGCAGATCGGAGCTGCCCGGCTTCTCGGCCCACACCATGTAGTGCTTGCCGTTCGCCTCGAAGTACGTCATGTCGAGCGAGAAGCTCGTGAACGCCGAGGTGTCGCCGGGTGCCGCCTTGACATACCCGAGCTCCTCCCAGTTCGACGCGACCATCGGGTCGCTGTCGCCGGGCGCGCGCATGATCGCGGGGCGGATGTTCCACACGTCGGTGCTGCGGCTCGAGGTGAACAGGATGTACCAGTCCCCGTTGATCTTGTGCAGCTCCGGCGCCCAGAAGTAGCGGTAGGCGCCGGTGGCGATCTTCGAGCCGTTGGCGGTGTTGGGTGCAGCCGCGTTGCGCGACCACAGCAGCACCTGCTCCTGCGCGGTGGTGAGGCCGTTGATCGTGCTCGCGCGGCGCAGCACGATGCGGTCGTAGCCGACGCCGGGGCTGGCCTGCGTGGTGGGGTACGAGCCGGTGAGGTAGTACTCCGCCTCGCCAGTGCGCTCGTCGTCGCGGAACACCCACGGGTCGGCGCGCTCGGGCACGAGGATGCCCTTGCTGTCGCCGTAGACCGGCTGGTTCACGGTGCCGGTCACGGTGTACTCGCCGGGCGTCTCCACGTCGACGCCGCTGGTGTCCCAGTTGACGCCGAGCTGCTTGGAGGAGCCGTCGGAGTAGCCGAGCTGCACCTTCTCGGGCAGCTCGAGGTCGCCGCCCACCTCCACCTCGACGTCGTCACCGGCGTCGACGGTGGTGTTCACGATGCGTCCGAGCGACTTCTGCAGGAGCGCGAGCTCCGCGGCGGTGAGGGGGAGAGCGGATGCCTCGATCGCGCCGGCCGGCAGGCCGGTCAGCGTCGGCGCGGCCGGAGCGGAGATCGACTGCGGGGTGCTGAAGGTCGTGAAGTCGCGCGTCGTCACTTCGTAGGCAGCGCCGGCGGGCGTGTGCAGCACGACCCGGTACGCCCGGATGCCGTTGTCGTACGCGACGTCGGCACGTGCCACCGTGATGCCCTGCGTGTTGGTGGTCGCGAGCTTCTGACCTGTGAAGGTCACGAGGTCCTTCGACGTGTAGACGAAGATGCGGCCGTTGGCGGCGTTGTCCGCGGCGACGAGTCCGAAGGTGCCGTCGGGCTTGCGGAAGAGCGTCGGGTTCGCGAACTGAGAGGTGCCCGTGCCGAAGGTCGGGTAGAGCACGCCCTTGTTGTTGTTCAGCGCGACAAGCGGGTCTCCGTCGGCGCCGATCGCGAGGTGGAGCACCTCGGTCTTGGCGGTGCCGCCGGTGCGCACGTATGCGACGGCGCGGCCGGCGTCCTGGGCTTTGACCGTCACGCGGTAGGTGCGCTCGGTGGTCAGCCCCTCCCGCGAGAACGTCGCCGTGAGGTCGACGTCGGTCTCGGCAACCGGGCGCGTGACGTCGCCGGTCGCGGAGAGGAGGCTCGGCGCGGACGACGCCCACGACACATCGATGTCGTCGATGGAGTCGCGCAGCACGATGTCGGACGTGACGACCTCGATGCCGAGATCGAACGCGTCGGCACTCCGCTCGAGATCGCGCTGCGCGTCGATCGCGGGCA
Organism: Microbacterium sp. CFH 31415; assembly: GCF_022538185.1. Lineage (GTDB taxonomy): Bacteria > Actinomycetota > Actinomycetes > Actinomycetales > Microbacteriaceae > Microbacterium. Next base: position 132,934 of record NZ_JAKYXC010000008.1, on the reverse strand, counting down.
CGGTGACCTCGTACGCGCGCGTGAGCGTCTCGCCGCCCAGCGAGAACGTGCCCGTGAGCGTGACCGTCGCGTCGGCCGGGCCTGCGGCGGGGCGCGTGACCGTGCCGTCGGCCGCGATGACCTCGGGCGCCGACGACGACCAGGTGATGCGTGACAGGTTCGCTCCGCTCGCCGGCAGCGCGAGGTTCGCGATGGTCTCATCCGGCAGTGACACCGCGTCGGCGTCGGCAGCGAGGGCGGCCTGGGTCTGGGCGGGCGTGGTGCGCTCGCTGAGGTGGTAGAGGTCTGCGATCTGCGCGGGGGTGTAGGCCGACGTCGAGACGATCACGTCGTCGACGCCGCCCTTGTAGAAGACGTCCGGGTAGGAGGAGCGACCGATGTACCCGACCAGTCCGGTGCCGAACTGCGTCACCGTTCGGCTGGTCGCCACGGTGCCCACGTGCGTGCCGTTGTAGTACCCCGAGATGGAGGTCGGCGTGATGACCGTGGTGTACATGCCCCACGCGGTGCCCGTCGTCGGACCCGCGACGCCCTGCGCGGCGTTGGTCGGCGAGATGCCGTATTCGGTGCCCCACGGCGCCGAAGGCGCGCTGCCGTTGGTGACGACCGTCTTGAAGCGGCTCTGCGGGTTGCGGGGATTGAGCAGCCAGTACTGCGACGGCGGGTTCGCGGCGGAGCCGAAGAACATCGCCGCGTAATTGCCCGCGGCGGTCTCGTTGCGCAGCCATGTCGAGATCGTCAGCGTGTCCTTGCCGTCGAACAGATTCGCCGGAAAGCGCACGTAACCGGCGCCGCTGTTCGACGCGCCGCCGGGAAGGGTCAGCACGCCGTCCGCGACCGTCGCACCGGTTCCCAGCAGCGTGCCGTTGTTGCCGTTGCCGGTGATGTCGGTCACCGCCCCCGGGGAGCTGAAATCGTAGTGCAGTATCAGGTTCGGGTCATCCGGAACCGGATCCGCGTGTGCTGCCGGGGGAGCGAGCACGCCGAGGGCGAGTGCCGCGATCGCGGCCCCCGCCACTCCGACGCGTCGCCAGGACTTCGTCGCCAACTCAAACCTCGTCATCGCGGCCTGCGGCCCGCGCGGGTTCGCGGGCATCGTGGGCCACCGTATCGCGTTACCGCTCACATTCCTAGAGCCGATTCGCGATCCACCGACTGCGGCTTTTGGACATTCACGCGATGAACAGTGGTGGCATTCGTTTGGTTACCGCTAACGTGAGCGATAACACCCGTTCGACGATGTTCGGCCTCACTTGATGGAGAGTGGAATGAGAGTGTCCTCCCGCACCCGGAAGACAGCCATCGCGGCAGCCGCGATCGGCGCGATGGTCCTGGGGCTGGGCGTGAGCAGCGCGACCGCTGCCGCCCCCGCCGACGGCCTGATCGCCGAGTACCTCTTCGACGAGGCCTCGGGCTCGACCGTGCCCAACACCGCGGCCGACTCGGCCTTCGGTGCGGCGACGGTGCGCAACCTGCAGGCGGCCGATTGGACGGGGTCGTCGCTCACGATGCGCGGCGGGTCGAAGACCTCCACAGGGAACTGGGTCGAGCTGCCCGACGACATCCTCGCGGGTGCCCAGTCGGCGACGGTGACGGCCGAGGTGAAGGCCTCCGCAGCGATGCTGAACGGATTCCACTTCCTGTGGAACATCGGCAATGAGTCCTCCGCCACCGAGTACTTCTTCGCATCGCTCAACTGCGGCTCGGGTCGCTCGCCGCTCGTCGGCATCAAGGCCGGCGGAGCCGAGCAGCTCGTGCAGTCCGGCGCGTGCGGGCTCACCGCGAACACGTGGGTCAACGTCACGTCGGTCGTCGACGGGGCCGCACGCACGGCATCCCTCTATATCGACGGCGTCCGCGCTGCCCACGGGAACGTCGCAGCGACGCCCGCCGACATCGTCGACCAGTCGCTCAACACCATCGGCCGCGCCCCCTGGCCGGATCCGCTCTTCCAGGGCGCGATCTCGGCCTTCCGCGTCTACGACCGGGCGCTCAGCGCCGCCGAGGTCGCTGAGGTCTCCGCCGACGACGCCCAGGCCCACGCCTCGGAGCTGCAGGCTCAGGCGCAGGCGATCATCGACGGCCTGAACCTCGCCGACCGCGAGACCAGCACCGACATCGACCTGCCGGCCGCGAATGGCCGCGTCACGTGGACGTCGGGCAACCCCGACGTCGTCTCGACCACCGGCGCGGTCACCCCGCCGCTCGCGGGGGAGCCGTCGGCGCAGGTCGAGCTCACCGCCACCGCCGCGGTGCGGGGGATCAGCGCGAGCAAGACCATCACCGTGACTGTGCTGCCGTCGACCGAGACCGCGCAGGAGCGCGCCGATCGGCTCGCGCAGCGGTTCGTGATCCCCTCGGTTCTCCGATCGGGCACCGCCCTCCCGGCTGCACCCGCCGGCTCGACCGTCGAGGTGACAGAGGTGGCCGGCGACGTCGAGGTCGGCGAATCCGTCGGCTCGAGCTCGGATGAGCCGGTCGAGGCCGAGATCCAGGTGACTGTGACGGATGCCGCGACCGGCGCCTCCTCGATGCGCACGTTCGCCGTGCGGGTTCTCCCCGCCGCGGCGCCGGGCCTGCTCGCCTATCACCGCACCCCCACGACGGTGTCGGAGGCGAACAACGCCGACGTCGCCCTCAGCATGCACCTTGCGCTCGAGGACGGCGGCGCGTGGTCGCCCCTCAACGAGAACTACGGCATCTTCTTCCCGAAGACGTCGGTGACTCCGCCGGCGAACGGCACGTCGGAGAGCATCCTCCGCAGCCTGCGCAACCCGCACATCTTCTATCTCGAGGACGGCGACTTCGGCATCGTCGCGACGCGCACCGCGCGCGGCGGCGCTGCCGACGGCACGCAGTCGAACCGCCTGCTGTTCGCGCGCAGCGCCGACCTGCGGTCCTACGACGAGGTCGGCCTGATCGACGTCGGGGTCACGAGCGGTGTCAACGAGCCGGCCGTCGTGTTCGACTCGGCCGCCGACCGCTACCTCGTGACGTGGACGTCCGACGCGGGCGCCGCGATGTACACGACCTTCGGCGATCTGGCCGACGCCTCGACCCGCGGCCCGGTGCTGCGCGGCGCCGTCGCGGCGACAGCCGGCGTGACGGGCGCGTCGGTGCCGAACTTCGCGAGTGGCAACGCCATCGCGGTGACGCCCGAGATCGCCGAGGCGCTCGAGGTGCGGTTCGGCCGCGTCGTCAACACCGGCGTCGCCGAGCTCGACGATGTCGAGCTCGAAGCCGGTGACTCGCTCGAGGCTGCGCTGCCCGAGCGTGTCGAGCTGACCTACAGCGACGGATCCGAGGACACTCGCGCGATCGCGTGGGACGAGGCATCCATCGACGCCGTCGACACCTCGGCTCCCGGCACCTATGAGGTCACGGGAACGGTCAAGCAGCCCGAGTACGCGACGCCGTTCGCCGACGAGCGCGCCGATCCGTCGATCTTCCGGTTCGACTGGAACGGCGACGAGAAGTTCCTCATGATCGCGACCGAAGACCTCAACCTCAATCCGATCGACCCGGCGAACGGGGCGCACATGCCGATCCGGGTCGCCGATCGCATCGAGGACCTCTCCGACGAGGCGCTCGACGCCGGGCGCAATGTCGAGGTCGACCTGCTCCGCGCCGGCGACACCGACGCCGAGGGCGGCGTGATGACCGGCTGCTTCTGGGCGCCCGAGTTCCACGTCATCGCCGACCGCCTGTCGATCCTCTTCATGCCCTGCTACAACGGCTCCAACGGCCGCCCCGACATGTGGACCGGACGCGCCAGCATCATCCAGCTGAAGCAGGACGCCCAGGGCAACGATCTGAACCCGGCCGTTCCGGCGAACTGGACCAAGGCGCAGAAGGTCGTGCGTGCCGACGGGTCGATCCTCAACCCGGTGCAGAACATCTCACTCGACATGACGTACTTCCAGGACTCCGGGCAGTCGTACTACTCGTGGCAGATGCTCGGGTCGATCTTCATCGCGAAGATGGATCCCGCCGACCCGACCCGGCTGACGTCCGCGCCCGTGCGCATCCTGGCGCCCGAGTACGCGTGGGACAACACGATCGCCGAGGGGCCGAACGTGCACGTCCGCGACGGCAAGCTGTACCTCATCTACTCCGGCTCGACCGTCGGCGACACGTACACCACCGGCCTCGCGACCGCCACGGCGGGCGACGGCGTCGACCTGACGGACCCGGCCGCGTGGTCGAAGCTGAACTACCCGATCCAGAAGTCGGGCGTCTTCAACGGCCAGTGGCAGCTCGGCACGGGACACGGCATGTGGTCGTTCGACGAGGACGACAACCTGCTGTACGTCTTCCACGCCCGCACGAGCAACAACGGGCTGACGGGTCGCGACACCTTCGTGCGTCGTGTGCACTTCGCCGCCGACGGCCTGCCCATCTTCGACATGGAGGCCGATGAGGAGGTCGCGCCGGACAACCGGACCGTGTCGGTGACCGTCACCGTCGTCGGCGACCCCGAGCCGGCGCTCGACGTCTCGGCCGTCGTCGCCGCGCGCTGCGTCGCAGGCAAGGTCGTGCAGACCGTGTCGGTGACGAACGGCGAGACCTTCCCGGTAGCCGTGAAGACGACATCGCCGTACGGCGCGAAGACGGTGTCCGTCGCGGCGGGCAAGACCGTGTCGCAGGCCTTCACGACGCGCCTCCCGTCGATCGAGCCGGGCGCGGTCGGCGCGGACGCCTCGGCCACCGTCGGTGGCGAGCCCGTCGCGTACGACCAGGACTTCGCGTTCGCTGCGAGCAGCTGCGGCTGAGACCATGCGGCCCGGGTGTGAGCGCGCCCGGGCCGCGGCATCCTTCCCCCTCCACCCGAAAGAGGACATCCGTCATGACTGCACCCACCCGCATCCGCCGGCGTGCCCTCGGCATCGTCGCGGCGGCGAGCGTCGTCGCCGCGGGGCTGCTGCCTGCGGCCACCGCGGCCACCGCGGCGGACCCGCTGCGCGACAGCCTGGTCGCCGAGTACCTCTTCGACGAGGCCTCGGGCGATGCCGTGCGCAACACCGCCGATGGCGACGCGGCGGCCGGTGACCCGTTCGACGCGGTCGTGCGGAACTACGTCGCCGATCAGCGGTCCGAGGCGGGAGCCCTGCGGTTCACCGGCGGCGCGAAGACCTCGACCGGCAACTGGGTCGAACTGCCCGACGACATCCTGGCCGGAGCGGGTTCGGCCACGGTGTCGATCGACGTGAAGTCCGACCCGACGATGCTGACCTCGAACCACTTCCTGTGGAACATCGGCAACGACGCCACGCAGCAGTACTGGTTCGCCAACGTGCGCGGTCCTCGCTCGGGCATCACCGTGGGCTCCGCGGCGGGGGAGAAGAACGGCACCGCGTACGGCGTGACGGCCAATCGCTGGCACAGCCTCACCGCAGTCATCGACGCGGACGCCGACACCCTCACCTTCTACACCGACGGTCAGCGCGCTGGGGTGATCAAGACCACGCTGACGCCTGCCGACATCACGCAGACGCTCAACACGATCGGCCGTGCGCCCTGGCCCGACACGCTGTTCAAGGGGTCGATCGGCGCGTTCCGTGTCTACGACCGCGCTCTCAGCGACACCGAGGTCGTCGCGCTGTCCGAGCTCGACGCGATGCCGCATGCCGCGGAACTCGCGACTGCGTCGAGCGCGAAGCTCGCCTCCCTCGACCTCGGCGACACCACCGCGGTGACCGCCGATCTCCAGCTCGTGACGCTGCACGGCGTCCGGTGGGCGTCGTCCGATCCGGCCGTGATCGCGCCCGACGGCACCGTCACGCGGCCCGCACCCGGTCAGCCGGCCACGGTCGTGACGCTCACGGCATCGGCGACCACGCGTGGTCAGGCCGCGCCGAGCCCGCGCTCCTTCACCGTCACCGTTCCCGCACTCGCCGCCGCCGACCTGGCGGCCGACCGCGACGCGCTGCGCGTGCCCGAGTCGGTGCGCGGCAACCTCACCCTTCCGGCGCGGGGTGCGGCCGGTTCGCCGATCCAATGGGAGTCGTCTGACGAGGACGTGATCACGGATGCCGCGACCGGCGCGGCCGCAGCGGGCGTCGTCACCCGACCGGAGTGGGGGTCCGAGCCTGTCGAGGTGACGCTCACGGCCACGATCGGCGACGGTCCCGACGCGCTCACCCGCGAGTTCGCCGTGACCGTCGAGCCGCTGCCGCGCGCGGCGGCCGACAGCAGGTACCTCTTCGCCTACTTCACCGCCGACACGATCGCGGGCGAGAACATCTTCCTCGCGGCCTCGCAGGGCAACAGCGCGATGACGTGGGACGTGCTCGGCGGCGGCGCACCGCTCGTGACGTCGACGTTCGGCGAGATGGGGCTGCGCGACCCGTTCATCCTGCGCGCGCCCGAGGGCGACCGGTTCTACCTCATCGCCACCGACCTCTCGATCGGCCGCAACGGCAGCTGGGACCGCGCGCTCGACCAGGGCAGCGCCCACCTCGAGATCTGGCAGTCGACCGACCTGCGCACGTGGTCACAGCAGCGGCACGTGAAGGTCTCGGGTCCGAACGCGTCGATGACGTGGGCGCCCGAGGCGTATTGGGATGCTGCGGCCGGCGAGTTCGTCGTGTACTGGTCGTCCCGCGTCTACCTCGACGGCACGCGTCCGTACGACAAGGCGGGCACCCCGAACTCGACCTATTCGAAGGTCATGTACGCCACGACGCGCGACTTCGTCACGTTCTCGCCCGCGAAGGTGTGGGAGGACGCGGGCGACCGCATCGACTCGACGATGATCGAGGACGACGGCACCTTCTACCGCTTCACCAAGGAGGTGACCGGCTGCGTCGACATCGTGCAGGAGTCGTCCGGCGACATGCACGCGCTGACGGTGCCGGGCGACTACGCGTGGCAGACAGACGCGAGCTGCATCTCGAAGACCGCGCGCAACACGACGCGCACGACCGAGGGCCCCACCATCTTCCGTGCGAACGCGGGCGACACGTCGCTGCCGGCGGGCGTCGACGAGGGCTTCTACCTGTTCGTCGACGACTTCACGGGCGTCGGTTACCTGCCGCTGTTCACCGAGTCGCTCGCCGCACCGCAGTGGCGCACCGTCACCGGGGCACTTCCGAAGTCCCGGCACGGCAGCGTGCTGCCCGTCACCCTCAACCAGTGGGAAGCCGCCAAGGGCGCACCGCTGACGAAGGTCGCGACCGAGGTCGAACTCGACGGCGTCGAGCCCGGCGACACGCTGCGGCCCGGCGATGCGCTCGCCGCGACGGTCACGGCCGCCGACGGGGGAGCGGTCGCCGGCTTCGTGAGGTTCACCGTCGGCCATCTGACGGTCGACGCGCCCATCGTCGCGAAGGACGGCGCGTACGTCGCCGAGGCGGTCGTCCCCGAGACGGATGCCGCAGGCGAGGCGGTGCAGCTGTCGGCGGCGTTCGCGGACTTCGACGTGCTGGCCGGATCGGCGGCCAGCACGGTGGACGTGATGCTCGGCGATCCGCCGGTGCTCGAGGTCGAGGCATCCGTCTCCGCCCGCTGCGTGTCGGGCAAGGTCGTGCAGGTCGTCACCGTTTCGAACGCCGACGATGTCGCGGTCTCGGCGACGGTGACGGGCGCCTACGGCTCGAAGACCTTCGCCTCGATCGCCGCGGGCAAGAGCTCGTCGGCATCGTTCACCACCCGCCTGGCGTCGATCCCTACCGGATCGATCAGCCTCACGGCATCGGCGGCGGTTGCCGGTTCGCCGGTGATCGACACGACGGAGGTGACCACCGCGCCCGCTTCGTGCGGGTGACCCGACCACGGTCGCAGCAGCGGCCGTCGCGACGCGCGCCGCGGGTGTGGACGGACCCCGCGGCGCGCTGTCGCGCGCCGCGGGCAACCGGAATTCCTCGTGGAGCAGCGCAAGCCGTCCCGTGCGTTCGCCGTAGTCAGGGCAGGTCGCGCCAGCCATCCGAATCAAACGGCTCGAAACCGATTTCGGGTCTTGTTCTCGCTAACTGTTGCCGGTAACATCCAAGGCGAGCCAAGTCGATCCACCGCCGGATCCGAGAGCAAAGGTGCAAATATGCTCAGTCACTCCCTCAGCCGTACGGCGCAGACCACGGTCGCGCTCGTCGTGGCGGGGAGTCTCCGGGCGACGCGCCGAGAGGCGGGCGCACCTCGCGCCGGCCACGACCCATGTGAGACGGGGGCGCTCGGCAACGGCTGAGGCTTCCAGCGAGTCCCGACGACCGGATGGACCGGTCGCTCGCGAGTTCGGTCGGCAGAGGTGCCGACCGGGAAATTGGAGAGAACGAATGAACAAGCGAGGACTGTTCGCACGTACCGCCGCCGGTGCGTTCGGCGGGATGCTGCTGATCGGTGTCGCAGGCGCCGCCATCGCCGACGAGGTCGGCAACGACCAGGTCGACGTCAACGTGAACATCGAGGCGATCGAGCCCGTGGGCGCGCTGACGATGACCGTCGGCGGCGAAGCCGCGACGCTGACCGAGGTCGAGTCCGCCGACGCCGAGATCCGTCAGTTCGACGGCACCCTGCCCACCGTCACCGTCACCGACGACCGCGCCGAGGTCCCCGAGGGCGTCGCCTGGTACGTCACCGGTCAGTCGTCCGACTTCGTCTCGGGTGCGAACTCCATCTCGGCCGGACACCTCGGCTGGTCGCCGCAGCTGCTCTCGGAGGAGGGCAACGGCGAGGTCGCAGTCGGCCCGGATGTCGACACCGTGCTCGATGAGGGACCCAACAACGTGGGTCTCGAGGGCGAAGAGTTCCTGGCGCTCTCCCTGGACTCGGGCGAGGCCGCCGCAGCGGGCGCCTGGTCGGCGAACGCCAACCTGTTCCTCAAGACGCCCGTCGACGTCGCGCCCGGCAGCTACGCCGCGACCCTCACCCTCACGCTGTGGGAAGACGCGTACTGACACGCGAAGACTGACTCGTGTTGAATCGGGTCGGGGCCGTCTACGGCGGCCCCGACCCTGACGTCTGGATTTGTCCTTGCTGCCACTCTCATCCCGCCTCCGGCCGGCGCGTCATGCGCTCGCCGGCCTCGCTCTGGGCTTGGCGCTTGTCGCCGGTGTCGCGGTACCCGCGTCCGCTGACACCGACGACACACCCGACGTCCGCTGGTCGGTGACTCCGGCTAACGAGTCCGGGCCTGATGGGCGGACCTTCGTCGAGAACGAGCTCGACCCGGGGGAGTCGGTCGACGACTACTTCGCGGTCCGCAACGTGAGCGACCAGACAGTCGAGTTCGCGCTCCTCGCCGCCGACGGCTTCTACACCAGCACGGGTCGATTCGACATCCTTCCGGCCGGGGAGGAGTCCGTCGACGCGGGCACCTGGATCTCGGTCCCGGAGACGGTCACAATTGATGCGGGCGAGACGGCTGTCGTTCCCTTCACGATCACCGTCCCCGAACAGGCAGAGCCGGGCGACCACGCCGCCGGGATCACCGCCTCCATCGTGTCCGTCCAGGAGAGTGAGGACGGCACAGCGGTCGGCGTCGAGAGCCGCGTGGGCTTCCGCGTGACCACACGGGTGACAGGGGAGATCACGCCCTCGGCCACAGTCGACGTGGTCTCGGGCGACTACTCCCTGTCGTGGAACCCGTTCCGTCCCGGCGAGGCGACGATCACCTTCCGCGCCGAGAACACCGGGAACACCATTCTCCTCGCCGAAGGCACGGTGTCCGCTGCAGGTGCATCCACCGCGTTCCCGGCCGAGGGGGAGCGCACGCTCGAACTCCTGCCCGGCGACTCGCGCGACATCACCGTCGTCGTCGAGGGGGTCTGGCCGCTGTTCGTCGTTCCCGCTTCGGTCGTCGTCACCCCTACGGTCGTGACGATGAACGGCGACAGCGCCACCATCGAACCCGTGACTGCGGACACGGTCGTCTGGGCGGTGCCCTGGCCGCAGCTCATCATCCTCGCCGGCATCGTGCTGGTCGTGTGGGCGATCGTCTGGGGGCGCATCCGGTCCCGCCGGCGCCTCGAGTCGATGCTCGAGGATGCCAAGGCGGCCGGACGCCGCGAGGCCGAATCCGCCGCGGACGTCTCGTGAGGAGCCGGGGGAGGATCGCCGGCACGATCGCCGGGCTCGCGCTCGTCCTCGGAACGCTCATCGTTCCCGGCACTCTGGCGTCGGCCGCCGGCCCCGCCCCGGAACCTGACGGCGTCCGCGTCACGGTGGAGATCACCCCGCTGAAGTGCACGTGGACCCCGGGTACACCCGGCCCGCCTCCCTGGGCGGGAATGCCCGGGCATCCGTGTCATCCGGGAAACCCCGGCGGCCCGGGAAACCCGGGAAACCCCGGCGGCCCGGGAAACCCGGGGAACGGCGACGGGAACGGGAACGGGAACGGGAACGGCAACGGGAACGGCAACGGGAACGGGAACGGCAACGGGAACGGGAACCCCGGGAAGGGCAAGCCGACGCCGAAGCCGACGCCGACCGCGTCGACCCCCGACGGGTCCGGCTCCGGCTCCGGCACCGGCGGCACCGGCGGACCGGGCGCCTCAGGCGCTGCGCCGTCCGGAACCGACGACCCCGTGCCCGTGGGCTGGATCGCCGCGGCGGGGGCGGGCGCGCTCCTCGTCGTGACCGGCCTGATCCTCTGGCTCGTCCCCGGAGCGGCGGCAGCCGTGTTCCCCGGCGTCGGCGGTGCGGCGGCGGCCTCCAGCGCCGCGCCTTACGATGTGGTCAGCAAGAAAGGGAGGTGATCCACTGTGACCGATCAGATGGCCAGGGGCTGGCAGCGGCCGAGCATCTACGATGTCGCCAAGCAGGCGGGCGTCTCGCACATGACCGTTTCGCGCGTGCTCAACGGGCACCCCAACATCCGCGAGTCGACCCGCGAGCGTGTGCTCCAGGCCATCGAGGAGATGAACTACACGCGCAGCTCCATCGCGCGCGCGCTCGCCACGCGGCGCGCCATGCGCATCGGCATCCTCGTCGACAGCCCGGTGCAGTGGGGTCCGAACAGCACGCTCCGCGCGATCGAGAGCGCTGCGCGCGATGCAGGCTATGCGATCAGCGCGTTCTCGATCTCCGACGACGAAGAGTCGCAGATCGACACCGGCGTCGTCGAGCTCGTGACCCAGGGCGTCGACGCGCTCTGCGTCATCGCCCCGCGCGCTTCGTCGCTCGATCTCCTGCGCCAGCAGAGCACGGGTCTTCCCACCCTCGTCATCAAGGCGGAGTCCGACCCCGAGATGCACACCGCCGCGGTCGATCAGCGCGCCGGCGCGATGGCCGCCGTGATGCACCTGATCGAGCTCGGGCACCGCTCGATCGCCCACCTGTCAGGGCCGCTGGACTGGTACGACGCGCGGGCTCGCGAGCAGGGCTGGCGGGATGCCCTCGCCGACGCGGGTCTGCCGATCGCCCCTCCGGTGGTCGGGGACTGGACATCGGACTACGGTTACACGTTCGGCAAGACGTACGACTTCGCCGACGCGACGGCGGTGTTCGCGGCGAACGACCAGATGGCGCTGGGCCTCGTGCACGGACTGTCGGAGCGAGGGCTGAAGGTGCCCGACGACATCAGCGTCGTCGGGTTCGACGATCTTCCCGACGCGCGCCACTTCCTGCCGCCGCTCACGACGGTGCGGCAGGATTTCTCGGCGCTCGGCGCGCTCGCGCTGCAGATCATCATCGCGGCGATCGAGGGCGAAGAGGTCACCGAGCACGACATCATCGAGCCGCGACTGATCGTCCGCGCCTCGACCGCGCCGCCCCGCTCCTGACGCTCGATCGAAGGCGCCTCGCTCTCTGAGGTGAGGCGCCTTTCTCACGCGTGGCGAAGAGGGGTATGTTGCCGCTCACGCGAAAGTGTTAATGTTCGCGGTAACGGAGAAATAACGAATCTTGCAGAACTAGTTGCGCACTGGGTTGTTAGCGCGCACAATGGACTCGCACAAACCCGAGAGTGTCCCGCTGGGGCACCGGCACTTCCTCGCCGACCAAGTAGCGTCGGGGAGTCTCAAGGAGGAGAAGAGATGGCAAACAAGAAGCGGATGCTCGGCCTGATCGGCTTCGTCGGCGCGGGGGCGCTCGCCCTCGGTCTTGCCGGCTGCGCAGGCGGCGGCAACGACGGCGGCGACAACGGCGACGGCGGCAACGCGGGCGGCGACGGCGAGCTGACCACGGTCGGCTTCGTCGCGGTCGGCCCCGAAGGCGGCTGGCGCAATGCGAACGAGCAGGCGATCAAGGACGCGTTCACGCAGGACGCGGGCTTCGACCTGAAGTACGCTCCCGCGGCGAGCCCGACCGACCAGAAGTCGCAGATCGACGCCTTCGCGACGTTCGTGAACGACGAGGTCGACGTGATCCTCCTCACCGCGACCGAGGCTTCCGGCTGGGAGGACTCGCTCGAGCTCGCCCAGGAGGCTGAGATCCCCGTCATCCTGCTCGACCGTGGTGTCGACGCCAGCGAGGATCTCTACGTCACGCGCATCGCACCCGACAACGTCAACGTCGCCGGCACCGTCGGCGAGTGGGCCGTCGAGACCTTCCCCGAGGGCGCGAACTACTTCACGCTCGAGGGCGTCCCCGGCCTCTCGGTCGTCAACGAGCGCAACGAGGGCTTCGATGCGGCGATCGAGGGCGCTTCGGGCTGGAACAAGATCGGCGCGCAGACGGCCAACTGGACCGCTGACGAGGGCAAGTCGGTCATCGAGACCGTGCTGAAGGAGAACCCGGACCTCCAGTTCGTGTTCGCTCAGAACGACGAGATGGGCATCGGCGCGGCCGCTGCCGTGACGGCCGCGGGCCTGGTCCCGGGTGAGGACGTCAAGATCGCCACGATCGACGGCACCACCCCGGCCCTCGAAGCACTCGCCGCTGGTGAGCTGAGCTTCGTCGCCCAGTACAACCCGTTCTTCGGCGACCTCGCCGTCGACGCGGTCAACTCCGCACTGGCGGGCGACAGCGTCGAGAAGAACATCATCGTCCCCGGCGAGACGTTCGACTCGCCCGAGGCCGCTCAGGCCGCGATCGACGAGGGCAAGGGCTTCTGATCCGACTCTGTCGACGAAGCGAGAAGTGATGCGAGCGGGGGTCGCCGTTCCGGCGGCCCCCGCTCGTGCTCGTTTCCACCAGAACCCTCGCTCTGCAGCAAAGGATCCACGCAGCCATGATTGAACCGATTGCCATCGTCGAGGTCCGGGGCGCCTCCATCACCTTCCCGGGAGTCAAGGCACTCGACGACGTCAGCTTCCGACTGCTTCCCGGAGAAGTGCACACCCTGATGGGTGAGAACGGCGCCGGGAAGTCCACCCTGATCAAGGCGCTCACCGGCGTCTACCAGATCGACTCCGGCGAGATCGTCGTGGCCGGACAGGTGCGGCACTTCAACGGGACCGCGTCCGCGCAGGCTGCGGGGATCTCCACCGTCTATCAGGAAGTCAACCTCTGCACGAACCTCACCATCGGTGAGAACGTGATGCTCGGACACGAAGTCCGAGACTGGACCGGGATCAACTGGCGCAAGACCCACGCCAAGGCCAGCGAGGCGCTCGCCCGCATGGGTCTCGGCGACCTCGACCCCCGCGCGCCGCTGTCGTCGATCTCCATCGCGCTCCAGCAGCTCGTCGCGATCAGCCGCGCGATGGTCACCGACTCGAAGGTGCTCATCCTCGATGAGCCCACCTCGAGCCTGGACGCGAACGAGGTCGAGGTGCTCTTCGACGTCATGCGCCGTCTTCGCGACCAGGGCGTCGCGATCCTCTTCGTCTCTCACTTCCTCGACCAGGTCTACGCGATCAGCGACCGCATCACGGTGCTGCGCAACGGCGCCTTCGTCGGCGAGTACCTCAAGCGCGACCTCGACCGCACGCAGCTCATCTCGAACATGATCGGCAAGGACTTCGAGTCGCTCAAGGCCCTCGGATCCAACCGACAGACTCAGCAGCGCGACCGCAGCGTCACGCCGCTCTTCGCCGCCGAAGACCTCGGCCGCAAGGGCGCGATCGAACCCACCGACATCGACATCCACGCGGGGGAGGTCGTCGGCTTCGCCGGCCTCCTCGGAGCCGGCCGCACCGAGCTCGCCCGCCTCATCGCCGGCGCCGACAAGTCCGACACGGGCACGATCCGGCTCCGTGGCAAGAAGGTCTCGCTGAACTCGCCCGTCGCCGGGCTCGCCCACGGCATCGCGTACTCGACCGAGAGCCGCCGTGATGACGGCATCGTCGGCGACCTGAGCGTCCGCGAGAACATCATGCTCGCCGTCCAGGCGCGACGCGGGTGGTTCCGTCGCGTTCCGGCCCGTGAGGTCGACCAGCTGGTCAAGACCTACATGGAGCGCTTCAGCGTGCGGCCGAACGACCCGGACCGTCCGATCCGCCTCCTCTCCGGCGGCAACCAGCAGAAGGTGCTGCTCGGCCGGTGGCTCGCCACCAACCCCGACCTTCTCCTGCTGGACGAGCCGACCCGCGGCATCGACGTCGGCGCGAAGGCCGACATCCAGGAGACCGTCGCCGAGCTCGCCGAGGGCGGCATGAGCGTCGTCTTCGTCTCGTCCGAGCTCGAGGAGGTCGTGCGGCTCTCCGAGCGGATCGTCATCCTCAAGGACCACCAGAAGGTGGGCGAGGTCGTCAACGGCCCGGAGGTCACCGCCGAGAGCATCGTCTCCGTCATCGCCAGCGAGACGGGTGAGCAGGCCGGGAAGACCGCCGACGCCCTCTCGGAAGAGGTCGCCACCGGCGAAGCATCCGCCGACCAGGAAGGGAGCGCGTCATGAACCGCGTCAGAATCGCACTGCGCACGCCCTGGTTCTGGGCCATCGTCGGCATCGCGCTGCTGCTCCTCATCAACACGCTCAAGAACCCCGCGTACCTCGCCGTCAGTGTCAACCCGACGACGGGGATGCTCACGGGCAACGTCCTCGACATCCTGCGCGTCTCGGCGCCGATCATCATGATCGCGCTGGGCATGACGTTCGTCATCGCCACGGGAGGCATCGACCTCTCCGTCGGCTCGATGATGGCCGTCGGCGGCGCGGTCGCGATGGAGACGCTCTCGAGCCTCAACGGGTCGTCCCCCATCGGGGCCATGCTGACCGCGGTCGGGCTCGCGCTCGCGCTCGCGATCGTGCTCGGTGCCATCAACGGCTTCCTCGTGTCGGTCATCGGGCTGCAGCCCTTCATCACGACGCTCATCATGATGCTCGCTGCGCGCGGCATCGCGCGCGTCATCACCGGGGGCCAGAACACCAACGCCACGAACGAGCCGTTCCGCCTCCTCGCGAACGGGCAGATCTTCGGGATCCCGACCAGCTTCGTGCTCGCGATCGCGATCGTCGTGCTCATCGCCCTGGCCATGCGGCGCACGGCGCTCGGCCTCATGATCGAGTCGATCGGCATCAACCCGCACGCGAGCCGGCTCGCCGGCATCCGTCCCCGTCCGATCCTGTTCGGCGTCTACATCCTCTCCGCCGCGCTCGCCGCGGTCGGGGGTCTCTTCAGCGTCTCGGAAGTGATGACGGTGAGCGTCGGCGGCACGGGCAACCTGATGGAGCTCGACGCCATCCTCGCGGTGGTCATCGGCGGCACGTCGCTCGCCGGCGGCAAGTTCTCGATCGTGGGCTCCACGGTCGGAGCGCTCCTCATCGCGACCCTGAACAAGACCGTGCTGTTCCTCGGCATCCCCGCTGCGGCGACGCCGGCGTTCAAGGCCATCGTCATCATCGTCCTCGTGCTGCTCCAGTCCGAGCGCGTGCGCTCGTGGGCGCTCGTGCGACGGAAGTCGCCGGGCACCCCGCCCAGCGGACCCGCGCCGACCGTGGAGCAGACCGCATCCGTCTCGAAGGAGGCCGTCGCATGAGCGCCTCAGGCACGCTCGTCGAAGCAATCCCCCCGGTTCCCGACCTTCCCGAGGGCAAGCGCGCTGCGCGCCGTGGTCGCATGGCGCGGCTGTGGGAGCGCAATCAGACGCTGATCCCCACGCTGGCCGCGCTCGTCCTGCTGTTCGGCATGCTCATCTACGCCGAGGTCGCGTACGGTCGCGTGTTCCACGCCGGCACGATGTCGAGCCTGCTGATCAGCTTCGCGCCGACGATCATCCTCGCCGTGGGCATGACGATCGTCATCGTCTCGGCCGGCATCGACCTCTCGGTCGGCGCGGTCGTCGCGTTCAGCTCGGTGGCGGGTGTGATGCTGATGAACATCGGGATCAACGGCTGGGCCTCGATGCTGCTCATGATCCTCTTCGGTGCGCTGTTCGGTGCGCTCGCGGGCGTCATGATCCAGTACTTCAACGTGCAGCCGTTCATCGCCACGCTCGCGATGATGTTCCTCGCCCGCGGATTGGCGTCGATCCTCTCGACGACGCCCGTGCAGGCGCCGGAGGACTCGCCGATCCACCTGCTCGCGACCGACTGGAAGCTCTACGACGGGCCCAAGGTCAACGACCTGACCGTCACTCCGGGCCTCATCATCGCGGTGCTCGTCGTGCTCGGCGGCATGTTCTACCTGCACCGCAGCCGCAGCGGCCGCACCGTGTACGCGATCGGCGGCAACGAAGGCTCGGCCGGACTGATGGGCCTGCCCGTGGCGAAGACCCGTGTGGGGATCTACATCATCTCCGGCGCGCTGTCAGGGCTCGCCGCGGTCGTCTACACCGCCGAGGTCGGCGGCAAGGCTCAGAACGTCACCGGCATCGGCTGGGAGCTCGACGCGATCGCCGCGGTCGTCATCGGCGGCACGCTGCTCACCGGCGGGTACGGCTACATCCTTGGCTCGGTCGTCGGTGTGTTCGTGATCGCGGCCATGCGCCTCATCATCACGAAGGACGGCACGATCAACCCCGAATACCTGACGATCATCACCGGCGGCGTCCTGCTGGTGTTCGTCCTCCTGCAGCGCGTGCTGACGAGGCGGAGGGCGAGTTGATGGATGCCGGGCTCCAGGCCGCGATCGACGCGGTGCGTGCCGACGTGGCGACGCTGCACGCCGAGCTGGTGCGGTACGACCTCATCGTCTGGACGGGCGGGAACGTCTCGGGCCGCGTGCCCGGCGCCGACCTGTTCGTGATCAAGCCCTCGGGGGTGTCGTACGACGACCTGACGCCCGAGAACATGATCCTGTGCGATCTCGACGGCAACGTCGTGCCGGGCACGCCCGGCAGCGACCGCAGCCCGTCGAGCGACACCGCCGCCCACGCGTACGTGTACCGCCACATGCCCGAGGTCGGTGGAGTGGTGCACACCCACTCCACGTTCGCCGTCGCGTGGGCCGCGCGCGGCGAGGAGATCCCGTGCGTGATCACCGCGATGGCCGATGAGTTCGGCGGGCCGATCCCGGTCGGACCGTTCGCGATCATCGGCGACGACTCGATCGGGCGCGGCATCGTCGAGACCCTGACGGGCCACCGCTCCCGCGCGGTGCTGATGCAGAACCACGGTCCCTTCACCATCGGCGTCTCGGCGAAGGACGCGGTGAAGGCCGCGGTCATGGTCGAGGACGTCGCGCGCACCGTGCACTACGCGCGCGAGGCCGGACCGTTGATCCCGATTCCGCAGGAGGCCATCGACCGTCTGTACGACCGGTACCAGAACGTGTACGGGCAGACGAGCGACGAGCGTCGCGACGCGGAGGACCAGGCATGACTCCGGAAGATCCAGGTTCATCCGCCTCGCGGACGGCCGACCCGGCGACCGTGGCGCAGGCGATCATCGACGGCCGCACCGCGCTCGGCATCGAGCTCGGTTCCACGCGCATCAAGGCCTGCCTCGTGCTCGCGGACGATCCGGCAACCGTGCTCGCCGTGGGCAGTCACGCGTGGGAGAACCGGTTCGTCGACCGCCTGTGGACCTACGCGATCGACGACGTGTGGACCGGCCTGCAGGCCGCCTACGCCGACCTCGTCGCGGACGTCCGCGACCGCTACGACGTCGCACTCGAGACCGTGGGCGCACTCGGCGTCTCGGCCATGATGCACGGCTACCTCGCGTTCGATTCCGATGGCGAGCTGCTCACCGAGTTCCGCACCTGGCGCAACACCAACACCGATCGCTCGGCGGCGGTGCTCTCCGAGCTGTTCGGCGTGAACATCCCTCTCCGGTGGTCGATCGCGCACCTCTACCAGGCCGTGCTCGACGAAGAGCCGCACGTCGCCGACGTCGACTTCTTCACCACGCTCGCCGGCTACGTGCACTGGAAGCTCACCGGGCGCAGGGTGCTCGGCATCGGCGACGCGTCGGGCATGTTCCCGATCGACGCAGAGACGCGTGACTACGACACCGGCATGCTGGGGAAGTTCGACCGTCTCATCTCCGAGCGCGCGTACGGGCTCGAGGTCGCCGCTCTCCTTCCCGAGGTCGTCGTCGCCGGAGGGCCGGCCGGCGAGCTCACGGCCGAAGGCGCGGCCCTGCTCGATCCGAGTGGCGCTCTGAAGCCGGGAATCCCGCTGTGCCCGCCGGAGGGCGACGCCGGCACCGGCATGGTCGCCACGAACTCCGTCGCGCCCCGCACCGGCAACGTGAGCGCCGGCACGAGCATCTTCGCGATGGTCGTGCTCGAGCGGCCGCTCGAGCGGGTGCACCACGAGCTCGACGTCGTGACGACCCCGGCCGGTGATCCGGTGGCGATGGTCCACTGCAACAACGGGGCGAGCGAGCTCGCGGCGTGGGTGGGTCTCTTCGACCGGTTCGCCACCGTCAGCGGCGGACAGCTCCACGCAGACGACGTCTTCGAGGCGCTCTTCCGCGAGGCGCTCGACGGCGAGCCGGACGCGGGCGGCCTGCTCGCCTACAACCATCTCGCCGGCGAGCCGATCGCGGACCTTGCGGAGGGCCGCCCGCTGTTCGTGCGCACGCCCGAGAGCCGTCTGACGCTCGCGAACTTCATGCGCGCCCAGATCTACGGCGTCTTCGGCACGCTCGCGCTCGGCATGCGCGTGCTCGACGGTGAGGGCGTCGCCCTCGACCGCATGTTCGCGCACGGCGGCATGTTCCGCACCGCGGGCGTCGCCCAGCGGTTCCTCGCGGGTGCACTGGACGCCCCCGTAGCCGTGGCCGAGACGGCGTCCGAGGGCGGCGCGTGGGGCATCGCGGTCCTCGCGGCCTACCTCGCCGAGGCATCCGATCTCCCCCTCGATGCCTACCTGCGGGACCGCGTGTTCGCCGATGCGGAGTTCGACGTCGTCGAGCCCGACCCCGAGGACGTCCCCGGGTTCGCCGCCTACCTCTCGCGCTATCGCGCCGGGCTCGCCGTCGAGCGAGCCGCCGTTCCGGCCCTCTGACCCCACCTCCCCCCACCTCGAAAGACCCAGAAGGACTCCCCATGACCCGTCAGCCTCTCGCCACCAGCCTCGATTCGTACGAGGTCTGGTTCGTCACAGGCAGCCAGACCCTCTACGGCGAGGAGACGCTGCGTCAGGTGGCGGAGCAGTCGCAGGCCGTTGCCGATGGACTCGGCGGGCTGCCGGTCAAGGTCGTGTGGAAGCCGGTCTTGAAGGACTCCGACTCGATCCGCCGCCTGGCGCTCGAGGTCAACGGTCGCGAGGACGTCATCGGCGTGATCGCCTGGATGCACACGTTCAGCCCCGCGAAGATGTGGATCTCGGGCCTCGACGCGCTGCAGAAGCCGCTGCTGCACCTGCACACGCAGGCCAACGTCGAGCTGCCGTGGGGCGACATCGACTTCGACTTCATGAACCTCAACCAGGCCGCGCACGGCGACCGCGAGTTCGGGTACATCCAGACGCGCCTCGGCGTGGCCCGCAAGACCGTCGTCGGCCACGTGTCGAACCCGGCCGTGGTCCAGCAGGTCGAGGACTGGCAGCGCGCCGCCGCGGGCTGGGCCGCGGTGCGCACGCTGAAGCTCGCGCGCTTCGGCGACAACATGCGCTACGTCGCCGTCACCGAGGGCGATAAGACCGAGGCCGAGATCCGCTTCGGCGTGCAGGTCAACACGTGGGGCGTCAACGAACTGGTCGAGGCCGTCGAGGCCGCGAGCGCCCCCGACATCGACGCGCTCGTGCAGGTGTACCTCGACTCGTACGACGTGGCCGACGAGCTCCGCCCGGGCGCCGCGCGCCACCAGTCGCTGCGCGACGGCGCCGCGATCGAGCTGGGTCTGCGCTCGTTCCTCGAGGAGGGCTGCTTCGGCGCCTTCACCACGTCGTTCGAAGACCTCGGCGCGCTGAAGCAGCTGCCCGGTCTCGCAGTGCAGCGACTGATGGCGGAGGGGTACGGCTTCGGCGCCGAGGGCGACTGGAAGACGGCGATCCTCGTGCGCGTCGCCAACGTCATGGGCGCAGGCCTTCCCGGCGGCGCGTCGCTCATGGAGGACTACACGTACGACCTCGTGCCCGGCTCCGAGCGCATCCTCGGCGCCCACATGCTCGAGGTCTCGCCGGCGCTGACGACCACCAAGCCCCGCCTCGAGGTGCACGAGCTCGGCATCGGCGGCAAGGACGACCCGGTGCGCCTGGTCTTCACGGCGGACCCCGGCCCTGCCCTCGTCGTCGCGATGAGCGACATGCGCGATCGCTTCCGTCTCGTGGCGAACGTCGTGCAGAACGTGGATGCGCCCGACCTGCCCAAGCTGCCGGTCGGCCGCGCCGTGTGGGAGCCCGCTCCCGACTTCGCCACCAGCGCCGCCTGCTGGCTCGCCGCCGGCGCCGCGCATCACACCGTCATGACGACCGCCGTCGGCATCGATGTGTTCCGCGACTTCGCCGACATCGCCAAGACCGAACTCGTCGTGATCGACGATGACACCACCGTCCGCGGGTTCCAGCGCGAGCTGCGGTGGAACCAGGCCTACTACCGGCTCGCTCAGGGCTTCTGAGCAGCCACCACCACCCGACCCGAGGGGGCCTCACCGATGAGACCACAACCGACACCGTCCACTCGCGCACCGCGCCGGCGCTCCCTGCGCCGCGGGGTCGCGGCATCCGTCGCCGCGGTCCTCGCGGTGTCTGTCATGGGGCTCACCGCCCCGCTGGCCGCCAACGCCGCAGACGTCCCGGCGCCGAGCGCGCACTACGACATGTCCCACTCGGGCGCATCGCTGCTCGACGTCTCGGGCAACGGCCGTCACGCGACGCTGTCGGGGCTGACGGACGCGTCGTTCGAGGCCGCGGGCTCCGATGATGTGCTGCGGTTCCGCGCCGACGGGTACGCATCGCTGCCCAAGGGATTGGTGACGGGCACCGACAACGACTTCACGGTCGAGTACACCGTGTCGACGCAGACCGCGGCGAACAGCTTCGGCTGGGTCATCGGCGACGGCGTGGGGCCCTGGAACACGACCCAGCTCGGCAACCACATCTTCCTGAGCCCGCGCTCGTCGCAGAGCGGATACACCAACCAGGTGCTCGCGGCGATCCGGGTGAAGACCGACGGCAACAACGGCGAGAACCGCATGCCGGCCGGTGGCGGGCTGAACGCCGGGTTCACGACACTCACCATGGTCGGATCGGGCAGCACTATCACGCTCTACCGGGACGGCGCCGTCATCTCGACGCTGACCCACACCCGCTCGCTGAGCTCGATCATCCCGAGCGGAAACGTGCTCGGCTACCTCGGCCGCTCGCTGTACCAGGGCGACTCGCTGCTGCGGGCCGATGTCTCGGACGTGAAGTTCTGGGACGTCGCGCTCACTGCCGACGAGGTCACGAGCAGCATGCCGAGCGCCGCCGACAAGACGGCCGCGACTGCGGCCCTGCTGCGCGGCGACGTGCTGGCGAACATGCTGGGGTCGAACCCGTCGCTCGACCAGGTGTCGAGCAACCTCACCCTCGGTGCGTCCGTCAACGGCGTCGCTCTCACGTGGTCGTCGTCGAACCCCGCCGTCATCTCGACCACGGGCGTCGTCTCGCGGTCGATCGTCGACGACACGCCTGTCACGCTCACGGCGACGACGTCGCTCGGCAGCACTCTCACGTTCGACGCGACCGTGCTCGCCCCGAGTATCTCGGCCGATCTCGACGCCATCACGCTGGCCGACCGCTCGACCGAGCACCTGCCGCTCGCCACGAAGGGCGCGGTCAACGGCGCCGCGATCACGTGGACGTCGTCGAATCCCGCCATCGTGACGGGGACGGATGCCGCGTACCAGGCGCCTGCCGCCGGTGCGGCCGACCCGTTCCGGGGCGGCGGACTCGTGACGCGTCCCGCCTACGGCGAGGGCGATGTCGAGGTGACGCTCACCGCGCACGCGACGCTCAACGGTCAGACCGAGGAGCGCTCGTTCGATGTGACGATCGCCGAGAAGGGCCGCTGGGCGCCGGACGCCGGCTACGCATCGGCGTACTTCAAGTCCGACGGCGACGAGAAGATCTACCAGGCGGCGACGTCGGGCAACGACTTCTTCACCTTCTCGCCGGTCAACGGCGGCAACCCGGTGATCACCTCCACGGCTGACACCAGGGGCCTGCGCGACCCGTACATCCTCCGTTCGAAGGACGGCGACAAGTACTACATGGTCGCGACGGACCTCTGCATCAGCTGCGGCACCGGCTGGGGTCCTGCGCAGTCGAACGGGAGCCTGAAGATCGAGGTCTGGGAGTCGACCGACCTCGTGCACTGGGATCGCACGAACGGCGAGAACACCGGCATCACCGTCAACCAGCCGGCCGCCGGCATGACGTGGGCGCCCGAGGCGTACTGGGACGACGAGCTGCAGTCGTACGTGGTGTTCTTCGCCTCGCGCCTGTACTCCGACGCCTCCCACACGAACAGCGACAAGCTCTACGCCCGCATGTTCTACGTGCTCACACGGGACTTCCAGACGTTCACGTACCCGCCGGCCACGTGGCAGGACACCGGGTACGCGCGCATCGACTCGACCGTGACGAAGATCGGCGACTACTACTACCGGTTCACCAAGAACGAGGAGGGCGGCGCCGCCGGCATCCTCGAGGCGGGCAAGGACATCTTCATGGAGCGTTCGAAGGTGCTGACGGCGCCCACGACGCAGTCCAGCTGGACGGCCGACCCGAACACGACGTGGCAGCTCACCGACACGCGCATGACGAGCCTCGAGACGGGCCAGGCAGGCGAGGGTCCAGAGGTCGTCAAGCTCAACGCCGGAGATCCGAACAACAACGCACAGGGCGACGGCTACGTGTTCCTCGTCGACAACTACGGATCGGGCGGCTACCGCGCGTTCGTCACGAACGAGCGGGCCATAGCCTCGAGCCAGCAGTCGGACCGTCTGTCGCAGCGCGCCGACTGGGCCGTGCGCCCCGTCGGCGGTCTGCCGGCGAGCCCGCGTCACGGCGCGTTCGTGAGCGTCACGCAGTCGGTGCTCGAGGCCATGCACGCTTGGACGGAGGTCGAGGCCGTGCCCTCGACCACGACGCTGACGGCCGAGGACCGCACCGTCACCGCCGAGGTGGCCGCAGAGGACGGCGGCGACGTCGTCGGCACGGTCACCTTCTCGGGCGGATCGTGGACCGAGACGGTCGACCTCGAGGACGGCTCCGCATCCGTGACGGTCCCGGCGGGTGTCGGCTCGGTCACGGCGCACTACGACGGCTACTCCGACGGGCTCGTGAGCCCGTCGACGTCGTCGGCGGTGTCGCTCGGCCTCCAGTTGTCCGCGACGGCGTCGACGCGCTGCATCGCGGGCAAGATCACCGAGATCGTCAGCGTGACGAACGCCGACGACGTCGCGGCGACGGTCGCGATCGCGGGTACCTACGGCAGCAAGACCGTCACGGTCGCCGCCGGCAAGACCGCGTCGGCCTCGTTCACGACCCGTGCGGCGTCGATCGCCTCGCACGACGTGACGATCACGGGCGGGGCCTCCGGTGGCCTCACCTACTCCGCCGCGGTGACGGTCGCGGCCGCCACCTGCCAGTAACCCGACGGCGAGGGCCCGCGACGCCGGTCGCGGGCCCTCGCTCCGTCGCGGGATACTGGAACTCTCCCCCACATCATCTGAGGACCTCGACCCATGGCACGCACTCCCTCGTCCGGCATCCAGCACGCTCTCCGCGCGGGCGACTACGAGGCGGTCATCGCCAGCGTCGGAGCGACGCTCCGCTCGCTCACGTACATCGGCCGCGACCTCGTCGTGCCGTTCGACGCCGACGAGGTGCGCCCCTCGTACCGCGGGGCGACCCTCGCTCCCTGGCCGAACCGCGTGGTCGACGGCCGATACACCTTCGGCGGCGCCGAGCACCAGCTCGCCCTCACCGAGCCCGCGCGCTCGCACGCGCTGCACGGCCTCGTCGCGTGGCTGGACTTCGAGGCGATCGACAAGGGCCCCGACCATGTCACCCTCGCCGCCGTCGTGCAGCCGCAGACGGCGTACCCCTGGCGCGTCATCGTCACCACGACGTTCTCGCTCGGCCCCGACGGACTGACGCAGACCGTGACCGCCCGCAACGACAGCAGCGAGCCCGCGCCGTGGGGAACCGGGCCGCACCCGTACCTCGTCGCCGGCGAAGGACCCGTCGACGAGTGGACCCTCGAGCTCCCGGCGGCCGAAGTGCTGGCGGTCACGCCCGACCGGCTCATTCCGACAGACCTCGTCGCGGTCGATGCCGACGAGCCCGAGCGCTTCGACTTCCGCTCGGCGCGCCGTATCGGCGCGGTCGAGATCGACCATGCGTACACGGGCCTGGCCAGAGACGAGCACGGCATCGCGACGGTCCGGGTGACCGACGACTCCGGTGCCGGTGTCGAGATGGCGTGGGATGACGCGTGCCCGTGGGTGCAGGTCCACACCGCCGACAAGCCCGACGCCGCGCTGAGTCGGCTGGGACTGGCGGTCGAGCCGATGACCTGCGCCCCTGACGCCTTCAACGCGCCGAACTACGCGTACGACGCGGGCCTCATCGTGCTCGAACCGGGCGCCGCCGCCGAGGCATCCTGGCGCATCGCGGCGATCGGCTGAATCGGCGCGCCTGAGACGAGATGAGGGAGGTGCCGGCCCCCCGGTCGGCACCTCCCCGCGTCGCAGTTCCCGAAAGCGGCGCGACCCCCCGACGAGTACCGCGCCCTGCTTCCCTCAACGCTAGGCGCACGGCCGGGAAGCGCCTGGGGGCTTGCGCGCAGAGCGCGTGATTGATACGCATCGGCGCGCGCATGCCGCCCTATGCTGAGGCGCATGACCCTCGCCAACGCAGTGACCGACACCGCCGACCTGACCAGCCTCTGGGGCGGCACCGGCATCTTCGGACTCATCTGGTACATCCTCGTCGCCGTCGCGCTCTGGAAGGTGTTCAGCAAGGCCGGGTACCCCGGCATCCTGGCCATCATCCCGATCGTGAACATCGTCATCCTCGTGAAGATCGCCGGCTACTCGGCGTGGCTGACCCTGCTGTACCTGATTCCGATCGTGAACATCGTGTGGTCGATCGTCGTCGCCGTGCGCGTGGGCAAGGGCTTCGGCAAGGGCGGCGCCTGGTCGTTCTTCCTGCTGTGGCTGTTCGCCTTCATCGGCTACTTCATCCTCGGCTTCGGGCGGGCGCAGTACACGAAGCCGGTCTGATCAGCGCACCGGCGTCGTGGTGTCGGTCGCCTCGCGCAGCGGACGGCGCATCGGCGCCCAGTAGCCCGTGGGGGTCAGGCGGGTCAGCACATCGACGAGGCGGGCCTCGCGCCCGATCATGACGCGCGCCCGCCGCCGCACCGTGGCCTCCACGATGCGCGCCGCGGCGTCTTCGGGCTCGGTGTGGTACATCGCGGCCTGTGCGGCGGCGGCGCGCTCCGCTACGGCCGGGTCGATGGCGGCCGCGAAGCGTCCGCGGCCGATGATGCCGGTCTTGACCCCCGCCGGGTAGATGGCGCCCACGCTCACGTTCGTGCGCTCGAGCTCGTGCCGCAGTGCCTCGGTGAACCCGCGCACGGCGAACTTGCTCATCGCGTACGGGATGCGGCCCGCGGGGGCGGCGAGCCCGTAGATGCTCACGAGGTGGGTGATGTGCGCGGCGGGCTCGCGGCGAAGCGCGGGCAGCAGCGCCTTGGTGATGTTGACGGTGCCCCAGAGGTTCACGTCCACGAGCCAGCGCATCTCGTCCATCGTGAGCTGATCGATGTCGCCGAGCATGGACGACCCGGCGCACGTGATCACCGCCTGAACATGCGGGTGGGATGCCTCGACCGCCGCCGCGAGCGAGAACACCGCCTCATCGTCGGTCAGGTCGACCACGTGCACGGTATGGCCCGTTCCGGTGAGTCGCGCGAGCGTCGCCTCGAGGCCTTCGGCGTTGCGATCGACGAGGGCGAGCCTCGCCCCGCGCCGCGCGAGCTCGAGGGCGACCTCGGCACCCATGCCGCTCGCCGCGCCGGTGATCACCGTCGTCCTGCCGCGCACCTCGAGCCGCTGCATCCGCGCCATGTCATCCCTCTCGTCTCCATCGACCGTGCTCATCGATTCTCGCGGACTCGCGGAGCGCCCGTGAACGCTAGCCTCGATGGAGGAGGAGTGATGGGCAAGACTGCGGAGGCGATCGCCGAAGGCGTGTCGATCGCGTGCGCCGCGGCGCGGCTGGCGGTGCGCAACCACATCCTCGTCGAGACGATCGCCCACGACGAGGCGTTCGACCTCGCGCGCGTCGCGCCCTTCGCGCACGACACCCTCGTCGCGCTCGCCGTGGAGCAGGAGGAGGCCGCCGACCTGGCCAAGCGCCAGCGGAAGAAGGCCTGGGGGAAGTTCACCGATCCCGACGGCACGCACGACTACCGTGACCGCGACACCCGCAACCTGCGCAAGCGCTACAAGCAGTACGTCGGAGTGGCGAAGGAGCTCCGGCGCATCGCCGAGGATCCGCATGCCGTGCGCACGCTGGTCGAGCAGGCGAGGGATGCCGCGTGGGGCGATGTCGAGGCGAATCTGGAGCGGCGGCTCAATGTCGAGGGCATGCGCCCCGACCTCGACCCCGATTACGAGAGGCTGCGGGCTGCTCGCATGCAGTCGCTGCGCCTCGTGGATCTCCCGCGGCTCGCCGCCCACCGGCGTCGCGCCGCGGAGGCCGAGGAGGGGGCGGACGGTGACCCTGTCGACGCGACGCCGTCGCCGCGCGTGGCCGGGATCGACGTGAGCGAACTCGACGCCTGACGCCGGGGAACCGGCGTACGCTCGACGCCATGGAGGTCGACGCAGCGGGTCATCCGATGTGGTTTCCGCCGGACCATCCGCTGAACAAGCGGGTGCGGGCGCTGTGCATGGCGTATCCGGAGGCTGCGGAGGTGATCTCCCACGGGCGCTGCACCTTCCGTGCCGGAAAGCGTCAGTTCGCCCTCGTCGGCGTCGCCGACGAGGGCGCCGTCGTGTTCCTCCCCGATCCATCGGAGCGGCCGGCGCTCCTCGAACGGGACGACGTTTTCGTGCCGCCGTACGAGGGCGTGTACGGGTGGCTGGCGCTGCGGGCCACAGCCGACACGGGGGACTGGACGCTCCTCGCGGAGCTGATCGACACGTCCTATCGGCGGGTCGCACTGCAACGCCAGCTGCGTGCGCTCGACGCGCACTGACAGCGGCGCGAGGGCGGACACGCCCGGGATCTCCGCGCGGCGGCGCTCGATTCGCTCCCTGGCGCGCCGTCGGGTATTCTGGACGCTGGCCCGCGCGGGAGTGCGGGCCGAGCGCCCGTAGCTCAATGGATAGAGCATCTGACTACGGATCAGAAGGTTAGGGGTTCGAGTCCCTTCGGGCGCGCACTGTGTTGAGACAGTGATACAAGAAAAGCTCCGGGCCTCCGGAGCTTTTCTTGTGTCCGCCGTCTGGTCTGTACGCCTGCCCGTCGCGGGTTCGCGCTGTCGTTTCCCGCATCCGCGCTCGTGCCGCACGGGCGCGATTGCAGGTTTCGGGAGCGCGAACCGAAGCCGCCCGGGTAGTCGGCCTCCCGCCGCTGAGTGAGGCCGAGCAGGAGGCCGTGGCGCGCGAGGCGGACGACGTGTGCGCCGTCTGGGAGAGGTGCCGACACTGTGTCGGGAACAAGGAGTATCCTGTACGTTCGTGACGCACGACACCGACCGCTTCGATCGCCTGCGCTGGTGGGGCCTCGCCGCCATCTCGCTGGGCGTCGCCCTCATCATCATGGACGCGACCATCGTGTCCGTGGCGATGCCCGACATCATCTCCTCGCTCGACCTCAGCACCACACAGGTGCAGTGGGTTCAGGAGGTCTACACGCTGGTGTTCGCCGCGCTCCTGATGGTGTGGGGCACGATGAGCGACCGGATCGGACGACGACGACTGCTCGTCATCGGTCTCCTCCTCTTCGTCGGGGCGAGCATCCTCTGCGCCTTCGCTCCGACCGGCACGTGGCTGATCGCCGCCCGCGCGCTACAGGGAGTCGGCGGCTCCATGATCCTGCCCACCACGCTCGCGCTGCTGAATGCGACCTTCCGCGGGAGCGAGCGCGGCATCGCGTTCGCCGTCTGGGGTTCGACGATCGGCTCGATGGCAGCGGTCGGGCCGGTCCTCGGCGGGTGGCTCACCACCGCATTCTCGTGGCACTGGGCGTTCTGGATCAACGTGCCGTTCGGCATCCTCGTCATCATCGGCGTGCTGATCTGCGTGCCCGAGTCCCGCCAACACGACACCGCGCGCTTCACCGACTGGATCGGTGCGGCGGCTTCGATCGTCGGATTCGGCATGCTCGTGTTCGCCCTGATCGAGGGCCGGTCCTACGGGTGGTGGGAGGCGTCCGAGACCGCGCCGGTCAGCCTCGGCGGCTTCAGCATCATCCCCGTGCTCTTCGCGCTCGCGGTCGTCGTGCTCGGAGCGCTCGTCCTGCGCGAGCGATCGCGCGTCGCCGCGGGCAGGTCGGTGCTGCTCGACGTCACGCTGTTCCGCATCCCGACGTTCAGCAACGGCAACGTCACCGCGCTCACCGTCTCACTCGGCGAGTTCGGGCTGATCCTTTCGCTCCCGCTGTGGTTCCAGTACGTGCTGGGCATGGACGCGCTCCAGGCCGGGCTCGCGCTCCTCCCGCTTGCAGTGGGCTCGTTCGTGGCGAGCGGATCGGTCCACTCGCTGTCCAAGCGTCTCTCGGCGGTGCAGATGGTGCGGCTCGGCATCCTGCTCGAGATCGTGTCGCTGGCGGTGATGGCGCTGCTCATCCGCCCCGACTCGTCCACGTGGGTCACCGGCGTCCCGCTCTTCTTCTACGGCATGGGCGTGGGCTTCGCGACCGCGCAGCTGACTCAGCTCATCCTCGTCGACGTGCCTCTCGACAAGTCCGGTCAGGCCTCGTCGACCCAGTCCACCGCCCGTCAGGTCGGTTCGGCGCTGGGCATCGCCATCCTCGGAACCGCGCTCTTCACGACGTTGCGCGCAGGGACCGAGTGGCGGCTCAGTGACGAGATCGCCGCCGATCCTGCGATCGGCCGGCTCGTCGACGGGGTCGCCGATTCGGCGGGCGCCCTCATCGCTCAGCTGGCCGAGAACCCGGCCACCGTCGCGATCGCCGACGCCGCGCGCGAAGCGCTCACCCAGGGCGTCGCGGTGGCCGCATGGGTGGGCATCGCCGCGCTCGTCGTGGGACTCCTCACGACGATCCCCCTCGGGCGCCGGAAGGCCGAGGCCGAGTCGGCCACCGACCTCGTCGCCGAGTCCGAGGGCTGATCCCCCGGGCCCCACGGAATCGCCGTGCCGGCGCACATCATCGGGCGCCGGCACGGACGCGGGCGGGGCTCACCCGAGCGCGTGCCACTTCGCGGCGACGCGCTCGGAAGGGGAGGAGGGATGCCGCGCGACGCGCTCCCTGGAGCGTTCGCCGCGCAGGCCGGCCAACGCAGCGGGGAGTCCCGCGAGCAGCGTCTTGAGCTGAAGCGCGCGGAGCGCACCGGTGCCCGAGGGGTGCGGCGACGAGGCGCGCTCAGCTTTCGACATGGCTCTGGCAATCGATGCAGGTCTCGGCGTGGGGCAGGACCTCCAGGCGTCCGGCGGCGATGGCTCCGCCGCAACGGGTGCACGAGCCGAAGGTGCCCGCCTCGAGCCTGCCCAGCGCCGATCGAATCTGGTCGATCTCACGACGCGTGGCCGCGGCGGTCATGTACGCGACGGGGTCGACGTTGGGGATGGCGCGAGGGGCGAGCTCCTCGACGATGACTTCGCGCCGCTGAAGCTCGGTGTCGAGTGCACGGCGGATCTCGTCGAGATCCAGCTGGGGCTCCGCGAGAGTGGGGGCTGCGTTGTCGGCGAGCATGGTGGTCCTGCTTTCTTCAGTGGAGTATCGGTAGGCGGCCTCTGCGAGGCCGGATGGGTCGCGTTCAACCCAGATGGAGCGGCGCGTCGGCCCTGGAGGCGTGCGCTGCCTCCTCGACGAGCCGCGCCTCGGCAAGCCGGTGCGCCACGTCGCGCAGCAGCTCGGTCGCGTCTGCCTGCGTCAGTTCGCGCCGTTCGACCTGCGAGATGATGCGGCCGACGGTGAGCCTGGCCTCGGCGACGATACGGAGGGGAAGCCGGGGTACGGCGTGCAGGGCACGCTCGGCGTCGAGGCGGGCGTTCAGTGCCACCGGCGACCATGTCACGGGGAGGGGAGCCGAGTGTCCCGGGCGTGCGGGGAGCGACGATGCGATGGGCATGGGTGTCTCCTTCGGGTACGAAAAAACGCGCCGCAGATGCGACGCGCTGGATAGCCGGATGGCCGGGATCGAACCGGGACTCAGGGCGGCGCAGCGCGGGCGAAGGAGCGGTAGAGCACATCAGCTCCGCCGGTCATCCGGGGCGGCAGCACCTCGTGCCGCGCTCCCGCGAGTTCCATCGCCGTCCGCGCCGCGCCGACGGCGGTGCCGCGCAGCGGAGCGAAGGGAACGATGGGATCTGACATGCCCCTCACCATAGCCCGAAAGCAGAAAAAGGCAAGTCGGAGGCTTTTTTCGGCAGACCCACCGGCGTCGAGGAGGCCACCGCCCGCACACGGCGACGGGGCCGGCCCCGATGGGAACCGGCCCCGTGAGTGCCCCTGCGTCAGCGGGTGCTGGTGCTGCGGCGACGCGCGAAGAAGACGTACAGCCCGAGCACGATGATCGCGCCGATGATGGAGCCGATGATGCCGGCCGGCTGAAGGAAGCCGCCGTTGGGATCGGCGCCGAACAGAAGGAATCCGAGGAAGCCTCCGACGAAGGATCCGACGATGCCGAGCACGATGGTCATCAGGATGCCCATGCTCTGCTTGCCCGGGATGATCGCGCGGGCGATCAGTCCGGCGATCAGGCCGATGATGATGAGTCCGAGAATTGTCCAGAGCATGATTCCTCCTCCGTTGTGAGCGCCGCCGGGGTACGCGGTGCTCGTCATGCGTCCGTCACGCTAACAAGGTGCTGACCATTCACACCGACCTATACCCTGCGAGGCCGAGAGGCTGTAATATCCGCATCCGCTGCGTTCGACGGGCGCGAATCGTGACTCAGTCGCGTGAGCGATGCACGCCGCTGTCGGCGCGCTGGATCGTGATCGGCACGGCCACCGCGGCGGTGATGCACAGGATCCCGGCGATGAACACCAGTCCCGGCAGGATGGGCGACGCGAACGAGATGCCCACCAGATACATGCCGCCGAGGAGCAGGATGATGTAGAGAGCGAAGAGCATGATCGACCTCCGGTTTGCTCGATGAGGCTTACTCTTGCGCACGCCACTGCCGACCGGAAGAGGCGACGTCCGGCGCGGCGCGGTCGACGGGTCACGAGGGCGCTGGTGCGCGGCATCCGCTCGCGTGAGAATGTCCGCCATGGAACTCGTGCAGATCGCTCAGCATGCCGACGATCTCGACCGCGCAGCGGACTTCTACTCCGCGCTGCTCCAGACCGAGCCGAAGGCGCGGTTCGATCCGCCTGGACTGCTGTTCTTCGACCTCGACGGAGTTCGCCTGCTGCTCGACCG
The DNA here is from genome assembly GCF_022538185.1 of Microbacterium sp. CFH 31415. Taxonomy (GTDB): domain Bacteria; phylum Actinomycetota; class Actinomycetes; order Actinomycetales; family Microbacteriaceae; genus Microbacterium. The sequence continues at coordinate 101,170 of NZ_JAKYXC010000008.1, read as the reverse complement.
GAACGCGCCGTCGTCGCTGATCTACCTGCGCGTGCCCAACGTCCACGAGGTGATCGAGCGCCTCGGCGGGCTCGCCGAGGTGGTCTCGCATCCACACGTCATCTTCCGTCACGAGGACGACACGCTCGGCCCGGCCGGGCACGACGAATGGCAGGCGTTCCTGCGCGACCCCGAGGGCAACACCGTCGGGCTGATCGCGTTCCAGCGTCCGTAGGGGTGGCGACGCGGCATCCATCCCGCGCAAGAATGGGCGAGTGGATGCCGCGTTCCCCGCCCTCACCGAGATGCCCGCCCCGCAGTTCGTCATGTCGGCGGAGGGGCACCGCCTGGCCACCTACTCGTGGGGGGAGGATGACGGGGCCTCGACCGTGCTGTGCGTGCACGGGTTCGCATCGAGCTGCCGCGACAACTGGGTCGACACCGGCTGGGTTCGCGACCTCACCCGCGCGGGCTTCCGCGTGCTCGGGGTGGATCAGCGCGGTCACGGTCTCAGCGACAAGCCGCACGAGCCCGAGGCGTACGGCATGGAGGCGCTCACCGCCGACCTGGTGGCCGTTCTCGACACGTACCTCCTCGCCACTGTGCTTTATGCGGGCTACTCGCTCGGCGCACGCGTCGGGTGGCAGCTCGCGGTGAACGCGCCCGAGCACGTCGAGCGCGCCGTGCTCGGCGGCATCCCCGACGGACGCCCGCTCGCGCGCCTGCAGATCGAGCAGGCCCGCGCCTACGCCGACCACGGCACGCCCGTCGAGGACAAGGTCACGCGCAACTACGTGACGCTGGCCGAGCGGGTGCCCGGCAACGATCTGCGCGCCCTCGTCGCGCTGGCCGAGGGCATGCGCCTCGGCGACGCCGATCCCGATCCCGATCGGCCGCCGCAGCAGACGATCCTGTTCGCGACCGGCTCGGAGGATGCGATCCTCGAGCGCTCGCGCGCCCTCGCTGCGGCGACACCGCGCGGAGACTTCGTGGAGCTGCCCGACCGTCACCACTTCAACGCCCCGGGATCGCGCGACTTCCGCCGGGCCGCGGTGGACTTCTTCACACGCGATTGAGCAGACGCGCCACTGTGCGCACGTCGATAGCGGTGCCTGAGGCATCGTGCTCATCTCGATGTGATCACGGGGGGCATTCTGTCGGCGCGACCGCGTAGCCTGGAGGAGTGAGCGCCTACGTCTCGGCGTTCGAGCTGTTCTCCATCGGTGTAGGACCCTCGAGCTCCCACACGGTCGGTCCCATGCGGGCCGCCCTCGACTTCGTCGTCCGTCTGCGCGAGGAGGGCGTCCTCGACTCCGTCGCCCGCGTCACGTGCACGCTCTACGGCTCGCTCGGCGCCACGGGGATCGGCCATGGCACGCCCGACGCCGTCGTCGCCGGACTCATGGGCCTCGAGCCCGAGACCGTCGATCCCGACGTCGTGCGCTCGGCGTGGGCGGCGTGGCGCGAGGGTGCGGAGCTGCCGCTGGCAGGCACGCACGCGATCCCCTTCGCGAAGGACGACGTCGTCTTCGAGCCGCGCACCCGGCTGCCCGGGCACCCGAACGCCATGACCCTCGAAGCCTGGTCGACGACAGGCGGCGGACGCCCGAGACGGATCGGAGCGGATGCCGCGACCGCCGCCGTCCGCGAGACCGGCGCCGCGTACGCGCTCGGTGCAGGCGCCGCCGCGACCGCCCTCGAGCACGCCGCCGACGACCCCGGACTCGTGCTTCGCGAGACCTACTACTCGGTCGGCGGTGGATTCATCCGGCGCGAAGGCGAGCCGCCACGTGTGCGGACGGCGAGCTTCCCATTGGATTACGGGTCGGCCGAGGAGCTGCTCGCACTGTGCGACGAGCACGGGCTGACGATCGCCGAGCTCGCCCGCATCAATGAGGAGGCGCTTCGCGACGACGAGCACATCGCGAGCGGGCTCGATGCCATCTGGGACGCCATGGCGGGCTGTGTCGACGCCGGACTCCACGCCGAGGGCGTGCTGCCCGGCATGCTGCAGGTGAAGCGCCGGGCCGGAGCCATCCGCGTGCAGCTGGACGAGGCCGAGTCGGACGGGCGCCGCGAGCTCCCTGGCGAGTGGCTGGGGGCGTTCGCGCTCGCCGTGAACGAAGAGAACGCCGCAGGGGGCCGCGTCGTCACCGCTCCGACGAACGGGGCGGCCGGCATCCTTCCCGCCGTGGCGATGTACTGGTGGCGGTTCCTCGCCGACTCCGGTCTCGGCGCCGGCAACGCCGTCACTCCGTACGGCGAGCTCGTGGGCAGTGCGCTGCTCGGCTACGACGGGCACGCCGCGGCGCCGGACGAGACGTCCGGGTGGGATGACGCGGCAGTCGCCGAAGCGAACCGTCGCCGCGGCATCCGTCGATTCCTCCTCACGGCCAGCGCTCTGGGCTCGCTCTTCAAGGCAAACGCGTCGATCTCGGGAGCGGAGGGTGGCTGTCAGGCCGAGGTGGGATCGGCGTGCGCGATGGCGGCGGGCGGGCTGACCGCCGTGATGGGCGGCACCAACCGGCAGATCGAGAACGCTGCGGAGATCGCGATGGAGCACCACCTCGGCCTCACGTGCGATCCGGTCGGGGGCCTCGTGCAGATCCCCTGCATCGAGCGCAATGCGATCGCGGCGTCCACGGCGGTGACGGCGGCCCGGCTCGCGCTGCGCGGCGACGGCTCGCACTACGTCTCTCTCGATGCGGTCGTCGAGACGATGCGGCAGACCGGGATCGATATGTCGCACAAGTACAAGGAGACGAGCGAGGGCGGCCTCGCGGTGAACGTCATCGAGTGCTGACCGCCCATCCTTCAGGCGCTGAAAGGGCTGGCACTCTCCATGCGAGAGTGCTAATCTGTGAGTAGTTGAGTCGAGTCGACTCAACTCTGAGATCAATCCGCACATCGCAACAGAAGGAGTAGACAATGGCCACGTACGACCCGTTCCGCGACTTCGACCGCCTCGCGTCGAGCCTCATGGAGGGGCGTCGCGGACCCCGCCGCATGCCGATGGACCTCTACCGCGACGGCGACCACTACGTGCTCACCGCCGACATGCCGGGCATCGACCCCGGATCGGTCGACATCGACGTCGACGGGCAGCTGCTGACGATCCGCGCCGAGCGGTCCCTCACCACCGGCGAAGGTGTGAAGTGGATCACCCGCGAGCGCGAGGCCGTGAGCTTCCTGCGGCAGCTCAACCTCGGTCAGGGCATCGACACCGACAGCATCACCGCCGACTACAGCAACGGCGTGCTGAGCGTCACGATCCCGGTGAGCGAGAAGGCAAAGCCTCGCAAGATCGAGGTCCGCTCCAGCGTCGAAGCCGGCACCGGAGCGCAGACCATCACCGCGCAGGAGAGCCGCGAGGAGCCGCAGCCGATCGAGCAGTGACCGCAAGCGACGACCCGGCCACCCCGGCGACCCGTGACCCGGGTGACGCGGGACCTGACGCCGGCCACCGCCCCGCAGCCCTCCGGCCGCGGGGCGGTGTCGTGCGTGCCTAGGATCGAGCCGTGTCCGAACGCGAACTGACCACCCCCGTGCCGTTGACGCTCCCGAACGGCGAGCTGAATCCCGACGCGATCGGATGGGCCAGGCAGCCCCTCGTCGACACCCGCGGGATCGGGCGCGGGTGGGGCCGCAACAAGCGGTGGGAGTACTGGAACGTCATCACCCCGACGCACATCATGGCGCTGACGGTGTCGTCGATCGACTACGCGGCGGTCAGCGAGGTGTGGGTGTTCGACCGCGCGACGCAGCGCGCGATCGGCACGAACGTCTCGGCCGTACTCGGCCGGGCGACGCTGCCGTCGAGTCTCGAGCAGGGTCCGTCCCGAGCGCGGGCGAAGGACCTGGCGATCGACATCGACGAGGTCGACGGCGGCACCCGGCTGCGCGCGGCGACACTCCGTGCGTCGTTCGACGTCGTCGCCGAGCTGCCGCAGGCACACGAGCGCCTGGCCGTCGTCGTGCCGTGGAGCCGGCGTCGGTTCCAGTACACAGTGAAGGATGTCGCGCGACCGGCGTCAGGACGCGTCGCGTTCGACGGCGAGGTCTTCGACGTGCCGGCCGGGGAGTCCTGGGCCGTGCTCGACCACGGTCGCGGCCGCTGGCCCTACGACATCCGATGGAACTGGGGAGCGGGATCCGGCGTCTCGGACGGCCGGGTCATCGGCATCCAGGTCGGCGGCAGGTGGACCGAGGGAACCGGCTCGACCGAGAACTCGATGCTCATCGACGGCCGGCTGCACAAGATCCATGACGAGCTCGCCTGGGACTACGACCTGTGGCGCTGGCGCCAGCCCTGGCGTGTGTCGGGCGGCGGGCTCGAGGCATCCTTCGCGCCCTTCTACGACAAGCGCACTCGCACCGATCTCGGCGTCGTCGCATCGAGCACCGATCAGTGCTTCGGAACGTGGAGCGGCACGTTCCGCACCGCCGAGGGCGAGGAGATCGCTTTCGACGGCATCGTCGGCTGGGCGGAAGAGGTGCACAACCGCTGGTGAGCGGATGCCGCGCCTCTCTGCCGCCGCGGTGGCCCGTGTCGGAGGGGCGGTCGTAGGCTGAGCGCGTGGTGGAGTACGTCGTTCCCGCGCCGAAGCGGCGCCGCGGTCGACCCCGAGCAGGCGAGTCGGATGCGCGCGACCGCATCCTCGCGGCGGCGATCGAGGAGTTCGGCAGCGCCGGCTACGACGGTGCGACGATCCGGGGGATCGCGGCGCGCGCCGGCGTCGACTCGGCGCTGATCCACCACCACTTCGGCACCAAGACCGACCTCTTCGGCGCCGTCATCGACGCGCCGATGCGGCCCGACCTCGCGCTGCCCGAGATCCTCGCCGGCCCGCGACACGAGGTGGGCGAGCGGATCGTGCGCTACGTCCTCGAGACGTGGGAGGTGCCCGAGGCGAGGCGACGCGGTGTGGCGCTGCTGCGGACGGCGATCGGCAACAAGCTGACGACACCCCTCGTCGCGGGGTTCCTCTCGCGAGAGCTGATCGGGCGCATCGCCCGGACGCTCGAAGTGCCCGACGCCGAGCTCCGCGCGACCCTTGCGGGATCGCAGATCGCGGGCATGCTGATCGCGCGCCATGTGCTGCGCCTGCCCGGCCTGGCCGAGGCATCGCTCGACGACATCGTCGAGCGAGTCGGCCCGACCGTCCAGCACTACCTGTACGACTGACGACGACACGGAAGGAAGACATGACGTTCCAGGCATATCTCGACAACGTCGAGGAGAAGACGGGGCTCACTCCGCGCCAGTTCATCGAACTCGCCTCCGAGAGGGGCTTCGGTCCCGGCACCAAGGCAGGGGAGATCGTGACGTGGCTGGGTGAGGACTACGGGCTCGGGCGCGGTCACGCGATGGCTCTCGTGCACGTGATCACCAAGGGGCCGCAGATCAGCGCGAAGCATGTGGGCACCGGCACCGCGCACTCCGATCCGTCCGACATGCTCTGGCTCGACGGCAAGGCGACCAATCCGAGCTCCTAGCCCTTGACGGGCGGGCAGGCCGGGCGAATAATTCATCGCGTGGTGAATAAAGCATCGGGCCACGCCGTCGAGGTGCGCGGCCTGCGAGTGCGCCGCGGCTCGACCGACGTGTTCCGCGGCCTCGACTTCGACATCCCGCGCGGGCAGATCACCGGTCTGATGGGCCCGTCGGGCTCCGGCAAGACCACGCTCATGCGGTCGATCGTCGGCGTGCAGAAGGTGGCGGGCGGCACCGTCACGGTGCTCGGATCGCCCGCGGGAACGACGGCGCAGCGCCGTCGGGTCGCATACGACACACAAGCCGCGTCCGTGTACGGCGACCTGACGATCGAGCAGAACCTCCGCTACTTCGCGCAGGTGATCGGCGCCCCGCGGTCCGACGTGGGACGCGTGATCGAGAAGGTCGGGCTCGAGGGCCAGGCGAAGCAGACCGTCGACTCGCTCAGCGGCGGGCAGGAGAGTCGTGTATCGCTCGCGGTCGCGATGCTCGGGACGCCCGAACTGATCGTGCTCGACGAGCCGACCGTCGGCCTCGACCCCGTGCTGCGTGCCGAGCTCTGGGACATGTTCCGCGGCATCTCCGAGACCGGCGCCACGATCATCGTCAGCAGTCACGTGATGGACGAAGCGCTGCGCTGCGATCGGCTCATCCTCCTGCGCGCGGGGCGCATCATCGCCGACACCACTCCGCAGGGGCTGATCGCCGACACAGGAGAGACGGATCCGGATGCGGCGTTCCTCGCGCTCATCGAGCGGGATGCCGCGGGCGCCGCCGAGCACCGGCCGTCGACCCGGCGCGAGGCGCGAGACGAGCCGGGCGAATGAACGGCACGCGTACCCTCGCGACGGCGGCGCGGATCCTCCGTCAGCTGAGCCACGACCCTCGCTCGATCGCCCTCATGCTCGTGGCACCGAGCCTGCTGGTCGGGCTCTTCGCGTGGCTCTTCAGCGACCAGGAGGGCGTCTTCGACATCTATGGCCCCCCGATCCTGGCGCTCTTCCCCTTCATCATCATGTTCCTCATCACCTCGATCACCACGTTGCGAGAGCGCCGGTCGGGAACCCTCGAGCGGCTGATGACCACCCCGCTCGGCAAGGCGGACTTCATCGTCGGGTATGCGCTCGCCTTCGGGTTCATGGCGATGCTGCAGGCCGTCGTGACGGTGTCGTTCGCCGTGTGGGTGTGCGGTCTCGGGACGGACGGACCGGTCTGGCAGCTCGGGCTCGTCGCCGTGACCGACGCCGTGCTGGGGATGGCCCTCGGGCTGCTGGCGAGTGCGTTCGCCCGCACCGAGTTCCAGGCGGTGCAGTTCATGCCGCTCATCGTCTTCCCGCAGATCCTGCTGGGCGGGCTGTTCATGCCTCGCGAGGACATGCCCGAGGCGCTGTACGCGATCTCGAACGTGCTGCCGCTGAGCTACGCGATCGACGCGATCAACGCGGTGACCGCGGGCGACGAGGGGTGGGACGTGTACGGCCCGCTGCTGGTGGTCGCGGCGTTCCTGGTCGGCTCACTGGTCCTCGCGTCGTCGACCCTCCGCCGGCGCACCCCGTAGCGCGGTCAGCGGGGTCGGTCAGGTCTCGGGAAGGCGCTTGCGGAGCTTGCCGGTGAGGTCGCGCAGCTGCGCGAGCTCCTCGTCGCTGAGCAGCGACATCCGCTCGGCGATCGCCCTGCCGTGCGCGCTCGCGAGCTTGCGGAAGATCGCGGCTCCGGCGTCCGTCGCGCGCACCAGCGCGCCGCGGCCGTCGTCGGGATCGGCGCACTTCTCGATGAGGCCGCGCGTCGCCATGCGCTCGACCAGCCGCGACACGCTCGGCTGGCTGATGAGCATGTTCGCGGTGACGTCGCGCAGGCGCGCGGTCATGTTCTCGCCGCGCGTCACGGTGAGCAGGACGTCGTACTCGGCCTGGCTCAGGGTGTCGTCGTGGAAGTCCTGATTGATGTCGCCGAACACCTCGTGCTGTGCCCGGAACAGGCTCTCCCAGGCGTCGATAGCGAGGCGGCGATCCGTCATGACGACAAGAGTACGACCAAAGCCGACCCCTAGGCTGGGGCGCATGGGGACTGTCTCATCCGTGTCCCGGAGCGCGCGTCCGCTCGGACGCGCGCTCGCGGTCTGGCTGCTCGCGCTCCTGCTCGGCGCCGGCGCGATCCTCGCCGGGATCGCCGCGTCGCCCGCGCATGCCGACGTCAACGACTTCTCGTTCGAGAGTCTCGACGTGGAGTATCGACTCGACCGGGCTGACGACGGCACGAGCGTGCTCACCGTCGTCGAGCGGTTCGTCGCCGTGTTCCCCGATGTCGACCAGAACCGCGGGATGCAGCGGCGGATCCCGGATTCGTACCTCGGCGCTCCGCTGCATCCGCAGCTCGCCTCGATCACCGACGGCGACGGAGCGCGGCGCGAGAGCGAGGTGGAGTCGGTCGACGACTACTACGTCATGACGTCGCGCGCCGGCGACTACGTCCACGGCCGCCAGACGTACGTCTTCACGTACACGTTGCAGAACGTCACGCGGTTCTTCGATGACACCGGTGTGGACGAGCTCTACTGGAACGTCAACGGCACCGAGTGGCAGCAGCCGTTCGGGCGCGTGAGCGCGCGGGTCACGATGCCGGCGGAGCTCGCCGACCGGCTCACGGGCGCTCAGGCCTGCTACGTGGGCTATGAGGGGTCGACCCGGACCTGCCCCATCGCGGTCGTCGACGGCGCGGTCGAGGCATCCGCTTCTCCTGTCGCTCCGTATCAGACGATGACAGTCGCGATCGGGTTCGAGGCCGGCACGTTCACCGCGTTCGATCCCTCGCCGCTCGCGTCGCCGTGGGGTTGGCTGCAGGGGATCGCCGCACTCGGCGTCGGTGCCGCGGCGGTGTTCGCCGGCGTGACGCGGGCGCGCCACCTGAGCGACGAGCCCGGTCGCCCGGTGATCATCGCCGAGTACTCGCCGCCCCGCGCCGTCGACGCCCTCGAGAGCGCGTTGCTGCTGGGCCTCATGACCAAGGCGATTCCCGCCGAAGTGCTCGAGCAGGCGGTGGTGGGCAGCATCCGCATCGTCGAAGGTGAGCGCAAGATGTTCGGCGGCGTGAAGCTGCGCGCCGAACTGGTCGACCCGTCGCGGGCGGACGGCGACGGACGGATGCTGCTCGACGGCCTCTTCCCGTCGGGGATGGTCGGTGAGCAGTTCGAGTTCGGCCGCTCCGACACGCGCTTCTCGTCGGCCGCGCAGGGCATCCTGAAAGCGGCGAACCAGGAGCTGGTGAACCGCGGCTTGCGGCGTCCGGTGCCGGCCCGGGTGCGGGTGTGGCCCCTTCTCGCCGCGATCGTCGCGACCGTGGCCGTCTTCCTGACCGGCTTCGCCGCGCTGGAGGCGATGGTGACCCCGTGGGTGCCCATCGTGCTGATCATCGCGTCGGTGCTCGTGACGGTCATCGTCGGAGGCATGGTCGCACGCAAGCCGTTGACGGCCGCCGGTGCGGAGACGCGCGATCACCTCGCCGGGCTCAAGCTGTTCATCGAATGGGCCGAAGCCGACCGGATCCGCATGCTCCAGTCGCCGCAGGGTGCGGAGCGCGTGCAGGTCGACACGACCGATCCTCGGGCGATGCTGCGCCTGTACGAGACCCTGCTGCCGTACGCCGTCGTCTTCGGGCAGGAGAAGGAGTGGGCGCGCCAGCTCGCCGTGCTCTACGGCGAGGGCAACTCGCCGGGGTGGTACTCCGGCTCGAGCGCCTTCAACGCAGCCGCGTTCTCGACGGGCATCTCGACCCTCTCGTCGAGCACGGCCTCGTCGTCATCGACGTCGGGCGGATCGAGCGGAGGCGGCTCGGCCGGCGGCGGAGGCGGTGGCGGAGGCGGCGGGGGAGTCTGACCCGAGCCGCGAGCGGTATCGGAACGAACGCCCGGAACGGGCGAGAGTAAGGGCCGGTCGGAGAGGCTCCCGACCGGCCCTTGTCCCTTGCACCAAGAGTGTCCTGCAATCACATGCCGGCAGCTGCCACAGCAAAACAGCTGACCGTTGAGAGCACTCTATAACGAGAAGGTAACGGTGACAAGGGCTGGGCGTTATCTTTTCGTGATTGATCTCGAGGTCGGCGAATCCGCCGCAGAACGCGCCGAAAGCTCCGCGTGATCGCTCTCCTGAGCAATCACCGTCCTTCGTCTTGCGCTTCGCCCGAACCCTCGGGGTTCTCTTGCGGAAACGTTGCGGATCCCGTGCGTGAACGACGCGGTCGCTTTTCCAGACTGTTCCCATCAGGCCGCGCAACACCGCAGAGCCCCAGACCAGACGGGCCCCAGACCCGCACAACATCCCTTGGGGGGAACATCATGAAGAAGTCCACGAAGGGCACGATCGCCATCGCCGCCGGAATCGCGCTGCTGCTCGGCGGCGGCGGGTCGCTCGCCTACTGGCAGGGCTCGGCGCAGGTCGGCTCGGCCACGATCCAGACCGGCGAGCTGAACGTCGCGCTCACCTCGGGCGCCACCTGGCAGGTCAAGCGCGGCAGCGCGACGACGGACATCACCAGCACGCTGGCATCGTTCAAGATGGTCCCCGGTGACACCGTCATCTACACGGTGCCCTTCCAGACCAAGGCGAACGGCACGAACCTCACCGCCGCCGGCGCCATCAACTGGGGCGGATACGCGGCCGTCCCCGCGCACCTCACCTCGAGCGTCGCGGGCACGTACAACAGCACCGCGATCACCGGCAGCGCCTTCACTGTCGCGAGCGGCACGGCCGACGGCAAGCTCGTCTTCACGCTGAGCTGGCCCTTCGGCACCAGCGCCTCCAGCGACACCGCTGCCGCCACGATGAACCAGACCTGGAACCTCGGCGCGACCACCGTGACGGTCACGCAGACCGCCAACGGCGCGTCCTGAGCCGGCTGCCCAGACAGGGAAGGGCCGGGTGCGAACCCGAATCGCGCCCGGCCTCTCCCGCCACCTCCCCACTCACACCTCGCACAGATCGGGTAGACGGATGCCGCGCAGCAAGGTCAAGGCCCCGCTCGGGGTCGCCGGACTCCTCGCCGGCGTCGTCGCGGTCGCGGTCGTTCTCGCACCCGGCACGCTGAGCGCATTCGTCTCGAGCACCGCGGCGCCCGCCGTCTCGGTGTCGACGGGGGAGGCGGCGCTGACGATCACCGGCACCGGCGGCTCGAACTCGGGCGTCTACCCCGGCGGGCCCGCACAGCTGATCGCGTCGCGCTCCATCGCCAACACCGGCGACGTGCCGCTCAGCGTGGCTTCCGCCTTCACCGCCACCGGCGGTCTCGCCACCAGCGTCGTCCTGACGGTCAGCGTCCAGACGGGTGCGTGCGCGGCCACTCCGCCCGCGACGTGGCCCGCCGACAGCGGCCGCTGGCAAGCCACCACGGCGACCACCACGATCGCCGTCCCGACCGCGCTGGCGGTCGGCGCCACCCGCACCCTGTGCATCTGGCAGAGCCTCGACCCGAACGCGCCGAACGGCACGCAGGGCCAGTCTGCTGCGGTGAGCGTCACGCTCACCGGCACGCAGATCGCCCCCTGACCCGGCCCACGCCCACCCGCACCCAGAAGGCCCTCCCCATGACGAAGCGAGCGAAGATCCTCACCGCGCTGATCGCGGCGATCGGACTGGTCGTCATCGCGCCGCTCTCGGCCGTCGCGTACTGGTCGGTGACCGCGCCCGTCGCGCTCACGGCCACGGCGAGCACCTTCGCCGTCTCGCCCTTCTCGGTCGCGCCGGCCTCCGCGGGGTCGTCGACGAGCTTCGTCGGATGGGAGACCACGCAGTACTACGCCGCCCCGCTCGTCAACAGCGGGTCGACGCCGTGGGCGTCCCACTCCGTGGCCGTGGCCGCAGCATCCGGTTTCGGTCCTTCTGCCGCCGCCACCGTACAGGTCGCCCTCACCGCCTCCGCGAGCGTCTGCCACACCGATGCGACGTACGCCGGCGTCCCCGCGCGCAACGCGCTTGCGTCCTCCTCGTGGTCCTCGACCGCGCCCGTCGCTGCCGGCGGCACCACGTACGCCTGCATCAAGCTCGTCGTCGCCGACACCGACACCCACACCCTCGCCGGTGAGGGTGCGCCCGCACCGACCCTCACCCTCACCACGACGGCGACCGCCGCTCAGCGCAGTTGGACCGCTCAGGAACAGGCCCAGCTCACCATCACGAGCGCCGGATGGGCCGCGTGCTCCGCGAGTGGCAGCAACGTCGTCCTGACGCTTCCGAATGGCCTGCCGTCCGGCTCGTACACCGTCACGCGTGACGACACGGGCGCGGCCTTCCCCGCGAGCATCTCGCCGAACGGCAAGACCCTCACCCTCTCGAACCCCGCGACCCGCGGCGTCGAGACGGCGGAGACCTACGTGTCCGTCCGCAACGCGCAGGGCACCGTGGTCGCCGTCGCGAACCTCTCGTTCCGCTCGTCGTACTTCCTCGTGATCTTCTTCAACAAGAGCTTGGCATGCGCATGAACACTCTCTCGATGACCACCCTCGACGCCGTCAGCCGTCCTTCGGATGAGCGGATCGATTCGGTGACGGATGCCACAGCCGCGGCATCCCGCTCCGGCAATCGTCGCTCCGCCGAGGAGCGCGTGTCGGTCCCGCGGATGCTGGTGACCGCGCTGTCCTGGGCCGTGCTCGCCCTGGTCGCGCTGCTCGCGGTCGTCGTCGTGATCGTGCCGCTCGTGAGCGGTTCGAAGCCCTACACCGTGCTCACCGGGTCGATGGTGCCGCAGTACTCGCCGGGGACCCTCGTCGTGGTGAAGCCCGCCGACATCAGCGAGATCGGCCTGGGCGACGTCATCACCTACCAGCTCGAGTCCGGCAAGCCCGACGTCGTCACGCACCGCGTCGTGGGAATCGGCGCGGCGGCCGACGGAGAGCCGCTCCTCATCACCCGCGGCGATGCGAACGACGCCGATGACGCCGACCCGGTCCGGGGCGTGCAGATCGTCGGCAAGCTCTGGTACTCCGTGCCCTACATCGGCTGGATCAACAGCGTCGTCACCGGTGAGGCACGGGCGTGGGCGCTGCCCGTCGTGGTCGTGGGGCTGTTCGTCTACGGGATCGTGACGATCGTCACGGGTGTGCACGACCGGCGACGAGCGCACGTCGCCCTCACCCGCGGTACCCGGCGCGAGCAGCCGGGCGGCATTGGACGCGACGTCGCGGAGGAGACGCACCCGGCCGGCGACAGCTACGCCTGACGCGTTTCCCCGGTCGCGGGGAGGCCGGGCCCGGCCACGCGTGCGCTAGCGCGGGCGGGGCGGGCTCGGGCTCGGCGTATCGGGCTGGGCGGGCTCGGGCTCGGCGTATCCGGCTCGGCGTATCCGGCTCGCGCTGTCCTTTCCGGCATTCGCGTCCCGATCCGGCGACCGCGGATGCAGGTTTCGACAGCGCGAGCGCGGCGCGGGCGGGCTCGGCCCGAGGCCCGAGGCCCGAGGCCGGGGGCCCGGCCCCGCGTCCGGCTCAGTACCAGTCGGTCGCCTGCGAGTGACCCCATGCACTGCACGGCGTGCCGTACGCCGCGGCGATGTACTGCAGGCCCCACGCGATCTGGGTGGTGGCGTTGGTCTGCCAGTCGGCGCCCGCGCTCGCCATCTTGTTCCCCGGCAGCGACTGGGGGATCCCGGTGGCGCCGCTGGAGGCGTTGTAGGCCTGGTAGTTCCAGCCCGACTCCTTGGTCCAGAGCGACTCGAGGCACGAGAACTGGTCGGCGCCCCAGCCGTACTGCGACGACGCCATGGAGCGTGCGGTCGCCTTGGCGCCCTCGGGGGTGTTCGCGGCCGCCGCGATGCGGGCCGCCTCGGCGGCGGCCTCTGCCGCCATGCGCTTCGCCTCCGCGGCTGCGGCTGCGGCTGCGGCAGCGGCCTCCTCGGCGGCCTTCTTCTCCAGCGCCGTGTCGAGGCGGTCGCGCAGGATACGCACGCGGGTCTCGACGTCGTCGGTGGCGTCGACGAGCTTCTCGGTCACCTCGGGCAGCAGGAGCACCGGCATGAGCTCGATGTCGTCGAGCTCCTCCATGGCGTCGAGCAGGGGAGAGGTGTCGACCGACGTGTCCGCCACGCCGAGGTCGAGCTTCGCCGCGGCGACGTCCGCACCGAGTGCGCCGGCATCGGCCAAGGCGGCGCGCGCTGCGCCCACGGCATCGCGGGCGTCGTCGCCGACCTCGCGCAGCGTCGTCGCGCCGGGGGTCGCGGCGAGCACGGCCGGGGTGGCGGCGGTCACCGGGGCGAGTGCGGCGGCGGCCGTCTGGGCGGCGAGGGCGGGGGTGGCGGCGGCGAGGGCGCTCGCGCCGGCGACGCCGACGACGAGTCCTGCCGCGACGAGGAGCGAGGTGCGGCGACGGGAACGGGGTGCGCGCGCGGGCGCGACGGAGTGCTTCTGGGGCATAGGGGAACGCTGAATCCTTCGGTGTTGCGCGCCGGCGACGCGGCGCTGGGCATCCTCGGGTCGGACGCAAAGCACCGAGTCTGCCTCGCGGTTCTGGACGAACCCGCAGTGGAGCCTGGACGGACCATGAGAGCGTCCGACCGCGAACGGCTGATCACGAGGCTGCCGAAGAGAGAGATCGGAAGGAGGGATGCCGCGGCCCGCGGCATCCCTCCCCGTCACTGTCCGGCAGCCTCGGTACGCTTCTCGCGTGGCCGTCAGTCAGTCCCGCAGAGCCCGCGCGTCCCGCCGTCGCGCACGTCGCGTGGCGGCAGCTGACAACGACCTGACGGTCGACGAGTGGGAGGCCATCGTCGAGGCGTGGGGCGCCTGCGCGTATTGCGGTCTGACCATCGGACCCTTCCAGCGCGACTGCGTGCTGCCCATCTCGCGGGGCGGGCGCTACACGTTCGAGAACGTGGTGCCCGCGTGCCGATCCTGCAACGCGAGCAAGAGCAATGACGAGGTCACGGGCTGGCTGCGCCGCAAGCGCCTCGACGAGCGGGCGTTCCTGCTGCGGCACGTCGAGATCCTGCGCGCCTGGGGATCGTGACGCACCCGACCGACTTGCCCCCCGATCGACAGGAGACTTCGCATGACCGTGACCGTCCGTCCCTACGAGGATCGCGACTGGGCCGACATCTGCCGCATCCACGATGCGGCCCGTCTCGACGAGCTCGGCGGCGCGGGACTGCTCGACGCGTACCTCCGACTCGAGGCGACCTACGAGAACGAGGGGCTGTTCGACGACGATGTGTGGGTCGCCGAGGTCGACGGGCGGGTCGCCGGCTTCATCGCGGGCTCGCGGGGCGAGATCACCTGGGCGTACGTCGACCCGGCGCTCTACCGCCGGGGCATCGGGCGCACGCTCGTGCAGCACGTGCTCGACCGTGCGACCGGACCGGTAGAGCTCGAGGTGCTCGACGGCAACAGCGCGCGGGCGTTCTACGAGGCGATGGGCTTCGTGCTCGAGACCACGACCACGGGCAAGCTCGCGGGCAACGAGGCGTTCCAGGCGACGGGCCACACGCTCGTGTGGCGGCCGGCCGCGGCATCCGGCTGATCCTTCGACCGCCACGCCGTCGCGCGCTCGCCCGGCGGCCGGCCGTCCGCACCGGCTGATCCTCGACCGCAACGACGGTCAGGTGCTCACCCGGCGGTGAGCAGGCGGATGCCCTCGAGCACGGCGGCGTGCGTCTTCGGCGAGCCGAGCACGCGGAAGTGGCCGGCCGTGGGCACCGCGACGTTCGTGGCGCCCTCGAGCGCACTCCCTTCGGGTATGTGCGCGTCGTAGGGTCCGAACACCGACACGATGCGCCCGTTGATGGACGTCTCGCGCCCCAGCATCACGATGGTCTCGTCGCCGGGGAGGAACGCACGGATGCTCGGGTCGACGAACAGTCGAGCGCGGCGTGCGCCCCCGAAGGGCGTGGCGACCGCGACCAGCCCCAGCACTCCCATCGGCGCTCCGCCGGTCTCGGGCGTCGCGCTCGCCGCGGCTTCGGCGGGATCGCCGCCCGTGGTCGCCTCGACGGCGGCGGCTCCGGCGGCGCCGGACGTGACGAGCAGGTGCTTGGCGATCAGCCCGCCCTTGCTGTGCGCTACGAAGACGCGTCCGCTCGCCGGTGCGGGTCGTGCCGAGAGGAGCCGCCCCAGACGGTCGGACGTGTCGGGGATGCTGCGGCGGTTCATGCCCAGTCCGTGCACGACGACGATCCGGTGCCCCGCGGCGGAGAGTGCGTCGCCGAGCGGCCGCAGGAACGTCCAGTGCTCGTACACCCCGGGCAGCAGCACCACCTCGGGCAGGCCCGTCGATCCGTGCGCCCAGGCGGCCGGCGCGGGCCGTGGCCGGCCGAAGGTCCACGGCAGCGACACGACCGTCAGCTGTCGCCGGGCGGCATAGAGGTAATCGGCGGCCCACCACAGCGCTCGCCGCACGGCGCCGGGGCGGTCACCTGTCATTCGCTCTCCTCATCCACTCCGAGTGTCGTCCCCCGGCAGGGCGGGAGGCAAGGGCGAGCGGATGCCGCGGCCGCTCAAGACGCGGCGGGTGCGGCGCCGACCGGCTCGGTCGCGCCCCGCACCCCGACGATCGCCGCTTCGACGACCGCCGCCGCGAGGGCGTCGATGACGGGTGCGGGCTGCCATTGGACCGGGCCGTGGACGGCGATGTCGGCGAAGCCGTGCACGGCCGACCAGCACGCCCACTCGGCGTAGGGGCGCCGCTCGGCGGAGAGCGCGCCCGTGTCGACCATCGCGTCGAGCGTGTCGAGGAGCAGCTGGAACGGTGCCACCACTTCGTGGTCGAGAGTCACGATGCCCTCGCTGGGCTGCGGATCCTGCGTTGCGAAGGCCAGCTCGAACCAGCCGCGCTCGGCGCGGGCGAAGTCGATGTACGCCAGGCCCACGCGCCGGAGGCGCTCGACGGATGCCTCCGCGGCCGAGAGTCCGGAGGGGGTCGCGTCGACGCGCTCGAGGATCGCGCGGGCGAGGGCGGTCTGCGCCTCGGCGGCGACCGCCCGGACGAGATCGTCGCGGTCGACGAAATGCCGGTACGCGGCGTTGGGCGAGACGCCGACTCCGCGCGTTGCTTCGCGCAGCGAGATCGCCGCCGGGCCGCCGATGCGCGCGAGCTGAAGACCCTGCTCGACCAGTGCACGTCGGAGGTCGCCGTGATGATAGGGCTGCGTCGCCGCGACCATTGCATCGCCCTCCTCTGATGTGTACGGTGTGAACATCGATGTGCACGGTGTCCACATCGAGCCTACCGCTCCACCGGCGGCGTCCCACGACACGCGAGAAGGAAACCCATGAGCCAGCCGTCCGCCGCGACGCAGGAGAACGACGACGCCGTCCAGGTTCGCCCCGGCCCGCACACGATGCGCGCGTTCTACCAGGTGCTCGCCAACACGGCGGTGGCCAACGTCACCTCGAGCTACCTGTGGTGGGCGCTGACGTTCTGGGCTTACCTCGAGACGCGGTCCGTGCTGGCCACCGCGATCATCGGCGGCTCGTACATGCTGCTCGTCGCGGTGCTCGGCGTGGTGTTCGGCGTGCTCGTCGATCACATGAAGAAGAAAGCGGTAATGGTGCTCTCAAGCGTCGTGACGCTCTCGACCTACCTGATCGCCGGCGCGCTCTACCTGGCCTTCCCCGAGACCGTGCTCATCGACTGGGGCGGCCCGTGGTTCTGGGTGTTCGCCGGCGTCATCCTGATCGGCGGTGTGGTCGAGAACCTCCGCAACATCGCCCTGTCGACCACGGTGACGCTCCTGGTCCCCTCCGACCGGCGGGATCGGGCGAATGGTCTCGTCGGCGCGGTCCAGGGCATCGCGTTCATGGTGACGAGCGTGTTCTCGGGTCTGTCGGTCGGCCTTCTCGGTATGGGCCCGACCGTCGTCATCGCCATCGCGACGACGGCGATCGCACTCACCCACCTCCTGTTCGTCCCGATCCCCGAGCGCGGTGTCGCGCACGTCGAAGGCGCAGCCCCCCGATCAACTGGCTTCAGGGGCGTGATTCCCGCCGTCCTGGTCGTACCCGGCCTTCTTGCACTGATCCTGTTCTCAACCTTCAACAATCTGGTCGGCGGGGTCTTCATGGCGCTCATGGACCCGTACGGGCTCGAGCTCTTCTCGGTCGAGATCTGGGGCGTGATCCTCGGCATCACCAGCATCGGGTTCGTCATCGGAGGCGGGCTGGTCGCCAAGTTCGGCCTCGGAAAGAACCCGGTGCGCACGATGCTGCTCGTCAACGTCGGGATCGCGGTCCTCGGCATGACCTTCGCGATCCGCGAGGTGTGGTGGCTGTACGCCCTCGGCATCCTCGTGTTCATGTGCCTGATGCCGATCGCCGAGGCGTCCGAGCAGACGATCGTGCAGCGCGTCGTGCCGTTCGAGAAGCAGGGTCGCGTCTTCGGATTCGCCGCCAGCGTCGAGTCGGCCGCCGCGCCGATCTCGGCCTTCGTCGTCGGCCCGCTGGCGCAGTTCTGGCTCATCCCGTTCATGGACTCGGACGCCGGCCAGGGCTCCCTGGGCTGGCTGCTCGGACCCGGCGAGGCCAGAGGAATCGCGCTGGCCTTCGTCGGTGCCAGCGCCGTGCTGCTGGTCGTCGTGCTCCTGGCGTTCATGTCGAAGCCGTACCGCCAGCTGTCCGAGGCCTATGCGTCGGCGCCACCGTCTCTGCACACCGACGACGAGAGCGGAGCGGATGCCGCGGCCGTCGACGTCGCGGCGACGCCGGGCCTGAAGGGGATGTCGGGGTCGTGACGACCGGCGATCCGGCTCCCTGACCACCGCGCGGTTTCCGAGCTCGCCACCCCGCGGGCACGACAGCCACGCGCCCGCCGGACGACTCCGGGCGCGAACGCGGCCCGGGCGCTCAGCCCTCTTCGCCGTCCTCGAAGTCGGCCCACGCCGCGACGTCGATGCCGTGGTTGTCGGGCGAGGCGATCGTCCACCAGTGCGGTGCGTTCGACCGCGCGACCCGTCCGCCCGCGGCGACGGCAGCGGCCACCCGGGCCTCGGCGACGTCGCGCGGGACGGACACGTCGATGTGCGTGCGCCCGCGCCCGGGCTTGGCCGGATCGAGCGGGTGGAACCACAGGTGGGGCCCGCGACGCAGCGGGTCGGTCGCGTCCTCGTCGCCGTTGTTCTCGTAGCCGAGCGCCGCAGCCCAGAAGGGACGCGTATCGACCCCCTCTCCCTCCGCTACCGCGATGCCGACCGTCTGGAGATGCGACGGATCGGGTTCGAGGCCGAGCCCGCGGGCCGCTCGCGAGATCGCGGCCGCGAGCACCGCATCGACCGGCCCCAGCGCGCCGTCCGCACGCGAGAACGTGCGGACGGTGACGCCGTGCGGCCGGACGTCGACGTCGGGCTCGTGCCCGACCTCGTCCACCACCTCGGCGATCGCGGCGACCAGCGCGGACGCCTGCGCGAACGATGACGTCGAGTAGTGGACGTGCGCACCCCAGAACAGCACCCGCCAGTCCTCGACGCCGGGGGAGTCGTGGAACTCCTTCGCCGTGACTCTCGACCGCGGCCGGGCCGCGGCATCCGCTCCGTCGCGTTGCTCGCTCTGTGCGTAGGTCATCGTCGTCCTCCGTCTCGTGTGCGGCGTGCGCACGCCGAGACGATAGCCGTGGGCGCCGACACCGGCAACCGCCAACCTGTCGGCGTCACGCCCGCAAGCCGGTGCAGCGACCTCCGCCCCGCAGCGCCCGGAGCACGGCAGGATGGATCCATGATCGCCATCCCCAGCGTGACCCTGAACGACGGCACCGCCTTCCCCGAACTCGGGCTCGGCACCTACAACCTCCGCGGCGAGGAGGGGATCGAGGCGATGGTCGAGGCTGTCGGCGCCGGGTACCGGCTGCTCGACACGGCGGTCAACTACGAGAATGAGCACGAGGTCGGCGAGGCGGTGCGCCGCAGCCCGGTCGCCCGCGACGAGCTCATCGTCACCTCGAAGATCCCCGGTCGTCATCATGGGTTCGAGCAGGCGATCGACAGCATCCAGGGCTCGCTGGGACTGCTCGGGCTCGACCGCATCGACCTGCAGCTCATCCACTGGCCGAATCCGAGCGTCGGCAGGTACGTCGACACCTGGCGCGGCATGATCGAGGCCCGCGAGCGCGGCCTGGTGCGCTCGATCGGGGTGTCGAACTTCACCGAGGCGATGCTGACCGAGCTCATCGACGCGACCGGCGTCACGCCCGCTGTGAACCAGGTCGAGCTGCACCCCTACTTCCCGCAGGCGGCGCTGCGCGCGTTCCACGCCGAGCACGGCATCCGGACCGAGAGCTGGAGCCCCCTGGCCCGCCGCAGCGAGCTGCTCACCGAGCAGCTGCTTCAGGAGCTCGCCGTCGTCCACGACGTCACGCCCACCCAGATCGTGCTGCGGTGGCACGTGCAGCTCGGCAGCACGCCGATCCCCAAGTCGAGCGACCCGGACCGTCAGCGCGAGAACGCCGACGTGTTCGGATTCACGCTCTCCGACGATCACGTCGCGGCGATCTCGGCGCTCGAGCGCGGTCGCCTGTGGGACGGCGATCCCGAGATCCACGAAGAGATGTAGCGCCAGCACACACGCCGGCCGAGCGGATGCCGCGCCCGCGACCCGCTCAGAAGTCGGTGTGCCCCAGGTCGGGCCACGGCACGAACTCGACCTCCGCGGAGCCGGACTGCAGCTCGAGCACGATGATCTCGTTCGTGCCCGCGCGCAGCGCCCCCGCGGGCACATAGAGCGTGTGCTGCGGTCCGCGCGACCAGTAGCGGCCGAGGTGGAACCCGTTGATCCAGACGGAGCCCTTGCCCCACGCGCGCGTCGCAAGGTACAGATCGGCGGGCTGATCGAGCTCGAACGCCCCCACGGCGAACGTCGCCCCCGGGATCGCCGGCAGTGCCGGATCGATCGGGGATGCGGCATCCCTCACCGCCGTCAGGTCGGTGAGATCGAGCCCCGCCGCGCGCCATGGCCCGAGCGGGCGGCCGTTGAGGACAGCGGGAGCGATGAGGCCCTTCGGCTCGCCGATGCGCGGGCCGTAGTTGACGCGGCCCTGGTCTTCGAGCACCACCTCGAGCGTGCCGCGCGCGTCGGCCGGAAGGGCGAGCGTGCGGTCGTGGTGGTCGCGGGCGAGAACGCCGATCGGGCGGCCGTCGAGGGACACGAGCGCCCGATCGCGCACCTCGCCGAACTCCAGGACAGCAGGACCGGTCGCATCGACCTCGGTGCGGTACATCGCGAGGCCCTCGTAGCGGCCGAGGACCTCCATCGTCGGGACGTCGTCGTGCGTCGACCAGTCGCCGAGCACGTCGGCCACAGCCGAGAGCGACACAGTGCGGGTGAGCCGGGTGCGAAGAGCGGGGGCAGCGGATGCCTCGGCCGGCGCCGCTGCGTCGGCCTCGGGGTTGTGGCGGCGCAGCACCTCGCGGAAGGCCCAGTACTTCGCGGTGGGGTGTCCTGCCTCGTCGAGCGGGGCGTCGTAGTCGTAGCTCGTCACGATCGGCTGGAAGACGCCCTTGTCGTTGGCGCCGTTCGTGAAGCCGAAGTTGGTGCCGCCGTGGAACATGTAGATGTTCACCGAGGCGCCCGCGGCGAGGAGATCGTCGAGGTCCTTCGCCGAGTCGGCGACGGACGTCGTGTGGTGGTGCGCCCCCCAGTGATCGAACCAGCCGTCCCAGAACTCCGAGCACATGAGCGGTCCGGTCGGCTGGTGCTCGCGGAGCGTGGCGAGTCGTTCGACCGACCGCGAGCCGAACGACGCGGTCTTGTGCAGGCCAGGGATGCTGCCGCGGTCGAGCATCGCGGGTTCGGGCTGGTCGACCGTCGTGAGCGGCACGGTGATGCCGATCGCGCGGTTCAGATCGACGAGCTTCTCGAGGTAGACGGGGTCGGAGCCGTACGCGCCGTACTCGTTCTCGATCTGCACCAGGATGATCGGTCCGCCACGGTCGATCTGCCGGGGGACCAGCACCGGCGCGAGCCGGCGCAGGTAATCCTCGACGGCGGCGAGGTATTGCGGCTCGTCGCGGCGCACGCCCACCGGCCCCGAGGCGAAGAGCCAGGCGGGCAGGCCGCCGTTGGTCCACTCTGCGCAGATGTACGGGCCGGGCCGGACGATCGCGTGCATGCCCTCGGCAGCGACCTCGTCGAGGAAGCGGCCGAGATCGAGGCCGCCCGTGAGGTCGAACTCGCCCGGGCGCGGTGCGTGGGCGTTCCAGGCGACGTACGTCTCGATGGTGTTGAGGCCCATCTGTCGGGCTTTGCGGATGCGATCCCGCCACTGGTCTGGGTGCACGCGGAAGTAGTGCAGCGCCCCGGCCAGGATGCGCAGCGGCTTCCCGTCGAGCAGGAAGTCGTCGTCGCCGATGCGGAACTCGCTCATCGAACCGTTCTCTCGTGTCGTCCGCGCGGTGTGCGCCGGAGGGCAGGGGAGCGGAGGCGGCGTCCCCAAGGGCCGCCGCCTCCGCGAGGCGTCACTCGACGGTGAAGCCCTGCTGGTTGCCGTAGTCGACCAGCTGGTCCTGCCACGCCTGCAGACCCTCGTTGAGGTCGCCGGAGTTCAGGTAGGACTGGCCGACGGTGTCGCCGAAGATGCTGTTCGCGTACACCTGGTAGGGGAGGTACTGCCATCCGCTCGGCACGTTCTTCGCGGCATCCACGAGCACCTCGTTGATCTTCTGGCCGCCGAAGTACTCCGACTCGGCGTTCAGGAACTCGTCCGACTCGAGCTCGGCGGTCGTCGCGGGGAAGCCGCCCGACGCGAGGAAGACCTCGATCGAGGCCGGGTCGGAGTTGAGCCACTTGAGGAAGGCCGCCGCGAGGGCCGGGTTCTTGCTCTGCTTGAGCACGACCTGGCCGCCGCCGCCGTTCTCCGCGGTCACCGGGGTGCCGTCGTAGGTCGGCATCGGAGCCACGCGCCAGTCGCCCGCGGCGTCCGCGACCGACGACTCCAGCACGCCGGGCATCCAGGCGCCGGTGAGCAGGGTCGCGATCGTGCCGTCGCCGAGGGCGCGGTACCACTCGTCGCTCCAGCCGGGCGTGTCGGAGAGCAGGCCGCCCTCGACGAGGCGGTTCCAGCTGTCGGCCCACTTCTTCGAGCCCTCGTCCTGCAGATCGATCGACACGTTGGTTCCGTCGGCCGAGAACGGGCGCCCGCCCGCCTGCCAGATCATGCTCGTCGTGAAGCCGGCGTCGCCGGTGTCGGACGTGATGAACTTCGTCGGGTCAGCCGCATGCAGCTTCTCGGCTGCCGCGACGTACTCGTCGTAGGTCGTCGGCACCTCGATGCCGAACTCGTCGAAGACCGTCGCGTTGTAGAACATCGCCATCGGGCCCGAGTCCTGCGGCAGGCCGTAGACGGCATCGCCCACCGTGACCGCGCCCCACGGGCCGGGGGTGTACTGGTCCTCGAGGTCGCCGAAGCCGTAGGGCGCGAGGTCGACGAGCGAATCCGACAGCGCGAACTGCGGGATGGCGTAGTACTCGACCTGGGCGACGTCGGGCGCACCTGAGCCCGCGGTGATCGCGTTCTGGAGCTTCGTGTACTCCTCGGTGTTGGTGCCGGCGTTGACCAGCTTCACGTCCACGTTCGGGTAGGCCTCTTCGAACGCCGCGACCTGCGCCTCGGCCGAGGGCGTCCACGACCAGTACGTGATCTCGCCGCCTTCTTCGAGCGCCGCCTCGAGCTCGTCGGCGCTGCCGCCGGCGGCCGGGCCGTCGCCGCCGCCGGCGCAGCCCGCGAGGGTGAGGCCGAGGGCGAAGACGGATGCTGTGGCCACCGCGACCGTGCGGAGGCGACGAGACCGTGTGATTGTCGACATCGGTGTTCCTTTCATTGGTTCAGTGCGTTTGTGGAGCGGGTGGGCTGTGGGCCCGTGGGAGCGGATGCGGGTTCGAGCGGTGAGCTCCCGGTCACTGCTTGACACTTCCCGCGCTCAGGCCGGACTGCCAGAAGCGCTGGAGTACGAGGAAGGCGACGACGATCGGCACGATCGTGAGCAGCGAGCCGGTGATCACCAGGTTGTAGATGGGCTGGGCGGCGACGCCGCTGGCCTGCGCACTCCACTGGCTGAGGCCGACGGTGAGCGGGTACCAGGTGGGCTCGCTCAGCATGATGAGCGGCAGGAAGTAGTTGTTCCAGGTGGCGACGACGGCGAAGAGCAGCACGGTCACGATGCCCGGGGCGAGCAGACGCAGCGAGATGGTGAAGAACGTCCGGAACTCGCCCGATCCGTCCATGCGCGCCGCCTCGAGCAGCTCGGTCGGCACCGCGTCGACCGCGTACGTCCAGATCAGGTACAGGCCGAACGGGCTGATGAGCGACGGCAGGATGACCGCCCACGGCGTGTTGGTGAGACCGAGCTGGCTGAACATCAGGAAGGTCGGCACGGCGAGCGCCGTGCCCGGGATGGCGATCGCACCGAGCACGACCGCGAAGACCGCGCGCCGCCCGGGGAAGTTGTACTTCGCCATGCCGTAGCCGGCGACCGTGGCGAGCAGCGTCGCTCCGCCGGCGCCGACGATCACGTAGAGGAGCGTGTTGCCGAACCACTGGACGAAGATGCCGTCGCGGTAGGTGAGCGTGTCGACGATGTTCTGCCACAGGTTGAAGTCGGAGCCGAACCAGAGCCCGAAGGTGGAGAACAGGTCGCCCTGGTCCTTCGTGGCGTTCACGAGCAGCCAGACGAGCGGCACGATCGAGTAGATGACGAACACGGCCATGACGATCGTGAGGACGATCGACTTGCGCTGGCGCGACGGCGAGCGACGTACGTAGTTCGGCCGTCGAGTCGACGAGCGGCGCTGCGGGGGAGCCGTGAGGGTGGCGGTCGCGGTCATGTCAGCGCACCTCCTGACGGGAGCCGCGCAACTGCACGATGTAGGCGATGGTCGCCGTGATCACACCCATGACGATCGCGACGGTCGCCGAGTAGTTGAACTGCTGGCCGGCGAACGACAGGTTGTAGGCGTACATGTTGGGGGTGAAGTAGCTCGAGATCACGTTGGGTGCCAGGTTCTTCAGCAGGTTGGGCTCGTTGAACAGCTGGAAGCTGCCGATGATCGAGAAGATCGTCGCGATCACGATCGACCCGCGCAGCGCGGGGATCTTGATGCCCGAGATGATGCGGAACTGCCCGGCGCCGTCGATCTCAGCGGCCTCGTACAGCTCGGTCGGCACGACCTTGAGCGCCGCGTAGAAGATGAGCATGTTGTAGCCCATGAACTCCCACGTGACGATGTTCCCGATCGAGGCGAGCACCCAGTCGGCGCTGAACGGGCGGAGGATCTCGGCGCCGAGCAGGTCGTTGAGCGAGCCGGTCAAGCCGAACTGGTTGCCGTAGATGAAGCCCCAGATGAGCGCCGCCACCACGCCGGGGACGGCATAGGGGAGGAAGATCGCGATGCGGAAGAACCCGGTCCCGTGCAGCCGCGCACTGTCGAGCGCGAGCGCCGCGACGAGCGACAGCGCGAGCATGATCGGCACCTGGATGAGCAGGAAGAGCGTCACCCGGAAGAGCGACTCCCAGAACTTCGGGTCCTGGAAGAGCAGCGCGTAGTTGGCGAGGCCGACGAACGCGGTGCCGCCGACCAGCTGCTGGCGGAAGAGCGTGAGGATCAGCGCGTAGACGACCGGTGCGACGAGCACCGCGAGGAACACGATCATGAACGGGCCGACGAAGGCCCAGCCGCGCCAGTCGCGGCGCGCACGGGACGACCGCCGTGGAAGGGGGCGTGCGGTGGGTGGTGCTGACGCCGTCGTCATCTCGAAGTCCGTTCGTCGACCTGCAGGCATGTTTACGCGAACATGATGCGGGCGAGCCTAGCATGTTTGCGTAACCATGCAAGACTGTGGTGCACACGGGGAAACGGATCGGGGAGAGATGACGGGGAACGGGCACATCGAGGCCGCGCGGCGGCGACCTGCGTCGATGGCGGATGTCGCACGTCACGCGGGAGTGTCGTCGCAGACGGTGTCACGCGTGGCCAACGGCCTCACCAACGTCGACGACGCCACGCGCGAGCGCGTGCTGTCCTCCATGCGCGCCGTGGGCTACCGTCCGAACGGCGCGGCTCGCGCCCTCAAGTACGGGCGCTTCCACACGATCGGCGTGATCATGTTCACGCTCGAGACGCTCGGCAATGTGCGCACCCTCGACGCGATCGCCACCGAGGCCGCCGCGGCGGACTACACCGTGACGCTCATGCCCGTGCCGGATCCCACCATGGGTGCTGTGTCGGGCGCGTACCGCCGGCTCAGCGAACAGGCCGTCGACGGCATCATCATCATCTTCGAGGCGAGTCTGCTCGACCGCGTGGAGATCACGCTGCCGCCGGGACTGCCCGTCGTCGTCATCGATTCCAACGCGGGTTCGGGCTTCGCCGTCGTCGACACCGATCAGGCACTCGGTGCACGCCAGGCGACCGAGCACCTGCTCGGTCTCGGCCATCGGCAGGTCTGGCACATCGCGGGGCCGACCTCGTCGTTCTCGGCGGGCCACCGCGCCGAGTCGTGGCGGGCGACGCTCGAGCAGGCGGGCATCACCCCGCCGCCGCTCGTCCACGGCGACTGGACGACCGAGTCGGGCCACCGCGCCGCCCTCGAGCTGGCCGGCCGCGACGACGTCACCGCGATCTTCGCTGCGAACGACCAGATGGCCCTCGGAGCCATGAAGGCGCTGCACGAGCTCGGGCGCGACATCCCGAATCAGGTCAGCGTGGTCGGGTTCGACGACATGGACGAGTCGCGTGCCTTCTGGCCCCCGCTCACGACCGTGCGCCAGAACTTCCGCGAGGTGGGCCGCATCGCGATGGAGCGTCTGCTTGCGCAGATCGACGATCCTGATGCCCCGTCCCAGACGACGCTCATCCCCACCGAGCTCGTCGTGCGCGAGAGCAGCGGTCCCCCGCCGGCGCGCTGATCCGGCCCGGCATTCCCGCGCCCCTGCGGCGGAGCCGCGCGCTTACGCCTTCCCGGGTTGGCGTGCCAGCCACGACGCGAAGGTCTCGGTGCCGAGCGCGGCGCCGGGCCGGGGCAGCGCGGCGCCGGCGCGCATACCCTTCATCTGCGGTCCGGGGAGGCTAATCGACGGCACCCAGCCGCGGTTGCCGAGGTGGCGCGCGTAGGCGCGCACCATCTCGTCGAGCCGCTCCTCGCGCGGCCCGGCGAAGTCGTCCGCGCGGCCCTGCGGCCGGGCTGCGGCCAGCGCCGCGAGCCGCGCACCCACTTCGGCCGCGGCCACCGGCTGCACCCGGGCGCGTGGTGCGATGTGGAGCGGGCCGAGCTTCGCCCGGTTGTAGAGCTGGCCGGCGAACTCGTGGAACTGCGTCGCCCGCAGGATCGTCCACGGAACCGCGGATGCCTCGACCACTCCCTCCTGCGCGACCTTGCCCGCGTAGTAGTCGTACGGGATCCGGTCGATGCCGACAATCGAGAGCAGCACCAGGTGGCCGACGCCCGCACGTCCTGCTGCCGCGATCAGGTTCCCCGTCGCCGTCGTGAAGAACTCCGTGGCGACGTCGGCCGAGAGCGTCGTGACGTTCGCGGTGTCGATCACGGCGTGGACGCCGTCGAGCGCGGCATCCAATCCCTTCCCGCTCATCAGGTCGACCCCGGCGCCGCGTGTGAGCACGACCGGCTCGTGCCCGGCCGCCCGGACGGCGTCGACGGTCGGCCCTCCCACGGTGCCGGTTCCTCCGGCGACGGCAATTCTCATCAGGTTCTCTCCCTTCGGCGCGGTGTGCGCTCCTGTCACTCCGACGATGCGCGGCCCCAGAATGTGAGGTGCGGGCTCACATCCGGGGTCGCAGCGTCGTCGATGATGCGGGAGGAGACCGACATGGAAGACGTCGATGCGCTCGAGAGCGAGCGCCGGGGACTGATCGGCCTCGCGTATCGCCTGCTCGGCACGGTCGCCGACGCCGAGGACGCCGTGCAGGAGACGTACGTGCGCTGGTACCGGATGACCGGCGAGGAGCGCGCCGCGATCCGCAATCCCGGTGCCTGGCTCACGCGCGTCGCGAGCCGGGTGTGCCTCGACATGCTGGGCTCTGCGCGGGCGCGCCGCGAGTCGTACGTCGGTGAATGGCTGCCCGAGCCTGTGCCGGGGGAGTCGGCGATCGCCGCATCCGCTCCGCTCGACCCGCTCGACCGCGTGACCCTGGACGACTCCGTGTCCACGGCGCTGCTCGTGGTGCTCGAATCGCTCACGCCGGCCGAGCGCGTGGCGTTCGTGCTGCACGACGTGTTCGGCGTGCCGTTCGCCGAGATCGCCGAGGCGGTGGGGCGGACACCGGATGCCGCGCGCCAGCTCGCCTCGCAGGCGCGGCGCCGCGTCCGCGAGCGTCGCGCCGGCGCGGCCACGCGCGAGGAGCACGACGCGGTCGCGCGGGCGTTCGCCGACGCCACCACGACCGGAGACCTCTCCGCACTCGTCGCACTCCTGGACCCCGACGTGGTGCTGCGCGCCGACGGCGGCGGCCTGGTCTCGGCGGCACGGCGCCCGGTGCTCGGTGCCGACCGCGTCGCCCGTTTCCTGCTCGGCCTGCCGCACCTGCTGCCCGAGGCGCAGGTCGAGCCGACGGTGACGGCCGACGGGCTCGCGTTCCTCGTGACGGTCGACGGGCGCGCCGATTCGGTGATGACGCTCGAGGTCGCAGTCGGCCGCGTCACCGGCGTCTACATCGTGCGGAATCCTCACAAGCTGACCCTCTGGCGCTGACGTCCGCACGCCCGCGGGTTAGCGTGGACGGATGGCGACCCCCTTCGACTCCCTCGACGACTTCATCGCACTTCCCCGGACCGAAGCGGTGGCGCTCTCCCCGGACGGCCGCACCGCCGTGCTGACGGTGGCGGCGCTGAAGAAGGACGGCACCGGCTACGACCGCTCGCTGTGGAGCGTCCCCGCCGACGGCTCGGGCACGCCCCGCCGGCTGACGCGCTCGGCGAAGGGAGAGGCCGGAGCGGCGTTCACAGCGAGCGGCGACCTGCTCTTCGTATCCGCCCGCCCCGACGCCGAGGGCGACGCCGACGACGAGTCGGGCCAGCTGTGGCTGCTGCCCGCCGCGGGCGGCGAGGCGCGCCCGGTCACGAGGCTCGCGGGCGGCGTCGACGCCATTGCTGCGACCGCCGAGGCGTCCGATCGCATCGTGGTCTCGGCTTCCCTGCTCCCCGGCGCCGAGACGCTCGAGGCCGAGGCCCGCCTGCGGGCGCGCCGCAAGGAGAAGAAGGTCTCGGCGATCCTGCACGAGACGTATCCGGTGCGATTCTGGGACCACGACCTGGGGCCGGCCGAGCCGCACCTGCTCGCCCTCGACACCGACGCGCTCGCCGACACGATCGCCGCAGCGGTGGCCGACACCGCCGCCGAGACGGAGGAGAAGCCGGATGCCGCGGCCGCCGCGGCCGCATCCCCGAAGGCCGCCGACTCCGACGAGAAGCCGTACCCCGCGACGCTGCCCCGGCCGCGCGATCTCACCCCGCGTCCGGGCCGATCCGCCGATATCGCCGGTGCATCCCTCACGCCAGACGGCACGACGCTCATCGCGGCGATGCAGCGGCACGAGCAGCGCGGCGGCCGGTACGTCATGGTGTCGATCGACACCGAGACCGGCGTCCAGACAGTGTTGTTCGACGAGGCGCGAGT
Source organism: Microbacterium sp. CFH 31415 (assembly GCF_022538185.1). GTDB lineage: Bacteria > Actinomycetota > Actinomycetes > Actinomycetales > Microbacteriaceae > Microbacterium. The sequence continues at coordinate 72,117 of NZ_JAKYXC010000008.1, read as the reverse complement.
CGACTTCGACAGCCCGGTCGTCAGCCACGACGGATCGACCGTCGCGTACCTGCGCTCGGCCAAGTCCACCCCTGAGGGCCCCACCGACGCCGAGGTGTGGCTGGCCGGCGTCGACGGCTCGAGTCCGCGCCGCCTCGTCGCGGACTGGGATCGCTGGGCGACGAGTCTCGCGTGGGACGCCGGCGACGCGGCGCTCATCGCGACCGCCGACGACGAGGGCCGCGGCCCGGTGTTCCGCATCCCGCTCGACGGCGGCGCCGCAGAGGCGCTCACCACGGACGACTTCACCTACTCGCACGTGTCGGTCGACCGCGCGTCGGGCGACCTCGTCGCCCTGCGATCGTCGTGGGTGACACCGCCGCACCCGGTGCGGATCGCGCGCGACGGCGCGGTCACGCCGCTCGCGACGCCCACCGCGGCCCCCGAGGGCCCCGGCTCGATCGTCGAGGTCGAGACGACCGCCGACGACGGCGTCCGTGTGCGCGGCTGGCTGCTGCTTCCCGACGGTGCCTCGGCCGACGCCCCCGCGCCCCTGCTGCTGTGGATCCACGGCGGCCCGCTCAGCAGTTGGAACGCCTGGAGCTGGCGCTGGGCGCCACTGCTCGCGGTCGCGCGCGGCTACGCCGTGCTGCTGCCAGACCCCGCGCTGTCGACCGGGTACGGCCTGGACTTCATCGCCCGCGGGTGGAACGCGTGGGGAGCGGCGCCGTACACCGACCTGCTCGCCATCACCGACGCGGTCGAGGCGCGCGACGACATCGACGCCGAGCGCACCGCCGCGATGGGCGGGTCGTTCGGCGGCTACATGGCGAACTGGGTCGCAGGGCATACCGACCGCTTCCGCGCGATCGTGACCCACGCGAGCCTGTGGGCGCTCGATCAGTTCGCCGGCACCACCGACATGTCGGTGTACTGGCAGGAGATCTTCACGCCTGAGGCCATGGCCGAGAACTCGCCGCACCGGTTTGTGCGCGACATCCGGACACCGCTGCTCGTCGTGCACGGCGACAAGGACTATCGCGTGCCGATCGGCGAGGGCCTGCGGCTGTGGTCGGAGCTCGCCGAGCACCATGCCGACGACGACGGTCGCATGCCGCATCGGTTCCTGTACTTCCCCGACGAGAACCACTGGATCCTCAAGCCGCAGCACGCCGTCATCTGGTACGAGACGGTGTTCGCCTTCCTCGCCGAGCACGTGCTCGGGAAGGAGCCGACGCGTCCGGAGCTGCTCGGCTGACGATCGCCGTCCTCTCAGGACTCGTGGCGGATCTCGCAGTCGCTGCCGGGTGAGAGGATCGCCTCGTGCCCGTCGTCGAACCGCACGACGAGCAATGGCGTGTCACCGTCACCGCGCACCTCGATGACCTCGCCGGCGCGCTCGGCCGCACCGACGATGCGGCCGTGGATGATCACGCGGTCGCCCACGCTGGCTTGCATTCAGATCACCTCCTGGCGCTCACGATACGACGCGCACGCCGGGAGCGGTAGGCGTGACCCCGCTACAGCTGCGCGCCGTCGTCGTCGCGGTTCTCGAGACCGACGTTGCGGCCGCGCCACGACTCGTACGCGATCAGCCAGCCGATCGAGACGGCGAGCGCGAGGAACAGCCCCACGAGAAGCTGGCCCCAGATCAGCCCGAAGACGATGCCGACGGTGAAGATCAGGGCGGTGCCGAATGCCCACCCGGAGTGACCGCGGGTCCAGCGCTTGCGAGGTGTGGTCATGGCGACAGCCTAGGGCGCGCCGCTACGATCGGGACCGTGCCCCGGCTCACTGCGGCGGGGCGTTGAGCGCGAGCATCCAGTCGATGCCGAACCGGTCGGTGAGCATGCCGAAGCGACCGCCCCACGGCGGGGTCTCGAACGGCATGACGACGGTCCCGCCCTCAGTCAGAGCGTTCCAGTAGGCCTGCAGCGCGGCCTCGTCGTCGCCGCTGACCGACACCGAGATGCCGGCGGGTTCGCGGTACTCGACGCCGCTGGGGGTATCGGCCCCCATCAGCACGAAGCCGTCGGGCGTCGACAGCTGCGAGTGCATCACCAGGTCGTTCTCGGACGGGTCCTGCACCATGCCCTCGTACTGGCCGAAGGTCGAGATGTCGAGCTCGCCGCCGAAGACGCTCTGGTAGAACGTCATCGCCTCGCGGGCCTGATTCTTGAACGAGAGGTACGGATTGAGGCTCGGCATGACGACTCCAGAACGACGATGGGGGATGGGATGCCGCGCCCGGCCGCGTGGCATGACCCAGTGTCGTCCGGGCCACCGACATCCGCGAGCCGCGCTTGACCCGGCGGGAACGACTCCACTATGTTGGCGAGTCCGTGCCGGCCGGCACGGAACCACAGGCGAGCCGAGAGGACGACGGATGAACGCGCAGCGCGAACTCCGTGTCGAGCCGGTCCTGGGCACGCAGCCCGGCGACCGCCACGAGTCGTCCCCTCCGGCGCAGGCCGTGTAGCAGCATCCGCTCTCCACGCCCCGCACCGCACAGGTCCGGGGCGTTCCTCTTCTCCAGAGGTGCGCGGCGGGCCGTGAGTCCGCCGCCCTGGTCCGCCAGGACCCTCCAGAAGGAAAGGAACCATGGAGAGGCTCTCCACCCGGCTGCTCTCGTGGGCGAGCATGCTCGACGACAAGACCGTCGAGCAGGCCCGCACCTCGTCGAACATGCCGTTCATCCACCCGCACCTGGCCCTCATGCCGGATGCGCACCTTGGCAAGGGCGCGACCGTCGGATCGGTCATCCCGACCCTCGGCGCGATCATGCCGGCCGCCGTCGGCGTCGACATCGGCTGCGGCATGATCGCCGTCCGCACGCAGTTCACGCGCGAGCAGCTCGTCGCGCGCGACCTCGGCGTGCTGCGCGAGCAGATCGAGCGCGCCGTCCCGCTGTCGGCGGGTCACGCCAACCGCAAGGTCGTCGCGACCGCCGAGCCCCGGGTAGCCGAGCTCGAGGCCCTGGCCGAGAGGGCCGGGTTCGACCCGTCGATGTACGCCGGGCACTGGCGCCTGCAGCTCGGGTCGCTCGGCTCGGGCAACCACTTCATCGAGGTGTCGGTCGACGAGCTCGACCGCGTGTGGATGTTCCTGCACTCGGGTTCGCGCGGCGTCGGCAACAAGATCGCGACGCATCACATCGCGGTCGCGCAGCGGCTCGCGAAGCAGTGGTGGATCGCGCTCCCCGACCCCGACCTCGCATACCTGGTGGAGGGCACCCCGGAGTTCACGCGCTACATCCGAGAGCTCCGGTGGGCGCAGCACTTCGCGCTCCTCAACCGCGAGGAGATGATGGACCGCGTCGCGCGGCAGCTCTCCGAGGTGATGGGCGAGACAGTCGTCGAGCACGAGCGGATCAACTGCCACCACAACTTCACCGAGTCCGAGAAGCACTTCGGAAAGCAGGTGTGGGTCTCGCGGAAGGGGGCGATCCAGGCGGACGCAGGCCGGCCCGGTCTCATTCCCGGTTCGATGGGCACGGCGTCCTACGTGGTCGAGGGGCTCGGCAACCCGATGTCGCTGAACTCGTCGCCGCACGGTGCCGGCCGGGAGTACTCGCGGTCGGCCGCCCGGCGGACCTTCACGCACGCGCAGCTGCGCGAGGCGATGGCGGGGATCGAGTTCCGCGACACCGACGCCTTCATCGACGAGATCCCGCAGGCGTACAAGCCGATCGATCGGGTCATGGCGGACGCCTCCGACCTCGTGTCGATCCGCCACACGCTGCGCCAGCTCGTCAACGTGAAGGGCGATTGAGCGGATGCCGCGGCCCGCGCCTTCGGGCCGGGTCGCGGCATCCCTCCCGATCTCTTGAAGTTGGCGGGCCGGGCGGCCAGGATGTGACTCAACGCAGTCCGACGCTGGACACGCCGGGTCGGATCCACGCCCAGGGGGTTCCCGTGCCCGACCTCGCTCCGGACGGATCGCCGTCCGACGACGTGCTCGTCCAGCCCTTCACGCCCGGGATGCAGGGAAATCCGCCCGAACTCGCCGAGCTGACCCGCCACGACGAGATCGTGCCCCATGTGCTGATCCCGGTCGCCGACATCAAGACGCGGGAGTTCGTCGAGGAATGGCGCAACGCCTCGTACAACTGCTACTCGTCGGGCCACAAGTTCTGCCGCGAGGTCTGTCCGGTCATGACCGAGACGCGCAACGAGTCGTGGACGCCTACCGCATTCCACGCGAACGTCGTGGCGATGGAGCGCGGGGAGCTGACCATCGAGGACGTCGCAGCCGACTATGTGAACTGCACGCAGTGCGGCGCGTGCGAGCTGCGGTGCCCCAACACCCTCTTCACCGGCGACTTCTACCGCTTCCGCACCCGCACCGTCGATGTCGTGAAGGCCGCGAGGGCGCTCGCCGTCGACTCCGGCATCCACCAGCCCGGGTACAAGGCGTGGAACGAGCTCACCGCCGCGCGCAGCCACGAGCCCGTGCTCGGCGAGGCGCCCGTCGGCCAGGACACCGTGCGGGACTGGGCGGCGGGTCTCGACATCCCCATCGGCGGCGAGACGATCCTCTTCGTGGACTGCGAGGCCGCGTTCTACCGCACCTCCGTGCCGCGCGCGGTCGCGCAGATCCTGCAGAAGGCGGGCTACGAGTTCGGCCTCATGGGCGAGCAGTGGTGCTGCGGCGGGCCGGCGGCCGAGATGGGCTACGTCGATCAGGCGCGCGCGTTCGCGGAGCACAACATGGCTTCCTGGCGCGCCACCGGCACGAAGCGCATCCTGGTGCTCGATCCCCACGACTACATCTCGTTCACCGAGGACTACCCGAAGTACTTCGGCGCCGACTTCGATCTCGAAGTCGTGCTGGTCGTGGAGCTCTTCGCCGAGATGATCCGCGACGGCCGACTCGTGCCCTCGGTCACCGTCGACCGTGCGATCACGTACCACGACCCCTGCCGGCTCAACAAGCGCAAGGGCATCTGGCAGGAGCCGCGCGAGATCCTGCGGTCGATCCCTGGCCTGCGGTTCGAGGATGTCGACCGTGTCACGCAGTGGTCGTACTGCTCGGGCGCCGGCGGGGGCCTGGCCGTCGAGAAGCCCGAGCTCACGGCGGCGATCAGCGCCCGCAGGCTCAGCCACGTCCAGAAGCTCGACGTCGACACGCTCGTGAGCGCCTGTCCCTGGTCGGAGCGGCCACTCACCGAGGCCGGGAACGACGTCGACATCGACGTGCTCGACATCCACGAGCTGCTGGCGACCGCGCTCGGCATCGAGGTCGGCGGCTCGCGCGGATCGACCGGGGACCGGAGACTCGCCCAGGCGCGCACCGGTGCACCCGGCCGGGGGCGCAGTGCACGGAGCTGCGGCTCGGGCGGAGGGTGTGGTTCGGGCGGAGGCTGCGGCTCGGGTGGGGCCTGCGGCTGCGGGGGAGCGCACTGATGACCATGCTGACCGAGGATGTCGACACCGCCGTCAGAGCGCTGCGCACGGTGCTCGCCGAGGAGCAGATCCTCACGGGACGCGGCGACCGCTACAACCGGGCGCGCGTGCCGGCGCCTTTCCCGGTGCATCGGTGGTCCGAACGCGTTCCCGACCTGGTGGTCCTGCCCACCTCGACCGAGCAGGTCGCTGCGATCGTCCGGATCGCGAACGACCTGCGCATCCCGGTGGTCCCGCGCGACGGCGGAACCGGACTCACCGACGGTGCCGTGCCGCTGCGCGGCGGCATCCTGGTCGATGTCAAGCGCATGAACCAGGTGCACGAGCTCGACCTCGTCAACCGCACCGTCACGGTCGGCACGGGTATCAACATGCTCAAGCTCAACGAGTACCTCGCGCCGTACGGGCTCTTCTACCCCGACGACCCGGCGTCGTACCCGTGTTCGCTCGTGGGCGGACGGATCGGCACGAGCGGCTGGTCGCTCATCGGCTCGCGCTACGGTCACACGCGCGACCTCGTCCTGAGCTTCGACTTCGTGCTGCCGACCGGCGACATCATGCACGTGGGCGACGGCATCGGGCGCAAGGTGTCGAAGTCGTCCAGCGGCTACCAGCTCAAGCACCTTTTCATGGGGCACCAGGGCACGCTCGGCATCGCGACGCGCGCGACGCTCAAGCTCTTCCCCAAGCCCGAAGCAGAGCTCTCGCCGTTCTGGGCGTTCGACAACTACGACGACGCGTATGCCTGCACGGGCGCCCTGGCCCGTGCCGGGGTGGCGACGTTCGCGGGCGCCGTGCTGTTCGACGAGCACAAAGTGGCGTACCTGCGCCGCGACGACGAGGCCTACATCCCGCAGCCCGCCGACGTGCGGGCGCTGGTGTGCGCCGTCATGTACGGCTGGGACGACGAGGTGCGCGCGGGCGGCAAGCGGCTCTTCCGCATCGCGAAGGAGCACGGCGCGCGCTACCTCGGCGACGAGATCTCCGAGGGGGACTGGGCGGCGCGCCACGATCGCTATGCGACTCCGCTCCACGGCCGCACGAAGGATGGTCAGGTAGTGCCCATGAGCTGGCACTGCGAGGACGCTGCCGTGAACTTCTCCGAACTGAAGTCGGTCACGCGGGCCTGGCACGAGATCATCGCCGACCTGCGCCGGCGCACCGACGTCTTCGACGACTGGGGCATGTTCGCCTACACGCAGGGCAGCACCGGCGTGGACTATCTCACCGAGATCGACGTCGGCATCTGGGAGCAGCAGCTCGACGACCGCGCGTGGGCGCTGTGGGTCGACGCCAAGCGCGCCATCGCGCGCGTCGCCCTCGACCACGGCGGCTCGATCAGCGCCTGCCACGGCTCGTGCCGCGAGGGTGAGGTGGACCTCGTGCCGGAGGAGCTCGGCCGCGGGTTCGACGTCATGCTCGACATCAAGCGCACGCTCGATCCGAACAACATCATGAACCCCGGCAAGTACCTGCTCGATCGGGCCTACGCGGGGGAGGGCTGAGCGATGCCGTTCCGCTACGACGAGCAGATGCAGCCGCCCGAGCCGCAGCGGGTGACGGATGTCGCGATCACGACGCACGAGCACGTCTTCGAGGTCGACCCACGCCTCATGGAGCGCTGGGTGCTGCAGCAGCAGTTCCCCAACTGGGATTCCCTGCGCATCATGAACGCGCGCGGCGACCACCTGGCATGGATGCACCGGCACTTCGCGTCGACCGTCGTGACCGGGTCCGACCTGCTCGCCGAGATCGACGCCGGGGACGCCGGCCTAGACTCCGCGCTCCCACCCGCCAGCGGCCCGAGCCTCTCGCCGGACTGAACATCCGGCATCCACTCACCCGAAGGAGAGAACGATGAAGTTCAGCTATGTCATGCTTCCGGACTATCCGCTCGACCAGTCGCTGCGCTCGATCCAGCTCGCGGACGAGCTGGGCTACTACGCGGTGTACGCCGCCGACGAGACCTGGCACAAGGACCTGTGGCTCCTGTTCGCGGCGGCCGCCGACAAGACCAAGAACGTGCGGCTCGGTCCGAGTGTGTCCGGGGTGGTGCTGCGTGAGCCGACGCTCATCGCTCAGGCTGCCGCGACACTCGACGAGCTGACGGACGGGCGCGCCGAGGTCGTGATCGGCAGCGGCAACTTCGGCCTGCTCGCGCAGTACAAGATCGACTGGTCCGGCACGAAGCCGCTCTCGCGTGTGCTGGAGGGCGTCAAGGTGATCCGCACCCTCCTCGACGACGGCGCGATCACGATGGACGGCGAGTTCTTCAAGTACGCGGGACTGTTCACGTTCGCGCGCCCCGTGCAGGAGCGGATGCCGGTCAAGATCGGCGCCATGCGCGGCCCGAAGTCGTTCGAGGCCAGCGCGGAGTTCTCCGACGGCTGCCACCACGCCCTCAGCTATACGCGCGAGGCGTACGACTACATGGTGGAGCACTGCCGTATCGGAGCCGAGCGTGCGGGCAAGAACGTCGAGGATCTCGACCTCGGGGCGTGGGTCGTGTTCTCGGTCAGTGAGGACTCGGCCGCCGCGAAGGAGGCCGCCCGGTCGATGGTCGGGCTGTACGCCTCGGCGATGCCGCCCGAGCAGCTGCGGCGAAACGGTGTCGAGCCGGAGGAGCTCGCGCCGGCCATCGCCGCGCTCGGCGCAGGCGATCTGGGCGGTGCGATCGACCTCACCCCACCCGAAGTCGCCGAGCGCCTGTCGATCGCCGGAACGCCTGAGGAGTGCGCCGACAAGATCAAGCGCGAGATCGAGCCCGCCGGGATCAACCACATGATCCTCGCGATCACCGATGCCGCGCTGGTGAGGGCGCTCATGGGTCGTGAGGTCGAGGGGGTCCCGGACGTCGACAGCCAGCTCCGGCTCGTCCATGACCGCGTCATGCCGGCCTTCGCGTAGCGAGCGAGGCTGCCCCTGCTGCGCCGCTCAGCGGGCGCGGTGGTCTTCGGGGTGCAGGCGCGGAGCGCGCCTCGGCTCGCGGACGCCGCTCGCGTACAGCAGCCGGACCACGCGCTGGCGCTGGCCGGCCCACGGGGCGAGGAGTCGCAGCATCCCATCGTCGTCGACGCGCTCGCCGGTCAGCGCGTAGCCGACCTCGTGGGCCAGGTGGAAGTCGCCGACGCTCACGGCGTCGGGGTCGCCGAGCGCCCGGATGCGGGTCTCGGCCGAGGTCCAGGGCCCGATGCCGGGCTGGCTGACCAGCACGCGGTCGACGGCCTCGCCGTCTTCGGCGGCGAGCACGGCGCGCACCAGTGGGTCGCCGCGGCGGGCGGCGCGCACGACGGTCTTCGACTGCGGCGGCTCGAGGCCGGCGCGGTGCCAGGCCCAGGACGGCACGTCGCGCCAGCCGTCGATCGACGGGGGCGCGAACATCGGTCGCGGGGTCGGCCCCGGGGCGCGCTCGCCGTGCCAGGTCACGACGCGCCGCCATGCGGCGAAGGCCTGCATGCCGGTGACCTTCTGCTCGAAGATCGCGCACGCGAGGGCGTCGAAGACGAGCCCGGTGCGCGCCAGTCGCAGGCCGGGGTTGCGGCGGTGGGATTCGGCGATGAGCGGATGCCGCGACCCGTCGAACGACGATGGATCATCGGCGGCGCCGCAGAGCTCGGGCAGCTGCGCGAGCGCCCAGTCGCGGCCGGGGCCCCAGGCCGCGCCACGGACGACGCCCGGACTCGTCTCGCGGATCGCGAGGGTCGCGATCCCCTCGGGAGTGCGGCTCGCCCGCCAGATCACGGAGCCCGACACGGTCATCGTGGGGTCGTTCGCGCCGCGCCGCAGGAACAGCAGGGTGCGGGCGAGATCGAGGGGATGCCGCGGCCGGTACTCGGTCTCGAGGGGCCGGCCCGGGTCGGGCCGCGGGTCGCGCACGACCGCACCCGAGCGGCGGGTCGGCGCGACGAAGGTCATGCCTCGACGATACGCCTCGGGTTCCGACATCCCCTCCCTCCGTTCTGCTCACCTGTCACGAAGTGCCGGGTGTGACGGCGTGTCGTGACAGAGGAGCAGCCTGGGGGCTCTGGACGTGCTGGGGCTCACCTGTCACGAAGTGCCGGGTGTGACGGCGTGTCGTGACAGGGGAGCGGTCTGGGGGCTCTGGACGTGCTGGGGCCCACCTGTCACGAAGTGCCGGGTGTGACGGCGTGTCGTGACAGAGGAGCAGCCTGGGGGCTCTGGACGTGCTGGGGCTCACCTGTCACGAAGTGCCGGGTGTGACGGCGTGTCGTGACAGGGGAGCGGTGGGGAGGCGGTGCCGACGAGGAGCGCGGGTCAGAAGCGGTCGGGCGACGGCGTGCCGTGGCCGTAGCGGATGACGACGTCGGCGTGGCGGTCGAAGCGGTAGCCGACGCCTCGGACCGTGCGCACGATGTCTTCGTACCGGCCGAGCTTCGCGCGCAGGCGGCGCACGTGTACATCGATCGTGCGCTCACCGGGAGCCTCATCCTCGGTGGCGCCCTGCCACAGCGAGGCGACCAGCTCGGTGCGCTCGATCGTGCGGCCCTCGCGCAGCACGAGGTACTGCAGCAGCTCGAACTCCTTGAACGTGAAGGCGGCCGACTCACCGTCGATGAGCACGCGCTTGCGCGAGATGTCGACGACGACGCCTCCGGCGGCGCGGTCCTCGTCCTCGGGCTCCTCGCTCTTGGTGCGGGCGATGGCCGACGGCTCATGCAGCGCCAGGCGCACCACGTCGACGTCGCGGCCGCCGGAGCCCACTGGGGCGAGGGCCACGGTGGCGTACGTCTCGGCCCCGGGCGCGAGCTCGCCGAGCGTGCGGCGCAGCGCTTCGACGAGGACGCCGAGGCTGACACCCGATGCCGCGGCCTTCGCCTCGTCGATTCCGACGTAGAGCGCGAACCCGCGGGGAGCGGTGCCCGGAGGCAGGTGGCGTGCCGGCTGCGCGGCAGCCGGGGCGGGAGCGGCCGGAGCGGCGGCGGGCGCCGTCGTGTCGATGGTCGGAACCGACGTGTCGATGGTCGGAACGGGACGCGTGACCGCGCGCAGGTGGCGGACGGGGGCGGCGGCGGGGCGGTCGAGAAGAGCGGTGGTCGACATGATGATGGTCCTTGCGGGAGGGAACCCGGGCCGATGCGGCGCGAACAGGTTCGGATGTGCTGATGCCCGGAGAGGGCGATGCCCAGGGAGGGCGGTGCCCGATGCGGGCGGCCCGTCGTCGGGCGATGTTCGAGGCATACGGGTGCGCGTGATCTACGCACGAATCCCGGTGCTTCGGGGGACTCGCTGGGCCGTGGTTCAGAAGCGGCGTGCGGGTCCGGCGGGGGTCACCGTGCTAGTGGCACATTCGACAACACATGGCAACGCGGCCGGCCATCATCATGCCGGCAGCTCCGTTCGCCTCCCAGGCGGACAGTGAGCGTGCGTTGTCAGTCATGTGGCCGATTATGACGGAGTGCGTCGCAATGCGTCAAATCGCCCTGGCGCGGCATCCCGAGGATGACGAAATGTGACACATTGCTCAGTCGACCGAGGCAGCGGTGGCAGCCAGGCGCCGGCGGACTTCTGCATGCCGTGCGTCCGGGGATATGTTGCCAAATTCCACAAATGTGTTGCGCGCACGATCGAGCTGTGCGTAACATGCCTGTCGAAGCGTTTCCGCGAAGCGCTTCGAGCACTAACTTCCGACAGACGACGAGGTCGAACGTGGCGAACATCAACGAGGTGGCCGAAGCCGCCGGGGTGTCGATCAGCACCGTCTCGTATGCGCTGAGCGGCAAGCGCCCCGTGGCTCCCGACACCCGTCGTCGCATCGAGGAGGCGGTGCGCGAGCTCGGCTACAGCCCGAACGCCGGCGCCCGGATGCTCGCCGGTTCGCGCACGCAGATCTTCGCCCTCACCGAACCGCTGCGCAAAGACACGCACGCGCCCACGCACATGTCGTTCGTGCTCGCCACGGCGGTCGCCGCGCGGCGCAACGACTACGACATCCTGCTCCTCACCGACGAGCAGGCCCAGGCCGGCATGAGCCGGGTCGCCGCCAACGGCCTGGTCGACGCCATCCTCGTCCTCGACGTCGCCCCCGACGACGCTCGCGTCGCGCTCGCCCGGCAGATCGCGACCCCGACCGTCTTCATCGGCATCCCCGACGACAACGAGGGCCTCGTCTGCGTCGACCTCGACTTCGAGGCGGCGGCCGCCCGCGCCGTCGACCTGCTCGCCGCTGCGGGGCACAGCTCGATCGGGCTCGTCGGCCAGACCGAAACGGCGTACGTGAAGTCGAACTTCCCGCCGCGCGTGCGGGCGAGCGTGCTCGCGCGTGCGGCCGAGCAGGGACTCGAGGTTGCGTACGGCACCACCGGCAAGAAGCATGCCGACCGCGCTGCCGCCCGGCGGACGGCCGCACAGCTGCTCGACGGGGGCGCGACCGCGCTCATCCTGCACTGCGCCGACGAGGCGCACGCCGCGGTGCTCGCCGAGCTCGACACCCGCGGGATGCGTGTCCCCGAAGACGTCTCGGTCATCTCGGTCGGCGCGTCCTTCGACCTGAGCACGCTGGCCGTGCCGCTCGACTCCATCCCACTCGTCCCGGAGGAGTCATGCGACCTCGCCGTCGAGCTTGCGCTCGAGATGCTCGGGCCGAGCCGCCCGGAGCCCGGGCTGCGCCTGATCCCGCCCACCTACGAATCCCGGGGCACGATCGCCGCGCCGCCGGGTTCCCGGCCGTCGGGAGCCGCGGCGGACTGAGGCCGCGGCATCCGATCCTCGCTTCGCTGCCCGCCATCGAAGCGCTTCGACACAACTGAATCCTCCACCTCGACCGACGCAGGTCACCATGAAAGGAGTGCCACTGATGGCACGATTCACACGCAACAACGCCCGGCGCGGCCTCGCCGCCGTCGGCGCCCTCACCGTCGGCGCGCTCGCGCTTGCCGGCTGCGCGGGCGGCTCGTCCGACTCCTCCGGCGGCGACACCCTCAAGCTGTGGCATTACGAGGGTGAAGACAGCGCGATGACCAAGGCCTGGAACGAGGCGATCGAGGTCTTCGAGGAGGAGACAGGGGCGACCGTCGAGTTCGAGCAGAAGTCGTTCGAGCAGATCCAGAAGACGGCGAGTCAGGTGCTCGACTCGGATGCTGCGCCCGACCTGATGGAGTTCAACAAGGGCAACGCGACCGCGGGGTTCCTCGCGTCGACGGGGCTCATCGCCGACATCTCGGACGCCGTCGACGAGTACGGCTGGGCCGACAAGCTCGCGCCGTCGCTGCAGACGACCGCGAAGTACTCCGAGGACGGCGTCATGGGCGGTGACACCTGGTACGGCATCCCCAACTACGGCGAGTTCGTCGGCGTCTACTACAACACGGATGCCTTCGCCGAGGCCGGCCTCGAGATCCCGACCACCTACGACGAGTTCGTGGACGTGCTCGACGCGTTCGTCGCGCAGGGCGTCACGCCGCTCGCCGAGGCGGGTGCGGAGTACCCGCTCGGTCAGCTCTGGTACCAGCTCGCGCTGACGCAGGGCGACCGCCAGTTCGTCAACGACTACCAGCTGTACGAGAACCCGATCGACTGGCAGGGCCCCGAGCTCACCTACGCGACCGAGACGCTCGCCGAGTACGTCGACAAGGGCTACATCGCCTCCGACGTCTCGTCGGTCAAGGCCGAGGACGCGGGTGTCTCGTTCATCAACGGCACCGCGCCCATCTTCGTGTCGGGCTCGTGGTGGTACGGCCGCTTCGTCGAGGAGGCCGGCTTCGACTGGACGCTGCAGGCGTTCCCCGACACGCAGCTGTCGCTCGGCTCGTCGGGCAACCTCTGGGTCGTCCCGGAGAACGCCGCCAACAAGGAGCTCGCCTACGAGTTCATCGACATCACGATGCGTCCCGAGATCCAGGCGATCATCGGCAACAACGGTGGTGTGCCCGTCGCCGCCGACCCGGCCGACATCACCGACCCGAAGAGCCAGGAGCTCATCGCGGCCTTCAACGGCGTGCTCGACGATGACGGCCTGTCGTTCTACCCGGACTGGCCCGCGGCCGGCTTCTACGACGTGATCGTCCAGCAGCTCCAGGGCCTCGTGACCGGCACGCAGGACGCCGAGGCGACCAACGCCAACCTCGGCGCCGAGTACGAAGCAGGGACAGCGGACTTCCGCTGACCCGACGGCGGTGGGCGGCGGCAGCGCCGCCCACCGCCCCAGAGGAGTCATCATGACCGTCATCACGCGCGCCGAGCGGAGCACCCGCACGAAGACGCCCGCCGAAGAACCGGCGATCCCGCAGCGCCGAGGGGGGACTGCGGGGTACTGGATCTATCTCCTGCCCGGCTTCGTCCTGCTGCTCGTCATCATCGTCATCCCGCTCCTCTTCAACGTCTATCTGACGTTCACGAAGTGGCGCGGAGTGCGCGAGCCGGAGTTCGTCGGCCTCGACAACTGGCTGAAGATCTTCACCGACGAGAAGTTCTGGACCTCGTTCGCGAACTCGATCTGGATGGTCATCGCGATGGTCGTCGTCCCGACGGTCGTCGGCCTCATCGTCGCCGCCCTCCTGTTCGACGTCGTCGGCCGGAAGTTCGGGGGCAAGGTCGGCAGCTTCCTCCGCGCGAGCTACTACCTCCCGCAGATCCTTCCCATCGCCGTCGCCGGCATCGTCATCGGCTGGCTCTTCCGTCCGGGCGACACGGGCGCGATGAACCAGATCTTGAGCGTGGTCGGCGTCCCCGCCGTGGACTGGCTCGGGCAGATGCCGTCGGCGCTGCTCGTCCTCATGCTCGTGCTCGTGTGGGTGCAGATCGGCTATCCGATCGTCGTGTTCATGGCCGCGCTCCAGCGCGTCGACCCCGAGCTCTACGAGGCGGCCGAGCTCGACGGTGCGAACTGGTTCCAGCGCTTCGGTGCGATCACCCTCAGCATCATCCGGCCCGAGGTCTTCGTCGTCACCCTCACCTGCACGATCGCCGCCCTGAAGGTGTTCGGGCCGGTGTACGTCATCACCCAGGGCGGGCCCGCCGGAGCAACGCTCGTCCCCGCCTACTACGCCTACACGGAGTTCTTCACGAAGCGGAACATCGGCTACGGCGCGACCATCGCGACGGTGCTCACGATCCTCGTCGTCGTCGTCTCGATCATCTTCATCCGCGTGCAGAACTCGCTGGAGCGCAAGGAAAGGGCCGGACTCTGATGGCCGCGACGACCGCAATCATCACCTCGGGCAAGACCCGCGTGCGCCCGCGCGGCGGCATGACCAAGAAGCGCGCGCTCGACTGGCTGCTGCTCGCCGCCGTGATCGTCGGCGCACTCATCGTGCTGGTGCCCTTCTACCTGATCCTCGTCAACGCCTTCAAGTCGCCGGTCGACTACGCGACGTCGGGTCCGTTCGCCCTTCCTCAGGCGATCGACTTCTCGGGCATCCAGGCGTTCTGGGAGCGGGTGAACTTCCCCCAGAAGGTGTGGAACTCCATCTTCATCTCCGGCGTCGTGGCCGTGCTCGCCGTGCTGATCTCGGTGCTCAACGCCTTCGCGATCGGCATCGGGCGCGTTCGCGGCCGCACGTGGATCGTGCTGCTGTTCCTGCTCGCGAACCTGCTCCCGCAGGAGGCGCTCCTCTACCCGCTCTACTACATGTTCAAGTCGGTCGGGCTCTACGACAGCGTGTGGTCGGTCATCATCGTCTTCACCGTCGTCCAGGCGGCGTTCGGCACGTATCTGCTGGCGTCCGTGTATGGCACCTTCCCCAAGGAGATCCTCGAGGCCGCCTCGATCGACGGGGCGACGCGGTGGCAGATCCTGTGGCGGGTCGTGTTCCCGATCAGCCGGCCGACGCTGTCGGTGCTGCTCATCTTCTTCTTCATCTGGACGTGGAACGAGTTCCTGATCCCGTTGACCTTCCTGCCCTCCAACGCCAATCAGACGGTGCCGGTGGCGATCAGCGTGCTCACCGGTGACCGGCTCATGGACGTCACCACCACGGCGGGAGCGGCGCTCATCAGCATCGTCCCGACGATCATCTTCTTCCTCATCTTCCAGCGCACCCTCACCCGGGGCATCACGGCAGGAGCAGTCAAGTAATGAAGTTCACCGACGGGTTCTGGCAGCTCCGGCCCGGGGTCGAGGCGCTGTACGCCCAGGAGGCGTACGACGTCTGGCAGACCGATCGCACCCCGGACGGCCCCGGTCTCGTGGTCACCGCGCCGACGTCCGTGATCGGCAAACGCGGCGACACCCTCAATCGCCCGGTGCTCACGGTCACCCTCTCGTCCCCGCTCGAGGGCGTGGTGCGCGTGCGCATCGCCCACCACGAGGGCGGCCGGTGGCACGGCGGATTCACGCTGCCCGGCGCCGTCGAGGGAGGTGCGGGCGAGACCGTCGCGACCGACGACGGCGGGGTCCTCACGACCGGGGGCCTCACCGCGCGCGTGGCCGCGGGCGCGCCGTGGTCGCTGTCGTTCGCGCACGGCGACCGCGTGCTGACCTCGAGCGGGCACAAGGCGCAGGGCTACGTGAAGCTGGCGCCGGGCGCCCAGGTCGACCGCGGCATCGTCGACAGCGCGCGCACCGGCGCACCGGCGCCGATCGAGCGCGTGTTCGTTCACGAGCAGCTCGACCTCGGGGTGGGCGAGCTCATCTACGGGCTGGGCGAGCGGTTCGGACCCGTGGTGAAGAACGGCCAGACCGTCGAGATCTGGAACGCCGACGGCGGCACCTCGAGCGAGCAGGCCTACAAGAGCGTGCCGTTCTACCTGTCGGATCGCGGCTATGGCGTGCTCGTCAATGACCCGGGCCACGTCTCGTTCGAGATCGGCTCGGAGGCCGTCGAGCGCGTGCAGTTCTCGACGCCCGGCGAGGTGCTCGAGTACTTCGTGGTCGACGGCCCGACGCCGAAGGACGTGCTGACCCGCTACACCGCGCTGACCGGGCGTCCGCCGGTCGTGCCGGCCTGGTCGTACGGGCTGTGGCTGTCGACATCGTTCACCACCGACTACGACGAGGCGACCGTGACCTCGTTCATAGACGAGATGGCGGCGCGCGAGCTGCCGGTGTCGGTGTTCCACTTCGACTGCTTCTGGATGCGCGAGTTCAACTGGTGCGACTTCGAGTGGGATCCGCGCACCTTCCCCGACCCCGACGGCATGCTCGCCCGCCTGCACGCCAAGGACCTCCGCGTCTGCGTGTGGCTCAACCCCTACATCGGCCAGCGCTCGCCGCTGTTCGCCGAGGCCGCCGAGCGGGGCTTCCTCGTGAAGCGCGCGGACGGCTCGGTCTGGCAGTGGGACCTGTGGCAGGCCGGCATGGGCCTCGTCGACTTCACGAACCCCGACGCGACGGCCTGGTACCAGTCGCACCTGCGACGTCTGGTCGACCAGGGCGTGGACTGCTTCAAGACCGACTTCGGCGAGCGGATCCCCGTGGACGTCGAGTGGGCCGACGGCTCCGACCCGCAGCGCATGCACAACCTGTACACGCAGCTCTACAACGAGGCCGTCCACGCGGTGCTGGTCGAGAAGCGGGGCGAGGGCGACGCCGTGCTCTTCGCCCGCTCGGCGACCGCGGGCGGTCAGACGATGCCCGTGCACTGGGGCGGCGACTCGACATCGACGTTCGTGTCGATGGCCGAGACGCTGCGCGGGGGCCTGTCGCTCGCGTACAGCGGGTTCGCGCACTGGAGTCACGACATCGGCGGGTTCGAGGGGACCCCGGATGCCGCGGTCTACAAGCGCTGGACCGCGTTCGGCCTGCTCGGCAGCCACAGCCGCTTCCACGGTTCGGGCTCGTATCGCGTGCCGTGGGCGTTCGACGAGGAGGCCGTCGAGGTCACCCGGCGCTTCACGCACCTGAAGATGCACCTCATGCCGTACCTGTTCCAGGCGGGAGTGGATGCCGCGGCCACGGGCCTGCCGCTGCTGCGGCCGATGCTGCTGGAGTTCCCCGACGACCCCGCCGTGCGGCACCTCGACCGTCAGTACATGCTCGGCGGCGACATCCTGGTGGCTCCCGTCTTCTCGGAGGCGGGCGAGGTCGAGTTCTACCTGCCCGCCGGCGAGTGGACGAGCCTGCTCACCGGCGAGACGGTGACAGGCGGCGGATGGCGTCGTGAGACGCATGGCTTCGACAGCCTGCCGCTGTATGTGCGGCCAGGAGCGGTCATCCCGTGGGGCGCGCGCAGCGACCGACCCGACTACGACTACCTCGACGGGCTCACGCTGCGCGTGTTCCCCGGCGGCTCGGGAGCCCGCGACGTGACGGTCACGACCCCCGACGGCCGGAGCGAGACGTTCACGGCCGACCTGTCGGAGGTGACACGATGACACCCGTGACTTCTGCGACGATCACCCAGGGCAGCCCCGACTACCGCGACGCGGGCCTCGTGTTCCCGCCCGGCTTCACCTTCGGCTCGGCGACGGCGTCGTACCAGGTCGAGGGCGCCTTCGACGAGGACGGCCGCGGGCCCTCGATCTGGGACACCTTCAGCAAGACGCCCGGAAGGGTCTGGAACGGCGACACCGGCGACGTCGCCTGCGACCACTACCACCGTGTCGAGGCCGACCTCGACCTGATGAAGGAGCTCGGACTCGGCGCCTACCGGTTCTCGATCGCGTGGCCGCGGATCATGCCGACGGGCACCGGCGAGGTGAACCGGGCCGGCATCGACTTCTACTCCCGGCTGGTCGACGGTCTGCTCGAGCGCGGCATCCGCCCGGTGGCGACGCTCTACCACTGGGATCTGCCGCAGGCGCTGGAGGATGCCGGCGGCTGGCCGGTGCGCGCGACGGCGGACGCCTTCGAGCGCTACGCCGAGGTCATGGGCGCCGCGCTCGGCGACCGCGTGCACACCTGGACGACGCTGAACGAGCCGTGGTGCTCCGCCTACCTGGGCTACGGTCAGGGCGGGCATGCGCCCGGTCGGCACGAGCCCGCCGCTGCGCTCGCCGCGGTGCACCACCTCAACCTCGGCCACGGCCGCGCCGTCCAGGCGCTGCGCGCGACGTCGGCGGGCGACCCCGACTACTCGATCACCCTCAACTTCCATGTGCTGCGCGGCGTGGGCGACGGGGCCGGTGAGGCCATGCGCCGCATCGACGGCCTCGCCAACCGCGTCTTCACGCACCCCCTGCTGAAGGGCGAGTATCCGTCGGACGTCGTCGCGGACACGGCATCCGTCACCGACTGGTCGTTCGTGCGCGACGGCGACCTCGCCGCGATCCATCAGCCGATCGACGTGCTGGGCGTCAACTACTACTCGACGGCCACCGTTCAGCTGTGGGACGGCGTCTCGCCCAAGCAGATGAACGACGGGCACAAGGGCGCCGCCGGCGGCACCGCGTGGCCGGGAAGCGATCAGCTCGTCGAGTTCGTCGCACAGCCCGGCCCGTACACCGAGATGGGCTGGAACATCGCTCCCGAGGGCCTCGAGGAGCTCTTGCTGGCGCTGAAGGCGGAGTTCCCCGACCAGCCGCTGATGGTGACCGAGAACGGCGCGGCCTTCGCCGATGTCGTCGCCGACGACGGGACGGTGCCCGACCCGGAGCGGCTCGACTACCTGCGTCGCCACTTCACAGCGGCTCACCGCGCGATGGAGCAGGGGGTGGACCTGCGGGGCTACTTCGTGTGGTCGCTCCTCGACAACTTCGAGTGGGGCTACGGCTACGCCAAGCGCTTCGGGATCGTGCGCGTCGACTTCGACACGCTCGAGCGCACGGTCAAGGACAGCGGACGCTGGTACGCCGAGCTGGCGACGACCGGAGTGCTCCCCGCCTGAGGCCTGTCGCAGAGGATCGGAGATCTTCGTCGACACGCCGGGTGACGGATGCCGCAGCCGGCGTGTCGCGCACAATCTCCGATTCTCTGCACCGGCACCTGGGCGCGACCCGGGAGGTCGCCGAGCGAACGCCGCGACATCCCGCCCGCCCGCGTCCCGGCGTGCGCGGGCGGGCATACCCTGACGGGGTGACTGAGCTTCGCTTCACCCACGAACCGGATGCCTCGCGCTACACCTTGCACCGCGGCGACGACCTGGTGAGCGTGCTCGACTATCGCGACGACGGCCGCACCGTCGCGATGACGCGCGCATACACCGTGCCCACGTTCCGCGGGCACGGCTACGCCGGCGAGCTCGTCGACCGGGCGGTCGCCGAGCTCGAGCGCTCGGGCTCGCGGGCCGTCATCCCGGTCTGCTGGTACGTGGCCGACTGGTTCGCGGCCCACCCCGGTCGCAGCGGCATCCTCGCCGGACGCCGCTCCGCCTAGCCACTCGCTGCGCCGCCGGCCCTATGCTGGCCGCGTGCGCATGGAAGAGGTGTTCGCCGCCGTCGCCGTGGGGTTCGAGGCCGTCGGCGCCGCCGCAATGATCGTCGGCTTCGTCATCGCCGTCGTGCTCGGCGCCCGGTCGCTGGCGCGCCACGAGGGCGGAGGTGCGGCGTTCACCGTCCTGCGCACGACGCTCGGCGCCGCGATCCTGCTCGGGCTCGAGGTGCTGGTCGCCGCCGACCTCATCCGCACCATCACGTCCAAGCCATCGCTCGAAGACGCCGCGATCCTCGGACTGATCGTGCTGATCCGCACACTGCTGTCGATGTCGATCCAGATCGAGATCGAGGGCACGCTGCCGTGGCGTCGCGCCCTCACCCGCACCGGCGGTCAGATGCTGGGCGATGCCGTCGCCCGCGATCGGGCGGCCGGCCGCGCCGCGTCGGGCCCGGATGCGGTCGGCGCCGCCGGGAGTCGCTGACTCGGCTTGTCAACCCCCTGATGCCCGCACCGGGCTCCCCGCAGGGTGGAGGGTGACGAGAGGAGCGCCTCATGGACCGTGATCTTCCCGATGGAGTGATCGACGCAGACCCGCCGGGCGGGTGGGACGAGGTCGGCGACACCGAAGCACAGGAGCGCAGCGCTGAGGAGGCCGACTCCGAGACGCTGCTGACCGACACCGCGCTGCAGCCCGACGACCCCATCGAGGGCGAGGCCGCGCGGCAGGGAGCCGACCCCGATCTCGGGGTTCCCGAAGAACGAGGCGAGGAGGAGCCGTGATGAGCACCACAGGCAACGAGTTCGAGCAGCCCGGCGTCAACTACCCCGACCGGGGTGACGCGACCGGCGCGACCGGAACCCCCGATTCGGAGGAGCCGAAGCGAGACGGCGGCGTCACGCCCGAGCGGACGAGCGGCGGCCACCTCGAGGCGGCCCAGGACGGCGCGGATGGTGCGCCGACGGCGGCGGACGGACCCGCACAGGACGCCCAGCCGGCGGCCGCGGCCGCGGAGCCGAGCCACGAGGCCGTCGGCATCGGCGTGGTGGGATCCGCAGACGGGCAGGACCATCACGGTCAGGACGAAGGGCGCGACACGCTCACCGTCGGAGAGGCCCAGCGCCAGGAGGGCGGTCTCGGGACGGAGCAGGAGCAGCGGCTGCCCGCGATGTCGCAGAACGATGCCAGCGCGATCGACAAGGTGGCGGGCATCGCCGCGCAGACGCGAGCCGACGTCGGCACGGAACCGGTGGGACGCATCGCCGAGGTGCTGCAGCAGCGACTCGATCAGGCCGGTGTGGACCTTCCGGCGGCGGACGTGGACGAACTGGCGAACCAGATCGCCACGGGTGACGCCGCGTCGCCCGAGCAGGCGTAGAACGAGCGATGCCCGACCTCCACGCGAGGGCGGGCATCGCCCAGCCCTGCGGCCACGCCCTCGACGCGAGGGCGTGGCCGCAGTGGCGTCACGCGATCGCGCAGGCGGTGGGGCAGGCGTCGGCGGCAGCGGCATGAACCCCGATCGGTCGGGCCCACACGCCGCGGGGGCGGGCGGGGGCGGCCGGTGCGGGCGCGACCTCCGGCGCGGTGAGCGCGGCGGCCTGCGCCTCGCGGCGTGCGCGGATGGCGCGCAGCAGGGCGAGTTCACGATCGCGCCACTCGGTCTCGTGGCGGTACTGCTGTTCGGCGGCGGTGACGAGCGAGAGCATTGTTTCCTCCGTTGGTTCCGATGACTCGAACGTACGCCGGGGGTCCGACATTGCCGGGTCTCGCCGGAGTGGCAGGAATCCGCTCGATCGCGGCAGTCCGTCAGCGGTCGCCGGCGAACGTCCGGATGAGCGCGACGGCGGGCGCGGCATCCCGGATCATCGTCTCGTGACCGCGGTCGGGCACCTCCGCGAGGCGCGCATCGGGCATCGACGCGACGATGCGCTCGCACCACGCGCGGGGCGCGACCAGGTCGTCCTCGCCGCGCAGCACGAGCGTCGGAGCCGGGACGGCGGGCAGCACGTCCTCCGGGCGGTGGACGAGCATCGCCCGGAACTTCGTGATCAGCTTGGGGCCGGCGCGCACGTACTCGCGGGCACCGCGGGCGATCACTCGGGGGCTCTCGCCAGCGATGTCGCGCAGCAGCCGCGACAGCTGCCGGGGTCCCGACCGTGCGTCCGGATCCACCGTCGGCCCCACGAGCACGAGGGCGGCGACGGCGGACGGATGCCGCGCCCCGAGCTCCAGGGCGATCTGCGCGCCCATCGAGTGGCCGATCACGATCACGGGTCGGTCGGCATGACCGCGCAGATAGGCCGCGATCAGATCCGCCGTGCGCTCCATCGTGAGGACACGGCGGGGCTCGGGCGCCTCGCCGTATCCGGGCAGGTCGATCGCGATGACCTCGGCGCGATCGTCGAGGTGGGCGATGAGGTCGGCGAAGACGCTCCGGCCCATGCCGATGCCGTGGATGAGCAGGTAGACCGGCTCGCCGGCACCGCGGCGCTCCACCACGAGGGTCGCGCCGGCGAAGGAGAACTCTCGGGCCGGACTCACCCCAGAAGCGTATTCGACCGGATCATTCGGCCCCGGACTCGTCGCGCAGCCCCACCCGGTCGGGGATGTCGAACTGCACCCGCCGCAGCCACTCCGGATCCGGCCACGGCCGCGACGCGGGAAGCGCGCGCAGGCGGGCGCGCAGCGCGGCCGGCGAGGCCTCGACCGGCAGCACGCGCGCGGGCGCGCGATGCGCGAGCGCGCCGAGCCACCAGTGCCGCCACGTCCCCTCGATCGACTCGGGCTCGACGACCACGTAGTAGTCGGGCATGACCGCATCGCCGTGGGCGAAGAGGCCGAGGCAGGTCTGCACTTCGATCTCGAGCGTGCCGAGCGTGGCGCGCTCCTCGTACAGCTCGACCCAGGCCGCGGCGACGTGCTCGAGGGGGTCGGCATCGTGCACGACATAGGGAGAGACCGCCGACACGACCGCACGGGCGGCGTCGGCGGGATCGGCGTCGCGCAGCGACAGCGCGCGGACGGCCGGAACGTCTGCGAGTCCGCTCAGCAGCGGCTCGCTGTCGCCGCCGACCAGGGCGACGACCGTGGATCGCGGAGCGGGTTCCGTCGAGGGCGCCATATTCCACGATACGTCTGCGGGCGCGCGGGCGGGCGGCACGCGCCGCCGGGTCGCGGCATCCGCTCAGCTCGCTTCCATCACGACCGTCGAAAGGTCGGCCCCGAACGTGAACCGCGCGTCGACACCGCCGCCCCGCAGCACGCCCGGCAGCCACCGCACGGTGTCGGCGCGCATGCGCCCGTAGGGGATCCCGGCGAGCGCGAACCACCGGGGCGCGAACGTCGCGGTCGCCGCCGGGACGCCGGTGAAGCGCCGGCAGACGAACACCGTCGCCTGCTCCGACAGCGTCCGCCGTGTCGGGAAGTGCCACTCCACGACGCCTGCTTCACGGAGATCGGATGCCGCGACCCCGACGCCGACCTCTTCGAGAAGGCCGCGCACCGCGGCGTCGCGCGCTGTCTCTTCCCCCTGCAGAGCGCCGCCCACCCCGACGATCCGCCCCCGCGCGGTGCCCGTCAGCCGCTCGCCCAGGAGCACCTCGAGGCCGTCCGCGCCGGTGCGCATCACGAAGACGACGCACACCTCGGGCAAGGGCATGGGAGCAGGCTACGCCCTGCCGACGCGCCCTCCCGTCGGCATCACCCGGCCTGCCTCGACCGCGATGTCGGCGCGCGAACGTACGGTGTGAGCATGCGGATCCTGCACACCTCGGACTGGCACATCGGGCGGTCGTTCCACGGCCACGCCACACTCGATGCGCTCGGCGGTGTGCTCGATGCGCTCGTGGCTCAGGTGCGCGAGCACGAGGTCGAC
This sequence comes from Microbacterium sp. CFH 31415, assembly GCF_022538185.1. GTDB lineage: Bacteria > Actinomycetota > Actinomycetes > Actinomycetales > Microbacteriaceae > Microbacterium. The sequence continues at coordinate 48,649 of NZ_JAKYXC010000008.1, read as the reverse complement.
GTCGTGGTCGTCGCGGGCGATGTGTTCGACTCCGCTGCGCCGGCCGCCGCCTGCTACGGCGTACTCACCGACGCGCTGGCCGCACTCTCCGACGCCGGCGCGACGGTGGTGGTGACGAGCGGCAACCACGACTCGTCGGCACGCCTCGGGTTCCAATCCTCGCTGCTGCGGCAGGGCATCCACGTCATGACCGACCCGATGGCGACGGGCACGCCCGTCACCGTCGACGACGAGCACGGGCCGGTGCACTTCTACGGCATCCCGTTCCTCGAGCCCGCGCTCGTGCGCCACCTCTGGCCCGACGCCGAGATCCGCTCGCAACGTCTCGCGATCGAGCACGCGATGGGGCTCGTCCGCGCCGACGCCGAGCGTCGCGGCGGACGCTCCGTCGCGATCGCCCACTGCTTCGCGGCCGGCGTCGACGCCACGCCCGGCGTCGAGCGCGAGATCCGGCAGGGAAGCCTCGACGTCGTTCCGCTGGCCGCGTTCGACGGGCCTGACTACGTCGCGCTCGGCCATATCCACGGCCGCCAGCGTCTGTCCGACCGCGTGCGCTACGCCGGCGCCCCGCTGCACTACAGCTTCGGCGAGGGCGACAAGCCCCGCGGCTCCTGGCTGATCGACCTCGATGCCGACGGTCTCGCCGCGGTGGAGTGGCTCGACCTGCCGGTGCCGCGCCGGCTCATCACGATCCGAGGCTCGCTCGACGAACTGCTCGGCGACGAGCGCTTCGCCGATGCCAGCGACGCGTGGGTGTGCGCGCAGTACACCGACGCCACCCCGCAGCTCGATCCCATGCGTCGGCTGCAGGCGCGGTTCCCGCACTGCGCCACCGTCATGCACACGCCCGAGGGTCTGCGCGGCGACGACGGCCTCACCTACTCGCGCCGCGTGCGCCAGGCCCGCAGCGACGCCGAGCTCGTCGATGCCTTCCTCGTTCACGTGCGCGAGGGCGAGGGGGCCTCCGAGCGCGAGGCCGAGGTCATCCGCGACGTCATCGACGAGCGCACGCTCGCGGAGGCGAGAGCGTGAGGCTGCACCGACTCGAGGTCACGGGCTTCGGGCCGTTCCGCGAGCGGCAGGTGGTCGACTTCGACGCGTTCGCCGACGACGGCATCTTCCTCATCGCCGGCCGCACGGGCGCGGGCAAGTCGAGCGTGCTCGACGCGGTGACCTTCGCGCTCTATGGCGGGGTACCGCGCTACGACGGAGCCGACAAGCGGCTGCGCAGCGACCATTGCGCCCCCGAAGACCCCACCGGCGTGACCGTCGAGTTCAGCGCGGGCGGACGCCGCTGGCGCGTGACGCGCTCGCCGGAGTACGAGCGCCCGAAGCAGCGCGGCACCGGCATGACGACAGAGCCCCACCGGGCTCAGCTCGACGAGCAGGTCGAGGGGGAGTGGGTCGGCCGTGCCGCGCGCCCCGTCGACGTCGCGCATGCGCTCGATGAGGTCCTCGGACTCAGCCAGCAGCAGTTCCTCCAGGTGATCCTGCTGGCGCAGAACCGATTCGCCGAGTTCCTCCTCGCCAAGAACGACGAAAGGCAGCGGCTGCTGCGCCGGCTGTTCGGCACGCGCACCTACGAGGCGTATCAGCTCGCGCTCGAGGAGCGGAGGAAAGACGCCGAACGGGCGCTCGCTGCGGCCGGTGACGGCGTCGAGATGCTGCTGGCGGAGGCCGAGCGACTTCTCGCGGCCGAGGAGCTCGAGGGCGGGTCGCCCGTCGAGGCGGGCGCCCCGGCCGAGCGCCTCGCGGCGGCGGGCGTGGGGGTGCAGCGCGCCGTGTACCGCGGCGAGACGCTCGTGCGCGAGCGCGCCGACGCCGACGCTGCGCATCGTGCAGCCGAGAGCGCCCACTCCGCGGCGAAGACGCTGCGCGGCAAGCAGGAGCAGCGCGCGCGATCCCGGTCGGCGCTCGAGGCCCGCGAGGCGGCCGAACCCGCTATCGCTGCTGACCGTGAGACGCTGCGGCGCGCACTCGAGGCCGAAGCGCTCCGGGCGCCGATCGAGGCCGCTGCCGGTGCGGCCGAGGCGGCGACGGCCGCCGTCGCCGAGGTGGAGCGTGCCCGTGCGGCCTGGGCTGAGGCCGCAGGCCCCGATGACGCGGAGCTCTCGGTCGAAGCCCTCGCGGCCTTCATAGAGCAGCAGACCGGTGATCTCGCCGTGTGGTCAGCCGCCGAGGCCCGCGAGCGCGATCTCGCCCGACTGACCGCCGAGCTCGCCGAGGGCGAGGCGCGCGCGACGGAGCACACCCGGAACCTCGGCCGGATCGACGAGCTGCGAGGCGCATTCCCCGCACGACTCGCCGAGCTCGACGCCGACCTGAGCGCTGCGCAAGGAGCCGCAGGCGCTCTCGACGCGGCGATCGCGCACCGCGACGCCCTCGCGGCCCGCCTCGCCGCCGCGCGGGAGGCCGCACGCCTCGACGCCGCCGCACGCGCGGCGGAAGCGGCGTATCTGCAGGCGAGCGCCGAGCTCGACGCTGCGCGTGCGGCCGTCACCTCGCTGCTGCGGCGCCGGCTCGAGGGCAGCGCCGGCGAGCTCGCCGCGGAGCTCGTCGACGGCGAGCCGTGCGCCGTCTGCGGCGCGACAGAGCATCCGGCTCCCGCCCCGCCCTCCGATTGCCCCGTCTCCGATGACGAGATCACCGCTGCCGAGCATGCGCGCGATGTCGCCGCCGAGGCGGAGCAGGTGGTGGTCGCGCGCGCGAAGGATGCACGCGAGCGCTGCGCGGAGGCCGCCGCGCGGGCGGGCGGTGCCGATGCCGACACCTTGACGACCGAGCTCGCCGTGGCCGAGACGTCCGTCATCGCGGCGTCCGAGGCGGCCGCACGTCGCGATCGCCTGACGAGGGAGCGCACGCAGCTCGCGGCCGCCGAGGCCGAGGCGCGGGCAGAGCGCGAGTCGCTGGCGGCGGAGCTCAGTGCGCTGCGGGAGCGCCTGGCCGCGCTCACGGCCGACGCGGCCTCCGCGCGCGGTGCGGTCGACGACGCGCGCGGCGCCTTCGCCGGCGTCGCCGACCGCATCGCCGACGCCACAGCGAGACGTTCCCTCGCGATCGCGCTGCACGACGCACTGACGGAGGCCGACGCCGCGCAGGCGTCCGTCCGGCGCTCTGCCGACGACCGCGACGCCCGGATCGCCGCATCCGCCTTCTCCGACGTCCTGGACGCGGCGGCAGCCCTGCGCGCGAGCGAGGCGAGGAGCTCCCTCGACGAGCGCATCCGAGAGCACGACGCCGCCCTCCGCGCGGAGCGCGATCGTCTGCGCGACCTCGAGCTCGAGCTTGCCGGGGCGCCCGAAGAGCTGATCGACGTCGCGGCGACCGCCCTCACGCTCGAGGCGGCCCGTGACCGGTGGAGCGCCGCCGTCGACCGGGCGGCGCACGCGTCACAGGTCGCCGAGCGGCTCGCCGACCTCGTCCGGCGCGCGACGACCGCGCATGACGCGATCAGCGGTCTCGCCGCCGACCACGCCGTGATCGCCCGGCTTGCGAACACCGTCGCCGGCCGAGCACCGAACACGCATCGCATGACCCTCGAGTCTTTCGTCCTGGCCGCTGAGCTGGAGGAGATCGTCGAGGCCGCCAACCTGCGGCTCGACGACATGTCTTCCGGGCGCTATCGCCTGCAGCACAGCGACGCTCTCGCGGCGCGCGGCGCGTCGTCCGGGCTCGGACTCTCGATCATGGATGCGCACACCGGCCTCGCCCGTCCGGCGCAGTCGCTGTCGGGTGGAGAGACGTTCCTCGCGTCGCTTGCGCTGGCGCTCGGCCTCGCCGAGGTCGTCACCGCACGAGCCGGCGGAGTGCGACTGGACACTCTGTTCATCGACGAGGGGTTCGGCTCGCTCGACGACGACACGCTCGAGTTGGCGATGCGCACGCTCGACGAGCTGCGGCAGGGCGGCCGCACGGTCGGGCTCATCAGTCACGTCGCGGCGATGAAGGAGCAGCTTCCCGCGCAGCTGGCCGTCGAGGCCACGCCTCAGGGGCCGAGCGTCATCCGCCAAGAGGCCGCACTGCGCGCGTGACGCGACACCCATTGCCCCGTCTGGATACGCGGGTGTAGCGTTCGCGCAGGATCGTTCCTGGGGACCGATCACGCCCGAACCGCCGGCCCTGTCCGGCCGCGGCTGCGCGCCGCGCACGCTCCATCCACACCGTCGTACGGAGTACCTCCACATGCGCACCTCATCCTGGGGGCGCCGCGCCCTCGCCACCCTCGCCGCCTCGGCGATCATCGCCACCGGCAGCCTGTTCACGGCGTCCGCCGCCCACGCGGCTCCGCTTCCACCGGACAACGTGCGCGTCATGGCCGCGCTGGGCGACTCGATCACCCAGGCGTCGATGACCTGCAGCAGTCTGGTCAACTGTCCGGCGAACAGCTGGGCCACCGGATCTACGACCTCGGTCAACTCGCATCTGCTCCGCCTTCGGGCGACCGCCGCGCCCGACAACGCCGTCGGCTACAACGACGCGGTCGCCGGGGCCGCCTCCGGAGCCCTGAACGCGCAAGCCGCCAAGGCGGTGACGCAGGGCGCGCAGTACGTCACGATCGAGATCGGGGCGAACGACGCGTGCACCAAGACCGTCGGGGCCATGACGCCGACCGCCACGTTCAAGACCAACGTGCAGAACGCACTCGTCACGCTGTCGACGAGCGCTGCCGCGCCGCAGGTCTTCATCGCGAGCGTCCCGAACCTGCTGCGGATGTATGAGGTCAACAAGTCCAGCGCCAGCGCGCGACTCACGTGGGCTCTGCTCGGCATCTGCAAGTCGATGCTGGCGAATCCGACGAGCACGAAAGCAGTCGACGTCGAGCGTCGTGCCGCAGTGCAGCAGCGGGTCAATGAGTACAACCAGGCGCTCGCGGAGGCATGTGCGGCGTACGCGTGGTGCCGGTACGACGGCGGGGCCGTCGCGAACTACGCGTTCACCCGGGCTGACATCTCGACGCGCGACTACTTCCACCCGTCACTGTCGGGTCAGGCGAATCTGGCCGCCATCACCTGGCCGAGGACGCAGTGGGCGTCGTGAGGCGATGACGCGGAAGGGCGGGCCGGTACACACCGGCCCGCCCTCCCCGTTCGTCGACTACTCGACGAGGTGCTGCTGCGCTGCGTCGTAGATCGTGGTGATGAACCGGGTGGCCTGCTCTTCGCCGAACATGCCGTCGGAGCCCTCCACGATGCCGTCGATCGCTGCCTCGACGCCGGCGTCGCCCATGACCAGCGTGCTCTGACCGATCGAGATCAGCATCTCGTCGGTGTAGAACTGCGCCGTGACCTCCTCGGTGATGCTCGGCTCGATCTCCTGCATGATCGCGAGGATCTCGGGGCGCACGGCGGCGAGGTATGCGGCCTCGTCGTAGGTCCCGGTCGCCTCGCCCTCCGTCCCCTCGTCGCTGCCGTCCTCGACGGGTGCCGACTCCGAGACGGTCGGCGCGGGGTCGAGGCCGCCGGCCGAGTCCGACCCCACCGCGGCGAGTCCGATCCAGACGAAGGCGAGCGTGATGGCGCCGATCCAGGCGAGCCCGCCCAGCACCGAGACCGCGATCGCGCCGATGCCGAGGCCCTTGGCGCCCTGCTTCTTGCTCGCGAGGGTGACGATGCCGAAGACGAGCGCCGCCAGCAGCAGCAGACCGCCGATCATCGCGAGGACGAGCGAGACCCATGCCAGCGGGAGGTAGGCCGCGCCGACGAGCACGAGGCCTCCGATCGCGAGACCGAGCGAGACCCAGCCGAGCGTGCGCGGGCGGGCGGCGAGATCCGCGGGCGCCGGGGCGGCGTACGCCGGCTGCCCGTACGCCGGCTGGCCGTAGGCCGCCCCGCCATAGACGGCCGGGTCGGACGGGTGTCCGTACGGCTGACCTGGGGCGGGCTGACCGGCGGTCGGCTGGCCGTACGCGGGCGGGTACACCGCGGTCGGCTGCGCGTCGGCGGGCGGGTACGCCTGGGTGGGCTGCGCGTCGGCGGGCGGGTACGCCTGGGTGGGCTGGGCGTCGGCGGGCGCCCCGTACACCTCAGTGGGCTGCGCCCCGTACGCCTCGGTGGGCTGCGCGTCGGACGCCGGGGTGGGCTGCGCGTCGGCCGGGGTCGCGTCGTCGGAGGGGGGAGGGGTGGGGTCGCTCATGGTTTCCTTGCTGCCGAGAAGAGGTCGCGCGGAAGCCAGGACGATCCCCGCGGCCTCTCAGACTATCTAGGCTGTCAGGGTGAACAAGAGCACTGTGTGGACCGTTCTGGGAGTCATCGCCGCGATCGTCATCGCCTGGGTGCTCGTCGACGTGCTGTTCTCGCTGCTGTGGTTCATCGGCAAACTCGTCATCGTCGCCGTCGTCGCCGCGATCGTCTTCCTCATCCTCCGCGGGCTGTTCTCGCGCAAGGACTGACTGACGGTCAGACGCCGTACTCGGTGCGGATCGTGTCGCGCAGCTGGTGGCTGCAGGCCGTCACGGTGGCGCGCCAGTCCGTGATCGCGTCGTCCTGTGCGCGGTCCGACACGGCCTTGAGCACGCGGATCGGCACGCCGAACTGCTCGGCGACCCACCCGTACGCGTAGGTCTCCATGTCGACGAGGCGCGCTCCGAGCGGGCGGATGACCGACACGGCCTCGGCGTCGTCGACGAAGTGGTCGCCGGTGGCGATGATGACGCCGTCGCGACCGAGCTCCACGCGCGGGGGAAGCGACACGTGCTGGCCGACCTTGCCGTCGATGTCGGTGACGTCGTGCTGGATCGCCGCCTCGATGTCGTAGACGGCCGCCTCGAGGGTCGCGTCGATGGCGCCGGCCGTGCCGACGACGACGACCTCGTCATACGCGCCGGCGTCGAGCGCGCGCGTCAGCGCGTACGTGGCCTGCAGCTTCCCGGGACCGGTCACGAGCCGGTCGAAGCCGGGGAGGTCGGCGGGGAACGCGACGAGTTCGGCCTCGAGGGCCGCGACGAGGAGCTTCACCCCCCTATTCTCCCCGGCCCTACCTGAACGTACGCCGGTCGCCTCCGACGGTCGCCTCCGACGGTCGCGTCCGCCGGCCGCCTCCGCGACCCTGCGACCCGGTCCCCGCCGGCATGCGCCTTCAGCCGCGGCGCAAGGCCATCGGGCCCAGCACGTCGCCGCGCCGCTGCCGGTGCCACCGCTCTCGGGCGGTGCGGAACTCCGCGTGCGTGGTGAACCGGTAGTGATAGGCCACCGCGCGCACCCACACCGGCCGCTCACCGCGGAACGGATCGCCGGCGAGCAGCCGCAGGGTCGCGGCATCCGCTTCGAGCAATCTGATCAGGAGCACCGTGAACCAGTCGTCGAGAGAGCGGCCGAGGGGCAGGAACCACATCAGCCAGTCGAGGCGAAGGTGATACGGAGCGAACTGCCGGGGCACGCGCCGCACGTCGCCCGGCTTGCCTTTGAAGGAGTACTCGCGCCAGGTCGCGGCATCCGGATCCTCGTCTGTCGTCCCCTCGATGACGATCTCGATCCGCTGCTTGGTGACCGTGCCGAACGCACCGTAGGCGTTCGCCAGCTGCCAGCGGTTGAAGCTCGCGTTCATGAGCTGCCGGTGCGCGAAGAGGTTGTGCAGCGGCCACCAGCTCAGCACGGCGTAGACCACTCCGACAGCGCAAGTGACGACGAGCCAGGGGAGCGGCAGCCCGTCGACGATCCACGGCGGTCCGTGCGCGAGGGTCGAGTCGCGCTCGAAGGGCAGCCCGATGGCCGAGAAGGCGAGCACGATGGTGATCCAGTTCAGCCACGCGAAGTTGCCGGTGATCACCAGCCACAGCTGCGTCGCGATCACGATCGCGCCGGCCACAGCACCGACGATCGCGGGAACGGGTCCGGGAACCCACAGCCCGAGGAGCGGAGCGAAGAGGAACCACGGCACGATCAGCTGGGCGATGTGGTTCCCCACCACCTCGCCCTTGTGGAACCAGCGGGGGAGCAGGTGCGCCTGCCGGCTGAGCGGACCGGGCATCGGCTGGGTCTCGTGGTGGTAGGTGAGCGCCGTCAGGTCGCGCCACTCGCGTCCGCCGCGGATCTTGATCATCCCCGCGCCGAACTCCAGCCGGAACACGAGCCACCAGAAGAGCACGATCACGACCGTGGGCGGCGGCTCAGCGGCGGACCCCAGGAACGCGGCGAGGAAGCCGGCCTCGAGCAGCAGCATCTCCCAGCCGAAGCCGTAGAAGGTCTGCCCGATGCTGACGATCGACATGTAGCCCAGCCACAGCGCCAGGAAGCAGGCCATCGGAGCCCACGGAGTGAACAGCTGCGGGATGCCGCACACCAGAGCCGCCGCTACGACGCAGCCCGTCCAGCAGAGCGCCGCCAGCCGGCGGTCGGTGTACGTCACCCAGCGGAACAGCGTCGGGCGCAGCCGCCAGGCCGACCTGCGCGCGCTGCGGGCGTCCTGGCCCCGCCCGGCCGCCGAAGCCTTCGCCCACGCCAGCAGCTCCGGGGCGGGCAACAGGCCGCGCTCGCCGAGCAGCGGCCGGAACTGGTTCACCGTCGAGATGAAGGCGACGACGTAGATCGCGGCGATGCCCCGCTGGAGCACCTCCCGCGCGACCCCGAAGTCGACTGCTGCGAAGCCATCCATGCCGTCACGTCCGGAACAGGTCCTCGGGCTCGAGCCGGAGCCCCTGCGTGTCGCGCAGCGCCTGCCGCGCCGCGTACCACCCCGGCATGCCCGTCACGCCGGGGCCGGGCGGTGAGGCGGCCGATGCGAGGTACACGCCGGGCATCGGCGTGCGCCACGGGGTCGGCGAGACCGTCGGCCGGCGGACCGCCTGCGCGAAGGTGAACGCGCCGCCCAGGATGTCGCCGCCGATGTCGGCCGGGTTGTAGGCCTCGCGCTGCGCCGCGGTCATGGAGCTCGACGCCAGGATCCGGTCACGGAAGCCGGGGGCGAAGCGCTCGACCTGACGCGTCACGAGCTCGGTGGCGTCGAGCGTCGAGTGCGCCGGCACGTGGATGTAGGCCCACAGCACGTGCTTGCCCTCGGGCGCCCGGCTCGGATCGAGCACCGTCGGCTGTACGGCGAGCACATACGGGCGGTCGGTGACCCTACCGCGGGCGACGGCGTTCTCGCTCGCCTCGACCTCGGCGCGGGTCCCTCCGAGGTGGACCGTCGGCGCTTGCGCCACAGCGGGGTGCGCCCACGGCACCGGGCCGTCGAGCGCGAAGTCGACCTTGGCGGCGGCGGCCCCGTAGCGGTAGCGGCGGATCGCCTTCGCATACCGCGCCGGGATGCCGGGATGAGTGAGCGCGAGCCGCGGCGTCGTGTCGAGCAGCAGCACATCGCCCGCGGCGGGGTCGCCCCAGTCGAGACCGTCGAGCGTGGTCACGTACTGCCCGGTCTCGATCGCGCCGCCGTGCGCCCTTAGATCGTCGGCGAGCACATCCGCGATGCGCTGCGCCCCGCCGCGGGGGAAGGCCCAGCCGTCCGCCGCGTGCGCGTGCGCCGCGAGGAAGAGCCCGGACGCCGACGCGCCCACGCTGGGCAGCCGTGAGTTCGAGTGCGCCAGCACACCCGCGAGCAGGGCGTTCGCCTCCTCCGTCGCGAACGTGCCGCGGCCGAGGCGCGAGCCCAGCTGAAGGGCGCGCAGTCCGTAGCGGACGGTGGTGACCGGATGCCGCGGCCAGCGCAGCAGTTGGGATCCGGTGAAATCGACTACGGCGTCGAGGTGCGTGCTCAGCGGGCGCAGCGCCGCGAGCCACATCCGGCCGTCGCGGCCGAGCCCCGCCGCCGTGCGCTCGATGTCGCGCCACGCGATCGCGGCCCGCCCGTCGTCGAGCGGCTGGGCGTAGGACGCCTCGGGGTGGATCCATTCGATGCGCTCGCCGAGCCCGAAGGCGCGGAAGACCGGCGACGACAGGGCGGCGGGATGCACCGCCGAGCACACGTCGTGGACGAACCCGGGCAGCGTCAGCTCCGCACTGCGCACGCCGCCGCCGACCGTGGGGGCGGCCTCGAGCACGCGCACCTCGAAGCCCGCGCGGGCGAGCGCGACGGCGGCGGAGAGCCCGTTCGGCCCACTGCCGACCACGGTCGCACGTCTGGCCATGGCACCATCCTGGCACCGCCCCCGGCGCGCCGCACACTGGGTCTGCGGGCGGTTGCGCCACCCGGCGCGTGGGCGTAGCCGGGCGGTTGCGCCACCCGGCGCGTGGGCGTAGCCCGGGGGTTGCGGGACCCGGCACGTGGGCGTAGCCGGGGGGTGCGGCATCCGTCGCGCGGCGCACTTCCTCGTTCCGGGAACCCGCGACATGATGAAGGAAGCGGGAGGCCGCGGGAAGAGGTGGACCATGGAATCGGTGCTGCTGGACACTCCGGAGGGGATCACGGCTCGGCTCGGCTGGGACCCGAAGCTTCCGGAGCACGATCGCAAGCGCACTCTGGCGAAGGAGATCGTCGCAGCGCAGCTCGGCGTAGATCCCAGGACCGTGCGCGTCGAGCGCGAGGCACCGGGGACCTTCGGCTTCCACACCCAGCTCATCGCCGAGGTCGAGGGCCAGGAGGTGCCGCTGCGCATCCGCAACGCCAACTATCGTGCGGCCACGGTGGTCGCCGTCGCCGACCCGGCGATCCCGCTCGGCCTCGACCTGCGCGACGCCCACCCGGACGAGCCGACGCTGCGCGAGATGAAGCGGCACTCCCACTTGTACGATGACAGCGACGTCGATCAGCTGCTCGCGCACTGGACGCGAGTGCAGGCCGTGCGCGACGCGGACGGCCGCGGTGCCCGAGTCGCCGCCGACCATGTGCGCCTCGACAGTCCGCGCACGAGGGGCTGGATACCCGATCGCCGCGTCTACTACAAGCTCGCCGACCTGTCGCGCGACAGCTGGATCATCACGCTCGCCTACGGCGCAGCGCCGGTCTGACCCCCCGATCCGGCGTCGCCCGTGCGCCGGCCGAGCACAACGTCGGCGAATTCCGCCGATACGCCGCGCACCATGTAGGGAAGGTGGCGTGTCGGCTGAGATCGCCGACTCTGTGCACGGGACGCGGCCGCGTCCTCCCGCTCACTCCTCGACGAGCTCGGGAAGAGCGGCCTTGAGCTCCGCGATCCACACGTTCGCGTTGCCGTCCGACGGCGCGCGCCAGTCGCCGCGGGGCGACAGCGAGCCGGTCGGCGAGACCTTCGGGCCGTTGGGGATCGCCGAGCGCTTGAACTGCGCGAACGCGAAGTAGCGCCGCAGGAAGACCTGCAGCCACTTCGCGACCGTCGGCAGGTCATAGGCGTAGCGGTCCTCGGCGGGGAACCCGGGCGGCCAGGCGCCCGCATCCTTGTCCCCCCACGCGTGCGCGGCGAGGTAGGCGATCTTCGACGGGCGGAACCCGAACCGCAGGATGTGGTGCAGCGCGAAGTCGTGGAGCGCGTAGGGGCCGATGCGGTCCTCGGTGGACTGCAGCTTGCCGTCCTGCCCCGCCGGCACGAGCTCCGGCGAGATCTCCGTGTCGAGCACCGACTGCAGCACGCGCTTGGCTTCGGACGACAGATCGGTCGAGCCCTCGCCCTCGTGCGAGATCACCCAGCGGATCACGTGCTGGATGAGCGTCTTCGGCACGCCCGCGTTCACCGCGTAGTGGCTCATGTGGTCGCCGACGCCGTATGTCGCCCAGCCGAGCGCGAGCTCCGAGAGATCGGACGTGCCGATCACCATTCCGCCGTGGTGATTCGCGAGGCGGAAGAGGTAGTCGGTGCGCAGGCCGGCCTGCACGTTCTCGAACGTGATGTCGTGCACCGGCTCGCCGTCGGCGAACGGGTGGTCCAGGCGCTCGAGCATCTCGGTCGCGAGGGGTCGTATGTCGATCGTCTCGATCGAGGCCCCCACCGCCTCGGCCAGGGCGATGGCGTTCGACTTGGTGTGTGCGCTGGTCGCGAATCCCGGCATCGTGTACGCGAGGATGTCGCTGCGCGGGCGGCCCATGCGGTCCATCGCGCGCGCGACGACGAGCAGCGCGTGCGTCGAGTCCAGCCCGCCGCTGACACCGATGACGGGCTTGGGCTCACCGATCGCCTGCAGGCGCTGAACCAGCCCCGAGACCTGGATGTTGAACGCCTCGTAGCAGTCCTGCGCCAGCCGGTCGGGGTCGTCGGGCACGAACGGGAAGCGGTCGAGCGTGCGACGCAGCCCGATGTCGGCGGCGGGCGGGTCGAGTTCGAAGTGCACGACGCGGAACCGCGGGTCGTGCGTGCGGCGGTTGTCGTCGAAGGTGCCCTGGCGCAGGCGGTCCTGCCGCAGACGGTCGAGATCGACGTCGGCGACCGATCGGCGAGGTCCGTCGGGGAACCGCTCCGTCTCGGACAGCAGGTTGCCGGCCTCGTAGATCATCGTCTGGCCGTCCCACGAGACGTCGTTCGTGGACTCGCCCATTCCCGCGGCGGCATATGCATACGCGGCGAGGCAGCGGAGCGACTGCGACTGGCACAGATCCTTGCGGTCCTCGGCGCGGGCGATCGTGATCGGGCTGCCGCTGAGGTTCAGCAGCACGGTGGCGCCGGCGAGGGCTGCACCGGCGGACGGCGGGATCGGCACCCACACGTCTTCGCACACCTCGGCGTGAACGACGAGCCCGGGCACATCGAGCGCCTCGAAGAGAAGATCGGGACCGAACGGAGCCTCCAGTTCGCCCACGCGGATGTCTTCGCCCACCTGGTCATCGCCCGGCGCATACCAGCGGCGCTCATAGAACTCGCGGTAGGTCGGCAGGTAGGACTTGGGCGCGACGCCCAGCAGCTCGCCGCGGTGGATGACGACGGCGCAGTTGTAGAGCCGGTTGCCGTGGCGCAGCGGCGCGCCGACCACGAGCATCGGGAAGAGATCAGCGGATGCCTCGACCAGCCGCTCGATCGCGCGTTCGACGGCGTCGAGCACGGCATCCTGCATCACCAGGTCCTCGATCGAGTAGCCGGTGAGGCACAGCTCGGGGAAGACGGCGACCGCCACGGCCTCGGCGTCGCACTCGCGCGCCGTGGCGAGCACGGCGTCGGTGTTCGCGACGGGGTCGGCGATCGTGATCGGGATCGTGCAGGCCGCGATGCGTGCGAACCCGTGCCGGTAGGCGCTCTCGAAGGGGAGGCTCATGCCTTCAGTCTGTCAGGCGCGCTCGGCCGCCGGCGAGGCCTTGCGCGCGGGGCCTGCGCCGCGCCTGCGCGCCGAGCCGGGGGGCAGGCGCGGACGGGGGTGTCGGCGGCCGCGGCTAGGGTCGTGGAGGAGAAGGGCGGGAATGCGATACATCGAAGACGAGGGCCGGATCGTCTGGAGCGCGAGCGACCTCAAGGCGGCGGCCGAGTGCGAGTTCGCCTGGCTGCGAGCCATCGACGCGAAGCTGGGGCGGGTGGCGGCGGTCGAAGAGCCCGAAGACCTCACTCTTCTCCGTGCCGGGCGGCTGGGCACCCTGCACGAGCGCCGTGTGCTCGCCGAGTACATCGAGCGGTTCGGCGACGGGGTCGTCGAGGTTCCCGAGGCGCGGTCGTCCGACGCCGTGGCGCTCGCCGAGGCCGTCGCGCTCACGAACGCCGCCCTGGTCTCCGACGCCGACGTCGTCTACCAGGCCGCCTTCGCCACGACCGACTTCGTCGGGTTCGCCGACTTCCTCGTGCGCGACGCCGACGGCCGGTGGGTCGTGCAAGACACCAAGCTCGCCCGTCATGCGCGGGTCACCGCGCTCATGCAGCTCGCGGCGTACGTCGACCAGCTCGACCGGCTCCGCGTCCCGCGATCCGATCGCGTCGAGCTCCTCCTCGGCGACGGCAGCGTCAGCGAGCACGAGGTCGACGACCTGCTGCCGGTGTTCCGTCTGCGGCGCGAGCGCCTTGCCGCGCTCATCGCCGACCGCCGCCTCGACCTGCGCGTCGCCGGCGAGGCGATCGCCTGGGGCGACCCGCGCGGCGAGCTCGACGTCGTCGCATGCGGACGCTGCGCGACCTGCGACGCCGAGGTCGTGGCATCCCGCGACCTCCTCCTCGTCGCCGGCATGCGACCGGTTCAGCGACAGCGGCTGCGCGCGGCCGGGGTGCACACGATCGAAGAGCTCGCCGTCGCGCCGCGGGGTCCCTCGGGCATGAACCCCGACACATTCGGGATGCTGCGCACCCAGGCCAGGCTGCAGCTCGACAGTCCCGCGGGGACGCCCCCGCTCGCGCCACCACCGTCGGATCACGCCGGCCCCCCACCGCTGCCGACCTTCGAGGTCGTGGCCCCGACCGCGCTGGGCGCGCTGCCCCGCCCCGACCATGGCGATCTGTTCTTCGACTTCGAGGGCGACCCGCTGCACAGCGAGCCGCAGCCGCCGGGCCGCGAGGGCGAGCCGACGCAGTGGGGGATCGACTACCTCTTCGGCTGGGTCGACGACCGCGAGCAGTACAGCGCGCTGTGGGCGCACTCGTTCGCCGATGAGAAGCGCGCCCTCGAGACGTTCCTCGACATCGTCGACCTGCGCCGCAGGCAGCATCCGGGCATGCACATCTACCACTACGCGCCCTACGAGCCGTCGCACCTGCTCGCCATGGCCGCTCGGCACGGAGTCCGCGAGGCCGATGTCGACCGCCTCCTGCGCGACGGGGTCTTCGTCGACCTGTATCCCATCGTGCGGCGCGCGCTGCGCGTGGGCTCGCGCTCGTACTCGATCAAGAAGCTCGAGCCGCTCTACATGGGTGCCGAGGTGCGCACGAGCGACGTGCAGAAGGGCGACGACTCGATCGTCCGCTACGTCGAGGCCCGCGCGTTCGCCGCCGACGGCGACGAGGCGGCCGCGCAGCAGATCCTCGACGACCTCGCCGACTACAACCGCTACGACTGCGTGTCCACGCGACGCCTGCGCGACTGGCTGGTCGACCGTGCCCGCGAGGCGGGTCTGCGCCCTTCGCCCAACGGCGAGGCCGACGACCGCGCGTACGAGCCGTCGCACCGCGCGCTCGCCCTGGCGCGGCTCGCTGTCGCGCACCCCGCCGACTCCGCCGACGCACAGTCGCTGCGACTGGGTGCCGCTGCGATCGACTACTACCCGCGTGAATCGAAGACCTTCTGGGCGACGCATTTCCTGCGGCTGCGCGAGCCGGTGTCGCTGTGGGAGGAGACGCGCGATGTCGTCGTCATAGACCCTGCTCGCTCACGGGTGGTCGAGGACTGGCACTTCGCCGAGAGTGGCCGCGGCGGCGAGCGGCGCACGATCGAGCTGCGCGGTGAGCTGGCACCCGGCACGCGCCTGAGCGAGGGCAGCCAGCCCTTCGCGCTCTACGAGCTGCCGGCACCATACCCGTTCGAAGGGTCGCCACGGTGGATCCACTCGTACCGGTCGATCACGGTGCTCGAGGTACTCGACGACGGGGCGATCGTCGAAGAGACGGCGGTCGACGGCGTGACCTGGTCGCGACTGCCGATCGCGCTCACGCCGATGGCGCCGCCGTCCGCAGGAAACCAGCAGTCGGCGATCGACGCGTGGGCCGACGCCGTGGTCGACGCCGCGCCGTCGCTCCCCGCCGACCCTGCGACCGACATCCTCGCTCGGCGTCCCCCGCGCACCGTCGGCGGAGGACTGCCCGCGTCGACGGGCGACGACGTCGACGCGATCGTGCGCGCCGTCGTCGACCTCGACCGCAGCTACCTCGCAGTGCAGGGCCCGCCGGGTACCGGCAAGACCTACGTCGGCTCGCATGTGATCGCCCGGCTCGTCCGCGAGCGCGCATTCACGGTCGGCGTGGTCGCGCAGTCGCACGCCGTGGTCGAGAACATGCTCGAGCGCATCGTCGCAGCGGGCGTCCCGAAGGATCTCGTAGGCAAGGCGCCCAAGACCGAGCGCGAGGACTACTGCTTCACCCCGCTGCGCAAGAACGGCGTCGCCGAGTTCACCGCCGAGCGGGCCGATTCGGGATTCGTCGTCGGCGGCACGGCCTGGGACTTCAGCCACGAGGGGCGCATCCCGCGCGGCAGTCTCGACCTCCTCGTCATCGACGAGGCCGGGCAGTTCTCGCTCGCGTCGACCATCGCGGTGTCACTCGCCTCGCCGCGCCTGTTGCTGCTCGGCGACCCGCAGCAGCTTCCGCAGGTCAGCCAGGGCACCCACCCGGAGCCCGTCGACACGTCGGCGCTCGGCTGGGTCATGGACGGCGCCGACGTCGTCCCGCCCGAGTACGGCTACTTCCTCGCGCGCACGTGGCGCATGCATCCCGCGGTCGCCGAGCCCGTCTCGCGGCTGTCGTATCGGGGCGAGCTCGCCGCCCATCCGTCGACCGCACTGCGCACCCTCCAGGGGGTCGAGCCCGGGCTGCATCCGGTGCCGGTCCGCCACCGCGGGAACGCCACACAGTCCGTCGAGGAGGCTGCGGCCGTCGTCGACATCGTGAGAGGCGTCGTCGGCCGTGCATGGACCGATATCAGCGTCGACGACGACGGCGTGACGACACCGCTGGCGCCGCGGGCGCTGCAGCAGCGCGACATCATCGTCGTGACGCCCTACAACGCCCAGCAGGTTGCGGTCGAGGAGGCTCTGGCGGCCGCCGGGTTCTCCGACATCCCGGTGGGAACGGTCGACCGCTTCCAGGGGCAGGAGGCCGCCGTCGCGATCGTGTCGCTCGCGGCGTCCGCGGGGCGCGACGCACCGCGCGGCCTCGAGTTCCTGCTGCTGCGCAATCGGCTCAATGTCGCGATCTCCCGCGCCAAGCACACCGCCTACCTGGTGCACTCGCCGGCGCTGCTCGACGACCTGCCGTACACGCCCGAGGGCGTGGCGCGGCTCAGCGGATTCGCCCGGCTGGTCGGTCGGAGCTGAGCCGCGCGTAGACTCGCGCAGACAGCGACCCAGGAGGTGCGCATGGCCGACGAAGCGCCGCGCCAGTTCGAGATCGACCTTCCGCCGGAGCACATCGGCGGCGCCTACGCCGACTTCGCCAACGTGTGGCACACGCCCACCGTGTTCGTGATGGACTTCCTCACCCTCGCGCAGCCGCCGCGCGAACAGGTCGACGCCGAGACCGGCGAACGGCACACCATCGTCCCCGCGCGGGTCGTGAGCCGCATCCGGATCCCCCCGGAGCAGGTCTTCGAACTCGCCAAGGCGCTGACCCAGCAGCTGGAGTTCTGGGAGCAGGAGACGGGCCGGCGCAACCCCCAGGAACCCCTTCTCGACAACTGATCCTCTAGACAACCACGGCGAGCATGTCAACCCCGTCTCGAGGTTCCGCTCGCACGCGTACGCTGACGTAGCGTCGCATAGGCGCGGGTGCGGCATTCGTTCGGCGAGGGGCGGATGCCGCACCTTTTCTTGCCGGTGTTCTAGGTCGCCGGCGTCGGTATCACGCGCTCCGCCCTGCCCTCTTCCACGGGTGAGGGGGTGCGACATGACCACGATCGCCCACAGCCCCGGCACAACGGAGCAGACCCACGACGACGCTGCGCCCGGCGCACGGCGCCGCGGTCTGGGCTTCTGGATCACGCGGTACCTCCCGGCCGAGATCGTCGGCACCGCGGCGATGCTCATCGCCGGGCTGGGCGTGACGATCTGGACAGGCAACGCGGCCGTCATCGCCCTCGCCGGACTCCTCGGCGAGACCCTGGGGTTCTACGCCGTGCTGACGATCACCATCTTCATCGAGCAGGCGCCGGTCTCGCGCAACCGCCGTGTGGCGCTCGGGCGCACCATGATGCTGCTCGTCGCCGAGTTCGGCGTCGCCGAGATCCTGGACACCCTGCTCATCCGGCCCGCTCTGCTGATGGCGGGAGTCTGGCTGCTGGCCGACCCGCTGTGGGGCCTGCTCGCCGGCAAGGTCGTTGCCGACATCGTCTTCTACGCGATCGCGGCCGGGGCGTTCACGATCACCGCCCGCATAGGTCTCCGCGGCGGATCGCGCAGCGAGGAGCAGGTCTCATGACCGGCCCCGACCCCCACCCAGATGCCGGCGCCGGCGCCGTCGCCGTCGCCGTCGCCGTCGCGGCCACCGACACGCGTGCCGACCGCCGTGCAACCCGCACGCTCGTCGAACGGCGGCGGGCCGAGGCATCCGCTCTCCTCTCCACCGACGCCGCCCGCGCCGCGCTCGCGCTGCACGGCACCCCGCTGCTGCTGCTCGATCCGGAGCGAGTGCGGCGGCAGTACCGCCGGCTGCGCGACGCGCTGCCGTTCGCGCGCTTCCACTACGCGGTGAAGGCTCTCTCCCACGACGCTGTCGTCGGTGCGCTCGACGACGCGGGCAGCGGCTTCGACATCGCCACGGGAGAGGAACTGGAGCTGCTCACCCGGCGCGGGATCGGCGCGGCACGGATCATCCACACGCATCCCGTCAAGAAGCCGTCCGAGATCGCGGCGGCGCTCTCCGCGGGAGTGCGCACGTTCGTCGTCGACAACGACGCCGAACTGGCCAAGTTCGCCGGCGCACCCGCCGACGTCGGCCTCCTCGTACGGCTCGCCTATCGCAGCCCGCACGCGAAGAGCGACCTGTCGAGCAAGTTCGGCGTCGGGCCGTTCGAAGCGGCCCGCCTGGTCGAGCAGGCGAAGCGGCAGGGCACTCGCATCGCCGGGTTCAGCTTCCACGTCGGCAGCCAGCTCGATGATCCCGGCCGGTTCGCCGCCGCAGTGAGCGAGACCCTCGCGCTGATGGTCGACCTCGAGCGACGGCTGCGTGTGCGGTTCGACACGCTCGACATCGGCGGCGGGTTCCCCGTCTCTTATGACCGGCCCAGCGCAACGATCGAGGAGGTCGCCGCCCTCCTGCGGCCGATCCTCGAACCGCATGTCGGGCGACTCGACATCATCGCCGAGCCCGGCCGTGTGCTGGTCGCCGAGGCGATGACCCTCGTGACGAGCGTGGTCGGCGTCGCCGAACGCGCCGACGGACGCTGGTACTACCTCGATGACGGGGTGTACGGCTCGTACTCGAACGTCGTCGCCGAAGACGTGCATCCGCTCCTGTTCGCCGAGAAGGAGCTGCGTGACGGGCCGTCCGGCACCGAGACGCACCGGTGGGCGACGCTGGGCGGGCCGACATGCGACTCGACCGACGTGATCGCGCGAGAGACCCTGCTGCCCGAGCTCGCCCTGGGCGATCTTCTCGTGAGCCCGGTGATGGGCGCCTACACGTCGGTGACCGCGACGCGGTTCAACGGCCGCGCGCTCACGCCCATCGCGGTCATGGGGCGCGGACTCGCCACCGGCGAGGTGACGGCGGTCGGAGCATCCGACCCGCGTGCCGTCAGCATCGTGTGAGGGTCGGTCAGACCGTCCCGTACAGGCGGTCGCCGGCGTCACCGAGTCCGGGCACGATGTAGCCCTTGTCGTTGAGGCGCTCGTCCATCGCGCCGAGCACGAGGGTCACGTCACGGCCTTCGACCTGCTTCTCGATCGCCTGGACCCCTTCGGGGGCGCCCAGCAGGCAGATCGCGGTGACGTCCTGTGCGCCGCGCGCGAAGAGGAACTCGATCGCCGCGCCCAGCGAGCCGCCCGTCGCGAGCATCGGGTCGAGCACGAAGCACTGCCGATCGCTGAGGTCGTCGGGCAGGCGCTCGGCGTACGTCGACGGCTCGAGGGTCTCTTCGTTGCGCACCATGCCGAGGAAGCCCACCTCGGCGGTGGGTATGAGCTTGACCATGCCTTCGAGCATGCCGAGGCCGGCGCGCAGGATGGGCACGACGAGCGGGCGGGGCTCGCTGATCTTGACGCCTGTGGTCGTCGTGACCGGCGTCTGGATTTCGAGGGGCGACACCCGAACGCTGCGGGTCGCTTCGTAGGCGAGGAGCGTCACGAGCTCCTCGGTGAGCTGACGGAACACCGGCGACGGCGTGCGCTCGTCGCGCAGCACCGTGAGCTTGTGGGTGATGAGGGGGTGATCGGCGACGTGCAGGCGCATACGCCCAGGGTAGTGCGTGGCGGGCCGCGCGCCGGAAGCGGGTTCGCGCGCGAGCCCGACGGCCGTACGCTCGTGCTGTGACGTTCGACCCCGCCGACCTCGCCGCGATGGACCGCGCGCTCGCGCTGGCCGCCGCTGCGGGTGAGGCCGGCGACGTCCCTGTCGGGGCAGTGGTGACGGATGCCGCCGGCCGGCCGATCGGCGAGGGCCGGAACCTCCGCGAGGTCGAGCACGATCCGACGGCGCACGCGGAGGTGGTCGCGCTGCGCGCGGCTGCGGCCGCCGTCGGCTCGTGGAACCTCGAAGGGTGCACACTCGTCGTGACTCTCGAGCCGTGCGTCATGTGCGCCGGCGCCGTTCTGCAGTCGCGCGTCTCGCGGCTGGTCTTCGGCGCCTGGGACGAGAAGGCGGGCGCGGCCGGGTCGATGTACGACGTCGTGCGCGACCGGCGCCTGCCGTACCGCGCGGAGGTCATCCCGGGCGTGCGCGAGGCCGAGGCGTCCGCGCTCCTCCGCGCCTTCTTCGACGCGCGCCGCTGACCCGCACCGCTGACGCGCGCCGCCGACGTGCGCCGCTGACGCGCGCCGCTGACGCGCGGCACTGACCCGCGCCGCTGGATCAGGGCATGCGCTCGGCGAGGAACTCGGTGATCCGCTGGGCTACCGGCGCGGTGCCGTTCAAGAAGTGGTCCGCACCCTCGGCCTCGATGAGTTCCACGTCCTTGCCGGCACCGGTCCACTGGGCGGTGAGGAGTCTGGACCAGCCGATGGGAACGACGTCGTCATGGGTGCCGTGGACGACGAGCAGCGGCGACGCCATTCGATCGACGAAGGTGAGCGCCGACACGTCACGCCAGTAGTCCGGTGACTCCTCGAGGTCGCCGTGCGCGGCCATGATCGTGTCGTAGAACGGGGTTCCCGACGCGAAGCGCGTGACGTCCTCCCACGGCGAGACGTGAGACGGCGCCAACGCGACGACGGCGCGAGCGACGTCGGGCGCCACGACGGCGGCCTTCACGACCATCGCCCCGCCCAGGGAGTGCCCGACGATCGCCACCCGCTCGGCATCCACCTGCGGATCGGACGCGGTCGCCCGCGCGGCATTGACGACGTCGAGGGTCGCCCCGACATCCATGTCCGTCTCCCACGCGGGGTCGTCCTCCGACTCCCCGTGGTTGCGCAGATCGGGGACCACCACCGTGTAACCGCTGTCGACGAGGGCATCCGCGAGCTCGTCGTACTCCGTGAGGCCCGAGTACTCGTCGGGATCCACCGACCCGTGCACGAACACGATGGCGGGACTCTCGGGTGCGCCACTCGGCGGCCGGCGGATCACCGCCCGCAGGAGCAGGCCGCCGCTCTCGTAGGAGACGACGTCGGCGTGATCGCCATCGAAGTCGGTGGTCTCCTGTACGACCTCGAACACGGGATGCTCCGGCTCGGCCTCGATGATCGAGCGAAGCGTTCGGTCGCTCGGGAGGCTGACGTGCCCCGGACTCGGCATCGGCGACGCCGCAGTGCAGCCGCACAGTGTGATCAGGACGAACGCTGCGATCGCGGCCCCCAGTGGCCGCGCGTTGATTCCGTCGGGCATGGTGGCACCCCCGCAATCGATGAGCGAACAGTACTCCCGCAGTCGGCTCGGCGACAGTGGTCGCCGCTCCGCGCGAGATCCGGGGGTTCGCGCACCGCGCATCCGGGGGCCTGCACCCTGCCCGCCACACCGCGGCGTCCCTACCGTGACAGCCATGACTCGCCTCATCGAACCCGTCCGCACCGCTCCCGCCGGCACCCGGGGGTCGCGCACCGCCGGCCGCGTGGGCTGGGCCTTCGTGCTGCTCTCGGCCCTCGCCGTGGTGGCGTTCTCGGCGACGCCGTACTTCACCGCGTCGCTGCGCGAGCTCGCCGGCGACGGCGTCGGACTCGCCCCGACGTACGCCGACACGTCGGTCTTCGTGCAAGCGGCGTTCTACACGCACATCGTCGGCGGCGCGACGGCGCTCGTCCTCGGCGCGCTGCAGTTCTGGCGCGGACTGCGCGAGCGCGCACCGCGCGCGCATCGCTGGAGCGGCCGCCTCTATCTGGCCGGCGTCGCCGTCGGCGGGGCGGCGGGGCTCGTGATCGCTCCGTCCAGCCCTGCCGGCTACGTCGGGTTCTTCGGATTCGGCGCGCTGGCGGTGCTGTGGCTCATCACCGGCTGGCGCGCCTACCGTGCGATCCGTCGCGGCGACGTGCCGAGCCATCAGGCCTGGATGATCCGCAACTACGCGCTGACGTACGCGGGCGTGACGCTGCGGCTATGGCTGCCGCTTCTCATGATGTCCCCGATGCTGCTCGGGCAGTCCGTCGACATGGGCACGGCGTTCGCGAACGCATACGCGGCGGTGCCCTTCCTCTGCTGGCTGCCGAACCTGGTGGTCGCGGAGTGGCTCGTGCGCAGGCGCGGTCTCCCGTCGTACCGCCTGCCGGTGACGCGGGACTGACTCAGCGGGGGAGATGCGGCAGCACGTCCTGCCCGAGGTACTCGACCTGGTCGACGTCCTGCAGGTCCATCAGCTGCAGGTAGAGGCGATCGGCGCCGAGCGCGGCGATCCGCTCGACCTTGGCGACGATCTCGTCCCGCGAGCCGACGATGTCGGTGCCGCCCCGCAGCTGGTCCACCGTGCGACCGATGTTCGCCGCCCTGCGGTCGAGCTCTGGAGCGGATGCCGCGGCCAGCGTCGGCAGCGCGACGGAGAGCTTCAGCGTGCCGGGGTCACGGCCGATGCGCTCGCACGCGGCGCGCACCCCCGCGAAGCGCTCGGCGATCTCGTGCTCGGGACGGAACCCGATGTTGAACTCCGTGGCGAACCGGGCAGCGAGCTCGGGCGTGCGTCGGGGGCCGGCGCCGCCCACGATCAGCGGGATCCGCTCCTGCACCGGGCGGGGCAGGGGCGGAGCATCCGTCAGCTCGTAGTGTCTCCCCGAGAACGAGAATGTCTCCTCGACCGGGGTGCGCCACAGACCCGCGACGATCGCGAGCTGCTCCTCGAGCAGGTCGAACCGCTTGGCGGGGAACGGGATGCCGTACGCCCGGTGCTCGCGCTCGAACCAGCCGGTGCCGAGCCCGAGCTCGACTCGTCCGCCCGACATCGCGTCGACCTGCGCGACCAGGATCGCGAGGATGCCCGGCTGCCGGTAGGTGACCGACGACACCAGCGTGCCGAGACGGATGCGCGACGTCTCCCGCGCGAGCCCCGCCAGGGTCGTCCATGCGTCGGTCGGGCCTGGCAGCGGATCGCCGGCGCCCATGTGCAGATAGTGGTCGGAGCGGAAGAACCCGTCGAATCCGAGACGCTCGCCGGCCTGCGCGAATGCGAGCTGGTCGTCGTAGGTCGCACCCTGCTGCGGCTCGGTGAAGAGGCAGTACTCCATCGCTCAGTCGGCCGAGCGGATGACGAAGTCCGACGTCGGGGGAGTGGGATCGTCGCCCGGACGGTAGATGTCGGGCTCGAAGTAGAGAACGCGGGCCGTGGGCACCGCTTCGCGCACGCGGGTCTCGATGCGGTCGATGTCGGCGGCGACCGAGGCGAGCGGCTTGTCGGACGCGAACCCGAGCTTGGCCGCGACGAGCAGCTCGTCGGGCCCGAGGTAGAGCGTCTTGATGTGGATGAGCTTCTCGATCTCGTGGCCCTCGAGGATCGCTGTGACGATGCGGTCGTGGTCGGCGGTGGTCGCGCCCTCGCCCACGAGGAGGCTCTTGGTCTCGATGCCGAGGACGATGGCGATGATGATGAGCAGCGTGCCGATCATGAGCGTGCCCAGTGCGTCGAAGAGCGGGTTGTGCGTGATGGCCGTCATGCCGACGCCGAACAGGGCGAACGCGAGTCCGGTGAGGGCGCCGACGTCTTCGAGCAGCACGACGGGCAGCTCGGGAGCCTTCGAGTGCCGAACGAACGACACCCACGACTGGCGCGGACCGCGCACGAGGTTGCTCTCCTTGATCGCCGTGCGCAGCGAGAACGACTCGAGCACGATCGCGATCACGAGCACCACGATCGGCACCCAGTAGTTGGTGACCTCGTGCGGATGGGTGAGCTTCTCGATGCCCTCGTAGATCGAGAACAGGCCTCCGACCGAGAACAGGATGATCGATACGACGAAGGCGTAGACGTAGCGCTCGCGCCCGTAGCCGAACGGGTGCTCGCGA
Source organism: Microbacterium sp. CFH 31415 (assembly GCF_022538185.1). Taxonomy (GTDB): domain Bacteria; phylum Actinomycetota; class Actinomycetes; order Actinomycetales; family Microbacteriaceae; genus Microbacterium. Next base: position 24,621 of record NZ_JAKYXC010000008.1, on the reverse strand, counting down.
TCGGCCGCGCGCTTGGCGCGCCGCCCGCCGAGCAGCAGGAGGAGCTGGTTACCCGAGTCGGCGACCGAGTGGATCGCCTCGGCGAGCATCGACGCCGAGCCCGAGATGAACCATGCGATGAACTTCGCGAGGGCGATGCCCATGTTCGCCAGGAACGCCGCGATGATCGCCTTGCCGCCGCCGGAAGCACTCATGCGATGAGTCTACGGATGCCGCCGTGGTGCGTCCGCCGGGTTGACGACGCCTCAGTCGGAGGAGCGGATGATGATCGCCTCCGTCGGCGGCGATGGGTGGACGGACGGTCCGACGTAGCCGATGACGGTCAGCAGCGCGTGGCGGAACTCGGCGGGACGCTCGAGGTGCGCGGTGTGGCCCACGTTCTCGAGGGCGAGCTCGGTCACCTCGCCGCCGGCATCCGAGTAGCGAGCCAGCACGTCGCGCATCTGCGACACCATTGGCTGCGGGGGTGCGACCTCGTCGCCCGGCCACCCCGGCACGATGCCGAGCTTGCCGAGGTTGTTGAAGTCGTACAGCGAGGCGTCGGACACGATCGCGTCGAGGAGGCCGTGCACCCACAGGATCGGAGGCTTCTCGGCGAGGTCGACGATGCCCGACACGTCGAAGTACTTCGGTGCCATCGTGTTGAGGACGCCAATGGTGCCGGGTGCGAACCCGGGCCAGTTCTCGCTCGTCGTGCTGTCGCCCGGGTAGTTGCCGGTCGCGGTCGAGGTCGACAGCATCGACGTCACCCACACGTCCTCGTGCTCGGAGGTGAATCCGGGCGCCACATAGCTCGCGCGGAACACGCTGCGCGGCGAGGTCGCAGCCTCGTCCGTCTCGTCGTGGTCGATGATGCGCTGCACGAAGTCCGGGTTGGTCCCGCCCCCGCCGCAGCCCGCGTCGTCGTCGGTGAGCCGCGAACCGTCGCGGCGCGTGGGCCCGACGCCGAACGGTGAGACGGGGGACTCCAGCGTGAGGCTGAGGGCGCCGTGGTCGAGCGCGTACTGCATGATCACCCCGCCGCCCATGGACCAGCCGACGAAGTGCGCGCGGCCGATGCCGAGGGCCTCGAGGGTCGCATGCACGTCGTCGCTGAAGTCGCGCACACCGCGCGTCGCGTCGATCGGGGCGTGCTCGGAGCCGCCGAAGCCGCGCAGGTCGATCGCGATCACCCGCAGATCGCTCGGCAGGTCCTGCATGAGCTCCTGCCAGAACAGCGACGACGAGACGTTGCCGTGGATGAGGATGACCGTGCGGTCGCCGGGCGTGGTATCGCTGTCGCCCTCCCGCTCGAGGATGCTGACGTTCAGCCGCGGCGTCTCGATGACGCGCTGCGTGATGCCGTCGAAGAGGGTCATGATCGGGTCCTCCGCTGTCGCACCGGGGACGCCCCGCCCCCGCTGACTCGACTATAGCCCCGCCCGACCTACGGGTGAACCGACTTTCATGTTCAGTGCGCGGCGGTCGCCGCGGCTCAGGCCTCCGGCGTCTCGTCGGCGGTCTGCCCGGTATAGAAGAGGTAGGTGTTCGTCGCAGCGGTGGCCGCGGCATCCGCATCCCCGCCGTCGGCGATGTGCGCCCTGGCCCAGCCGTCGGCGGCGGCGCGCGAGAAGCGCTTGCCCTCGTCGCTCACCTGCCATGCCTCGGCCTCGTCCGGCGCGATGCGCTCGCCGCCTGTGAGGTGCAGTGACAGCCCGAGGAGACCCATGTCCCAGCCGACCCCGGTGGCGCCGGGGCCGTACATCTCCCAGAAGCCGGGCGGGATTCCCTCGGTCTTCGCGGTGTGGGTGAGCATCACGTGCGTGCCGTCGTCGCCGAGGCTCGTGAGGCCGATCTCGAGCCACGAGATGCCGCCGCCGTACTCCCAGGTGACGCGGTACGACGCGACGCCGTCGTGCGGAGGAGTGCAGGCGAGCACCTCACCGCCTGCGTTGCCGACCACCTGGTACCGGCCGCCGAGGCGCAGATCGCCCTCGACGGGCGCGAACCAGCGCGCGATGCGCTCGCCGGTGGTGACGGCATCCCACACGTCGTCGATCGGCGACGGATACGTCTGCGCGAGCGACTGGACATGCGCCTCCTGGCCGTCGAGCTCGGTCGTGCGCAGGGCGCGGTCGACCGCACCGATCTGGGCGTTGACGTCCACCATGTCAGTTCTCCTCGTCATCGTTGCTGCTGCTGTCGCCGTCGTCTCCGGCTGCCTCGCGGTCGGCGGCGGGAAGATGCGCCGTCTGGCGTCGCGCCCGCCGCCCGCGCGCGAGCTCGGTGCCGAGCGCATCGAGCTTCGGCTGCCACATCCGGCGGAACGGATCGAACCAGCCGTCCGCTGCTTCGAGCGGGGCAGGGTCGATCGCGTAGAGGCGACGGGTGCCGTCGGGCCGCACGGTCGCGAACCCCGATTCCCGCAGCACCCGGAGGTGCTGCGACACGGCCGGCTGCGAGATGCCGAACTCGCGCTGCACGACCTCGCCGAGGTCGCCCGCGCTGCGTTCGCCGCCCGCCAGCAGCTCGAGCAGGCGGCGGCGCACCGGGTCTCCCAGGACGTCGAGTGCGTGCACAAGGCCATATTTGCATAGGCACTTATATAAGTCAAGACTGAAGCCAAGCGGATGCCGCGCCCCACGCTCGTAGGATGGCGCAATGACCGACACCCCTGCCCTTCCTCCGATCGCGATCCTCGGCGCCGGCTCGATGGGCGGCGCGATCCTCCGCGGGCTCGTGCGCTCGGGACTCGCGGCGGGCGGTGTGACCGCGACGAATCGCTCGGCCGCCAAGGCTGCCGAGCTCGAGGGCCTCACGGGTGTGACCAGCATCGCGCTCGAGGCGCAGCCGACGGGCAACACGGATGCTGCGTCCGCTGCCGACATCGTGCTCATCGGCGTCAAGCCCGCCATGGTGCCCGACCTGCTGCGAGAGATCGCCCCGAGCCTGCGCGCGGGCACGATCGTCGTGAGCCTCGTCGCGGGCGTCCCGATCGCGACGTTCGAGTCACTGCTCGGCGACGACGTGGCGGTGCTGCGCGCGATGCCGAACACGCCGTCGCTGGTCGGGCGGGGGGTGACGGGGCTGGCGGCCGGAACGCACGCGGCGGCCGACGCCGTCGCGGTCGTCCGGCGGTTGTTCGAGACGGTCGGCACCGTCGTGGAGGTTCCGGAGGGGCAGATCGACGCGCTCTCGACCATCTCGGGCTCGGGGCCCGCCTACTTCTTCCTGGTGGTCGAGGAGTTCACCAAGGCCGCGATCGGCAAGGGCTTCTCCGATGCGGACGCCCGGCTCATGGCCGAGCAGACGTTCATCGGCGCCGCCGCGCTGCTCGAGGCCTCCGACGAGGAGCCCGCCGAGCTGCGCCGCCGCGTGACGAGCCCGAAGGGCACGACCGAGCGTGCGGTGGCGGTGCTGCACGATGCCCGGCTCGACGACGTGTTCGCCCGGGCGACCGACGCCGCCCTGGCCCGCGCCAAGGAGCTGGCCGCGGGCGCGTAGGCGCCCCTCCCAACCGGTTGTCGAGTGCGGCGCAGTCGCGTATCGAGACTCGCCGCCGGCTCTTAGTCGCCGCTCTTCTCGGCCTGGTCCATCCACCACTCGGTGAAGGACTCGGCCCGCTCGAGTCCGTCGGCGAGCGCGACGACCCAGAGGTTGCTGTAGACGGTGCCGGAGTCGTAACGCGTCACGCCGCTGTAGAAGAACGTTCGCCCATCGATGCCTGCGACGTCGCCTTCGAAGGTGAACGTGCCGGGGTCGTCGCGGCGCTCGAGCCACGAAGCGACGATCGCGTCGGACCCCTCGATGAGCGGGCTCCACGGTTCGTACCGGTATCGCGCGTCGTCGGTGAACAGGCTGCGGATGTCGGCCTCGTCGTTGCTGTTCCACGCGGTGACGTATCGCGCGATCCAGCGGCGGGCCGCGGCATCCGCTTCAGCTCTCTCGATCATCACCCGAGTATTCTCCCGGCCTGCGACATCGGCTAGCGGTCGAGTGCGGCGAAGCGCTCGATGTCGGAGTTCGTGCCCGACACGATGATGAGGTCGTGGTTGGTCACCACGGTGTTCGCCTCCGCGTAGCGGAACGGCTTGCCGGGACTCTTCACGCCCACGACCGTCACGTTGTACTTGGTGCGCACGCCCGACTCGTTGAGACCCACCCCGCGAATGAACTTCGGCGGGTACATCTTGGCCAGCACGAAGTCGTCGTCGAAGCGGATGAAGTCGAGCATGCGGCCGCTCACGAGGTGGGCGACGCGCTCGCCGGCCTCGCGCTCGGGGTAGATGACGTGGTTCGCGCCGACGCGGGCGAGGATCTTGCCGTGCGACTGCGACACCGCCTTGGCCCAGATCTGGGGGACTTTCAAGTCGACGAGGCTGGCGGTGATGAGAACGGATGCCTCGATCGACGAGCCGACGGCGACCACGGCCACCTGGAAGTCCTGCGCGCCGATCTGTTTGAGCGCCTCGATATTGCGCGCGTCGGCCTGCACGGTGTGCGTGACGCGCTCGGACCACTTCTGCACCAGCTCGAGGTTCTCGTCGATCGCGAGCACCTCGCGGTCGAGCCTGTCGAGCTCGCCGGCACAGGCGGCGCCGAATCGCCCGAGTCCGATCACCAGAACCGGTGCGTCGCTCCTGATGCGCTCAACCAACGATCGGCCTTTCCACCGGCAGCGAGTAGAGCTGCGAACGGGATGTCGCGGCCACCGCCGCGGCGAGTGTCACTGTACCAATCCGCCCCATGAAGATCGTCAGGGCCATGACGTACACCGCAGGGTCGGTGAGCTCGGCGGTGAGTCCGGTCGACAGGCCGACGGTCGCGAACCCGGAGATGACGTCGAAGAGGACGTCGGAGACCGGAGCCTGGCTGATCTGGGCGATGGTGATCGTCGACAGGGCGACGATCGTGGCGCCCCAGGCGACGACGGAGAGCGCGACGCGCTGGACGTCGCTCGGGATGCGGCGCCCGAACGCCTCGACGGACTGGCGGCCCTTGGCCTCGGACCACACCGCGAGCGCGAGCACGGCGAGCGTCGTGACCTTGATGCCGCCGGCGGTGGACGCCGATCCGCCGCCGACGAACATCAGCATGCAGCCCACGATGAGCGACGAGCCATATAGGTCGCCGATGTCGACTACGGCGAACCCGCCCGAGCGGGTCATCGCCGACAGGAAGAACGCCTGGAACGTCGTGTCCCACGCGTCCATCGAGCCGAACGTCTTGGGGTTGCCGTACTCGAGCGCGAGGAACGCCGCCGCACCGGCGAAGAACAGCAGCACCGTGGTGATGATCGTGAGCTTCGTGTGCAGGGGCCAGCGGCGCACGTGCCAGTAGTGCTTCCACAGTGCGTAGATGACGGGGAAGCCGATGCTGCCGAGGAACACACCGGCCATGAGCACTGTGAGCAGGAAGTAGTCGTCGGCGAACGGCACGAGGCCGCCTGGGTTCGGGGTGAAGCCGGTGTTCGTGAAGGCCATCGCCGCGTAGAACGGCGCTTCCCACAGGGCTTCGAGGGGCCGGATCCCCGCGAATACGAGCGAGGGGTAGAGGGCGATCGCGACGAGCGCCTCGATGAGGAGCGTCGAGAGAGCGACCGTGCGCAGCAGTGTGCCGACCTCGCCGAGCCTCACCGTCTGGCCCTCGTTCACCGGCCCGCCGTGCGAGCGCAGCGGGTTCGAGTCGCTCGCCGCGATGAGCTTGGCGCGCAGGCCGAGCCGCTTCGAGATCACCAGGCCGAGAATCGAGGCGAGCGTGAGCACGCCCATGCCTCCGATGTTGACGCCGACGAAGATGATGACCTTGCCGAGTGGCGAGAACGTCGTGGCGATGTCGACCGTCGTGAGTCCCGTCACGCAGATCGTCGAGACGGCCGTGAACAGGGCGTCGGCGAGGGGCAGCCGACGGCCATCGGCGCTCGCCGCAGGAAGCGACAGCAGCGCCGTGAACAGCAGCACGAGCGAGGCGAAGACGAGGACGGCGAACCGCGCGGGCGACGATGTCGTGAGATTGCGCAGGCGGTCCCACGCGGCCTTCAGCGCCGATGGCACGCGGCGCACGATCGACCCTGCCGGGTCAGTCGCCATGTCGCCCCCTTCGCCGAGACTCCCGTCATGGTACTCCGCGGGGCTCTTGACTAATCTGAGCACATGGCGGATATCTTCGACGTGATCGCGGACGGCACACGTCGCGACATCCTGCGACTGCTGCTCGACCGCGCCGCCGCCGGAGAACGGGGGACGAGCGTGTCGCACATCGTGCACGAGCTCGGGGCGAGCCAGCCCACCGTGTCGAAGCACCTCAAGGTGCTGCGCGAGGCGCACCTCGTCTCAGTGCGAGAGGAAGGACAGCACCGATACTACAGTCTGTCGGCCGAGCCTCTCGACGAGGTCGACGACTGGCTGCTCCCCTTTCTGGGAGACGACGACGCCCCGCAGTACGCCGGTTCGACGCTGCCCGATTCGGCGGCGCATGCCGCCGACGTGGTGGGACGTGCCGCGGCATCCGCCAAGTACGCGATCGAGAACGCGTTCAAGAAGCTCCCCGGCCGCTGACGGCGGAGGTGGCGGGGCCTCAGCGGCGCCCTGCCTTGCGGCGGAACAGCCAGGCGCCCCACGCGAACGACACGAACAGGATCGCCACGCACCAGCCGACTCCCCACCACGCCTGACCGTTCATCGGGGTGCCCATGAGCAGCCCCCGGATGGTCTCGATGATCGGCGTCACCGGCTGGTTCTCGGCGATCCACTGCAACCACTGCGGCATCGAGTCCACCGGCACGAACGCGCTCGACAGGTACGGCAGGAACAGGATGATGAACCCGTAGGCGTTGGCGCCCTCGGGGCTCTTCGACGCGAGGCCGAGGGCCGCGAACAGGTAGGTGATCGCGAGGATCCACAGCGCGATCATCCCGAGCGCGCCCACCCACCCCCACGCATCGGCGGTCGGACGGAATCCGACGAGCAGCGCGACGCACACGACGAGCCCGGTCGCGACGAGGTTGCGCAGCAGGCTCGCCACGACGTGGCCGGTCAGCACGGCGCTCGCCCGCACGGGCATGGTGCGGAACCGGTCGATGATGCCCGCTTTCATGTCGCTCGCGACATAGACGGCGGTGCTGGATGCTCCGAACCCGGCGCACAGCAGGATGATCCCGGGCACGACGTAGTCGACGTAGCCGCCGGTGGGGTCGATGGCGCCGCCGAACACGTAGGTGAACAGCAGCATCAGCAGTACGGGGAGCATGATCGCCATCAGGAGCGACTCGCCGTCGCGCAGGGAGTGACGCAGACTGCGGCCGACGAACACGCTCTCGGCGACGAGTCCGCCGATGCGGGGCCGCAGGGCGGGCGACTCGGGGGAGAGGGTCAGGGTGGTCATGCGATCTCCTTCGCTGCGGACGCCGTGTGGCGGGTGTCGGGTGAGGTGAGGGCGAGGAACACGTCGTCGAGGCTCGGGCGCCGTAGCGTCACGACACCCTCGGCGCCGGCTTCGTCGAGCACGTCCAGCGCGCGGCGCAGGCCAGAGACGGTGCCGTCGGTCGGCACCTCGCGCAGCCGGGCGCCGTGGGAGTCGTGCAGTTCGACGGTGTCGCCGCCGACGCGCGCCTTCAGCTGGGCGGCGGTGCCGGTGGCGACGATGCGGCCCCCATTCAGCACGGCGATGCGGTCGGCGAGCTGGTCGGCCTCCTCCAGGTACTGGGTGGTCAGGAACACCGTCGTGCCCGCGTCGGCGAGCGAGCGGATCACGTCCCACAGCTCGCGCCGGCTGCGCGTGTCGAGCCCCGTGGTGGGCTCGTCGAGGAAGAGCACCTCGGGGGTGACGACGAAGCTCAGCGCCAGGTCGAGCCGACGCCGCATGCCACCGGAGTAGGCGCCCACGCGCTTGCTCGCCGCGTCGGCGAGGTCGAAGCGCTCGAGCAGCTCCGCGGCCCGGCGCCGCGCGCGGCGGTGCGAGAGTCCTGACAGCCGGCCGAGCATCGTGACATTCTCGATGCCCGTCAGCACATCGTCCACGGCGGTGGCCTGACCGGTCAGGCTGATGCGTCGCTTCACGCCGTCGGCATCGCGGACGACGTCGATGCCGGCGACCGCCACAGCGCCCGCGTCGGGGCGAGTGAGGGTGGTGAGGACGTTGATCGTCGTCGTCTTGCCCGCCCCGTTGGGTCCGAGCAGTGCAAAGACCTCGCCGCGGCGGACGACGAGGTCGAGTCCATCGAGGACGACCTGCGCACCGAACGCCTTTCGTGCGCCGCGGACGTCGATGGCGGGAGTGCTGATCTCGGGGGTCATGCGACACCTCCACTGTGTATGGCCGAAACTGTTTATGACGCTAACACACTGTTTACGCTATAAACAGTCCTAGACTGACGGCATGACGGACGCCGCCGAGACCGAGCTCCCGCGCGGAGTCGCGCTCGCCTGGGGTGTCGCAGCGAACCCGCAGCGGGGCCCCAAGCGCGAGATGAGCGTCGAGCGCATCGTCGAGGCGGCCGTCGAGATCGCGGATGCCGATGGGCTCGCCGCCGTGTCGATGGCGGCGGTCGCCGCGCGGCTGGGCTACACGCCGATGTCGCTGTATCGCTACGTCACCGCGAAGGACGACCTCGTGCTGCTCATGCAGGAGGAGGCGACGGGGCTGCCGTCCGCTGCGAGCCGCACCGCAGGTACGTGGCGGGATCGCATGCAGGCGCTGTATCGCGAGCAGGTCCAGCGCTACCTCGAGCACCCGTGGGTGCTCGACGTGCCCATCACCGGCTCGCCCACGACCCCCAACAGCGCGGCATGGATGGATGCCGGCCTCCACGCCCTCGCCGAGACCCCGCTCACGCATGAGGAGCGCCTGTCGGTCATGCTGCTGGTCACCGGCCACGCACGATGGACGGGGATGGTCCTCGCAGGCTACGCGCGAGTGCAGCGCGAACGAGGCGTCGCCGACGTCGACATCACCCGCGCGGAGGACGCCCTCTTCCGTCAGCTAATCACCGCCGACGCCTACCCCGACCTCCGTGCGGCGATCGATGCCGGCGTCTTCCTCGACGAGTCCGACCCGTTCAGCTTCAACCTCGACCGCAGCCTCGACGGCGTCGCGGCGTACATCGCCGAAGTGGAGAAGGGCCGTCGTGCCGAGCGCGCACCGTGGGGCGGTCTCGACGACGCCGACATCGCCGACGACAAGAAGTTCCGCGAGGCTCGCAAGGCGGTGCGACAGGCCGAGAAGGCGCTGCGTGACGCCCGCCGGATCGAGCGGCAGGTCGCGCGCGAGGTGCGCGAGCGTCGCGCCCGGCAGCGCCCCGAGAAATGACTGGGCAAGATCACAGCATCACCACGAGTCACACAGGTTTACACGCGTCCCTCCGGCGCTCTAGAGTGTGCTCAGAACTGGGGAAAACCCCGATCACTCTCTGGGGAAAGGGTCGACATGGCGGAACTGCCCGACGTGCGCTTCCTGACCGTCGCCGAGGTCGCCGAGCTCATGCGCGTCTCGAAGATGACGGTCTATCGCCTCGTCCATTCGGGCGAGCTGCCTGCGGTGCGCTTCGGTCGCAGCTACAGGGTTCCCGAATCGGCGGTCACCGAGGCTCTGCAACGGCCCATCGCCGACGTCGGCTAGACTGTCCCGAGGCATTTTCCGCATCTGCCCGTTCCCGGGCGCGCACGCGTCGCGCCCAGACCCCGACATTGTGAGGTTTTCCGTGGGTTCAGTCATCAAGAAGCGCCGCAAGCGCATGGCGAAGAAGAAGCACCGCAAGCTGCTTCGCAAGACTCGCCACCAGCGCCGCAACAAGAAGTAAGCGGCATCGACACCAAGCGCCTGTCTCCGGATGGGCGCTTCGTGTATGCGCCCGACACCCCGCTACCCCGAGAGGCCGCCCATGCAGTCGATCACCGTCCACCAGCTGCGCGAGAACCCCGGCACGCCCGTCATCGACGTGCGCGAGACCTGGGAGTTCGAAGGGGGAAGAGTGCCCGGCGCGGTCAACCTGCCGATGTCGACGATCGGCGAGCACCTCGATGAGCTTCCCGACGGTGCCTTCGCGGTCATCTGCAAGGTCGGCGGCCGGTCGGGGCGTGTTGTCGAAGCCCTCGCCGCCCGCGGGTACGACGCCACGAATGTCGACGGCGGCACCGACGAGTGGATCGCAGCCGGGTATCCCGTCGAGGCATGAGCACGCCGTGACCACACTCACGCTGATCAGCAAGCCCGACTGCCACCTGTGCGACGTCGCGCGGGAGGTCGTCGAGACGGTCCTCGCCGACCTGCCCGAGGACTCCGTCGAGGTCGACGAGCTGTCGATCGCCGACGATCCCGCCCTCTACGCCCAGTGGTGGGAGAAGATCCCGGTCGTGCTCATCGACGGCGAGCTGCACGGCCACTGGCGCGTCTCGCCCGACCGGCTGCGCGCCGCGCTCGGCGGTTGAGCCGCGGCATCAGGATCCCCTGATCCGGCGACGTGATCGGGCGCCGACGGGTGCTGTCAGCGCGCGAGGTGCGTCGGGCCGCGGAAGAGGGTCAGGGTGCTTCGTCTGGATCGCGGTCAGGGGGCGAGGCGCGTGGGCCCTCTGAACAGGTACGTGACCTCGCGAATGGAGTCCTGACCGAGCAGCAGCATCATGACGCGGGCGAGACCCATGCCGAAGCCGCCGTGGGGAGGAGCGCCGTACCGGAAGAAGTCGAGGTAGAACTCGAGGTGCTCGGGCTCGAGGCCCTTCTCCTTCGCCTGCTCGATCAGCACGTCGACGCGGTGCTCACGCTGCGCGCCCGTCGTGATCTCGACGCCCTTGAAGAGGAGGTCGTAGCTCTTGGTGAGCCCGGTCTCCTCATTGCGCATGTGGTAGAACGCGCGGATCTCGGGGTGGTAGTCGGTGATGAAGACGAACTGATGGCCGTAGGTCTCCTCGACGTAGGCCGAGATCTGGCGCTCGCCTTCGGGGTCGAGGTCGCCGTCGGTGCGCGGCACCTCGTAGCCTCGGCTCTTCACGATCTCGAGCGCCTCGGCGAGCGGGATCCGGGGGAACGGGATCGCAGGCACCTGCACCTCGAGCCCGAAGAGCTCCTCGATCTCGGCGCCGTGCTTGTCCGTGACGGCCTGGAACGCGGTCTGCAGGAGCTCCTCCTGCATCCTCGCGACGTCCTCGTGCGAGTCGATCCAGCTGATCTCCGCGTCGATCGACGTGAACTCGGTGGCGTGGCGGCTCGTGAACGAGGGGTCGGCGCGGAAGGCGGGCGCGATCTCGAAGATCTTTCCGAAGCCGGCGACCTGCGCCATCTGCTTGAAGAACTGGGGCGACTGCGCGAGGTACGCGGTCTTGTCCTCGAAGTACGGGACCTCGAACAGCTCGGCATTGGACTCGGATGCCGAGGCCATGAGCTTGGGGGAGTGGACCTCGATGTAGTCGCGCTCGATCCAGTAGCTGCGCATGGCGTGCTCGAGGGTCGTCTGCACGCGGAAGATGAGGTTGTTGCGACGTTGGCGCAGGTCGAGGAACCGCCAGTCCATGCGCTTGTCGAGACCCGAGTCCGCGGCGATGGGCGTCTCGGGCAGGGCCGCGGCGGCGATGTCCAGCGTGCCGATCTTGATCTCGACGCCGCCGAGCTTCACGCGCTCGTCGTGCTTGAGCTCGCCGTGCACCGTGAGGAACGTGCCCGTGGACAGGTTCGAGATGAGGTCGGTGAGAGCGAGGGCCCCGGCATCCTGCTCCGACCCGTCCTCGGCGGGACGGGTGGCGGGATTCACCAGCTGAACCGCGCCGGTCTCATCCCGGAGGATGACGAACTGCACCTTCTTCTGATCGCGGACGGTCTCGACCCATCCGGAGACGGAGACGGGGCCGTCGGCGAGGCCGAGGAGCTGGTTGACGAGGACGCGTTCACTCACGAGGAACCAGTGTACGTGGGCCCTAGGATGGCGCCGTGACCACCTACCCCGCACGGACCCGCCGGCCGGTGCGCGTGTGGGACATCGTCGTCTCGTCGATCCTCCTGGTGCTGCTCGCCCTGCTCGCCGCGGTGATGTCGTTCTTCGGCTTCTTCCTCGCGATGGCGTCCGACCCCTGCGGCGTCCGCGACTGCAGCTCGGAGCTGATCGGCGCGGGGCTGATCACCGCGGTCGCCCTGCCGTGGGTGTTCCTGCTCGCGGCCGCGGTCGTCACGATCCTGCTGCTCGTGCTCCGCAGGCTCGCCTTCTGGGTGCCGCTCGCCGCCGCCCCGCTCGTCGTCGCGTCGTGGTTCCTGGGCGCGTTCATCGCCGCGGCGGGAGTGCCGACGGGCTGACCGGAAGCGGGATCCGGGGGCCAGCACCCAGGAAGAGCACACGTGGGGCGCCTAGCGTGGAGGAGTCCCGCCCGGCCTCGCCGCGGCATCCGATCACCGAGAGCGAAGCCCCCGATGACCGAAACCTCGTCCGACTCCTCCTGGCTCTCCGCACTTCTGGACTGGTCCGTCTCGCTGATGGACGTGATCGGCCCGGCCGGCGCCGGAGTGGCCATCGCACTCGAGAACCTGTTCCCGCCGCTGCCGAGCGAGGTCGTGCTGCCCATGGCGGGGCTCGCAGCGAGCACGGGCTCCTTCACGCTGTTCGAGGCACTCGCCTGGACCACCGGCGGCTCGATCGCCGGGGCGTTCCTGCTCTACGGCTTGGGCGCCTGGCTCGGGGTGGACCGGCTCCGCCGCATCGCTGGTCGCGTGCCGCTGCTCCACCCGGAGGACATCGACCGCACCGTCGCATGGTTCCAGCGTCACGGCGGCAAGGCCGTCTTCTTCGGTCGCATGATCCCGATCTTCCGCAGTCTCATCTCCATTCCGGCGGGCGTGACCCGCATGCCGCTATGGAGGTTCGGCCTGCTCACCGCGGCCGGAAGCCTCATCTGGAACACGATCTTCGTGCTCTCCGGCTACCTGCTCGGCGAGTCGTGGCACGTGGTCGAGCAGTACGTCGACGTCCTGCAGTACGTCGTGATCGCGGTGGTCGCGGTGGCGGGCGCGTGGTTCGTCTTCGTGCGCACCCGTGCCCTGGTCGAGGCATCCCGCGACCGGCGGTCCGCTGCGCAGCGGGAGGACGCCCGCGAGCTCGCCTCGTCGACCTCCTCCCGTCGGGACTGACGCTCAGCCGCCCCACAGAACGCGCCCACGTAGACTGGACGGGTGCCCGCTGATCGCCTTCATCTCGTGCGCCATGGGGAGGTCCACAACCCCCGCCGCGTGCTCTACGGGCGACTGCCGGGATACGGCCTCAGCGTGGACGGCCGCGGCATGGCCCGGCAGGCGGCGGAGTACATCCAGTCGCTCGATCGTCCGGTCGCCGCGCTCGTGTGCTCGCCGCTGCAGCGCACGCAGGAGTCGGCGGAGCCGTTCACCGAGCTCTTCAGCCTCGAGCCGCGCATCGACGAGCGCGTGATCGAGCCCACCAACGTCTTCGAGGGGCGGCGCATGGCGCGCGCGCTCCTCAACCCCTGGAACTGGCGCCACCTGCGCAAGCCGGCCCTCCCCAGCTGGGGCGAGCCGTACGCGGACGTCGTGGGCCGCATGAATCAGGCGATGACGGAGGCGTGGGATGCCGCGGACTCCGGCGACGTCGTGATCGTGTCGCATCAGCTCCCGATCTGGATCACGCATCTCGCGGTCGCCTCGCTGCCGCTGCGTCACGATCCCCGCGCGCGACGCTGCGCGCTGTCGAGCGTGACGAGCTTCGAGATGACGAACGGCAAATGGTCCGAGACCGCGTACGCCGAGCCGGCGTCGCTATCGGGCTCGGTCGATGTGGGAGCGGTGTGATGGGGTCACAGGCATCGGCGCGTGAGCGCTCGGGCATCCGGCGAGCGCGGGGCGTGGCATCCGCTCTGCTCGTCTTCGGACTGATCGGGGGGCTCGCCGCCTGCGCGAACGATCCGCTCGCGGAGCAGTACCGCGCCGGCGACAACAAGGGCTTCATCGCGGCCAACGGGTTCCAGATCGTCGAGATCCCCGAGGGCGAGCGCACCGAGCCCGTCGTGTTCGACGGCACGACCGAGACCGGCGAGAACCTCGGAAGCGACGACGTGGCCGGCGACGTGGTGGTGGTGAACTTCTGGTACGCCGCGTGCGGCCCGTGCCGGGCCGAGGCGGAGGCGCTCGAGGAGGTGAACGCGTCGTTCGAAGGTGACGACGTCTCGTTCATCGGCATCAACACCAGCGACGCCCCCGAGACCGCGACCGCGTTCGCCGAGCAGTACGGCGTCACCTACCCGAGCCTCATGGCCGCGCAGGACGGCGCGATCAAGCTCGCGTTCGCCGACAAGACGCCGATCAACGCCACGCCCACCACCCTCGTGCTCGACAAGCAGGGTCGTGTCGCCGCGCGCATCATCGGGCAGCTCGAGAGCGCCTCGATCCTGCAGACGCTCGTGCGCGACGCGCTGGAGGAGTCGTGACCCCGGCCGACCTGGTCGCCGGCGGATCGCTGTTCATCGCCGTGCCGATCGCGATCCTCGCCGGGCTGCTGTCGTTCCTCTCGCCGTGCGTGCTGCCACTCGTCCCCGGCTACCTCGGCTTCATCGGCGGCGCGGTGAGCGCGCGGCCGGCGGGGGCTCGCGGGCCTTCGCTGTCGAACGGTCGGGAGATTTCGAGTGCTGCGGGCGATTCCGGCGAGAATGCGGCGGTTTCTCCCGACCGTTTGACAGGAACGGCCGAGCATGTCGAGCCGGAGGCCCCGACGCGCGGCAAGCTCCTCCTCGGTGTGCTGCTGTTCATCGCGGGCTTCACACTCGTGTTCGTGAGCGTCGCGACGCTCGGCGGCACGCTGGGCCGGTTCTTCATCGAGTACGCCGACCTCATCACCCGCGTGCTCGGGGTCGTGGTCATCGCTATGGGACTCGTGTTCATCGGCGTCTTCGGCCTCGCTCAGCGCATCGCGCGGCCGCAGGTGCGCGGCAGCCTCGGGCTCATCGGCGCCCCGCTGCTCGGCATCGCGCTCGGCATCGGCTGGGCGCCGTGCATCGGCCCCACGCTCGCCGTGATCCTCGCGATGGCGTTCGACTCGGGCTCCGCCGCGCGCGCGGCGACCCTGGGGCTGGCGTACTCGCTGGGCCTCGGCATCCCGTTCATCCTCCTCACCCTCGGCTTCGGGTGGGCGACGCGCTCGGTGACCTTCA
Source organism: Microbacterium sp. CFH 31415 (assembly GCF_022538185.1). Classification (GTDB taxonomy): domain Bacteria; phylum Actinomycetota; class Actinomycetes; order Actinomycetales; family Microbacteriaceae; genus Microbacterium. The sequence goes on along the minus strand of NZ_JAKYXC010000008.1, from coordinate 9,511 downwards.
TGCGCCGGCACATCCGCGTCGTGAACCTGATCGGAGGAGCTCTGCTGATCGTGCTCGGCGTGCTGATGGTGACCGGTGTGTGGACCCAGCTCATGGCCGGCCTGCAGGGGGTGTTCGCCGATGTCCCGCTCCCGCTCTGAATCCACCACGGCGACGGTCGACCCGCTGCGGCCGTCGGATCACGCCGAGGCCGAGGCGTCCGACGTCACGCAGCCCGCACTCGGCGTGGTCGGCTGGCTGCGCTGGGGCTGGCGCCAGCTCACGTCGATGCGCACCGCGCTCGTGCTGCTGCTCCTGCTCGCGATCGCCGCGGTCCCCGGCTCGCTCGTGCCGCAGCGCAGCGCCGACCCCAACGGCGTCACCCAGTACTTCGCCGACAACCCCGATCTCGCGCCGGTGCTCGACAACCTCAGCATGTTCGACGTGTACTCGTCGCCGTGGTTCTCCGCGATCTACATCCTGCTGTTCATCTCGCTGATCGGCTGCGTCATCCCGCGGACCAAGCACCACTGGAAGGCCCTCCGCGCCAAGCCGCCCCGCACGCCCGCACGCCTCGCGCGTCTGGACGCGCATCGCTCCGAGACCGTCGAGTTCGATTCCAGGGCGGATGCCGCGGCCGCCGCGACGTCCGCGATCGAAGCCGCGCAGCAGCAGCTGAAGAAGGCCGGGTACCGCGTCGAGCGCTACGACTCCGGTGCGACGCTGTCGGTGTCGGCCGAGCGCGGCTACCTGCGCGAGACCGGGAACCTCGTCTTCCACGCCTCGCTGGTCGGCGTGCTGCTCGCGGTCGGGTTCGGCGGCGGCTTCACCTACACCGGCCAGACCGTGATCCTCGAGGGACGCACCTTCGTGAACACGATGCTCGACTACACGTCCTTCAACCCGGGTCGGTTCGTGGACGAGGAAGCCCTCGAGCCGTACGCGCTGACCCTCGACCGCTTCGACGTCACGTACCAGCCGCTCGGCGCGCAGGGCCAGGGTCAGGCCGGAGACTTCGTCGCGAACCTCACCACGCAGTACGCGGGCGAGGAGCCGGTCGCCGGCGAGGTGCGGGTCAACCACCCGCTCGACATGGGCGGCGACCGCATCTACCTGATGGGCAACGGCTATGCGCCGACGCTCACCGTGCGCGACGCCGACGGTGAGATCGTCTTCTCGGAGTCGGTGCCGTTCCTCCCGCAGGACACCAACATGACCTCGCTGGGCGTCGTGAAGATCACCGACGGACTGCCCGACCAGATGGCGCTGCAGGGCTTCTTCTACCCGACCCAGGCGCCCCTGCACACGGGTGCGTTCGCGTCGGCCTACCCCGCGCTGGTCAACCCGGTGGTGTCGCTCAACGTGTGGGTGGGCGACCTCGGCATCGACGATGGCACCCCCCGCTCCGTGTACACCCTCGACCCGTCCGAGATGACGCAGCTCGCGGGACGCGGCACCGACGTCGAGCCGATCGAGCTCGCCCCCGGCGAGACCGCCGATCTCCCCGACGGCCTCGGCAGCATCACGTTCGAGAACGAGGCGCCCGAGGGTGCGCAGGGCTACGACGAGTCGGTGAAGCGGTACGTGTCGCTGTCGATCCACCGGGATGCCGCGGCCACGTGGGTGCTGGTGTTCGCGGTGCTCGCGACCGCGGGCCTGCTCGCCGCGCTCTTCGTGCCGCGCCGCCGCATGTGGGTGAAGGCGACGCCGCGAGGCGAGTCGCTCCACCTCGAGTATGCGGGACTCGCCCGCGGCGAGGACCCGACGCTCGATGCCGCGGTGGCGCAGTTCGCTCAGCGCCACTTCGACGGCCTGCAGTCCCCGACGTCCCCGAAAGTAGACTGAGACAATGCCTGAATCCTCCGCTCTCACGCTCGACTCCGTGTCGGTGCTGCTGGTGTGGACCGCGATCGCGATCTACGCGCTCGCCTTCATCGCGTACGCTGTCGACCTCGCGCGCCGCGGGGCGGACGCGGTCGACGCCAAGGACGCCCGGCTGCAGGTGCGCGAACGCGAAATGGTCGCGGCAGGCGGCATCGCGACCGGCGGCTCGATCGGCGAGCTGCGCGCGCAGGAGAAGGCGGCGGAGGAGAACCTCAACGCCCCGCTGGGGCGCCGGAAGCGGTTCGTGTGGGCGCGCATCGGCACGTCGCTGACGGTGCTCGGCCTCCTGTTCCACGTGGCGGGTGACGTCACGCGCGGCATCGCGGCGGGACGCGTGCCGTGGTCGAACATGTACGAGTTCGCGCTCACCGGCACCATGCTCATCGTCGCGGTGTATCTCGCGGTGCTGATCCGCTACGACCTGCGGTTCCTCGGCTCGTTCATCACCGGACTCACCGTCGTGCTGCTGGGGGCCTCGACACTGGCCTTCTACGTCGAGATCACGCCGCTCGCCGACCCGCTCAAGTCGGTGTGGCTCGTCATCCACGTGTTCGTGGCGACGCTGTCGACCGCGCTCTTCGCCCTCGCCTTCGGCCTGTCGGTGATGCAGCTCATGCAGGCCCGGCGCGAGCGACGCGCACTCCTCGCGGCGTCGGCCGAGGCATCCGCTCAGCCCGTCAAGACGGGGCCGCGATTCCTCGCCACCCTTCCGGGCTCGGAGGCGCTGGAGTCGCTCGCATACCGCTTCGCGATCCTCGGGTTCATCTTCTGGACGTTCACGCTCATCGCCGGCTCGATCTGGGCGAACGACGCGTGGGGCCGGTACTGGGGCTTCGACACCAAGGAAGTCTGGACCTTCGTGATCTGGGTGCTGTACGCCGGCTACATCCACGCGCGCGCGACGCGCGGCTGGCGCGGCGCCCGATCGGCCTGGCTGTCGATCATCGGCTTCACCGCGGTGCTGTTCAACTTCACGATCGTGAACATGTTCTTCAAGGGCCTCCACGCCTACTCCGGCCTGAGCTGAGCCTGCGGGCCGACGCGGCTGGGCTGATCGCGGCTGGGCTGATCGTGGCTGGGCTGACCGCACTCGGCTGACCGCCGCCCGCCGACCGCGCCCGCTGTGCGCCCGCGGTGCGCGCCGCGCGCCCGCCGGGCGTTCGTCCCCGCCCCGCCTTACCGCGGCTGGTGTTGGAGCGGCGCCCGGAGCGGTGCTCACCTGTCGCGATGTGTCGGTGCAGGCGGCGTTTCGTGACAGGTGAGCTGAGGCCGCGCAGCGGGTCGCCGGCCGGCCGTGCGACGTTCGCCCGCCCGGGTTCACCTGTCGCGATGTGTCGGTGCAGGCGGCGTTTCGTGACAGGAGAGCAAGGTGCGTGCGGTGAGCTGAGGCCACGCGGCGGGGCGAGACGCGCAAGCGGGCCCGGCCCGCAGCGCCCGACCACGCACAGCGCAAGCACCGGCCCGACCACGCACAGCGCGAGCACCGGCCCGGCCCGCAGAGCCGGACCACGCACAGCGCGAGCACCGGCCCGGCCCCCAGAGCGCGGGGCCGGGGCGGCCGGCGTGCGCCCTACGCCGTGACCGGGGCGGCGTCGAGGATGGCGCGGGCAGACGTCGTGCGGCGGCGGGCGACGGCGAGGATCGTCGCTCCGAACGCGAGCAGCGCCCAGACGATCAGCCCGGCGAACGCCGCGCCGATGCCCCCTGCGTCGGTGAGCGCGGCGACCATCCCCTGGTACGCGGGGGAGGTCGGCATGAGCGCGGCGAGGTCCGCCAGCACGCCCGGCACGGTGGAGACGACGCCGGTCGCGACGGCGAGCACCCCGATGAGCGCCGAGATCCAGCGGCCGGCGCCGCCGAAGACGGCGACGAGCGCCTGGTTGACCGCCGCGAAGGCGATGCCCGCGACGACGCTCACGCCGGCGAACACCCACCACTGGCTCCACTCGTACGACGCGGCGAGCTGTACGACGCCGGCAACCAGGAGGCCCTGGGCGGCCCCGAGCGCCGCCGCGGGAGCGAACCCGCGCAGCGCCAGCAGCACCGACGGCTCGCGTGCGGTGAGCGCTCGCCGCGACACGGCCTGCAGCGCGACGAACGTCGCGAGTCCGCCGAACCACAGCGCGAGGGTGGACAGCAGCGGGATCGCCGACGCGCCGAACAGAGACGTGCCGACGCCGTCGGCCTCGACCGGGTTGGAGACGACCTCCGCGAGGCTCGATGCCTCCGCATCCGAGTACGACGGAAGGGCGGTGGATGCCTCCTCCAGGCCGTCTGCGAGCGTCGTGGTCCCCTCGGCGAGCTGTGACACGCCGTCGGCGAGCGAGTCCGCCCCCTCGCCGGCCTGGCCGATGCCGCCCGCGAGCTGGGCGGCGCCCGACGAGAGCTGACCCGCGCCGTCGGCCGACTGCGAGGTGGCGGCGGCGAGCTGGTCGAGTCCCGAGCCGAGTCTTACGGCGCCGGCACCGACCTCACGGAACTGGCTCGCGAGCTCGGCTGTCGCCTGCGTGTCGAACTGCGCGAGCCCATCGGCCGTGTACGTCGTCAGACTCACAGCGCCGGGGTTCTGCTGTGTGCCGTCGCCGTTGAGGACCGCGGCGGCGGTGCCGGCGGAGGTGGTGGCCGCGACGAGGCGGTCGCAGAACCCGGGCGGGTTCACGGTGGGGTCGCAGGTCGCCGCGAGCGCCTGCAGGTCGGTGAACGTCGTCGTGGCGTAGCCCGCCGCCGCGTTCGTCGCGGTCTCGGCCCCGCTGGCGACCTGCGTGAGCTGGTCCGGAACGAGCCCGGTCTGCTCGAGCTCGGACGCACCCGCGTTCACCCCCGCACCCAGGTCGCGCGCACCGCCGGCCGCGCCCCCGATGCCGCCCGCGATCTGCCCGAGCCCGTTCTGCAGGTCGCCGGCTCCGGACGACAGGCCACTGGCGCCCGACGCGAGCTGCGGCATGCCGCCGGCGAGCTGGGTCGCGCCGTCCGCCGCCTGCGATGCGCCGTCGGCCAACTGAGCCGCCCCCGAGGCGGCCTCGCCGAGCTGGTCGCCGAGCGTCGTGAAGCCGAGGAAGACGTTCTCGAGGTAGACCTGCGAGAGCTGCTCTCCCATGAGGGATGCCGCGGCCGTCGTCACCTGCGCCGTGATGGCGTCGTCGACGATCAGGCTGTCGGGCGGCGTCTGCACCTCGATGGTCGCGCGCTCCGGCGTCTCGCCGGGCTGGGTCGATGTCGCGGCCGTCGAGAAGTTCTCGGGGATGGTCACGACGGCCGCGTACGTGCCGTCGGCGAGGCCTTCGGCGGCGTCATCCGCGTTCGAGATCGTCCACGTCAGGTTGCTGGGCTGGTCTTCGGAGCCTTCGACGAGCCCGGCGGTCAGCTGACGACCGAGGGGGACGATCTGGTCGTCGATCGTGACGGGTTCGTCCTCGTTCACGATGGCAGCCTGCAGGCCGTCGAGTCGTTCGACGGGGTTGTACAGCGCCGCGACGAGCACGCCCCCGATCACGACGGGCAGCAGCAGGACGCCGATCAGCGTCAGCCACGTGACGGGCCGGCGCGAGCGCGCGCGTTCGATGTGGAGGGTCATGCGGTCACCTCGGCGATGGAAGGGGAAGCAGGGGCAGTGCCGGTGCGCAGCGCCAGCGAGCTGACGTCGGAGCGGCGTGCATCGGCCAGGACGGCGAGCGCGGGGCCGTCGGCCTTCGCGGTCGCGACGAGGGTGAGGCGAGCGGATGCCGCGCCCGGCCGCGCTCGTGCTGCGGCCTCGGCATCCCGCAGCAGTGCTGCCGCCTGATCGCGGTCGGCGGGGTCGAGCGTGTCGAGGCCGTCGATCACCACGAGGGTGGTGCGGCCGCTCAGCGCACGGCGCAGCTCACGCACGGGGTCGTCGGAGCCGCCGAGGATCGCGACGCCGACGTGGGCGCGCACCCAGGCCGCCCGCTCGGGGAGCAGGTGGCCGGCGACGCGCAGGCGCCCGTCGTTCGGCGAGATTCGGCCGGCGACCGCGAGCCCGAACGCCCGGGCTGCACGGGGGTCGCCCGTCGCGATGAGCGTGCCGCCCGGCTCGACCCGGAACGTCGCGCCGTCGAACAGTGCGACGGAGTCCTCAACCCCTTCGGCGCGCACGGCGAGGTCCTCCGCGACGACCGCGGCGGTCGTGTGCGGTTCGGGCCACTCCGCGAGCGAGAGCTCTCGTTCGACGGCCTCGCCCTCGATGTCGAAGTGGGGGAGGATGCGCTCGAGCCAGCGCGGCATCCACCATGCCTTATCGCCGAGCAGGGCCATGACGGCCGGCACGAGGGTCATCCGCACGAGGAACGCGTCGACCGCGATGCCGACGGCGAGACCCAGGGCGATCGGCTTGATCGACGAGTCGCCCTCGGGCACGAAGGCCGCGAACACGGCGAACATGATGACCGCCGCCGCCGTCACCACGCGCGCGGAGGCCGAGAAGCCCGAGCGCACGGCCCCGAGTGCGATGTCGCGATCGCTGCGGGTGGCGTGCCCGGACGCGGTCCTGCGCGCGTGCACGTAGTCCTCGCGCATGCGGCTGACGAGGAACACCTCGTAGTCCATCGCGAGACCGAAGAGCACTCCCATGAGGATGATCGGCATGAAGCTGATCACCGGGCCCGTCCGATCGACGTGCAGAAGTTCGGCGCCCCAGCCCCACTCGAAGACGGCAGCGACGACGCCGAAGGCGGCGAGCACCGAGAGAAGATAGCCGAGCGCGGCCTTGACCGGCACCCAGATCGACCGGAACACGATCATCAGGAGCACCAGCGAAAGGCCGACGACGAAGATGCCGAACGGCAGCAGCGCGGCACCCAGGCGGTCGGAGATGTCGATGCCGACGGCGGTGAAGCCGGTCACCTTCAAGTCCACGCCGTACTCCTCCTCCAGCTCGGGCGCGAGCGCGCGCAGCTCGCGCACGAGCTCTGCTGTCGCCGGGTCGTCGGGACCCGTCTCGGGCACGATCTGGATGAGCCCGGTGTCGGCCGTCTCGTTGGGGGTTGAGAGGGCGATCGACTTCACACCCGGCACCTGCTCGATCTCCTCGGCGAGGTCGGCCATCAGCCCGAGCGGATCGGTCGAGGTGACGATGGTGCCCGTCATGATGAGGGGTCCGTTCGATCCCGCGCCGAAGTGCTCGGCGGTGAGGTCGTACGCCTGACGCGCCTGGCTCGTCTGGGGCTGCTGACCCGCGTTGGGGAGCGCGAGCGCGAGGCTCGCGGCGGGGATCGCCATCACACCCAGCGTCACGATCACCGCGACAGTGGTGATCACCGGATGCTTGGTCACGAGCATCACCCAGCGGTTGGTCTTCTTCGGCGCGGCGCCGACGGGCACGGCGCCGACGGGCGCAACGGCGTCGGGTTCCTCGGCGACGGCCTCTTCACCCGCCTCTACTGACGCCGCGTCGGCATCCGCGCTCGACGAGCGGCGCCGCGCGGGCAGCGCGACGCCCGCACGAGACTTGCCGTGGCCCCAGCCCGCGACGCGACCCTTCGCGAAACCGAGGAGCGCGGGCGTGAGCGTCAGGGCGACGACCACGGCGATGGCGACCGCCACGGCCGCGGCGATGCCCATCGTGGTGAGGAACGGGATGCCGGCGAAGCCCAGGCCGATGAGGGCGATGAGCACGGTGGCGCCGGCGAACACGACCGCGGAGCCCGCGGTGCCGGTGGCGCGGGCGGCGGACTCCTCCGGCTCGACGCCGGTGCGCACCTGATCCTGATGTCGCGCGACGATGAACAGCGCGTAGTCGATGCCGACGGCGAGGCCGAGCATGATCGCGAGCATGGGGGTGGTCGAAGAGATCGACGCGAACGCCGTGGAGACGTAGATGAGCGCGATCGCGAGCCCGACGCCGATGATCGCGGAGATCAGCGGGAACCACGCGACCGCGAAGGAGCGGAAGGTGACGATGAGCACGAACAGCGCAATGAGCACGCCGACGGCCTCGATGAGAGAGAGCGCCGGGACGGACGTCGAGAACAAGTCGCCCCCCATCGCCACCTGCGAGCCTTCGGGCAGCGTGTCGCGCAGATCGTCGGCGACCAGCGTGAGCGCATCCTTCGTCTCGTCGGAGACATCGGTGGACTGCCCATCGAACTGGAGGCGGATGATCGCGGCCGACTCGTCGTCGGAGACCATCCCGGTGACCATCTCGTTGAAGGGATCGGTGACCGCGATGACGCCGTCGATGTCCTCCAGCGCCGTGACGGTGTCGTCTATGTCACCGTCGTAGGGCGCCTCGGCGACCGTGTCGCCGTCGGCGGCGACGATCACCAGCTGGGCGCTCGTGCCGCTCGCCTGGGGGAAGCTGCGGTCGAGCAGCTGTATGCCCTCCTGCGCCTCGGTGCCGGGGATCGAGAACGAGTTGTCGGTGCCCTTCATGAAAGCGACCGCCCCGCCACCGGCGAGGCCGAGGAGCAGCACCCATGCGACCAGCACCCGCCACGGGTGACGGTAGGACCAGCGACCGAGGGCATACAACAGGGTGGACACAGCGCCTCCGCGTTCCGGACGATTTCACGATCTGTCGATACAGCGCTGTATCGGATACATGAGTGTATCGTAAAGCGGGTCGGCGCCCTGAAACTGAGTAGTGCGTGTGAGACTGGCGAAGGAGGATCTCTTGAGCGACACGAGCGTCACGTCGCCTCGCCGCGAGGCGACGCGCCAGAAGCTGCTGGATGCCGCTGCCCAGGTCTTCGCCGAAGTGGGGCTCGACGCGGCATCCGTCGAAGCGGTCTGCGAGCGTGCAGGCTTCACCCGCGGCGCCTTCTACTCGAACTTCGAGACGAAGGACGAGCTCTTCCTCGAGTTGGCGGGACGAGTGTCACTCGGCCGCGTCGCCGCTGTACGGGATCGCGTCGCCGAACTCGAGCGTGACGGTGCCTTCGCCGACGTACCCTCCAACGCACTGCAGATCGTGCAGCAGGTGCTGGACATGTCGGCCGACGATCGCCTGGGGGTCCTGCTCCTGAGCGAGATCCGCATCCACGCGCTCCGCACGCCCGCACTCGCCGCCGCCTATCTGGCGCAGACCGACGAGATGCTCCGCAGCGTCGCGCAGATCATCGACGACATCGGGCGCGCCGAGTCCTTCGCCTTCCGGCTGCCGCCCCTCGACGCGGCGCGCCTGCTGCTCACCGTCTGGGAGGGCGCCGCCGTGCGGTCGGTTATGGCGGGAGCCGATCAGGCCGAGCTGCGCCAAGCGACGAACGAAGAGCTCGCCCGGGTCGCACAGCTGCTGATCGCGCCCTCCGAAGGCTGATTCGGGAGCGTCGCAGAACCGGGTTTCAGCCGGCGCCCTCCACGAGCAGGGCGTGACAGCGCGCGAGTCGGTCGAGCCACCAGTCGCGTCGATCCGCGGATGCCTCGTGACGAGCGAGCAGCTCCGGGTCGGGCTGCACGCGCCCGACCTGCAGGACGCCGGCCACCGGGACGAGCGGGGGCTCGGTCACGTCGGCTGTGAAGAGCGACGCCGTGCCGAGCCCGCAGTCGTAGTCGAGGTCGGGCAGTGCGGCGGCGAGGGCCGCCCCCATCGAGAGGCCGACTGAGGTGTCGAGCGCGCTCGACACGACGGCCGGGAGTCCGGCCGCGGCCACCATCGCCAGCGCTCGCCGCACGCCGCCGAGCGGCTGCGCCTTGA